>NZ_CP132384.1:0-1200000 GCF_030758775.1 Bifidobacterium asteroides
ATGGCGCAGGATCCGCTGGATGCCGCTGCCCAGGCCAAGAGAATCTGGGATGCGGTCCTGCAGGTGCTCCGCTACAGCAGTTCGCTGACCTCCAGGGACAAGGGCTGGCTTGAAGACATCACCCCCGAGGCGGTCTTCGGCACCACCATCGTTCTGCGTGTCTCCTCCAAGGCCACCCAGGAAGCTATTCAGGGACCGCTCAGCCAGCCTGTCCTCAGCGCATTGCAACTGGTCACCAATCAGGAAATGTTCCCGGCCATCAAAATCGTCTACCCTGAGCAGATGGCCAAGCAGATGGCTGCCGACCAACAGAACGACCAACGCGCATCCGCCATGGCTGGCTCCGCCCCGGGAAGCGGCGAGTTCCGTCAGGTCCCCGGCCCAGCCCACGATCCATACGGCGACTACCAGCGCCAGAACAGCACCGGCCGATCCTCCTCCGACACAGAGACCCGTTCAAATTGGAGGCCTGAGACCGCAGGGACCGCCAAAACCCCGATCGTCTCGGCCAATGATTTCCATCAGGGCACCTACGTGCCCATGACTTTGGACATGCAGGCCGAGCTGTCCGAGTCCTCCCCTGCTACAAGGTCCACGGCCAGCGCCGATGCCGATCAGCAGGCCGAGGCCGAGCGGACAACGTCGCGGCCCGCTTTTACCGTGCCTCGCTTCCCCATGAGCCAGAACCGGGTGGAGCGCGATCCGCAGACTCATCTGAACAAGAACGCCACTTTCGATACCTTTGTCCCAGGCGACTCCAACCGCTTCGCGCGGACCGTGGCCCTGGCCGTGGCCGAAGGCTCGGGCCAGGACTTCAATCCCCTGTGCATCTATGGCAGCTCAGGTCTGGGCAAGACCCATCTGCTCAACGCCATTGGCAACTATGCCCTGGTTAAGGATCCTTCGCTCAAGGTCCGGTACGTCAACTCGGAGGAATTCACCAACGAGTTCATCGACGCCCTGCAGAACTCAACCCAAGGCTCGGGCCAGATCGCAGAATTCAACCGCCGCTACCGGCAGGTGGATGTGCTCCTTATCGATGACATCCAGTTCCTGGGGGGCAAGGAAGCCACCCTGGACCAGTTCTTCCACACCTTCAATGCCCTGCACGACGCCAACAAGCGCATCGTCATCGCCTCGGACGTGGCCCCCAAGAATCTGAAAGGCTTCGAATCGCGACTGATCTCGCGCTTCGACTCGGGCCTGACCGTGGACGTCAAGCCGCCAGACCGGGAGACCCGGGTGGCCATCCTGAGAATGATGGCCTCCATGAACGGGGTCAGCATTCCCAACGAGGTCCTGGATCTGATCGCGGAACGCTTCACCGAGAACATCCGAGAGCTTGAGGGGGCTCTGACTCGTGTCACAGCCGTGGCCAGCCTCAATAACCAGCCAGTCACCACGGCCTTGGCTGAACAGACCCTGCAGGACTTCTTCTCCACGGACGTAGAAATCAAGCCCACCGACATCATCTCCCAGGTGGCCAAGTACTTCCATCTGACCTTTGACGATATCGTCGGCCGTACGCGCACCAAGAACATCGCCCTGGCCCGCCAGATCGCCATGTATCTGGCCCGGGAAATGACCAGCATGTCCTTGGTAGACATTGGCGAGGTCTTCGGCGGCCGCGACCATACCACAGTCATGCATGCCTATACGCGCATCTCCAATGAGATGCAGGAAAAGCGGGAGATTTACAACTACGTCATGGAGCTGACGGTCCGGCTCAAGCAGCCTCAGAACTGATGCGACACGCAGGAACCGGTGTGGATCGACAGAAAAAGATATCCACCTGTTTATCCCCAGATGTGGGCAAACCTTGGGAATAACCCACCGATTTTCCGGGGACAAGTGGTGGATCTTTAGCGAATAACCACCATACTTTTGTGGATAACTCAGCAAAAATCCGCCCTTGTGGATAATTTGGCTTTTTAGTCACATCGATCTCACCACTTATCCACAGCACCTGGGTGAGGTATATCCACCGCATTGCAAGGATTTGGAAACTTATCCACACCATCCACCGGGCTTATTACGATGACTCTATGTATATTTATGCAACAGTCATCGTCATATTCAAGCACACTTCCTCACTCCAACCACATCCCCTGGCCTATTCGATAGAATGAGTCCAGTTCATTCATCGACAAGAAGGCTCCCATGAAAGTAGAAGTGAATTCATCCGCACTCTCGGATGCGGTGGCTTGGACCACCCGCATCATCCCCTCCCGACCGGCTTCGCCGATTCTGGCGGGCGTGAGAATGGAAGCCTCTGACGGAACATTGAAGCTCTCTGCTTTCGATTACGAGGTTTCGGCGAGAAACCACATCGAGGCAGGCATCGACGAATCCGGAACGGCTCTGGTATTGGGCAAACTTCTAGCGGACATCACTAAATCACTGCCCTCGGAGAAGACCTACCTATCAACCGAGGGATCCAAGATGACCATCACTTCGGGCAAATCCACTTTTTCCCTGCAGCTGATGCCTGACAGCGAGTATCCCGACCTTCCTGCCGTTCCCGAACCCATGGGCCAGGTGGATGCTGAGACCTTTATCCAATCCATCTCCCAATCCATCGTCGCTGTTTCCCGGGAAGAAAGCCGGCCAGTCCTGACTAGCGTAAAAACCGAAATCGCTGGGGACAAGGTGGTCATGACCGCCACTGACCGTTTCAGGCTGTCCCGTTCGAGCTTCACTTGGACTCCTCGCGACGCCGACTTCTCCGCATCGATGCTGATCCGCGGTTCTCTGCTGCGGGACATCGCCCGCTCCCTCGACGAGCACCAGAACGTGACCATGGATTACGAGGCTGACAACCCCACCATCATGGGCGTGGAAAACGCCGGCAAGATATCCACCACCCAGCTGATTGACGGGGAATTTCCGGCCGTGGACCGTCTCTTTTCGGACGAGTACCCCATCCAGGCGGTCATCGCCCGGCAGGATCTGATCGACGCCATCAAGCGCGTGGCCCTGGTTGCCGAACGCAATGCCCCCATTCGCATGGTCTTCTCCGGCAACGAGGTGACACTGAGCGCAGGCACGGCTGACGAGGCACAGGCCCATGAGGTTCTGCAGGCGGATCTGGATGGCGAAGACATCACGGTGGCCTTCAATCCCAGCTATCTGATCGACGGGCTGGGCGCCATCGCCGAGCCCTTTGTCCGTATCAAAATGACCTCGGCGGTCAAGGCCGTGGAGTTCAACGGCCAGCAGGAGCAGGATTCCGAGGAGTCCATGGACTACCGTTACCTGCTGGTGCCCATGCGTTTCAACAACTGACACCCGGGCAGGTTCGAGGAACGATCGCCGTGCACATCTCCCGTCTGGTTCTGGATCACTTCCGTTCCTGGGAGCACTGCGTCCTCGATCTGGAGCCCGGAGTGACCATTCTGGAGGGACGCAACGGCCTGGGCAAGACCAACCTGGTCGAGGCCATCGAGGTTCTGTCCACCGGCGGCAGCCATAGGGCCTCATCCTCGCTGCCCCTGGTAGAGCGTGGGCAGTCCAAGGCCACTGTCAGGGCCAGGCTGGAGCAGGACGGGACCGCCACCGACTATGAGCTGACCATTGCCGCCAAGGGGGCCAACCGGGGAAGAATCAACGGCGGGCCTTCCCTCTATCAGCGTGACCTGGTGGGCCGGGTGCCCTGCGTGACCTTCAGCCCCGAGGATCAGCTGATGGTCTCCGGAGAGCCGGCAGCCAGGCGTGCCGTGCTGGACCAGGCCGGCAGCCAGCTCGATGCCGACTACTTCCAGGTTCGGCAGGATTTTCGCCATGTGGCCAGGCAGCGCGCCGCCCTGCTCAAGCAGCTCTCCCAGGCGGGCCGCGACCCCTCGGGTGACGGGCGTGACGCAGCCCTGTCCGGCCTAGAGGTATGGACTGGGCAGTTTATTCGCACGGGGCTGGATCTGAGCCGACGACGGGCGGCTCTGGTAGAGGCTCTGGACCAGCCCTTCAGTGATCTGTATGGTCGGCTGGCAGGCCCTGATCAGGATGCTCGATTGACCTACCGGCCCTCCCTGGAGGAGATAGGACCCGATGGGCAGACCGGTCCCGAGGTCGCCGAAGCCGTCAGTCGTCACTTTCAGCGGATATACCCGGGAGAAGTGGCCCGGGGCACCAATCTGATCGGCCCCCAGCGCGATGATCTGGCCTTCACCCTCAACGGCATGCCTGCCAGGGAGTTCGCCTCCAACGGTGAGATGTGGACCCTGGCCCTGGCTCTGAGGCTGGCTCTGCTGCAGGTGGTCAAGGATCGTCGCGCCCTGGAGCCGATCGTCATTCTGGATGATGTCTTCGCCCAGTTGGATCGGGGCCGCAGGGATCAGATCCTGGACTTTGCCCGCCAGCAGGACCAGGTGCTGATCACTGTGGCCGCCGACAGCGATATCCCCTCCCTGCAGGGTGCCAGCTTGGTGGATGTGTCCAGGTTGAGGCCTGTGCAACCATCCGATCCGGCCGCTCAGGATCCGGCCATCGCCAGTGCCATGCAGGATCTGCGTCGAACCAGAGGGACGGCTCATGACGACTCGGATACGAAGGATGTGCCAGAGGGGAACGACCTGTCATGAAGGCGCCCATGGTTGAGGCTCTGCACCTGGACCAGCGTCGATTGCCGGCCCTGGTCTTCGAGGGTTGCACACGACGGGCGGCCACTCGTCGGCAGCGGGAGGACAACTCCCGCAAGGCCTGGTATGCATTCGGAAAGCCAGGCCGTGACCCAGCCAAACTGGGAGGAGTGGTGACCAGCCTGGCTGCCGGGAGCGGGTGGACCAGCCATCTGAAGGTGGCCCGGCTGCGCAACCAGTGGGACAGTGTGGTGGGCCCCGGCATCGCAGCTCATTCGAGAGTGGTCTCCTACCGGGAGTGCGTGCTGACCATCCAGGCGCAGACCACAGTCTGGGCCACCCAGCTGACCTACCTGGTCCCCCAGCTCAAGGCGACCATTGTCAAGCGGCTGGGCATGCCGGTCAAGCAGATCCGGGTGACCGGCCCCCACAACTACAGCTTTCGCCGTTCACGGTTCGATCCGCCGGGCCGAGGCGTGCGCGACACCTACGGGTGAGCCCATAATCTGCGGATACCGTCTTCCCAGCTTTCTGTCAGCCTAAAGTCCCCTAGCGCTGGTAATCTATAGGTTATAGGGTCAAACGCTTCCAAGGCCCCTTTATGGACGATTTGGAACCTGGTGACCATGACTCGATCCCCCGCTCGACCACGAACGGAAGCTGCTTTGTCGTCAGTGGGCGACCATGGGGGTGCAGAAAGGACTATCCGTGGCAGATCTCAACACTGACCCGTCCCGGACCCCGCAAGAGGGCCGGGAGCATGAGGAGGACAAGCCTCAGGATGACGGCATGACGGGCCAGGATCAGCTGGACGACGCGCAGCTGGATGACTCGCTCTCCCCCGAACACTATGACGCCAGCGATCTGAAAGTGCTGGAGGGGCTGGAGGCTGTTCGCGTCCGTCCCGGTATGTACATCGGTTCTACAGGTCCCAGGGGCCTGCATCATCTGGTCTACGAGATCGTCGACAACTCGGTCGACGAAGCCCTGGCCGGGTACGCTGACCATATTGAAGTCACCATCCTGCCCGACAACGGCATCCGGGTGGACGACAACGGCCGTGGCATACCTGTGGACGAGGTGCCGGGCGAGGGCAAGAGCGGCGTCGAGGTGGTCATGACCAAGCTGCATGCCGGCGGCAAGTTCGGCGGCGGCGGCTACGCGGTTTCAGGCGGCCTGCACGGCGTGGGCATATCCGTGGTGAACGCCCTGTCCACCCGGATCGACGTCCAGGTGCGCCGTCAGGGTTACCACTGGCATCAGAGCTTCCGCAATCAGAAGCCCACGGCTCCCCTATCCAAGGATCAGGCCATGGGGCCGGACGAGGGCACCGGCACCTCGGTGACCTTCTGGGCCGATCCCAAAATCTTCGAGACTACGGTCTACGACTTCGAGACTCTGCGCAGCCGTTTCCAGCAGATGGCCTTCCTCAACAAGGGCTTGAGAATCACCCTGACCGATCTGCGCCCCAACAACCAGGCCGGTGACGAGGTGGCGGGCGAGGAGCAGACCCCTGAGCAGAAGGGCCAGTCCGTCAGCTACCAGTATGCCAACGGCATCAAGGACTATGTGGACTATCTGGTCAAGGTCAGGAAGGCCACGCCTGTGGAGGCTGAGGTCATCGACTTCGAGGCCGAGGACCTGAAGCTGGGCATCTCCGCCGAGGTGGCTATGCAGTGGACCACCGCCTACTCGGAGTCGGTCCACACTTTCGCCAACACCATCGCGACCACCGAGGGCGGCACCCACGAAGAGGGGTTCCGTGCAGCTCTGACCAGCATGATCAACCGCTACGCCCGGGACAAGAACATCCTCAAGGACAAGGATGACAACCTCTCGGGCGATGACGTGCGCGAGGGGTTGACCGCCGTGGTCTCCGTCAAGCTGACCAATCCGCAGTTCGAGGGCCAGACCAAGACCAAGCTGGGCAACTCCGAGGCCAAGACCTTCGTCCAGCGGGTCATGACCGAGAGGCTGAGCGACTGGTTCGACGCCCACCCCGGCGAGGCCAAGTCCATCATCCAGAAGGCCATGGAGGCCTCCCGGGCCAGGATCGCGGCCAAGAAGGCCCGCGAGAACACCCGTCGCAAGTCCATCTTCGAGACGGCCGGCATGCCCGACAAGCTCAAGGACTGCCAGTCCAGCGACCCCGAGGAGTGCGAGCTGTTCATCGTGGAGGGCGACTCCGCAGGCGGCTCGGCCATCCAGGGGCGCAACCCCATGACCCAGGCCATCCTGCCCCTGCGCGGCAAGATCCTCAACACGGAGCGGGCCAGTCTGGACCGCATGATGAAGTCCGACACCATCGAATCCCTGATCACGGCTGTGGGCGGCGGATACGGCGAGGACTTCAACATCGACAAGGTGCGCTACCACAAGGTCATCATCATGGCCGACGCCGATGTGGACGGCGCCCACATCGCCACCCTGAATCTGACCCTCTTCTTCCGCTACATGCGGCCCATGATCGAGGCTGGCTACGTCTACGTGGCCATGCCCCCGCTCTACCGGCTCAAGTGGACCAAGGGGCCCCACAGCTTCGTCTACACCGACGCCGAGCGCGACAGGGTCCTGGCCGAGGGCAAGGCCTCCGGCCGACAGCTGCCCAAGGGCGAAGGGATCCAGCGTTACAAGGGTCTGGGCGAGATGAGCTACCAGGAGCTCTGGGAGACCACCATGGATCCGGATCACCGCATCCTCAAGAAGATCCGCATCGATGACGCTGAGCAGGCCGACGAGACCTTCACCATGCTCATGGGCGACGAGGTCGAACCTCGGCGTCTGTTCATCCAACGCAATGCCCACGACGCCCGCTTCATCGACGCCTGAGACGGAAGCCTCCCCTTTTCACCATTTGAGCTAAGGATCGATTTTGGCAGACGATAACAACAATGACAACAGCCCGGACCAGGACGGCCTCAACCTGCCCGACGGGTCCCGCGAGCCGCTCAGCCCCCAGGAGATGGACAACACCGATTACGGCCTCCTTAAGGGCGAGCGGATTCAGCCCATCGACCTCCAGCAGGAGATGCGGGAATCCTACCTGTCCTACGCCCTGTCCGTGATCGTGGAGCGGGCCCTGCCCGATGTCCGCGACGGCATGAAGCCGGTCCACCGCAGGGTCATCTACGCCATGTACGACGGCGGATACCGGCCCGACCGCGGCTACAACAAGTGCTCGCGCGTGGTGGGCGACGTCATGGGCAAGTACCACCCCCATGGCGATGCGGCCATCTATGACACCATAGTGCGTCTGGCTCAGTCCTGGTCCATGCGCTACCCGCTGGTGGACGGCCAGGGCAACTTCGGCTCCCCCGGCGACGACCCGGCGGCCGCCATGAGGTACACCGAGTGCCGTATGGCCCCCCTGGCCATGGAGATGGTGCGCGACATCGACAAGGACACGGTCGATTTCATCCCCAACTACGACGGGAAAACCCAGGAGCCTACGGTTCTGCCCTCCCGCTTCCCCAACCTGCTGGTCAATGGATCAGCCGGCATCGCCGTGGGCATGGCCACCAACATCCCTCCGCACAACCTGCGCGAGGTATCCAAGGGCGTGCACTGGGCACTGGAGCATCCCGAGGCCTCCAAGGAGGAGCTGCTCAACGCCCTGATCGCCATCATCAAGGGACCGGACTTCCCTACCGGCGCCACCATTCTGGGCCACAAGGGCATCGAGCAGGCCTACCGGACCGGACGCGGCCTGATCACCATGCGGGCCGTGGTCAACACCGAGGAGATCCGCGGAAGGATGTGCCTGGTGGTCACCGAGCTGCCCTACCAGGTCAACCCCGACCGGCTGGCCTCCTCCATCCGCGAGGCGGTGCGCGACGGCAAGATTCAAGGTATCGCCGACATGCGCGATGAGACCTCGGGCCGTACCGGCCAGCGCCTGGTCCTGGTGCTCAAGCGCGATGCCGTGCCCAAGGTGGTCCTCAACAACCTTTACAAGCACACCCAGCTGCAGCAGACCTTCGGGGCCAACATGCTGGCCCTGGTGGACGGGGTCCCCAGGACCCTGAGCCTGGACGCCTTCATCCGCCACTGGGTGGACCACCAGCTGGATGTGGTCGAGCGGCGCACCCGCTATCTGAAGCGGGAAGCCGAGGATCGCGACCACATCCTGCAGGGGTATCTGAAGGCCCTGGACATGATCGACCAGGTCATCGCCCTGATCCGCGCCTCCAAGGACGTGGAGACGGCCCGCACTGGCCTGATGGAGCTGCTGGATGTGGACGAGGTCCAGGCCGATGCCATCCTGGCCATGCAGCTGCGCCGTCTGGCCGCCCTGGAACGGCAGAAGATCCTGGACGAGCATGAGGATCTCATGCGCAAGATCGCCGACTACAACGATATTTTGGCCCACCCCGAGCGCCAGCGCACCATCGTGGGCGATGAGCTGGACGAGATCGTCGACAAGTACGGTGACGAGCGGAGGACCCGGATCGTCCCCTACTCAGGCGAGATGAACGTGGAGGACCTGATCGCCGACGAGCAGGTGGTGGTCACCGTCACCCACTCCGGCTTCGTCAAGCGGACCAAGGCCGACGAGTACCGGGCCCAGCACCGTGGCGGCAAGGGCATCCGCGGAGCCAGGCTGCGCGAGGACGACGTGGTGGACCACTTCTTCCTGACCAGCACCCACAACTGGCTGCTCTTCTTCACTAACAAGGGCCGGGTGTATCGGCTCAAGGCCTATGAGCTGCCTGAGGGTTCCCGCGACTCCAAGGGACAGCATGTAGCCAATCTGCTCCAGCTGGGCCCGGGCGAGCGGATCGAACAGGTCCTCTCCCTGCACGACTATGACGATGCCGACTATCTGGTCCTGGCCACCCGGACCGGACGGGTCAAGAAGACCCGCCTGACCGAGTATGATTCGCCCCGCCAGGGCGGCCTGATCGCCGTGCGGCTGATGGAGCTGGGCACCGTCACCGACGAGGACGGGCAAGAGGTCCCCCAGAGCGATGAGCTGGTGGGTGCCGCCCTCTGCAATGCCGACGATGAGATCATCCTGGTCTCCCGCAAGGGCATGAGCGTGCGCTTCCCGGCCGACGACTCCACCCTGCGGCCCATGGGACGGCAGACCGCCGGCGTCCAAGGCATGCGGTTCCGCCCCGGCGATGAACTGCTGAGCATGGACGTGATCGCCAAGGAGTCCGGGAATGATCTGCTGGTGGTCACCGATGAAGGCTTTGCCAAGCGGACTGCCCTGAGCGAGTACCGCCTGCAGGGCCGCAACGGCTACGGCGTCAAGGCCATTGCCATGGTGGAGGGCCGGGGATCCCTGGTCGGCGCCCTGGTGGTGAACGAGGACGATCAGATCATGGCCATCATGAAGTCCGGCAAGGTCATCCGCTCCGATGTGGCCGAGGTCAAGCGGACCGGCCGCAACACCCAGGGAGTCACTCTGGCCAAGCCCGATAAGGGCGATGAGATCCTCTCCATCGCCCGCAATGCCGAGCGTGACGACCAGGAGGAGAATGGCGGTCAGGCTGACTTGGCTCCTGCCGCTCCCCTGGCGGCCAAGGATCAGCCCATCGCCACCACCGGAACCGGCGACGGCCAAGGTCTGGCCCAAGAGGACTGAGCAGGTCCGCTACCAGTCTGACAAGACTGGTAGCCTCGTAAGAAGTTGTGCAGGTCCTGCGGCGGTGTGCGCGGACTGGTGAATGCAAGGATCAAGGAGTGCCCATGAGCCAGGATGATCAGAAGCAGGCCAAGGCCGGTACCGGTAAGAAGGGTACAGCAAAGCCTAAAACCGGCAAGACCAAGGCTGATGAATCCGAAAAGGGCGAGTCCCGCCAACCCTCATCGGCCACTCCCCCGGCTTCTGCTGCCGGCCGGACGGCAGCAGGGCGCTCCGCAAGAACCACAGCTTCGGCTGCCGCTCCGGTCAAAGCCCCTTCGACAACGCGTCCTCACGTGCCTCGGGCCCGGCGCATGCAGCTGTCCTTGACCCGGTTGGAACCTTGGTCGGTGGCCAAGGTCACCTTCCTGCTGTCCATCGCCGGGGCCATCATTCAGGTGGTGGCCGCCGCCCTGCTCTGGATTCTGCTCAACGCTATGGGGCTCTTTGACAATCTGACCCAGGTCATCTCCAAGACAGGCCTGGATGCGGGTGGTTTCGACCTGGGCCAGGTGCTGAGCCTGGGGACGGTCCTGAGCTCGGTGACCATTTTCTCTATCTTCGAGATCGTCATAGTAGTGGCTCTGGTCACCATTTTCGCCTTTCTCTACAACCTGGTCAGCTCCCTGGTTGGCGGCATCCACATAACCCTGGGCGACGACTGAGCTCTTCGTTGGCGCAGTCAATCGGTCGATAGCCTTAAGCGCGATTTAAACTGGAATTGTGCTCTCGACATACCTGGACTACTTCAGCGGCTCCTTCGGCATATCTCTGGTCTTTTGGCCCCTGGCCTCGTTGATCCTGACCCTGCCCATTCTTGCCCTGATCTACAACCGCTATCACCGGCTCCGGTTGACAGCAGCCATGGCGGCCTACCTGACCGTCTTATATCTGCTGGCCCTGGTCTTCTTCACCCTCTGGCCCATGCCCGACGACCGTGCCGCCTTCTGCGCCACCCATCATCTGACCCCCCAGCTCAACCCCCTGCAGTTCCTGACCGACCTGAGCACAGGCGGTCGGATGGCCATGTTGCAGATTCTGCTCAATGTGGCCTTCTTCCTGCCCCTGGGCTTCATCATGGGGCGGGTCTTCCGCTGGCGCTTCATCCTGGCCTTGCCGGTTGCCTTCCTGGTCTCCCTCTTCATCGAAACGGCCCAACTGACCGGGGTGTTCGGCATCGTGGGCTGCGCCTACCGTCTCTTCGACGTGGACGACCTGATCTGGAACACTTCAGGCGCTCTGATCGGCTACCTGGTGGCCATGGCGGCCAACAAGCTCGTTCCCACCCGTCAGGCTGACGCTGCCCAGCTGGTCACCAACCCCGGGTTCATACACCGTGCCGTCTCCCTGGCTCTGGATCTGCTTCTGGCCACCATCCTGTCCCTGTCTCTGGGGATGGGCGTGACCTATGCGGTCCATCGCCTGGGCACCTATCAGCTGGATGGTCACTACCGCTTTGGCGGATTGCTGATCGCCCCATCCGCTCTGGATGTGTTCGGGACCGTGGTGGATCTGGCCATGCTGCTGATCTTTGAACTGCTCATCCCCCTGCCCCGCCGGGGACGGACGCTGGGCGCCACCTTCACCCACATGACCGTCGAAACCAAGCAGCGGCATGGCTGGTCCCGCTTCCTCTTCTATCTGTTCCGGACCGCAGTCATCCTGGCCGTCTTCGGCCCCTGGACCGGCAAGGTTCAGACTGCGACGCGCATCCTGGCCCTGCTCCTGCTGGTCTTCTACCTGATCAAGCGGCAGATGCCCTACGACCTCTTGCCCGGAACAGCCTACCGGGAGGATCCGGCTGCTCAGGAATCCCTCGACAGCCGGCGGGGGTGAAGCCTGACCTCGGATAGGATGATGGCGGCGAAGATGATGGCGAAGCCCAGCAGATGGGTGGCCGTCAGCTCCTCGTGCAGGACCAGGACCGAGACCAGCATGCCGAACAGGCTCTCCGAGCACAGGATCAGCGAGCCCTGGGCGGCGGGGACCCTGGAGAAGGCGATGTTCTGAAAGTTCTGGGCCATCAGGGTCGAGATCAGCGTCAGATAAATCATGGAGCCCAGGGTCGAGGGTGTGAAGTCGGCCGCAGTGGGCAAGGGATCGAAGATCAGCGCGCAGACCAGGAAGAGAATGCCGCCGAAGAGCAGCTCCAGATAGGTCAGCGTGGGGGCGTCGAACTTCTTGGTCAGGAACCCGGTGATCACCAGGTTGATCCCGTAGAGCAGGGCGCCGGCCAGGGTCAGCAGGTCGCCGGTGCTCAGAGCCAGCCCCTGTCCCCCGCCCTGGGCCGGCAGCGAGATCAGAGCCACGCCCAGGATGCAGATGGCGGCCGCGACGAAGTGCCGCAGGGCCGGCCGTCGGCGGGCCATGATCCAGACCAGGAAGGGCACGAAGATGCAGTAGGTGGCCGTCAGGAAGGAGTTCCGGCCCGGAGCGATGGTGGTCAGCCCCATCATCTGCAGGCTGAAGGCCGCCCAGTAACTGACTCCCAGGATCAGTCCCGGCACCAGGGTATGTATGGCCCCGGTTCTGCGCAGCCTGGGCAGCAAAAAGGGTGTCATGATCACGATGGCGCAGAGGATGCGAATGCCCATCAGCCAGCGCACGGTCAGGGTCTCCATGGCAACCTTTTCGAAGGTGTATCCGGCTCCCCAGGCGGCCGCAGCCATCAGCAGCATCAGGCGGGCCAGCCAGGTGGAGGGTTTCCAAGACGAAGAGGGTGCGAAGGTAGACATGTTTCGACTCTAATCGTTCCCGCCCACAAGTGAGAATAGATTCGCAGCGTAAAAAAACGAGTGGTTCAAACTTGTTTGCTTTTTCCAAACCAACCCCTGTTTGTCGGCGTTCGGCTTCAGGCAAGCGGGGTCTGCCTTGCGGACATCTCCGATATCATTGAAGAACGGTGATAACGGCGGCCATGGGTCCTTGGCCGACGGGGTAAGGAGTGTGTGCCAGGATGATCAGAATCGCAGTGGTGGATGATGATTCCATCAGCTGTCGGACCATGGTCAATTACCTGAGCCGCTACCGCAAGGAACGTCAGGAAGAACTGACGGTCAGCGTCTTCACCGATGGCAAGGCTTTTGCGGATGGCTATCGACCCGTCTATGACATCCTCCTTCTGGACATTCAGATGACCCCCATGGACGGAATCGAAGTGGCCCGCAGGGTAAGAGCCCGTGACGAGTCGGTGGTCATCGTTTTCATCACCTCCGCCCCCCAGTACGCCATCAACGGCTATGAGGTGGGCGCTCTCTCCTACCTGCTCAAGCCCCTGCCCTGGTTCGCCTTCTCCCAGGAGCTGGACCGATCCATCGCCCAGGTGCGCGGTCGCGTGGACCTGTCCATCCTGATCACCGAGGGTGCCCGATCCACCAGGATCCCCCTCAAGGACATCGTCTTCATCGAATCCGTCCGCCACAGCAGCGTCATCCACACCTTGGATTCCTCACTGACCACGAACAGCACGCTGAAAAGCCTGGAGGGCCAGCTGGACCAGCGAGGGTTCTTCCGCTCCAACTCCTGTTACCTGGTCAACCTAGCCCATGTGATGGGCATGGAGGACCAGGACTGCATCATGTCTACCGGCCAGCGGCTGCGGGTCAGCCGACCCCGCAAGAACGGCCTTCATGACGGCTCTGACCGCCTATGTGGCAGGTCGGCCATGACCAGCACCCACATCCTCAATGCCCTGCCCGACATCCCCCGACTCTATACAGCCATCAGCGAGTGGCTGGGTTGCCTGGTCTATCTATTGGCTATTGGGGCAAGGACCTCACGCCTAAGAATGGTGGCTGTGCTTCTGCCCGGTCTGGCTGTGCTCATCGGGGTCCAATATTGGGCCGGCACCCTGCCTATCGCCTTCTGGATCATCAGCATGTGCCTGGCCGTGGCCTGCATGTATGCCATCATCATGCTGGCTTCGGGGTTGAGGGCGCTGGACGGGGCCTATCTGCTGGCCCGTGCCTTCGTCCTGGCCGAGCTGGTTGCCTCCCTGCACTGGCAGCTGGACTCCTTCATGCGTCCTTCCAGCCACAGCCTGTACGACCCGGCCTCCTTGATCCTGCTGGTGCTGATTTATGGCGGTGTAGGACTGCTGGCCTGGGTGGCGGAACGGCGCAACTTCGCCGATGCCCAGCCTTCTGTGCCAGGACGCAGCGTCTTCATAGCCGCAGTCATCGCTGTGGTTACCTTCGCCATGTCCAACCTGAGTTTCGTTTCCACCAACACCCCCTTCTCCGGTCGGGTCGGCCTGGAGGTCTTCTACATCCGTACCCTGGTGGACCTGTGCGGCTTCGCCATGCTCTACGCCCAGCAGGAACAGCTGCGGGAGAGCCATACCAGCGCCGAGCTGGCCTCCATCAACGCCCGGGCTTACAGCCAGCATCGGGAGTACATGCGGTCCAAGGAAAATCTGGAGGCCATGGGCAGGCTCGCCCACGACCTCAAGCATCAGATCGCCGCCCTGCGCTCGCAGATGGACCCTGAGCGCAAGTCCCAGGATTTCGAGGAGCTGGAGGCTGCAGTCGGACGGTATGGGTCGCAGCAGCACACCGGCAACCCCATCCTGGACGTGGTCATGTCAACCAAGGAGCGCATATGCTCCGAAGAGGGGATCACCCTGACCATGGTGGCCGACGGCTCCCTCTTGGAGGGGATGTCTCCAATGGACATCTCCACCCTCTTCGGCAACGCCTTGGACAACGCCATTGAGGCTTTGAGGAAGGTCAAGGAATCCGACCGCCGCCTGATCAAGGTGGCCCTGTATGCACGGGGACAATTCGTGGTGATTCGCATTGAAAACTATTTTGTATCGCCTCTGAATTGGAAGGGCAATGGCGAGCTGGCCACCACCAAGACCAGGACTGAGGATGGCCTGCATGGCTACGGGGTCAAATCCATCCGGCACATAGCCCATCGCTACCAGGGCGAGATGACCCTGCGCACCGAGCATCACTGGTTCAGCCTCTGCGTGCTCCTGCCGCGGGTGGGCGATCAGTTGAAGCCCATGGCGGCTTCGGCGGCCTTGTAACCCAGCCGGATGGCCAAGCGGCCCGGCCTGCCCGGCATGTTGATCATCCTGCAGAGCAGGGTGGAGCGCACGTCGGAGGCGATGACGGGGGAGCGGTGCTCCAGCCTTCGCCAGAGCATGTCCTTGTTCCGGTAGTTGCTGGGCTTGCGTGAAAGAATCAGGAAGACCGAGGTCACCACGCAGTTAATGGACAGATAGTGGATCATATAACGATAAAGTCCACGGGGAACCGTCCCCGGGTCAGGCGTGGAATCCGCCATGAGCCCGTTGACCAGCAGCAGTTGCGAGACCCGGGCGATCATGATCGAGGTCTGCACTGACTGGCCTTGACGGCCGGTGTGATAGCGGTAGAAATTCGTGTCCAGGTAGAGCAGGGTGTGCACCCAGGGCAGGGGCTGATAGGAGTAGATGAAGTCCACGTAATAGGTGTGCTCGGGCAGATGGGTGTGAGCCTGGCGGAGCACCTCGGTGCGCAGGATCAGGGCATGCATGATCATGTACTGGGCCAGCCCGAACCGCCGCAGATGGTTCCAGTCCAGCACCCGTCCCGGATCCATGACGCTGCGGAAGTTGATGACCCGCTTATGTCTGCGGCCTTCCTTTTCGTAGACGTAGTTGGTGACCACCATGTCCACCGGATTCGTACGTTGTGACTGGTCGCGCAGCTGGTCCAGGACCAGACTCAGGGAAGTCGGGTCCACCCAGTCGTCGGCGTCGACCACCTTGACATAGCGGCCCCGGGCGGCTGCCAGGCCGGTGTTGACCGCGCCGCCGTGGCCCTTGTTGGTCTGGCTGATCAGACGGACAGTGTGCGGATGGCGTGCCTGATATGACTGCACTACCTGCGCTGTGGCATCGGTGGATCCGTCATCGACCACGATGACCTCCAGGTCCTCCCCCTCCCGGCTCAGGAGCGAATCCAGGCAGGTCGGCAGATGCTGGGCCATGTTGTAGGCGGGGACGATGAAGGTGAGAACGGGCGGGCTCGTAGAGGCCGGTCGGTCAACTGTCATGAACGATCACTTCGCAAAAGAATGGGTCGGCGGGCATGTCGGCGGGGTTGCCGTAATCCCGTCGGCGGCCGTTGTATGCGACCACTGTACATGATGGGTTTGAGGAAAAGGCCCCGCCCCTCTGGCTGCCGATGCATGCCGGTTCATTGGCGGCCGGGGGAGTGGGGCCGGAATTTTACTGGGCGCTCGCCTCGGATTCGGTGGGCTCCTGACGGAAGATGACCTTGAAGATGGGGAAGAAGACCCAGAAGGAGATGGCCGAGTTGATGATCATAGTGACCAGATCAGCAATGGTGGTCCCCAGGCTGCCCCAGTTCAGGGTGTGCTGGAAGAAGCCGTATATGGGATCCTTGTACCAGCCCTGCAGCGCCGCCGCTATGATGGTGATGATCACGTAGGCCACCAGGTACCAGAAGGCCGCTTTCCAGACCGAGGAGTTGGACTTGAAGGTGATGTTGCGCTGGAGGAAGAAGTTGATGATCTGGGCGATCAGCAGGGTGATCTCCACCGCAAGGAAGTAGGCCAGGCCGCCCCCGCCGCCGTGGCCGATGGACCCGGCCGCGTAGTCGAACAGGTAGTAGGGCTTGCCGCCGACGGTCCCCATGCGCCAGATCTGGAAGTTGGTGCCCACTAGGGAGGTGCCGTTGAAGATGGCCTTGAGCACGGGCATGAGCACCAGCTGCAGGACGGTGACCCCGTTGGACAGGATGAAGAAGACGATGAACTGGGCCAGGGTGGTGTGCCGGTCGCTGAACCGCCGCCACCAGCGCACGATCGCCCACTGTGAGGCTGTTGTCGCTTTCCCCTGGGCCGGCTGTCCGGCCTGCTGGCTGTGCTGATCACTCATGATTGAGCTCCTTTCCGGTCCTGCGGTTGGCGGACATGTTCCTGAAGAATCCGGCGATGAATCCGCCCAGCCCCCTCCATAGGTGGCCGTTGGGGATGCGGACGATGGCTTCGACCATGGCCGTGTCAATCAGCCCGTTGGTCATCTTGGCCATGGCCCTGGGAGGCATGTTGAGCAGGAAGAGGGTGTTCAGGTCGGGGTTGCCGGTCTTGGCCTCGTGGCGGCTCTCGCTCTTGGCTAGGAAGTTGGCCACGAACCTGGCCAGGGCGCTTCTTGAGTCCTTCCAGGACGAGAGCGGATCATTGGCGCCGAAGGTGCTGACGGCGCCCTGTCGGACCACTGGGTGGCCGAAGAGCGCTGTCACAGCGGCATCGTCTACTTCCTTGACCCGGCCGGTCAGGTAGGCGCCCAAGGCAGGGTCGGGACTCTGCGGATCGACGGTGCCTTGGACTCTCAGGTGCCCGCTCAGCTCCATCTTGCGTGCGTCGGATCCGATCATGATGGTCCAGTCGCCGGACTCGACCTGCCAGGAGTTGCTGGCCGTATCGAAGTGCCGGAAGGTCGTCTGGTCGAAGTCGATGCGGACCTGGGTTGACTGGCCGGCCTCCAGGCTGACCTTTTTGAAGCCCTTCAGTTCGCGGACTGGCCTGAGCACGCCACCCTTGGGCGCCTGGACGTAGAGCTGGGGAACAGTGGCCCCCTGCCTGTCTGAGTCGTTGGTCAGGGTGAAGGTGACTCCCTTGTCGTCCACGGTCAGATCGGCGTAGGCGAAGTGTGCATAAGACAGGCCGTATCCGAAGGGGAAGCGTTCCTCCACGTCGGCGGTCAGGTAGTAGCGGTAGCCGACGAAGGGGCCCTCCCGGTAGATGGACTCGTGCGCGGGGTCGGGGTACCAGTCGGCGCTGGGGCAGTCGGCATAGGACTTGGGCCAGGTTTCCGCCAGGTGGCCGGAGGGGTTGACCCGGCCGGTCAGGATGTTCAGGGTGGCTGAGGCTCCAGCCTGTCCGGACAGTCCTATGTAGAGGACGGCATCGCACTGGTCGATCCAGTCGGTGGTGACGGGGGAGCCCGCCACCAGGACGACCACCAGGGGCTTGTCCGTCGCACCCAGCGCCTTGATCAGGTCGACCTGGTTGCCGGGAATGTCCATATGGGAACGGTCCAGACCCTCGGATTCACTGCGCTCATCCAGGCCCACGCAGGCGACAATCACGTCAGCCTGGCCAGCCGCAGCCACGGCCTGGTCGATCAAAGACCGGTTTTTCTCGCCATGGCGTTCGTAGCCCTGGCTGTAGGAGGCCAGCTCCAGTCCGTCGCCGTTGCCCTGCCTGAGCAGGTCCAGCATGCTCTCCTGCTTGGCTGCGTTGACCTTTGAGGATCCGGATCCTTGGAACCTTGCGGTTTTGGCCATATCCCCGACCAGGGCGACCCGGGTGCCGGCGGCCAGTGGCAGGCGTCCCTCCCGGTTGACCAGAAGGACGGCGGATCCCTCGGCGATGCTCCTCGCCACCTGATGATGGTCCCGTATCTGGTCTGCGGTCAGGTTCCCATCGGGGTCCATGTCAGAGTGGTAGGTCAGCTTGGCCAGCCGTGCCACCTCTTCGGCCCGGGCGTTTAGGTCGGCTTCGTCCAGGCGGCCCTCCTGCACGGCCTTGGCGACCTGTCGGACGGAGTCATATCCGGCCTGGGGCATCTCCAGGGAGGAGCCATTGGCGGCTGCGGCGACCGCGCTGTTGGAGCCGCCCCAATCCGAGACCACCATGCCGTCGAAGCCCCACTCTTTGCGCAGGATGTCCTTGAGCAGGTGGGGATTCTCGTTGGCATAGGTGCCGTTGACCATGTTGTATGAGGTCATGATGGCCCAGGGGTGGGCCTGGCGCACAGCAATCTCGAATCCGGTCAGATAGAGTTCGCGCATGGTGCGCTCGTCCACCACGGAGTCGGATGCCTGACGGCGCAGCTCCTGGCTGTTCATGGCGAAATGCTTGGGGGTGGCGGCCACGCCCTGGGACTGGATGCCCTCGATCAGGCCTGCAGCCATGTGACCGGCCACCTGGGGGTCTTCGGAATAGTATTCAAAGTTTCTGCCGCACAGGGGATTGCGCTTGATGTTCATGCCCGGACCCAGGACCATGTTGACGCCCAGGCTCCTGGCCTCGTTGCCCAGCGCCTGGCCCATGGTTTTGGCCAGCTCCGGGTCCCATGAGCAGGCCACCGTGCCGGCTGTGGGGAAGCAGGTGGCGGGCTTGGACTTGCCCATGCCCAGGTTGTCCCCTGATCCGGTCTGGCGGCGCAGACCGTGCGGTCCGTCGCTCAGGACCATGCTCGGGATGCCCGCCCTCTTCAAGGCACGGGTCGCCCAGGTGGATTTTCCGGAGAGCAGCGATGCCCGTTCCAGAACTGTCAGATCCTTGACTTCCATAGTGTTCCCTCTCTGTGACGGGGGCCGATCCTGCTGCGGGAACCCTCGTTGCTTCCACAATCGGCCTCGGACTGGTACTGAATTTCATTATTCCCCGACTGCCGAGGCCTGCTCGGGCGGGTTGCATAACCTGTTGTTTTCCTGGCATGAATGCTGCCTGGGCGCCAACGGGTGTGTCGATCCGCTCCTTGGCGGACGGTGCATAGGTCCGTCTGCCAAGGAGCAAATCAACAGAGATGGAGGATCAGGCCGTCGGCCCTTGGTCGGAGCTGTCCTCGGACGGCGTGGTCTCCATGCTGGCCGGATCCTGGGCGCGGGTCTGCCGGGCGTCGTCCGCCAGATCGCTCAGGGTGCCCACGTCGACAGCGCTGCGCCGTGCCTTGAACCTTCTGAAGGCCAGGTACTCCAAGGCCAGGAAGATCAGGGCCAGCACAACCAGTGCCACATAGAGGGCGATCTGCCAGGCCGGGGTCTGCACCTTGGGGTCGCCATTGGCGTACTTGTAGCCGTGCACGACCGTATAGAGGATGTTGTGGCTGGCCTGGCGCATGGCCTTGACCGAGGTGGCGCTCTTGTCCTTGACGTGGTTGGTCACCTCGGTGGTGGCCAGCATGGCGTCGTTCCCGTTGCGGATCAACTGGTCGGCGTTCTGGTAACCATAGACGCCGAAGTAGTCGGTCAGAACCATGCCGCGGAAGCCCCACTCACCGCGCAGCACATCCTGCATCAGCGGCGCATAGGCGGCCACGTAGGTGGTGCCGATGTAGTTGAAGGAGCTCATGGCAGCCTGGGCGCCGCCCTTGACTACAGCAGCCTGGAATGGCTTCAGGTAGATCTCGCGGATGGTCTGCTCGTTGGCCCAGGTGGCCAGCATGTTGGTACGGTTGGTCTCCTGGTCGTTCATGGCGAAGTGCTTCATGAAGGCGTAGACGCCCTTGGACCTGGCTGCCGCGACCTCGTTGGATCCCATGACCGCATTGATTTCGGGGTCTTCGGAGAAGTACTCGAAGTTACGTCCGGAGAAGGCGCTGCGGTGGATGTTGAAAGCTGGCGCATACCAGCCGGAGACATCCATGTCATGGGCCATGGTGCCGATCATCTCGCCGTAGCGGGTGGCCAGACCGGGGTTCCAGGTGCAGGCCAGGGAGGTGGATGAGGGGAAGCCCAGGGATCCGACCTTGGTGAAGTTGTTGTTCAGGGCGGCGGGGCCATCGGCGTCGGTGAGCTCGATCTTGCCGATGCCCTTGACGGCCTGGGTACCATAGCCGCTCATGGCGATCAGGCTGTCCATATCCTTGACGCTGAGCTGGTCCAGCAGCTTGTCCCACATGGGGTCGTCGTACTTCTTGTCACGCAGCTGGTAGAGCTTGACGTTGTTCTTGGCGCCTGTCGTGGGCATCTTGTCACTGTCTTTGTCGAACTTCTTGGGGTCGTAGTTGCTGTTGTTGTAGAAGTGGGCCTTGGCCTCCTCGGGCATCTCGGTGCTCTTGGGTGCCGCCACAGCATCAGCATAGTTGGCGAAGTGGTTGGCCCTGGACAGATAGGTCACCGTGCCCTTGGCATCGTCGAACCTGTTGGTGGCCGCGACCTTGTCGACGGAGCGGGGATTGCTCTTGTCATAGGTGACCGTATGGGCGATGTTGACCGTGTCGGACTGGATCGGACGGTGGGAGTCGGAACGGATGGAGATGCCGTAGTCGCCCTGGTCCAGCACGTAGGCCTTGGCATGGTCGGCATCATAGGAGGCCATGTCCTCGTCCTTGAAGCTCACCGGGATGGTCTGGCTCTTGCCGGGATCCAGGATCCTGGTCTTCTTGAAGGAGATCAGGTTGGCGCTGGCCTTCTCGATGCCCCCGTTGGTGTAGGGAGGCTCGAAGTAGGTCTGGACCGTGTCGCGGCCGGCCTTGGCGCCGGTGTTGGTGACGGTCACATCGAAGGAGATCTTCCCGTCAGCATGATGGATCGGTCCCATCTTCTGGCTGAAGGCGGTGTATGACAGGCCGTATCCGAAGGGGTACTGGACCATCTGGTCGTAGTTGATCAGGCCTTCCTTGGCTGCAGTCTCCCAGAAGCGGTAGCCCACGTAAATGCCCTCGTTGTAGTCCACGAAGGTAGGCGTACTGGTTTCGGGCTTGCCGGTGAACCCGGTGAAGGTGGCCTTGTGGTCGTCCATATTGGTGTAGGTGAATGAGCCGAAGTTGTTGTAGGTCGGCGTCTTGGTCAGATCGCGCACGAAGGTGTCGGAGGTCTTGCCCGAGGGGTTGACCTTGCCTTTCAGGACCTCGCCCAGGGCGGTGAAGCCGGCCTGGCCCGGGGGCGGGCACCAGAGGACGGACTTGATCTGAGGGTATTGACCCACGAAGTTCAGGTTGAAGGTGTTGGCGCCGTTGTAGACCAGAACCACCTTGTCGAAGGAGCTGGTGACCTTGGCGATCATGTCGCTCTCGGGCTTGGACAGCTCCAGGAAGCTCTGGCCCTGCTTGAAGTCCGGGTTGGCCTTGTCGTTGTCGTGATAGGTGATGTCCTTGGCCTTCATGTCCTTCGGCAGGTCGGCGCCCTCGCCGCCCACTCGGCCGATGACCACTACAGCGGTGTCGGAGAACTGCTTGGCGTCATCCATGAGCTTGCTGGTGTACTTGTCGGCCGTGGGCTCGGGCAGGGTCCAATCCTGGGCGAACATCTCGACCTTGGGGCGGTCCGCACGGTACTTGGTATAGAAGTCGCTCAATTCCTTGTTGGTCTTCAGACCGGCTGAGGAGATGCCGTCGAGCAGGCTGGTGGTGGGGTTGTCAGCCGACATGGAGCCGGAGCCTGTGCCGCCGTAGACGGGGTTAGTCGAGGCCCAGCCGAAGACATTGACCTTGTCGGACTTCAGGGGGAGCGTCCCGTCTGAATTCTGCAGCATGGTGACGGACTCACGCTGGATGTCCTTGGCCAGGTTCCGGGCTGCGGTAACGGTCGCCGGCTGCAGCTCGTGCTTGCTGGTGGACTTGGTGATCAGGTTGGACAAGGGTCCCAGGAGCATGGTCGCCAGGGCTGCGACGACAGCCACGAAGGCCACCAGCCAGGACTGGGAGTGAATCATCTTTCGGTTGGCTACGTTTTTGACGGTGTGCTTGTTCACGGCGATCGTGATCAGCAGGGCCAGTACCAGAAAGACGCCGATGACCACCAGCTGGGGTATCAGCGACTTGAGTACGGCGACCACATCGCTCAGATTGACACTGAACATGTTCGCTACTTTCCTCTGTTCTCTGCCGAAGCTTCACCCGGTCACGACTATGGACCGGTCACGCAGCAGACGGAGCATTTGAACTGTGGTCCGCCTCCTGGGTGGGCGAGCGACCTTCAGCTGCATCGACACGCCTTTATGCCACGGTTTCAGTTAATCATTTACTACGTGTTTCTGCGGCTGCGTATGCGCGAACTGTCAAATTTGCCGCATAACCTGACTTGTTTTGCGGTGTGTATTTGCGTGTGATGAGGACTGGTCCTCATCTGGTTTGGCTTGGCAGGACACATACGGAGCAGCTTGCTTTTACAGCGAACGGCAAACTGCCAGAACGGAGTCGTTCAGGATGGCGATGATGCCGGGAGACCCTTAAAGAAACGGATTTTATCGCAATTGAATGTTTCTGGTTCCGCACCTAGAGGGAGGGAGTGCCAGTGTGCAGCCATAAGGCGAGAGATAGATAAGGAGACAGATAAAATGACTATATGACTAGTCGTGCCGACGTAGTTCCCAGTCGCTCTCGCCCATATAGGACGCGGATCAATGGTGCGCGCTTTGTTTTCTCGATGAATCCGGCACCTCCTCGTGCTCCTATCATTCTTTACCTCCATGGTGGTCCGGGTGATGCCTGCATTCCGCTGACCATGCGCTACAACGCGGCCTTGGAGCGCGATTTCCGCTTCATCAACCTGGATCAGCGAGGCAGTGGACTGTCCTACCATCCTTTTGCGCCTGGCGAGGTAGTGACCATCGATTCGATGGTTGAGGATGTTCACCAGTTCGTGCTACAGCTTCTTCGCGCCTACGGGCAGGATTCCCTCATCCTCGTCGGTCATTCATGGGGCAGCGTCCTGGGACTGGAGATGGTGAAGCGGTATCCCTCGCTCGTTCGCTGCTACATCGGCCTTGGGCAGGTCGTCAGCATGCGCGCCGCTCTTCGGCTAAGACGGCATTGGGGGCAACAGAGTTTGGGCTCCCGGCTTGGTGCGATCGTCAGCAAGGAGAGCGGGGCTGCCGACATGGTGCTGATGATCGATGAGCTGCTGTCTCGTGGCGGGGTTGCCATGCTGTTCGGATCTCTGGGACGGATCATGACCTACCTGCGCTCGCCCTGCTACAACTGGTCGCGTCTGCTCAACCATGTCAAGGGGGTGGCTCAGTCCCGGGCGCGCTTGGACGCCGAGCTGGAGCAGGTCGATTTCAACGGGCAGACCTCTTTCGGGGCCCCTGTTTATTTCATCAGCGGCAAGTATGACCGTCATCTGCCAGGCAGTCTGGTTGAGCGGTTTGCTGATGGGCTGAAGAGCACGCATCGGTTCATCCGATTTGACCGGTCAGGGCACTGCCCACAGTGGGATGAGCCAGAACGGTTCGCAGCAACGGTTAAAGCCCTCTGCTTGTAGCGCCTGTGTAAGAAGGAACTGCAGCCTGGCTGCACGCACCCATCCGCATGGTGGAAATACCTCTTGCGAAGAACCGAATCTACTAATATGAGTCATTGAAGATATTGGTTTGAGCCTCGCTGAAGAGTGCGCGGGGCTCCTGGATAGGTGAAGGCCAATTGAGCGGGGCTTGGTCGGCAAAAACCGACACGCCGTAGAAACCGCGAAATCATTGGGTTCCACCGTAATTTCAGTATGCCAATTTGCGGGTCAACCCAAACTCGTGTAAGTTTACTTCTTGCTGCCCGGCAGTGATGAGAACTCTTCGGAGGGCTTGGAGCTGTTGGTGTGGTGGTGGTTTGAGAACTCAAGAGCGTGTTTGTGCTACTTATAGCTTTTTGATTGCCAGTCCGATGCCCGCCCGGCTGTTGTCGGGTACGTGGGAGCGTTGTGAGGGGTGTCGGGGTTTTTCGTGGGTTGGTTTCCTCCTTATGGAAGCTGGCCCGTCAATTTATTATGAGAGTCGTTTCGGCTTCTTCATGGTTTTTTGTGGAGGGTTTGATTCTGGCTCAGGATGAACGCTGGCGGCGTGCTTAACACATGCAAGTCGAACGGGATCCGCCAAGCTTGCTTGGCGGTGAGAGTGGCGAACGGGTGAGTAATGCGTGACCAACCTGCCCCGTGCTTCGGAATAGCTCCTGGAAACGGGTGGTAATGCCGGATGCTCCGCATCATCGCATGATGGTGCGGGAAAGGGTTTACCGGCATGGGATGGGGTCGCGTCCTATCAGCTTGTTGGCGGGGTGATGGCCTGCCAAGGCTTCGACGGGTAGCCGGCCTGAGAGGGCGACCGGCCACATTGGGACTGAGATACGGCCCAGACTCCTACGGGAGGCAGCAGTGGGGAATATTGCACAATGGGCGAAAGCCTGATGCAGCGACGCCGCGTGCGGGATGACGGCCTTCGGGTTGTAAACCGCTTTTGATTGGGAGCAAGCGAGAGTGAGTGTACCTTTCGAATAAGCACCGGCTAACTACGTGCCAGCAGCCGCGGTAATACGTAGGGTGCAAGCGTTATCCGGATTTATTGGGCGTAAAGAGCTCGTAGGCGGTTCGTCGCGTCTGGTGTGAAAGTCCATCGCTTAACGGTGGATCGGCGCCGGGTACGGGCGGACTGGAGTGCGGTAGGGGAGACTGGAATTCCCGGTGTAACGGTGGAATGTGTAGATATCGGGAAGAACACCGATGGCGAAGGCAGGTCTCTGGGCCGTCACTGACGCTGAGGAGCGAAAGCGTGGGGAGCGAACAGGATTAGATACCCTGGTAGTCCACGCCGTAAACGGTGGATGCTGGATGTGGGGCCCGTTCCACGGGTTCCGTGTCGGAGCTAACGCGTTAAGCATCCCGCCTGGGGAGTACGGCCGCAAGGCTAAAACTCAAAGAAATTGACGGGGGCCCGCACAAGCGGCGGAGCATGCGGATTAATTCGATGCAACGCGAAGAACCTTACCTGGGCTTGACATGTGCCGGACGGCCGCGGAGACGCGGCTTCCCTTCGGGGCCGGTTCACAGGTGGTGCATGGTCGTCGTCAGCTCGTGTCGTGAGATGTTGGGTCAAGTCCCGCAACGAGCGCAACCCTCGCCTCGTGTTGCCAGCACGTTATGGTGGGAACTCACGGGGGACCGCCGGGGTTAACCCGGAGGAAGGTGGGGATGACGTCAGATCATCATGCCCCTTACGTCCAGGGCTTCACGCATGCTACAATGGCCGGTACAACGGGATGCGACATGGTGACATGGAGCGGATCCCTGAAAACCGGTCTCAGTTCGGATCGGAGCCTGCAACCCGGCTCCGTGAAGGCGGAGTCGCTAGTAATCGCGGATCAGCAACGCCGCGGTGAATGCGTTCCCGGGCCTTGTACACACCGCCCGTCAAGTCATGAAAGTGGGCAGCACCCGAAGCCGGTGGCCCAACCCGTTTGGGGGGGAGCCGTCTAAGGTGAGGTCCGCGATTGGGACTAAGTCGTAACAAGGTAGCCGTACCGGAAGGTGCGGCTGGATCACCTCCTTTCTACGGAGATATGAGTGAAATCCCCCGCCTGTTTATGGGTCGTGGGGTCGTGTCCATGGGTCCGGCCGGTTGGTCGGATGGCGTGGGCGTGCTGGCGTGGAACGGTCGGAAGGCTGTGGCATGGATGCGCTGTTGGGTTCCCGGACCGCCACCTTGTTTTGGGTGGTGTTCCTGCCGCCCGTCGGGTTCCTGCATGGGGTGTTGCCCTGTGGCGGGTCTTGGCGGCGCGCTGGTGGCTTGAGAACTGGATAGTGGACGCGAGCGGATGGCTGGCTTTTCGGGCTGGCTGTCTGCTGTATTGTTTCGTCCGAGCCCATGTTTGGTGGGTTCGGGTCGATCGTTTTGTGATCGTTTAGTGTGATGATTTGTCGTCTGGCAGTTCGCAGTTGTTGTTGTCGTGGCATGGCCTGTGGCCGTGTTGTCGGCAAGGGCGCATGGTGGATGCCTTGGCAGACAGGACCGATGAAGGACGCGTGGGGCCGCGATAGGCCTCGGGGAGCCGCCGACAGGGCTTTGATCCGAGGGTGTCCGAATGGGGTAACCCGCCGGCTGTTATGGGCCGGCACCGCATTCGTGCGGGGGGTACGCAGGGAAGTGAAACATCTCAGTACCTGCAGGAAAGGATATTCCGTGAGTAGTGGCGAGCGAAAGCGGATGATGGCCAAACCGGTGCCGTGTGAGACCCGTCGGGGGTTGCGGCATGGGTGTTGTGGGACTTGGCGTCCGGGCTCCGACGGGCCCGGCGGCAGTGATAAAGCGGCGTGTGAGGCGAACGGGATTGAATTCCCGGCCGTAGAGGGTGATGGCCCCGTAGCCGAAGGCGCGCCGCCTGCCGGTTCTTGTTCCCAAGTAGCGCGGGACTCGTGGAATCCCGTGTGAATCGGCCCCGACCGTGGGGTAAGCCTGAATATTCCTGTCTGACCGATAGCGTACGAGTACCGTGAGGGAAAGGTGAAAAGCACCCCGGGAGGGGAGTGAAAGAGTTTCTGAAACCGTGTGCCTACAATCCGTCGGAGCCTTTCGGGGTGACGGCGTGCCTATCGAAAAATGAGTCTGCGAGTCAGTGGTGCGTGGCGAGGCTAACCCGTGTGGGGCAGCCGTAGCGAAAGCGAGTCCGATAAGGGCGTTCCAGTCGCGTGTCCTGGACCCGAAGCGGGATGATCTAGCCCTGGGCAGGTTGAAGCGCGGGTAAGACCGCGTGGAGGACCGAACGGACCTGGGTTGAAAACCGGGCCGATGACCTGGGGCTAGGGGTGAAAGGCCAATCAAATTCCGTGATAGCTGGTTCTCTCCGAAATGCATTTCGGTGCAGCGTCGCGTGAGTGCCTCCATGGGGTAGAGCTACTGGATGCTTGAGGGCCCGTATCGGGTACCGACAGCAGCCAAACTCCGAATACGTGAGAGGTGTATCGCGGCAGTGAGTCGGCGGGGGATAAGCTCCGTCGTCGAGAGGGAGACAGCCCAGATCGTCGTCTAAGGTCCCTAAGCGCGTGCTAAGTGGGAAAGGATGTGGAGTCGCATAGACAGCCAGGAGGTTGGCTCAGAAGCAGCCATCCTTGAAAGAGTGCGTAACAGCTCACTGGTCTAGTGGTTCCGCGCCGATAATGTAGCGGGGCTCAAGCACGCCACCGAAGACGCGGCAGCGCAGTTTGCTGTGCTGGGTAGGAGAGCGTTCCGCATGGGGCGAAGCGGCGGCGTGAGCCGGCCGTGGACCGTGTGGAAGTGAGAATGCAGACATGAGTAGCGAGAGGCGGGTGAGAATCCCGCCCGCTGGATGACCAAGGGTTCCGGGGCCACGTTCGTCGTCCCCGGGTGAGTCGGGTCCTAAGGCGAGGCCGACAGGCGTAGTCGAATGGATGAAGGAGTCGATATTCTCCTACCGGCGTCAAGCCGTCCAATCCAAGACGCGGAAGCGTGCCCTTACCTGTGTCGGGCGATGGCCTTCGGGC
This sequence comes from Bifidobacterium asteroides, assembly GCF_030758775.1. NCBI lineage: Bacteria > Bacillati > Actinomycetota > Actinomycetes > Bifidobacteriales > Bifidobacteriaceae > Bifidobacterium > Bifidobacterium asteroides. Next base: position 28,152 of record NZ_CP132384.1, read on the forward strand.
CGTCCGATGGCATGGGACCGGCGTGTGGATGCGTGGCGGGTAGCGCGGGAGTGACACGGAACGGGAGCCGGGCCGCGGTGGTGGTTATCCGTGGTCAAGCATGCGGCGCGTCGGGCAGGCAAATCCGCCCGGCATGAGCGCGAGGTGTGATGATGGGGGGCCTTGTGCCCCGAATCCGGTGTGCCGTTCCGTCGAGAAAAGCTTCGGCGTGAGGAGTGGCGCCGCCCGTACCCTAAACCGACACTGGTGGTCAGGTAGAGTATACCAAAGCGATCGAGCGAATCCTGGTCAAGGAACTCGGCAAATCACTCCCGTGCCTTCGGTATAAGGGAGGCCCCTGCCGGTGAGGCGCCTTGCGCGCGGAGCCGGTGGGGGCGGCACAGACCAGGGGGTAGCGACTGTTTACCAAAAACACAGGTGCATGCGAAGACGTAAGTCGCTGTATATGCACTGACGCCTGCCCGGTGCCGGAAGGTTAAGAGGATCCGTCATCCCTCTTCGGAGGGGGCAGCGGTGAATTCAAGCCCCGGTAAACGGCGGTGGTAACTATAACCATCCTAAGGTAGCGAAATTCCTTGTCGGGTAAGTTCCGACCTGCACGAATGGCGTAACGACTTCCCCACTGTCTCGACCAGGAGCTCGGCGAAATTGCAGTACGAGTAAAGATGCTCGTTAAGCGCAGAAGGACGAAAAGACCCCGGGACCTTTACTATACCTTGGTATTGGCGTTAGGTGCGGACTGTGTAGCATAGGCGGGAGGCTTCGAAGCGGGTGCGCCAGCATCCGTGGAGCCGGAATGTGAAATACCGCTCTGTCCTCATCTGGCCTCTAACCTCGGCCGGTCATCCCGGCCAGGGACAGTGCCTGGCGGGTAGTTTAACTGGGGCGGTTGCCTCCCAAAGAGTAACGGAGGCGCCCAAGGGTTCCCTCAGCCCGGTTGGCAATCGGGTGTTGAGTGCAATCGCACAAGGGAGCTTGACTGCGAGACCGACGGGTCGAGCAGGGACGAAAGTCGGAGATAGTGATCCGGTGCCGGCGTACGGACGCGGCATCGCTCAACGGATAAAAGGTACCCCGGGGATAACAGGCTGATCATCCCCAAGAGTCCATATCGACGGGATGGTTTGGCACCTCGATGTCGGCTCGTCGCATCCTGGGGCTGGAGCAGGTCCCAAGGGTTCGGCCGTTCGCCGATTAAAGCGGCACGCGAGCTGGGTTCAGAACGTCGTGAGACAGTTTGGTCTCTATCCTCTGCGCTCGTTGGAATCTTGAGGAGCCCTGCCCATAGTACGAGAGGACCTGGGTGGACGAACCTCTGGTATGCCGGTTGTCGCGCCAGCGGCATGGCCGGTTGGCTACGTTCGGATGGGATAACCGCTGAAAGCATCTAAGCGGGAAGCCCCCTCCAAGATAAGGATTCCATGAAGCCTTGCGGCTTCTGAAGACCCCATGCAGAACACATGGTCGATAGACCGGACGTGGACACCCCGCAAGGGGCGGAGCCGACCGGCACTAATGGTCGAAGACAACACCACACCCGCCCCCGTGAGGGGCGGCGGCATCAACCCTGCTGCGAAACACATGCCTGCGGCAATATGCACGAACACGCACAGGCGATCAGACAATCGGAACACGCGTCCACCATCCGGTCCCCAAGCCGCCAGGAGACCCCGACCCGGCAGGGTCGGCAGAATTGAAGATTCGCGGCGGTCATGGCCTGGGGGAGACGCCCGGTCCCATTCCGAACCCGGAAGCTAAGACCCAGCACGGCAATGGTACTGCACCCGGAAGAGTGTGGGAGAGTAGCACACCGCCGCCACAACACCTAAAAGTAAAGGCCTCTGATGACATCAGTCACCAGAGGCCTTACTGTATGTCCGGCTATACACTCCACAAAACACTCTTTGTCTGCGCTCCGCGCCTCTATATGTAAGTGCACTTTAGCTTTATCAGCATGTTTCATGGTGTGGTAAGCCCACGAGGCGTATGCAGGTCAGCTTTATCCGATCCGTGCTCGTGTTCTCACGACACAATAGACAATAAAAATACAACTTTCGTGGAGCAACTTACTAATATTCCGGCTCATTCGATATTGAAAAAGCCATTAACAGTGACTTACGCCGTTGATCGGGATTAGTGCAGCAGTCAGCACGTTGCCCAGAAATCTTGAGGTTATGTTCAATTGATGAAGGGCCTGGTGCATTCAATGGAACATATCCACGAACTATATTTTTAATGCACTTTTGATGATGCCCCAAAACCCATGTGTGTCAATACATAAAACGTTGAAGCAAATAAGTAAAATGTCAGCTGTTGTCCACTATATACAGGGAGGTATTAGATGGCTGGCAGGATATTCGATATCCATTTGGACAAACATGTGCCGAAGACGACCATACCGGTAGCTGAACAACGACATCTCTGGTTCCGTGAGTTCATGAAACCATATCTGATGGTAATCATTCTGTACATTACCATGTACCTTGTTCGGAATAATTTTAAAGCAGCGCAGCCTTTGATGAAACAGCAGCTGGGCATTACTACCCAGCAGTTGGGCGTAATCGGTTTTGTTTTCTCTGTTGTCTATGGAATCGGAAAAATCGTTGTGGGATATCTAGTCACCGGCAAAGACAACAAGAAGATTGCATCGATTATGCTTTTCTGCTCGTCTATCGCGGTCATCTGCATTGGTTTCCTGTTCACCCTGAGTCATGTGCCTATGGGGTGGTTGATCGTTCTATGGGCCCTGAACGGGATCTTTCAGTGCGCCGGAGGCCCAAGCTGCGCCACGGTGATTTCTAACTGGACGACGAAGACGACTTATGGCCGATATTTGGGTGTTTGGAACGCTTCACACAATATCGGTGGCGGTTTGGCTGGAGTATTCGCCATCTGGTGTGCCCAAACCTTCTTTGGAGGAAAGGTGGCCGGGATGTTTATTGTCCCGGGAATAGTGGCGCTCCTTGTTGCTATTATGTGCTTTCTGGTCGGCAAGAACCGGCCTGAGGACCTCGGGTGGGAACCCTCGGAGACGATCTTCGATGAGCCTGTCAAGCAGGAAGACGAAGAGTCGCATGACGATACCACTTGGCAGATTTTCCGCCGGTACCTGCTTTCCAACCCTTGGGTTTGGGTGCTTTGCGTCAGCAACGTTTTCGTCTATCTGATCCGCATCGGCATCGACAACTGGGCGCCTTTGCGCGTGACTGAGCAGCTGCATTTCAGCAATCAGGTCGGTGCACGGACCATCTTCTATTTCGAGATGGGTGCTTTGATTGGATGCCTTCTCTGGGGCGTGGTGTCTGACTTCCTGGGTGGCAGGCCCGCCCTTGTATCCACGCTTTGCGCCATCTGCCTGCCGCTCGGAATGGCAGGCTACCAGCTGGGCCGCACCCCTGTGGTCATTTATATTTCGCTGTTCTTTTTGGGTATGTTCATTTTCGGACCCCAGATGCTGATCAATATCTCCATGCTCAATCAAATTCCAAAGCGAGCAAATGTGCTGTCCGGCGGCATGGTCGGTGCATTCGCATATCTGTTCGGTGATTCCACTGCCAAGGTCCTGCTGGCTAAAATCGCAGATTCCTCGTCCGATGGGCTGACCGTGCTGGGGCATGTGCTGCATGGTTGGAACGACACTTTTATTGTGCTGTATATCGCCATTGTCTGTGCAGTTGTGCTTTTGGGCCTAGTGGCCTTGATGGAAGAGAAACGTATTAGAGGAGGTCGTCGATGAACATCACCAATTTCCGGGATCTGGGTGGCATGCGGACCATCCACGGCCGCCGGGTCCGCCAGCACAAGTTCATCCGGTCCGGGCAGCTGGTCGGCCTGGACGAGGAGACCAAGAGGGATTTGGTTAACCGTTACCGGGTGACGGAGGTCGTGGACTTCCGTAGGCCCTTCGAGATACAGGAGAGTCCTGACGACTCAATCGAAGGCATCTCTTTTACCAACATCGATCTGCTGGGTATGATCGGTGCCCGTAATACCAGCTTGGACGACTTCGCCTCAATAGGTTCGGTCGATCGGGTCAATGACCATATGCTGGGCACCTACCACGATATGGTCCTGAATCCAGGCGCTCAGAAAGGTTTTGGGCGCTTCCTGCGCATCGTCGTGGGCAACACACAGGGGGCCACTCTCTTCCACTGCTTTGCCGGCAAGGACAGGACCGGGTTCGCCGCGGCCCTGGTGCTCTGGCTGCTGGAGGTGGACGACGACCAGATATTCGCGGACTATCTGAAGACCAACGAGGAGAGGGTTGCGGCCAACAATCAGCTGCTGGACCAATTCCGCGCCAAGGGCTTCGACCAGGATTCGTTGGATGCACTGGCGGTCGCGCTTTATGTCAAGAAGGAATATCTGATCTACGCCCGCCAGCTCATGATTGATGCCTATGGTGATGTCTTCGCCTATGCACATCAGGCCCTAGGGTTCGGATCAGACCAGGTGGAGGCCCTGCGTCGCAACCTGCTTGAGTAACCGGACAAGACCAAATAGGTGCGGACAGGCGATCGGGCTTGAGTGCCAATTGTAAGGAGGGCATCGTGCATACATAAGTCTGGGACGGTGGTGATTCCGGGCCTCCCGTGTGGCTCTGGTCGGTCAATGTTGATCACCAGACGACCGGGAGGCCCGGGCCATTGTGAAGCGGCCATGAATGCGGGCGCGGGTTTCTTTCACACAGACGGATTGCCGCGTAGACTGCGATTATATGGTCAGCAAAACGGTATGGAAGCAGCTGGATCAGTCTTGGCTGACCATATCAACGCTGCAGGTGTCTGGATGATCTAGGAGGATTTTGGACCCAACTTAAAAGAGATATCCATGTCCTGGAGCGGCTGCAGTTGTCTCCCTGCCCGGTCTGTTTACGCCCTTTCTTATGTCGCTGGGGTCAGAAGATGCCGTTGCCGTTACGGGACTGTACGTCTTCCAGGTTGTGCTGGATGTAGTCGTTTCGCATGAACCTGTCGAGGTTGCTGGTATCTCCCCGGCTGAAGACCTGGTCGTAGAACTCATACACCAGGGACTTGCTGGCTGCCGTCTCAGTCTCGCCCATCATGAACCTCCGCTTTCTGCCTGTATATAAATATTCGAGTTTCTTCATGAGTAGGTGTCTTTGCGCAGGCTCGTAAGCACGTATGCGGTTTCTGATGAGCGGGGGACGGCAACAGGCGGGAAGGTTAGTCAGGCCTTGAACCGGCGCTCATCGTTCATGGTGGCGAAGTTCAGGCCGATCAGGATGCCCCCGCCTATGTAGTTGCCCAGCATGGCCACTAGGACCACCAGGATCGCCTTCCAGGCGTTGACCCGCCCGAAGACGCCCAGGATGAGGAAGAGGGCCGAATCGGCTATCGAGTGCTCGAACCCGCAGAAGGCGAAGACGAAGACGGCCACGACCATGATGATGCACTTGGTGAAGTCGTTGGAAAGCTTGCCGTTGTAAACCATGAGCATGGCGATGTTGATGCAGAAGTTGCACAGGATGCCGCGCACGAACAGGTCAGCGAAGCCCATGGGACCGCCGGAGACGTAGCCGGTCTTAGTTGCCGCGGCCGTCAGCATCTGGTCCAGGGTGGGGCCGCTGACGATGGATGAGAAGCGCAGGATGACGGCCACGATCAGGGCTCCGGCCAGATTGCCCAGAAGGCAGAGGACCAGGATCCGCAGGGAGGCCAGCCAGCCCAGGCGCTTGTGATAGGCGCCTATGGTGACCACCATCATGTTGGAGGTCAGCAGTTCGGAGTTGGTGTAGTAGATCAGGACCAGGGCCCAGCCGAAGGTGGTCGCCGCCAGGACCCGGCCTGCCAGGATCAGGCCGTGGTCTGCGGGGTTCTGGCCGGCCTGGCCCATGATGACGAAGTAGGCCGTGAAGAAGATACCCACAAAGAGGCCGGCCATGGTGGCTCGTTGCATGTACTTGCCGGTCAGGGCGCCGCTCATGGTCTTCTTGCTCTCGACCACGTCCAGGACGGTGCTGATGAAGGCCCGCCCGGGGAAGAGGGGCTGCCGTTTCTGTTGATCTGTCATCTGATTGGATTGCTCATTCACGGGGTTCATTATGGCATTCCCGAGTAAAGAGGGACCGCCCCCAAGGCCCGACTGTGCGGGAATTCACTTCTTTGCCAGTGTCACCCAGTGTCGCTCAGCCTCACTCGGTGCGCAGGGCGGTGGCGGGATCCTGCTTGGCCGCCTTCCGTGAGGGGATCAGGCCGCCGATCAGGGTCAGGACCACGCTCAGGATGACCAGGGCCACGCCGCCCGATGCAGGCAGGGCCGCGTTCACCTCGGTGGTCCCCATGAAGTGGTGCATGATGCTGTTGGCCGGAATGATCAGCAGCAGGGTGATGCCCACTCCCAGCAGACCTGCCAGAAGTCCGATGAGGCCGGTCTCGGCGTTGAAGACGTTGGAGACGTTCCGCTTGGAGGCGCCCATGGCGCGCAGGATGCCGATCTCCTTGGTCCGCTCCAGAACCGATATGTAGGTGATGATGCCGATCATGATGGAGGAGACCACCAGCGAGACCCCGACGAAGGCTATCAGCACGTAGGTGATGACGTTGATGATGGTGGTGACTGAATTCATCATCAGGCCCACGTAGTCGGTATAGACGATCCTGTTCTTCTCCGCGGCCTTGTCGTTGTAGTGCTTGATGGAGTCGCCCACGGAATTCTTGTTCTCGAAGCTGTCCGTGTAGATGCTGATGCGGGAGGGGGCGTCCCGGGAGATCAGGCCGAAGTCGCTCAGGTTGTCGGCGTAGGTGCCGGTGGAGACATACTGGTTGTAGATGGCGACCAGGGCGTCCTGCGGGGCGGTGGCGATGTACTGGTCGAAGGCCTGGGCCGTCTGCTGTTCGGCAGAGGCCCCCGTGGGGATCCCCGCAGAACCTTGGGCTCTCGCAGCGGCTCCGGCCCGGCTCTGACCCAGACCTTGGGCATCCTGGCCGGCCATGGCTGCCGAGCCCTTCATGATCTCCTGGGCCATGCTGGCCTTCTGGCTGACGCCCAGGGAAGCGATGTAGGCCTTGGCGTCGTTGGCCTTGGCGGCATCGTCGGCAGGGGCGAAGGCCATCCCGTTGAGGACGCTGTGGCCCTGGTCGGCCTCCTGGTCGGTGACGATGGGGCTGGTCTTGGCCTGGTCAATCAGGTAGTCGGTCAGCTGGCGGGTATACCCGACGCCGACCTTGAGTGGCGTGGCCTTGGCCCCCTGGTTGGGGCGGACGATGCCGACGATGTGCAGCTGCAGGCCCTGGTCGGCGGCCTTGGTCATCTGGTCGGTGTTGTCGCCGATGTAGTGGTAGTGGCCGTCGGTCCCCTTGGCATACTGGTCAGCAGCGGGCACCAGGGAGAGTTTCTGGTCCATGGCCTTGGCGTATTCGATGGGCTTGGTGTCTACCTTGACCTCCTGGCCGCTGTTGAGCTTGTTCATCATGTCGGTGTACTGGCTGGAGGGGAGGATGCCCAGCTTGTAGAGGCTGGTGACGGGCATCTGGTTGTTCTTGTCCAGCACCAGGACCACCTGGTCCTTGGCCTTGGGCCAGGTGCCGTTCACCACCTGGTAGTTGTCGGTCACCACCTTGCTGATGGTGGTCTTGGCATCGGCCCCCGGCATGATCTCGCCGAAGATCTCCGGGGCCTTGTTCTTCTCGGTCTTGCCGGTCAGGTAGGACATCTGCATGGACTGGATATCGCCCATGTCGCTGTCGGTGTTGGCTGTGGCCATCTGGCTGGCGGTGGAGCTGGCATCGTCCTGCCCGCCCATGGTCACCTTATCCGCAGAGACCAGCTTGCCGTCCGGATCGTGCCCGAAGACCGAGAACTTGGTGGCGTAGGAGTATTGGATGCCCACGGACCCTACGTACTGGTGGATTTCACTCTTGGGATTGTCCAAGTATTTTTTGAAGTCTGTCAGGTTGTTCTGGGTGATGCTGCTGGTCAGGCTGGAGGCCCCCTTGACGCTGGAGTCGTCCGGCTGAATGGCCTTGAGATCCTTGTGGGCCTTGGCCTCTTTCTGGGTTTCCTGGGCAGAGTCCACTATTTTGTTCAGGTCGAAGGACTGCTGCTGAATGGTGATGGGGTAGGAGGTCATGGTCTCCCGCTGTATTCTGTCGATGTAGCGGTTGACCCCGGTGGACACCGACAGGATCAGGGCGATGCCGATGATGCCGATGGACCCAGCGAAGGATGTCAGGGCTGTCCGGGCTTTCTTGGTCCGAAGATTGTTGAAGCTCAGCGACAGGGAGGTCAGCAGCCCCATGGAGGCCTTGCCGAAGGTGCGGTGGCGGGCCCGGCGGATGGGCACCTGGTCGTCGGGCAGGGGGTCGGAGTCGCTGATGACCGAGCCGTCGTGCAGCTCCACGATCCTGGTGGCGTACTGGTGGGCCAGCTCGGGGTTGTGGGTGACCATGACCACCAGCCGGTCCTGGGCCACCTCCTTGAGCAGGTCCATGATCTGGATGGAGGTCTCGGAGTCCAGGGCTCCGGTGGGCTCGTCAGCCAGGAGGATGCGGGGGTTGTTGACCAGAGCCCTGGCGATGGCCACCCGCTGCATCTGCCCGCCCGAGAGCTGGTTGGGCCGCTTGTTCACGTGCTGGACCAGCCCCACCTGCTCCAGGGCTTGCCTGGCCCGTTCGCGCCGCTCCTGCCGGTGCACGCCCGAGATGGTCAGAGCCAGCTCCACGTTGGACAGGATGCTCTGGTGGGGGATCAGGTTGTAGCTCTGGAAGACGAAGCCCACGGTGTGGTTGCGGTAGGAGTCCCAGTCCCTGTCCTTGTACTTTTTGGTGGAGGTGCCGTTGATGATCAGGTCGCCCTGGTCATAGCGGTCCAGCCCGCCGATGATGTTGAGCAGGGTGGTCTTGCCGGAGCCGGAGGGGCCCAGGATGGCCACGAACTCGTTGTCGCGCAGGTTGACGCTGACATCGTTCAAGGCCTGCTGGACGAAGTCCCCCGTTTTGTACTGTTTAGAGATGTGTTCGATCTGCAGCACCGTCGTCCTCCGCTTTCTGGATTCTCAATGGCTTTAATGGCATGGACTCATGGACTCTTGGAGTGCCAGCTTACGCCATCAGCATGGGTAAATGCCGATATGGCCTAGTCCACCGACTTGAGGGCCTCCAGCATATCCACATGCTTGAGCTTGTTGTTGACCATCCAGCCCAGTCCGGCCGTGATGACCGTAATCATGACCAAAGGCACAACGAAGGCCACCCAGCTGATGGAGGGGTCAAAGAGGACGTTGTCCGGTGGAACGGTGGTGATGATGTAGCGGTGCAGCCAGGCTCCGAACCCGTACCCGGCCAGGACGCCGATAGCTGAAAGAAGGATGGTTTCCCGGTAGATGTACATGGTCACCTCGCGGTCGTAGAAGCCCAGCACCTTGATGGTGCTCAGCTCGCGGATCCGCTCCTCCACGTTCAGGTTGGTCAGATTGTAGAGGATGACCAGGGCCAGCAGGGTGGCCACGATGATCAGCACCTGCATGATCATGTTCAGGGACCTGACCACGGTGTCGATCTGGCTCATCAGGGTCGTGTTCTGCACCACCCCCTGGATCCCGTCGATCCGCATGAAGGAGGCGGCCTGCCTTCTGGTGTTCTCCGCGCTGGAGTCCTTGAAGGTGACCAGATGGGCGTTGGGCGAGAAGTCCTGGTGGAAGACGGTCCTGTAGGCCGATGGGCTCATGAAGACGAAGTGCCCCAGATACATCTCGCAGATGCCGTCCACCCGCATGGCCCTGTCCCTGCCGCCTGAATCCTGCAGGGTGATCCTGTCGCCGACCTTGGTCCCTGTCAGCTGGGCGATCCTTTCGGAGAGGATCACGCCGTCGCCCTTGAGACTCAGGGGCTTGTGCCCGGACCGGGTGTCCATGCGGATGAAGTCGTCCAGATGTTCGGCGCTGGCCGGCGCGATCATGGTGATGGACTGCTTGTCGGCGTTGTGGCCGGCTGTCTTGCTCATCTCCTCGTAGCGCACGTTCAGGGAGCGGCTCACATCGGGCTTTTCCAGCCGTTTTTTGATGGATTGCCGCTGGTCGGATGTGGCCTGGCTGTTCTCGGCGGCGATCAGGTCGTAGCGGATCACCTGGCCGAACTGGTGCTCGTTGATGGCGGAGATGGACCCCTGCACGCCGAAACCGGCCATCAGGAGGGCCACCGAACCGCAGACCCCGAAGATGGTCATCAGCATCCGTTGCTTGTAGCGGAAGATGTTCCGGGCGGTGACCTTGTGGGTGAAGCTGAGCCGGTTCCAGATCAGGGGTATGCGCTCCAGGAAGATCTTCGAACCGGCGCTGGGCGGCTTGGGCAGGAGGAGGGCCGACGGCTTCTCGCGCAGCTCCCGCCAGGCGCTCAGGAAGGCGGGGACCACGGCGCTCAGGAAGGCCAGCAGGCAGGCCAGAAGGGTGATGGGCAGGTGGAAGCCGTAGTGGATGGGCGGCATGTCGAAGGCGTGGACATAGGCCTGGTAGACGATCCAGGGCAGCAGGGTGTGGCCGGCGATGATGCCCAGGAGGGCGCCCAGGGCCGAAGCCGCTCCGCCGTAGACCAGGAACTTGGCCATGACATCCCGGTCCCTGTAGCCCAGGGCCTTGAGCGTTCCGGCGTTGATCCGCTCCTCGTCCACAAAGCGCGTCATGGTCGTGAAGGTGACCAGGGCAGCCACCAGGTACATGAAGTAGGGGAAGACCTTGGCCAGCGAGTCCACGATGAATGAGACGGAGGCGTAAACCTTGTAGCCCTCCGAACCGGGCGCCTCACGACGAGAGTCCAGGGCGTAGACCGGCTTTTCCAGCCGGCTCAGCTGGTCAGCCGCCTTGTTCAGCTTCTTCTGGGAGTCGTCGATCCTCTTCTGGGCGTCCGGGCTCTCCCTCTTGAACTTGTCCAGTTTGGTCCGGTATTCCGCGGTTTTCTGATCCAGGGTGGCCTGGGCCTGGTCGATCCGCCCCTGGGCTGAGGCACGGCTGCCGGCCAGCTGCTGCCGGGCCTGGGCCAGCTTGGCCCTGCCCTGGGCCAGCTGTGCTGAGCCTTGGTCGAGTTGGGCCTTGCCCTGGGCCAGTTGGCGCTCGCCTTCTTCCACTTTGGCTCTTGCCTGGGTCAGTTCCTGCCGCTTTGCGTCCAGGGTCTGCTGGTTGGCCGCAATCTGGGCCATGCCGGGGGTGTACTGGTTGGTCATGAAGGCATCTCGGCCCGCCTTGGCCTTGGCTGCCAGGGCATCGATCTGCGGCGACTGCCGGTTGAGCTCGGCCAGTTGGGCCTGGAGCCCGGTCTTTCGGCGGTTGAGCTCCTCCTGCTGCTGGGGGGTCAGCCCGGGGGCGGCCAGCTGGGCGTCGATGGCCTGAATGAGGCCGGTGACCTGTGCGATGCCCTGTCTGCATTGCTTCTGCGCTGCCTGGGCCTGGGCTACAGCTTGGTCGGCCTGGGCCTTGCCGCCCTCCAGCTGCTGGCGGGAACCATCAAGCTTGGCCTGTCCCTGGTCGATGGCCTGCTGACCCTGATCGGCCTGCTGCCTGCCCTGGGCCACCTGGTTGGCGGAGGACTGGTACTGCTTCTGCTTTCGGGCCAGCTCAGCCGAGCTCAGATCCACCTCCTGCTGTCCCTGGTCGATGGCCGCCTGGGCCTGCACCGTCTTGGCGGCCAGTTGGTTCTTGGCGGACTGGATGCCCTGGGCGCCCTGGTCCAGATCCCTCCTGGCCTGGTCCAGCTGCTGCCGGTTCCCTTCCAGTTCCGCTCTGGACCGGTCCACCTGGGCCTGCCCCTGGTCCAGCTTCTGCTTCAGGGGGGCCTTGATGGCGTTCAGCCTCGCTGTGGGGCGGCCTGAAAGGATCCTGTTCAGATCGTCCTTGTGGGTCTGCAGGGCCTGGATGTACCGGTCGGAATAGTGGTCCCTGGTCCGGTCCAGGTCCTTGAAGGTCAGGCGGGCGATCATGTACTCGTCCGAGTCGAAGGCCCCGGGCGTGGTCACGGCGTAGGAGTCCAGGGATCCGGATCCGGCTGTGGAGGGGCCCATGTTGACCTTGCTCAGGATCTCGGTCGACCTGACCGTGCCCACCACGCGCAGCTTGTGGTGCCTCAAGACCTTCCTGCCCAGCTGGTCGGCCTTCTCATCCACCTGGATGCTGCTGCCGATGGGGTGGCTCCCGGCCAGGGCCGTGTCGACCGCTATCTGGTCGGGTCTGGTCGGCATGATTCCGTCGACCAGCTCATAGGTGGAGATCCTGTCGGGGGCGGAGTAGATGCGCAGGCTCTTGTCGGTGCCCTTGAGCACCACATCCTTCAGATATCCGTATTCGATGCCGGAGTTGCCGGGGGCGGTGTCGATGGCATCCTGATCCTCCTGGTCCAGCCCGTAGCTGCTGATGACCATCAGATCGGCCAGATGGTGGTCGGACAGGTAGGCGTTGCCGGCCTGCCGCATGTCCGGCCCGGTCACGCTCAGCCCGACCAGGGCGAAGGAACCCAGCGCCACCAGGCAGACGATGGAGATGAACCGTCCCAGGGACTTGCGCAGGGAGACCCGGATGTCGTGCCAGAGCACCCTCCTGACAGGCTGCATCCTCACCACTCCACGTTTTCGATGTCTTCGGGGCTGTCATTGGTCTGCACGGCCTGGACCCGGGCGTCGTGCATGCGGATGACCCTGTCGGCGATGGGGGCGATGGCCGCGTTGTGGGTGACGATGACCACGGTGGCGCCCTTCTTGCGGCACTGGTCCTGGAGGATGCGCAGCACCTGTTTGCCGGTCCGGTAGTCCAAGGCTCCGGTGGGTTCGTCACAGAGCAGGATCTTGGGGTTCTTGGCCACGGCCCGGGCGATGGCCACACGCTGCTGCTCGCCGCCGGAAAGCTGGGCGGGGAAGTTGTCGATCCGGTCGCCCAGGCCCACGTCAACCAGGGTCTGGACAGGGTCGGCGGCATCGTCCACGATCTCCGAGGCCAGCTCAACGTTCTCCCTGGCGGTCAGGTTGGCCACCAGATTGTAGAACTGGAAGACGAAGCCCACGTCGTAGCGGCGGTAGGTGGTCAGCTGCCGGGCGTCGTAGCCGGCGATGTCCTTCCCGTCCACGATCACCTGGCCCTCGTTGCAGGTGTCCATGCCGCCCAGAATGTTCAGCACGGTCGACTTGCCAGCCCCGGAGGCGCCGAGGATGACCACCAGCTCGCCCTTCTCGATGGAGAAGGTGACCTCATTGTTGGCCACGATGGTCGTCTCGCCGGTCACATACCGTTTCGTCTCTCCGATGACGTCGATATAGCCCATCATGCCCTCTCGTAACCCTGGCTGTGCGGCGGGGCCGTCCGACGCGAGGGACGCCCCCTGATGCTCTTTTCCCCACTACTGTATACGTTCGCGGGGTCCGGAGCACAGGAGAACCGCCTGCCGGGAGGCGTCATGTTCACCGACCCTGCAAGGGCTCAGAGGGCTTGCAGGAGGTTGCCCAGTTTCCGGCTGTCCCTGACCGGTCTGCCCTGGCGGAAGGTGATGAACCGCTGGCAGGTCTGGGCCAGGAACTCCTGGTCGTGCGAGATGACGACCACCATGACCCCCAGGGAGCGCATGTAGCGGATCATCCCGGTCACCTGATTCATATGGAGCAGGTCCAGGCCGCTGGTGGGCTCGTCCAGAACCACCAGGCGCTTGCCCGACAGTATGGCGGCCGCGATGGCCACCCGTTGCTTTTCCCCGCCAGAGAGGGTGTTGGGGTGTCGGCCCAGGAGCCGCTCCAGGTCCAGCTTTCGTGCCACCTCCTCGAAGAGGTCGGTCCGTTTGGCTCCAAGGAGCATCTCGCCCTCAACGGTCTCGCTGAAGAGCTGGTAGTTGACATCCTGAAAGACCATGTAGGAGTCCTCGACGCGCTCCCTGGCGGTCTGTTTCGTCCCATTCAGGCTGATCTCCGACCTGTCGCCAGGCTTGAGCAGTCCGGTCAGGACCGAGGCGAAGGTGCTCTTGCCGGCACCGTTGCGGCCGATGATGCCGGTGATGTCATCGCTGGACAGGGTCAGGTCGTCCACATCCAAGGCAGGAGGCTGGTCGTGATGGTAGGCATAGGTCAGGTTCCTGACCCGGAGCAGGTCGGGGGTCCTGTCATCGATGACCCTGGCAGGGGCGCACGCATTCTCGGTCGCATCCAGGTCCAGGGCCCGCAGCCCCATAGCCTGGCGACTCGGACCATCCAGCCCCCTCATGGCGGCAGGGGTCAGGTGCTCTGTCAGCCTGCCGTCCTTCATGACCAGGAAGTCGTCGGCCAGGCCGTCCAGGTAGTAGAGGCGGTGTTCGATCAGGACCATGGTCAGGCCCCGGTCCTTCAAGCGGCCCAAAATTTGCGCCAGGCTGGCCACCGCTTCGACGTCCAAGTTGCCCGAAGGCTCGTCCAGGACCAGGATCTGAGGGTCCATCATGCAGGAGGAGGCGATGGCGATCATCTGCTTCTCGCCCCCGGACAGGGAAAAGATGTCCCGATCCAAGAGCTGGGTGATGCCGAAGAGGTCGGCCACCTGGTCTATGCGCTCCCGGATGGCTTCCGGCTGGACCCCGGTGTTCTCCAGGGGGAAGGCCAGCTCGCTGCGGACGTCGGTGGTGAAGAATTGGGTTTTGGGGTTCTGGAAGACCGATCCTACCTGCTCCGAAAGCCGGTAGATGGGCCGGGCCGTGGTGGGCTCGCCCCCGATCAGGCACTCTCCCTCCAGCTTGCCCTCGTAGAGTTCGGGAATCAGGCCGTTGATGACCCTGGACAGGGTGGTCTTGCCGCAACCGCTCGGCCCGGTGACCACGGTCAGCCTTCCCTGGCCCATCCGGCAGGAGACCTCTTTGAGGGATGGCTGGCTGGCACCCTCGTAGGTGAAGCTAAGCCTGGAACATTGCAACATAGGCTCCACATCCCATAAGGACCAGACCCAGGGCGCACATGAGCGCATCCAGTCTGGTGAAGGCAATCCGTTGGATGGAGGTCTTGGGACCGGGGTCGCCAATCCCCCTGGTCAGGGCGGCCGAGGTCAGGTCGGAGGCCACGTTGGTGGCGTTGTTGAGCAGGGGAACGTAGATGTACTCCATGGTTCGCATCGGATGCCGGACCATGTCGCCGGTGGTGACCGCGATCCCCCTGAATTTCATGGCCCGTCTGATCTGGGCGTAGTCGTGCCTGACGGTCGGGAAGAAGCGGAAGAGGACGCTGACGGGGATGACCAGCCACTGGGGGGCATGGATCTTGCGCAGCAGGTAGACCAGCTCCGAGACCTTGGTGGTGCCCATCATGAAGGCCGCCACCAGCACCAGGGGGAGGATCCTGCCTACGCCGACGAAGAGGAAGAGCAGGTAATGCCCCGGCAGGTTCTCGGGAAAGACCATGGCCAGGGAGGCGCCCAGGGCGAAGACCAGACAGACCAGAAGCCAGGCCTGGCCCTTCCTCACTCTGCCCACGATGACCTGGAAGCTGCAGAAGTAGATGTTGATGGCCAGGACCAGCGGAGTGGGGAGGGTGACGAAGATCAGGGCGTTGGCGAAGATGACCAGCAGGAATCTGGTGTAGATGGAGATGGGCCTCATTGCTTGGCGGGGATCCGGTTGAAATGCCGGTCGACGATCCGGGCGCCTATCCATGCCCCGAGCAGGGCGCCGACCAGGGTGGCCAGGATGCAGACCAGGAAGGTGGCTCCGGTGATGGGCGCGAAGACGCCGTTGATGTACTCCTGGCTCTTGCCGCGGCGGACCAGGCTGGCCACATAGGCGTCCTTCATGAACCAGAGGGGCAGGACGGGGCCGGTGCAGCCGAAGGTGAGGATGACGTAGCTCAGGTAGCGGGCCAGGTTGGGACGGCTCTCCCTGAGGGAGGACTGAACCAGATCAGCCAGCAGGCCGCAGAAAGCGTAGGGGATGAAGGAGAGGGCGAAGTGACCGAAGACCAGCAGGAAGAGGCCCATGATGACGCCGACGATGGTGATGGCCCCGAACCTGGGCACCCGGCGGATCATCAGCATGTAGACCGGGCCGGAGACCAGCCCCACCACAGCGGGGATGAAGAGGGAGGACAGGCCGGGCATGACCAGGCCAGCCAGGAAGACGGTGATGAAGTTGCCCACCGCCATGCTGACGAAGTAGAGGGCCGTGAAAATGCCGACGTTGACCAGGTCTTTTGTCTTCAGTGCTTTCATAAAGGATCGCTCCCATCTGGGTGGCGGTCGCTCGGCCCTAGGCCATATCCGCCGATTTCAGGTTGTGCCGTCAAGTTTAGGAGGGCCGGGAGGGAAAGTAAATGATATTTTTTTATGTCTCTTGCCAGTGCTTCACAATCAGGGTATTGCCTGGCGCGCGAGGATTTTGTTAGTGTCCACTGAGAGAGGCGTATCAGAAAGGCGGCACGGAGGACAGGCATGATCAGCAAGCGACTACTTCATCTACCGGGAGCCAGGATGGGCGCCAGCCTCCTGCTGGCCCTCCTGCAGACGATCGGCGCGTTGGCAGAGGTCCTCCTCCTGCCGGTGGCCATCGCGGCCGTGGGCCGTTCCCTTCGCCTGCCTGTCCCCCATGCCCTTGCCTGGGTGCCCGGTCGGCCCGGACCCTTGGCGGCGCTGATAGGCGGGCTGATCCTGGTTCGGCTCCTGGCCCAGGCGGTCGCCAAGTTCGTCAGCGCCCGGCTGGCTGATGGGATGGGCAAGGCGCTCTCCCAGGCCCTGTATCTATCCGTGTTCGACCCCAACAGGCAGGAGGACGACCTGGGCGTTCCGGCGCAGACCCTGGCCAGGCTTTCGACCGAGGGGGTCAAGTCGGTCGTCTCCTACTTCACGGCTTATATTCCGGCGCTGGTCCAGACCGCCCTGATGCTGGTCGTGACCCTGGCCGTCCTCCTGCCTGTCAGCCCGCTGGCTGCGGCAATCGTCGTGATCGGCATGGTGTCTCTGCCCCTGGCATCCAAGCCCACCATGGGCGAGAACATCAAGGTGCAGCTGGGCCAGTTGCGCAAGTATGACAAGGTCGGCGTCCACTTCGAGCATGCCCTGAGGGGGCTCAACACCTTGAAGATCTTCGGGGCAGACCAGCGGCAGGCCGACGACCTGGCCGAGGAGTCCGAAGGGTTCCGCCGGATAACGATGGGGGTTCTGGGCGGGCAGCTGCGCTCGCTGATCAAGGCCGACGTGGTCATTTACACCAGCCTCATTCTGGCGGTCGTTGCCACCGTTCTGATCGGGCAGGGCGGGCCCGCTCGAGTGCTGTCCTGCCTGGTTGTTGCTTTGGCTGGGGTCCGGCTCTTTGCACCTGAGCGGCAGTTGGTCTACATGATGCATTCCGGCATGGTCGCCATCAAGCAGGGCAAGGCCATCGACGATATTCTCCAAGCGCGGCAGGGGAGCAACGGGGAGTCGGCGGCTCCAGGGACGACTCCTGAGTCATGCAAGAGTACGGGTTCGGAGACGGCTCCGGAAGCGAGTCTCGAAACTTCTGAGAAAGCAGTTCGGGAGTCTGACTCGGAATCCGCTTCGAAGCAAGCAGATCAGGCGGATATGTCTGGCGATGATTCGCTAGGCATCAGCGCTCGCGATTTGACCTACACCTATCCTGACGGCTTCCAGGCCCTGACCGATCTGAACTTCGATCTGCCTGCCAAGGGACATGTGGGCTTGGTCGGCGCTTCGGGCTCCGGCAAGAGCACCTTGGCGGGCCTGCTGTCCGGCGCCTTCAGGGGTATGGCGGAGAGCTGACCATTGGCGGGCGCCAGATCAGCGACCTGTCACGCGAGGACTTGGTCGGCCTGCAGACTGTGGTTCGGGGAACCGATCACCTCTTCACCGGAACCATCAGGTCGAATCTGGACCCGGCCGGACTGGGCTACTCGGATTGGGAGCTGCAGGATGCGCTGGACCAGGTCGGCCTGACCGGTCTTGTCCAAAGCAAGGGCGGACTGGACGCTCCTATCGACCCCGAGGGAGGCAACCTATCCGGAGGGCAGCGGCAGCGCCTGTCCATTGCCCGCGGGCTCCTGCGGCGTTCCCCCGTCTATATCTTCGACGAGGCCACCAGCGCCGTGGATCGCGAGCATGACGCTACACTGGCAGCCCTGATGGACGCGCTGGGCAAGGAGTCCATGGTCCTGACCATCACCCACCGCCTGGCTGGGGTCCGCAATGCCGATTCCATTCTCTTCTTGCAGGGGGGCCGTCTGGCGGAGTGCGGCGGTTTCCGTGAGCTGTTGGATGCCGGGGGCGGATTCGCGGCCCAGTGGAAGGAGCAGGCTCAGTATGAGGACGGGGAGTGACGACATGCAGCAGACGACCGGCAATCTGACGATGATGCGCCGTATGGCCCGGCTGATGAAGCCTCTGGCCGGCACGGAGGGCAAGGCCATCCTCTGCGGCAGTCTGGGCCATCTCTTCGCAGTCTGGAGCATGATGGCAGCCGCAGCGGCCCTGATCGGCCTGGTCGCGGACTGGCCGCCGCTGAATGGCCAGTGGGTCGTCTGGGCCCTGGTGGCGGTTCTGACTGCTCTCAGCCGAGGGGCTATGGCCTATGGGGAGCAGTACTACAACCACGAGATGGCCTTCAGCATGCTCCGGGACATCCGCACGACGGTCTTCGACAAGATGCGGTCCCTGGCCCCGGCCGGCCTGCGCGACCAGGCGCGCGGGGACATGGTGACGGTGATCACCAACGACATCGAGCTGCTCGAGATCTTCTACGCCCATACGCTTTCGCCCATTGCCATCGCCCTGGTGACCTCTCTGGCCAATTTGGCCCTGCTCACCTGGCTCTCACCCTGGATGGGACTTGCCGCCCTGGTCTCCTACCTGATCGTCGGCCTGCTCATCCCCATCCTGAGCGCCAGGCCCACTTTCAAGGTAGCCATGCAGGAGCGAACAGCCCAGGCCAGCCTGCACTCCCTGCTTCTGGAGACCCTGCAAGGCCGCACCGAACTGGCTGGATTGGGGGCTCTTGGCAATACCCGCCATCGAGTGGGAGCCGCCACCGACCAGATGTTGGATGCCCGCGGGCGCACCTCTGGGCGGACCATCGCCAACGACATGGTCACCAATGTGGTCACTCTGATCTGCGCCGGAGCCTTCACACTGATGGCCTGCTGGCTTGGCTCTGAGGGGTTGATGGATCCTGCCCGGGGGATGATCGGACTGATCGGCTTCCTTTCCTCCTTCGCCCCCCTGATACCTGTGGCCCGGCTAGGCGCCGGCCTGCAGCCCACTCTGGCTGCTGCCAGGAGGGTTTTCGCGCTTTTGGACAAGGAGCCGCCTGTACGTGAGGTGGAATCCGGTCACGGGAATCCTTTGGCGAAATTTACCGGAGAAGAGGCCAAGGCAGTTTCCTTCTCTTACTCTGGCAAGACTGACACGGATAAGAATGACTCAGGTGAACATGGCGGTCGAATTGCAGTTTTGCATGGTCTGAATCTGTCTATCAAGCCTGGCGAGCTGATTGGTATCCAAGGCGCCAACGGGGTCGGTAAATCTACTTTGATCGATCTGCTGATGCGGTTCCAGGAGCGTGGCGGCGGGGATCTGACCGTCTCCGGCCTACCTATCGAAACCATCCGCACCGTCGACCTGCGCGCCCAGCAGGCTCCGGTGAGCCAGGACACTTATATATTTAGCCTCACTCTGGCGGACAACATCGCCTTGGCCCGGCCAGATGCCAACAGGGCAGATGTTGAGCAGGCGGCCCATGATGCATGTCTGGATGATTTGATCGACCAGCTGCCCGATGGCTTGGATCATCTACTCGCCGACAACGGCTCCGACCTGTCCGAGGGGCAGCGGCAGAGGGTAGCATTGGCTCGCGCTTTCCTGAGCTCGGCGCCCTTCATACTCCTGGACGAGCCCACCAGCAATATGGATGCTCTCTTGGAAGGCCGTGTCCTGACCAGGTTGATCAAGCGCAAAGGCGACCGTACCTGTCTAATCGTCTCCCATCGCCCCTCGGTCCTAGCCAGGGTTGACCGTCTGCTGACGCTACAGGACGGCAGATTAATCTCTGCATGATCCCCTTGTATGAGTGAAAGAATCAATAAGTGCTGGTGCAGATTTTTAGACATGCTTTACGATTGCCGATGCAGATCGGCAATCATAACAGTCCCTCAAAGGGCAGACGAATCAAGCCGCAGGCTTCCTCGTCGGGTTAGGGTTTGGGAAGTTAAGTCATTCGATACTGTGACTGATTTTGCAATAAGGACAATATTGATTCATTGAAACCAAGGTTGACACTGTCTTCTGTTCTGGCTATAGGCATATCACAGCATCTACAAGCTTTGTGGCTCTAGGGCGTGGTTCTAAAACTCGCAGATACTGTTAACTGCTTAATGAATAAGCATAACATCCTTGGAATGCTGTTCGAAGGCCTTGTCTTGAGAAAAGACCCTAATGACATGAATGCCGCAGGTCAGTAAGACGTAGTAGATTCCGAGAAAAGACTGATGATAAAGTTCAACGCCATCCTGATTTTTCGTATTGAGGGATGTTAATAGTTGCCAGATACTTCATGTAGATGCTGTCCGTCATATCCAATATTGTGTGCAACCTTCACCCACTGCATAGTTGAGATTCTGCTCTTGGACTGTAAATATGGGCCCTCTGGGTGCCTGTGCGCTTTTCAGTAAAACTCATCATAGTTGCCGATGAGGATCTCCTTGAGAAACGCTAGACCGTACGGTGGGTAGTAGCTACATCGTGAGCAAACTTGAGGCTGGGTAGACAAATGATCAAAGTAAGAACCTGTAACGAGCAACCGTAAGGGCTTGGGCGAGGCAGACGATGATATCGCTAAATTGATTGGTTTTACAGTAGCGATGCATGCTGTGTCTACATAATAATGGAAGACGTGCTTTAGCGAACGGTCGTTAACAAGATGCCAGTTCTGGTTAGGGATGATAAATATTATCATAAATAGCTAGGTACTTTGAACCCTGTGCAACGGGCTTTGAATGCGAAGATTCTCCCGTACGATCAACGGCCGCAAAAATTATGATGATTAGCTTGATTGCGTTAATGACTCTGTTGTATGCCCTCTTGTCAAGAACTTTTCGCAAGTCGTTGAAAAGATTGTCGTAATACAGCTGGCACTATGAATCAAACTTAATACCGACGCTCGCCTTAATTCGATGCCTCTACTTGAAATTATTACAATATATTTTGACTGTGTGCGATCAAAAATATTCAATAAATTAAAATTATGGCGAATCCGTGCGCTCTTGAAAAGACCTTCAAGAAACATCTAGAAGAGAATCGGTGATTGTTAAATCTGTATTGGAATCAAACTGCGAAAGCCAGCAACATAATCAACGTTATATGTCAATAATGTCGGGATTTATATGATCAACAGAGTGATAAGGATAGGCGGAACTTTATGAACGTATACTTTGAAGTGGCGAAGGGGTGGCCATACTATCGTGAGTTGAAAAGAAAGAAACTTATAGAATAAGTCAAAGTATGCAAGTATCCACTCGAAGCACAGACTGATCAGTTGGGGCTTGACACTATTGCGACTAAGAACATGAATAACATTTAGGGATAAGCAGATCAGAAGAAAAAATGCCGTACTTCCTAACCAATGACAATGATGCGTGAACTATTAAGGCACTAAGCTTGGCCGCGGTATTGTGGTAATCTTTCTTAGATAAGACGTATTCTCTCATGCGCATAAGTAGATTAGGGGGCACTATTATCATGGATTTCGAACCGGCTGTACCATCAAAAATGCGTAGCGTCCATCATTATGCAGATTGGAGTTACAGAAAAAACTATAGTGTCCCTCCGCGTCCAGACTTGCACATACCAAACTGGCTTCAGGGACAAAGCCAGATAAAGGATCCGGAACGCTATCTTTTTGCCTTCAGGACTTTACTAGTGCCAGAGGCTATGTTTGGCATTCCATGTTATAACGTCGAGTTCGACGACACCGATGAAGGATTAGGCTATTCATATAGTTTAATAATTGATGGAATAAAACCGAATCGTGACGGTAGACCGGATATCCCTGCCCCCGATTCGTGTTCATGGAAAGAGCATGCACCTGATTACTTAATAGCGGCTTGGTTTTCTCACCTTCAACTAACTGCCGAACTTGTTGAGTCGTCAATGAGAGATTTGGCTAGGGGGCGGTTCGTCGTCTCCGCAGTTGAAGTCAGAGCTGCTCTGGAAGTATCTGCTCGTTTATTTTTTTATGCTAAGACAATTGAGGAACACGATAATCTGCAAGATAGCTCCGGATTGATTTATAAGCTCTTCACGGGTCGTGGGAAATCGCAAGATCAACAAAAAACGATTACAGGCAGAATTAATCGATTGGCGCAGATTGTTGCAGATACGAATAGTTGGCCCAGCTTACCTAATCTATATCAATCGCTATGTAGCCTAGCGCATCCAACTCGACATCTAGTGGATTTATATCTATCTAAAGTTTCGGGTGGTTATATTCTTAATGTTCCTCGGGAACCATACTGGACAGACGACCAATGGTGCAAAGGTGGTATAACCATCCTTACGGCAGCAATAGTCGCTACAGAAGGTTTCCGCTTGAGTTGGTATAAAGTCAGGAAGGCGTGGCGCACTCTTTTGTCTTCGAAGCAGGGCTCTTCTACCTGCGACCTTAGTATGCGTCGATTTTATCTAGAAGATCCGTTAGGAAGTTTTGGGCCGTACAATTATCAAACCCACCTGGGCGCGTGGACACTGTCTCTGCACCCTGTCCCGAGCTGGGACTGGTGGACGGGAAAGTGGACGAATCACCTTGCACAACAGCTCAAAGTGTTTGAAGACGACTGCATTCCAACGAAATACTTCAATCATGATGGCGCTTCAGCAGTATATGGATGGACGTGGCTGAGAATCCACTGTCTGTTGGAACTGGAACTGTCTATAACAGAACACCTAAATAGAGGTGAGGTGGACACATCTGCTGTATTGTCCCGATTTGCACTTGAACATGCTGAGTCACTATGTAATGCCATACAGTCTAAGAACAGCTCTGAATTGCTTTGTAGATTACAAAACATTAAACGAGATAAGCCCACAGGTTTAGTGCTTGCCCAGACTGGTCAGGATTTACCGCCAATATCCGGCATCCCCCGAGATCCAAACGAAGCGGCGATAGACATAGCAAACAAAGGTTTAAATCGCTTTGTACACTCAGATTGGGAACCGCGGAAGATATACTGGGAGTATTTTAAATATCCGCATGGTGACTGGTTGTTGGAAATTCCGGGAAGTCCTAAGCACAAAAGTGGGAAGTCGGACGACGAGAATTATGACTTGGATAATCCATGGTCAGCATCCGTAGCGTTGCTATACGTTATAGAGAATGAATCGGCCGATGCAATAGCGAGAGCACGGCAAGTTTCAGATAGTGACTTTGAGTAATAGATTATATTCTCACTCAAAAAATGGGCACTTCGTTCGGCGTAGTCTTCTGCCAAACTATGGAGAGCATAAAAATCTGCTATTTTTGTCAATTATTTTTTAGTCTGTAGAGCTTGATCATCCTAACAGGAGGCAACTTTTTTGTTAGTGCAATACCTAATTTAGCTGTGCTGCATAATTGGTTTCTATCGAAACTGCGTCAGACTACCGAACGCTTCGAGTGCAATTCTTCGATGAACAGGTACACGAAATCGAACGTTGTAACATAACACACAACTAAATATAAACTATTAAATACATACGATCTATCAATCGATGACCTGTAGTGGTTATTAAGCCGAGCAGGATCTTTGAAGTAGAAGATTCCTTCGCAAGCGATTACGTATCACACATCGTGGAGCGTTAAGTATTGATAATCGTATTTGCTTTCGATGGTTCTTCCTATATGCTGTAATTCTCAGGTGTATGCTCCACATCGGATGAAATTAGTTTATTCATTATGTGTAGGTATTTTGGTCGATCGCATTCTTGTGCCCACGCGTTATAGCTATCGGAGTTGAATTCTCTCGCTGTCGTAAATTAATCGGCAGGATATATTATAACAATTAAGACTAAGCATTTTTTATACATGGCAGGTTGTGTGAATGACAGTCCACTCGGATGACGCTGTTAATCACACAAACCTGCTAGTGATTTAAAATTTGATATGTCGCAGTTGTTATAGATAATATACTGGTATGACAGTCTTTCAAGATGTTCTCGATATTATAGAGAAATCGCCGGCAGCCCGTGTAGAAGGCGGGGAGAGAATCCGTGGGACGGCTTTCGAATTGGCGACAAAATATTTTCTTACTCATGACGCTGCGTGGGCTCCAATATTTTGTGATGTCTGGATGTGGTCGGAGGAGGGTAATCCACTTCTAACCAAGGACGCGCTTGGGAAACCTCATAACTTGCCCCGGAATGACACCGGTATTGATTTAGTAGCGCGTAGTTTTAATGGCTCATTGTGGGCGATTCAGTGTAAATATGTTGCGGACGACCATATCCTTAATCAGAACGATATATCTTCATTCTTCGTTACTGGGATCGCGAGAAAAGTCCAACGCGGAAACTTCATTATCGTACATACGGGAGCAGGTCTTACAGAAACTCTCTCTGCGGAGGCTAAAGAATTTGGCGCTACCATTATTGATTCAAGCGACTTAAGTGGCGATTTGGTCGATTGGTCAGAATTTCTTCCGTCGGCGAGTGTCCGCAAGTTTTCGCCGCGCCCTTATCAGCAAAAGGCGATAAACGATTGTCTCCATGGGTTTGAAACACACGATCGGGGTAAACTAATCATGGCGTGCGGCACGGGTAAGACCTTGACTGCACTTCGTCTTGCCGAAGAGATGAAACAACGACGCAATGATCAGTTTCCGAATTTGCGTGGCAAACCTTTCAGAGTGTTGTTCCTAGCCCCATCCATAGCTTTGGTGTCGCAGACTTTCAAGTACTGGACTCACCAAGCGATGGATCGCATAGTCGGATACATCGTGTGTTCGGATGGAACAGTAAAAAAAAGAGAAGGCGAAGATACGGACGAATGGCTCCTTTCGATACTTGATGTGCCATTTCCGACTACAACTGATGCGTCAATTTTAAAACGCAATGTTGAGCTATCTAGTACGGATGATGTCCTTTCAGTAGTGTTCTCTACCTATCAATCAATACAAACCACTATAGATGCGCAGCGCATGGGCATGCCTGATTTCGACTTAGTGATTTGTGACGAGGCCCATCGCACGGCTGGTGCTGCCGACAACAAGCGCAAAGTTTCTCCGTTCGTTTTGGTGCATGATGCTAAGTTACTTAAGTCTAATAAAAGATTGTATATGACGGCTACTCCGAAAGTATACGCCGATGCTGCAAAAGATCAGGCTAGACGCGAGGACTATACCGCCTATTCGATGGATGACGAGAATGTATTCGGACCAGAGTTTCATCGACTTAAGTTCGGCTCCGCTGTAGCACAGGGAATTCTGACTGATTATCGCGTATTGGTGCTCGGCGTTGCTCAGGGTCAAGCTTCAAATCTCAAGAGTGAAATGACTAATACGCAGGCAATGCGCAAGGAATACGATAAGATAGAAGATTTACGTCGTAAATCGCGCCGGCCTAATCGTGATGAGTTGGCAGAAAGGCGCAGAGCCGAGATAGCCAAGCAGGCACAGTCGTTTGCTGGGAAGATTATTGGTGCTTGGAATGGGTTGCTGACCCGAGGGGTGCATAACGGCGGCGTCCTGAAATCTGTGGACATAAATACAGGGTTAGGTGAACAGGTACAATTCGCGGTGATGGGCAACCAACCTCAGCCGCAATCAGAGGGGAAAACTGGGACACAGGCGGTGCGACCGTTACGAAAGGCGGTTGCATTTACAAGGCGTATTGCCGATTCAAAGGCGCTCGCAGACGGTTTCAATGATGTAGTCTTCCGATATCTTGCTCAGCAGATGAAGAGCGGGAATGAAGTGGAAGGTCTCTTGGAAGCGAACGTCAAACACATCGACGGTAGTATGCCAGCTAAAAAGCGTAGCAAGCTACTTTCATGGTTGGATGAACCTCCTCTTGAAGGTGAATGCCGTATCCTGAGCAACGCAAAATGTCTTACTGAGGGTGTTGATTTGCCACAGTTGGATGCAGTGATCTTCTTTCAGCCACGGGCTTCGCAGGTCGATATCGTTCAGGCTGTCGGTCGCGTGATGCGCAAGGCTGAGAATAAGGAGTATGGGTATATCATCTTGCCAGTTGTGGTTCCGGATGATTCTAATGCTAATGACGTGCTCGCCAGTTCTGATTTCGAGACAGTCTGGAAAATTTTGCAATCCCTTCGTTCCCATGACGAGCGTTTGGATGCGCGCATTAATGCGTTGAGTCTGCATCGTCAGGCTGAGCAGAATAAACGTCGTCGTAAGCCAAATAAATCGAATCGTGTTGGCCGGGGTGACTTTATAGACCAGTACGGTAACGATGAGGAAGCGCTGAATGGAGATCAGGGATCTCTAACCGCTATGGTGCAAGGCGAGCTGGGATTCGACGAGCAGGTTTCGGAAAGTTTTCAAGCCAAATTGGTTCAGAAGTGCGGGGATACTGCTTACTGGGATGATTGGGCCGATTCTGTGGCAAAGATTGCGAAGACCACAGTGAAAGCCATTAATGCTGCCATTGTCGATGATGCGCAGGTCGGGACAGCATTCAACATATTCCTTCAAGGACTGCGGGATACTTTGAATCCAGGCATCGACCGAGATGACGCGATAGGCATGCTCGCTCAGCATATACTTACCGCGCCTATTTTCGACGCACTGTTTGTCCAGCAGAAGGATTCGCAGGGCCGGAGCTTCGTCCAAGCCAATCCCGTTTCACAGGCTCTCGAGCCCATTACCAAGCTGCTTGAACCGTTAATCAACAAGGCCGATCCACAACACGAGTTGTCGGAACTCTATGCCCAGGTGAGACTTTCTGCTTCGGCTGTGCACAGTGATGAATCCGCTCGTCAGGCGCTGGTGAAGAATCTCTACGAGTCGTTCTTCCGCAACGCGTTCAAGGATGACTCCAAGAAGCTCGGTATCGTTTACACGCCCACGGAAATCGTAGACTACATTATTCACGCCGTGGACCGCCAGCTTAGTGAGCATTTCGGAAAGCATATAGGCGATCGGGGCGTTACGATCCTTGACCCGTTTACAGGAACCGGCACTTTCATCGTTGAGCTGCTGCGTTCCGGACTCATTCCTGCTGAGAACTTGCGCTACAAGTATGAGCATGAGATCTATGCGAACGAGATTATGCTGCTCGCCTACTACATAGCGATGGTCAACATCGAATCCGCGTTCTACTCCGTACAGATGGAGCTAGCCAAGTCTGGGAAAGTTGGTGACAAAGGCAACTCGTTCTACGTCCCCTTCCCGGGCGGGGTACTTACTGACACTTTCCAGACTTCGGAAGATAACGACACCATAGACCAGTCAGTGTTTATGGCGAACAGTGAACGTGTGCAGCGTGAGAATGAACAGCCCATCACTGTCATATTCGGTAATCCGCCATATTCTGCAGGCCAGAAGTCAGCGAATGAGAACAATGCCAACGATCACTATGAAACGCTTGACTCGCGCATAGAGGAAACCTATGTGGCTACTTCATCATCTTCGAACAAGCGTCAGATCTATGATTCATATATTCGTGCGTTCCGCTGGTCCTCTGACAGAATTGCAGGTGTTAATCGCGATGGCAAGGGCATTATAGGGTTTGTGAGCAATGGTGGATGGCTTTACAGCATCGCTTTTAACGGATTCCGCAAGGCTCTATGTAACGAGTTCAGCGATATATACGTATTCAACCTTCGCGGAAATGCATTAGGCAAGGGAATTGAGAGGAAAAAAGAGTCAGGAAATGTGTTTGGAGGAGGCACTCGTACATCAATAGCCGTAACCCTGTTGATTCGTGATCAAGAAGCTGATCATCAAGGTATTGTGCACTATCGTGACATTGGTGATTATCTTTCACGTGACGAAAAACTTGCGACTATAGACGAATCTGCAGATGGGGAAGAATTTGAATGGCAGATATTAATTCCCGATGAGCATGGCGATTGGCTATCTCAAAGGGATGATTCCTTTGATAATTATGCTCCTCTCGCACTGGGCAAACGCAAACGGATACCAGGGATGTTTGCCACATATTCTCTGGGTATCAATACTAATCGTGATGCGTTCTGCTATGGATTTTCCTTTAATGAGGTACAGAATAATATTCAACGTTTGTTGAAGACATATAATTCTGAGTTATCAAGATGGAAAGCAGATGGGAGAAAACAGCCAATCGAAGATTTTGTCGTGAGGGATGCTCATTTGATCAAGTGGAGCAGTTCTCTATATCAATTATTCGCGAGAGAAAAGCAACTACTGTATTCCGATGAGCATCTTGTCTACAGTCTCTACCGTCCATTTACGAAAAAATGGTTGTATTACGATGGCTCTCTTATTCATAGAATATTTCGTAACTTGTCGCTGTTCCCCCCTGCTTTATCAACGCCTGAAACAACGTCGGCTACTGGTATGCATATACAACGTGAGACAGCCCTCTCGCCTTTCGTTAATCGAGTGATAGATGTTTCAGGTGTTGGCAACACGGGTTTTTCGTGTTTAATCTCAGAAGAAACCGTCTGCCTCGATGCAGTGCAAAAAGGTCAGTGCTTCCCCTTGTATTGGTATGAGGCGATAGATGATTCCAGGAAGGTTCCAGAGGGTGAACTTGATCTTGGACATGCATCCCTTCTTAAGCCTGGCGACCTTATCGTGAATGACAGTCAGGGCAAACGATATATCAGGCATGATGCCATCACGGATGACACGTTGCGCGTGTTCCGCGCTGCATATCCCGATAACCGTTCCCTGCATGCGAAAGATGTATCAGCGGCGAAAGAATGTATTTTCTACTATGCATATGGATTGCTGCACAGTCCTGAGTATCGTGAGCGTTTCTCTGCGAATCTCCGCAAGGAATTGCCTCGGATCCCATTTGCTGCTGATTTCGACACGTATCAGCTCGCGGGCCGCCGCCTTGCGACATTGCATGTGGAGTATGAGAACGTTGAACGCTATGTGAGCACCGAGAATGGTCAGAACGGCCGCATAGTTGAGGATTGGTCTGAAGATGCCGACCATTCTGATCCAGGAAGAGTGCAGAAGCTCCAATTCGGACGCACTACGAAATCTGAAGACAACCCTCAAGGCAAGGACAGGTCGACGATCATCATTAACGATAAGGTATCCTTGCGGAACATTCCCGAGGAGGCGTATCGATACAAGGTATCAGGCCGGTCGGCTATTGAATGGGTCATGGATCAGTATCGAGTGAAAACCGATAGAGCCAGTGGGATTACTAATGATCCTAACGATTGGGTACGAGAGAGCGGCAATCCCAGATATATCATCGATTTGCTCGAATCAGTTGTCACCGTGTCAATCGAGACGATGAAGATCGTTGACTCCTTGCCTCCGATCAACGCGCAGGATAGACCCTCATTCTGGCCCCTAGGGTGGTAATAATACTGTGACGTCACAGCAACTCAATCGAACTGGTGCGGTGAAAGCGCATAAAAGGTGGCGGAAGTTCAAGGTGAATGCCGATTCGTGATTGGATGGGCATGGATATCATAAATTCCAATGCCCGTCGCCCCCCCCCCCCCCGTAAACTAAAATAGGCGTATCAAGTTTAGATAGCCGTTGTTAACCGGTTGTGTCGAGGTAAGCTGCGTGTCTATGATTTTTTTGGGGGGGGGGCAAATAATCTTTTCGGGCTTAACGATTACAAGCTGTCGAAGTACTGCTTAGACCTTATTATTGTTAACCCCTTCAAGGGTATGCCATTTGCTTTTGCCCTTGAGCACATTTCGCTTTTCCGGTTGTTGTCTTCTTTTCGGCATTTATCGCCGTGATAAGTAACAGTCCATTGCGCTTGTGGATACGCCAATGCCAGCTTGTTGATATAGGGTTTGTCGACGTCTCCTAGTGAGTGGCCGATAACGATAATTTCCTTCACTTGCTTTCCGCTTATCCGCTTTAGAAAGTCGTCGAGATTATCGAAACCTGAATCAATATTTTTCTTAGTAACTTCAATAAGTCTCAGACCCACATCTTCAGCAATGTCGCGTAATTCAGCTTCCACTTCCCGCTGAGAGATATCGGGCTGATTAGGATACGGATCATATTCGCTGCCTTCTATCTGTGAAAGGCCTCTCACTTCGACATCAGAACCATGGCCCACAATGATTTTAGCCGATTTGACAGAACCATGGATATGGCAAATCTGATTTTTTTTAACCCCATATACTTCTTCAAGCAGCATTGTATAGTTAAAGGTAATAAATAGATCACTTGGCAAGGGCCACTTCGGAATAGGACGAACTCCTTCAAGACTAACGCTGCTGATCCACTCTTTCACATTTTCTGCAATTTGGTCATACACATCAGGACCTATATCTAGGCTACTTGATAAATTTAGATTAAAGGGTGAGACGTTGCCTCCTGAGTCCGTATCCATTGTGGATATTGTTTGTTCGTAGTTTTCCTTAAGCTGTTCGCATATTTCTTCTACGTTAGGTTTGCCGAGATTGCTTTCTAAATCCGCCCACGGGTGTTCAGGATCGTCCGGATCTTCAAAAATATTTGAGTTCCATAACGCCCCAGCAGAGGAATAGATGAAATCCTCCCACGAGGTTGGCAACTTGTGGATAAGATCAAAACCATTACCGATAACATAAAGACGTACCATTACCTTCTCCTTATTATCAGTGTATATAGTGCACTATTAAATTATAGAGAAAAAGACGGCAGTAAGGTTGAAGCTAACTAACATTGCAGTTGTTCATTCATACCCAACTTACTTTCTAATCAGTCCCAAAAACTACTAGAACCTGAGGAAACCACTAAGAGTCGTTAACGATAGACAGCTGATACTAACTAATCAAAATAGCCAAGTCCAAAACAGAAGTCTTACGACACACTGGTTTACTGATCTGGGATTCTTGAAAGGATAATGGCTGATCATTTCATCGCATAATCCAATACTAAGTTCGATAAAAATAGATCTAAATAATAATTTCTTAATATTACTAATATGTTATGGATGATAGCTTTTGGAGATCTTGAGACCGATGAAGCTATAGTGCAAG
The DNA here is from genome assembly GCF_030758775.1 of Bifidobacterium asteroides. NCBI lineage: Bacteria > Bacillati > Actinomycetota > Actinomycetes > Bifidobacteriales > Bifidobacteriaceae > Bifidobacterium > Bifidobacterium asteroides. Next base: position 59,219 of record NZ_CP132384.1, read on the forward strand.
ACTTTTTGAATCGAATAACACAGGTACGGTAGATTGCTGGTAAAATATATAAGCTAGATGCCTTCTCAAGAGTTACGGACGCTTGCGTTGAGCGATCTAAAATTACGGAGAGATTGACTGCTCGGCGGCGATAGTTGTTTTGTCTTATACTAATTCTGAAATAGAGTGATTTTATCCTTGCTCGAGGGTATCTAAAGAAGGCATGATCCCGAATACTATCAAGGCTTATTTTAGTTTATTAGGAATTGGAAAATTATATGATAAAGGATATCGACGCTTTAAAAGGGCATGCTTAAGAAGTACTCAACAATTAGCGGCCCATATATTTTTTTGCCGATAAACTCAATTATTAAGGAGGAAGTAATATGAGTACTCGTTTCGGCGTTGTGGGTATGTTGTTGAATATGCGGTCGTGCTAACAGAACTATAGTTGAAGCAAAATAATCTGAGATAAGGAAAATTGGCAACTGATGAAGCAAGCGTCTCTGGAAAGAGGGAGGCCGTCACAGTCGGAGCGAATTGTAGAAATATTAAATTCTTGGAAATGATAATCTGGTAAGCCCATTCTCTGATCGTCTAAGTCTGTTACGTGTGTAAATGAAGTGGTTAAAAATATTGGCTCCACTTTCATTATGCATAGTTTAACCTGCTAAGTCTAGTGTCTGGTGTCTTATACAACAATTCTCTAATATCTGTGTGACACTGCTGCGTGTGTCCTGGCTGGTATTTGGGTGCCGGAAGATGAAAGCAATGAATCTGGTGACGTCCTCAGTTAAGTTTCATTAGTTGATAGACGTCGCACTTGGAAATGCAGTGCAAGTTTATCTATACGTGAAGTTTTGTAGTTGGGCGCATGGATAAGCTACCTACTTTGGCATGCAACAATATAGGCACACGCGATGTTACTCGTGATGGAGACGATGAATGCCTACTGTGAATACAGTTGTCAATTATTATGTGTTAATTGTTATGAGAACAGTGTGGATATTGAAGGAGTAGTGTGCTTCCCAACGTTTCAGTCGCGGTCTTGATCTAGTACTTTGAAGCTTTGGCAGTAGAGCCTTATATAATACAGGTTGTAAAGTGACATGCTTTGATTCACGTCAGTGGCATCGGCAAAGAAAAAAATCAAAGTTGTTGCTATTCTCAGTGTATACATATTTCCCTCTTAGACCAATTGGTGTGAGAAGTGCTCTCCCATTTTCGCTCGAGTGCGATAGAACCTCACAAAATCAAGTAGTAGTTCCAGAAAAGTCCTGATGCGTACAGGCTGTCCTCTTCCACGGTACAAGCTGCTCTCACTTTTCTAGCCCGGCGCACGTTAATGGGCAAGAGTGTATTTGCACCTAGTCATGTCCTCGTACTCTGTCTAGAGCTGACTTGAAGTTGCCGGACCTACCTTCATGACATTAAATGTTCATGGATATTCGGGGGATGCAACTTCTCACAGCACTTGATTATTAGGTTTCGTGAAGAATGAGGTATGGGTAGGGATAAAGAATGACTCCGAAACACTACAGGCAAAGAGTTTGTAGCAAAAAAGAAACTGCCTAGGACTTTGCAGAGAACCTACCTGTGGAGCTAGCCGGATTCGAACCGGCGACCCTCTGCTTGCAAAGCAGATGCGCTACCAGCTGCGCCATAGCCCCGTGAATGTGAAAAGAACTTCAACCGCGCAAGAATGCGTGGGCCTGGGAGGACTTGAACCTCCGACCTCATCCTTATCAGGGATGCGCTCTAACCAGCTGAGCTACAGGCCCATGCCGTGTGACCGAAGAATCACACAAATGGATAGCTTACCATAGTGTCCTCTCAAGTCAATCTCGGCGGCGTCGCGTCGCGTCTTGGCGGAAGAATGGGGGTCATGAGGCGGAAACGGCGTGCGGAACCAGTCCGATCGGAACAGTTCGAGGTCGGTGGCGAGACTGTTCTGGTCATTAGGAAGCGGATCGCCAACGTCTATCTGCGGGTCAAGCCGCCTGACGGCCATCTGGAAGTGACGGCGCCTCTGGCCCTGAGCGACGACCGGATTCGTGCCTTTATCGACGGCAAGCGCCGCTGGATCGCAACCGCTAGAGAACGTCTGGCCCGCTCGCGCGATGTCTACGCCCAACCTGGAGCCGATGGTCAGTTGCAGCCAGGACGATCCGAGGCCGAAGCCAAGAGAATTCTCCAGGATAGGCTGCCGACTCTGCTGGATCGGTGGGTCCCTGTGGTAGGTCGCCGGCCTGAGCGTATCAGTCTGCGGAAGATGAAAACCCGCTGGGGGTCCTGCACCCCCGCCACTGCCAGCATCCGGCTCAACACCGACTTGGCCTGGCTGGATCCTGACCTGCTGGAGTATGTGCTGGTTCACGAGCTGACCCACCTCTACGAGCACGGTCACGGCCCCGGCTTCCGCGCGCGAATGGATCGCTATATGCCCGACTGGACCGAGCGCCGTCGTCGACTCAACCGCTATCTGGTTTTGTGACCCGCAAAGCTTAGACGTCTGAAGTTATGACTTCGAGATCCATGACTTCTAGATTCATGACTCTTGGAGTCATACACTCCTCATGAGTCCGGAACTTGTGGACTGGGAGCTTGTAAATTACGAACCTGCGGCATCATCCGTGCTGAAGATTCGTGACCAAACCCTAGCTAGGCCATCTGGTGCGAAGTTGAATCGGTTTTTGATCGTCCTGCCTATCCCGATCTAGACCGACTATACGGTCTGATTCAGCCCGATCTGACTTTGCTCTGTTCTGACTCAACTAATCTGCCTTTGATTCGTTCTGGCTCTACTCAAGCCTGGTTTGATGTGCCACATTGGTCATCGAAGACTGACAGGAGACTGCCGCAGCCCATGTTGGTGCGCTAGCGTTGAGGAAGAGGGATGGCACTGCAGCAGCTAGGCAGGCTCTCTGTAGCCCGGAGGCGCGTGTGGAGCCGATCCGGGGCAATAGATCATGAAGGAGCAGTTGAAATGACGGAATCCAAGAAGACAACCAAGCGCGCCGTGGTGACCGGCGCCTCCAGCGGCATCGGCCAGGCCAGTGTGCGGGCCTTGGTTGACAAGGGCTGGAAAGTGGTCGGCCTGGCCCGGCGCGAGGACAAGCTCAAGGCTCTGGCTGACCAGCTGGGTCAGAGCTTCACCTATGAGGTCTGCGATGTGACTGACGAGGACTCCACCCAGGCGGCCGTCGATGCTGTGCTCAAGGGCGGACCGGTCAAGGCTCTGGTCAACTGCGCCGGCGCAGCCTTCGGCAAGGACCCGGTGGCTACCTCCAGCCTGGATGACTGGAGCGGCATGTACGAGCTGAATGTCATCGGCACCCTGCGGGTCATACAGAAGCTGCTCCCGGCTCTGAAAGAGTCGGAGGGCACAGTTCTGGTCATCTCCTCGACGGCAGGCATCGAGCCCTACGAGGGCGGTGGCGGATACTGCGCTTCCAAGGCGGCAGAACGGGTCATGGCCCGTATTCTGCGGCTGGAGCTGATTGGCCAGCCGGTGCGCGTGGTCGACATCGCTCCGGGCCTGGTCCACACCGACGAGTTCTCTCTGAAGCGGTTCGGCGGGGATAGCGACCGGGCCGACGCGGTCTATGCCGGGGTGCCCGATCCGCTGACCGCCGACGACATCGCCGGATGCGTCACCTGGGCCCTGGAGCAGCCCGATACTGTGGACATCGACCAAATCGTGGTCCGTCCCCGGGCCGAGGGCTCCTACACCAAGCTCTACCGTCGCAGCTGAGTCTGGTTGGGGGCCGATTCTGTAGGAAACCGAGATTGGCATGGGATGATTCTGGCAGGGGAAGATTCTGGCATGGGATGACTCTGGCAGAGGGATGAGTCCTGCAGTCAGGATGAGACGTGCCTGGCGGAACCCAGCCGACCGGGGATAGTGCCCACGGCCACGATGAGTACGGACAGGACCGACCCTGCCAGCACGCCCAGCAGGGCTGACTCCAAGTGCGGGGATCCGGCGAAGGCCAGGTTGGCGATCAGGAAGGACATGGTGAAGCCGATTCCGCAGAGCTGACAGAGGCCGATCAAGTTCCCGGTCGTGGAGCCGGCAGGTCGCCGCAGTCCCAGACGACCTGCCAGGATCAGCATGGTCATGATCCCCAGGGGCTTGCCCAAAGCCAGTCCCAGAGTGGCGCCCCAAAAGACCCGGTCCGTCAGCAGTCCGGGTCCCAGCTGATCCAGGGAGATTGACAGCGAGAAGAAGGCGAAAAGGGGCAGGACCACCAGGGCGCTCAAAGGGGTCAGGAAGTGGTCCAGCCGTTCAGCCGGTGATAGCGTCGGGTTGCGGTTTGGCTCAATCTCAGTTGGTTCAAACCCAGCTGGTTTGGTATTGGCTTGACTGGTCACTGGTGGATGGGTCTCGGTCGGCTCGGTACCGGATGGTTCTGTATCGGTTGGCCTATGTTCGGTTGGCTCAGTTAAATTCGGCGCGGTACTGGCCGAAGGCTCTTCCGCTTCTGCCGCTTCCGCTTCAGACGCCTTCGACCTGGCAACAGGAGTCAATAGGCCCATCGCCACTCCCGCCAGCACAGGGTGGATTCCAGCCTTGAAGAGGCTGTACCAGGCCAGCAGACCGCCCCCAAGGGCGCCCAACAAGCAGAGAGGTACCAAGGGTCGCCAGAGCCGGGCGGAACGGCTCGCCGCTCGGACCAGCAGGGCCCAGACCACTAGGCCGGCCAGGCAGACAAGCAGCCAGCTCGTTTGTCCCAAGCTGGAGTAGCCCAGGGCGATCAGCAGGACGCCGATCAGGTCGTCGAAGATGGCCAGAGTCATCAAAAAGGCCTGCAGGGCGGGCCCGGCCTTGGGCAGGAGCAGTTGCAGAGCCGCCAGGGAGAAGGCTACATCGGTGGCCGTTGGGACAGCCCAGCCGCGCAACCCGGCAGGGGAGCCCAGGTTGAACAGGCAGTAGATCAGGATCGGAACGGCCACACCGCCCAGGGCGGCCAGCATGGGCAGCAGGACCTGCCTGTGGTCGCGCAGAGTGCCCGTGGCAGCCTCCTGGCGCAGGTCAAGGCCCATGGTCAGGAAGAATATGGTCAGCAGCCCGTCCTGTATCCAATCCTTCAGGGACAGGCTCAGTCCACCGGGCAGGTCCAGAGGAAACCAAGCGGCAAGAGCGTTCAGCCCCGGCCCGGTCTCTGGCAGATTGGCCAGGATCAGCCCGGCCAGGGCGCAGGCCATCATGAATAGCCCGGTGATCCGATCATTTTCAGCCAGGGATGACAGGGCGGCGAAAAAGTTTGAATGATGGAGTCGGTTGTGCCGGTCCCTGTCAGATCCACCCCGCCCACGCTGTGGATTTGATGGTCGGGCATTCGATGGCTTGGAATCCGACGGTCCGGAATTCGGTTGGGTGTCTGATGACCGGGAATCCGACTGCCTGGGATTGAAAGGTTTGAGATTCTGTTGCGGATTCGAATCGTCGTAATCCTGACGACGTGGATTGATAGAGAATGTTGGGAAGGTAGGCGTGGGTGGCATTGATGCTCCTGGTCGGGCGGATAGGGTTCGGTCTTCCATGGCCGACCAGTCTTCCCGGCGTGAGGCAGCGCCCGGCCGTCTCCCAAGTGTCTATTCTATCCTGAAGCCCAGCAGTCTATCTCGGTCAGAGAAAATGCCAGCGGCCCCGCACCTTTCACGATGCAGGGCCGCCGGCTTACCGCTTATCGGAGCTGTGACGAGCTCTCAGAACTCAGAAACCGAGTAGCTCAGCAACTCAGAACAGGTGGCTGCGCATGAACCACTGGAAGTGCTCGAGCTCCTGCACATGGTCCTGCAGAATGTTGGAGCTGACGATGTCCAGGTCGTCCAGCTCCTTGATGGCCTCGCGGTCGCGCTTGATGAAGGTGGTGTAGTAGGTGTCTAGGGCCTTCAGGTAGTCCAGGGCATCCTGGCGGCCGGTCATGGTGATGCCATCCCAGTCGCGGTTCTTCATGATGTCGTCAGGGCGCCCGGCGGGGGAGCCACCCAGGGTGGCGATGCGCTCTGCGGTCTCGTCGGCCATGTTCAGCACCGAATCAACCTCGGGGTCCATCATCTCGTGGATGCCGATGAATTCCTTGCCCTTCATGTTCCAATGGGCGTGCTTGAGGATCAGGGCAGTCTCCTGTTCCTGGCTCAGACGGCTCTGCAGGATGGCGATGACCTTCTCGCTGGTCGCTTCGTCGAGTCCCGGTACGGTAAAGTTCAATGCCATAATCGCTCCTTAAATATGAAATTATGCCTGCGGTCGGGTCAGCCCGACCTTGTATCTCCAGACTAGAGGAAAAGGCAAGGAAACGCTTGGATTTTGCCGGAATCAACCAGTGAAATCATTCACGGACCATCGGCTACGCTGATAGTCATTTTTCCTTGACTGGTGTGAGGACGGTCCACGGCTGACTGCCAGCTGGGATTCAGCTAGACCATAGCTGGGCTCTGGTCGTAGCGTAGTCTCGGTCAGATTAGACCCGGTCGGGTTATCCTCGGTCTGCTCCCGCTTTGGAATTCGACCTATCTTCGCCGTCTTCGCTGGCTTCGTCATCATCGCCAGCCTGGTCCTCGGCTTGCTGTCGCCGCCTGACCTCGATGGTCTCAATGCGGCGCCCGTCCACCTTGGTTACCGCCATGTCATATCCGTCGTCGGAGTGGATCACGTCGCCCACCTGCCCCATGCGCCCGGTCTGGGCCAGGAAGTAGCCGGCTAGGGTCTCATAAGGGCCGTCCTCCAGCTCGATCCCGGTCAGGTCCGCGAAGTCCTCGATGGTCATGCCGCCGTCGACCGTGGCAACCCCGTTGACGAAAGCAGTCGCCTGGGGATGGGCCGGATTCTGCTCCTCGGGCAGGTCGTACTCGTCGCGGATGTCGCCCACCAGCTCCTCGGTCATGTCCTCCAGGGTGACGATGCCGTCGGTGCCCCCGTACTCGTCGATGACCACGGCCAGGTGGATGCCCTTCTTGCGCAGCTTCTCCAGGCTGGGCAGGAGCTTGGAGGTGCCGGGCAGGGCGATGCCGGGCCTGGTCACGTCGGCCACGGTCTTGGCATGGGGGTTGCGCACGTCCATCAGGTCGCGCACGTGGACGAAGCCCAGCACGTCGTCGAAGTCGCGGCCGGTCACCGGGTAGCGCGAGTAGGGCTCGTCGTGTACGAATTCGACCGCCTCCTGCAGCGGCATGTCCCCGGCGATGAAGACCACGTCGGCCCGGGGGCGCATGACCTCGGCCACGCTGGTCTCGGAGGCATCGAAGACGTCGCCCAGAATCATCCGTTCGTCCTTGCTCAGGTTGGTGTTGGAGGAGACCAGCATCCGCAGCTCGTCGTCGCTGACCTCGGTGTCGGTCTGCTGGGGGTCGAAGCCCAGGATGCGCACGATGAGGTTGGTGTTCTTGCCGATCAGCCAGATCAGCGGCCTGCACAGGGTGGTGAAGACGTCGATGGCCGGAACGACGGCCCGGGCGATGGCCTCGGTGCGTTGCATGGCGATCCGCTTGGGCACCAGCTCGGAGATGACGATGGAGCAGTAGGAGATGATCAGAGTCAGAATCACCGTGGTCAGAGTGCCGGCCAGACCCTCGTGCACGCCCCACCCGGTCAGGACGGGCACCACGTAGGGGGCGATGGATGATGCGCCGAAGGAGGCCGAGAGGAAGCCCGTCAGCGTCACGCCGATCTGCACGGCGGAAAGAAAGGTGTTAGGGTCGCGGGCGATGCGGGCCACCCGGGCTCCGCGCGCGTCCTGCTGCTCCATCTGCTCCAGCTGCGAGCCTCGCAGGGAGACCAGCGCCAGCTCAGTCCCCGAGAAGACGGAACCGAGCAGGAGGAAGAAGAAAATAAGCAGGATGTTCAGCCATAATGCCATACCTTCAATGCTAGGGTATGGACGCCCCATGTGCCCTATGTCACACCCAAGCGGTGAACCTCCGTCTTCCCCATACAGCGCTACCTGACTAGCATGAAACACGGAAGCAGGTTCGGCTCCAAGCCGGCATTCTCAACGCTCCCGAAAGGATTTTTCATGTCACAGCTTCAGCACGAATTGACTGAGTTCACCACGCAGGCCTACCAGGATAACAAGACCTTCCCGGTCTCCAAGAAGGATTTGCTGGGCCACTGGTCTCTGCTCTTCTTCTATCCTGCGGACTTCAGCTTCGTCTGCCCCACCGAGCTGGAGGATCTGGCCAGCAAGTACGAGGACTTCAAGAAGATCGGCTGCGAGATCTACTCCGTCTCCTGCGACACCGAGTTCGTCCACAAGGCCTGGCACGAGGCCAACGAGAAGATCGCCAAGGTCCAGTACCCCATGCTGGCCGATCCGACCGCAACCCTGGCCAAGGACCTGCAGACCTACAACGAGGCCGAGGGCAAGGCCGAGCGCGGCGACTTCATTCTGACCCCTGAGGGCAAGGTCGTGGCCTACGAGGTCATCTCCTCCAACGTGGGCCGCAACGCCGACGAGCTGCTGCGCCGCGTCCAGGCCTCCCAGTTCGTCTACGAGCACGGCGATCAGGTCTGCCCTGCCAAGTGGGAGCCCGGCGAGGACACCATCGAGCCCAGCCTGGATCTGGTCGGTCAGCTCTGATCCGCAGCTGCCAACATCGGGAACTCGCCGATCGGAAGCGACCAGGGCGGGTTCCCTTTTCTGTATTCACGACCAGCATCCAACACCAGCACATCCGTGCATTCCTTCGGAAGAGGCATTCATGACGGAAGACAAGAATCTTTATGACGTGGTCGTCATCGGCGGCGGCCCTGCAGGCCTGAGCGCAGGACTCTACCTGGCACGGGCGCGGTACCGCACCCTGATCCTGGAGAAGGACGACTTCGGCGGCCAGATCACCATCACGGCCGACGTGGTCAACTACCCGGGCGTGGCCAGCACCGACGGCCGCAAGCTGACCGAGACCATGCGCCAGCAGGCCCAGAACTTCGGAGCCGAGTTCATGAGCGCCGAGGCCACTGGCATCGAGGCCCAGGGCGACATCAAGGTGGTCCACACCTCCCGGGGCGACCTGCGCACCTTCGGCATCCTGATCGCCACCGGCGCCAGCCCCCGCAAGATCGGCTTCCAGGGGGAGCAGGAGTACGCGGGCCGCGGCGTGGCCTACTGCGCCACCTGTGACGGCGAGTTCTTCACCGGGCGCGAGGTCCTGGTGGTAGGCGGCGGGTTCGCGGCAGCCGAGGAGTCGGTCTTCCTGACCAAGTACGCCACCAAGGTGACCCTGCTGGTGCGCGAGGAGGACTTCACCTGCGACGCCGCCGTGGCTGACGAGGCCCGGAACAACGACAAGATCGAAATCCACTACTCCACCGAGCTCAAGGGGGTCTCCGCAGGCCCCGGCGGGCTGGTCGAGGCCACTATTCTGGATCGCAAGAGCGGACAGACCACCACCTGGAAGCCCCAGGACGGCGGCACCTTCGGCGTCTTCGTCTTCGCTGGCTACGTGCCCCAGACCGGCATGCTCAAGGGCGTGGTGGATCTGGACGACCACGGCTATGTGCTGACCCACGGCTACCTGGAGACCTCGGTGCCCGGCATCTACGCCGCCGGGGATCTGCGGGTCAAGAACCTGCGCCAGGTCATCACCGCCACCTCCGATGGCGCTGTGGCCGCCGTGGAGCTGGAGCGCTACGCCTCCAATATGTCGGACAAGACCGGCCTGGTGCCGCCGCGGCCCGACGATTCCCCTTACGCCCGCTCCGAGCGGCAGGCCGAGAACTCCGCACTGGCCTCGGGCACCTCGCCCGCGCCTGTGGCCCAGGAGCACGACCAGGCCCCGGCCAAGACCTCCGGCTTCTTCGGGCCGGACATCCGCAAGCAGCTGGACATGGTCTTCGGCAAGATGACCGGAAAACTGGAGCTGGCCCTGGACCTGGACGGCAGCCAGGTCTCCAAGGAGCTGGAGGCCTTCGTGGACGAGCTGGTCGGGCTCTCCGGCGGCAAGCTGACCTCCAGGGTCGACTCCCGCACGGATGAGGACGGCAAGGATTACGATCCCGCCGGCGACCTGCCCGATGCCCGCCCCAGCGTGCGCATCTGCCGCGTGGACGACCAGGGCGTCTCCCAGCCGACCGGGCTGGCCTTCCATGGCGTGCCCAGCGGCCACGAGTTCAACTCCTTCGTCCTGGCCCTCTACAATGCGGCGGGCCCCGGCCAGCAGGTGGATCAGCCCACCTCGGACCGGATCGATGCCATCAAGGACCAGGTGGACGTGATGATGCTGGTCTCCCTGACCTGCACCATGTGTCCGACCACGGTCCTGTCCGCACAGCGGGTGGCGGCCCAGAACGGCAAGGTGCGCGCCGAGGCCTACGACCTGGCCCACTTCCCCGAGCTCAAGGACCAGTACCAGGTCATGAGCGTCCCCTGCATCGTGATCCGCAAGGACGGCCAGGAGACCGTGGAGTTCGGCAAGAAGTCCGTTCCTGAAATGCTGGATCTGATCGGAGCCTGACCCTGGATCCGACCCTGAATAGAGTCTGAAAAGGCGCTGGTGTCACTGCCTTTGTGGCGATGACGCCAGCGCCTTCTCTGATGTATGCCGCTGAATTATATTGATGGAAAACTATGGATATTATCCACGGTTTGCACGATGTGCTGTATCAGCAGCCGCAGGAGTGGCGGATGACCAGATCCGCCTTGATGATCTGCACGTCGGGGACCTGGTCCGGCTCCAAGGCCGCATTCATGGCGCAGGCGGCGATCTTCTCGGTGTCCTGCTGCATGGTGGTCAGCTGAGGCCAGGTGTAGAGGGAGTCGACGGTGCCGTCGAAGGAGACGATGGCCACGTCTTCGGGGATGCGCAGCCCGCGCTCATGCAGGGCTCGCAAAGCGCCCATGGCCTCCATGTCGGAACCAGCGAAAATGGCCTGGGGCGGTCTGCCGCTGTCAATCAGGTCCAAGGTGGCGCGATAGCCGCCCTCGCGTGTGAAGAAGGCCTGGCGAATCCTGCCGGCGGGCAGGTTGGCGTTCTGGTGGGCCGCGTACCAGCCCTGGATGCGGGCGTCGCCCCGGTCGTCGGGGGAGCCGCCAAAGAGCATGTCGACGCTGCAGTGCCGGTGCTCGATCAGGTGCTGGGTGGCGGTCAGGCCAGAGTGGAAGAAATCGGTCGACACGCTCTTGGCATTGGTCACCCGGTGGGGCTGGTCCATGAAGACGAAGCGGCTCTCCTCAAGATGAGCCATGCTCAGCTGTGTGTAGCTGCGCGAGGATGAGAGGAAAATGGCATCGACGTTGCGCTCCAACAGCTGCCTGATGGACTGCTCCTCCAATTCGGGGTCGCTGCGCACGTTCATGAAGAGGACCGAGTACCCCCGTCGCATGGCCACCGTCTGCAGCTCGTCGTAGATGCCGGCGCTGAAGGGGTTGGACGAATCCGGTACGATGACCCCCAGCATCTTGGAATACCCGGTGCGCAGGGCACGAGCCGTGGGGTTGGGGTGGTAGTTCAGCAGCTTCGCCGCCTCGCGCACCCGCTTGGATGTGTCCGGAGCCACAGCCCTGGGTCCGTTGTTGAAGACGTAGCTGACCACCGCCGTGGAGACGTTAGCCAGCTTGGCCACATCCGTGCGTGTGGCCCTTCTGCGTTGTCGGAGTTTCTTATTGTTTGCAGCCATCAGAGCTCGATCCCATCTGCCTATTCACCAGTCTCAATTCATGCTACCCGGAATATAGAATCTACTCGAATTGATATTGTTTTCAAACTCCGTTCTACACCGCCATTGACTTGTCCGCACATGCCTGGCTATAGCCGGAAAATCAAGGGAAATGGCACCAAATTTCCAGCCGTCGGGAAAGTCCTTGTCTTCAAAAGCAGCTGTTCAGACAATCAGCCTCAGATATTTGACAGATGAATCTACTCGTGTATATTAAGAAACACGAATGTGCTCCTGTCTCATGGAACGTGTTCGGCAAAGAAGCAACCTACGAAGGAGTGGTTGATGAATAGGATCAAGACGGTGGCGGCGGTCGGCATCTGCTGCGCAATGGCAATAACCTCATTGGCTGCCTGCGGCTCTTCCTCCTCCGGGGGCAAGAAAACCGTGGAATTCATGACCATGCAGTCAACGGGGACCCCCCAGCTCAAGGCTCTTCAGGGCCTGGGCAAGAAGTTCGAAGAAAAGAATCCGGACATCACCATCAAGATGGTTCCGGGCACCAACAACAACGAGAACGACATCAAGGTTCGCCTGGCCGGCCACAATCCTCCGGACATCTGGAACACCCACGGCTGGTCGCGCGACCGGTACGGCAACTTCCTGGAGCCGCTGCAGAACAGGCCCTGGGCCAAGCGGCTCAAGCCGATAGGCAACGAGGTATTCAAGACCAAGGACGGCAAGTTCTACGCTCTGCCCGCCGACATCCAGGTGTCGGGCATCATGTACAACCAGACGGTCTTGGATGCGGTCGGCATCGACCCCAAGTCCATCGACACCTGGGACGCCTTTGAGCAGGCCTGCACGAAGCTGAAGGCCGCCGGATACACTCCGCTCATCTCCTCCAACAAGGACGCGGGTCCCAACGGCGACATCGCCGACTACATGCTTCCGGGCATGTATGACGAAAGCCAGCTCAAGGATCTCTCCAAGGGCAAGTTCGATACTGCGGTCTACGAGAAGTACACCTCCAGGGTGGCCAAGTGGGCCAAGGACGGCTGGTTCAATGTGGATTACACCTCCGCCTCCCAGGATGACATCTCCAGGCTGATGGCCCAGGACAAGGCCGGCTTCTCCTTCCGCGCCAACGGCAGCTCCCAGCTGATCGAATCCTACAACCCCAACGTCAAGCTGGGCATGATGCCGGTTCCCGCCGAGGTCGGCAAGCCCTACTTCTCCACGGGCGAGGACACCCTGACCTTCGGCGTCTCCAAGACCAGCAAGAACAAGGATGCGGCGCTGAAGTTCATCGACTTCATGGCCGAGCCTGAAAACCTGCAGAAGCTGGTCGACGTGAGCATGAACGATTCGGCCCTGACCGGCGTCAAGTCCGCACTGGGGCAGTTCGAGCCGACCTACAACTACTGGGTGAACGAGAAGAAGACCAAGCTGGTCCCCTTCTTCGACCGCAAGTACCTGCCCAACGGCATGTACAACACCTTGGCCAAGTCCACCGACGGTCTGCTGACGGGTCAGCTGACTGCACAGGCCGCTGCGGATCAGGTCAAGACCTCCTTCAACAGCCTGTATGGCCAGAAGTCTTCCTGATTAGCTGACCAAGAGGAGTCGAGTCATGACAGATAGTCGCTCAGGGGCGATTCCTTCGCAGGACACCCAATCCGGATCACCGTTACATGGGGATGGCAGGAATGCATCCGTTGGCCACGGCAGGGGTCCCTCCCCGCGTCGTCGCCGCTTCAGGGGTGCCTCGATCAATCTCTTCTATCTTCCTGCCGTCATCCTCCTGGTGATCTTCATCATCTATCCGCTCCTGTCGGGGATCGGGCTTTCCCTGACCAACTGGGACGGGTACAACGACGCCAAGTCCTTCGTGGGGCTGGCCAACTACAAGCAGATGCTGACTGACACCAACTTCAAACAGGTGGTCATCAACACCTTCATCTACGGCATCGGCAGCACAGTGCTCCAGCAGATCCTGGGCTTGGCTCTGGCGCTGTTGCTGAACGCCAAGATCAAGGGGCGCACCCTGATCAGGGCCATCATCTACCTGCCCGCCCTGGTGGCCCCGGTCATCATGGGCATCATGTACTACTTCGTCTTCCAGTACCAGCAGGGCGCTCTGAACGCCGTCATGACGGCGCTGGGTCTGCACAAGGTGGCCTGGTTCAACAATGCGGGGTTCTCGGTCTGCATCATCGTGCTGGTGAACTCCATCCAGTTCGTCGGCGTCTCCATGATCATCTACCTGGCCGGTCTGCAGACCATGGACCAGGAGGTTGTCGAGGCCGCCGAGGTCGATGGGGCATCCGGCTGGAAGAAGTTCTGGAACATCACCCTGCCGCTCCTGTCGCCCGCCTTCACGACCAGCGTGGTCCTGAACCTGATCGGAGGACTGAAGCTCTACGACATGGTCAAGGTGCTGACAGGCGGCGGTCCCGGGTATTCGACCAACTCCATCTCGACCTATATCGGCACGATCTACTTCGACAACCAGGCGGCCGGGTATGCCTCGGCCATCGGGGTCTTCCTCTTCGTCCTGATTGCCATCGTGACCTGGCTGGTCAACAAGGGACTGGCCAAGCTGGATTGGGAGGCCTGACATGGCTAGCAAGAACAAGAATGCGATGACCCCTGCCGAGCGGTCATACCAGCGTGGGCGCTGGGCCATCTACCTCTTCCTGGTCATCGTCTGCCTCTGCCAGCTCCTGCCCTTCTACCTGGCGATCACCACCTCGCTCAAGCCCTCGGATGATCTGAGCTCGGCTCTGAGCATGCGCACCCACGACATGGCATGGTCCAACTGGACCGAGGCCGTCAATGAGGGCGGCATCCTCAAATCCGTGCTCAACAGCGTGGTGGTGACCGTGGGGACGACGGCCCTGGTCTGCGTCCTGGGAGCGGCTGCGGCCTACCCCCTGGCTCGGCGCCTGACCCGGTTCAACAAGCTGGTCTCGGCCTTCATCCTCTCCATGATGATGATTCCGCCCCTGAGCATTCTGGTCCCCCTCTATTCCTTCCTGGTGAAGATCGGCGGGGTGAACAACTACTGGGGCATCATCGTGGTGCTGACGGCCACCAACCTGCCTCTGTCGGTCTTCCTCTACACGGCCTTCATCAAGGCCATACCCCCGGCGATCGACGAGGCCGGCGAGCTGGATGGAGCCAACCGACTCCAGGTCTTCATGCGCCTGGTTCTGCCCATGCTCAAGCCTGTGACGGCGACCGTGGTCATCATGACCGGCTCGACAGTATGGAACGACTACGCCCTGTCCAGCTACATCCTGACCGACCCCTCGGCCCAGACCATCGCCCCTCGCGTGGCCTCCTTCTTCTCGGCCAATACCAACAATCTGGGCGTCGCTGCAGCGGCATCCCTGATTGCGGCAGCCCCCATGGTGGTCGCCTACATGTTCCTGCAAAAGTACTTCATTGCAGGGATGGTGGCCGGAGCAGTCAAGTAGTCTATCAATCAGGAGCCGCCCGACTGCAGTGGGCTGGGCGGCTCACTGGTTCATCAAGCATTGTTGTTTTTGCACATTTGTGCCGTAGTTACTAAAGGATTTTTCATGCTCTTTCCACAGCCGGTCCATTCTGATCAGCCATTCACTTATATGGCCCTGGGGCCCATTACGCCGGGTGCCGATATTCCTGACATCAGGGGGCTCTATGCGGGTCCTGACCTGAATGGCTTGGAACAGACCCCCGCCTGGACCTCGACCCATTCGCCCCTGCTGCTGGAGCATGCACAGAACACCTACCTGCATCCGGGCCTGACCGGGCATCGGATCGCCCAAGGCCCCGAGGGCATCCAGGCCGGCCGTTCTTGGTCGCCTCGATTCCTGGTCGAGGGCCAGCCCGAGCAGGCCGCCGACTCGCTGACCATCAAGGCCCGTGACGAGGATGCCCAGCTTGGGTTGGAGACCAGGGTGGAGGCCATGGCCGGCGGTTCCCTGCGGATTCGCCACACCTTGCGCAACCTGGGCGCCGACCCCTTCCTGCTGGAGGGTCTGGAGGTCCGCCTGCCCTTGGACGACCAGCAGACCCAGATTCTGGACTTCGCCGGCAGGCACGAGCGTGAGCGCAGCCCCCAGCGCCACGACCTGGCCGACGGGGCCTGGGTGCGCGAGTTCCGCTGGGGCCGCACCGGCTTCGAGGGGCCCGTGGTCATGGTGGGTACCCCCGGGTTCAACTTCCATCACGGCAGGGTGCTCTGCGTCCAGCCGGCCTGGAGCGGGAACACCGTGCTTCGGGTGGATCGGAACAGCGCCACCCCGGCCGGCGTCAGCGCTGGCGAGCTCCTCCTGCCCGGCGAGGTGGTCCTGGATCAGGGACAGGAGTACAGCACCCCCTGGATCGTGGCCACGGCCTCCGACCATGGCATGGATCCGATCATGAACAGCCTGCACGCCTGGGAGCGAACCCTGCCCGAGCATCCGCGAGAGCAGCCGGTCATCCTGAACGTCTGGGAGGCCATCACCTTCAACCACGACTTCGACACTCTGCGCGACCTGGCCGACCGGGCCGCCCGCATCGGGGTGGAGCGCCTTGTGCTGGACGACGGCTGGTTCCACCTGCGCCGGGATGACAAGGCCGGTCTGGGCGACTGGTGGGTGGACCCTGCGGTCTGGCCCCAGGGCCTGGAGCCTTTAGTTGATT
This sequence comes from Bifidobacterium asteroides, assembly GCF_030758775.1. NCBI lineage: Bacteria > Bacillati > Actinomycetota > Actinomycetes > Bifidobacteriales > Bifidobacteriaceae > Bifidobacterium > Bifidobacterium asteroides. Next base: position 75,474 of record NZ_CP132384.1, read on the forward strand.
ATGTCCATAAATTGGGGATGCAGTTCGGCCTCTGGTTCGAGCCGGAGATGATCAACCCGGATTCGGACGCCTTCCGCGACCATCCTGAATGGGTCATGAGGGCATCCTCCAGGAACCCGGAGCTGCAGCGCAACCAGCTGGTCCTGGACCTGACCAACCCCCAGGCCTTCAACCACGTGCTGGAGGCCATGACCAAGGTCCTGGAGTCCTGCCACATCGACTACGTCAAGTGGGACCACAACCGCGATCTGCTTGAGGCCGGTTCCCAGGCCCACGGCGGAGCGCCGGCCATCCACGAACAGACCCTGGCCTACTACCGCCTGCTGGACACTCTCCGCGCTCGCTTCCCCAAGGTGGAGTGGGAGTCCTGCGCCTCGGGCGGCGGCCGCATCGACCTGGGCGTGATCGAGAAGGTCCGCCGCTTCTGGAACTCCGACATGACCGATGCCCTGAGCAGGCAGTTGATTCAGCGCTGGACCGAGCAGACCGTGGCCCCCGAGTACATCGGTGCCCACATCTCCCAGCCCTCCTCCCAGCAGACCGGCAGAACCTACAGCCTGGATTTCCGGGCGGCCACGGCCGTCTTCGGGTCCATGGGCATCGAGTGGGACATCCGCCAGGCCAGCGAGGAGGATCTGGAGCGGCTCAAGGAATGGATCACCTGGTACAAGGCCAACCGGGGCTTCCTCCACTCCGGCCGTGTGGTCCGCCTGGACCTGGCCGATCCCTCGGTCCTGGCTCATGGCGTGGTGGCCCCCGACCGCAGCCGCGCCATCCTGGCCCACGTCCAGTTGGACGAATCCCTGCATAATCGTGGTGTTTATCTACGTATTCCCGGCCTGGACCCCAAGGCCCGGTATCGGCTGGCCTGGACTGGCCCCGCCAAGCCCAGGGCTTCGCTGGAGCACCTGGATCCGACTGGTCCGCTGGGAACCGCCGAGGTCACCGGCACCTATCTGGAGCGCGTGGGCATCCGCATGCCCCGCTGCCAGCCCGAGACCATCCGTCTGATCGACCTGGTCCGGGTCTGACCCGCCGCCATCTGCCACACCACAGGGATGAAGGAGCACTGCATCATGAACCCAACCAGCCTCAGCCTGGGAGAGCCGGACTGGATCACGCTGACCACCGATGCCGACAGGGAGACTGAGCCCACAGGCAGGCCCTTCCGCACAGCCCCCGATGCGAGGGTCAGCCTCAAGGGTGAATCCGCTCTGACGGTCAGCCTGACCGCCGGCTCCACCCCCATCCGCTCCCTGGCCCTGCGCTGGACCAGGCCCATGCCCGCCGATGACCTCTATCTGGGCGACGCCTGGGAGCGTGGCTACGGCCGCATGGGTTTCCAGACCATGCGCGCCAACCGGTTCATGCCCTGGTACTTCCTGGCGGCGGGTCAGGAGCAGGCCGAGGGGTACGGGGTGGCCACCGGTGCCAACGCCTTCTGCTTCTGGCAGGTCGATACGGCCGGCATCACCCTCTTCCTGGACCTGCGCAACGGCGGCAGTGGCCTGGTGCTGGACGGCCGGGAGCTTGAAGCAGCCACCATCATCTGCCTGCAATATCCGCTCCAGGAGCGGGCTGGCGGTCCGGTCTTTGCTGTGGCCAGCGACTTCTGCTCCCGGATCAGCCGCAAGGGCCTTATGCCCCCTGAGCCGGTCTACGGGAGCAACAACTGGTACTACGCCTACGGGGACTCCAGCCGTTCCCGGATTCTTGCCGATGCCGAGTATCTGGCCGACCTGACCCAGGGCAACGCCCACCGCCCCACCATGGTTGTGGACGACGGCTGGCAGGACCACCACCGGCTTGAGGACTACAACGGCGGCCCCTGGCGGCGTGGCAACCAAAAGTTCGGCGACATGGGCGCCCTGGCAGACCAGATCAAGGCCATGGGCATCAAGCCTGGCATCTGGTACCGTCCGCTCCTCAACGAGGACGAGGCCATTGCCGACCGGCTCAGGCTCCCGCACAACGGATGCCTGGACCCCTCGAACCCGCAGGCCCTGGACTACATCCGCCAGGACGTCGCCCAGCTGGGGGAGTGGGGCTACCAGCTGGTCAAGCATGATTTCAGCACCTTCGACCTGCTGGGCAGGTGGGGCTTCCAGATGAACCCCTGGCCCAGCCCGGACGGCTGGCACTTCTACGACCGGAGCCTGACCAGCGCCCAGGTGGTCAAGCAGCTCTACCGGGCCATATTCGAGCAGGCCACCAAGACCGGGATGCTGGTTCAGGGGTGCAATGTGGTCGGCCACCTGGGCGTCGGCTTCATGCAGATCAACCGGACCGGCGATGACACCAGCGGCCTGCAGTGGGAGCGGACCAGGCAGATCGGGGTCAACACCTTGGCCTTCCGTCTGCCCCAGAACGGGAGCTTCTACGCCACCGACGCCGACTGCGTGGGCATATCCGACGCAATCGACTGGGAGCTCAACCGTCAATGGATGGACCTCTTGGCGCGGACCGGCACTCCGCTCTTCTTCTCGGCCCGCCCTGGCAGCCTGACCGCCGACCAGGAGGATCAGCTCAGGCAGGCTCTGGCCCTGGCTTCGACCGGCGGTGCCCATGCCATTCCGTCGGACTGGCTGGTCAACGACTGCCCTGAGATCTGGACTGACGACGGTGGCGCACGCCGATACTCCTGGTATCAGCCGGCTGGCCTGGAGTTCGCCGACAAGCCCGAGCGTTACGACGGGTATCTTTCCGCTGTTTAAAAGTAGATGGCGACCGTGCTCGGTTGGGATGGGCACAGCCGCCAGTTCGCCGGATTGCAGTGATGGGAACCCGGCCTTACTCGTGCGAAGTACAGTGGGGAATATTCGATAATGCCATTTACAGAGCCTCCCAAGAACTCTGCCGACTGTCTCCCCAACAGACGGTGCATGTCATCCGTTTCTGCGTCTTTGTACAGTTGATACAACCTTATCATCGCGCAATGACTATGACAGCCTGATCCAATGTCGGCGGAACTCATGGTTGACGGAATGAGTAAACAGCGGCCAGGCTGGCTGGGGTTGTGTGCCCGTGGCCGGCCTGGCTGTGGTTCCCTCTCTCCCGGGCGGGGACGGGGGCGTGCATGCCTGCCCTCGGCTTCCGCCTGCAGAAGTGTGGTGGGGGCGCGGGAGGAAGTGTCGGGCTCTCTTGGGGTTGAGCCTAAAGTGGCACGTTCCTCCCTGCTCCCCCTTGATGGGCCGGGGGCGGGGGGATTGATACGCCGCCCGGCCGCTCTTACTCGTGCGAAGCGTGAAGCAGTTGGCGTGTTTCTTTCCGGTGGCGGCGTGAGGCGAGGACCCCGCCCATGCCGGTCATGCCCGTGGCCAGGGCGAGCAGGATGCCTTCCCCGCCTGCCTGGGGGAGCACGCCTGCTGGCAGGTATGTGTACCTCAAGGATGTGTCCGGCGTTTGGGCTGCGCCGCCCAGCGTGTAGTCCACGCTGACCGTGACCGTGCCCGGCTGGTGCGCGGGCGTGAGCACGGTCACGCTATTGCCGTCGCCGCGCGTCAGGCCTGATACGGCGGTCTGGTCGAACCTGATGCCATTGATCACCGGCGTCAGATTGAACGCCACCGGCACAGGAACAGCACTCTTAGCATCATTGGAGGATCCTGTGGGGATGCTGTCGTTGCCGAGCTGACCAGAGTAGTTCCATCCCCACGCTCTGGTGTTACCATCCGTCCCGATTGCCAGCGAATGATACCAACCGCCGTTCACTAGTACGGCGCTCAGCCACGGGCCAGCCGTGCTCGTGGACTGCGCGGAGGCGAACACTTTCACAGGGGTAAACTGTTCGCTCTTGGTGTTGTTGCCGAGCTGGCCATAGAAGTTTAATCCCCAGGCGTAGACGTATCCGTCGCTCCCTAGGGCCAGCGAATGAGCGACTCCGGCGCTGACCTGTACTGCTTTCAGCCCTTCGCTCGTGTCATTGGGGCTTGCGGGGTGGCGCACGCGCACAGGAACAGGCGAGTCCTTTTTCGTGTTTTTGCCGAGCCAGCTACCCTTGCTTCCCCAGGCGTAGGCGTATCCGTCGCTCCCTAGGGCCAGCGAATACAAGTTTCCGGCGCTGACCTGTGTGGCTTTCAGCCCTTTGCTCGTGTCATTGGGGCTTGCGGGGTCGCGCACGCGCACAGGAACAGGCGAGTCCTTTTTCGTGTTGTTGCCGAGCTGGCCATAGTTGTTGTATCCCCAGGCGTAGGCGTATCCGTCGCTGCCCACCGCCAGCGAATGATAGTATCCGGCGCTGACCTGTACGGCTTGCAGCCCTTTGCTCGTGTCGGTGGGGCTGGCGGGGTCGCGCACGCGCACAGGAACATACGAAGAACCGGTGGTGTTGTCGCCGAGCTGGCCATAGCCGTTGTATCCCCAGGCGTAGACGTTGCCGTCGCTGCCCAAGGCCAGAGAGTGAGAGTTTCCGGCGCTGACCTGTGTGGCTTTCAGCCCTTTGCTCGTGTCATTGGGGCTTGCGGGGTCGCGCACGCGCACAGGAACAGGCGAGCCCTTGTTCGTGTTGTTGCCGAGCTGGCCATAGTTGTTGTATCCCCAGGCGTAGGCGTATCCGTCGCTGCCCAAGGCCAGCGAATGAGAGCCTCCGGCGCTGACCTGCACGTAGGTGAAATCTGCAGGCACGTCCGGATACGTCTTGCGATCAGGCAACTTCACCATGACCGGCGTAGTCCGGGTGGTTCTCGTCCCATCGCCGAGCTGGCCATACCTGTTGTCTCCCCAGGCGTAGGCGTTCCCATCGCTGCCCACAGCCAAAGAAAAACTATAAGTGGTCTCTTTTGATCCGCTTATCTGGTTGAACCTGATGCCTCGGCTGGTGTCTGGCGGGGTGATGGTGATGGTTTCGTTGCCCAGCTGGCTGCCCTTGCCGGGGCTGATGCTCCACTCCTTGTTTTGATTGTTGGGTGTCCAGTGAGCGTTGAGAGTGAGGTCCGTGGTGACGGGCTTGCTGAAGTCGTAGGCGATGTTGTCGATGAACCATCCGTCGAACTGGTAGCCGTCGCGTGTTGGGTCGGGGGCGGGCCGCTTCACCCTGCTGTTTAAGGTGAAGAAATTCTGGTCTTCTGGTTTGGGGCTTCCTCCGTCCGTGTTGAAACTGACCCGGTAAGTTGGGCCTTGCGGCTCGTTTCTGGTCAGCGTCTGATTGACCGTGTAGTCGAAGCTTCTGGTGAAGGGTTTGCCGTCCTGTCTGCCGGCGATGAGGATGGTGGACGGCCCGGGATTGTGGGTGGGCACATCCGTCTGCCAGGCATCCTTCTTTTTGGTGAGTTTGAGCGGCTGGCTGTCCATGCTGGCTGTTTCCAGGATGGGTGCCTGTGTGGCGTCGATTCTGGCTGGTTTGCCGGGGTCGCCTTGGGCGTCGAGGCTCCATCTGAATATGCTGCCCTGTATGTCTATAGCGGTGATCCTGCTGCCGACAGCTATGGCCTGCACGTAGGCTTGTTTCCTGTTGTCTGCGCGGATGGGCGTCTCGCCGGGCTGCCAGGCCCAGATGTGGCCGTCCTTGTCGGTGATCATGGCCTTGTCCTTGTTGGCGGTGATCCTGTTCGCCTGCTCGCCGTCCTGCAGGCTGATGACAGTAGCGCTGGTTGTGCTGTCGGTCAGGTATAGGACCTGCCCGTTTGCGTTTAGCAGAAGGAATCCTTTGCCGAGGGCTTGGGCTTGGACGGTGCGCATGTCCGGGTCCTGCTTGATGCGTTCAGGATTGGTTTTCACAGTGTTGTTCGTGTCCCATGTCCAGGCTTGTCCGTCCGCGTCCACGATGAGGGTTCTGTTGCTGGAGGCGACGGTGAGTACGGCTTGAGCCTGTCCGGGCAGGCTGGTTGTCGTCTGCTTTGTGAATTTCGGGTTCAGGCCCTGGCTGTTGTCCTGGCTGGCCTGGAAGGTGTGGACCTGTCCCTGCTGGTCAACGGCAAGCAGCCGGTCGTCGCTTATGCTGATGCCGGTGAACTCGGCGTTTTGGTCGGTGTTGAGGATGGTGGGTGTCGCTTGCTGGTTGTTCCAGGTGTAGATGTGCTGGTCGGATCCGAGTGCTGCCTGCCATCGGCTGCCGGCTGCGGCCTGCAGGTAGCGGAACCCTTCGGGAGCCTGGGCGGGGAAAGGAACCTGTTTGGGTGTGCCGTCCTGCGCCCAGGTGTAGATACGACCGTCGCCTGTCAGGCCGACAATCTGCTCTCCTGAAGTTTGTATGCTGGCGAACTGAGGCTCCTGCATGTCGGGCGGGCTGATGGTCAGCCGGGCTCCGGTGGCGGGCCCGTGGTCCGGGCTCAGCGCCCAGTCCGTGGTTTTTGTCCATTGGGCTTTCAGGGTCGTGTCCTGGAGGATAGGGGTCCGGAGGTCAAAGGGCTGCCCGTTGTATGTCCACCCGTCGAAGCGGAAGCCTTCACGTTGCGGGTTCTGTTGCGGGGGAGCGGCGAGGGTGCCGGTTTTCACGGTTGACTGTGTTGGCTTGCTGCCGTCGGCGGGGTCGAAGCGCACTATGTGCGAAGCCTGATTGTCTGTTTGTTCGGCTGATTGAGCCGGAGCGGAGTCTATATTGTCAGGTGTTCCCGTCGTCGATGACGGAGTGCCTGGACCAGGTGTTGCTGAGCTTAATGGTGTGGTGGTTTGTATTGGTGAGGGTGTGGGTAGTGGTGTGCTGGTCGCGCTGCTGGGGGAAATGCCGGGGGTTTGCTCAGCTACGCGAGGGGTCTGACGACCCCCCCCCCCCCGGTGAGTACAGGAGCGTCCGCCTGGGCGGATGCGACGCCCATGCCTGCCAGCAGGCTGATCAGGACGGTCATCATCGCCATGATGCGACGCAGACGGGAAACCAGATGCATGAAACCAAAACCCCTTCACCAAACACCAGGCGGTATCAGAACCGCCTGCCTAATAAAGTTCTACCTGTCAACGCCAACCCTGCATCAGATTGCAAGAGCTAATGGCGTAAGCCAGTCGTCTTCTCGACGTCCCCCGCTTTTCACCCTACCACCCGACCCACAAACAACACACGACCGTGTCAGGGTCACTTGGATACGGCGAGGCCCCGCCTCCTGCTATCTACAAGAGAACGGGGCCTCATCCTTAAACCGTCAAGCGGCGATCAGCCGGTGTTCTGCAGGCCGGCGGCGACTCCCGAAACGGTGCAGAGGATCAGGTAGATGAAGTCGGCCTGTTGGCTCTTGCTGAGCTCCTCCTTGTCGTTGCGGCGACGCAGGGCCCGCAGGGCGCGCACCTGGGTCACCGACAGGGCGTCCACATAGGGAGAGCGGATCCGGATGGCCTGGCCCAGCACGTGGCGGTGCTGCAGGGGCCACTCGTCGCCCACGATCTGCAGAACCCACTTGCGGGTCAGCTCCATCTCCGAGAGGACCTTCTGGCTCAGGTCGTCCCGGTCGCCCAGGGAGAGGTACATCTTGGCGATGCGCTCGTCGGTCTTGGCCAGGCTCATCTCGATGTTGTCGATGAAGGTGCTGAAGAGCGGCCATTCCTCGTAGGCCTGACGCAGGGTCTCCAGGTCGCCAAACTTCTCGCAGGCGGTGCCCAGGCCGTACCAGGCGGCCAAGTTGATGCGGGCCTGCGCCCATGAGAAGACCCAGGGTATGGTCCGCAGATCGTCCAGGGACTTGGCGCCCAGACCGCGCTTGGCCGGCCGGGAGCCGATGGGCAGCAGGCCGATCTCGTTCAGGGGCGTCACGATGGAGAACCAGGGGGCGAAGTCCGGCGTGTGCAGCAGGTCCAGGAAGCGCTCGTGGGCGGCCTGGTCCAGCTTGTCGGCCATGTCCGCGTACTTCTCGGTCATGGTGGTGTTGCGCTCCTCCACGCTGGGCGCGGACTGGAGCAGGGTGGCTGCGGCCACGGACTCGATGTGGCGGATGGCCAGGACCGGGTTGCCGTAGCGGGCGAAGATGACCTCGCCCTGTTCGGTCAGCTTGAACCGGCAGTTGACCGAGCCCACAGGCTGGGCCAGCACGGCCCGGTTGGCAGGGCCGCCGCCACGGCCTACAGCGCCGCCGCGTCCGTGGAAGAGGGTCAGGTCGATGCCATGGCTCTCGGCCCACTTGGCGATGCGCTCCTGGGCGGAGTGCAGGGCCAGGGTCGCCGAGACGGGGCCGGCATCCTTGGAGGAGTCGGAGTAGCCCAGCATGACCTCCATCTTGTTGCCGGTCTCCTTGAGCCGGGCCTGGACCTCTGGGATCTTGATGATCTCCTCCAGCACGTCCACCGAGTTTTGCAGGTCCTCCAGCTGTTCGAACAGGGGGATCACGTCGATGACCGGCACGTCCTCGGCATGCTCGAAGGCCAGGCGGTTGAGCTCGTAGACGTCCTTGACGTTCTGCGCCGACTTGGTGAAGGAGATGATGTAGCGGCGGGCCGCCTTCTGGCCGTTGCGTTTCTGAATGGCACCCAGGGCGCGGAAGGTGTCGAGCACCTCGTGGGTCATGGGCTGCAGTTCTCCGCGCTCGCCGTGCAGGCCGTGCTCGCGGATGTCTTCCAGGGCGCGGGCGTGGACCAGGGAGTGCTGGCGGAACTCCATCTCGACCATGTGGAAACCGAAGGTCTGGGCCTGCCATATCAGGTCCTGCAGGGGGCCGTAGGCCTGACGGGCCGCGCCCGCCTTGGCCAGGGAGTCCTGGACCACGCGCAGGTCGGCGATGAAGTCGTCGCAGTCGGCATACATGAGGTCGGCGTCACGCTGGATAGTGGCCTGCAGGCGGTCGGCGATGACCAGGACCACGGCCCGGTGCAGCTCATTGTGCGAGATAGTGGTGGCCCGGTCGGTCAGGCGCTCGCTCATCTCCTTCTGGTGGCTCCACAGGCTCCTCAGCTCGGGGCTGGGGGGCGTGGTGGTCACCTCCATGGTCATGTTGCGGCCCACGGTGGTGGTGGCCTTGACCAGGGCCTTGAGCATGTGGTCGGAGAACTTGCGCGCCACCTTGCGCGAGACCTTGGCGGTCACGTTGGGATTGCCGTCGCGGTCGGAGCCGATCCAGCTGCCCGGGTGGAAGAAGGCGGGGCAGACGGGCTTGACCATGCCGGCCTTCTTGCCCAGCATCCAGTCGTCGAAGCGGCGGTAGACCTTGGGAATGGTCTCGAAGAGCGTGGCGTCGAAGATGTCCAGAATGGTGTTGGCTTCCTCGACGGGCGTCGGCTTCTTGGCTGCGATGGGCGAGGTGCGGAAGAGGGCGTCGATCTCGTTGTGCAGCAGACGCTCGTTCTCCTCCAGCTCGGAACCGCCCAGGCCGCGGCGGACGGCCAGCAGGTTGGCGATGCGCCGGATCTTGCCCTCCACGGCCTTGCGCCGCGCCTCGGTGGGGTGGGCGGTGAAGACGGGGTGGAACTCCAGCTTCTCCAGCAGCTCCGAGGCCTTGGCCGGGCCCATCTCCTGAAGGAGCTGGCTGTAGGCGCTGGTCATCTCGTTGATGGGGTCGGTGCCCTTGACTTTGAGGTCCACCTTGCCCTCGCGCTCATGCAGGACCTTCACCCGGTAGTTCTCCTCGCAGAGGTTGGCCAGGTGGAAGTAGGTGGTCAGGGCGCGGGCCAGCAGCTGGGAATCCTTGACTGAGGTGTCGTCGATCAGGGCCACGGCCTTGGACAGGCCGTCCTCGTCAGGCACGGGGTCCGAGGGGTGGCGGTTGAAGTGTTCGGCGCTGGCCGTCATCACGTCCTCGCGCAGGGAGTCGAACCGCTTGAGCAGCTGTTGATCGAATTCCCCCAACACATCCCTGAGCAGCCGCAGGCACAAGGCCATGTCCTCATCCAACGATTGAGGCAGCTTGCGTTCCTCCGGCCCCTTGGTCCCGGTGCCGGATGTGACCAGGGTCGCATCGGCAGCCGTGATTTGCTGATTACTGTCTGTCATCAGTCCTCCTTGTCGAATCGCAGGTTGCCCGGTCTTCGACCATTCCACGGCTCCTCCGCGGTTATTGGTGGTCGGCGTTGCAGGCCCACAGCCTTCGGTTCGATGGCTCGCGGCCCATTCTAGGACGCTTTAGGGTCGAATACGTTTCATGGTCCCGTGCGGCGGTGCAAGGGCACGTGACCCGGGTGGAGTATGAATGTGGGTGTGAAATTCAAGAGCAGGAGTTCCAAGGACGGCTATCGCGGCAGGACCGCAGCCGAGGTCAGACGGGTCAGCAAGTACCACACCCACTCCATTCCGCTGGACATGGAGGACATTGAACGCGATTACGACAAGCCCATCGTCGAGGCCTGCATAGCGGCCAAGACCAGCCTGATTGTGCGGGTGGGCATGCTGGAGCTGGGGGCCGGCACGGGAAGCTTCCGCGTGCGCGAGATGATGCATAGGATCGCCTACCCCATGGGCGTGCATGTGCGGGCCGACGTGAACCTGACCGACATCGAGGCCACCTGCACGGATGGCGTGTCCCGCATCACCGAGGTGGTGGACCTGCCCACCACCGGGGTCAACACCGAGCGGATCTGGCTGCTGGAGCACTTCGCGGACTGGCTCAGCGTCAAGTGCGGGCAGGCGGGGACCTACCACGCCATGACGGTGGTCTCCCGGGAGCTGGTGGACAACCTGGACGAGCCGAACGTCTACGCGGCGGCCCGCAAGGCTGTCAAGGAGGTGCTGGCCCAGGACCAGGATGCGGCCAAGGCGCTCAAGGATGCAGTGGCCACCGCCGTACACAACGAGGACGAGATCAGCCAGAACCGGATCGATGCGGCGGCCATAGACACCAGAACGGCCGCCGGACTGGGCACCGTAGGCTCCACGCCTCGGCCGGAGGATTCCAAAGGCTCCAAGGATTCGGATTCGAGCGCCGCCGGTTCTGCAGCCACCGGACCGTCTGCAACCAGCCAAGGCCGCGGCTCTGAGGCTGGGCGGCCTGCCTCCTCTGACAAGTCCGCGTCCCCGGAGCCGCAGGCAACGGGCGGCATCACAGTCCGGCAGGCGCACGAACGCCTGGACCTGATCGAGCGACGCAAACCCCTCTATTCGCCCCTCTTCTCAGGCTTCGCCTCGGCCGTGGCCTGCGCAGCCTTCGTCTTCCTGCTGGGCGGCGGCCCCTACGACATGGCCGGAGCCTTCGTCGGCGCTGGCATAGGCCAGTGGGTGCGCCGTCAGATGCTGGGCAGGCGGATCAACCAGTTCTTCGCCACGGGGGTGGCGGTCATCATCGCCGCCCTGGCTTGTGTCGGCACGCTGAGGCTGGTGGGCATCTTCGACCCGGTGGCCCTCAGGCACGACACGGCTTACATCGGCGCCATCCTCTTCGTCATTCCAGGCTTCCCCCTGGTCACCGGCGGCTTGGACATCGCCAAGCTGGACTTCCCATCTGGGGTGCAGCGCATCACCTATGCCTTCTCGATCATCCTGGTGGCCACGCTGGGTGGCTGGGCCGTGGCGCGGATGGTCATGCTCAACCCCCAGGGCTTTGAACCCATGAACCTGAGTCCCTGGCTGATGGCCGGCCTGCGCTTGATTGCGGCCTTCTGCGGGGTCTGGGGCTTCTCGGTCCTCTTCAACTCACCCCAGCGCATGGCCCTGGTGGCCGCCGTCATCGGCGCTCTGACCGACACCATGCGCTTGGAGATGCAGGACATATTCCATGTCCCTCCGGAGATGGCTGCCTTCCTGGGTGCCTTCCTGGCCGGCATGCTGGCCACGGTCTGGCGCTCTTCGGTCCGTCACGGCCTGCTGCCGCCCCACCTGGGCTACCCAAGGATCAGCCTGACCGTGCCCTCCATCGTCATCATGGTGCCTGGCTTGTATATGTACCGGGCCATGTTCTACCTGGGGCAGTTCAATACGCTCAACGCCCTGGACTGGGCCTTCCGGGCCTTCATGGTCATCATCTGCCTGCCCATCGGCCTGGTCACGGCCCGGGTGCTGACCGACCGCTCCTGGCGGTACGACGTCTAGTAGCGCATGCCCATGGCCGAGCGGACCTGATCAAGGGTCTCCTCGGCTATCTGGTTGGCGCGCTTGTTGCCCTCGACCAGGATGTCGCGCACGGCGTCCATGTCCTTGGCCAGCTCGGCCCGACGCTCGCGGTGGGGCGCCAGGAACTCGTTGACCGACTTGGTCACGTAGGCCTTGAGGGCGCCCGATCCGGCATAGCCGATCTCCTCAGCGATGTCCTCGGGCTTCCGGTCGGTCACCAGGCCTGCCGTGGTCAGCAGGGCGGAGACCTGGGGGCGGTTGACAGGGTCGAAGGTGATCCTGCGCTCGGAGTCGGTGGGCGACTTGCGGATCAGCTTGGCCGTCTCCTCGGCGGTGGCTCCCAGCATGATGGAGTTGCCGTAGGACTTGCTCATCTTGCGTCCGTCCAGACCCGGAATCTCAGGGGTGTCGGACAGGATGGCATCAGGCTCCGGGAAGACCGGGGCCTGGCCGGGGTAACGCTCGTCGAAGCGGCGGGCGATGGTCCGGGTCAGCTCCACATGCGGCAGGTTGTCCTTGCCGATGGGCACGACGTTGGCCTTGCAGAAGAGTATGTCGCAGGCCTGGTGGACCGGGTAGGTCAGCAGCAGGCCGGTCAGGGCGTGGCCGCTGGCCTCCATCTCGGCCTTGACGGTGGGGTTGCGGTGAAGCTCGGCCTCGGTCACCAGGGAGAGGAAGGGCAGCAGCAGCTGGTTCTCTGCCGGGGTGGACGAATGGGTGAAGATCATGGTCTTCCTGGGGTCGATGCCCGCAGCCAGATAGTCCAGCACCAGGTTGAGCACGTTGTCGCGGATGTGCTCGGTGGTGTCCCGGTCGGTGATGACCTGGTAGTCGGCGATGACGATGTTGGTGTGCACGCCGCGATTCTGCATCTGGACGCGCTCGCGGATGGAGCCGAAGTAATGGCCCAGATGGAGCCTGCCGGTCGGGCGGTCGCCGGTCAGCATGGTGTAGCGGCTCGGATTCTTGTCCAGCTCGGCCAGCACCTGGTCGGACCGATGCTTGGCGGCTCTGAAGCTGTCGCTGATCTCGTTGCCTGCCGCTGTGACTTCTCCCTGCATGGTCCCACCCTTGCCGTCGTGCCGAATGTCGTTCTGGGAATTGCTTTTATGGTAAAAGTCCGAGCCGACAAGATGCTCAGGTGGTACTCTCATAAATGATGCAAATTCACATTCAAGTTGCCTAAGTGCACGTTACCTGGCGAAGGGGGTCGGATGGGCCGCGGACGTCAGAAGGCTAAGCAGACGAAAATAGCCCGGAAGCTCAAATATCTGACAACGGACACGGATTACGACGAGCTGGCCAAAGAGCTCAGCAGCAAGGAACCCGGAACCAGGGGCAAAGATCCCTTCAAAATGGTTGAAGAGGAGTACTCCAAACCGGATTCGCGCAAATCGGGGGGCCAGGACCCCGAGGATTCCACGGACGATGATCTGGACGATTACGCCCGGTGGGCCGCCGAGGCTGCTGCCAAGGCCACCTCTGGCGAGATGCCGGCCACGCCCAAGCCCCACAAGCGCATACCTATTCCCGTGCCTAGCGCGCTCAAACACCACAAGGACAAGAAGACCGCAGCCAAGGGGTCCGCGAGCAAGTAGCCGGCCTCATACCAGCGGCAGCAGCTCGTGCAGATCGTCTCGCTCGCCCACGGCGCTGATATGCCCGGCGGCGGCTTCTTCGCTCCAGCTGGTGACGCCGGCGGCCAGCCGCAGCCAGACATCCGGGTCCAGTTCGATGACGTCGGGCGGGGTCAGGTTATGCGGGTCGGATGCCGGCCCGTCCAGAATCTTGACGGCCCCCCAAGGCGCCACCCTGACCTCTACGCCGGGGCCGGGAGCCTTGATCTCCAGCATGTGCAGGGAATAGCGGACAGCCATGGCCTTGCTGCGCCTGTCTGTTTGCGGGGTCACTGTCAGCCGGTCGCCCTCCGGGCCCAGATTATTCGCGGCCTCCTTGGCCGCATCGCGCCAGGCCAGAAAATCCCGGCGGCCTTCTTCCATGTCTGCTTCCCGTATGGCACTCATGGCTCCATTGTGACGCGCCGCCCCAACAGGCGTGTCCAGCAGGCTGCAGTCAGGCCGAATTCAGGCATGAAAAAAGGAACCCGTTGCCCTCACGTCTTTGACGCTGGGTCGGATTCCTTCCCGACCGGAACGGTCAGGCCTGTGCGCCCGCTTGCAGAGGGGTCTCGGGATCCTCGGATCCCTTGTCCTCCTCATCCTTGGCCAGGCCCAGGTCGACTGGCGATGAGCTGTTCTCCCACGGCTCCTCCCAGGGATCGTAATCCGGGTTCTGCTGCTTGTATACGAACAGAGCGACAACGCCGGCCAGCAGCGTGCCGAAGAGCAGTGCAAAGAACTTCCAGCCGTTTGAAGATGAATTCTCCATGTTTGGCTCCTTTCGACGACTTTCGTCGGTCCTGCCCACTTCGACCGACCTAGTCAACATCCTAGTAGAAAGCGGCGAACTGTGGGGCGCATCGGTGCCATTGCGGCACGGAAACCGCACACCCCGGGCCGGATGGTCAGGTAAGGTAAGGTTCATGGTCAATGGCATGGGCACCGGTTTCGCAGGCGGAGGGAACGGTCGGGGGCCGCTGGGCTGGATCCGGCGGCACTGGGGTGACCATGCTCCGGTGGTGACCATAGCCATCACCCTGATCTGCATAGTGGCCTGGGTCATCCAGATGGCCCTGTACCTGCTGGCTCCGCTTCGCTACCAGCGGCTTTTGCTGGGCTACTGGGCCTTCGTGCCGATTACGGCCATTCATGAGCCCTGGATGTTCGTGACCAACATATTTCTGCACGCCACCAATGTCTCGCACATCCTCTTCAACATGATCACCCTTTGGGTTGTGGGGCCGGTGCTGGAAAATCTGATAGGGCATGGGCGTTTTCTGGCCCTCTATCTGATCAGCGGGCTGGGCGGAGACCTGGGGCTGATGGTCTATGCGGTCCTGGCGCCCAATGGATGGGGCACGTCGGCCATCGGGGCCTCGGGCGCGCTCTTCGGGCTCTTTGCCGCCATCCTGGTGGTCTACCGCCGTCTGGGGATCGACATCGTTTCCATGGTGGTCTGGATGGCCATCAACTTCTGCATGCCCCTGTTTGTGCCCGGCATCGCCTGGCAGGACCATGTGGGCGGATTCATAGTCGGCGGCCTCTTCATGCTGGCCCTGCTGTACATGGGTCGGCCTGGCTCGCGGGTGCATGGCCTGCTCTCCTGGCTGCTGCCCACGCTGATCTTCCTGGCGGCCCTGGTCCTGCTGGCTCTGGGCTGCAACATGGTCAACCCCATGCGCTGAAAATCAGCATCTGGCCGCCCTGCTGCCGACTGCCGACTATCTCGTCTCCGCTTTGGGCCTCGTTATCGATAAATGACATGGATGTCATCTATCCACATTTGTTGACAATCGTGTGGATAACCTGGGAATAAGTATCCAGAACTGGTGCATATATACCGGCAAAAAGTGGATAAGTGAAGGCAGAACCCAATCAGCAGTAGGGTTGTGGACGAGTGTCCTAGGAAGTCCACGATGAATTCGGGCGATTGTGGATAACTGTGGCTTGAGTCTGACAACAGTGGATGAAATAGGTGGAGCTGGAGGCTTGAATCCACACACGCATAACGTTCAGGTGTGGACGGTTATAGGCAGTATACAAAGAACCCCACAGCCGTGTCTGGACGGTTGCGGGGTCCCTGAAGAACACTGTAGCTGGATCAGTGCCACCACATGGTCATGAGGAAGCCGACCAGCAGAATGCCGAAGCCCACGGCCAGGTTCCAGTTGCCGATGCCGGGGATGGGGAAGACATTGCCCCGGGTGGAGGCGATGTAGTAGACCACGATCCAGATCAGGCCCACCACCATCAGCGTGACGAAGAGAGGCACGAACCAACGTGGATTGGCCTTGGTGCTCTTGATGGTGTCCTCCACGCGGCGGGTGTTCTCCTCCTGACGCTGCACGATGCGGCGCATCTGCGGGGTCATGTGCTTTTTGTCAACGTTCTGGTTGAGCACAGCCTCCACCTTGTCCATGGACAGGCCGTACTCCTCGTCCTCGGCGTCCTCGCCAGTGTCAGCGGTCTTGGCCTCGTCCACCGCCTGGTCCTCGTCATCATGGAGTTGATGCTCTGCCATGAGGTTATTCTCCTTCAGTAGATCTACTAAGCCATAGTAGCGGTTAGACTCGAACGTAATACTATCGCAGATGAGGATGAGGGTATGCCTATGACCAGACGGACGGGACGGCACGGTGCGCGCAGGTCCCTGGTCGGCACAGTGTCCGTGGCTGTGGTGCTGGCCTTGGTCGGGTACATGCTGACCACCAACATCCGTGTCAACAGGACGGTCACGGTCACCTCGGACACGGCCGGGCTGGTGGAGGAGCGCCAGAACAAGGCTGCTGAGCTGCGCAAGGACATCAATGACATGAGCTCCCAGATCAACGCGCTGAAGACCCTTACCGACGACAAGGGCAGTTCGGACCAGTCCCGCGAGGACCCTGGCTCGGGCACGGTGCTCAAGGCCGTCCAGGGGCCGGGGCTGACGGTGACCCTCAACGATTCCCCGCTCTGGCAGCAGAAGGTGGGGTCCGACGGGTCGACGGCCAACATCAATGATTACGTCATCCACCAGCAGGATGTGGAGAGCGTGGTCAACGCGCTCTGGGCCGGGGGAGCCGAGTCCATGCGGATCCAGGATCAGCGGGTGCTGCCCACCACGGCCGTGCGATGCGTGGGCAATGTGCTGCTGCTGCACGGCCGAAAGTACTCGCCGCCATATAAGATTTCAGCCATAGGACCAGTCGACCGGATGACCAAGTCCCTGAATGCTTCGCCATCCATCCGCATTTACAAGGAGTACGTGAATACGGTAGGTCTGGGATGGAATGTCGAATCTTCGGACAATCTGAAATTCCCTGAGACGACGGCTGTCCTGCAGCCACTCCAGTACGCATCGCTAGATGAGAAGGCACGGTAAATGACGACAGAGGACTCGGAGAACGACAGGACGTCGGTCGATAAACCGGCGGATAAACCGGCGGATAAGCCGGCGGATAAGCGGCGAACTTGGCTGGTGGGCATTGCGGAAATCGTAGGGGAGCTGCTGATTACCCTGGCCGTCATCTGCGCCCTCTACGTGGTCTGGCAGCTCTGGTGGACCGGCGTGCAGTCCGAGCATCAGCAGTTGCAGGCCCGGGCCTCGACCTCCTGGAGCAACCCGGGATCGGGCGACTCCCGCAAGGTGGCCAAGCCTCAGAAAGGGGCGCCGCCGGTACAGCCCAAGCAGGCCGCCGAGGGTGAACTGATGGCCCAGGCCTACATTCCTCGGTTTGGACAGCATTGGGAGCGCAATGTGGTTCAGGGCACGTCGCCCCGGGAGCTGGCCTATGCGGGACTGGGGCACTACCCCAATACGCAGATGCCGGGCGAGATGGGCAACGTGGCCATTGCCGGACACCGTGCCGGCTATGGTGAGCCGCTGGGCCATGTAGACGAGCTGCGAGTGGGCGATGCCATCGTCCTGCGCACCAAGGATTACTGGTACGTCTACCACTACACCCGGTACAAGATCGTCTCGCCCGAAGAGGTGAGCGTCATCGCCCCCAACCCTTATTCGCCCAACGACGCTCCTGATCGGCGCATGATCACGCTGACCACCTGCGAGCCCAAGTACACCACGGCCACACATCGGTGGATCAGCTGGGGCGAATTCGGCTACTGGGCCAAGGTGTCCGACGGCGTGCCCAAGGAACTGCTGGGCGACCGTGGCAGCAATGTGGCCTTTGCAGACGACAAGGGCTCGGTCATGGCCAGGCTGGGTTCTCTGCAGCCGGTCTTCCTGGTTTTGGCAGCAGCCTATCTGATCATCTACCTGGCGGCACTGGCTGCCTGGCGTTACCCCCTGCTGCGGCAGATTCGCAAGGGCGAGAAGCCCCAGCCTATGATCAGCCTCTACGGCTGGCTGCTGCGGCACCAGTCCGGCATAGCCCCGATTCGATGGCTTCTGCTGATTCTGCTTCTGCTGGCTCTGGTCTGTGCCTTGATGGAATGGGGCTTCCCATGGCTGGCCAGCAACGTGCCCATGCTCAGACAGATGTCCAACTATTCCACCTTCTGATCGAGACGGCATAGCAAGAGCGGCGGGGCCGCAGGATCCAATGTGATTCTGCGGCCTCGCCGCTTATTGGTGCTATGTCTTGCCGACTGCCGGAAGTGATTGCCCTGGTTTATCTAAGACACCACGGTGGCCATGGTCTGAAAGGCGCCGCTTATATTCACCCCGTACTCATCTGCCTGGCCTTATATGACCCAACATATGGCCCCGGCGGCAGGACTGTGCCCGCCGGGGCCATATCAGGTCAGTTGGCGGAGCTGATGGTGGTCACCGTGATGGGTGTGTTGTCGTCCACCCTGCTTCCCGCCGATGGGTTTACAGCGGTCACCTTGTCCGTGTCCTTGCCGATGGAGGTGATCCTGTCGGCGCTGACACCGCTGTTGGTCAGCTTCTGCCGGTAGCTGCCCAAGGTCTCGCCCTGGGAGAAGGGCGGAATGCGGATGGCTGTGGTCAGGGTGATGGTGTCCTTGGACTTGTCGAAGGAGGCGCCTGCGGCAGGATCCTGGCCGGTGACCTCGGCGTTGTCGTTGCCAGGGCCGTTGACCGTGATCTTGACCCCCTGGCCCAGGGTGCGCTTGGCTTCGCCCAGGGTCATACCGATGTAGTTGCCCAACTGCATGCCGTTGCTGACGGTAACCGTGATCATGGCTCCCTGCTGGACGGAGGATCCGGCAGCCGGATCGGTGCTGATGACCATATCCTTGGCCACGGTGTTGGAGGCCTGCTCGCGGATGGTGATGTTGAAGTGCAGACTCTGCAGGGTCTTGGTTGCGTCGTCCTTGGTC
Organism: Bifidobacterium asteroides; assembly: GCF_030758775.1. Taxonomy (NCBI): domain Bacteria; kingdom Bacillati; phylum Actinomycetota; class Actinomycetes; order Bifidobacteriales; family Bifidobacteriaceae; genus Bifidobacterium; species Bifidobacterium asteroides. The sequence goes on from NZ_CP132384.1 coordinate 94,272, forward strand.
TTGCCAGACAGATCAGGCACCTTGGTCATGCCCGAGGAGATGTAGATCAGGATGCTGGTTCCCTTGGCCACGCTCTGGCCTGCGGCGGGATCCGTGCGGGTCACATGGTCCTTGGGCACGTCCTGGCTGTCTTCCACCGAGGCGGCGGGGGAGACCTTGAATCCGGCCTTCTCCAGGGTTCTGCGGGCCTCCTGCTGGTTCATGCCCTTGACATCGGGAATGGCTGTGTCCTTAGGCCCGGAGGAGAACCAGACGGTCACTGTGGAGCCTCTGGGAGCCATGCTTCCGCCCTTGGGGCTCTGCTTGGTGAAGGTCCCCTTGGGCTCGGCCGAGTCGTGATCCTCCTTCTCCTGGTAGTGGAAGCCTGCGGCGGTGACCTTCTCGCGGGCGAGGATCCGTGACATCTGCGCGTTGATGGTGGGCACCTCGGCCATCTGATGATGGTTCCGGTTCACGACCGTCCAGAGACCCAGTCCGGCGGCCACCAGAAGCAGGGCTCCCAGGACTGCGCCGATGATGATCTTCTTGCGCTTTTTGGCCTTCTGCTGGGCCGTCTTGGCGGCTGTGCGCTCAGCCGTGGCTACGCCGGTGGCAGCAGGGTTGAGCGAATCCTGGACGGGGTTGAAGGCCTGGGTGGCGGCCGTCTCCTCTTCGGTCAGCGGCATGGTGGCCGTTTCGGTGCCCTGCTCGGCATCCTTGCGGGCCTTGACGTTGGCCAGGTCGGTCAGCGGGTTGAAGGCGGCAGCCACCGGGGTTCCGCCGTTCATGAAGGCCAGGATGTCGCTCTTGAAGGCGGAGGCCGTGGCATACCGGTTCTGCCGGTCCTTGGCCATGGCCTTGGCGCAGATGGAGTCCCACATCTTCGGCAGGCCGGGCACGATGCTGCTGGGCGGGGTGGCCACCTCGGTGACGTGCTGGTAGGCGATGGCCACGGCCGAATCCCCGTTGAAGGGCGGCCGTCCGGTCAGCATCTCGTAGAGGACGCAGCCGGCCGAGTAGAGGTCGGAGCGCATGTCCACGCTCTCGCCGCGGGCCTGCTCGGGGCTCAGGTACTGGGCCGTGCCCACCACGCCCTGGGACTGGGTCATCGTGGCGGCCGAGTCGTCCATGGCCCGGGCGATGCCGAAGTCCATGACCTTGACGATGCCCTGCTCCGAGATCATGATGTTGCCGGGCTTGATGTCCCGGTGGATGACGCCCATGTGGTGGGAGTAGTCCAGGGCGCTGAGCATGCCCAGCATGACCTGCTCGCTGTCGCGCTGGCTCAGGGCGCCGTTCTCCTTGAGGATGGACCGCAGGGTCTGGCCCTTGACGTACTCCATGACCAGGTAGGGCACCCGCTCATGGTTGCCCTGGTCGTCGGTCAGTATCTCCTCGCCCGAGTCGTAGATGGAGACGATGTTGGGGTTGTTGAGCAGGGCGACCGAGTGGGCTTCCCGCCGGAACCGCGATAGAAAGACTTCGTCATTGGCCAGATCGGACCGCATGATCTTGACCGCGACGGTCCTTCCCAAACGTGTGTCCACAGCCTTGTGGACCTCGGCCATGCCACCGCGTCCGATCAGCTGTCCCAGACGGTATCGTCCGTCCGCTAGGGACGGCGGCAGTGTGATGCTCATAGGGTATCCCCTCCGTTCGTCGCTTCAAGGCCGCGCTGTGCGCTTCCTTCTCCATAGTGCCCCCAGAAGGGCCTGAAGATGTCTTTTACCGCGTGCGGCCTGCTCATAATGCGTCGAGGCATGGGTGCGCGTGGATTGATGACCTCCGTCTCGCCCACCTGCTGATCCAGCAGCCGCTGCTCGATCCTGGCCAGTGTGTGCGAGACCACCAGTGCATTCGCCGGGCGGTCCCGCGGGTCCTTGGCCAGCATGGACATGACGAAGTTCATGAGTTGGTTGTCCACCGAGTCGGGCAGCGGCGGCACAGGGTCGTTGACATGTGCCGCCGCGATGTCCACCGGGGTGGCGCCGGTGAAGGGCCGGTGCCCGCAGAGCCCCTCGTAGGCCACCACGCCCAGGGAGTAGATGTCTGACTGGGGGGTGGCCTGAAGGCCTTGGGCCTGCTCGGGCGAGATGTACTGAGCCGTGCCCACCACCATGCCGTCCTGGGTGATCTGCCCCTGGTTGGTGGAGTATGAGACCCCGAAGTCGGTGATCTTGACCTCGCCGGTGTCGGAGACCATGATGTTGGCCGGCTTGACGTCCCGGTGGATGACACCGTGGGAGTGGGCCACGTAGAGCCCCCGGGCCGTCTGGATCAGGATGGGCAGCAGCTCGATGGGGTCCAGGGCGCCCCGGTCCCGGTAGATGTCTGCCAGGGATTGGCTGGGCACGTATTCCATGATCAGGAATCCGATGCCGTCATGCTCGTAGTACTCGAAGAGGGCGGCGATGTTGGGGTGGGCCAGGTTGGCGGAATTGTGCGCCTCAGCCCGTAGCCGCAGCAGTTTGGACTCCTCGTTGGTCAGGTCCTCGCGCAGGGCCTTGATGGCCACCACACGGCCCAGTTCGATGTCGTAGCCCTTCCAGACCTCGCCCATGCCCCCTTGGGCCAGACGGCGGTCCAGACGGTACCGTCGATGGATGAGCTGTCCCTGTACCAGTTTCACTTGGCAGCCTCCTGCATGACGCGTTTCATGATCGGCCCGGCGATCTCCATGCCATAGGAGGAGATGCCATGCACCACGACGGCAACAGCCACCTTGGGGTTATCGGCCGGGGCGAATCCTACCATCCACCCGTCATTTGCCGTATTGCCCGCGCCGATCTGAGCCGTGCCGGACTTGGCCGCCACCTGCATGCCGGGGATGGCCAGCTCCGGGTAGCTCTTGGTGGTCACCGCATCCATCATGGTGGTCAGGGCCTTGGCGGTGTCCGTGGAGAAGGCCTGCGAGTAGACCGAGGGCGTGGTTTCGCTGATGACGCTCAGATCGCTGGAGCGCACCCGGTCAACCAGGGTCGGCTGCATGAGCTTGCCCCCGTTGGCCACGGCGGCGACCGTCATGGCCGCCTGCATGGGGGTGGACAGGGTGTCCCCCTGGCCGATGGAGGCCAGGGCGAGCCGGTCCTGGGACTGGTCCTCGGGGAACTTGGATGCCACAGCCTTCATGGGCCGGCCCGTGGAGTTGGTCCCGTCCAAGGTGATGGTGGAGCCGTAGCCGAACTTGCGGGCCTGCTCGGCCAGCGTCTTGCCGCCCAGGCTGACACCCAGCTGGGCGAAGGCGGTGTTGGAGGAGTAGGCCAGGGCGTTCTCCATGCTGATCCTGCCGTTGACCCCGTTGCCCGTGGCTGTGGCGTTGGTCAGGTTGTAGTTGGTGCCGGGCAGGGTGTATGAGGCTCCTGCCGGCAGCTGGCTGTCGGGGTGGTACTGGCCGGACTCCAGGGCGGCGGCGGCCACGACCACCTTGAAGGTGGACCCGGGCGGATACAGCTGCGAGGTGGCCCGGTTGAGCATGGGGTTGTCGGAGCGGGAGGCCAGCTTCTGGTAGGCCTGGGAGGCATCGCCGCTGTCGTGGGCGGTCAGGTCGCCGGGGTTGTAGCTGGGCGTGCTGATCATGGTCAGGATGCGGCCGGTGGAGGGCTCGATGGCCACCACCGATCCGGACAGGTTGCCCAGCATGGAATAGGCCGCCTCCTGCATGCCGGGATTGATGGAGGTCTCGATGGAGGCGCCCTTGTTCTGGGTTCCGGTGAAGAGGGACTTGAGCCGGTCCATCCACAGGCTGTCCGACTGGCCGCTCAGCAGGCGGTCGCGCGAGGCTTCGATTCCCCGGTCGGCCGGGCTGGTGATGGAGTAGTAGCCGGTGATGGGCGAGTAGACGGCCCCCTTGTTGTAGTGCCGCTGGTACTGGAAGGAGTCGTTGATGGGGTCGGACTGGGCAATGACGGCGCCGTCCGAGGTCAGGATGGCTCCCCTGGGTGCCGCATATTCGTGGTAGAGGGCGCGCAGATTTCGCGGATCCGAGTTCAGGCTTCCTGCCCGGATCACCATGATGATGGAGCTGGAAAGCCCCAGGATGACGAAGAGGACGATGACGGCGTTGAAAAGTTGACGCAGGGCCTTGTTCACTGTCCACCTCCTCGCACCTGGCGGGCGGGGATGCGGCCGGTGGCTGGCAGGTCGGTCTGCTCATCCTGGTCCGAATCGTTTTGGTCCGAGTTGTCCTGTCCGCTGCGCTTGCTGGTCTCCTGCTGGCGCAGGACGGCCAGGGCCTCGTACTTGAAGGTGTCTGAGCTGACCTCGGGCGCCGGCTTGTTGGCCGCGTTGGAGATGATGATCAGCAGGACGGCCAGGATGCAGTTGGCTACCAGGCTTGAGCCGCCCGCCGCCATGTAGGGCATGGTCAGGCCGGTCAGGGGGATGACCAGGGTGATGCCGCCCACCACGGTGAAGACCTGGAAGGCCATGGTGAAGACCAGGCCGGAGGCCAGGAGCTTGCCGAAGCCGTCCTTGATCTTCATGGCCGTGATCATGCCCGAGGCCACGATGACCAGGTAGAGGGCCAGGATCACCAGCAGGCCGCTCAGCCCCAGCTCCTCGCCGACCGAGGTGTAGATGAAGTCGGAGTTGGCCAGGGGGGTGATCCAGGGGCGTCCCTGGCCCAGGCCGGTGCCGGTCAACCCGCCGGCGGCCAGGCCGAAGATGCCGCGCACCAGCTGGCCGGACCCGCCGAAGGCCTTGCTGAACTCAGCGTCGCTGAAGGGGTGCAGCCAGGCGTCCACGCGGGCGCCCACATGGGCGAAGATCATGGATGCGGCCACGGCCCCGATGACGAAGAAGACCGAGCCGATGGCGATCCAGCTGGTGCGGCCAGTGGCCACATAGAGCATGGAGACGAACATGGCGAAGTACATCAGCGAGGTGCCCAGGTCATGCTGGATGACCAGGACGGCCAGCGAAATAAGCCAGACGATGATGATGGGGCCCAGATCCTTGATTCGGGGCATCCGCATGCCTAGCACCTTCTTGCCGCCCACGGCCAGCTGGTCTCGGTGGTCGAACAGGTAGGCGGCGAAGAAGAAGGCCAGGAAGAGCTTGGCGAATTCGCCGGGCTGCAGGGTGTGCGACCCCACGCCTATCCAGATGCGGGCGCCGCCGATCTCGCGGCCGATGCCGGGAAGCATGGGCGACAGGAGCAGGACCAGGCCCACCACCATGCTCACATAGGAGAAGCGACGCAGCAGTCTGTAGTCCCGCAGCAGTACCACCAGCAGTCCGCACAGGACCAGGGCCAGACACAGCCAGATCAGCTGGGTGAAGCCCACTCGTGTGGGTTGGCCGATCCGGGCGTTGCGCAGATCTATGCGGGTGATCAGGGTGATGCCCAGTGAGCTCAGAATGACGATGCTGGGCAGGATGGCCTGGCTGCCATAAGGCTGGAAAATCTCCAAGAGGACCCAGAGGGCGATGAAGAGGGCGGCGGTGACTGCCAGCAGGGCGGCGTAGTCTCCAGGGAAGCGGCCCGCCGAGCGGGCGAACATCTGGAAGAAGCCGATGAACCCTACCAGCAGGGAGAAGAGCAGAAGGCCTATGCGGCGCAGACGGATGGCGATCATGACGAGTGCCGCCCGTCCTGGCTGGTTTTCGACGGCGAGGGTGAGGCGGAGGGGGAAGCAGCAGTCTTGGCGCGCTCGCGCTTGAGGTCGCCGGCCTCCTTGCGGATCAGGCTGGCGTGCTCCTGGGCGTCATCCATGCTGGAGACGGTGATGCCCTCTTCCAGCTGGTCACGCCAGGACTGGGGCAGCCCCTTGACGGCGATGTCCGTGGTCTGCACCGGGTGGGACAGCGAGAGGGCGAAGGCCTTGGTGGGCACACCCTGGTAGATGACCACACGGCCCTGATCCGTGCCCAGGTAGTACTGTTCCTGGCTCCAACGATAGGCGGCACCTGTGCCTCCGGCCAGGGCAAGGATTACCAGGGTGATGATGCCGGCCAGGATCAGTCGAATTCTCCGGTGCCGGGAGCGCTGGCGCTTGCGCTGCTCCAAGTGCTCCTTGTGGATGGCGTCAGCCACGTCGGGGTCGTAGGGGTCGGCTGAGGCCGAGCCGTCCTTCTTGCGGACGACGGGGATCTCGCTGGTGTCGGGCACATGCCGTTCGCCGCTCTCCTCGCGGGCCGCCGAGGGCTGGGCAGTGCGGCCATCTTCGTCCTCATCCTCCTGCTTGGCGGTATCCCGGTCCTGGGTCAGATCGGCGGCACGCTTGGCGGGGGACTCCCGGGACTGGTCGCGCAGGCGCGGTGCAGCCGCTACGGGCTCATCCAGGATGTCAGCCAGGGCCTCCAGGTTGGAGCTGGCTGCGCCGCCGACCAGAGGGGTCTGATGGGGCAGGTCGAAGGCATCGGCGTCCAAGGCCAGCGTGGCATCGGCGATGACCACGGTCACGTTGTCGGTGCTGCCGGCCTTCAGGGCGAAGGTGACCAGCTGCTGGGCGCACTCCGCCTGGTCCGAGACCGTGGACAGCACCTCGGCGATGGTCGAGTCCTCCAGAACGCCGCAGAGGCCGTCCGAGCAGATCATCCAGCGGTCTGCAGGCATGGCCTTGGTGATGGAGATATCCGGACGGGGGTCGATGTCGAAGTCCCCCAGGACCCGCATGACTACATTGCGCTGAGGGTGGTTGCGGGCTTCGGCCGGGGAGATGCGGCCGGTGTCGATCAGGTGCTGCACGTAGGAGTGGTCCTGGGTCATCCGGATCAGCTTGCCATCGCGCAGGAGGTAGCCCCGGGAGTCCCCGATATGGGCCAGCACCCAGGAGTCGTCGGCCAGAGCCAGGGCCGTGACCGTGGTGCCCATGCCTGACAGCCGGTGTTCGCGCTTGGCCTTGCCCACGATGGCGTCATGGGCCGCGATGACCGAGGTCTCCATCATCCGAGCCAGGGACTGCACGTCCTGCTCACGGTCGTCGCGTTCGATGTGGGCCAGGGATCGGATGGCTATGGTCGAGGCCGTATCCCCGCCTGCGTGGCCGCCCATGCCGTCGCACATGGCCACCAGGCGCTCGCCGGCGAAGGCAGAATCCTGGTTGTTGCTGCGCACGTACCCCACGTCTGAAACCGCCGTGGAGTAGAGGAACAGCTTTTGGCTCGCATCGTTCCTGGTCATGGGCGGCTACCTCAACTCGAAGGTGGTGGCACCGATGCGTACGGGAACCTCCGCCGGTAGGATTGTCGGCGCCGTGATTTTCTGCCCCGAGACGACGGTGCCGTTGGTGGACCCCAGATCCTCGATGGCCCATCGGCCTGATGCAGGATCCTGGTAGACCCGCGCATGATGGCCTGAGACGAACTCGTCGTCCAGCACCAGGGTGTTCGAGGAGGATCGCCCCAGGGTGATGGGCCGTCCGGACAGCGGTGTGGATGAGCCGGCCAGAGGTCCGTCAATGACTACCAACAAAGAGGGGTCGTCACTTGCAGGCTCTGTCTTGCTGACCGGGGCGATAGGCACGGATCTGGCGGCCGCCGGAAGCTTGCGCTGGGCTGCGCGTTCGCTGCGTCGGCGGGTATGAGAGGTCTTGGGGCTGAAAGTCTCGATGTCTTTGCGGAGTGAACGGATGGCCAGCCAGACGAATACCCATAACAGAGCCAGGAATCCGTATTTGAGGATGGCGAATGTCAGTTCAGTCAGCATAATGATTCGACCTTACTTCAAGGTCTGGGCGACTTACGAATCCTGTTCCTGTGACGATGCCCAGTAGAGGATGCGGGTACGGCCGATGGTGATGGTATTGCCGTCCAGCAGGGTGGCCGCGGGAACCTGATGTCCCTCTACATAGGTGCCGTTGGTGGACCCCAGATCGCGGGCTACCACGCCCTTGTCAGTGATCTCGATCTGCAGGTGTCGGCGGGAGATGCCTGCGTCGTCGATGACGATGTCGCAGGAGGATCCGCGGCCGATGGTGGTGATGGGGGCGGTCAGCAGGTACTGGCGGCCGTTGATCTCCAGCACCGGGCAGTCCTTGGACTCCTCGGGTGTGGTGACGGGTGCCGCGTTGCCCTGGACCGACTCGGCAGACAGGTGGAAGTCGCCCTTGTTCAGGTTGAGGTCCTCCTCGAAAATGACCACGACCGGGCCGACGAAGGCATAGTGCTGGCTTTCGGCGTACTTGGTCAGGTTGTCTGCCAGCTCGTTGGCCAGAGCCTCCGAACCCCACTGCTCGATGCGGTCGAAGTCTGGGGTGGATAGTCTGAACCGATACTCGTTGGGCGCCACGGTGCGGTCGCGACCGACGGGCATGGCCTGTGAGTCTATCTCACGCTCGAGGGCGCTCGACAGGTCGACGGGCTGTAGGTCCTTGGAGCCGAACTTCGAGAAGACACCGTTAACGGCGCCTTCCACGCTCTTCTCGAAACGATCGAGAACGCTCATAGTCATCCCTTTCCATATAACCCTTTCATAGTACGTGACCCTGCCGGAAGGGGGTAATGGGCGGTCGGATGCTTGCAATTTCTCCAATGAACAGGTTCGAACGACCGCGACTGCCGGGCATGGATAAGGCCCCGTGGCCACAATTGACCAGGGGCCTTTGAACTTCAATCATCATGGGTCAGGCCGAAGCCTGCAGGCTCACAGAGCCAGCTTGCGACGCAGACCCAGGGTGATGCCGGCGGCCAGGCAGAGGCCAGCGGCAATGGCCAGAGGAGCCACGGCGTCGGCGCCAGTCTGAGCCAGAGTGTTGTTGTTCTTGGCGTCCTTCTTAGCCGGATCCTTGGCGGGAGCCTTGTTGTCCTTGGCAGGCTGCTTGGTGTTGTTGTCAGCCGGAGCGGTCTGACCAGGCTTGTTAGGCTCGTTGGGAGTGGTCACCTTGGTGTACCTGGCCCTGAAAACAGCGTCTGCGGTGTAGGTGCCACCGGGGACGTAACGGGATCCGCCATTATCGCTAAACCAACCGTCGAAGGTGTAACCATCGAAGTTATGAACCGTGGGTTCCTTAGATAGCTTTCCCTCACTATTGGTTTCGACCGGGTCCATATATGTATCTTCGATATTTTCCGGATTCACACTGATGAAAGTGACCGTGTAAGTGGGGATGGCGGCGGGGTCTAACACCACGAAGTGAGGATAGAGATCGGCCTTGTCGGTGAAAACACGATTGGCGAAGTCGATCGGATGTTGATCTGGGTCTGTTGGATCCTCAACCCAGCCGTCAGGTTTCACATTCTGGTCGGTCAACTCACGGGACACTGTAGGCGTTGGGACATCTTCGAGTTTCAGCTTGCCGTCTGTGCCGGTAGTACGAGTAATCACGGTTCCAGCACCGGTGTCGTGAAAATCGACTTGGTAAGTAGCGGCCTTGGTCTGGACATTCTTGCTCTCGACAGCCTGGGCCACGGTAGGCAGCAACGCTAGGCCGCCTGCCAGGGTGGCGCCGGCAGCGAGTACTGCGCATGCGCGTTTGATACGAACCATGATATTCATTGGTTACCTCTATTTTCTCTTATTGTCGGTTGCTCCCCAGATACATTCATGGGGTGTCCTGCCTTGACACCCCGACCCCTGGGAAACAGGCATCATCAACCAGTCTTTGGCGACAACACGCTATAATTCTAGCGCACGGAATGGTCATCGGCCGGCCGAAGTCCGGGAATAGGCCATATTCGACGATAAGAATTTCTCATGTAGAACGATTAACGTCTGCTGCGGGCTGGGCGGCGCGTCGCAGTTGAGCTATTCGAATTCCCCTTTGGCACTTGGGCGCTTATCATCGTGGCAGACGCATGGTCATGGGGATCATGTCAGAGATATTCGAGGAGCGAGCATGGCCGAAGAGGTGGATCGGGCGATGGAGGCATATCCGCGGGCCAAGGCCCGGACCCAGCGGTTTACGTTGGGTGCGCCACGGTCGGCCCTGGCGGTGGGGGATGGCTCACGGGCCGTATTCCTGCGCTCCGACGGACCTGAAGACCTGGTGACCGGGCTCTGGCTGTCCGTATTTGACCAGGAAGGCCGCCACCATGAGGTGCTCCTGGCCGACCCTAGGACCCTGCTGGATGATGCGGACCAGGAACGGGTGCCGGCCGCCGAGCTGGCTCGCAGGGAGCGCTCGCGAGAGGGCGGCGAGGGCATTGTCGATTACAGTGTGGATGCTGCCGGGGATCGGGTGGTCTTTGCCTTGGGCGGTCGGCTCTGGCTCTCGCTGATAGCCCCCGATGGTCTCACCGCCTCCACACGGCCCCTGAGCCTGGAAGACAGCGATTCGGCCGTGCTCAATCCTGCCATCAGTCCGGACGGCACCATGGTGGCCTATACCACTGGCGACCGGCTGATGGTGGTCACTATCGGGCAGGATGCCGGGCAGGACCGTGAACGGGCTGTCCTGGCCCTGCGCCCAGGCACCGATGATCGAATGCGGCTGGGGCTGGCCGAGTTCGTGGCCGGCGAGGAGATGGACCGCTACCAGGGATTCTGGTGGTCGCCGGATTCCAAGGCGCTGCTGGTCGAGCACACTGATTCCTCTGATGAGCCGATCTGGTACATCAGCGATCCGGCCAATCCCCAGGTCGGGCCGCGCGCCCGGCGGTATCCCCAGGCTCTGACCGCCAACGCCCGCGTCGGACTGAGCCTGGTCCTCCTGGGCCAGGATGACGCCGACCCCTGGGTGGGCGAGGTGGACTGGGACCATCAGGCCTTCGAGTACCTGTCCGTGGTCCGTTGGCAGGACGGGCATCGGCCCCTGCTGCTGGTTCAGAATCGTCGGCAGACCGAGGACAGGATTCTGGATGTGCAGGTGCCGGATGCCCGCCAGGGCTTGGAGCCGGGGCAGAATATGACCCTGCTTGATCCCGAGGCGGCGCCCAAGGTGGCCACCAGGGTGCTGCAGGAGCATGGCAACGACCAGTGGATCGACCTGGTGCCGGGGCTGCCGGCCTACCAGCCCCAGGGCGGGCTGGTGGATGCCTTCATCGATACAGAAGCCGATACCACGCGGCTGCGCCTGGACGGAAAGGTATTCTCTCCTGCTGGCTGCCAGATTCGACAGGTGCTGTCCGTGGAGGACCGCGATGTGCTGGCGGTGGTCTCCACTGACCCCCGCAGCTTCGACCTGATGCGCCTGGGCTATGACGGCTCCATTCATGTGCTCAACCGTCTGCCCGGAGTGTGGTCCGCCTCGCGAGCCGGCCATGGCATCGTGGTCAGCGGCCGGACCATGGCTTCGGCGCAGGGACAGGTGCGCCATTGCTACCTGGGGGCTGATGGAGATCTGGACCGCCTGGGTGCTGAAGGGCTGGGGTTGGTTGGCGAAGCCCGCCCCGACAGCAGCGCTAAGCAGGCTGGCGAAGCTGTGCGGCATGAGCATCAGGATCGTCCTGATCGGCGGGCCGTGGATGCCGGTCATATCAATAGCCAGGGAGCCATGAGCGCCGTCTTGGCCGACACCAGCAGCGATCCCGGGTTCACCCCCAACGTGGACTTCGTGCGCATGGGTCAGCACGAGCTGTTCGCTGCCATCGTCAGACCGTCCGAATCCAGCCCCTACGCCAGCGCCGACAGCCTGCCCGTCCTGCTCAAGCCCTACGGCGGGCCGGGGGCCCAGCAGGTGGTCTTCAACCAGTCCTACTACTGGGAGTCCCAGTGGTGGGCGGATCAGGGCTTCCTGGTCCTGACCGCGGATGGCCGGGGCACGCCGGGTCGTGGGCCTGCCTGGGATCGGGCCATTTTCGAGGACATGGCCCAGGTGACTCTGGATGACCAGCTTGAGGCTCTGGAGGCCCTGCCGGACTTCGCTCCTGAGGCAGACCTGGGACATGTGGCCATGATCGGCTGGTCCTATGGCGGCTTCCTGTCGGCCCTGTCGGTTCTGCGGGCTCCCGACCGGATCCATGCGGCCTGCGCGGGCGCCCCGCCCACGGACTGGACTCTTTACGACACTCATTACACCGAGCGCTATCTAGGTCTGGACCCGGCCGTCTACCGCCGCAACGGGATCATTGATGACGCCCCCTCGCTGCGCCGCCCGCTGATGCTGATCCACGGGTTTGCGGACGACAACGTCTCCGTGGCCAACACCCTGAGGCTCTCCGGCGCTCTGATGGCGGCTGGCCGTCCCCATACGGTCCTGCCGCTGACCGGCATCACCCACATGACCAATGACGAGACCGTGGCCGAGAACCTGCTTATTCTGCAGCGGGACTTCCTGCGGGAGGCCCTCAAGAACAAGACGGACTGACGGAAAGGCTGTTTGGGCTGACGCTCTGCTGGCGGTTGCTTCCGCTAGATTGGGGTTGTGCATATCCAACGAAAGCCTGACCAGGCTCCAGGGTCCAGTCGCGGATTCCAGCTTCCCCGCAGCTGGGGCCTGGCGGTCTCGGTGCTCTGCCTGGGCCTGTTGGTCGGACTTTCCTCGGGCCTGTTGGCAAGGTTCTTCGAGCTGACCCAGGTCGGCCTGCTGGGTTTCGCTGAGACTCCAAAGGCTCCCACGGCTGAGGCGGTGCCGCCGATCAGGAGGCTGGCCTCGGTGACCATTGCCGGCCTGGCGGCCGGTCTGGTCTGGGCCTGGCTGCGGACGAGGACCAGACTGGTTCCCTCGGTCGGCCAGGCTGTCAAGGGCGTGCCCATGCCCCCGGGGCGGACCGTGGTTCATGTGCTCACCCAGATCTTCTTTGTGGCTGCCGGCGGCTCCATCGGCAGGGAGGTGGCCCCGCGCGAGGCCGGGGCCCTGCTGGGCGGTCTCTGGACCAGGCTGGGTCGGCGACTTGGACTGCGTGATCAGGACGGTCCGCTGCTGGTCGCCTCGGCTGCTGGTGCGGGTTTCGCTGGCATTTATATTGCGCCTCTGACCGGTGCCTTCTTCGGCATCGAGGTGCTGTTGCGGCGGGTGGATGCCGAAGTGGTGACGGTCAATCTGGCCATGTCAGCCCTGGCTACCCTGGTCGGCGGATCCATCAAGGGGTTTGCTCCTTACTATAAGGTCGGCTCCGAGCCCTTCCGGCCCTGGCTCATGGCAGTGGTCCTCCTGATCGGACCGGTCATGGGGCTGTTGGGGGCCGGATTCCGGCGGATGACCTCCTGGGCTGAGGCCCATAGAACCACTGGTCCTGCAGCCATCTGGCAGCTGACGGGGGTAGCTCTGTTGACCGGTCTGGTCGCCCTGGCCGTTCCACAGGTCTTGGGCAACGGTCGGGCCCTGGCTCAGATGGGCATGGATCAGCGCCTGTCTGCAGGGTTCTCGGGACTCCAGCTGGCTCAGTCGCTCGCCTTGCTGGTTATCTTCGCACTGGCCAAGGCCCTGCTGACCACAGCCACTATCCGTGCCGGGGCCTTCGGCGGCACCCTGACGCCGTCCATAGCCCTGGGCTCCGCCATGGGCGCTGTTCTGGGCCTGCTGCTGGCTTGCCTTGTGCCCGGCCTGCCGGTCTGGCAGTGTGCCGTGATCGGTGCCACCTCCCTGCTGGCCGCCTCCCAGCAGGCTCCGCTCATGGCCATGGCCATGCTGATGGAGGTCTGCCATCTGCCGGTCATGGCCTTCATGCCCATGGGCCTGGCTGTGGCCCTGTCGACGGCGGTCTCCCGTCTGTTCGTGGCCAAGGCATAAACCGTCGTCGGTAGCCCGTGTTGCCCAAGGGATCCGTCCTTACTCATATACGATAAAACCACCATTGGTCGCATGCCTGCCCTTCCGCCTCCAGCATTGAGCGGGCATCGAGCGGGCATTCACGATCAGCTGACCGGCCTGGGCCAGTAAGGAAGGGTGGCTATACTCGGGCCGGACGTAGGTCCCGGGAGGATGCAGCCGATCCGAGTGGAGCAGGCCAGTGCCGTGATACCCCGGACAGACAAGAAGGAGGTGCCTGGCGGTGAAGACCGTGTTGGCCATCTTCAGGCGAGATCTCTGGCGGATACTGCGCAACCCCGTGGCCCTGGTGGTGACCATCGGCGTGGCCGTGCTGCCCTCCCTCTATGCCTGGTTCAACATCATGGCCCTCTGGGACCCCTACAGCAATGTCAAGAACCTCCCTGTGGCCGTCGTCAGCATGGATCGAGGGGCCCAATCCGCGCAAACCGGCAGGATCAATGCCGGCAGATCGGTCATCCAGGAGCTGCGCGGCAACAACAGCCTGGGTTGGAAGTTCATGGATGATGACCAGAGAGCCATCGCCGAGGTCCACTCAGGCAAGTGCTACGCGGCCATCATCATCCCGGAACGGTTCAGCGCCGATCTGGTCGGCATCGTCGAGGGGGCCGGGAGCAGGCCTGCGCTGAACTATTACGTCAATGAGAAGAAGAACGCCATCGCCCCCAAGGTGACCGACACCGGCGCCTCCACCATCGACCAGGAGATCAACACCGTCTTCGTCTCGGCCGTCAGCGATGCCCTGGCCGGGAAGGTCCTGCAGACCGCCGGCGATGCACAGGGCGCGGCCGAGCAGAGCCGCAGTCAGGTGGTGGGCGACCTGGGGGAAATCATCGGCCAGCTGGATCGTACGGATGGCCAGCTTGACCGGATTGGTTCCACCATGGGCCAGGCCCGGCAGACCGTGGCCGGCTCCAGAAGCGACGTCAAGGACCTGCAGAGTCAGATATCGGCCACCCAGGCCACCCTGAGCAAGGCCCAGGACCACATGACCAGGACCCGCGATGACAGCCTCCGCTTCTCCTCCGCCCTGAACCAGGCTCTGGCGGACGGGTCGGTGCGGCTGTCCAGCGCGGTCACGGATGTGAATACGGTGGCAGGCGGGATCACCGCCGACCTGAACGCCACCCAGGACAAGGTGGACCGGGTCAATTCCGGCCTGGGCCAGTTGGTGGACGCCAACGGGAAGGCCGTGGACCGGCTCCAGACAGGTCTGGACCAGTCCGGGCTGCATCCCGGGGATCCGGCCTACGAGAGCATCCAGCGGCAGATCGACGATCTGAAAAAGACCAACCAGCAGCAGAAGGCTTTCCTGGATGCCTTCAAGAAGAACTCCTCCACGGCCCTGGACTCGGGCAAGCAGGCCGCATCGGACCTGAGCTCGGCCATGACCGACACCGGCGACACAGGCATCAAGGCCCTGACTGCGGCCAGCCAAAGTCTGACGGGGACCACCATGCCCAACCTCCTGACTGGGCTGGACAACCTCAACGCCTCCAATGGCTCGCTCCAGGGCGCCCTGAGCAGCCTGTCCACCACGGCCGCCCAGACCGATGCCCTGCTGGACCAGCTGGATTCCACCATTGGTCAGGCCCAGTCGACCCTGTCCACCACCAGGGCCTCCCTGGCCTCGGTCAGGTCCGATCTGGAGGGGGTTCGCACCGATGTGGCGGCCCTGGGATCCTCGGCCGCCTGGAACCGGATGTCCCAGACCCTGGGGTTGAGCCCCGAATCCTTCGGAAAGGCCATGGCCTCTCCGGTCAAGCTGGATTCCCACACGGTCTACCCGGTCAGCAACTACGGGTCGTCCGTGGCGCCCTTCTACACCAATCTGGCCCTCTGGGTGGGCGGGTTCATCCTGATCGCCATCTACAAGCTGGAGGTCGACAAGGAGGGCATTCGCAAGTGCACCGCCACCCAGGCCTACCTGGGCCGCTGGCTTCTGCTGGTCTTCGTCGGCTTCTTCCAGGCTTTGATCGCTACAGTGGGTGACCTGATGCTGGGCATCCAGTGCCATCAGCCGGCCCTGTTCGTCCTGGCCGGGGTCTTCGCCTCCTTCGTCTACATCAACATCATTTATGCCCTGGCCGCCTCCTTCAGGCACATCGGCAAGGCCCTGGCCGTGGTCCTGGTCATTCTGCAGATACCCGGCTCCTCGGGCATGTACCCCATTGAGATGATGCCCGACTTCTTCCGCAATCTGAACCCCTGGCTGCCCTTCACCTACGGGATCAACGCCATGCGCGAGACCATCGGTGGCATGTACGGCAACCACTATTGGCAGGATATGCTCCACATCTTCTGGTACCTGCCCGCGGCCCTGCTGATCGGACTGGTGGTGCGACGGTACCTGCTCAACCTGAACGCCCTCTTCGACCGGCGGCTGGGCGCCACCGACCTGATGCTGACCGAGCAGAACCATTCGGCCGACCGTCGTCTGAGCCTGGGCAGCCTGGCCCGCTCCATCCTGGGTGAGGGCGACTACCGTGCCGTCATCAGGCGGCGGGCGCATCGCTTCCTGGCCCTCTATCCAACGCTGATCCGGGCTGGTCTGGCCCTGGTTCTGCTGCCGGTCCTCTTCCTCATCCTGCTGTTCAGCACCGAGGCCAAGATCGTCATGCTGATCGCCTGCATCGCCTCCATCGTCCTGATCGACGCCTACCTGATCATCGTCGAGTACATCTGCGACAGCTATGTGCAGCAGCTGGGTCTGACCGAGCGCCCCGGCATGGACTTCCACACCCTGATTCGCCCCCGTCGACAGGGTCCCTCGGCCGTGACCAGGCTGACCACGGCCGTGCGCGAATCAGTCCTGAACCGCGATGAGGAAGACGCTCACGAGGATGGTGACCGCTGATGAGGAACATTTGGAGGATCCTGCGCAAGGACCTGGCCGATGCCACCAGCAACGTCATCGCCATCATCGTCCTGATGGGCCTGATCATCGTCCCGGCCCTCTATGCCTGGTTCAATATCGCCGCCAGCTGGGATCCCTATAAGAACACCAAGGCCATCAAGGTGGCCGTGGCCAACACCGACAAGGGGTACAAGTCCGACCTGATCCCGGTCAGGATCAACGTGGGGGAGACGGTCACCAGCACGCTGCGGGCCAACGACCAGCTGGACTGGAGGTTCGTCAACCGCGACCAGGCCCTGGAGGGGGTGCGCTCAGGCGAGTACTATGCCGCCATCGTCATCCCCAAGGATTTCAGCGCGGACATGATGACCCTCTTCTCGCAAGATGTGAAGCACGCCAACCTCGAGTACTACCTGAACGAGAAGAAGAACGCCATCGCCCCCCATGTCACCGAGCAGGGGGCCGACACCGTGGCCACGACCATCGACAAGACCTTCGTCAAGACCGTGGGGCAGGTGGGGATCGACCTAGCCAGCCAGGTTTTCACCTACTCGCAGAGCCCCGAAGTCCAGGATTATCTGACCAGGACGACCGGCCACATCGATCAGATGTCACAGCGGCTGACCACCGCCTCCAGCCAGGTGAATGCCTATGCGGGCCTACTGGATTCCTCCGGACAGATGATAGACTCCACCGGCAGGATCCTGGGCCGATCCGACTCCGCCATGGCCGATGCCAGGAAGGCCCTGAATCAGGGAACCAAGGGGTCCAAGGATCTGGGCAAGTCCCTCTCCGGGTCGGCCCAGGCGGTCGATGCCGCCCTTGACCAGGCCTCGGGCGCCTATGACACCATCGGCTCCAAGATCGACGATGCCTTTGACAAGGTAGGCCAGCAGAGCGATGCCGTCAGCAGCCAGCTGAACGATCTAAGCGAACGGATCAGAGACTCGGCGGCCGACTACGACCGTATGATCGCCAGCCTGGAGGATCTGCGTGCCACGGTGGAATCCGACTCCAATCTGACAGCAGACCAGCGCCAGGCCCTACTGACCGCCATCGATCAGGCCCAGGCCGGAATGCGGGCGGCCCAGGCGGCTCAGCGCGACCTGGCCGACCGGATCAGCCAGGCCTCCCAGACGGCCAAGGAGGGCAAGGACAAGCTGGGCGGTCAGCGGCAGGATCTGAAGAACAGGATCGCCCAGGCCCGTGCCTCGGTGGATCAGGTCCGCGCCCAGTACCGCGATGATTTGAAGCCCCGCCTGGATGACCTGGCTTCCTCCATGGACACCGTGGTCACTTCGAGCGACCGGCTGCTGACGGGCTTGGACGGAACCGTCAAAGGCGCCTCTGGGCTGACGGGACCTATGACCAAGGACATCAGCCAGGCCAAGGACCAGCTGAGCGGGATCTCCCAGCGCCTGGACCAGGCTTCCAAGCGGCTGACCGACCTGGGGGGACACCTGACCCAGGCTTCGCAAGGCAAGGATGCGCAGGAGGTCAAATCTCTGCTGAGCGGGGATTCCGAAACCCTGGCCGCGCTTCTGTCCTCGCCTGTCGGCATCCATCGGCATGCGGTCTTCCCGGTCATGAACTACGGGTCGGCCATGACCCCCTTCTACACCATCCTTTCCATCTGGGTGGGCGCCACCATTCTGGCAGCCATGATGAAGGTGGCCCTGTCCGACAAGAAGAAGGCCTTCGTCCTGCACCTGGACTCCCTGCAGGATGCCTGGAAGAGGGCCGATGACCTGGATGAGGATTCCGAGGGCAGCCGCTCCTGGGGAGCCTTCCGCCCGGAGTCGCCAGGCAACGCCCGCCGCTTCGGCCTTCAGCTCTACCAGGAGTACTTCGGCAGATTCGCGGTCTTCGCGCTGATGGCCATCCTCCAAGGTTGCCTGATTGCCCTGGGTGACCTCTTCTACCTGAAGGTCCAGTGCGTGCATCCGCTGATGTTCGTGCTGGTGGCGGTCTTCGCCTCCTTCGTCTTCATGAATCTGATCTATACCCTGGTCGTCTCCTTCGGGGACATCGGCAAGGCCATCGCTGTCATCCTCCTGGTCATGCAGGTGGCTGGCTCGGGCGGCACCTTCCCCATGGAGACCCTGCCCGGCTTCTTCCAAGGGGTCTATCCCTTCCTGCCCTTTGTTCACGCCATCGGGGCCATGCAGTCGGCCGTTGCCGGAGCCTATGGCATGGAGTTCTGGCGGGAGATGGCCACCCTGGCCCTCTTCCTGGTACCCTCGCTGCTGCTGGGACTGGTCCTGCGCAAGCCCGTCATCCGCTTCAATGATTGGATCGTCAGAAACCTGGAGAGCACCCGGCTCATGTAGGGCCGAGTCCAACAGAAGGTGGTATAGGGTGAGAGCATGAGCGTCCAACTGGTTGAGGAGCGCCGCTACGACCAGATCATGAAGGATCGCGTCCTTCCTGATCTGGCCTCCTGTCGCAGTGACGGATGGATGATCTCCCATGACGGCGGCGAGGACGGGGGAACCGTATTGGACAAGGCCCATCTCAGCGGCGTCGACCCCTCCCGGCTTCTGCATTACGTCTGCTATGACCGGACGCTGTTTCGCCAGGGCGCGGTGGAGTCAGGGTCGGCTCGCGTGCGCGGGGCCGTAATCATCTCCTTCGGTTTTTCGGAATTCGCCGACAAGTATCAGGAGATGGCCTGGTACCTCCTGATGCAGGGGTATTCCGTCTGCATTCCCGAGCATTGGGGACACGGTTTCTCCGGCCGGGGCGTAAACGATCCCAGTCTGGTATGGGTGGATCATTGGCAGCGGTATGTGGCGGATCTGGCCGCCTTCTGCTCCCAGGTGGGCCAGCAGTACGCCCAGGACAAGCCCATGGTGCTCTATGCCCATTCCATGGGCGGCGGTGTGGCTGCAAGGATGCTGGAAACTTTTCCTTCACTTATTGATAAGGCGGTCCTGTCATCGCCCATGATTGCGCCGCGGACCGGGTTGATGCCCTCGGTGGCATGGACGGCGACAAACGCCGCCTGCATGATGGGCCGCTCGCGCAGCATGGCTCCGGGGTTCGGCCCATTCCGTCCCGAGCTGGACATGGGCAAGTATCCCAATGGCAGCCAGGCTCGGGTGGCCTGGACCCATAAGTTGCGGGCCAAGGAGGTGCACTACCAGACCAGTGCCGCCACCTTCGGCTGGGTCAGGGAGAGCCTGGAGATGAGCCGGGCCATACTGCGTCCCGACCGGTGCAGCCGGGTGGAGACGCCGCTGTTGCTTTTCCAGGCGCAACCCGACCGGTTCGTGCTGCCGATGCCCCAGAACCGTTTTGTCGACCAGGTCCAGCAGGGCGGCTGCCAGGCCACGCTGGTGCGCATCCCGGGCAGCATGCACGAGCTCTACCAGATGCCCGACAAGGTCCTGAGGCCCTACTTGGAGCGCATCTTCGACTTCTTCGACCAGCCCTGGCAGCTCGCTGACGACCGCTGATCAGACGTTGAGCAGATCGGCCAGTAGGAAGTCATCGCCCTGCTTTTTTGCCGAGGCTAGCTCCCTGTACAGTTCCAAAGCTCTGACCAGCGCATCCGCATCATCCCAGTATTGATTCAGAAAAGGATATTTCTTGATATTGCGGAAGTTGCGGTCGTCCTGTCCGAGCTCCTCCTTGCAGAAGAGGCTTGGCTTCAGTTTGCTGTTCTTTGCGCCGCGATGGTGCGACTTCCAACTGTTGTACTCGTCCAGCTTGCCCTCGCGGTAGACGATCAACATCTCGATCTCGGGATGCGTGGTGACGTTGATGGTTTGGGCATGTTCGGCGTAAGGCTGGCGCAGCAAGGTGCGGTGGCCCAGCTGGTCCTGTATGCAGAGGATGGTCACGTTTCGTCCATAGTCCTGGGTCAGAAAGTCACGAGCCAGGCTCTCACCGCTTCTGTCGCGGGTTGGCCAGGCGTCGTCGTTGTAAGGATCGGTGATGATGCGGTCCCGATTGATGAAGGTCAGGCGCTTGGTGACCAGTTTGTCGACGATGACCTGCTCGGCTACGCCTTCGCACGAGAAGAGAACTGCATCGTCCCCGATGGCCCTTGCAAGCTCCTCCCGCCTGCTATGCATGATGTTCTTGCCCTGCCACCTGATCGGCTACGTATTGGCGCATGGCCTTGAGCTCGGCTGCCTTAGGGGCGGTGCCTCCGATGTAATTGGATAGGAAGACCTCGCTGTGCTTGAGTTCCCCGCGCCTGACTGCCTCTGAGTAGTTGATCGCCTGGATGCCCTTGCGCTCGTCTACGCCGCGTCTGAGGAAGTAAATATTGTCCTTGCGCTGGATCAGATCGAGCAGTTCCGCGTAGTGGGTCGTGAACACCAGGGTGGCGCCGTGGGGGTTGCTGGTCGTTGACATGAAGAGGTTGATGATCATGCGCACCAGCTCCTTGTTGATGCTGTTCTCGATTTCGTCGATCAGCAGATAGCCGCCGGTGCGCAGGACCCGAATGGCTGCTTTGACGATTCGGGATCCGCGGACGGTGCCCAGGGAGAGCAGCCCGGCCGTGTCCATGTTGGACATGACCACCTCTTGAGAGGTGCCGGCGAATCTCAGATGGGCGCGGTGTTCCTGGTCGATATGGAAGTAGTCGATGCTGTCATCGAAGACGTGCAGCACGGGGTCGGCGATGGTGCCGACCGGAACGATGGGGAAATAGGTTTCTGGTCCGATGCGGGCGATGACCTGAGTCAGATCCGTCTTGGTTTTTGGCAGAACGATGCTCGAGTGAGGCGAAAGGTAGTCGAAGGCCTCCTTGGTCAGATAGGTGTCGGTGGATGCATCACCTGAGGATTGGGCTGCCGGACGCCGGACCTTGATCAGCTTCGAGCGTTGTTGGAAAGCGTCTGTATTACGGAGCACGGACTTGGGCAGGGACTTGCTTGGATAGTGCCAAAGTTGTTCCTGAGAAAACTGATAAGTGCTATCTGCTAGCGGGTCCGTACTTTCATCGGCGTTGTCGTTCCGGACCGCATCCAGCTGTGATTTGAGCAGATAGAACTGCTGATTGGACTCGAATATCACAGAGATCTGCAGGCTGGGCCCGAAAGCGCTGAGGGACCTGACGGAGGACAGCATAGGGCTGGCATCCCTGCTCAGGATGCTGACAGCTAGAGCCAGGGCGTTGAGTGCCGTGGTTTTGCCGGATGCATTGATGCCTGTAAGGCACAGCACGTTCTGCGCGTAAATGTGACTGCCTGGACTGTTCTCCAGATAAGTCAGTCCGTTGCCAGGGGTTCTCGAGCGGACCTGGTCACGGGCGTAAAGATCCAGGGCTAGGGTCTGGTTTTCAAAGGGTTCGAGGCCCTCGACGACCATTCTGAGCAGACGCATGATAGTCACCAATATTCCTGTAGACATAAAAAGTGTCTACAGGAATATGATACGCCTGCAATCCTACTTGTCGAGCACCTTCTCCGGGTCGGCATCGAAGGTATCGACGCAGTTCTGCGAGCAGAAGTAGTAGGTCTTGCCCTGGTAGTCGCGCTTGGCTGCGGCTGTGTTGGGGTCGATGGTCATGCCGCAGACTGGGTCGGTGACCTTGTCCGTCGCTGCCTGGTCCTGCTGCATGTCGTCATGATGATGGAAGAGTCCCATCTCGTTTCCTTTCTCTTGGTTGTGTTCTTGGTGGGTGGAAATACTGAGGTCCCTGGTCAGGGCATCCATGTCGATTGGCTTGGCCTCCTTGACCGGCCTGGCCTTCAGGGGCGTATGCCGCAGCCGGTTGGCGTTGAGCACCACTGACAGGGAGGAGAAGGCCATGGCTGCACCGGCGATCATGGGGTTGAGCAGGAGGCCGATGAAGGGGTAGAGCACGCCGGCGGCGATGGGGATGCCCAGGCCGTTGTACCCGAAGGCGAACCAGAGATTCTGGTGAATGTTGCGCATGGTCGCTGCTGAAAGGTCGATGGCCTTGACGGCCGCGTTCAGGTCGCCCGAGACCAGGGTCACGTCAGCGGATTCGATGGCCACGTCCGTTCCGGTGCCGATGGCCATGCCCAGGTCGGCCTGGGCCAGAGCCGGGGCGTCGTTGATGCCGTCGCCGATCATGGCCACCTTGTGACCCTGGGCCTGAAGGGCCTTGACGATGCTCGCCTTGTCCTCGGGATGGATCTGCGCCACCACTCGGGTGACTCCCACCTGGCCGCCGACCTGCTCAGCGGTGCCTTGGTTGTCGCCGGTCAGCATGATGGTCTGGATGTTACGTTCGTTCATGTCGTGGATGGCCTGCTTAGACCCGGACTTGACCTGGTCGGTCACGGCCAGGACACCGGCAAGCTTGCCGTCGATGGCCACGAAGATTGTTGTGCGGCCCTGATCCTCCCAGCTGCGGGCAGTATCGAAGAGGGATTGCGCGCCTGCCTGGTTCGCTGTTTTGTTCTCCAGTCCGATTCCCTTGCCCTCGAGCAGTCTGCGGTTGCCGACAAGGACCTGCGAAGTGCCCTTGCTTCCTTCAAAAGATCCAGAGGGGAAGGTTGCATCGATGCCGGCGCCGGTGACCGAGTCGAAGTCCTTGATCGGGACCAGCTCCAGATTGCGGTCCTTGGCGGCCTGGACGATGGCCTGGGCCAAGGGGTGCTCGGAATTGCTCTCGGCACTCGCGGCCGCCCTGATCAGCAGGTCCTCATCCAGACCCTGCACGCTCAGGGCATCAGCCAGTTCGGGTCGGCCCTGGGTGATGGTACCGGTCTTGTCGAGGACGATGGTATCGACGTCATGCGCTCCCTGCAGGGCCTCCGCCGACCGGTAGAGCACGCCGGCACGGGCGCCGCGTCCAGTGCCGATCGTCACGGACAGGGGGGTGGCCAGGCCCAAGGCGCAGGGGCAGGCGATGACCAGGACGGAGACCGCCGCCACGATTCCGTACACTCCGCGAGGCATGGGGCCGAACGCCCACCAGGCCACGAAGGTCCAGAGCGCCACCAGGATGACCCCGGGGATGAAGATTGACGATATCCGGTCGGCCAGCTTCTGGATGGGTGCCTTTGAGGTCTGAGCCGTCTTGACCAGCCGAATGATCTGCGCCAGAACCGTGTCCTGTCCTACCTGGGTGGCCTTGTAGCGCAGGGAGCCTGTGCCGTTGACGGTGGCTCCGACCAGGGAATCGCCCTCCTGCTTGAGGACGGGCATGGGTTCGCCGGTCACCATGGATTCGTCCACTGAGGATGATCCGGAAATGACCTGGCCGTCCACCGGCAGCTTCTCGCCCGGATGGACCTGGATCACGTCCCCGACGGCCACATCGTCGACGGCGATCTCTTGGGTGGTCTCCCTGCCGTCCTGGTCGGTCCTCACCACGGTGGCGGTCTTGGGCCTGAGTCCGACAAGGGCGCGGATGGCATCGCCGGTGCCACGCCGGGCTCGTGCCTCCAGGATCTGGCCGAGGATCATCAGGGTGATGATGGTGCCCACGGCCTCGTAGTAGGGTTCACGGCTTCCCTCGGGCAGGAGTTGCGGAGCCACGGTGACCACCAGCGAGTAGAGGAAGGCCGTGGCAGTACCCAGGGCGACCAGGGAGTTCATCTCCGGAGCCCGGTGTGCCAGAGCCAGCCATCCGGTGCGGTGGATGGGCCAGCCAGAGTAGAACATAACCGGCAGGATCAGGACCAGCTGGACCCAGGGGTTCATCAGAAAGTGGGGCATGGGCAGGAACATGCCGAACATGGCTGGGATGAAGACCGGGAGTGTGAAGACCAGGGCTACGATGAATCGCCTGGTCAGGTCGCGGATTTCTGCCGTGCGCTCCTGATCCGCCTCGTCCTGGTCGTTGCCGCCTTTGGTCTGGACGGATTTGGCGGCCTCGGTGGGTTCGGCCTGTGAATGCTCGTCTTGCGACTGGCTGCTTTGTGCTTGTTTGGATTGAGTCTCGGCATTGTCGGTCGTCGGTCCATCGGTGGCCCGGAGCATCCCGTGGAGCATGTTCATCCCGCAGGCGAAGGGATAGTCGCCGGCCTTGGGCGGGGTCAGCTGGACGGTCGAGGTCTGGAAGGCAGGCAGGGTCTTATCGATGTTGAAGTCGTTGAAGACCACGTGCGAGGAGCATTCCCCGCTCTCTTGGCGGTCGAAGACCAGCTTGACCGGCCGCCCGGCCTGAACTTGGATCAGCTGAGGGCTGTATCCGCCCTTGACTGTGATGTGGACTGTCTGGACGCCGCCCTCATCCTTGGCCTGGGTGGCCTTTCTGGGCGCGAAGAAGTACCAGATGATGCCCGCCGTGATGGCCAGGGCCGCGATAAGGACCAGGATGCTGCTCATGTGGCTCACTATACCCCCCAGGGGTATACTGATAGTGAATTTCGAGATGGGTTTCATGAATTCGAGTCAGTCTTGGCTGCGTCATGAAGGCCATGGGATGAATGCGAATGGAGTGAATCGTGCCCGGATATGCCAACGATAAAAAGCGGACCATCACCAGACTGCGGCGTGTCGAGGGCCAGGTCAGGGCCATTGAGCAGATGGTTGAGTCGGACACCTACTGCATCGATATCCTCACCCAGATCGCCGCCTCGACCAGCGCCCTGAAGTCGGTGGCTCTGACCCTGCTGGACGACCACATGGACCACTGCGTCCGCGAAGCCGCCGAAAAGGGGGGTGAAGAGGCCGACGAGAAGATGCAGGAGGCCTCCGAGGCCATCGCCCGGCTGGTTCGCTCCTAGCAGCCCTTGTCAGACAGGTCCAATCGGACTGGGAATTCTGGTGGGCGTGCCTGGAATATCGAATAGGCTGAACGGCCTCGGCTGCCATCGGACCAATAAAAAATGCCTTCGACCGACATCAGTCAGTCGAAGACATTGCTTTGTGCGAACGGAGGGAGTTGAACCCTCACGAGCATCAGCTCACTGCCACCTGAAGACAGCGCGTCTACCATTCCGCCACGTTCGCAGACAACTGGAAAGGTTAGCACGGTTGTCTGCGCGGCGCAATAATGGCGTGTTGGCTCAGCCCTTGGATCCGTGGGCGTAGAACCTGGCCAGCGTCTCCTTCTTGTAGTCGTCGAAGTAGCCGCCATCGATGGACTGGCGGATCTCGTCCAGCAGCCTTACGAAGAAGCGCTCGTTGTGGATGGTGGCCAGCGTGTAGCCGTTGAGCTCATGGGCGCGGAGCAGATGGTCGATGTAGGCCCGGGAGTAGTGGGTGCAGGTGTAGCAGTCGCAGTCCTCCTCGATGGGTCTGAAATCGGTCTTGAATTGGGCGCGCTTGATGTTCCAGCGGCCGTCTCGGGTGAAGACGGCTCCGTTGCGGCCGCAACGGGCCGGGGATACGCAGTCGAAGGTGTCCCCGCCGTTCTCCACGCCTGCAAAGATGTCGTCCACAGCGGCGATGCCCAGGACGTGTCTGGGCCGGGATTCGGGCATTTCGTCGCAGATCCAGGCGCAGGTCTGCCCCAGCAGCCGTTTCTCTATGGCGCCCCCGATGCCCACGCCGTCGAAGTCCAGGGAGGCGATCTGGCGGGCGGCGCGTCGGCGCAGATCCTCATAATTGGCCCCCTGCACCACGCCGAACAGGGCCTGGTAGGGCTTGCCGGTCCGCGCTTGGGTCAGCCTGTGGTGCTCGTCCACGCAGCGTTTGGCCCAACGGAAGGTGCGCTCCACTGACTGCTCCTGGTAGGTGCGGGTGTTCATCAGGGTCGTCAGCTCGTCGAAGGAGAACATGATGTCGGCTCCGATGCGATGCTGGATGCCCATGGAGATTTCGGCCGAGAAGCGGTGCCGGTCGCCGTTGAGCGGGGACTTGAAGGTGACCCCGTCCTCATCCACGAAGGCCAGGCGCTCCTTGCGCTTCGGCGATCACCTGGTCCGACTTCATGCCGGTCACGTCCATGGCCAGGGTCTTCTTGAATCCCGCCCCCAGCGAGAGCACCTGGAAGCCGCCCGAGTCGGTGTAGGTGGGGCCGTCCCAGTTCATGAACCGGGCCAGTCCTCCGGCTTGGTCCAGAATGTCGGGGCCGGGGCGCTCGAACAGGTGGAAGGCGTTGGCCAGCAGGACCTGGGCGCCCAGCTGCCGCATCTGCTCGGGCAGGACGGCCTTCATGGCCGCCTGGGTGGCCACGGGGATGAATGCGGGGGTGCGGATGTCTCCGTGAGGAGTATGGATGATGCCGGTGCGGCCGTAGCGGCGGCCATTGCGTCCCAGACCATCGGGGCTGTCAGGCAGACGGTTCAGGGTCTCGAATGAGAATGCGGTGCGGTCGCCGGGTCGGCCCGGCGTGGCTCCCAGCGGGTTGGTGATCAGGCTCATGGCTCCACTGTATCCAAGACATCCAACCGTCCCGCAGCTGCCCTGCGTACAGTCGATATGACTTTCATGCAATGTCCAGACAACATTCAGCATTTCGGCTCTAGACTTGGAAGCAATGCATGCGAGGACCCGCTTCGCCTGTCAGCCGGAAACAGCAAAAAGCGCGGGCGACGGGGTAGATTGACAAGCGTGACCGAATAGCAGGCAGCGGCATCGATCCGAAGGAGCAGAAATGGCTGAAGAGCACAAGGCCGACCCTTGGAGGGGCGGCGATGACGATCAGTCCTGGCAGCCAAGCCACATCGAGCGCGGGGCCGCCAATCAAGAGCAGGAGACGGGAGCCTCCACAGACCAGACCGACTCTGCTCAAGTCCCAGCGACAGAAGAAGGGGACCAGCAGACTCAGGCCTGGGATCAGAGGCCCACGACCCCTATTGCCATGCCTGGTGGCGATGCACAGTCCGGGACTACGGAAAACGGGTCGAATGGCGATAGCAACGCAGGGGCTTCAGCCTCCGCCTCCAACGGCTCGGCCACAGGGCAGGATGCGCCGACGCAGCAGCAGTCTTACTACCGGCCTGCGCCCGAGTATGGTGCCTACGCACCCGCAGGCTCGCGTCCGCCTGCCAACGACCAGGGTCAGCAGCAGCCCAATAACCAGGGGTATGGCTCTGGTCCTCAGCAGGGCTTCTTCGGACAATACGGACAGCCAGGCCAGTTCGGGCAGAACGGCCAGCCCCGTCAGAATGCCGGCCAGAGCCCCCAGGGTGGTCAGCCCTCCGGCCAGGGTCCCTTCGTGCCTTTCGGATCCGGCGGCCCCAACAACGGCCGGTCCGGTCCTGGCAATAACGCCGGCAGCAGCATGAGCGGCACGGGCAAGTACGTCTTCACCGCTGTGGTGGCCGCCCTAGTGGCCGCAGCCCTCATGCTGGGCTTGGGCTGGGCTGCACTGTCCAACGGATGGATCACCCTGCCCTCGTCCTCCTCGCTGAACGGGGTCTCCTCCAATTCCTCGGGCCAGGGCACAGCCAAGGTCCAGGGCGGCCAGGCTCCCGACTGGCAGGCCATCAGCAAGCAGGTTTCCGAGTCTGTGGTCTCTATCCAGGTGCAGACCAAGAGCGGGGTGGGGGCCGGATCGGGCGCGGTCTTCGACACCCAGGGCCATGTGGTCACCAACAACCACGTGGTCGATGGCGCTCAGGAGATTCACGTCACCCTCTCCAACGGGCAGATGTACACGGCCAAGGTGGTCGGCACCGACACCACGGCCGATCTGGCCATCCTCAGCCTGGATCAGGCGCCCTCCGACCTGAAGCCTGTGAAGTTCGCCGACTCCGAAAAGCTGGCTGTGGGCGAGAATGTCATGGCCATCGGCAACCCACTGGGTTACGAGAACACGGCCACCACCGGCATCGTCTCAGCCCTGAACCGCCCGGTCTCGGTCATGGACGAGAGCAACAACAACCCCATCGTGACCAACGCGGTCCAGCTGGATGCGGCCATCAACCCCGGCAACTCGGGCGGCCCCACCTTCAACGCGGCCGGCGAGGTCATCGGAATCAACTCCTCCATAGCCTCCATGGCCTCCTCCAAGTCCGAGGCGGGATCCATCGGCATCGGGTTCGCCATCCCGTCCAACCTGGTCAAACGGATCGCCGATGAGATCATCAAGGACGGCAAGGCCAAGCATGTCTCCCTGGGTGTCACCATCCAGAGCAGCACGGCCCAGGCCGATGGGGTCACCCGAGGCGGTGCCAAGGTCACCAAGGTGGTCTCCGGCTCCCCGGCCGACAAGGCGGGCATCAAGACGGGCGACACCATCGTGGCCTTCAACGGCCATGCGGTCAACAACAACTTCTCCCTGCTGGGCTTTGTCCGGGCTGCCGCCTTCGGTGACTCGGTCAAGATCACCGTGGTCAGGGACGGCAAGACCTCCGAAGTGAACGCCACTCTGGACCGCGAGGAGCAGACCGTTCAGGGCAAGCCCAGGACCAACAAGAGGAACTCGGACGGCAGTGGTCAGGACGGCGACTCTGACCAGGGCGGTTCGGGCGACGACGATGACTCCATGGATCCCTTCCGCTTCTTCTTCGGGCAGTGATCCGGGACTGACTCCCTGGGGCCGCATCCGTCACTTTGGCGGGTGCGGCCCCTTGTCGTACTCGCCGTCCATCGCCGGCACCGACGCGGTATAGGCTTGATATGTCAAGAGGAAAAGAGAGCCGTGATCCGGCTACGGCTGTCAGGCTGACAAGTCCGGAGCGGGGAAGTGGTCATGTCGAAAATCCTGGGTTTCGCCAAGAAGGTACCCATGCTTTGGGTGGTTCTGATCTGCGGGCTGGTCATGGGCCTGCTCTGGCACCCCTATCGCCAGGCCGCCCAATGGCTGGTTGCGGCCCTGGTGGCCGTTTCGCTGGTGGACACCCTCAAGGGGATGATCGATGACGTGCGACATGGCCACGTGGGCGTGGATATCCTGGCTGTGGTCGCCATTCTCTCCACCCTGGCTGTCAAGCAGTATTGGGCCAGCTGGGCCGTGGTCCTCATGCTCTACTCCGGCGATGCCATCGAGCAGTATGCAGGGAACAGGGCGCAGAACAACCTGACGGTGCTGGTTCAGGCCGCCCCCCAGGTGGCCCATGTGGTTCAGTCAGAGCTGCCGGAGGGGGAGCATGCCCTTCCCAAGGAGAGCGACTGGAGCACGGTGGCGGTCGATCAGGTCCGCCTGGGCGACCTCCTGGTGGTCAAGCCCGGCGAGACTGTGCCCGTTGACGGCGAGCTGATAAGCCGCACCGCCACCCTGGACATGTCCACCATCAACGGCGAACCCATGCCGCGCAGGCTCTACCAGGATGCCCAGGTCATGTCCGGAGCGGTCAACGGCTCGGGCACCTTCCTGATGCGGGCCCGGCAGCTGGCCCGCGATTCCCAGTACCAGCGAATCCTCAACCTGGTGCGCTCCGCCCAGAACTCCCGGGCTGCAGTCGTCAGAACAGCCGACCTGATGGCGGTCCCCTTCACCGTGGTGGCCTTCATCATCGCCTGCGTGGCCTGGATCATCTCCGGCGTGCCGACCCGTTTCGCCCAGGTTCTGGTCCTGGCAACCCCCTGCCCTCTGCTGATCGCCGCCCCTGTGGCCTACATGGCCGGAACCGGAAGGCTGGCCAAGGCGGGGCTGCTGATCAAAACCCAGGACGTGATCGAGAACCTGGGCCGGGTCTCGCACATCTTCTTCGACAAGACCGGCACGCTGACCGTCAAACGTCCCCAAGTGGCCAAGATCGACCTGCCTGACGGCAGGGAGCAGAAGGTGGATACAGACCGGATTCTGGCCATGGCGGGCGCTGTGGAGGCCTACTCGGTCCACATCCTGGCCAACGGAATAGCTGAAGCCGGCGCCGCTGCCCAGGAGCGACTGCGGGCGCAGAGCAGTGACGAGATCCATCTGCATGCGCAGGAGGTTCAGGAGGACTCCGGCAACGGGGTCCAGGGTATGGTCGACGGCCATCAGGTCAAGGTGGGCAGGGCTCAGTTCGTGGCCGACGGGAATTCAAGTGATTTCTTTGGCCCCCTGGCACCTGACGAGATGGCCTCCTACATTTCTATCGATGGAGTCCTGGCCGCCAGAATTGTCATGAAGGACGTGCCCAGGTCGGATGCCGCCCAGACCATCGCCCAGCTTCGGGAGTTGGGGATCACTCGTCTGTCCATGGTCACCGGTGACAAGGAGGACTCGGCCCGGATCATCGCCGACCAGGTGGGCATCA
The DNA here is from genome assembly GCF_030758775.1 of Bifidobacterium asteroides. Lineage (NCBI taxonomy): Bacteria > Bacillati > Actinomycetota > Actinomycetes > Bifidobacteriales > Bifidobacteriaceae > Bifidobacterium > Bifidobacterium asteroides. Next base: position 124,709 of record NZ_CP132384.1, read on the forward strand.
CCGACGTGCATGCCGGCCTCTTCCCTGAGGACAAGGCCGATCTGATCGCCAAGGCCTCCAAGGAGGAGCCCAACCGGCAGCCCCTCTGGGACATCTGGCTGTCCAAATTCCTGGGGGAGTCAGTGACCAAATCCATCACCGTGATGGTGGGGGACGGGGTCAACGATGCTCCGGTCCTGGCTGCCGCCGACGTGGGTATGGCTATCACTGACGGCACCACCACGGCTGCCTCTGAGTCCGCCCAGGCCGTAATCATGAATGACGACATCGCTTGTCTGCCAAGGTCAATCACCATTGCACGCAGAACCAAGCGGGTCATGCTCCAGGCGGTCATGCTGGGGCTGACCCTGGCTACAGTGGGCATGCTCTGCGCCGCCTTCGACCTGATTCCGGTGGTTGTCGGCGCCTTTACCCAGGAGGCCATCGATGTGGTTTCCATCCTCTGGGCCCTGACCGCGCTGATAGACCGGGACTGAGACCATTTCGCGACGCTTGGTGAAAGTCCCGGGGATGGAGACCGCCTGGCTCTGTTCCCGACCGTCGCTTTGCGTTAGGCTGACAAGCATGAGCGATATTAATGTCAACGATTCCACCATGCCCGCACCGGCCCGCGGCGAGGAAGCCGGCTCACCCCTGCGCGTGGCCGTCATAGGCGCGGGGCCTGCAGGGGTCTATGCCTCTGACATTCTGTTGCGGCAGCTTCGGGAGAAGGGTGCCGACCTGGGTCTGGGCGACCGGGCCCGTATCGATCTGTTCGAGAAACTGCCTGTTCCCTTCGGCCTGGTCCGTTATGGCGTGGCCCCGGACCATCCCAGCATCAAGTACATCGCCGGCGCCTTGGAGAAGACCCTGGACAACCCCGAGATCCACCTCTATGCGGATGTGGAGTTCGGCAGGGACGTCAACCTGGATGATCTGCTGCAACGCTACGATGTGGTCCTCTTCGCCACCGGTGCGGTGGACGACCGCCCCCTGGAGATCGCCGGGCACGAGCTTGATGGCGTTCACGGGGCCGCCCACTTCGTCGAATGGTATGACGGCTATCCCGACGCTGACCAGGACTGGCCCCTGGATGCCAAGCAGGTGGCCGTCATCGGAGGCGGGAACGTGGCCATGGATGTCTCCAGAATCCTGATGCGGCGGGCCGACGACCTGCTGGGCACGGACATCCCCGGCAATGTCTACCAGGGGATTCAGGGCAACCAGGCCCGCGAGCTGCACATGTTCATCCGCCGCGGCCCGGCCCAGGCCAAGTTCTCGGTCCAGGAGCTGCGCGAGCTGGAGAAGCTGCCCGGAGTGCAGATCATCATCAACGAGGAGGACTTCGACCTGGATCAGGAGACCATCGACCGGGCCGGTGCCGACAAGCTGACCCGCCAGATGCTGGAGGAGCTCTTCACCATCAGGGAAATGGCCGAGGACATGGCTGAGGACGGCGGTGTCGACTTCGAGGGCAATCCCGCCGACCGCCGTTTCTATATGCACTTCTACCGGATGCCTGCCGCAATCATCGGCCAGGACGGCAGGGTGACCGGCATTCGCGTGGAAAAGACCAAGGTCACGCCCGAGGGCGCCATGGAGGAGACCAGCCAGTACGAGGAGTATCCGGTACAGGCCGTCTATCATGCCATCGGCTACAAGCCCGCCGAGGTTCCCGGCATTCCCTACGATTTCTCCGGCTACACCCTTTCCAACGTCCACGGTCGTGTGACCACTGCTCCCGAGGGGCAGGACGGCCGACCCATCGACCGTCTCTACGCCACGGGCTGGGCCAAGAGGGGGCCTGTGGGCCTGATCGGGTCCACCAAATCCGATGCCCTGGAGACCATCGGCAACATGCTGGATGACCTGGCGGCCAGCCCGTCTCGCGGCCGCTTCGCCCAGGACCGGGACGACGATTCGATTGATCGCTTCCTGGCGGACAAGGGCATCCAGCCTATCGACTTCGCCGGTTGGAAGCGGGTCGATGCCTATGAGCGGGCCGAGGGCGCCAAGGTCGGACGCGAGCACATCAAGGTCATCGACCCAGACCAGCTCCGCCAGCTCGCCCACGGCGAATAGACGATCGCGCCTAGGTCGTCGGTGGCAGTGGCAGGGCCTGGATGAGGTTCATGAATCCTCACCCAGGCCCTGTTTTCTTGGTATGCCCTACTGGGTGCTTACGGCAGACGGACAGGCCTGGTGCAGCTATCATTGTCATTAGAGCCCCTCACGGAATCGAAGGAGCGTGACATGGCTAATCTGACTCTCTATCCGGCCACCCTCCAGTGGGCCGTTGAGGAGAGCGATGCCGATCCAGTGGCCCTGTCTCAGCGCCGGGGACTTGGCCAGTTGCCGGATTGGCTGGAATCCAAGGAACCCGTATCCTTATCCTTCAACAAGGTTGAGCAGCTCAGCAGGGCCCTGCATGTGCCTTTCGGTGCCCTGGTCAGGTCGGTTGTGCCCCAGCGTCGCCTTGAGCCTCTGGTTCGTTACCGGACCGTAGGCAACACGTCTGTGCAGCCCAGCAAAAATCTGCAGGACACCATCGACCAGATGCGGTTTAGGCAGGAGTGGGCCAGGGATGAATTGCTTGAGTCCGGCTTGGATGCCAACCCGCTAGTCGGTTCGGTGCGCGATGCCGAGCAGGACAATTCCCTTGCTGATGCGCTTCGCTCCACCCTTGGGCTGGATGGGCGCTCTGCCTGGGAGGGCGGCAATTCCAGCGACCGTTTCCGTGAGCTCAAGGAACGTGCCTCCCATGCGGGCATCATGATCATGCTCAACTCCCAGGTGGGTTCCGTGAGTTCTCGAAAGCTGGATCTTCAGGAGTTCCGGGGATTCGTGCTGATCGACGATATGGCTCCGCTGGTGTTCATCAACAGAAATGATTCCTTTGATGGCATGATCTTCACCTTGATTCACGAGGTGGGGCACGTACTGCTGGGCACTCAGGAGCTCTTCGACGGCATTGGCGGCCAAGGGGACCGCAAGGCCACGGAGCGCGCGATAAACCGGGCGGTGGTAAAGGCCGTGATTGACGATGAGCGCTTCCGGCAGGTGTGGCGAGAGCAGCTGGTAGGTGATAAAGAGCCGGCCAGTGCTGCGGAGTCCATAGCTGGTGAATTCCATCTGAGCCCTCTTGCCATGGGGATGCAAGCCCATCAGCTCGGCTTGACTGGCGAGGATACGCTTGAGGAGCTGCAGGCACGAATGAATCGGCATCTTCATGACAGGGCCGTCCACCGTCAGGAACGGGAGTCCCATGGTAATGGCAACAGGACCAATGCCTCCAGGGTCGATACCGGTTTCGTCCGCCTGGTCAATGCCGCCATGGACGGGGGAAGACTGGCTCCGACTGAGGGCTTCGACCTGGTGGGGGTGCGTTCCCCGCAGTCTTATCAGGGGTTGATTCGTGAAAAGAAGCTGATATGACCGCCACCCTCTACCTGCCCGATTCCAACGTCTTCATCGCCTCCTGCCGGCTCAACCATCCTTTCGACTACAAGGAATTCCACCCCTTCTGGCGATGGATGGAAAAGCTGGCTGAGGACAAGGCGATCGCCTTGGTGGATGTCGTCTACGACGAGTTGGTCAACGAGCAGGCCGCTGATCCCGATATGCTGGATCTTTGGGTGCGTGCAATGTTCAAAGGTCGTCAAATAAGTCATAAGGATGACAGGTATGGGCAGGTCTATGCGCAAATCCAGGATTATCTGGTCACCTGCGGGAAGTATACGGAAGAGTCGCGCCGATACTGGGAGCCGGAGAGCAAGGCGGATCCCTGGCTGATCGCCGTGGCCAAGGTCGAGGGGGCAGTCATTGTGACGGATGAGGCCCGGGTTCCGCTGCAGCAGGGGCAGCACATGAAGAAAGAGCCCAAGATTCCTAACATCGCAGACCATTTTGGGGTAAAGACCATGAATCTTCGCCGGTTCTTCGATGAAAACGGGAGGATGAAGAAGGTCCAATATGTTCTTCCTAAGCCTCAAGGCGAGAGGAAAGACGTGAGCCAACCAGGCCTGTTCTGAAAGGACAGTAGGGGGAGGAGCCCAGCAGTCCTATCTTTTCAGAGGTCGTTCAGCAAAAATTCAGCGGCATTGTCTACCATGGAACCCATGAATGGCAAGCTGAAGGTTCACGGACATTTCAACGGCCTGAAAACGACGCTTTTGTTCGCCCTTATGTGGGCCGTTATTATGCTCATCTGGTGGCTGACCGGCGGTCGCCAGGGGACGCTGGGCGTCTATATCCTCATAGGCCTGGCCACCACTTTTGGATCCTACTGGTTCTCCGACAAGGTGGCGATCGCCTCCATGCATGCCCGGCCGGTCAGCGAGCAGGAGGCTCCCGACCTTTATCGGATTGTCCGGGAGCTGTCGGGGAGGGCCGGCAAGCCCATGCCCCGCATCTACATCGCCCCCACCGACTCGCCCAATGCCTTTGCCACAGGCCGCAACGAGCGCCATGCCGCCGTCTGCTGCACCCAGGGGATCCTGCGCATCCTCAACGAGCGTGAGATTCGCGGTGTGCTGGGCCACGAGCTCATGCATGTCTACAACCATGACATTCTGACTTCTGCAGTTGCTTCGGCCATGGCCACGGTCATCACCTATCTGGGGTACTCCCTCATGTATTTCGGCGGCGACAGCCGGGACAGGGATAACGATTCCGGTGTCTTCGGCCTCCTGGGCGTGCTGATCAGTTCGATTCTGGCCCCCTTGGGCGCCTCCCTGATCCAGATGGCCATTTCGCGCACCCGCGAGTATGACGCCGACGAGGACGGCAGTCGGCTGACTGGGGACCCGGCGGCTCTGGCATCGGCGCTGAACAAAATATCCTACGGGTCTCAGGCCGCGCCCATGCCGCAGACCGCCGGCACCCAGAGCGCCGCCGCCATGATGATCGAGAATCCCTTCTCTGTCCGGGGATTCAGCAGGCTCTTCTCCACCCATCCGCCCACCAATGAGCGCATAGCCCGCCTGATGCAGATGAGCCAGGAGATGGCTCAGACCCAGGTGAATTCCGGGCATGGAGCCCAGGTGGGGTACTGAAAGAACAGCGGTCTGAGGCGTCTGTACACCTGTCGATAGTGGTGACCGTTTCCGCCTTGGTGCCCCCAGTTGCGAAGAATCCAGCTTGTCATAGAGGCAACGAGGAACCCGAGGCTTTAGGTTATCCGTGCTTTAGATCTGAATTCTGCGCCCGTTGCAGACCACGGTTTTGACGGACCAGTCTGCCGGGTTCAGGAGGAGAAGGTCGGCAGCATAGCCAGGTGCCAGAAGACCCAGCGGAGCATCGGTGATCGGGTTGGGACGGTCAAGTCCCAGGGCCCGGGCAGGTGTCAGAGTGGCGGCTTCCACTGCCTGTGGGGCTGGGACGCCAATGTATCGGACGGCTCTGCCGACCGCTACATCCAGGGTTAGCGTTGAACCAGCGATTGCTCCGTTGGAGGTCAGGCGGGCGTGGCCGCCCTTCACTGTTACGTCCAGGGAGCCCAGCTTGTAGGCGCCGTCCTCGCAGCCGGTGGCCTCCATGGCGTCGGTGACCAGGGCTATCCGATGGGGGAAGAGCCTGAAAGCCAGATCGACGCAGGGGTCCTGCACATGGAAACCGTCGTTGATCAGCTCGGCCGTGACCCGAGGGTCCTCCACGGCGGCCGGAATGGGTCCTGGCTGACGGTGGTGGATGCCGTTCATGGCGTTGAAGACATGTGTGAGTATGCGGGCGCCGGCATCGAAGGCGCGGCGGGTCTGGTCGTAGTCGGCATCGCAATGGCCGACCGCGGGCACCACGCCGGATCCGGCCAGGCGTGATATGGCCTCGTAGCCGTGGTCGCGCTCGGGGGCCAGCGTCACCTGGCGTATGCAACCGTCGGCGGCCTCCAGAAGACTGTCGAGAACCGCGGGTTCAGGGTCGCGCAGGCACTTGGGATCGTGCGCCCCCTTGCGGGAGAGGGCGATGAAGGGCCCCTCCAGGTGGGCGCCCAGCACGTCGGGTCTGGAGTCCATGACCCGCCTGACCGAGCGCAGATTGATGCACATCGTGTCGACCGGGTTGGTGATCAGGCTGAGCACCTGCCGGGTGGTTCCATGGACCATATGGCAGGCCCTGGCTGTGCGAATGGCCTCGTCACCGTCATCGAAGGAGTGAACCCAGCCGCCGTGGGAGTGGATGTCGATGAACCCGGGGGTGAGGATGAAGCCGGCTGCGTCGATGAACTCCACACCGCTCGCATTCACGCCATGGTTATCGGATCCAGGCTGGAAGGAGGGTGGCAAGCTGGGCAGGCCAGCGGCTCGCAGTGCGGATTCCAGGCTCTCTCTACCTTGTCCGACCTGTTCAATCCTGCCCTCTAGGGCCAAAATCCAGCTATCTTCCCTGATGCCCCGGGCATCTATCAGCCTTGCGCCGGTCAGGACAAGGGGATGGGCCGGTCCATTCAGGGATGACTCGACCGCTAGCCCCGCCGACTCGTATGCTTCCTTGGACATGTTTGGTTTGCCTTCTAGATGGACTGCCAGTCAGGCTTGTTGGCATAGGCCCACTTGTAGTAGTCGCGGTTGCGCAGGCGGGAGGCGGCGGCCTCGTCCACGATCACGGTGGCGTGGGGGTGCATCTGGAGGGCGGAGGCCGGGCAGAAGGACGATATGCCGCCCTCTACGCTCTCGGCCACGGCTTCCGCCTTGCCGGCTCCGAAGGCCAGGAGGACCAGCTGGCGGGCCTTGAGTATTGTCCCGATTCCCTGGGTGATGCAGTGGGTGGGCACCTGGTCCATGTCATTGTCGAAGAATCGGGCGTTGTCGATGCGTGTCTGCTCGGTCAGGGTCTTGATGCGGGTGCCCGAGGCCAGGGAGGATCCGGGCTCGTTGAAGCCGATGTGTCCGTCGGTGCCGATGCCCAGGATCTGCAGGTCGACGCCGCCGGCATCCTCGATTGCCTGGTCGTACACGCGGCCAGCGTCCTTGATGGTTTCCAGGTTCCCGTTGGGCACCCTCACCTTGGCAGGGTCCAGGCCCAGAGGCTTGACCACGGTCCGGTCGATGGTGGACCGGTAGGACTGGGGGTGGGCCGGATCCAGCCCCGCATACTCGTCCAGGGCGAAGCCGCGTACCTGGGATACGTCGATCCCCTCCTTGTGGACCAGATCAGCCAGCGCCTGGTATGCCGCCAGGGGGCTGGACCCCGTGGCCAGACCCAGTACGCAGTCAGGCTTGCGCCGGATCAGGTCGGCCGTGCAGCGGGCATAGATTTGGCCGGCTTCCTCCTGGGACTTGACGATGATGATTTCGGTCATGATGCGATTTCCTTTCCGATAAAGTCAGATGGGCGACTGTCGGCGGCCATGCGTCCTGCCAGGGCGGCGCCGATGGCTGCGATGGGCAGGTCGGCCGTGGCCAGGCGCAGCCGGTCGGGCAGATTCAGCGAGGCGATGAAGTGGCTGCAGGCCGCGCTCCTATTCAGATGCTCGGTGACCAGATCCAGCAGGGGCTGGCCGGTTTTGCTCATGCCGCCGCCCAGGATGATGATTGCGGGATCGATGGTCAGGGCCACGATCTGCACGGCCAGGGCAATGCCATGGCCGATGATGTCCTCCACTCTCTGGGCGCGCTGATTCCCTTGACTTGCCTGGGCGATCAGGTCGGGCAGGGGATGGGCGATTCCCGGCCAGAGGGCTTCCACGGCCGAGCCTGAGGCCACGGTCTCCAGACAGCCGCGCTGGCCGCACTTGCAGGGGAACTGGTGGGCATCCACTGAGATGTGGCCGATTTCGCCGATTGCCCCGCTGGCTCCGTGTTCGATCCTGCCCCCGCGGATGATGCCCGCTGCCAGACCGGTGCCTAGGTTGATGAAGGCCACTACGTGGTCGTCCTGGTCGGGCACGGCCCTGGGTTCGTCACGCCCGGGCTCTGATGCGGAACGTCGGGCCTGGTCCCGGGCAGCCTCGGAGTGGGGTGTGGTTCCATGGGTCATCAGGGTATTGCCAGCCTGCGAGGCAGCTCCCAGAGCAGCGATGTTGACATCGTTCTCAACGCGGACGGGCAGACCGGTCGTCTTGGCCACGGCAGGGCCCAGAGCCATGTGGCGGATGCCTAGGTTGACCGCGTCATCCACCATCCCCCGATTGGCATCCACTCGCCCCGGGATGCCTAATCCTACGGTGACCGGACCCTGGTTTGGGCCCACCTGATCCAGCAGGTGGCGGACAAGTGTCACTGTGTCGTCATGGACCGCCTGGTTGCCCTGGCGCGTGGGGGTTCGACGGCAGGCCAGCAGGTGTTCGTCACCATCTATGGCCACGCCCTCGATCTTGGTGCCGCCGATGTCAATTCCCAGGCTGATCGGGCCGGCCTGGACGCTGTCTTTGTCCGCCCTGGGATGCGGGGTCGATGTTGCCATGAGGTTTCAGCGGGCCTGGCCCTGGTCCGTCCGTCCCTGTCCGCAGGCCTGCTTGACGGCCGTAGCGATGGAGACCGCCGGGTCGTTGTAGGGAATCAGGGTGGACTGGAAGGCGTGATAGAGGTCGGACTTGCCGGGCCAGACCGTGCCGATCACGTGGTTGCCTGCATCCAGCTGATGCCACCAGGATCCGCCCTGGTGGTCGATCAGATAGTGGTCTACGTAGCTGCAGAAGGTGGCGTACCAGTCGGCGTAGGTGGCCTTGCCGGTGGCTGCGTAGAGGGTGGACGAGGTGTTCAGGGCCTCGGCCAGGGTCCAGTGCATGCGGTCGTGGACCACCGGGCGGCCCTGCCAGTCCGTGGTGTAGACCAGGCCCTCGGCTCCGTCGGCGGCCCAGCCATCCTCAACAGCCCTGGCGAACAGGTGCTCGGCAGCTTCGATGTAGCGGCGGCGGTCGGTCTCCTGATCGAACCTGCTTAATGCGTACTGGGTGATCAACCTGGCCCATTCGATCCCGTGGCCCGGTGTGGCCCCGTAAGGCTTGAACTGATCGGCCTTGTTGTCCTGGTTGTAGTCCAGGTCAGCCTGCCAGTCGCTGTTGAAATGCTCGGGAATGCGCCACTGGTTGTTCTCGGCCCAGCTGATGACCTGGTCGATGATGCGGCCGGCGCGCTCGCGGTAGTCCTCCTTGCCGGTGGCATCGGCCACGGCTAGGAAGGCCTCGGTGCTGTGCATGTTGGCGTTGAGTCCCCGGTAGGGGTCCAGCCGGGTGAAGCCGCTGTCCCAGGTATCGACGGCCAGGCCCTTCTTGTCATCCCAGAAGTAGCGGTTGAAGATCTCCAGCGCCTGATCCAGCAGCTCCTGTCCATCGGGATCGCCGGCCAGCATGGCCGAGGAGGCAGCCAGGACCACGAAGGCGTGGGTGTAGCAGGACTTGCCGCTCTCGGGCTGGCCCTGCCAGGAGACTGAAGGGTACCAGCCGCCGTGTTCATCGTCGTGCAGGTTGCCTTGAAGGGCCTGGACGCCGCGGTGGACCAGCTCCGAGGCTCCCGGGTAGCCCAAGAGGCTGCCGATGGCGTAGACGTGGGTCATCCGGCAGGTGATCCAGGTCTGAATGCCCTGGTCGGGGTCGATGCTGCCGTCGTCATTGAGCCAGCCGGCGCCGCCCTGCTCGGTGGGGAACCCGCGCCCGAAGTCCAGGAAACCGTAGGTCTGCGAGGCCATGAAGATGCGGTTGGCCTCGTTGCCTAGTAGGTACCGGGGATTGATGGCGGACGGTGAGGTTCCCGAATGGTTCGGTGTCGTGGTCATGGCGATCGCTCCTTTGCTCAGCGAGGGGATGCAGCTGTTTCTGGTATCTGTTCACAGCCTAACACGCAATTGTTAGGAAACTAAACTTTTTACTGGCAGCCCCCGTGGTCTTGTCTACGATGCTATTGCGCGGTCTTGAAAACGAACCGTTTTGATGTTGCTGTGGCGAGATCTGGATCTGCCTGGACAAGGAAGTTTACAATATAAGGAGCAAGCATGGATGGGCATGGTCACGGGGTTCAAGGCCCAATCCCCATGGCGGGTCCCCGTTCCCGCATTATCTATCGTCAGGCGAATCATGACCAGCAATACCGGCAACCTGTCCAAGGCGCTGCCCAAGTCGGTGCGGCACCACAATCGAGCCATCCTGCTCAGGCTGCTCTACCCCGATGTCAGTATGACCAGGGCTGATCTGGCCCGTGCTTCAGGGCTGACCAGGGTCGCCATATCAGACATCGTGGCCGAGCTGCTGGGCGAGCATCTGCTCGTAGAGGTGGGCTATAGCAAATCCACTGGGCCGGGCAAGCGGGGACGGCTGCTGCGCATCAATCCTGACGGGCGCAGCATCCTGGCCCTGGATCTCTCCACGCCCTACGTCTTCAGGGGGGCGGTGCTCAACCTGACCGGGCAGGTGGTGGCGCGTGAGGAGATCCCGCTGACTGCTGACGGCAAGATTCCCCTGGACTTGGTGGGGGAGCTGACCGATTCATTGATGCAACGTGCAACCCATCCCATCATGGGGATCGGCGTATCCAGTCCCGGCATTGTCAGTGCTGAAGGCGTGGTCGATGATGCCACCAACCTGGGCTGGGTTCAGACCGACCTGCGCGGCTATCTGCATGAGAAGACAGGCCTGGATGTGACAGTCAACAACGATGCCAACAACGAGGTTCTGGCCGAGCAGCAGTTCGGCTCAGGACAGTCCGACCTATTGCTGGTCCATCTGGGCGACGGAGTTGGGGCAGGATTGCTGGTTTCCGGCGAGCTGGTGACCGGTTGCAACCGCGCGGCCGGCGAGATTGGCCATGTGGTGGTGGACCCCACCGGTCCTCAGTGCCGCTGCGGCAAGCGCGGCTGCTTGGAATCGCTGATCAGCGTTCCTAAGCTGACTGCTGCAATGGACAGGGATCCTGACAATCTGGCCAGCATTCTGCGCCGGGCCGGTGAACTGCTGGGCCGTGCCCTGACCATGCCTGCCGGTCTTATGGACATTCCTCGCGTGGCTGTTCTGGGCGACTCCAGAGTGGTCAACCGCATCTTCCTAAGCGCCATGGAGAAGACCATGAACGATGCCTTGGCCGCTGATTTCCGGCGGCCCCTTGTGGTCGATCGCTCGGCCCTGGGTGAGGATGCAGCCTTGCTCGGGGCCTGCAGCACAGTGGTGGCGGACCTGATCGAGCCTGACGGCACCGTATGAAAGTGGACTGAAGACCTGTCTCGCAACCGTGCCCGGTGTTGGTGATTCGCGCACATCGCCGAGACCTGCTACCATGGTGACTCGCATGCGGTTGGCCGAGGTCTGACCCCGGTAGCCGGATTTGCGGGCGTAGTTCATTGGTAGAATGGAAGCTTCCCAAGCTTCAGAGGCGGGTCCGATTCCCGTCGCCCGCTCTTGACTGGATTGCTGGGCTATCAAGGAAAAAGTTATTTGTTTAAGTATGATAACTGATTGATGTTAGCAGTTTGGCAACAGTTATAGTGCGAGAGGAAAGGGGTCAACGTTGACGTATAGCTATACAATAGGCAAAAAGGCTGCCACCCTTGATCGTTATACAGGCGGAAATGAGCAGTATTGCAGAGCAAGAGAATGGTGGTTGGAGCACCCTCGTTGTAGCGAAAGGGAACTGCAGGAATACTTGATCCACGATTTTGGGTTTATCGCAGACTCGGGTACAGGCTCTGGTACAGAATCGGGTACAGGCTCTGGTAAAGGCTCGGCTGATGTTGCAGAACGTGCTCATAAGATTGCGGTGTGTCTTTGCGAGAGTAAGCCACGTCAGACGACATCAATAGGGTCTGTGTCATTACTGGTCGCATTACTGGCGTTGGTAATTTCTATTTGCTCGGCGCAGTTTAACAAATATCCGGAGTTGGTAGGAGAGGTTCTTCTCGCCGCTATATGTCTTGTAGTGCTCTTTACGGCTGTATGGGTCGTCATAAAGATTAAGACTGATCGTCGTCTCACTCTTGACACTGAATTTCGCGGGAGACTTTCGGCTCTTTAATCGCTTATTTAGTTGTTGCTGCGCGCCGCCCTAGATTGAATCCGGGGGCCTGACCTTAACTCTAGGTTAGAGTCTGTTCTTGGTCTTATGCCTGAAGGAAGGAGTCAACCACTATACGGTTCTTGTGATGGTTTGGTTTTCCTTAGGCATACACGCTTGATTGCTTCGAAAGGATGATGGGGATCCTGTAGATAGCTGGAGTGGGACTGCTGGTCATGTCGATGGCGATGAGGAGTAATATAGGTGACAACTTCAGCGCTATGGATCCGATTCTGTTCGCCTGTTCTCCTTCCTAGAAAATTCCCAATAGCATTGACATTTGGGTTTAGAAAGATTCCATTTTCGGTAAGGATAAACAGTTGAGTGAACCTGGTATTGACCGGCTTCCTGCCAAGGATGTAGCGCATGCCTTCGCTCGAGCATATGTTGCGTTCCTTGCGAATCCATATCGTTAGGTCAATCTGATTGAGCCTACAGTCGGTAAGCAAACATCAGCATCGGCGTTTACTCACCTGAGAAATGTTGCTGACGTCTATCGAGAGGAACAGTATCTCGCCCAGACTATGCAGTAAGACGATCAACATCACTGAAAAAACAGGACTTTTGCGACGACGCTCCACCATTTCCGGGCTTTGCGTGACTTCCTTTTATACAAGGCAACAATATGGACGATGCCGCTTATCAGCCAGCAGACGAGCCCTTGAACAGTCGTCGCAATTATTCTGTTTACCCAAGTGTCTGACGAAAAATCAACGGCATACGGGAATGCCATAAAGAGCCGAATAGGAGTTTCGCGATACAAGCCCCAGCTCATTGGCAGTAACAGAACCAGGCCCAGAAACCCTGGGATAGCTTCGGCACGAACGGGTACGTGGATCATGCGGCGAAGGTCGGTCTTCTCCGTATCCTCGCCTGTTTTATCCGCTTTCCGTCCCCTGCATGCCATAGTCGCAAGGCTGCAGTATCTGTAGGTATGAAGAGCCACATGCAGACGCTTCTTCACATTCCCCGTTAATCCTGTTCTACGTGACCGCTAGTTTTCACTGAAGCGTTTCTCGTCTGTGAAAGGTTTGACTGTGCAATCCCCAAGGAGGGCGACTAAAGCAAAAGATGGTACAAATCGCGGCGTGACCCCGTTTATGTTTCCAAGTTTGATTGAGGCGTATGCCCAGACTTTTGCTCGCTTAATCCGATGTGAGGAAGTTTTATCGCAGTTTGGCTAGTTAGCATGAGATTTAGAAGTGAAGTATTGCGTGCCAACTCGACCCGCAACTATGCTGACGTGATGCCTGCTGACCAGTTGATGGATTGCTTCCTCGAAGCCATTATCAACATTTGGCGGCTCCCGGGCACACTGCTTCTCGCATCGGCGAAACAATCGCGTCTATGGTTGCAACCAGGACTCTGCTCAAATCTCTAGAATCTTAAGGTTGACGCAGATGAGTCCACCTTGCCTAAATATGCATCTACCCCAGGTCCTGTATTCAAATAGGTAACCAAACATCCGTAGTTTCGCCCCACTTAAATCACCTCATAGGAATTGCTCTGGTCCTTTTATTTTCTTCTCCATAATCGAATCTTCCGCATCTGGCCTAAAAGTTACAAGCCTGGCAACAATGGAGAAAAGCCCTTCCTAGCTGAACGATATTCCTGAAATTTCCGGAGTGTCGAAGCACGGTGCCTCTGGTCGGGCAGTGGAAGATGAGGGGGTACAGGGAAGTACGGAAAGGACGGCCATCATGGCTGATTATCACGTGCAATACGACGGGGATCGCGATCTCTGGACAGTCAAGCGGGCCGGGGCCACACGCGTCTCCCGCACCTTCGCCACCAAGGCAGAGGCCACCAAGCAGGCCAAGGTCTTTGCGGACCGGTCCGGCGGCGGCGAGGTCAACATCCATAACAAGGGCGGCAACAAAATCCGCGACAAGCGCACCATAGGCAAGAAGGATCCCCGAGACATCAAGGGGTGAACGCTAACTGAGCTCTGGGACCTTTCGCCGTCACCGGGCCTGTGCATGTGCCGAACATCGCGGCGATAAGCACCTATGCCTATAGAACTATGCTTACCTATCAGCCCAGCAGGATGTTGGGATGGTGAAGCATTGGCCGCCCTCGCTGGTCTGCTTGTGTCCGCCCCCATAGACTGAAACCAACCGTGAAAGGTGGCGAGGTCGATGGCCGATGGATTCAACCAGCTGGATCAGCGGCTGGCGGACAGCGGGTATGATGAGGGTCTGCCGGCCTCCTACCCTCCTCGCCCGGATATTGATGAGCGTCCTATTCAGATAGCCCATGCCAACATCTGGAGCCGGTTTGCGGCAGTCACGGGGCTGGTCTCGGCCCTGGCGGGCGCGGCCTTGCTGGCCCATGCCATAGCCCCCTCCAGGCTGGGGGTCATAGGCCAGGTGGGCATCTCAGCCTGGGTGGGCGTCTCTGTGGCCTTTGCCCTGTTGACCATAATCCTGGTCGTCATAGCCCGTCATTCCGGACCAGTCCCGAACCGGCCATCGGTAGGCTCGGCAGGCATTATTCTTCTGATCTGCGGAATGCTCTTGACCGTGGCAGGCCTGCTCATCGCCAACTCTTTTCCCAAGGGCATCATCAAGGCTCCTGCGCGCGACGAAGCGCCCATCAGCTCGGCCCAGGCTATGACCGACGGTATCGACAAGGCTATCGGTCAGTGCGCTTCGGGTTGGCATGACATCGGCCTAGACGGGTATGTGGGCATCTCCCAGGCCCGGTATTGCACGGATACGACCATGGCCTACGTGGTTTTCGACAACGATTCAGCGGCATCCCTGGCCAAGGGGCCCATCCGCGCCCGCGTGCCTGACCTGCTCTCCCGCTACGGAGGTGGGCTGCAGCCTCAGGATCTATGGATGCTGACCGGCAAGCGTTGGATGGTGATTGGTAGCAAGGCCCAGGTGACCGGGCTGCAGAGCCAGTGGGGTGGCCAGGCTGAGCCGCTCATGAGCCAGCATTGAATGACCGGACCAGTCGACTATCGTGGCAGATATGGATCAAGCACAAAAGGATGATGGCGGATTGGTGGGTCGGCCCTCCACGGTGGTGCCCGGACGTTTTGGGCAGGAGCTCAAGGTCGAGCAGGCCCGCTGGTCCCGCAAGCAGGGCACGGGCAACCCCTCGCGGCCCATTTTTGTACTCATGCACGGCTGGGGCTCCAATGAGGAGGACATGGCTGACCTGATGCGCTACGTGGCCCCCTACAACGACTACGCATCCCTTCGGGCGCCCATGGTGGTGCCGGGCAGCGAACGCGGCATGTTCGGCCCGGGGTACACCTGGTTTCATGATATGCGCCCCGAACAGGAGGACCTGGATCGGGATGGCTACGCAGCGGCTCGGGCTGTGGACACCTGGGTTTCAGCCAACATTCCCGAGGACCGACCTGTGGTGGCCATGGGCTTCTCCCAGGGGGCTATGTTGGCGGTTCATCTGCTTCGGGTCAACCCTGAGCGCTACCGGGCATCCATATGCCTGTCCGGGTTCCTTGCCCCAGGCCTGGTGCCCGGCACTGCTCCGGCGGATGAGCGCCTGGCTGGCTTGAACAAGCCGGTCTTTCTGGGCTTCGGTTCGGATGACACCACGGTGCCCAAGTACGAATTCCGGGCCCTGGCCGCCTGGCTGGACGAGCACGTATGGCTGCACACCACCGAGTACGACCATTTGGATCATGCCGTCGACATGCGCGAGATGAACGACCTTCGCCAGTGGCTGGGCGAGATCGACGTGACCTCGGGCCTTATGTAGATCGGCTCACAGGGCCGAGTCGGCGTCTACCTGCATGACGTAGACGTTGCGGCGCATCTTCCTGGCTGTCGTACGCGAGATCTCCCCGGATTCGACCATGTCTTGGATCTGACCCAGCTCGATGGCATACCCTTCGCGCTTGGCTTCCTCCACCTGGTCTCTGACGGCAGGCATGCCCGCGTACTCGGTCTTCCCCTCCGCCGAGGATTCGATCATCTGGTGGTTGATGATGGTGTTGAGCAGGTCCTCGGTCTTGAAGCGTCCCTTGCCCAGTTCGGAGTAGAGCTTTTCAATCAGGAAGTGGTTCATCTCCGCCTGCAGGTGGCGTCCGGCCACGAAGACACGGTCCTTGTCGATCGGCTGGGTCAGGTGCTTCAGGCGGTGGAACTGGCTGTGCAGCAGTCCCCTGAGTCGTCTGCGAGCCGTGTAGGCCCTCCAGCGGAGCTCCCCGCCCCTGTCCAGGTGGAAGAGGGATCCGGATATGGTGGACAGGATTCTGCGGGCGGCCTGTTCCTGGCTGCGCAGATTCAGCAGTTCCTCCTGGTCGTCTCCGCGGTCGCTGCGCCGGTCGATCAGCTGGGCGTCGGCATCCCTGTCGGCCACAGTCTCGGCCTCGGTGCTGGGTTCGGCTTCGGCCGCAGGCTGTGTTGATGCAGGTGCCTGCTCAATACTTGTGTTCTCGTTCTTGAGCCGCTCCTCCAGCTGGTCCTGGGCCTCCTCGATCCGGCTCAGCCGTTCCTCCATGTAGTCCTGCTCCCACTCCATGGTCTGCACCTGCAGGTCCTGGAAGTCCTTGGGGGAGTACTGGCCGATCCGCGACTTGAGCTTGGCGATGCGGTGGTTGTACTGCTTGATCACCTGCTGGATGGCCAGCCGGTTCTCGTCAGTGATCCTGCTGGAGAGCTCCCGGACCGTGCCCCTGAGCACCTTGATGGATTTTTCGACCTGCTGGGCCGGCACCTCGTTGCTCTGTGAGGGGGCCAGCAGCGGCAGGGCGAAGTTGGCCAGCACCAGGGTGACGATGATGACCCCGGCGGCCACGAAGATCAGCTCGCTGCGCATGGGGAAGGCGGACCCGTCGTCGGTCATATAGGGGATGGTCAGGGCCAAGGAGAGGGTGATGGTCCCCTTGGGGCCGCCGAAGGTCATGACGGCCGCCGACCTCAGGAGCTTGGATGTGATCCTTCGTCTGCTGCCGGTTTCATGGTCCTTGGTGAAGATCAGGACGCTGGCCGTCCAGAGGAAGCGCAGCACGATCACGGTCAGGCAGACCAGGGTGATGGTGGCCACGAGCATCCAGTTGCTGACCCGCCGGTCTCGCCAGCTGGTGCCCATGGCCGCCGGCAGCAGCATGCCCAGAAGGACGAAGACCGCGCCGTTGAGGCTGAAGGAGAGCACCTTCCAGACGCTTGATGAGACGATGTTGGCCTTGGAGGTATTGGGTCCCACTCCGGTGTGGTCGAAACGGACCAGCAGCCCGGTGGAGACCACGGCCAGGACTCCGGACACATGCAGGATGTTCTGCCCGACCATGTAGATCAGGAAAGGAAGGAAGAGCTCCAGCAGGATCCTGGTGGTGGTGGTCTCCCAGCCCAGGCGGCGAGCGGACTCAAAAAGCCAGTTGACCACAAATCCCATGATCAGGCCGAAGCCGATGCCGCCCACGAACTCGAGGAGGAACTCGCCCAGGGCCCGGGGCAGGGAGAAGGACCCTGTCACGGTGGCCAGGATAGCGAACTGGAAGCCGATGACGCCGGTGGCGTCGTTGAAGAGCGATTCGCCGGCAAGAATGGAATGTTCGTCCGGTGTGAGATCGGCGCTCTCGCCCAGGGAGGAGACGGCCACGGCATCGGTGGGCCCCAGGGCGGCGCCCAGGGCCATGGCTGCAGCCAGGGGAAACATGGGCCAGGCGGCGTGCAGGATGACGCCCACCATGATCATGGTCAGGGCAGCCAGGCCAATGGCCAGGGAAAGGGATGACCGCAAGCCCTTGAGCAGCTCCACCTTGTTGATGGTGTGGGCCTCGTAGTAGAGCAGGGGCGCGATGAAGAGGACCATGAACAGCTCAGGATCCAGCCGCATCCGCGGGAAAATGGGCAGCAGGGCCATGACTGCGCCCAGGGAGATCTGGACCAGAGGGGTGGAGATCCGGGGAATGAATCTGGAAATGAAGGAAGAGACGAGGACGGCAGCAAGTATGCACAGAATGAGGATGAATGTTTCCACGGGCTTCCTTTCCGCCACGCAATCCCGGGCGGGCTGCCGCAGGCCCGACTAGCAGGGTTCGTTCGACCAATGAAGGAATCTTCGAGTGCAGGGTCGCATGAGGATCGACGTCGCATAGTCCAGTATACGGAATGGCGATATCCAGGAACAGTATTGATGGACAATGTGCGCTAAGTTGACACCTCCAGTCAAAACGGTGGACAGACTGCGCTCGCGATAGGCGAACATTTGTGAAAATCCGGCCCGGGGGTCCCCGCAAGCGCATGAAAGGCCGGCTTAATCGGTATACTCGTGAAGACCGGGAAGGCTCCGAACCTCCCAGCGGGCACTGCTTGCGGCGGCTGACCATGGAGCCCCATCTCCTGACCCCGGGGATTTGCGCGCACGCTATTGTTTCCCCGACGCTTTTGGACATCCCCCGGTCCAGAAGGAAGATTGCAAGAACGACTGCAGAGGGTCGCATGCGGGGACAAATGACCGATCCGGTTTGGAAAGGCCAGGTTGAACGATGACATCATCCATGACATCTACAAATATCAAGAATCAGAACGCATCGGCGGCAGGGACTGACATGCGTTTCGACGACACCGACTGGCACAGCTTGGAGACCTCGGCTGTGCTGGAGACCCTGCACGCCGGGGATCAGGGTTTGGATACGCAGGAGAGCGCACGCCGACTGGAGATCTTCGGGCCCAACAGCCTGGCTGAGGCCCAGGCCAAACCCCGTTGGAAGCTCTTCCTGGAGCAGTTCGCCGGCCCCCTGATCGCCGTTCTGATGGTCTGCGGCATCATCACCATTTTTCTGCAGCACTATGTGGACGCTGCGGCCATATTCCTGGTCCTTTTCCTCAACGCCATCATCGGCTATGTGCAGGAGTCCAAGGCCGACAAGGCCGTGGAGGCCCTGACGACCCTGTCCACCCCCACCACACGGGTGGTGCGCCAGGGCCGGATGGAGCAGATTGACGCCGACCAGCTTGTTCCGGGTGACCTGGTCCTCCTGGAGAGCGGCGATCGCATCCCCGCCGACCTGCGGTTGATCGAGGCCCTCCACCTGCGCATCGACGAGGCCATGCTGACGGGCGAGAGCGAGGATGCCAAGAAGAATACGGACCCCGTGGACCGTGACGCAGCCTTGGGCGACAGGCGATGCATGGCCTTCTCGGGCACCATGGTCACCAGCGGCCGTGGCCGAGGGCTGGTGGTGGCCACCGGTTCCGACACTGAGCTGGGCGAGATCAACGATCTGGTCCATGTGGCCAAGGGCCGCACGCCCCTGCAGCGAATCATCCACCGCACCGAGGTGGGCATCGCCGTCGCCGTCATTCTGGTGGCCATCTTCGTCTTCATCGGCGGAGCCATCCTCAATGGCGATGCCACGGGGGCCTTCCTGTCTGCAGTCTCTCTGGTGGTAGCCTCCATGCCCGAGGCTCTGCCCATCGTGCTGACCGTGGCCATGGCCTTGGGAGTCTCGAGGATGGCCGAATACCATGCCATCGTCCGTTCGCTGCCAGCGGTGGAGACTCTGGGCTCCATCACCGTCATCGGCTCGGACAAGACCGGCACGCTGACCCAGAACCGCATGACCGTGGAACAGTTCACCCTGGGCGGCGGCCAGCCGGTCCCCGTAGAGGGCCTGGACCTGGGCGCAGCGGCTGTATCCGACGACGACCGTATGAGCGGCCTGGCCGCCCTTGCCCGGGCCGGGGCTCTGACCAATGAGGCCCACCGGCAGCCGAATGAAGAAGGCGGCATCGAATACAGCGGCGACGCGGTCGACATGGCCATGGCCCGCCTGGCCGACCAGACCGGGGCCGTAACTACCGAAGACCTGGACGCTCCTATCGTCATGGAGACCCCTTACGAGCCGGAGCTGCTCCACTCCATGACCATCCGCCGCAGTCCGGACGGCACCCTGACCCAATACGTCAAGGGCGCCCCTGACGCGGTCATGGCCATGAGCCGAACCATGCTGGATCCGGATGGCCAGGTCGTTCCTCTGGACACCCAGGCCGTCCACAAGTCCTACGAAGCCATGGGTTCCCAGGGGCTGCGCGTCATAGGCGTGGCCAGCAGGGTCCTCTCCTCTGACCAGGACCCCGCCTCCCGCCGTCGACCTGACGACCTGACCTTCCTGGGGCTTGAGGGCATGCTCGACCCGCCCCGACCCGGCGTGCGCGAGGCCATCGCCGAATGCGCAGGGGCCGGCATCCGCGTGGTCATGATCACCGGCGACCACCCGGTGACCGCGGCCGCCATAGGCCGCCGCCTGGGTCTGGAGCACACCGACCAGGCGCTGACCGGCAGCGAGATGCTGGAGATGAGTGACGAGGTCCTTCGGGCCCGTCTGCGCGAGACCTCCATCGCCGCCCGTGTCTCCCCCCAGGACAAGCTGCGCATTGTGGAGGCTCTGCAGGAAGAAGGCCACGTGGTGGCTGTGACCGGCGACGGCGTCAATGACGCCCCGGCATTGAAGGCAGCTTCAGTGGGCATCGCCATGGGCCGTTCCGGCACTGACGTGGCCCGGGAGGCCAGCGATGTGGTCCTGACTGACGACAACTTCGTCACCATCACCCAGGCCGTGCGCCAGGGGAGGGTCATCTTCAAGGCCATCCGCGGGTCCGCCTACTTCCTCCTGTCCACGGCTGCGGCCGCCATGATCGCCGTGGGGGTCAATGTGATCGCCGAGGAGCCCCTGCTCTTCCTGCCCCTGCAGATGCTCTGGATCAACTTCGTGACCAACGGCGTCCAGGACATCGCCCTGGGATTCGAGCCAGGCAACGGTGATGAGCTGGAGTCGCCCCCGCGTTCGGCTGGAGAGGGCCTGCTCTCGCGAGTGCTTTGGGCGCGACTTGCCGTCTGCGGGCTCTGGATGGCCACCTGCATCCTGGTCCTCTTCCGCCTCAACATCAACGCGGGGATGGATCTGGCCCAAGCCCGGACCATGGCCCTGACCCTGTTGGTCCTCTTCAACTTCTTCGTCGCCATGTCGGCCAGATCCGAGAACAGGCTGATCTTCCAGCTCAATCCCTTGGACAACACCTTCCTTCTGGTGGCCTCGTTCGTGGCCTTGGGCATCCATGCGGGGGCCATGTATCTGGCTCCGGTTGCGGGCGTTCTGGGCATGGCCCCCTTGAGCGCGAGCCAGTGGCTCATCTGTCTGGTGATTGGACTGACGGTCCTGATCTTCAGCGAGGGCGACAAGATGGTTCGTGCCTTCCTTGCCAAGCGGGGCATCGACACGTCCGGGCGGCCCAAGAGCCACCTGCACCATATGCGCCGCCGCATCGCCGGCATGATCAACTGAACTGGCTTGTCGGGCTGGACTGCCAGACTGAACGCGTGCAGGAACGGTGGAAGGCGCCCATGGAGGAGGCCCTGCGGCTGGCTGGGATAGCCGGAGACCGGGGGGACGTGCCCGTGGGCGCCTTGGTCTTGGATGCCTCGGGCCGGGTCATCGGTCGGGGCTTCAACCAGCGGCAGGCCCTGGGCCGTCCCCTGGCTCATGCCGAGATGGAGGCCATCGGGGAATCCGACGCGGGCTGGGATCTGGCAGGGTGCACCATGGTCGTCACCCTGGAGCCCTGCCCCATGTGTGCCGGAGCCCTGATGGCCTGCCACTTCAGCAGAGTGGTCTTCGGCGCCTGGGACCCCAAGATGGGAGCCTGCGGGTCGGTCTGGGATCTGCCCCGTGACCCGCACACCGGGTCAAAGGTCGAGGTGCTGGGCGGCGTGTGTGAACAGCCATGCGCCGGGATTCTTGCCGACTTCTTCACACGGCACCGCCGGGACTGAGTCTTGTTTTCAGCGGTGGCTGTGATTGGCTCTGTACCGCTGGAAGGCCGGGGTGACCTGGAGGGCCGCCCAGATGCAGCGCAGGACGATCAGGCAGAGGTAGGCGGCGAACAGATTGGCGCCCACTCGCGCGCTGACCCCTGAGGCTGCCCAGGTGCCCACCGGCGTGGTCAGAGCAGCCACGATGCCTAGAAGCAGCCCCTGACCGGCGTGGACCAGGTGGTGCCGCAGGTTGGTGAATGTCCCTGACAGTGAACTGGGCAGGATGGCCAGCAGGGAGGTCCCCCTGGCGATCAGGTCGCTGGCGCCCAGCAGAGCCAGGGCAGGGACCGCTATGGCTCCGCCGCCAACGCCCAGCAACCCTGACAGGGTTCCGATCAGGATGCCGACCAGCAGAATGATCAAAGCCACCGCCGGGCTCAGCTGGATGCTGCTATCTCTGGAGGGCGTGGACAGCAGCTGCTGGGCAATGACTGCCATCAGGAAGCCCACATAGAGCCACCTGAGTATCACCTCTGGAAGCCGGTCCAGCAGCCAGGTGCCGATCTGCGCCCCAATGACCGTGCCCACGGCCAGCAGCAGGGCGGCCAGCCAGTCCACATGCCCGCCCAGGGCGTAGGAGGCCACACCGGCCAGCGACATGGGGATCATGGATGCCAGCGAGGTAGCCGAGGCCTGCCGTTGCTGCAGTCCGGTCCATACCAGGGCAGGCACGATGATCGATCCGCCGCCGATGCCGAACATCCCCGACAGGAATCCGCTGATCACGCCCACCAGGATCAGGATGGCCAGGGTCCGCCGATCCATCCTTCCGGCTCCTCTCTGTTCTTTCTGCATGGGTTCCAGCCTAGGTCGACGTTTTCGTCGGGATGGCGGGATGTCCGTGTATGCGACCAAGTCCTCCAAGGTGCAGGAATTCAGGCATATTCCAGTCCTTATGTCCACCATGCGACCGTTGCCTTGGTTCCCTTCTGCCGTCTCGGCATACTGCTTGGTATCCCCCGGGCCGGTCCCCGGAGGTGCGTTGTCTAATCAAGAAAATGAAGAGGGTGTGTTTCGATGCGTTATACGGTCATCGGTGCCGGAGCCATGGGCTATCGTCTGGGTGTGCTGCTGCAGGAGCAGGCCGGCCTGCAGGTGGATTTCGTGGATACCTGGATGCCCAATATTGACAAGGTTCATGACCAGGGAGGCGTCTATGTCTCCCGCGATCACGAAAATCGTCATTTGGTGCCCGTCAACATTTACACCCCCGAGGACTACAAGGGCGACCCCGATGTCTGGATCGTCATGCTCAAGCAGATGCAGCTGGAGGCTGTCCTGGAGCGTTGCGCACCGCTCTTCCGCGACCATCAGGTGGTCTTCTCGGCCATGAACGGCTGGGGGCATTTCGACAAGCTGCTCAAGTACTTCCCCAAGGAGCGCATCTACGGCGGCACGGCCATGATCGGCACAGTCCTCAACGGGCCGGGCGACGTGGACTTCATCGGCAAATCCGGGGCCGGCTCCATGCACCTGTGCGCCATGACCGAGCAGACCAGCGACCTGGAGCGCGGAATGGCCGAGGACTTCAAGGCCGCCAACCTCAACCCCATCCTGACCGAGAACTTCGAGGGCACCTGCCTGGCCAAGATCATCTTCAACTCGGTGGTCAACACCATCTGCACCATGTACCAGATCACCATGGGCCAGTTCATCTCCTACCCGGGCGCCAAGGATATGTCCCGCCAGCTGATCGACGAGGCCTATGACGCCTGCGAGCGGGCCGGCAAGCAGCTGATCCAGACCCGTCAGGAGACCCTGGACGAGGTGGACTATGTCAGCCGCGTGGGCAATCCCCTCCACTACCCCTCCATGTATCAGGACATGTCCAAGGGCCGCCCGACCGAGGTGGATTACATCAACGGCTATCTGGCACGTCTGGGACGCGAGCATGACTACGTCTGCCGGACCCAGGAGTTCCTGACCCACGGCGTCCATCTGGCCGAGCTGGCTTTCCGCGTCCATCATGAGGAGCAGGCCAACCAAGGGTGAATGGGTGATTTATAGTGGGGGTGGCACAAGGACGTCCGAACCCGTCCGGCCAGGAGGATCATGACCCAGGAAGAACGCATGCAGCTGCCCGACCGGGTGCGGACCAACGGAGCCACCCCCAACCCCTGGTGGGCCAATGCGGTGGTCTACCAGATCTATCCACGGTCCTTCCAGGACACGAACGGCGACGGTTACGGCGACCTGCCGGGCATTACCCAGCGTCTGGACTACCTGGCCGATCTGGGCGTGGACGTGATTTGGCTGAGCCCTGTCTACCGATCTCCCCAAGATGACAACGGGTACGACATCTCCGACTATCAGGACATCGACCCCATCTTCGGCACCATGGACGATATGGACGAGCTTTTGGACCAGGCCCACCGTCGGGGCATCAAGGTGGTCATGGATCTGGTGGTCAACCACACCTCGGACGAGCACGCCTGGTTCCAGGCCTCCCGCAACAAGGATGACCCGCACGCCGACTGGTACTGGTGGCGTCCCGCCAAGGCCGGCCACGAACCCGGCACCCCGGGCGCAGAGCCCAACCAATGGGGGTCCTACTTTGGGGGCTCCGCCTGGCAGTACGATCCACAGCGAGGCGAATACTACCTGCACCTGTTCTCTAAGAAGCAGCCTGACCTCAACTGGGAGAACCCCCAGGTCCGGCAGGCCGTCTTCGACATGATGAATTGGTGGATGGACCGGGGCATCGACGGGTTCCGCATGGATGTGATCGTCATGATCTCCAAGACCGTCGACCCCGAGGGTCGTCTGCCCGGCGAGGACGGATCGGCCATCGCTGACGGTCCCGTGGGGCCTGAGGGGTACTCGTCCTCGGTGCCCTTCTGCGTGGACGGCCCCAGGCTGGATGAGTTCCTCCAAGAGATGCGCAGCCAGGTCTTCCAGGGTCGGCAGGGTTACCTGACCGTGGGGGAGGCTCCCAGTCTGGCGCCTGCCCGCAGCGGGCAGATCACCGATCCGGCCAACCACGAGCTGGACATGCTCTTCCTCTTCACCCAGACCGAGGTTGACACCGGGGACAGCAAGTGGGACATCCGCCCCTTCCAGGTCTCCCGGCTCAAGGCGGTCATGGACGAGCAGCAGCAGGCCGTGGCCAAGGCCGGATGGGCCAGCCTCTACTTCGACAACCACGACCAGCCCAGGATCGTCTCCCGTTGGGGCGACACCTCCAGCGAGGAGCTGCGCTCGCGTTCGGCCAAGGCCCTGGGGCTCCTCCTGCACATGCATCGGGGAACCCCCTACATCTATCAGGGCGAGGAGCTGGGCATGACCAACGCCGGTTTCACCAGCCTTGACCAGTACCAGGATCTGGAATCCATCAACCTCTACCATCAGCGGGTCGACCAGGCGCACGAGCAGGATCCGGAGTCCATGATGGCCGCCCTGGCCTATATGAGCCGCGACAATGCCCGCACCCCCATGCAGTGGGATTCCACCAAGTTCGCCGGCTTCACGGCTTCTTATGCTCCCAAGGAGCCCTGGCTGGCCGTCAATGCCAACCGGGACAAGGTCAATGCCAAGACCGAGCTGCGTGACCCTGAATCGGTCCTGGCCTTCTACCGTGAGCTGATTCGTCTGCGTCATACCAATCCGGTCGTGGCGGCCGGCGACTTCACCCTTCTGGATCCGGATGCGGACCAGATTTACTCATTCACCCGTTGCCTGGACCAGGCGCCGGAGCCCAAGTCGGGACCCGAGGCTGCCAGTGTTCTGGATGCCCTGCCCTGCCTGCGCCTGCTGGTTGTGGTCAATCTGAGCAGCCGCCCGGCCTCGCTGCCTCCTGAAACCGCAGCGCTTCTGGGCTTGGACCAGACCGGATTCACCTCTATGGCTCTTGGGGCTGTGGACCCCGACCGGATCCTCATATCCACCTACCGGCCCGAGCAAACTGCCAGCTCACTGCTGACCGGTCGTCTCTCCCCATGGGAGGGTTTCGTCTACCGACTCTGAGGAAACCCCGTCGCCGGCACAACTTCCAGGCTAGAGTGGAAGTCAGCGATGCCCCGATGGGCCTGTGGGACCGGATGGGTCCCCCGGGTCCAGGGGCGATGGGTCCGCGCCGTGGTCAATCCCGACGATTCCGGTACGGACGGGAATAGAAAGCGGGTTGCATGTCTCGTCTGATCATTGTCTCCAATCGTTTGCCCATGTCACTGCAGGCGCAGGAAGACGGCTCCTACACCTTGCACCAGAACGTGGGGGGACTGGCCACGGCCATCGGCCCCTACCACCGTTCCCATAAGGACTGCCTCTGGATCGGCTGGAGCGGCATCGATCCTCAGAAGTACTCGGAAAAGGAGCTGGACCGCATCCGTCAGGCCTACCGGGAGAGCCGGTGCATTCCTATCTTCCTGAGCAAGGAGGAGCTGAACGGATACTACGCCGGGTTCTCCAACAACACCCTCTGGCCGCTCTTCCATGACTTCTCGCACGAGGCCGTCTTCCGCCAGGAGGACTGGGAGATGTACCGCAAGGTCAACATGCGTTTTGCACAGGTGGTGGAGCCGC
Source organism: Bifidobacterium asteroides (assembly GCF_030758775.1). Taxonomy (NCBI): domain Bacteria; kingdom Bacillati; phylum Actinomycetota; class Actinomycetes; order Bifidobacteriales; family Bifidobacteriaceae; genus Bifidobacterium; species Bifidobacterium asteroides. The sequence goes on from NZ_CP132384.1 coordinate 150,982, forward strand.
TCATCCGCAAGGGCGACACCATCTGGGTCCAGGACTACCACCTGATGCTCCTGCCCAAGATGTTGCGCGAACGTTACCCTGATGCCTCCATCGGCTGGTTCCTGCACGTGCCCTTCCCCAGCGCCGAGATCTTCCGCTCCCTGCCCTGGAGCCGCGAGATCCTGGAGGGCGTCCTGGGCGCCAACCTGATCGGCTTCCACACAGTGGACTTCTCCGCCAGCTTCCTGGCTTCGCTGCACAGGCTGCTGCCCGAACTGCCGGTCAACCGGGACGGCGTGGTCGAGATGCCTGACGGCCACCGAGCGGCCATCGACGCCTTCCCCATCGGCATCGACTACAACCTCTACCGGCGTACCGCCCACTCCGGCCTGGCCCGGGCCATGCGTCGAGGAATCGATGAGGTCTGCGGCAAGTCACCCCGTCATCGCTACCGCACCTCGGTGACTGCCGAGGGCGTGGCGGCCAACGAAGCCGCCACATCGGACGCCAACTGGTGGAGCCACTACATGGAGAAGGACATCCCCGAGTCCACGCTGGCCAAGCAGGCGGCTTCCTCGGTGGGCAGCCGCTCCAACAAGGTCATCGTTTCGGTGGACCGGCTGGACTACACCAAGGGTCTGCCCGAGCGGCTTCAGGCCTTCGGCCGCATGCTGGACAAGTACCCTGAGTGGGTGGGCCATGTCACTTACTACCTGCTGGCCACCCCCTCGCGCGAGGTCGTCGAGTCCTATCAGCGGCTCAAGGCCCAGGTGGACCAGTTGGTGGGGGAGATCAACGGCCGCTACTCCCTGTTGGCCTGGACCCCCATCCATTACATCACCCGCTCCCTGTCCATCAAGCCGGTCTGCGGCATCTACACGGCTGGAGACGTAGCCCTGGTCACCCCCCTGCGTGACGGGATGAACCTGGTGGCCAAGGAGTACCTGGCCTGCCATGACGGACGCGACGGCACCTTGGTCCTGTCGGATATGTGCGGGGCTGCCGACGAGCTGACCGATGCCTTCATCGTCAATCCCTACGACATCGACATGGTCTGCGAGGCCCTGCACAACGCCCTGGAAATCACCCCCGAGGAGTCCAAGCGGCGCAACATCCGCATGCAGGCCCGGCTCAAGGTGCGCACCGCAGCCAACTGGTGCACCTCATTCCTCGACTCCCTGCGGCAGGTATCCACTCCGGGCATGACAGACAGGAGGCTGCGTATGGATCACCACAACGCCATCGTTCGTCAGTGGGACGGCGCCCATCGTCGTCTGGTCCTGTGCGACTATGACGGGACGCTGACCCCGCTTGTTCGCCGTCCTGAGCGGGCCAAGCCCACCCAGGCCCTTCGCCGCCTGCTGACCCAGGTGGGAAGCAATCCCGATGTGGACTTCCTGCTGGTCTCCGGCCGCAGCCATCAGATCATGCAGGACTGGTTCGGCGACCTGCCGGTGGGGCTGATTGCCGAGCATGGCGCCTGGAACCGCAACCTGCCCGGCAGCGAATCGGACGAGTGGCAGCGGGCGCAAGGCCTGCCCGACTCCGATACCTGGCAGAAGGTGATCCGGCCCATCATGGATGAGTCGGCCACCAGGGTCCCCAACTCCTTTGTGGAGAGCAAGTCCGATGCGGTGGCCTGGCACTACCGGATGAGCGATGCCCAGGTGGCGGAACAGGAGCGTCAGGATCTGCTCCATCGCCTGCGCGGAGTAGTGGTCGGCCTGGGGCTGATGATCATGGAGAACTCCAAGGTCGTCGAGGTCACCCCTGTGGCCACCAGCAAGGGTCAGGCCATCCTGCCCTTCGTCAACAGCGATGATTACGACTTCATGATGGCCTTGGGCGACGATGAAACGGACGAGACCATGTTCGCCGTCATGCCCGATAAGGGCTGGACCATCAAGGTTGGGCCGGGCCAGACCAAGGCCCGGTTGCGGGTCAATGACCCGACCGCGGTCACTTTGCTGCTGGCCGACCTGGGTGCCGGTGTGGCCCGTGACTCCAATGAGCCCGTGGCCTCCCATGACTTCCGCGACGACCATACCGTGGTCGACGAGGCGCATGCCCAGCTCACTGACGAGAAGTGAGGCAGACGGCCGCCGGCCGTCGCCGGTGACTGCTCGTGAAGTCCGTCAAGTTCACGGGCGGGCTGTTGGCAATTGCCACCCACCGGTGACGGCTTGTGGCGACCACAGACGGATGACCATTGGCGGTCGGTTGCGACCGTTGCCTGTTGGTGGCGACTGGTGAGGGCTGTCGGCAACTATTGGCTGCAGACGGACTTTTTGTTCATCCATCATGCCCACTTGTTTGCCCGACTCGGTCGCATCGGCGTACCAATCTGTCTGTCGGAACTGATTCATTTGTTGTTTGCTTGGTTGTTGGTCTAGTTGTTTTTGGTTGTTTCAGATCCGCTCTCATGCCTGTTCGGTCCTCGGGTGCCCAAACGTTCGATTGCTCACATGTTTTGGATTTTCAGTATGTTTAGGTGTCCACCATGTTGACGGATGACCCCATTGGTCGGGCCCGGCCGACCATACTTGGAGCATGGATACTTCAACAATCACTGCCTGTCTTGAGTCCGATCATGCCGCTGATCTGCGCAAAGCCGCCCAACGTCTGGAAGGTGTGGCCCGTCATACCCTTATCGAGGAATCCGATGACCTGGGTGCTCGGATAGGCCATCGTGTTCTGCTCAAGCCGGAGAATCTGCAGCTGACCGGATCCTTCAAGATTCGCGGAGCTTACAACAAGGTGGCCTCGCTGAATCAGGACGAGCTGGATCGCGGGATCGTCACCGCTTCCGCTGGCAATCATGCCCAGGGGGTGGCTTTTGCTGCCCGCAGCCGGGGCGCGAAGGCCACGATTGTCATGCCCCGGATCACGCCGCCCCTCAAAGTCGATGCCACTCGGGCCTATGGTGCCGAGGTTGTCCTGCAGGGCGAGGTCTTCGATGAAAGCTCTGACTACGCCTTGGGTCTGGCACGTGATCGCGGCATGACCTTCGTCCCGCCTTTTGACGACTACGAGGTCGTCTGCGGTCAGGGAACCATCGCCATGGAGATTCTTCAGGACGTGCCCGATGTCACCGATATCGTGGTTCCCCTGGGTGGGGGCGGGCTGGGCGCCGGAGTGGCGCTCGCTGTAAAGACTTTCAAGCCAGACGTCAGGGTCATCGGAGCCACCCCGGTCGGTTCTCCGGCCTGGCGTGAATCTCTGACAGCTGGTCATGTGATCGCAGCGGATCAGATGCGTACGGCCGCCGAGGGCGTGGCCGTCAGGCGTCCCGGCGATCTGAACTATGCCCTGCTCAGCCGCTATATGGATGATCTGGTCCAGGTGACCGAAAGCGACATCTCCGAGATGATCCTATTCATGCTGGAGAAGCACAAACTGGTGGTCGAGGCAGCTGGCGCCGTCTCCCTGGCAGCCCTGGGACAGTTGGATCTGCAGTCCGATGTCTTCCGGTCGGCCCCAGGGCCGCATGTGATTGTCCCCATCATCTCTGGCGGTAACATCGACACTGTCACCATGGGTGCGGTCATCCAGCGGGGGATGATCTCCCGCGGGCGCATCATGCAGTTCGGCGTGGAGCTGCCCGACGTTCCTGGTCAGCTGGTCAAGGTGGCCACGGTCCTGGCCGATCTGCGTGCCAATGTGATCGAGCTCAACCACGACCAGTTCAAATCCTCCGGCCACTATGACAACGGCGTGCTCTTGGAGGTGACCGTGGAGACCAACGGCCCCGACCACATCACCCAGATTTTGGATACCTTGCGCAGTCGAGGCTTCCAGGTCCATCAGAACTACTGAGCACTATGTCAAGATTGGATCCGGTGCCCGTGCCCGGCATCCGATGTTCGGGGACAATGATGGACAATGATCATCGCCGCGAGAACAGTCGGAATCGCCGATGCCTTTGCTGGGCTTGGCTGATGGGCCCTGCTGGTTCTTGAAGGTCCAATCTATGGCGATTCTTGTGCTGCCTTGCGTCTCATCACAGTCGGAGTCCCTTTCTTGATGCTCTCATGAGGCCTGCCCTCTGCGCCGGCATCGGTCAGGGCCGCGACCCAGAGAGCGGCCACATGCTTCAGCGACTGTTTGAATCTGGTGACGAAGTTTCGTGTTTTGGCGTAGTTCGAGCCCATTTGGTTCTGGAGCGAATTCCGTGTCTCGGCCTGTGGAGGGGAGCATGATGACGCGGCTGGTGTTGTGCTTCTTCTGGCGCACGACTTGGGTGCTTATCCGCACCATGAGCAGCCTGGCCTTCTCCCTGTACGGCCGGATGCGGGTAATGCCCTTCCCCGGGGTCGTCACGGTCTGCGGGTGGAGGACGTGGGTGTATCAGCCTATTTCGATGATCGATGAACAGATTTTCTTTATTTCCTCATTGTGTGTTGAGATGATGACGGCAGAGCCTTGTTGGGCAAGTTCGCATAGTATGTGTATGACGACGTTGGCGTTGTCTTGATCCAGCGCAGAAGTCGGCTCGTCTGCAAGAATGACACCCGGCTGTTTGAGCAGGAGCCTCGCGAGGGCGATTCTCTGTTGTTCCCCGCCCGATAGGGTGTAAATCTTTTTCTTCTGCGCGCCATTCATTCCGACGATGTCAAGTACGCTTTCGATTCGTTCGTCCCGTTCCTTGCGATGCTCGCGCTTCTTTATTTTGAGTGGGATCTGCAGGTTACGCGATACATTCCACTGTTCGACAAGACCATAGTTCTGGAATAGGAATCCTATCTTTTCGCGAAGACACACCCGCTGCCCCTTCCGGCTCTTATGCAAATAACCGGAACGGAATGTCCTTTCATTGTAAGTGACCGATCCTTCATCGAAGTCCTCCAACAAGCCGATGCAGTTGAGCAGGGTCGTCTTGCCTGCGCCGGACGGCCCGCTCACTGCGACTATGGAACCGGGTCCAGCGTCGAAGGACAGCCTCGACCATAACGTGTGTTCCGCAAATCTCTTGGTAAGTCCTTCGACTTGCAATGTCGGCTGCCTGCCTGCGTCTGTCATATGCATCTCCCTCCGCACCGCGGATTCACAGGCGTTTGATGTCGTCGGCACGGAACCTTGATTCGTATGCCGATACGGTAATGGCCATGATGAGGCTGGATCCGGCGAAGAGCAATGCTCCAGCCACCAGATCCGCAACCTTGTTCATCGAGCCGATAATGCCGACTGCCATGAGGACCAGCAGCACCCCGGTATTCTGCATGACAAGAAAGCCTCCATGTCTTCTGAAGAACCCGTATCCATGGATGAATTGGACGAAGGAGAGTCTGCGCCGCCTTGCACAATACGCGGCCGAGCACACAAGGATGGCCATCATGGCAGCGGCCAGACCGAACGATATGGCTATGATGTCCCCGCGTTGCTCGTTCCGGGATAATGACAACGTATACGCTACCGAGTCCTTGGCGTTATCAATACCCTGGAAGTATCCGGAGATTCCATAATGGTCCAGCTTGCTTTGCAAGAGTTCCGGATCAGAGAACAATACACTATCGCTTGATGTGTATGACAGGTATACCATGGGGCTCATCAACCCTGACGATGGGGATGTGACGGCTACCACTGGATCCTTCAAAGACAGCTTCTGCTGATCTTCCGCAGGCATGAACTGCGTTCCCGAGAAGAGGGATATGTCTTGGCCCGAACGTGTGCGGACCAGGACGCCGTGAGGGTTGCAGGAATGTCGTTTCTGTTTCTGGGTGACACCCAGTTGGCACTTTCCCTTGAAATATTCGGCGTATTCCTTCAACAAGGCTCCGGGGTCCCTTTTATATGATGAAGGCACCAGGAGTGTGAAAGCCCCGATATCTTTTCCAACCACTCTAACCGGTTTCCCATCAAGTCCGGCAATGGGTTGTTTGTCGAGATAGTTCGGGCTCACTATCACCGAATCGGATCCGTCCGGTTCATAAGGATCATCGTTGCCATCATCGGAAAAAACGGAGTCACCGTTATACCCGACCAACATCACCTTCCCTCTGCTGTCAAGATCCTCGATCACTTTCATCAGGGGAGGCGCTGCCCGGAGCCCATCCTCGTGTGGGGTGTTGGTGTTGACTGACAGCCTCAGGACATATTGATCCGAGATGCGAGACCACTGTGCCAGGGACCGGCTGGTGCTCCGTACCGCGCTGATCCTATTCAGAGACCCGCTGATGGTGCCAAAGAGAACAGCCACCACCATGAACTGGGCAAAACCCGCGATGATGCCATCACGGAGTTCGTCGCCCTCTCCGTTGAGAACGGCGGGTATTCGATCGCGGAATGTACTGGCACCACCTAAAGCCAACGCCAGGAAGACAAGATATGCTGTCAATACAGCCACGGCGATAAGCAGCGCTCGGAGGAGTCGCCAAATCTGGTGGAAGCCGTTGACAAGCCAGAGGAAAGGCAATCCCATCAAGGCAATTGTCATCAATCCCACGGCGAGCGTGGCGAGCAGCGGAACCAGCTCGCCGACGAGTATCCTTCCGCTGGTATAACCGTGCATCGCCTTGACCGCATGTATCTTCCTGTTCCTGGATAGGGAATACGCGGTGGACACCACCAATGTGATGGCGATGATAGCGACTCCCGCCCAAAGGCCACCCTTTCCTAACGCGTATACCGTCGCATTCATCCAGAGGCCTCGTGATTCGTCAACCACTATCCGAGAACGTGACAAAGCCTTGGCGAGCTGTTCCATATGCGACCTATCCGCATTGGTCGCATAGCTTCCGCGCAAGTCCTGGGTGGTAATCTCTTCAAAAGAAACCACCTTCGTTGACTGGCCACGCGTTGAAAAGGAAGGATAATCGTACCCTCCATTTCGTTGAAAAGACTTTTGGTCACCCACAAAGGCCACGAGAACACGAGAATTCATTGAGTTACGAAATGAAGGTTGGATCTTGAAGACATTGATCCCCAAAGTTCTTGAAGCTTGGGCAATCGCACGCACAGCATCCGCCTTCGTCGCGGTATCAACCCTCTCGACGGTGAAAGAGGTACCAGTACCCGCAGGAAGCTCCTGGTCGATGGTGATAAGCATCTCGAATGTCACCACCATGGTGAGAATCAAGGAAGCCCAAATCGTCAACCGTTGAATCCAGTGAATTCGCAAATCAACTCACCCACCCAAAACAAAGAGCAGTCCTGCCGGCATGTGTCTGCACCGCATCACCGGTGATGCGGTGCAGACACCATTCCAGCCGACAAGGCAGGAGCTGCCAGTGATGAAGCAACAACTTTCCCAAACTTCCTCATAGGCTTCTCCTTTGAAAGCAAATATGAGGCGAAAACATTCTACCGCTGACTATTTTACTCCATAAACACAGCTAACTCATTCCGGCCTCTCACACATTGAGACTGCTCTCATGTCACTGACACCGATGTGGAAATCCGAACTGGTACGATGACGCCACCACTCCTGGAACAATACCCCTGCCGGAATTCGAACAATACATCCAAGACCAGTTTGCTTGGCTACACTCACACTATGAGCATGGGATGTTTAGTGGATGCAGTGCGGAATCATGTAGAGGATCCCGCTGGTGATGACACTGGGGGGATGCCGGCGGTCAGCCATTTGCGGATCTGGTGTCAGTCGAGTCGGATGCTCAATCGTCCGATCTGCTCGCTGGCCTGTTGTCTATCGAGTGAGGCCAGGGCCTCGTCGAGGTGCCGTGGACGTTGTGGGCGAGCGAGTCGAGCCTGCTTTTCTGCTCGCTCTGCAGCCTCAAGGGCCGCTCGTTCACGCGCCGCTGCTCGTCGTGCATCTTCCTGAGCTGTGTTTCATTCCTGCTGGCCGTTTGCTCCACGCTCTCCTCGAACGCCTTGTAGCCAGAGAGGATGACCTTCCTTGAGGCTTCGTTCTGCCTGTCGCCTAAGTCCTCTAATCGCTGCAAACTGGTCAGCAGCATCTGGTTGGCCTGTTCCGTCGTGCAGGTTATCGCCTCCAACTGCTCCTTGAGGTTCAACTGGCTGCTGAAGGCGAGCCGTATCTGCGCGCTCTGGTAGTTTCTGAGCTCCTCGAGACCTGCCTCGCCTCGCGCAGTCGTGCGCTCAGGTCCTCCTTGTTGCTCTGGTTCGGGTTCTCGTCCAGGTCTCCTTGTTTCGTCCAGCAAGGATTGCAGTTCCCCGGCCACGCTCTTAATCTGTTCGCGCAGCTTCTCGATGGGCGTCTCTCCAATGACCGCGAAGCGAAGTCATCCACCGTCAAAATCAAAATCAAAAATTCAAGTTTTCTAGTATAGGTATATAGGTATATAGGTATATAAGGGATCTCTGATTAGATTTAATGCGCGTGGGGCTAAGAGGGTTTGCTGCATTCAAAGTCCCTCAAATTACATTCAAGGTCCATCTCTTGAATTTGGTCTGATTGTGGCTTATCTGGACGTGATTGCTGTCTGCGCTGGTTGATGCACTTGGGGTGTGTTGATGATGGTGGTTTCGTGATTGCTGGTGGGTCTGATGCTTGGGTGGTTACGTTTGGTGGGCTGTGATTGCTGGTGTTTTATGGATGTGGTGGGCTGGTTTCGGACCCTTTCTGGGATAACGGTGAAATGCTCGTTTCTGACTGCGGCAGTTCTTCCGGCGCGCACGCCCAGCTCTGTTCTTTCCTGCCGGCTCCGGCAGGCTTGTACCGCATGCATGGAGGTGGAGAATCTGTCCACCAGGAGGATGGCCCAGGACCGGCTGGCCGTCCTGGACATGCCCTGCGGGATCGCCTACGTGCAGCCAACCGCATGACCGCATAAACGAAGGCACCCCCGGACCCGTCATTCATGGGTTCCGAAGGCGCCCTTGCGTCTTGGTGCGGTGGCCATCAGGCGGTTGTCGGCTGCTTGTCTGTGGCCTGGACGTCCCGAGCGACGGCCTTGCGGATGATGGCCGACTTGGGGATGCCCCCTTCTTGGTCAGCCGGCTGGCCTTGTCGTCCAGGTCCTTGGGCACCCTGACCCTTCAGGCGCGTCGAGCGGTCCGTGCCTTGGCCCGCCGCTCCTCCAGCTTCTCCAGATTCACCAGACTCTGGGCCATGAGCAATGCGGCCTGCTCGTCGGTCAGCAGCGGGGCGCCGGGGTCCCGCCGGACGGCGGCCTCCGGGTGGTGGATCAGCTCCCCCCCCCCCCCGGTCGGCTGCGCGGATCATCGCATCGATGTCCTCCTGGTTCTTGGATGTGATTTGCCTGGCCATTTTGCGCTCCTTTCCCTTCCTGCACGCCTGTCGCTCTCCGCCCTCACCGGGTGGTCTCGGCCCGGCGCAGGCGCATCTGGTCGAATTCCTCCTGGAGGTCGCGGAAGAACTCGTCCTCATCCACTCCGCGGTTCGGATCCTTGCGTCGTACGGAGCCTGGTATGACGTCCAGGCGCTCCCCGCGTTCGGCCTTGGCGTTCATCTCCTCCATCTGCTGGCGCTCCTCTTCCGTCTTAGGTTCGTACTCGTATTCGTTCATGGCTATTCTCCTGTACCCAATAACATGGCTTTTTTAAATTATTGGTCGGTGTTGTCTGGCCGTCTATCGGTCGTGCTTGTGCGACCTGATCAGCCACCGCCACACGTCGGTGACGGTCATGATCTGGAAGGCGACGAAATCTCCTGGCCCGGCTTCCTTGATTATGGCCTCGTTATGGCCTTGATGCAGTCCTCTTCGAGCGCCTCAGGATGCCTGGACCCGACGAACACCACGGCATCCAGCCCATTCCGATCCTGAATCTCCTCTTTGCCTGCACGATGCAGGACGGCATAGCCGATTTCCTGGCAGGCGTTACACCATGCCCGCCGCCACTTCTGGCCATCTTGAGCGTTTGAGCTCCTCTCTCCCCCGCCCTCCATCCATATGGCACCACACTGACGACCTACAGTCAAAGGCCGCACTCTTTTCCTCTGGGTGTTCCTTGGATCTTCCAGCCGCGGCCCTGCTTTTCCACCTGGCTCCGGCAGGCCCACGCCTTATACACGCCCAAAGCTGTCAAGCCGTATTTTGGCAAGCATCCTATGATCGACCTGATCCAGGTCGCCGGAGCGCGGGGCGGGAGCCCCGCCGTCACGCCCGGCCTTTTTCCATGGGCGTACGCCCCCATGCGTCTTTACGATAAGGGCCATGGCAAGCGAGGAAGTGTCTCCGGAGGACAAGGCCAGGACCGAGCAGGTGGCCGACAGCATCATCGGCCAGCTGCTGGCGGGCCAGCGGATGACCCTGCTCGACGAGGACTCCCCCAGGGGCCGCTACCTGCACGCCCTGATCGAACGGGGCCGGCAGGAGCACCTGATCGACATAGGCCGGTCCATGGGGCACCTGGCCTGGGTCACCCGCGAGCAGGCCGAGCAGATCAACGAGTGGTATGCCAGCCGGCGGCCTCGATGGTGGCCAGGGCCTGGGCCTTGTAGCCCAGGTAGAAGGCGCTCCGGGCCGGGGCGTCCAGATGGTCCGGGTAATGGTCGCCCACCGGGGTGACGGCCCGTGCCAGATGCAGGTACCATCTCCGGTCGGCCTTGGAGGGGCCTGTGCGCAGGCGCCGATCGAGCGCGGGGATGCCGTGGGACGGGCGGGCGGCTGTGCTGCATAGCGTCTGCCTGAGAAGGGGTTTGAACGTTCCCGGGCTGTTGAGCCGGCGGATCTGCGCCGCGTACATGTAGTAGACCCTGCCCAGCCGGTAGCCCAGGCAGTCGGAGTCCTCGTGCGTGCCCGGCCCGAGTATCCCATGGGGGCAGGCCTTGTCGGGCCTCCTGGCGTAGTAGGCGCGCAGGAGCATGGCATCCGTGCCGCTCACATCGCCGGCCCTGCGGATGTCCTCCTCCACCAGGCGGGGCAGCTCGGCCGGGTAGGGGCCGTCGGCGTCTTCGGGCGGCGGGGTCTGCCGAATGCCGGCCTGATGCAGGAGGGCGTCAGGGTACCTGGAGTCGGCGTCGTCGGACCAGCAGACCACCGAGACGGCCCTGCCGATGGGCGCATGCCATCCTGGCGTCGCCAGCATGTAATTGAGCGCATCCGCATAGGCTGTCGCCTCCTGGGCGCCGACCGGGGACACCAGGCCCCGCTGCTTGCCGTATGACCATATGGAATATGTGGTACATATTTTATGAATTTTGGCCAGAGGCGGGTAAATACTGTTGTCCATAACGGCGTGGTGGGGAGGCATCCATGATGGGGATACGGAAGAAATTCAAGGAGCTAAAGAATCAAAAACTGACTCTTTTTCGCCCAGACGATACTCAATGGCTAACCCTTGGACAGCTCCAGCAGAGGTATGACGACCTCAAAGACCAGCGCGACAAGCAAATGGATCATGCACAGCGCCTGCTCGCGTTGTGCGCAGTGTCCAGCTTCATCTCCTTCATGTCGCAGCCCGCCTGGAAGAAGCTTAAGAGCACTCCGCCGAAAGTATTGCTTGTTATCTGCACTATCTCATTGGTGACCATTGTATTTTTGATCGCTGCGGTGATCATAGCTGATCTATACAGCCCCATAAAAACCCCCCATGCTGGTAAACGCCACAGCACAGGCACAGCCACAATCCACGGGGGAAAACCAAAAAAACCTCCTTGACGAGTGGAAGGCACAGGTCGATATATTGGAATCTCATAATAACTTACGAGAAGCCATAATTATCTTTGCCTATGCCGCTTATGCAGTTGCCTTGGATGGAATCATTGTTTGTTTTCTCCCCGTGTAATCCGAGAGGGAAAGCAGCTGAGCCAGGAATCTTGTAGCTTGGTCTTATGATTTTCCTATGGAAAGCTATGCAAAAAAGAAAATAAACCATACCATAAATGCACTTAAACAATTCGATCCAGACAAACACCCCGAGCTTTTCGATGAAATTCTCTATGGAAGGTACCTGGCTAGGCAAAGCGATTTTCCAGAGTTGGCCAAATTTCTGACCGTTGCTCAAATTAAACTGGCCAGCTGCGTCCTGCCTCTTAATAAGTCGATAAGCGGCGAAAGTAAATTAGAAATTCTTCTTAAAAACTTAATAGATACAATAGGTGCTCTGAGTGCTTTCGACAAAACGATAAGGAATGAAGCCGATTATGAGGTGGATTACGGCAATAACTTTCCGGAGGCGCAGATTCAACACGCCATTCAAGTTCTACAATACAGGCCTTCATATTGGGAGGAACCTGGACCTCAGGATAGATTCAATGTACTGCCGTTAACGAGACGCCCCATGTTTGCAGTGAAGCGTGTTCATACTCCAGGCTATGTTATAAATTCACCAAAAATTCATTCTGATGCAGCGGAGTCACTACCACAGCATTTGATCTTGTCCAACGGAACCTACCGATTACACGTATCGCAAGCAAATTCGCCAGAAAAAGGACAGGATCCGCAGGGGCACCAGCAGGGCACAACACAAGCGGAGCAGGCTGGGCGGAAGCATTACACGGTGTTCGTCGGCTCGACCTTCGAGGATATGAAAGACATCCGTGCGGCTGTGCTGCGGCGGCTGAACTCCTCGGAGGAATACAAAGCGATCGGCATGGAAGACTTCACGGCCGCCAACGGAAGACAGCTCCCATACATCAAGGAAAGGCTCAAGGACACCGACATCTACGTGCTTATCCTGGGCGGCAAGTACGGCAGCCTCATATCCAAGGACGACAAGGACCGGCCGGACGAGGAGGACAAGAGCTATACGCAAAAGGAATATGAGCTGGCCATGGCAGACCCTGATATCAAGGTGCTGTGCTTCGTGTGCGAGAAGCCTGAGGAATTGCCTCCTGATAAGCGAGAAGAGACCGACTGTAAACGCAAACTGCTCACAAAATTTAAAGATAAAGTGGGAGCCGAACACAAGTACATGCCCTGGGTCGCCCAAGACAGCCCGGAGAAGATCGCAGGCGACGTTTACCAGTCTCTGGCCCAAATGGACAAAAGCGCCCTGCGAGGCTGGGTCAGAGGAACATCGGGTTCCTCGGCCAAATAGGGCTGTCTGGCCCGGACAAGCGGCACCGTCCCGTCAGAGGCAGGGCCAGGCAGGCGCCTTAAGCCGGCGCGGCTGTTCCTTCAGAGGTTTGCCTGGTGCTGTTTTTCCCTGCCCGTCCGATCGCCTTGTAGATGGTGCTTCGGCTGACGTTGAACCTGGCGGCTATCTCCTTGACGGTCACGGTCCTGGAGTCGTACAGCTGGCGCACCATGGCGACGTCCTTGTCGGAGAGCTTGTATGGGCGGCCTCCTTTCCTGCCGCGCGCCCTGGCCGCCGTCAGGCCGGCCATGGTGCGTTCCCGGATCAGGTCCCGCTCGAACTGCGCCAGGGCGGAAAAGATGTTGAAGACCAGCACCCCTCCAGGCGTGCTGGTGTCCATGTTCTCGGTCAGGCTGCGGAACCCCACCCCCTGCTTATGGAACCGGTCCATCAGATCGACCAGGTTCTGCACGCTGCGCCCGAGACGGTCGAGCTTCCACACCACCACCGTGTCGCCCTCGCGCAGCGCCTCCAGCATCCGGTCCAGCTGGGGGCGGCTGGCCTTGGCACCGGAGGAATGATCGACATAGATCCTCCCGCAACCCGCCTTCCTCAGCGCGTCGGTCTGCAGATCCTCGTTCTGCTCAAGCGTACTCACCCTCGCATAGCCGATCAGCATGCACCCTCCCCCCGGCCGGCCGACGGCGACTTCAGCCGCCTTACATGGGCCCGCTTTGGAAACCGACGGTGATAGACCGGACGGTTACAGACCGGACGGTTACAGACCGCCATATGGGTCTCTTTGTATGGGCCTTCCCTGGGAACGATGCGTTCGTTGATGATCTGCACCAGATAGTCGACCGCCAGCACGGTAACAGCCACAGAGAAGATCAGCGAATAATCTTCCCCTCCGCCGTGATCCTCGTTCCACAGATTGAAGAACAGCAGGAAGATCATGCCTATGACGGGATAAGGCGTGGTGCGGATCCACCATCTGCTCGGCCGCATACGTTCAAGATCGAAAAAAACGTCGTGAAAATAGAGAAACCATGCCGTTAGCTCAACCAGGGTAAGAAGCCCGAGACAAACGGATGGCATTGTCGGCACCCTGTTCGTAGGAACGAGCTTATCTCCATCGATTTCTGAAGTGAATTGCACAAAGGAGACTGAAATACAGAAGACGTATACCAAGTGAAGAAGCAAACAAGTTAGCATCTTGCTTGTAATCCTCATACGCAGAGAGGCTGAACGTCTGCTTACCTTGAGGATAAGATACACCGGTCCGGATAACAAACTCAGAACTGCAACTATATACCACAGACCAAAATAGGCTAGATCAGCTTTGCCAAAGAAGACTAGGCCTATATGAACACAGCAGGCGAAAGACAGGACCTCTAACGCAAGAAACACGAAGAGTCCGCGTAGTTCGTGCGGTTGGGATGACGGTATTTCCCTAATAAACGAATCTATATAATCACTTGTATAAGCGTTGATTCGCTTAAACACACGCACATACTTGCTTAGTAGCTTCATGTCCACTCCCTGCCCTCGAATCAGTTTATCTTCCCATACGATTATCGTACTTAGATTAAAGAACAAGTAAAACGACAAATAGGCAACATTGGTTCTTCGGATATGGAGGACAAGCCAGATGTCTATAAAACGGTCGTTTCTTCAGCAGGCGAGAGACGCTGGTGCTTTTCACGATGAATTCGGACTTGTGATCATGCCTTTCAGGCGAGTTTGGGCTCGGCCATTACATGTTTGATCTACTTGGTGACTATCTGAAAGCTAGATTCTATATCGGAAGCGTCGGAGTTCTGCTGGGATAAGACGTTTCAGGCTTATGGCTCTACTAAAAGTATGCTATCGGGCATGAAAGGGTTCCGATGGGACGTATGGCTGGAAGCCAGCGGGGTGCCCGCTGATCATTGTGGCGTGGCTATGGGTATTTTGAAACAAAGGATTGACTCTGTTGGTGCTGCAAATAGGTTGAGAGACAGGATGGGGCGAGTTGAATGCCGAGGAGCGGGGGAGTGCGGTTATTCCTATCCGAATTTTAAAGGCCCTATTGGTATCTGGTCCCAGTCCTCGTCAGTACTGATGGGGCGTGTCCAGGGCATCATAGCTTTGCTCGGGCGGGAAGACTTTAGCTTCCGGAGTCGGTTCGCCGTCCCTCTTCTGAGGCAGGGTTACGCTTCCTGATGCAGAGTATCCGCGTGATAGGGGCGCCGAGGTTCCGAAGCGACGCTGACAAGGGACCGTACAGGCGGAGTCTGTCTGTAGTGAGACGGAAGACGGCTCAAGGATTGCCATAGTGGGCCCTGCAGGTTCTTGCAGGGCCCATCAGAAATCTGCAAATCGCAGACCTGTTCCAATAATTGCGTGGAAAGGTTAGGGAATCAACTCTGGCCGGCGATGGTCTTGTCAACGAGCTTGGGCAGCGCTTCTTCGATGGGTTCGTGGATGAGCCGGGTTGCCAGGGAATCATACTGGGTCGAACCCATGTTCATGATGGTGATTGGCACGCCTGCCTGGGCTGCCACCGGCACCAGCGAGGCCGCCGGATAGACCTCCAAGGTGGAGCCGATCACCCAGAATTGATCAGCCTGGCTGGCCAGTCTCATGCTCTTTTCCATGGCTCCCTCGGGCAGGGCCTGACCGAAATAGACCACATCAGTCTTGATGATGCCATTGCAAGGCATGTTGCCTTGGTAGGGCATGGGCTTGTGGCAGTGTGGATCGGGTTCCTGATCGAGCTTGGCCATGATGTCGGCCGTCCGATATGCCTGACCGCATTTCATGCAATGGGAACTGCCGATGGTCCCGTGAAGGTTCACGATGACGTCCTCGGAGTTGCCGGCTTTCTCGTGAAGGGCATCGAAGTTCTGCGTAGCCAGCAGGTTCAGCATGCCTGCCTGCTCCAGCTTGGCCAGTGCCTTGTGCGCTACTCCGGGCTGGGCCTTCCAGACAGGCGACTCCTTCTGCCACCGCCATGAATACTCCCGCTGCTTCTTGTCGCTCATGAACAGGTCCAGGTCATAGACATTCATCTGATCGGGATGCTTGGTCCAAACCCCGTCAGGCCCGCGAAAATCCGGTATGCCGGCGGAAGTCGAGATTCCCGCCCCGGTCAGTACTGCAATTGTTGTGCTCATACACCCGTCTTACCATCCGCCAACAGAATCCACGGTCCGAAGCCCAGCATTGTGCGCGAATATGCATCTATATCAACATGAACATTTATGAGTTGTGGATGACTGACGATCGGAGACGGAAAGAGGACTCCGCACCGGATATGGCCGCCTATAAACAAAATTCGGAAGGATTATGACAGGGCAATGCTGACACGCCGATTCAGCTGTAATCTGACCGATACTTTGTGAATAAAGTGTGTGTATGGAGCTGTGATGCTGCGCTGAAGTCCCGTCTCGGTGAGGCTCGAAGTTTTAAAAGGACGTGTTGCGACACGCCGTTTAAAGGCTTGTTATTGCTTGTTTTTAGGGTCTTCGCAGGAGAGCTGAGTTGCGTTTTGGCCGGCTCGTGGTAAGTTTATCTCTTGCTGCTCAACACGGCGGTTCTTCTTCCGGGAGGAAGTAGGATGGCTTGTTGGTGTGGTGGTGGTTTGAGAACTCAAGAGCGTGTTTGTGCTACTTATAGCTTTTTGATTGCCAGTCCGATGCCCGCCCGGCTGTTGTCGGGTACGTGGGAGCGTTGTGAGGGGTGTCGGGGTTTTTCGTGGGTTGGTTTCCTCCTTATGGAAGCTGGCCCGTCAATTTATTATGAGAGTCGTTTCGGCTTCTTCATGGTTTTTTGTGGAGGGTTTGATTCTGGCTCAGGATGAACGCTGGCGGCGTGCTTAACACATGCAAGTCGAACGGGATCCGCCAAGCTTGCTTGGCGGTGAGAGTGGCGAACGGGTGAGTAATGCGTGACCAACCTGCCCCGTGCTTCGGAATAGCTCCTGGAAACGGGTGGTAATGCCGGATGCTCCGCATCATCGCATGATGGTGCGGGAAAGGGTTTACCGGCATGGGATGGGGTCGCGTCCTATCAGCTTGTTGGCGGGGTGATGGCCTGCCAAGGCTTCGACGGGTAGCCGGCCTGAGAGGGCGACCGGCCACATTGGGACTGAGATACGGCCCAGACTCCTACGGGAGGCAGCAGTGGGGAATATTGCACAATGGGCGAAAGCCTGATGCAGCGACGCCGCGTGCGGGATGACGGCCTTCGGGTTGTAAACCGCTTTTGATTGGGAGCAAGCGAGAGTGAGTGTACCTTTCGAATAAGCACCGGCTAACTACGTGCCAGCAGCCGCGGTAATACGTAGGGTGCAAGCGTTATCCGGATTTATTGGGCGTAAAGAGCTCGTAGGCGGTTCGTCGCGTCTGGTGTGAAAGTCCATCGCTTAACGGTGGATCGGCGCCGGGTACGGGCGGACTGGAGTGCGGTAGGGGAGACTGGAATTCCCGGTGTAACGGTGGAATGTGTAGATATCGGGAAGAACACCGATGGCGAAGGCAGGTCTCTGGGCCGTCACTGACGCTGAGGAGCGAAAGCGTGGGGAGCGAACAGGATTAGATACCCTGGTAGTCCACGCCGTAAACGGTGGATGCTGGATGTGGGGCCCGTTCCACGGGTTCCGTGTCGGAGCTAACGCGTTAAGCATCCCGCCTGGGGAGTACGGCCGCAAGGCTAAAACTCAAAGAAATTGACGGGGGCCCGCACAAGCGGCGGAGCATGCGGATTAATTCGATGCAACGCGAAGAACCTTACCTGGGCTTGACATGTGCCGGACGGCCGCGGAGACGCGGCTTCCCTTCGGGGCCGGTTCACAGGTGGTGCATGGTCGTCGTCAGCTCGTGTCGTGAGATGTTGGGTCAAGTCCCGCAACGAGCGCAACCCTCGCCTCGTGTTGCCAGCACGTTATGGTGGGAACTCACGGGGGACCGCCGGGGTTAACCCGGAGGAAGGTGGGGATGACGTCAGATCATCATGCCCCTTACGTCCAGGGCTTCACGCATGCTACAATGGCCGGTACAACGGGATGCGACATGGTGACATGGAGCGGATCCCTGAAAACCGGTCTCAGTTCGGATCGGAGCCTGCAACCCGGCTCCGTGAAGGCGGAGTCGCTAGTAATCGCGGATCAGCAACGCCGCGGTGAATGCGTTCCCGGGCCTTGTACACACCGCCCGTCAAGTCATGAAAGTGGGCAGCACCCGAAGCCGGTGGCCCAACCCGTTTGGGGGGGAGCCGTCTAAGGTGAGGTCCGCGATTGGGACTAAGTCGTAACAAGGTAGCCGTACCGGAAGGTGCGGCTGGATCACCTCCTTTCTACGGAGATATGAGTGAAATCCCCCGCCTGTTTATGGGTCGTGGGGTCGTGTCCATGGGTCCGGCCGGTTGGTCGGATGGCGTGGGCGTGCTGGCGTGGAACGGTCGGAAGGCTGTGGCATGGATGCGCTGTTGGGTTCCCGGACCGCCACCTTGTTTTGGGTGGTGTTCCTGCCGCCCGTCGGGTTCCTGCATGGGGTGTTGCCCTGTGGCGGGTCTTGGCGGCGCGCTGGTGGCTTGAGAACTGGATAGTGGACGCGAGCGGATGGCTGGCTTTTCGGGCTGGCTGTCTGCTGTATTGTTTCGTCCGAGCCCATGTTTGGTGGGTTCGGGTCGATCGTTTTGTGATCGTTTAGTGTGATGATTTGTCGTCTGGCAGTTCGCAGTTGTTGTTGTCGTGGCATGGCCTGTGGCCGTGTTGTCGGCAAGGGCGCATGGTGGATGCCTTGGCAGACAGGACCGATGAAGGACGCGTGGGGCCGCGATAGGCCTCGGGGAGCCGCCGACAGGGCTTTGATCCGAGGGTGTCCGAATGGGGTAACCCGCCGGCTGTTATGGGCCGGCACCGCATTCGTGCGGGGGGTACGCAGGGAAGTGAAACATCTCAGTACCTGCAGGAAAGGATATTCCGTGAGTAGTGGCGAGCGAAAGCGGATGATGGCCAAACCGGTGCCGTGTGAGACCCGTCGGGGGTTGCGGCATGGGTGTTGTGGGACTTGGCGTCCGGGCTCCGACGGGCCCGGCGGCAGTGATAAAGCGGCGTGTGAGGCGAACGGGATTGAATTCCCGGCCGTAGAGGGTGATGGCCCCGTAGCCGAAGGCGCGCCGCCTGCCGGTTCTTGTTCCCAAGTAGCGCGGGACTCGTGGAATCCCGTGTGAATCGGCCCCGACCGTGGGGTAAGCCTGAATATTCCTGTCTGACCGATAGCGTACGAGTACCGTGAGGGAAAGGTGAAAAGCACCCCGGGAGGGGAGTGAAAGAGTTTCTGAAACCGTGTGCCTACAATCCGTCGGAGCCTTTCGGGGTGACGGCGTGCCTATCGAAAAATGAGTCTGCGAGTCAGTGGTGCGTGGCGAGGCTAACCCGTGTGGGGCAGCCGTAGCGAAAGCGAGTCCGATAAGGGCGTTCCAGTCGCGTGTCCTGGACCCGAAGCGGGATGATCTAGCCCTGGGCAGGTTGAAGCGCGGGTAAGACCGCGTGGAGGACCGAACGGACCTGGGTTGAAAACCGGGCCGATGACCTGGGGCTAGGGGTGAAAGGCCAATCAAATTCCGTGATAGCTGGTTCTCTCCGAAATGCATTTCGGTGCAGCGTCGCGTGAGTGCCTCCATGGGGTAGAGCTACTGGATGCTTGAGGGCCCGTATCGGGTACCGACAGCAGCCAAACTCCGAATACGTGAGAGGTGTATCGCGGCAGTGAGTCGGCGGGGGATAAGCTCCGTCGTCGAGAGGGAGACAGCCCAGATCGTCGTCTAAGGTCCCTAAGCGCGTGCTAAGTGGGAAAGGATGTGGAGTCGCATAGACAGCCAGGAGGTTGGCTCAGAAGCAGCCATCCTTGAAAGAGTGCGTAACAGCTCACTGGTCTAGTGGTTCCGCGCCGATAATGTAGCGGGGCTCAAGCACGCCACCGAAGACGCGGCAGCGCAGTTTGCTGTGCTGGGTAGGAGAGCGTTCCGCATGGGGCGAAGCGGCGGCGTGAGCCGGCCGTGGACCGTGTGGAAGTGAGAATGCAGACATGAGTAGCGAGAGGCGGGTGAGAATCCCGCCCGCTGGATGACCAAGGGTTCCGGGGCCACGTTCGTCGTCCCCGGGTGAGTCGGGTCCTAAGGCGAGGCCGACAGGCGTAGTCGAATGGATGAAGGAGTCGATATTCTCCTACCGGCGTCAAGCCGTCCAATCCAAGACGCGGAAGCGTGCCCTTACCTGTGTCGGGCGATGGCCTTCGGGCCGTCCGATGGCATGGGACCGGCGTGTGGATGCGTGGCGGGTAGCGCGGGAGTGACACGGAACGGGAGCCGGGCCGCGGTGGTGGTTATCCGTGGTCAAGCATGCGGCGCGTCGGGCAGGCAAATCCGCCCGGCATGAGCGCGAGGTGTGATGATGGGGGGCCTTGTGCCCCGAATCCGGTGTGCCGTTCCGTCGAGAAAAGCTTCGGCGTGAGGAGTGGCGCCGCCCGTACCCTAAACCGACACTGGTGGTCAGGTAGAGTATACCAAAGCGATCGAGCGAATCCTGGTCAAGGAACTCGGCAAATCACTCCCGTGCCTTCGGTATAAGGGAGGCCCCTGCCGGTGAGGCGCCTTGCGCGCGGAGCCGGTGGGGGCGGCACAGACCAGGGGGTAGCGACTGTTTACCAAAAACACAGGTGCATGC
This sequence comes from Bifidobacterium asteroides, assembly GCF_030758775.1. Classification (NCBI taxonomy): domain Bacteria; kingdom Bacillati; phylum Actinomycetota; class Actinomycetes; order Bifidobacteriales; family Bifidobacteriaceae; genus Bifidobacterium; species Bifidobacterium asteroides. Next base: position 171,575 of record NZ_CP132384.1, read on the forward strand.
GAAGACGTAAGTCGCTGTATATGCACTGACGCCTGCCCGGTGCCGGAAGGTTAAGAGGATCCGTCATCCCTCTTCGGAGGGGGCAGCGGTGAATTCAAGCCCCGGTAAACGGCGGTGGTAACTATAACCATCCTAAGGTAGCGAAATTCCTTGTCGGGTAAGTTCCGACCTGCACGAATGGCGTAACGACTTCCCCACTGTCTCGACCAGGAGCTCGGCGAAATTGCAGTACGAGTAAAGATGCTCGTTAAGCGCAGAAGGACGAAAAGACCCCGGGACCTTTACTATACCTTGGTATTGGCGTTAGGTGCGGACTGTGTAGCATAGGCGGGAGGCTTCGAAGCGGGTGCGCCAGCATCCGTGGAGCCGGAATGTGAAATACCGCTCTGTCCTCATCTGGCCTCTAACCTCGGCCGGTCATCCCGGCCAGGGACAGTGCCTGGCGGGTAGTTTAACTGGGGCGGTTGCCTCCCAAAGAGTAACGGAGGCGCCCAAGGGTTCCCTCAGCCCGGTTGGCAATCGGGTGTTGAGTGCAATCGCACAAGGGAGCTTGACTGCGAGACCGACGGGTCGAGCAGGGACGAAAGTCGGAGATAGTGATCCGGTGCCGGCGTACGGACGCGGCATCGCTCAACGGATAAAAGGTACCCCGGGGATAACAGGCTGATCATCCCCAAGAGTCCATATCGACGGGATGGTTTGGCACCTCGATGTCGGCTCGTCGCATCCTGGGGCTGGAGCAGGTCCCAAGGGTTCGGCCGTTCGCCGATTAAAGCGGCACGCGAGCTGGGTTCAGAACGTCGTGAGACAGTTTGGTCTCTATCCTCTGCGCTCGTTGGAATCTTGAGGAGCCCTGCCCATAGTACGAGAGGACCTGGGTGGACGAACCTCTGGTATGCCGGTTGTCGCGCCAGCGGCATGGCCGGTTGGCTACGTTCGGATGGGATAACCGCTGAAAGCATCTAAGCGGGAAGCCCCCTCCAAGATAAGGATTCCATGAAGCCTTGCGGCTTCTGAAGACCCCATGCAGAACACATGGTCGATAGACCGGACGTGGACACCCCGCAAGGGGCGGAGCCGACCGGCACTAATGGTCGAAGACAACACCACACCCGCCCCCGTGAGGGGCGGCGGCATCAACCCTGCTGCGAAACACATGCCTGCGGCAATATGCACGAACACGCACAGGCGATCAGACAATCGGAACACGCGTCCACCATCCGGTCCCCAAGCCGCCAGGAGACCCCGACCCGGCAGGGTCGGCAGAATTGAAGATTCGCGGCGGTCATGGCCTGGGGGAGACGCCCGGTCCCATTCCGAACCCGGAAGCTAAGACCCAGCACGGCAATGGTACTGCACCCGGAAGAGTGTGGGAGAGTAGCACACCGCCGCCACTAAACGTGATTAAGGGAGGCATCTCCAGGACAATATCCTTGGAGATGCCTCCCTTTTTCATATCCGCAACAGACCTGGGCTTAAAGATTCATGCCTTCTCGCAAAGCCACATTCCAAGTAACTGAACACGGTTAAGCGGAATATGAAAAAGCTGCTTCGTACCCATGCTGACTTGTATTTGAGCGGCCTGCGATTTGATATTCGAAATCACTGATCCGGAAGCTCTGGCTTGTTTTGCCGCCTGTTGTTTCTGGTCCAGGACATCTAGAATGGAAAGCAGCCGAATCGGGCGCACAAAAACACATATGCGGAGAAAGCGGATAAACATGGGCAAAAGAATCATTCTTGTAGGAGCCACAGGCAGAGTAGGTGCATTGACCTGCGCTGATCTGGTAAAAGCCGGTCATGAAGTGGTTGCCTGCGCACGAGGGGCCTCGAAGATTCCCGCCAGCCAGCAGGTGGAACCAATGACTCTGGATTTGCATGACCCGCTTTCCCAAGTAACCGACGCATTCCGCAAGTCGCATGCGGATGCTGTCGTCTTCACTGCAGGATCGCGTGGCAAGGACATCAACCAGATAGACGCCCTGGGAGCCATGAAGACCATACAGGCCGCTAAAGCGGTCGGCATCACGAGGTATGTCATGCTGGGAGCCATGTATGCAGCCGATTGGCTGCGCTGGGAGCAGCCCCAGGTCAAACCTGCCATCGATGCCCTCGCTGACTATTACGTGACCAAGAACATGGCCGACCAATACCTGATCAGCTCCGGGCTGGACTACACCATTATCGAGCCAGGCAGTCTGACCGAGCAGGAAGGCACAGGAACCATCCAGGTCGAGCCAGACGGGCCCGGTCCCATACCGATCGCCGATGTGGCACAATGCCTGGCCGACTGCATCGACCTGGAGCAGACCATAGGCAGGATCTACAACATCATCGGAGGCAGCACGCCCATCAGCAAGGCCCTGACTGCAAACCAGTAACAGAACCCGCCAATTCCTCAAGAGCAACGTCCGCCTACAGACTATGGCGTGTCTGCAGAGCAACAGGAATGGTACCTTGGTTGCATTGCTTGTTGCCTTTATGCTGTTGATCGCGCGCTGGCGCATTGCGTCCCAGTGACCTTTATGAAGGTGGGGTTGACGTGGGGACTGGGCGCAACCGAAGGAGGTCGTCAATGAACATCACCAATTTTCGGGATCTGGGTGGCATGCGGACCATCCACAGCCGCCGGGTCCGCCAGCATAAGTTCATCCGATCAGGGCAGCTGGTGGGTCTGGACGAAGATACGGAGAGGGAGTTGGTCGACCGCTACCAGGTGACACAGGTTGTGGATTTCCGCCGGCCCTTTGAGAGACAGGAAAGTCCGGACGACAGGATCGATGGTGTGACCTTCACCAACATCGATCTGCTGGAGCAAAGTGGCACCAGCGGCGCCAGCCTGGACGATTTCGCCTCGCTGGGTTTGGCGGATCAGGTCAACGGCCACATGTTGAATGTCTACCATGACCTGGTCATGAATCCTGCGGCCCAGCAGGGGTATGGGAAGTTCCTGCGCATCGTCGTGGGCAACATCCAGGGGGCTACTCTCTTCCACTGCTTTGCCGGCAAGGACAGGACCGGGTTCGCCGCGGCCCTGGTGCTTTGGCTGCTGGAGGTGGACGACGACCAGATATTCGCGGACTATCTGAAGACCAACCAAGAGAGGGTCGCGGCCAACAATCAGCTGCTGGACCAATTCCGCGCCAAGGGCTTCGACCAGGATTCGTTGGACGCGCTAGAGATTGCGCTCTGCGTCAAGAAAGAATACCTGGCTCATGCCCAACAGACCATGATCGAGGCCTATGGGGACGTCTTTACCTATGCACATCAGGCCCTAGGGTTCGGGCCAGACCAGGTGGAGGCCCTGCGTCGCAACCTGCTTGAGTAACCGCATAAGGCTGGAAGGCGGCTGGAGCGGGTAGACTCGAGCCTAGACGTTAATTGCGAGGAGGACATTGTGCGATACATGAACTTAGGACAGTCCGGATTCCGGGCCTCCCGTGTGGCCCTGGGGGTCATGCGGATCGATCAGAAGAGCCGCGAGGAAGCGCGGACCATTGTGGAGACGGCCATGAATGCGGGTGTCGACTTCTTCGACACTGCAGACTGCTACCATGCCGGGGCCAGCAGCCGGGCTCTGGGGCAGGCTCTGAAGGATCTGAGCGTAGACCGGGACAGCGTGGGCATCCAGACCAAGTTCGGCATCTTCCGCAACCCGGACAGCGACCAGATCACCCGCTACGACTTCTCCAAGGATCACCTGCTGAAGGCCCTGGATGAGGAGCTGGTCAACCTGCAGACCGACCATGTCGACTTCGTGCTGCTGCATCGCCCGGACACCCTGGTCGACTTGGACGATCTGGCCGAGGCCTTCAATGAACTGCAGACCAGTGGAAAGGTTCGGCACTTCGGTGTCAGCAACGTCAACCCCATGCAGGTGGAGCTGCTGCAGAGCGCGGTAAGCCAGCGGCTGGAGGTCAACCAGCTGCAGTTCGGCCTGGGGCACACCGGCATGGTCGACCAGGAGATCCACGTCAATATGGGCGACGATCCCAGCCTGGATCATGATGGCGGTCTTCTGGCCTATTCGCGGCTGAAGTCCATGACCATTCAGGCCTGGAGCCCCTTCCAGACCGGATACTTCGACGGGGTCTTCCTGGACAATCCCCGCTATCCCGAACTCAATGCGGAGTTGGACAAACTGGCCAAGCAGCATGGGGTAGCCAAAAGCGCTATTGCTGTGGCCTGGATTCTGCGGCATCCCGCCGGCATACAGGTGCTTCTGGGATCTATGAACCCCGGGCGCATCACGCAGATGGCCGCTGGTGCGGATGTGGATCTGACAGCCCAGGAATGGTACGACCTCTACCTGAGCGCCGGTCACGACCTGCCCTGATCTGTGCTCTAGGGTCGCTCACGTCCATCCGGCTTTAACTGCTTCGGGTTATGAACGATTGCACCCTGCCAGTCTGATCTTGCATCATCGGCTTGCGTCATCTGGCAGGGCCTGTCTGGCCGGGCGTTGGGCGCTATGAGTGTATAAGTGCGCAGAAGGAAAGTCAGATCGGTTTCGAGGTAGTCGTACGCTGTCATGCATTATTTCACCCCACGACGTTGCGCTGCTACGTCCAAGATCATGTATCACGATCGGGCCAAGGCCCAGCAGGCCGCCGACCGCAGCATGCTCGAACGCAACGTTCTTCTGTGGGTCTACCGTTGCGACTACTGCGGGAGCTGGCATCTGACCAGTCATGAGCCGGGCTCCTACCAGCGCACGAGGATGGGCTCGCGAACTTTGAAACCGCATAGCCGCAAACGTGGGTACAAGCCTCGTCGCAGGTGAGGCAGTCATTGCCGAGTTGATTCTGATTGACTCTGCCGGCCCCTAACAGCAAGATCGGATTCCGCTGATCTCGCTGTTAGGGGCCGATTGGGCTTTGTCTGTTCACCTAAGGCCGGTGAACTAGGCTGGTGAACATATCAGGTGAGCCCTACAGTTGTCTGGCCAGCAGGGATTTCGTTGCCCTAGCAGGCTGGGTCGAAGCCCTGTCGGCGAATCGAATCCAGCATGGGTTCATGGCCGGAGGCGGGATTGCGAACCTTGTCAGCCATCATGGCGCTGAACGAGCGGTGGGGGTCGTCCAGGTGCCGGATGTCGCGATAATAGCGGGTGACCGTCTGATCGAAGCCAGCCAAGGCATCCTTCATGTCTGCATCATCGTCGGCCCGCTGATAGGTGTTGGTAAAGATTTGCGCCTGACGAGGCATCCTGGGCTTGGGATCCGGATCCTGGGCCGGATGGCCGATGGCAAGACCCAGCACCGGATAGACCAGTTTGGGCAGCTTCAGCAGATCAATCAACCTGTTCGTGTCATTGATGACGCTGCCCAGAATGACGCCGCCCAGGCCCAGGGCGTTGGCTGCGGTCTCCATGGCGTGCAGGGCCAGAACCGCATCATTCTGGGACTGCAGGAAGACATACCCGGAGTTGAGCAGGGTGGTATCCGGATCCAGATCATCGGCGAATTGTCGGACCAGATCGGCATTGCGACGCTGGTCGGCCAGGAAGATGTAGAGCAACGGGGCTTCGGCAACATAGCGCTGATGGGCCATATCTGCGATAGCCAGCGCCTCATCATGGTCAGTGACCCTGATGGCCGACCATTCATGGAAGTACCGGCTGGTCGCTGCATGCTGAGCCGCCTGCTCAAGCAGGGCGATGGTCTGGTCGTCGATCGGTTCGTCGGTGAATCCACGGATGGAGCGTCGTTCAAGCAAGGTCCGTATGGTGGGGTTGTCGGCCGGATTCGCGGCCGGGGTTTTCTGTGAATTTGATAAGGTCATTTTGACATTCTGGCCGTCAATGCCTGTCAATGCAAGACCTTGTCGTCAAAATCACGCAATCAGCGTTATCAGGACCAGCCTGGTTATCAGTCAGCGTCCCTTGCTTTCAGCGCTGGTGACGACGGTCGATCAGAGCCTGGGAACCACGCTCGGACAGACCAGAGACCAGGGCGGTGACGGCTGCCGACAGAACGCCGAAGAGAAGACCGGCAGTAGCACTCTCCTGATCTTCTTCGGGGTTGTCAACGCCTCCGTTGCGCTTGCGGACCAGTCCGCTCCAGAAGGATTGGAAGAGTTTGCCTGCCAGCAATGCAGCGATGCCGGGAAGCGCAAACTTGATCAGCTTGTCTGTCAGCGATTCCGGATCCGATTCAATCGAGTTGCGCATGTCATTCACCTTGCCATCCACCTGATGAAGCATGCCGACCACTTGGTCGGCCATCCCGCCAGGTTCCCGTCCTGAGTCCGTCATGGGTCCATTATCCCACACGCCTGGGGGTCTGGGGCGTGACCGGACCGTGGGTTAAACTGCTATCCATGGACATTGCGAAGAATACGTCGGGCAATGATGCCTCGACCGAGAGCGAAGGCTACGCTGTGCTGTTGCGGCATGGTCAGACAGTTTGGAGCGAAACCGGGCAATATACGGGGCGCACTGATATCCCCTTGACTGACCAAGGGCGTGAACAGGCCAAAGAGGCGGGTCAAAGGCTGGCTAAGGCCTTCCCCAATGGGTTTGACCCTGACTGCATTTTTTCCAGCCCCCTGCAACGAGCCCGGCAGACAGCCGAGCTGGCCGGTTTCCCTGATCCGGCGCCGATGGATGAGATCTTGGAGTGGGATTACGGTCCGGCCGAGGGGCACCGTCCTCAGGATGTGGTGGCCAGCCTTGGCCGAGAGTGGAAACTGTGGATTGACGGTCCGCATGCTTTGGGCATCGGTGAGCTGAGTGGCGACCGGGTGGTCGATCTGCCTTCGGGCAGTCCCGTTTCCGTACATGTGACTCAGGGCGAAAGTCTGGATCAGGTAGCTGCCCGTGCGCGTGGGATCGTCGAATGGCTCGAGCCCCTGGTGTGTTCGGGGCGGCATGTGCTCCTGGTGGCGCACGCCCACATCCTGCGCATCCTGACGACGCAGTGGCTTGACTTGGATCCCCATAAGGCCCAGCTGTTCCGGATGAATACGGCGCATTACGGTGTTCTTGGCATCTACCAGGGCAAGCGTGTGCTCAGGCAGTGGAACGTGTGATTGAGCTGAATATCAGTTTGTCTTAGTGGGTTTGACGATTTCGAAACCCGCTCAGGAAGTAATCCCTGTGGGCCATAATTATAGCCCAGACCTTAGGCTTTCAGCCCCATGCCTTGGACAGACATGCAGTTGCCCAGAATCAACCTGGCTGGAAACTGTTTTTTGCATGAGTCGGTTAATTGCGCTTGCCAGTGGTCAGGTCCACGACTTTTCTGGTGGCGATCTCTTCTATCTGTTTGGGTTCTTGATGGGGACCGGGGTCACTTTGCACCCGCGAGCGTGCAGACTGTCGTCAAAACCTTGCCCCCGCGACTTGTTGTCGGCGCCCTAACGTGGCTCTTTCCCAGTACGAGCATAAGCAATACTGCTATGCCATACTCCTGGCAGGCTATAGCCGCGGGAAAGGACCTAATGCTGAATGTTTGGTCTATCTGCCCACGGCTTTCTGCTATCTTGACGACTGTGGGCTCTGCCTGGCTGGCCCGACAGGCACAGTTATAAAAAAGCATTGACTCGTTTTGCGTACTGAGAATGGTGCACAGAAGCGTGTATCCCGGTAATTGAGAAGGCAATGTTTCTAGGCCTCAGAGTGAGGATATTACGTATCGATTCCAGGAAAGAGCGGCCCTGTCAAAGCTTATGCGCGTGTTTCGCGGATCGTGGTCGCATCGGATCTGCGCTCTGATGTGCCGTTTCTGCAGTCGATGATGGCAGGGGGAGTCACCTGTCAAGATAGTGTACTGATTTCGAGAGTTTTTCTAGATATTATGCAAACGTTTGTACAAGAGAGCACATTTATCCTTAAATAATAATGGGAATGAATTATTAAGGTTGATAAATGAGCATAATTAAGTCACGATCTAAAATGCTAGCGTTTGCAATTTGCTCGGAAAAGTGGGAGATTATGAGTATAGGCGGTTGATGAAGCCTTGCTTGATCTGCGCCGCCGCGTAAGTGATTGCGGGATACCTCGCGATCTAGAGGAAAGGTTCAAAGATGAATAATACGGTCAAGGCGACCATAACCGCGGCGGTTGCTGCAGTTGTGACTCTTGGAGCCGTTGCCGGGTGCGGGGCTTCCGGAACTGCCGCCAAAAGCGATCAGGGAAAGGTGTATTTCCTCAATTCCAAGCCAGAGGTTTCGGACAGCTGGAAGAAGATTGCCGATGAGTATACCAAGCAGACAGGTGTCCCGGTCACGGTGGAAACCGCTGCTTCAGGAACTTACCAGCAGTCACTGAAATCCGAATTTGCCAAGTCTGAACCCCCTACGCTCTTTCAGCTCTCTGGGCCGGTGGACATGGAGACTTGGAAGGATTACACGGCTGATCTGACTGACACGGCAATCTATAAGCAGATGAAGGATCAGACCCTCGCCTTGAAATCTGCGGAAACCGGCAAGCCCGTAGGTGTGCCTTTCGTTATAGAAAGCTATGGCTTGATTTATAACAAGGACATCCTGGACAAGTACACCAAGACCAGCGGTGCAGCGGTCAAATCTGTCAAAGACATTAACTCTTTTGCCAAGCTCAAGGCTGTTGCCGACGGGATGCAGAAGCATAAGGATGAACTTGGCATCAAGGGAGCTTTTACTTCAGCCGGTTTCGACTCGAGCTCCATTTGGCGGTATGACACTCACCTTGCCAACATGGCGCTTGATAGGGAATTCAAAGACGACGGTATCACGCAGGAACCGGCCAGCATCAAAGGCACCTATCTGCCTCAGTTCAAGAACATCTTTGACCTGTATCTAACGGATTCGACCACTCCGCGTACGCAGCTCAGCAGCAAGACGAACGATGATGCGAACTCTGAATTTGCCTTGGGGGATGCTGCATTCTATCAAAATGGCACTTGGGCTTGGACTGATCTGCAAAATGCTGGGATGGATGCCGATAAGGTCGGTATGATACCCATCTACATGGGTTTGCCCAATGAGCACCAGCAGGGATTGGCGACTGGTTCCGCGCAGTACTGGTGCTTGAATAAGAAAGCTGATTCTAAGAACATCAAGGCAACCGAGAAGTTCCTTGACTGGATGATCACTTCAGAGCAAGGCAAGAATGCCATAGCCAAGGATATGGGTTTCACCACCCCCTTCAAGACTTTCAATAAGGTGAAGGCCGATAATCCTCTGGTCGCCGCTATGCAGAAAGACTCCGATTCCAAGCGTGAGCGTGTGGGCTGGAGCTTCACGGTTGCGCCTTCGGAGCGTTGGAAGGATGATCTCGGAAGCGCCATGCTCGAATACGCCCAGGGGACTGCCGGCTGGGATGGCGTCCAGAAGGCCGTTCGTGGACAACTGGGCGAGGGAGTATCAGGCCAACAAGCACTGATCGTTGCAAAGATGATTTCAGCGCTTGAGCGGAGCGGTGGACGACCGGAGAATCAATGTGGGAGGGATCAGCTCATGCGGATTCTCCGGCTTCTTTCCCTCAATAAGCTGCAGGGTCTTCTTGGCAAGCGAAACAGCCATATCGTAAGGCTTCTGCCGAATGGTGGTCAGTCCAATGTCCTCTGCGAATCTGCTGTCGTCATACCCTATGACGGACATATCAGAGGGAACGGCGATGCCGAACCGTTGCAGTTGAAAAATCAGCGGTATGGCTAATGAATCCTCCTGACCCGCAATTGCGGTGGGACGGGTTTTCAGGCTTTCCAGCTGTGCCAGAACAGCACTGGTGGGGTTTCCGGTTGCAGGGGCTGCCAGGACTGTTGGCTCGATATTGGCAGCCCTGCAGGCGCTGAGGAATCCCTCCAATCGGGCTCGAACGCTGAAGTGAAGTGAAGCAACAGGAGTTGATCGAATATATGCAATACGGGTGTGACCCAGAGCTATCAGATGATTGGCCGACAGCATGCCGCCATTGAAATCGTCGATGCGGACCGAGGCCATGAAACCGTTCTCCTCAGTAACGTTAAGGCTGAGAATCGGGACGTTGATGCTGGTGAGGCGAGAGACCTCGGCAGCCTCAATATCAAAAGAGGTGACTATGACGGCGTCAACGTTGCGTTTGACCGGCAATGCCTCGAAGAATTCTCTTCGTGCGTGGCCACTGATGATCTGGCAGATAGAGATGTCGTATCCATTGCGTGAAAAGACCGCGTTAAATCCTTCCATGATGGTCGAGTTGAACCAAGTGCTCAAGTGGTCGTTGATGAGCACGGCCACTCGTAAGGACTGGCCTGATTTGAGCGCGGTCGCAGAGCGTGAAATCGAAAAGTTCAATTTCCGCGCAGTTGACAGGACCCTGGAACGCGTGCGCTCGGATACCAGCTCCGGCCGGGTGAACGATCTGGAGACAGTGGACACAGAGACATTCGCTTGTTTGGCCACGTCCTGGATTGTGGATTCCATGGGTAACTCCTCGTCAATGCTGAGCCAAGACCAGCTCCTGCAATTGGATGCCGTTACAGTGCTCAGATATCTGATGATAGCGCGCTTGATTGAAATACTGTCAGTCCCGCATATGTCGTCTTCGGCTGTTGCAGGGAGCCATCAATTTGCAAAGGAGCAAGCGTATGTGTGAATCAATGGACGTGTCGTACCGAATGAGAAAGCAGGAACGATGATTTCGATGGTTGGTCGGTCGATTCGTAGGTGGTGGGGGTTGTTTGTGTTGCCTACGTTGTTGGCGTTTGTGGTTGGTTTTGTGGTGCCGTTTGTGATGGGCGTGTATTTGAGTTTTTGCCGGTTCACGACGGTGGTGGATGCCCGGTTTGTGGGGTTGGGCAATTATGCTGCGGCGTTGTCGGATAAAGAGTTCTGGCATGCGATGTGGTATACGGTGGCGTTCACGGTGGTGACGACGCTGGTTATCAATGTGTGTGGTTTCGCGGTGGCGTATATGCTGACCAAGGCGATCCGTGGGGCGAATGTGTTCCGTTCGGTGTTTTTCATGCCGAATCTGATCGGCGGGATCATCCTGGGGTATATCTGGCTGCTGTTGTTGAACGGGGTGCTGGCCCATTGGGGTCGTTCGATCACGTATTCGGGGGTGTATGGCTTCTGGGGGATGGTGCTGTTGTATTGCTGGCAGCAGATCGGCTATATGATGATCATTTACATTGCCGGCCTGCAGGCGTTGCCTGGGGATGTGGTGGAGGCTGCTTCGGTTGACGGGGCCAGCGGCCGTCAGATCCTGTTCCGGATCACGTTGCCGTTGATGATGCCTTCGATCACGGTGTGCACGTTTTTGACGATGACCAACGGGTTCAAGATGTTCGATCAGAATCTGGCGTTGACCAACGGGGCGCCGTCGAACACGTCGGAGCTGCTGGCGCTGAACATCTACCGGACGTTCTACGGGCGCACGGGCTTCGAGGGCGTGGGCCAGGCGAAGGCGGTGGTGTTCTTCGTGATCGTGGCGGTGATCGCGGTGGTGCAGAACAGGCTGACGACCAGCAGGGAGGTGTCGGCATGAGCGGCAAGGTGAGGCATTCGGGCCTGTGGACCCTGTTCTTTGCTCTGGTGTCCTTGTTGTGGGTGTTCCCGATCGTGCTGGTGGTCGTGAACTCGTTCAAGAACAAGGCGTATATCTCGCGCAACGCGTTCTCGCTTCCCACGGGCAGGACGTTCGTGGGCCTGGAGAACTACCGCAGGGGGGTGGAGCGGACCAACCTGCTGGCCAGCTTCGGCTGGACGGTGTTGGTGACCGTGGGCTCGGTCCTGCTGATCCTGTTGTGCACGTCCATGTGCGCCTGGTGGATCGTCAGGGTCAACACGCGGGTGGCCAAGTTCCTGTACCTGCTGTTCCTGTTCAACATGATCGTGCCGTTCCAGATGGTCATGTTCACGCTTTCCAAGCTTGCGGACATGCTGGGCCTGAACACGCCGTGGGGGCTGTGCGTGGTGTATCTGGGGTTCGGTGCCGGCCTGGCGGTGTTCATCTTCACGGGCGTGGTCAAGGGCATCCCCCAGGAGCTGGAGGAGTCGGCCATGATCGACGGGGCCAGCATCCCGCGCACCTTCTTCGGGATCGTGGTGCCGATCATGCGTCCCTCGATCGTGTCGGTGGCGATCCTGGAGGCCATGTGGATCTGGAACGACTTCCTGCTGCCCTACCTGACCCTGGACATGCGCCGGTTCAAGACCATGAGCATCGCCATCCAGTACCTGAAGGGCGGGTACGGCTCGGTGGACATGGGCGCGATGATGGGCTGCCTGGTCCTGGCCATCATCCCCATCATCGTCTTCTACCTGATCTGCCAGAAATACATCATCAAAGGCGTCCTCGCCGGCGCCGTCAAAGGATAAACTGATCTACGCCAGTTAGCAGTGGGTTATCATGGGAACCGGTATCACGATATGGAACGAGTGTCGTTGCCGGTTTCCTGCCCTTTCTTGGCTTGGGGGTCCCGTTGAGTTTTCTTTCTCCTGATTCAGGCTTCATGAGAGGTCTCGCCGATCTTATTGATGCCATATGGATCAACATCCTCATGCTGGTCACGTCAATCCCCCTGATATCCATCGGAGCCGCTCTAACCGCCGGCCATGACGCCGCCAGAAGAAGCCTTGAAGGGCGAGGGCATGTGACATCGAACTATTTCCGTGCCTTCCGTTCAAACTTCATCAAGGCAACCATGATCTGGCTCCTTTTCGGGCCATTGCTGCTGCTGTTGATCTACGCTTGGGTAGTTCTCCAAATCACGCCCTTGTTGATCGTCAAGTTTTCCTTCAGTATTTTGTGGGTGCTGGGGTTCGAGTGGGTATGGGCCTTGCAGTCCCGTTTTGAAAACACTGTTGGTCGAACTTTGCTTAATGCATGGGTATTTGCCTTGGCCAATCTTGGGAGAACTTTGATCATGGTGCTTTTTGACGCCGCATATCTTGTCCTGCTGGTCCTATCGTGGTTCTACATGCCGCAAGGGCTCTTCTTGTTGCTCCTTCTCGGCTATGGGACTTTGATCATGGTGCACACGCCCCTGCTTAATGGTGCCTTTAAACATTTTGTTGCGAATGCCCCGATGTCACGGTCCGCTGCCGTTGAAGCAGGTCAGAAGAAGAGCGAAGAGCGCTGACTGAGGTTGGCTCGCAATATTACAATGAGGATCCATGGTTACACTTCAGGATGTCGCTCGAGCCGCAGGTGTTTCGATTGCCACGGCGTCCTGGGCAATCAATAACAATAAGAACGTCAGGATTCCCGAGTCCACCATGAGGAAGGTCCGCAAAGTTGCGGCGGATCTGGGATACAGGCAGAATGCCATGGCCCGAAGCCTTGCCAGAGGACGATCCGATCTGATCGGGTTTATTAGCGATGGGGTGGCTACTTCTCCTTTTGCCGGACAGGTCATCCAGGGGGCTCAGGATGAAGCTTGGCGCAACGGGAAGATCCTGCTGATTGTCGATACGCATGGAGATCCCGATATTGAGCGCAGAGCCTGCGCTTTCATGCTGGAACGGCAAGTAGAAGGAATTGTGTATTCGTCTTGGGTTCACCACGAGGTTCGCCCTCCGGAGGACTTGGCTCGGGTGAATTCCATCCTTGTGAACTGTTTTGACCGTCTGGGTCGTTTCCCGGCAGTGGTGCCGGATGAAGTTCAGGGAGGCCGCACAGCTACGGAAATGCTGACGAATGCAGGTCATAAGCGTATAGCTTTCGTCAACGCCACCGAGCAGTCGCCAGCCTCGCAGGGCAGGTTGGAAGGGTACCAGGAGGCCCTGGCTGCAGCAGGATTGCAGTACGACCCAGACATGGTGATGACGTGCACGGTGGATCAGGAAGGCGGGTATGGCATCATGTCTCAGGTCATGCAGACTGGCGCCACGGCGGTATTCTGCCATAACGACCGCACTGCCATGGGCCTGTTCGATGCGCTTCGTGAACGAGGAATGCATGTGCCAGACGATATTTCGGTGGTGGGATTCGACAATCAGAAATTGATTTCCGCCCATCTCCATCCGGCGCTCTCCACAGTTGGTCTGCCGCAGTATGAACTCGGGGTGCTTGGAATTCGCATGCTGCTGCAGCGCGAGGATGTCGGCGAGAAGGGTGAGGGTGGCAGTGCTGATGCTGCTGGTGAGCACGGACCCTATTCACCCATCAGGGTGGCCTGCCCTTCAGTGCCCCGTGACTCCATACGTATCCTCGCGGCTTCTTGATTTATGGATCACTGGGATACGGGTATCTGTGTTGCCCTATGAAGCTCTCCCTGTGAAATCGATATCCCCTGGTTTATGACCTTGTTTGACTTTTAACTTGAGGCTAATATAATAAGTGCTTAATCGCTTAAACAATGATGTAGCTGAGGATCCGACATATGCGATCCTCGACGGAAAGGTTGCGATGACCAAGCTGTATTATCAATTCCCGGGCACCTGGTTCGGAGACTGCATGCCCTTCGGCAAAGGGGATGAGTTCTTCCTCTTCCATCAGCGCGATAATCGGGACCCTGAACCATTCGGTAAGCCGTTTGGGTGGGACTTGGCGACGACTAAGGACTTCGTTCATTATCGGGATTGTGGCGTTGCCATTCCGCGAGGCGGAGACGCAGATCAGGATCAGTTTATATATGCGGGAAGTGTCTGTGAGGGTGAAGGCGCTTATCATGCCTTCTACACCGCCTATAACAGGGATTACTCTGCGCAGGGAAAGCCGGCGCAGGTCCTCATGCATGCAGTGAGTCATGACCTTTATCATTGGACGAAGACTCATGATGCCCTGACCTTCTCCCCCCAGGAAGGCTACGATCCTGATGATTGGCGGGATCCCTGGGTTATCCGCGACGATGAGCATGATCGCTATCTATTGATCCTTGGCGCACGTAAGCAGGGTCCTAAAACCGTACAGTCGGGACGAACCGTGGCATTCTCGTCAAAGGATCTGAAGCACTGGAGCTTTGAAGGTGATTTCTGGGCGCCCAACCTTTACACCATGCATGAAATGCCTGATCTTTTCAAAATGGGCGATTGGTGGTATCACATCGTCACTGAATACAGTGACAAGCATGGAATGGTCTACAGAATGGCCCACTCGCTCGAGGGACCTTGGACTGCTCCTACCGACGATGCATTTGATGGCAGCGCCTACTATGCCGGCCGCACCTTTGAACTGAACGGCAAGCGGATAATGTTCGGTTGGGTCGGCACCAAGGAAAACGAAGATGACAGGTCCAATTATGAATGGGGCGGGACTTTCGTTCCTCATCAGGTCTATCAGCGTGAGGATGGGTCGCTTGGCGTGCAGCCGGTTGACACCCTTTGGAGCGCTTTCGATCACCGTCGCGAGATTGCAGACTTCGACATAGATGCGTCGGCCGGACGAGCAGAGAAGACCGTTGTCCAAGACTGCGGTGATCTGTATTCGTTTGAGGCAGATCTGACCTTCTCCCCAGGAACCCGTTCATTTGGTCTGCGGCTGAATGAAAACGAAGACACCGGTGAGTCCTACCAGTTCATATTCAAGGTTGGCGAGAACAGGTTCCTCTTTGAAAACAACCCGAACTATCCCTGGTTCGCCAATATGAACATAGGGTTGGAGCGGCCGCTTGAATTGGTTGCAGGGCAGAAGTATCACCTGCAGCTCGTAGTTGACGACACCATTGCCACCCTATACGTAAATGGCGTGGCTTTGAATTCCAGGATGTACAAAAGACCCGGTGACCATCTGGGAATCTTCGTGACAGAGGGGTCGTTGCAGACCACCAACATGACATTTTCCAACACGTTGAAAGAGGGGTGACTTCCTTAGCTGTTGAGATTTGATCGCCGGCGCCTGGCGACGTTGCCACAGGTGTCGGCGAGCCAAGCAATGAACCATTGAGCTTAAGCGTTTATCCGTTGGTCGAGAGGCACGAATAAGCGCCCGATAAAGTAGTCGGTCAAAGAGTAATGGAGTAATGATGAGGAAAATCACTAAAGCAGTGGCTCTGGCAGGAGCGCTCGCTATGTCCCTAGGCGGATTAAGCGCATGCGGAGGCTCTCAGGCCAGCGCCGACAAGGGTCACGTCTATTATTTAAGCGCCAAACCCGAGCAACAGGACGAGTTCAAGGATTTGGCCAAGCAGTTCACCAAGGATACCGGAGTACCTGTTGATGTGTCTGTTGCTTCTTCCGGTACGTATGAGCAGTCCTTGAAGAGCGAGCTGGCAAAATCCAACGCGCCCACCATGTTCGACGTTGATAACAATGATTTCCAGAACTGGGGAGATTACTATCGCGACATGTCCGGGACGAAGATCTACAAGGATCTGAAGAAACAGGACTACGCCCTTAAGCTTAAGGACAAGGTTGTAGCCGTTCCCTTCGTCATGGAACGCTATGGCATTATCTATAACAAAGCACTGATGAAGAAGTACTTCGATGCTAAATGGTCCAGCATAAAGTCCATAGACAAGGTCAACAACTTCAAGGCGTTGAAGACTGTTGCTGATGAAATCCAAGAGCACAAGGACGACCTCGGAGTGAAGGGTGCCTTCAGCTCAGCAGGGTTCGACAGCAGCTCCAACAAGAGGTTTGGAGATCAGCTCGCCCACATTCCGGTCTACTACGAGTACCGGGACCAGAATACCGAGGAAGAGCCTCCGACACTTACCGGAAAATACATGGATAACTTCAAGAACATCTTTGATTTGTATCTGAAGGATTCCACAACTCCGGCATCGCAGCTTTCGAGCGCCACGATGGACGACTCCAACAGCGAATTTGCGACCAAGCAGTCTGTGTTTCTGCAGAATGGCTCCTGGGGCTATCCTCAGATCAAGGATCAGGATGTGGCTGACAAGGATATCGGAGTCCTGCCCATCTATATTGGCGTGCCGGGCGAAGAAAAGTCTGGGCTGACGGTCAGCTTCATGTACTTTGCCACCAACAAAAATGCTTCGGACAAGGATCGAAAGGCTACCGAGCAATTCCTGAATTACATTTTGGAGAACGACAAGGCCCGCAAGATCTTCACTGATGATATGGGCTTTGAGACGCCGTTCAAGTCCTATGAAAAGGCAGGATTCAAGTCGAAGAACCCCGTGCAAAGGGCCAATGACGCATATGCCAAAGCCGGTGACTACGACACTGTTATTCATCCTCTTCCCAGTGCACAGTGGGTGGCTTCGCTTAGTGATGCCATGCTCGAATACGCCCAGGGCACCGGAAGCTGGTCAAAAGTCACCTCCGCCTTTGTAGACGGCTGGGCAAAGGAGTACAAGACCACTCACTGAAACCAATGGGATAACCATCAGTTGACCATGTTGGACATCCCACCGGAATCTGGTGGGATGTCCTCTCCGGCCCAGGATGCTGAGATGGCGTTCTTGGCCCCAATCCAGCGGGGTCTTGATTTTCCGCAACCAATCTGGTTCGGAACTGTATGAAATGAGATGGGTCATGGGTGTAAAAACAAAATCTGCGTTTGCCATAGGTCTTGCATGCGCAATGGTCATGGCATCCGCCGCGTGCGGCGGTACCTCAGCCTCAGAAGCAAAGGGCCGAGTGTACATGATCAGCCAGAAAGTGGAAAACAACGATCAGTTCCTCCAACTCGGAAAGCAATTCACCAAAGATACAGGCATACCGTTTGATTTGATTTCCCCCTCTGCCGACAGCTATGAGCAGACTTTGAAGAGTGAGCTGGCCAAGAGCAAAGCTCCGACTATCATCGGCCTCGACAACAACGACTATCCCAACTGGTCGGATTATTGCGCGGATCTGTCCAAAACACGCATGTACAAAGATCTTACGGATCCGAATTACGTACTCAAGACCGGGAAAAAGGTGGGCGCCATTCCGTTCGTTCTGGACCGCTATGGCATCATCTATAACAAAGCTATTTTGAATAAATACTTTAAAGCATCGTGGGCCAGCATCCGCTCAGTGGATGCCATCAGAGGATTCGACAGCTTGAAAACCGTGGCCGACGAAATTCAAAGTCACAAAGACGAGCTTGGAGTCAAAGGAGCCTTCACGTCCGCCGGATTCGAATCAAGCTCTATCCGACGATATGGTGACCAGCTGGCTCATATACCGGTCTACTACGAGTATCGAGATAAGAACGTCACAGAGTTGCCGGCAACTGTATCTGATAAATATATGCCCAATCTCAAGAAGATCTTTGATTTGTATGTGAAAGACGAGACCGTTGCGCCGACCCAACTTTCCAGTGCGACATTCGACGATGCTGTTTCCGAGTTCGGTCTTGGCGACGCAGTTTTCATTCAAACGGGATCCTGGGCATATCCGCAATTAAAAAATCAGGAGGTTGCCGACAAGGATATGGGGGTTCTGCCCATATATATGGGTGTGCCGGGAGAGGACAAAGCAGGACTGACCATAAGCTCTAACTACTTTGCCATTAATTCGAAGATATCTCCGGAAGACCGGCGAGCCACGGAGAAGTTCATGTCATGGATGCTGGATAAGGACAGTGCCAGGAAAATCGTCACGGACACCATGGGATTCGAAACCCCATTCAAGTCCTACGCGAAGGCCGGGTACAAGACAAAGAACCCAATCCTCCGCGCCAATGATGCTTACGCCAAGCGTGGCTACTATGACATAATCATCCGTCCTCTGCCCACCCAGCAATGGTCACTGAGTCTGGGTAATGCCATGTTGGAGTATGCCCAGGGCACCGGGCCCTGGTCCGGCGTTGAGTCGGCCTTTGTCAACGGTTGGGCTTCTGAGTACAAGACCACACATAAGTGATGAACTGATACGGTCGGCCCCGCGTTTCAAA
Organism: Bifidobacterium asteroides; assembly: GCF_030758775.1. Classification (NCBI taxonomy): domain Bacteria; kingdom Bacillati; phylum Actinomycetota; class Actinomycetes; order Bifidobacteriales; family Bifidobacteriaceae; genus Bifidobacterium; species Bifidobacterium asteroides. The sequence continues at coordinate 190,278 of NZ_CP132384.1, forward strand.
GCTGGGCCGGTTTCAAAGTTCTAGTGCAGACTGCATGATTCCAGGTTTGGAGGTTTCAGTGATTTCGATGGTTGGTCGGTCGATTCGTAGGTGGTGGGGGTTGTTTGTGTTGCCTACGTTGTTGGCGTTTGTGGTTGGTTTTGTGGTGCCGTTTGTGATGGGCGTGTATTTGAGTTTTTGCCGGTTCACGACGGTGGTGGATGCCCGGTTTGTGGGGTTGGGCAATTATGCTGCGGCGTTGTCGGATAAAGAGTTCTGGCATGCGATGTGGTATACGGTGGCGTTCACGGTGGTGACGACGCTGGTTATCAATGTGTGTGGTTTCGCGGTGGCGTATATGCTGACCAAGGCGATCCGTGGGGCGAATGTGTTCCGTTCGGTGTTTTTCATGCCGAATCTGATCGGCGGGATCATCCTGGGGTATATCTGGCTGCTGTTGTTGAACGGGGTGCTGGCCCATTGGGGTCGTTCGATCACGTATTCGGGGGTGTATGGCTTCTGGGGGATGGTGCTGTTGTATTGCTGGCAGCAGATCGGCTATATGATGATCATTTACATTGCCGGCCTGCAGGCGTTGCCTGGGGATGTGGTGGAGGCTGCTTCGGTTGACGGGGCCAGCGGCCGTCAGATCCTGTTCCGGATCACGTTGCCGTTGATGATGCCTTCGATCACGGTGTGCACGTTTTTGACGATGACCAACGGGTTCAAGATGTTCGATCAGAATCTGGCGTTGACCAACGGGGCGCCGTCGAACACGTCGGAGCTGCTGGCGCTGAACATCTACCGGACGTTCTACGGGCGCACGGGCTTCGAGGGCGTGGGCCAGGCGAAGGCGGTGGTGTTCTTCGTGATCGTGGCGGTGATCGCGGTGGTGCAGAACAGGCTGACGACCAGCAGGGAGGTGTCGGCATGAGCGGCAAGGTGAGGCATTCGGGCCTGTGGACCCTGTTCTTTGCTCTGGTGTCCTTGTTGTGGGTGTTCCCGATCGTGCTGGTGGTCGTGAACTCGTTCAAGAACAAGGCGTATATCTCGCGCAACGCGTTCTCGCTTCCCACGGGCAGGACGTTCGTGGGCCTGGAGAACTACCGCAGGGGGGTGGAGCGGACCAACCTGCTGGCCAGCTTCGGCTGGACGGTGTTGGTGACCGTGGGCTCGGTCCTGCTGATCCTGTTGTGCACGTCCATGTGCGCCTGGTGGATCGTCAGGGTCAACACGCGGGTGGCCAAGTTCCTGTACCTGCTGTTCCTGTTCAACATGATCGTGCCGTTCCAGATGGTCATGTTCACGCTTTCCAAGCTTGCGGACATGCTGGGCCTGAACACGCCGTGGGGGCTGTGCGTGGTGTATCTGGGGTTCGGTGCCGGCCTGGCGGTGTTCATCTTCACGGGCGTGGTCAAGGGCATCCCCCAGGAGCTGGAGGAGTCGGCCATGATCGACGGGGCCAGCATCCCGCGCACCTTCTTCGGGATCGTGGTGCCGATCATGCGTCCCTCGATCGTGTCGGTGGCGATCCTGGAGGCCATGTGGATCTGGAACGACTTCCTGCTGCCCTACCTGACCCTGGACATGCGCCGGTTCAAGACCATGAGCATCGCCATCCAGTACCTGAAGGGCGGGTACGGCTCGGTGGACATGGGCGCGATGATGGGCTGCCTGGTCCTGGCCATCATCCCCATCATCGTCTTCTACCTGATCTGCCAGAAATACATCATCAAAGGCGTCCTCGCCGGCGCCGTCAAAGGATAAACCAAAATCTGTTACATACCAGATTTTAAAAGGGTCTCGCAGCAATATGTGGATTACTGCGAGACCCTTTTGGTGACTTGTGCTCAGCGTCCTTTGTCCGTTATTCCTGCACTGTGCGAACTACCCAAGCGGTTGTGTCTTGGGGAAGCGAGCCGTCCTCGGCTAGGTCTCCCGATGTGAGCACAATTCGTCCTTGTGGAAGGGGAGTCGGTGTCTGTGAAAAATTGGTCAAGCAGGTCAGTTCCGCAGGCTTGGAATCGACAAGTGCCTTGCGTGTGTAGGAAATCCGGCCGTACGTGGCAGATAGGGCCGTGACTTCCACGTTGCCTGTAGGGGTCAGCAATGTGGCCCGTAGATTAAGGGCTTTACGATAGAGGGAGAGCATCGAGGTCTTGTCGTTTTCCTCCTTATCCACAGCAAAGTCCTTGAACCAAAGAGGTTGGGGCAGGTGAGGATCGCTGGCTGGCCCTCCGTCCTTGCTGTGAGAGGGGGAGAATCCGAAGGAGGCCCCTTCTCCGAAGGCGGGATTCCACTTTGCAGGGGCAGGTGTGTCTCCGGCGACCCAAGGTAGAGGGACTCGGCACCCATCACGGCCCTTTTCAGTGTATTTGCCGCGGGTTCGGTGCGCAGTCGGATCCTCTAGACGGTCCCAGGGAATATCAGGAACTTCGAACAGGCCAAGCTCCTCACCCTGATAGATGTATACAGAGCCAGGTAATGCTGCTTCCAGGGCGAACCCTGCGCGTGCCCTGCGCGTGCCCTTGGCCCGGTCCTCGAAATAAGTCTGCCCGTCTCGAAGGATCCAGTCCTTGTCAAGCTGATGATAAGTGGAGCTGTCCACCTGGGGCAGTGCGTATCTGGTGGCCTGTCTGACCACATCGTGGTTGCTCATCACCCATGTTGTGGTCGATCCCGAGTCCTTGGCGGATTGCAGGCCCTCGGCAATGGCGGTGTACAGGGCCTGGCAGTCCCAATTAGCCTTGGCGAACTCGAAGTTGAAGACCTGCCCCAGTTCGTTCTCGGATGCGTACAGATGCTGGTGCTCAGGCACGACCCAGGCTTCTCCGACTGCAAAACGGTGAGGTTCAAATTCGTTGAAGACCTTTCGCCATTCCTTATAGATATCATGTACTTCGGGCCTGTCCCATAACGGGTGCTCATAGTTGTGATAAGTGGACTGTTCCTGGACGGGCCATTTGTCCAGCTCGGACAGAGGGCGGCTGTCCAGATCCTTGGCCAGCCCGTGGGCCACGTCGATGCGGAAGCCATCCGTGCCATGATTGGACCAGAAACGGAATATGTCTTTAAAGGCTTCGTGAACTTCCTTGTTCTTCCAGTTCAAATCAGGCTGCTCTTTGGCGAATATATGCAAGTACCATTCGCCGTCGTCAACCTGCTCCCAGGCAGGCCCTCCGAACAAGGACATCCATCCATTGGGCGGCAGTTCTCCATTCGTACCTCTGCCCTTGCGGAAGATGTATCTGTCACGTTCGGGGGATCCCGGAGTTGCACGCAGGGCATCCTGGAACCATTCGTGCTTGTTTGACGTGTGATTGGGAACAATGTCCACGATGACCTTGAGTCCCATGGCATGAGCTTTGTTGGCCATTTCGTCGAAATCAGCCATGTTGCCCAGGCGTGGGTCGACGTTGCGGTAATCCATGACGTCATACCCGCCGTCGGCCAATTCCGATGGGTAGAAGGGTGACAGCCAGATGGCGTCTACGCCCAGGTCTCGCAGATATTCCATTTTTTCGGTCACGCCTCGGATGTCGCCAATGCCGTCGCCATTGACATCCTTGAAGCTGCGCGGATATATCTGATATACAACTGCCTGCTTCCACCAATCATCGTTCATGTTGTTGTTGGTCATGCACATCTCCTCCTCGAAACAGGCCGTCTTATTGATCAGCTTTTATATGACAACGATAGCAAAACCATTGGTCATCGGTTTTCACGTTTTAGAAGGGCATTGAATAGAGCTTACTTCAGAATCAAGTTGATTCAGGGCGAGCTTTGAAAATGCGTAATTGCATACGTTCTCATTACTATCAAATTTATCTAGCTTGGCAATTTAGACGCAGTGGGAATAATATTTGCCAGAAGAAGTTGAGTGATGTAGGCTCAAGTTTCGGAGTGGTCATGATGGCTGCTTGCCCGGGCTGACGGGAGCCGGCCATCGGGACCACGAACGAAGCGCGAGCGGAGAACGTGAACGATGAGGTGCAGGGCCAGACCCTGCGCCCCAATTTCATCAGGAGGTAATGAGTATGGCACGTGCAGTTGGCATTGATCTGGGAACCACCAATTCCTGCATTGCAACCCTGGAGGGCGGCGAGCCCACCGTAATCGTCAACGCTGAGGGCGCGCGGACCACGCCATCGGTGGTGGCGTTCAGCAAGTCCGGCGAGATTCTGGTCGGCGAAGTGGCCAAGCGCCAGGCGGTCACCAACGTGGACCGGACCATCAGCTCGGTCAAGCGTCACATGGGCACCGACTGGTCCGTCGAGATCGACGGCAAGAAGTGGACCCCGCAGGAGATTTCGGCCCAGATCCTCATGAAGCTCAAGAGGGATGCTGAGTCCTACCTGGGCGAACCCGTCACCGACGCGGTCATCACCTGCCCTGCCTACTTCAACGATGCTCAGCGCCAGGCCACCAAGGATGCCGGCAAGATCGCCGGTCTGAACGTCCTGCGCATCATCAACGAGCCCACCGCCGCGGCCCTGGCCTACGGCCTGGAGAAGGGCAAGGAGGATGAGCGCATCCTGGTCTTCGATCTGGGCGGCGGTACCTTCGACGTCTCCCTGCTGGAGATCGGCAAGGACGACGACGGCTTCTCCACCATTCAGGTTCAGGCCACCAACGGCGACAACAAGCTGGGCGGCGATGACTGGGATCAGAAGATCATCGACTGGCTGGTCAGCGAGGTCAAGAACAAGTACAACGTGGATCTGTCCAAGGACAAGATCGCCCTGCAGCGGCTCAAGGAAGCTGCTGAGCAGGCCAAGAAGGAGCTGAGCTCCTCCTCCTCCACCAGCATCTCCATGCAGTACCTGGCCATGACCCCCGACGGGACTCCAGTCCACCTGGACGAGACCCTGACCCGGGCGCACTTCGAAGAGATGACCTCTGACCTGCTGGGCCGCTGCCGCACGCCTTTCAACAACGTGCTGCACGATGCCGGCATTTCGGTTCAGGACATCGATCACGTGGTGCTGGTCGGCGGCTCCACCCGTATGCCCGCCGTCAAGGACCTGGTCAAGGAACTGACCGGCGGCAAGGAAGCCAACCAGACCGTCAACCCTGATGAGGTCGTGGCTGTTGGCGCTGCCGTGCAGTCCGGCGTCATCAAGGGCGACCGCAAGGACGTGCTGCTGATCGACGTGACCCCGCTCTCCCTGGGCATCGAGACCAAGGGCGGCATCATGACCAAGCTGATCGACCGCAACACCGCCATCCCGACCAAGCGCTCCGAGGTGTTCTCGACCGCTGAGGACAACCAGCCTTCCGTGCTGATCCAGGTCTACCAGGGCGAGCGCGAATTCGCACGTGACAACAAGCCCCTGGGCACCTTCGAGCTGACGGGCATCGCTCCGGCTCCGCGCGGCGTTCCTCAGATCGAGGTCACCTTCGACATCGACGCCAACGGCATCGTGCACGTCTCCGCCAAGGACAAGGGCACCGGCAAGGAGCAGTCCATGACCATCACCGGCGGTTCCGCCCTGCCCAAGGACGAGATCGACCGCATGGTCAAGGAGGCCGAGGCTCACGAGGCCGAGGACAAGCAGCGTCGTGAGGACGCAGACACCCGCAATGCCGCCGAGTCCGCCGCCTACCAGACCGAGAAGCTGGTCAACGACAACAAGGACAAGATCTCCGACGAGGTGGCCAAGGAGGTCACCGACAAGGTCAACGCTCTGAAAGAGGCTCTGAAGGGCGAGGACATGGACAAGATCAAGAACGCCCAGAGCGAGCTGATGACCTCTGCCCAGAAGATCGGTCAGGCCCTCTATGCCCAGCAGGGCTCCGCTGACGGTGCAGGCGCCCAGGGCGCTGCAGGTGCCTCCGGTGCCGCCTCGGGTGCAGGCTCCTCCTCGTCCGCCGATGACGACGTGGTGGATGCCGAGGTCGTGGACGACGACGACAAGAAGAAGGACGGCGAGTGACATGTCGGCCTTCGACAAGGATGATGCCGGGCCGCTGAAGGGCGACCCGGCCGCCGCCGGTGAACCGGATGGGAACGAGGCCAAGGCCTCTGACGCCGCTTCGACACCCGATCAGGAAGGGGCGCGCGGCCGTCATGCCGGCAAGAGCGCTGCAGACGAGAGCCAGGCGGCTAGCCAGTCCTCGTCGGATTCCTCCGCCAAGGACGCGTCATCAGCGGATGCTCAGGCTGATGACAAGACTGATGCTGACTCGGCCAAGGAGGAGAGCGCCGACAAGGGATCAGATGGGCTGACTCCTCTGGGTCAGGCCAAGAAGGAGGCCGCCGATTACCTGGAGGCTCTCCAGCGCGAGCGGGCCGAGTTCGTCAACTTCCGCAACCGCGCCAAGAAAGAGCAGGACATCTTCCGCCAGCACGGCATCGTGGATGTGCTGACCGCCCTTCTTCCGGCCCTTGATGACATTGACCGGATCAAGGAGCACGGGCAGATGGACGACTCCTTCCAAGCCGTAGCCAAGAAGATCGACAAGACCTTCGAGAAATTCGGCGTCGAGAAGTTCGGTGAGAAAGGCGAGGACTTCGACCCCACCAAGCATGAGGCCATCCTGCACAAGCCGGATCCCAAGGCCGAGAAAGAGACCGTTGACACGGTCGTTGAGGCAGGCTATCGGATCGGTGACCGGGTGATCCGGGCTGCCAGGGTAGTGGTGACTTCGCCCGGGCAGTAGCAGGGACGGTGATTGCGGACCTTCCGCAGGCTGAATCGACGCCTTCGCATGCGGCGGCTGGTGGGTTATGGCCCTGCCCGCCGCCGCACGCGAAAGGGCGGATTCCAATTCGATATATTCGTTGCTTATGAGGAAAGGAGACATGGATGGCTGAGAATGAATGGCTGAGCAAGGACTATTACAAGGTCCTTGGTGTCTCCAAGGACGCCAGCGAAGCGGAGATCACCAAGGCCTACCGCAAGCTTGCCCGCAAATACCATCCCGATCTCAATAAGACCAAGGAGGCTGAGGAGAAGTTCAAGGACATCTCCGAGGCCTACGATGTGCTCAGCAACAAGGAGCAACGTCAGAAGTACGACGCCATCCGCCAGTTCGGCATGGGGGGAGCCCGGTTCGCCGGGGGTTCCGGCCAGGGCGGCTTCAACACCGATGCCTTTTCGGACATCTTCGGCTCCATGTTCGGTGGGGCTGGAGCGCCTGGAGGCACCCGTATCCGTTTCGGCGATGGTTCGGGGCAGCCGGACTTCGCTGACATCTTCTCCTCCTTCGGCGGGGGTGCCGGCGGTGGCGGCCGGACCGCCTACCAGGAGAGCAGGCCCAGGCCAGTCAAGGGCGAGGATCGCAATTCGCGCATCGGCCTGTCCTTCCGTCAGGCGGTCAAGGGGGCTACGGTCTCCCTAAGCGTGGGCGGCAAGCGCTTCAAGACGCATATCCCTGCTGGGGTTCGCAATGGCCAGCGGATCAGGTTGGCTGGCAAGGGTCGGCCCGGCAGGGACGGGGGCGCCAATGGCGACCTCTATCTGCAGATCAGCGTTCAGCCCAGCCAGCGGTTCACCATGAAGGACAGGGATCTGGTCATGACCCTGCCGGTGACGGTATCCGAGGCTGCCCTGGGGGCCAAGGTCCAGGCTCGGGACATCGACGACCAGGTCGTCACCTTCAAGATCCCGGCCGGCTCCTCCAGCGGCGACGAGATCCGCATCGCCGGCAAGGGGGTACAAGACCGGCGCGGCAAGGGCGACCTGGTGGGGCGGCTTGAGATCCGCATGCCTGGTCGGTTGGGCATGGCCCAGAAGAAGGCCATGCGTGACTTTGCCAAGTCCAGTGGCGACTTCGACGAGCGGATCGCCGGTGAGCGCATGAAGATATGACGATCCCGATGCAGGATCAGGTTGGAACGAACAGCGGAGAGGAGTGATGATCATGGTCAGGGTGGATCCCGAGACCAGGCGGATCTATCTGGCCTGCGCTCGCGGTCTGGTGGCCGGGCGCATCAGTCTGGATGCTGCCGATGATGCCGGTTTGGACATTGAGCTGCCGGTCTTCAGCGTCGGCCAGGTCGGGCAGTTGGCCAACATCCATCCGCAGACCCTGCGCCAATACGACCGGCTGGGTCTGATCGTGCCGGAACGGACCGAGGGGGGTGCACGCCGATACTCCCTGCGGGATCTGGACCGGCTGGGTCAGGCTCAGCATCTGAGCCAGGACGAGTCCATCAACCTGGCCGGGGTGACCAGGATCCTGGCCCTGGCCGAGGAGAATCGTCAGCTGAGGCGCCAGCTGCGCCGCTCCCACCAGTCACAGGGGTCCAGCATGTTCGCCGCCGCTGCCGACGGCCGGGTCGTCGAGGTCAGGCGGTCCAGCAGGGCCCGGCTCTGGCGGCAGGACACGACGCATGACGAGGCCGATCCAACTGAGTCCAAATCGCTGATCGTCTGGAGCGTACGCTCCTGAAGCAGGTGAGGGGCCTGTGCTATGGTGTACAGGTTGGCCGCTCGCCCAAGAGCTGCGGCTGATCGTCGCCTGAATGCTTTGAGTACGGGGAAACCGCTTGCGCGAAATTCGTCATTCTCTGCTTTGCACGCGGCCCGCGAACTGTCGACCGACAGTACCGTTTTCTTCCCTGTTGTGAAAGGTCATTGTGACTGCTTCATCCATGCCCGATTCCACTTCGTCCAATTCCGACAATTCTGCTGTAGAACCTATGGCTTTTGACCAGCTGGGGGTGCCTGAACCCTTGGTCCGCGTCCTGCGCAAGGACGGCAAGACCAGCGCTTTCCCCATCCAACGGGATACCCTGCCTGATGCCCTGGCCGGCCGTGACATCCTGGGCCGGGGGCGGACTGGTTCCGGCAAGACCCTGGCTTTCAGCATCCCCCTGGTAGCTCGACTGGCTGCCGATGAGGAAGGACGGGTTCGCCACGGCCGGGGGGGTGCCGCCGGATCAGGCAGCCTGCCCCGCCCGCGCGGTCTTGTTCTGGCTCCCACCCGCGAGCTGGCCAATCAGATCGACGAGGTTCTCAACCCCCTGGCCCAGGCCTACGGCATGCGGACTTGCACCGTCTACGGCGGTGTTGGCCAGGGCCGTCAGGTCGATGCCCTTCGGCGCGGGGCCAAGATTGTGGTGGCCTGCCCTGGTCGCTTGGAGGATCTGCTCCGTCAGCACAAGCTCAGCCTGGAGGACGTGGAGATCGCCGTGCTGGACGAGGCCGACGAGATGGCTGACATGGGCTTCCTGCCTGCCGTGGAGCGGATCCTGGCCCAGGTTCGCCCGGGCGGTCAGCGGATGCTTTTCTCGGCCACCCTGGACCACGGTGTGGATGCCGTGGTCAAGCGTTTCCTCAAGGACCCCAAGATTCACGAGGTGGACTCGGCAACCCAGCATGTGGATCTGATGACCCACCACATCTTCCGCACCACCCAGGCCGCCAAGCATGATCTCGTGCGCAAGCTGGCTTCGGGCACTGGACGTCGTATTCTCTTCACCCGGACCAAGTTCCAGGCCAAGAAGCTGGCCAAGAACCTGATTGACAATGGCATACCGGCCGCACAGCTGCATGGCAACCTCTCTCAGAACCAGCGCGATCGCAACCTAGGGGCTTTCTCACGGGGCGAGGTGAAGGTCCTGGTGGCTACCGACGTGGCCGCCCGCGGCGTGGACATCAGTGACGTAGACCTTGTGGTTCAGGTGGATCCACCGGCCGATTCCAAGTCCTTCCTGCATCGGTCAGGGCGTACGGCCCGGGCCGGCCGTTCCGGCGACGTGGTCACCTTGGTCTTGCCCGATCAGTGGCGCGACACCAGGCGGATGCTGCGCATGGCCCATATCGATGCCAAGCCGGTTCAGGTGACCGCCGATTCGCCTGAGGTTACCGAACTTGTAGGACCCGTGGCCAAGCCGGTGCAAGGCTGGTCCTTGCAAGCCGAGCAGCCGCAGGCCTCAGGCGGCCGGTCTGCCCGTGGAGGCCGTAGCGGCCGAAGCGGACATCGGGATCGTTCCCGGTCCGACAGGCATTTCGATCGCGGCGGCCGGGCTAGGGCTGCAGGCCGGGACCGGGATCGTCGGCCTTACCGTTCCCGGCGGTCTGGTGACCGACCGGCATTCGATCGTGAGGATGGCCCATTGGACGGCAGGACCAGAGGCCATCGTCATTCCGGCAGCAGCGAGCGGACCCATGGTCACGACCATGGCCGTGGCAACGGCCGTGCTGGCTCTCGTTTTGACGCAGACCGTCGTGGGTTCCGCCGCGGTCATCGTCATCATCGTCGTGACGATAACCCCTTCCGCTCCGCCTCCAGGCGTTGATTCATCGATGGGCGCGTTTGCATAATGCGCCCATCGTGGTTGTTGATGCTGACCCGATATACGCTGTCTTTGCTGCCGGGGGGACGGATGCCGGCTTCGCTGAAGCAATTCTGAGCGCTTGATGAGCAATTGCAACCTTGCTGATTCCATGGTTGCAGTGCGAGCTGACCCTGGCCCCATGCCAAGGTTCTTACGCACCCACCCGCCTGATTGGTTCTGGCAGGAGAGCGGCTGTGCTGCGTTGATGCGTCAGGAATCTGCCGAAGCCTTTATCGGTCGTGATGACGACCTGGAGCATTGTGCAGTGTCTCGACATTGTGGAGCTGAGGGTAGTCGAAACCCCGACCTCTTCGATGCGAACGAAGCGCTCTACCAACTGAGCTACAGCCCCATTCGTTGCCCGACCGTAGCCGAACAACAGAAGCTTACTTTAGCGCGTGCCCTGGCCAAACGCAAAATATCTCAGGCCAGGTATCAGTCTGCCTTGGCGCTGGTTTCTTCGACGGAAGCCTTCTTGCGGCCGAACTTTGCCTTGAGCAGGCCAATGACCGTGGGCAGGACCGAGATGACCAGGATCAGGATGATGACCAGCTCGAAATGCTGCTGGACTGCGGGGATGCCGCCGAAGAAGTAGCCCAGGAGGGTGAAGAGACTTGACCATACCAAGCCACCTAGCACGCTGAAGGGGGTGAAGCGCCGCCAGCGCATTCCGGAGATGCCTGAAATGAAAGGCATGAAGGTCCTGATGAAGGGAAGGAAGCGTCCCAGGACCACGGCCAGAGGGCCCCACTTGTCGATCAGCCCTTCGGTCTTGGCGATTCGTTCGGGGGTCAGCGACTTCACGCGCCCTGAACGGACGATGGCCCGGCCGAAGAAGTGCCCGATGAAGTAGTTGCTCTGGTCGCCCAGGATGGGGGCCAGCCAGACGACGGGCAGGAGCACGTCCAAGGCCATGCCGCTGGATGGGTCATGGGCGAAGACGCCGGCGGCGAAGAGCAGGGAGTCGCCCGGCAGGAAGGGCATGAAGACCACGCCTGTCTCGATGAAGATGATCAGGAAGATGAACCCGTAGGTCGGCACCAGCCCCATGGCGATCCAGCTCGCGATGGCGCTGCGCGGATCCTTGAGCAGGTGTATCAGCCAGTTGACGAACCCCATGAATCGCGTTCCATTCCGTCGATGTGTGCTTTTCCAGAACCGAGACACACTTTAACAAGCCGGCCTTGGCACCCGGTACTCCCCGGTCTGATTCCTTGCGAGGACAACACAACCCATCGTTGCCGGACTTATCGGCTGTCGGCCACGGTCCTGTCGTCGGTCCTCCTGTGCGAAGATAGGCAGGAAGGGTCACACAATCGAGGAGTGGACATATGGTCAATGACGAACGACTCGCCTTCCCTGAGGACTTCACCTGGGGCACGGCAACAGCATCCTTCCAGGTAGAGGGTGCGGCGCATGAGGACGGCAGGGGAGACTCCATCTGGGACGTCTACTGCAGGCAGCCAGGAAGGATAGCGGATGGATCCAATGGCGATGTCGCCTGTGATCAGTACCACCGCTACCCAGAGGACATTGCTCTGATGAAGCAGATGGGAGTGGGGGCCTACCGGCTGTCTGTAGCCTGGCCTCGCATTGTGCCCCAGGCAGGCGGCGCCATCAACCAGGCTGGTTTGGACCACTACCGGCGGGTGCTGGACATTCTGTTGGAAAACGGCATCAAGCCTGTAGTCACCCTCTACCACTGGGATCTGCCTCAGTACCTGCAGGAGGCTGGAGGCTGGGCCAACCGCGACACCGCCCAACGATATGCCGACTATGCAGCCGTCCTGGCCAAGGCTCTGGGCGATCGGGTGCAGACTTGGACAACCCTGAACGAACCTTGGTGCTCGGCCTATCTGGGCTATGGCAATGGCGGCCATGCTCCAGGCATCCGCGACTACGGACAGGCTCTGGCAGCGGTCCATCATCTGAATCTTGCTCACGGTCTGGGAGCCCAGGCCATCCGTGCCGAGCTGGGTGACAGGGCGCGCATATCGGTGACCCTGAACCTGCAGGTCAACCGGGCCGATAGCGACGATCCGGCGGATCTGGCAGCCAAGACCCGGGCTGACCTGTTCGCCAACGAGGTATGGCTGGGCCCCATGCTGGCCGGAACCTATGACCAACGCATCCATGATGCCGCTGAAGGTATCACTGACTGGAGCTTCGTTCGTGACGGTGATCTGGAACAGATCCATCAGCCCTTGGACGTGCTGGGCATCAACTACTACTCGACCAACCACGTGCGGGGTCGAAGCGGCGCTGGTTCCGAGCGCAACCCCATGCCTGCCCAGGAGATGGTCGAGACTCTGCCTCCTCAGGGGCCGTTGACCGCCATGGGCTGGAACCAGGAGCCTCAGGGGCTGACCGATCTGCTCATGGAGGTCTCCGGCCGTTTCCCCAAGCTGGATCTTATGATCACCGAGAACGGATCTGCCTGGGAGGACCAGGTCAGCATGGATCTATCCTTCCCTGGCGGCAAAGGGGTGCACGATCCCCAGCGGGTGGCCTATCTGGAGGAGCACCTGCGTGCCGTGGCCCGGGCCATCCATGAAGGAGCCCGGGTGACCGGTTACTTCGCTTGGTCCCTGCTGGACAACTTTGAGTGGGCCCTGGGCTACACCAAGCGTTTTGGGCTGATCAGGGTCGACTATGACACCCAGGAGAGGATCTGGAAGGATTCCGGTCTGCGGTACGCGCAGATCATCCATGATCGTGCAGTCTGAGCACTACGGCGCACAAACGTTGCTGCAAGGCGGTCGGGCATCCCTGTCCGGCCGCCTCCTTTGTCCTAGATCCAGCTGGACAGCCACATGTGCATGCGCCAGAAGTCATAGGGGATGGGCATGGCGGTCCACAGCGGATAGAAGAAGACCGAGGTCAGGCCCAGCAGGGTCAGGCCCATGATCATGGTCTGCCGGTAGAGGATACTGTCCGAATTCTGCCGTAGCCAGTTGACCACATAGCAGATTGCCAGGATCATCCAGGGCAGGATGACGATGGAATAGAAAGTGAAGGTGGTCCGGTTCATGTATTGGATCCAGGGCAGCCAGCCGGCCAGCATGCCTGCCAAGACCCCCCAGATCCGCCAATCTCCGTGCTTGACCACGACGGCGATGACGATGGCCAGAACCATGCAGATGCTGCCCAACCACCAGGTCAGGGGATTGCCCAAGGATGTGACGGCGGCCACGCAGGGGGAGTCCTTGGCCAGTCCGCACAAGCCGGGGAAGCCTGTGATCTTCTGCCAGTAGAAGCTGGTGGGTCTGATCTGCAAGGGCCACGTCAGGGGGTTGGCCATGTATGGGTGTCGTGTATGCAGGGTGGTGTGGAAGTGCCACATCTGCCGGTGGTATTCAGCCAGGGATCGTAACCCCTCCGGCAGCCAGGTCAGACCCTGGCCAGGGTGCTGGGCCGCCCAGCTGTGCATGAAGGAATCCCCGTGCAGGAACCATCCCGTCCAGGAGGCCAGATAGGTGCCCGCCCAGACGGGGATCATAAGCAGGGCCGCCGGCAGCCCGTCCCTGAACACGGCGCTCTGCAGCCAGGATCCGTATCCTGCCTGATGGCGTTCCCAGCCATCCCAGAGCACTGAGATCAGGGCGAAGACGGCGAAGAAGTAGGCGCCTGACCACTTGGTGCCGGTGGCCAGGCCCAGGAGCAGGGCGGCTCCTGTCCGCCACCAGGACCAGGCGATGAAGGGGCCGGTAGTGGCCACGGGCAGTTCGACACGGCTTTGCCGTCCTTGCTGTCCCTGTGACTGGATGACCTTCACCCGGTAGTGCAGGCGGAAATCAGCCTGATCCTTGGCCCAGGATTGTCGCAGCCTGGTCCGAGCCCAGTCCCGGTGGCCCATCAGGCACAGCCAGGCTCCCAGGACGAAGATCATGACGAAGTTGTCCAGCAGGCCGGTTCGGCTCATAACGATGCCCAGACCATCGATAGCCATGAGGAAGCCGGCTGTCAGGGCGATGGGCAGGTTATGGAAGAGGCGCAGGGCTACTCGGCAGAGCAGCAGGATGGCGATGGTGCCCACAAGGGCAGTGGCCGCTCGCCAGGCGAAGGGATTCCCGGCTCCGCCGAACAGTTTGAGACCCAAGGCGATGCACCACTTGCCCACCGGCGGGTGAACCACGTATTCGGCCTGGGGCAGCCAGTCGCTGGTATGCCCCTGGGCAAAGATCTGGTCGATGGGAAGGTCAAGGGGGCCGGCTTTTTTGGGCCAGTTGCGCGGCTCGCCGGTCATCAGCATGGTCCAGGCGTCTTTGACGTAATAGGTCTCGTCGAAGACGATGGCTCGAGGGCTGCCCAGCCGTACAAACCGCAGAAGCCCGCCCAGAAGCGCCATGAGTATGCAGGCCAGCCAGCTGCTCTGCCGCCGAGAGAACCGGGGTATCGAGATCCCTCGTTTGGTGTGGTGACCCTTGGGCTTGCTGAAGATGTACAGCATGACAGGGCGACCGGACCGGTGGGCGGCGTGCCTGCCGTGTCTGGAGGAGCGATGCTGCGAAGAAAGCCCTGCCAAAGATGTCATCACCCCTAGATTAGGCCATACTGAAGGCATGAGCAGCATGAACGGCCGGAGCGATGGACATATACAGGGTGGAGAAAGCCATGCAGGGTCGATTTCACCCGGTGTTTCAGGTGGAACAGTGGTGCTGGCGGCCACGCCTATAGGCAATGTCGCCGATGCCTCGACACGCTTGGTGGAGCTCCTGCAGTCGGCGGACCTGGTGGCAGCAGAGGACACGCGGCGGCTCTATGATCTGGCCAATCGTTTGGGGGTACGCGTAGGCGGCAGGGTTATGGCCTATCACGATCATAACGAGCGGCGAATGGCCGATCCCATCCTGGATCAGGTTTGTGACGGAGCCTGCGCGCTGGTGGTCTCAGATGCGGGCATGCCCACCATCAACGATCCGGGCATGGCCATCGTCAGGCGGGCCATTGAACGAGGCATACCGGTCACCTGTGCCCCTGGCCCCAGCGCCGTGCTGGATGCCCTGGCCCTCTCTGGTCTGCCGACCGACCGCTTCTGCTATGAGGGGTTTCTTCCCCGTCGGCACCAGGAGCGGTTGCGGCATCTGCGCACCCTGCGCAGCGAGGAGCGGACCTTGGTCTTCTACGAGACGCCTCACCGCATTGATCAGGCTATGCAGGACCTTCAGGAGGTCTTCGGCCCCGACCGGCTCATGGCCCTCTGCCGGGAGCTGACCAAGGAACATGAACAGATCCGGCGGGGCACAGTCGGAGAAATTGTGCGTTCCCTCCAGGAGGATCCTCCCCGGGGAGAGATGGTCCTGGTCGTGGCTGGTGCATCCGCCTTGGAGGCAAGGCGCAACGATCCTGAGGCCATGGATGATCGGCGGCTGGCGGTTCTAGCACGTGATCTGGCTCGAACCGAGGGCCTGCGGCTCAAGGAGGCCATCGCGCGGGTAGCTGCCGAGCACCCCCTGGCTGATGGCAGCCTGCCTAATCGCAAGCGGATTTATGCCCTGGCCGTTCAAGAGGATAAGGAGGACTGATTCCCCTTTCCCTCATCCAGCAGCACCTCCAGCGCTCTGCGCACACCGGGCCCGCCCAGCTGGGAGATGGTCTCCAGCAGGGCTGGCGAAGCAGCGGGATTGGCCACCAGCCACCGGCGCAGCTCAGGCTCTTCTCGGGCGATGGCCCAGAGGATGCTCGGGTCGGTCGCGGGGTCTGTGGCCATCAGCGCTGTGGGCACCAGGGGAGGCTCCGGTGGCGGGGCGCGCATCTGGGCCATCGGGTGGATGCCATCAGGTTCGTCTTGGCTCAAATCGTCATCTGCTGGGGAGCGCGACCGGCTGCTGATGGCAGTCATGAGCCGGGCCATGCGTTCAGTGGCGGACAACCCACGATGTCTCCGGGCCCTGCCTCGGTGCCGATGATGGCCGTGCGTACCTCGGGCATACCTCACTGTCAGACTCATAGGATCGCCTTGAGTCTTCTTATGGTCTCCAGCCCTTGAGCGTGGCCAGGCCAGCGGGGGTTGGAGGACAGAAGCGCCTCGCAGGATCCGCAGCTGACCTGATATCGCTCCATGAGCTCATGCAAGACCGCCATGGTCTCTTCTCCGTTGCACCGGCCCGAGGGGTCGCAGGCCAGGTCGCAGGCCGTCCAGAGCGGCGAAGTCACCCAAAGTTTCCCAAGCTTCATCAGATAGCGGGCATCCAGCTGTCGCTGGTGGGGGTGCAGGGGCCTGCCGTGAACGGGCGTGCGGAAGTGGGAGTTGGAGATAATGTCCAGCGTGTCGGGGAAACGGCCGTTGATCCATATCCAGAGCGCCAGTCCGCCACATGCTGCTGCGCCGTAAGGGACCATGGGCATGACGATGGAGGCGCGACCGTAGAGTCCCTCAGCCTGTTCGTTCAGATAGCAGCAGGATCGGTCCAGACAGGTCACGATCCCCTCATTCACCAACAGGCTGAGGCTGAGCGGGCCGGGCAGATCTCCGGTTTGGATCAGACTGGGCAGCGGCTTGGGATCGGGGGTCAGGGCCCCAAATTCGGTCGTAGGAGGACGGCCGCGGGTGCGCATCGGCGCTGCCCCGGCTGGTGGTCCGGGCCACTGTTGGGCGGTGTCGGCGTGCGGTGTTCGGCCTGGCGGCTTTGTTCTAGCTCTGAGGGTGCGACTGGCGCCATGGGCAGTGGTAGGCGTCCACGTCACTCCCCCGAGGACGTGTTCTGGATTCATGGTTCGACTGTAAATGGCTGGTCCCGAGTTTGCCTGAAGGAGGGCCAAATTTGTGTACTTGTGGATAATCTGCTTGCTCGACGGCAGTCCTGTGGACGAGCAGGGGGATTGTAGGCCTGAGCCGATAATCTTGCTGGTATGAGTCATATCCTTGTTTCCGTCGCCTGGCCCTACGCGAATGGGCCCCGTCATATCGGCCACGTCGCTGGGTTCGGCGTCCCCTCGGACGTCTATGCACGCTACGAACGCATGAAGGGCAATGATGTCCTTATGGTTTCGGGGACTGACGAGCACGGCACTCCCATCCTGGTGGAGGCTGACGCAGAGGGTGTGGGTCCCCAGGAGATCGCCGACCGTTACAACCGGGTCATCGTCAAGGATCTGTGCGATCTGGGGCTCAGCTATGACCTCTTCACCAGGACCACGACCGGCAATCACGAGAAGGTGGTGCAGGAGCTCTTCCGCCAGTGCAGGGCCAATGGCTACATCTATGAAGGCCAGCAGAAGGTGGCCATCTCGCCTTCCACTGGCCGGACCCTGCCGGACCGCTATATCGAGGGGACCTGCCCCATCTGCGGTGCTGACGGCGCTCGCGGCGACCAATGCGACAACTGCGGCAACGAGCTGGATCCGGACGAGCTGATCAATCCCGTATCCAAGATCAACGGGGAGACCCCCCGGTTCGAGGAGTCCAGGCACTTCTTCCTGGATCTGCCAGCCCTGGCCGAGGCCAACCTGGCCTGGTTGAAGACCCGCAAGGGCTGGCGCAGCAACGTGCTCAACTTCTCCCTGGGGCTGTTCAAGGAGGTCAAGCCGCGAGCCATCACCCGCGACATCGACTGGGGCATTCCCGTGCCTGTGGACGGCTGGGTCGACGACCCCAACAAGAAGCTCTATGTTTGGTTCGACGCCGTCATCGGATACCTGTCGGCGTCCATCGAGTGGGCCCGCCGTCAGGGCGACCCCGAGGCCTGGCGCAAGTGGTGGAATGACCCCAAGGCCCTGGGCTACTACTTCATGGGCAAGGACAACATCACCTTCCACTCGCAGATCTGGCCCTCGGAGATTCTGGCTTACAACGGCCAGGGGTCCAAGGGCGGACAGCCGGGATCCTACGGCGAGCTCAACCTGCCCGAGCAGGTGGTGGCCAGCGAGTTCATGACCATGGAGGGCAAGAAGTTCAGCTCCTCGCGGGGCATCGTCATCTACGTCAAGGACATCCTGGCGCGCTACCCGGTCGATGCAGTCCGCTACTACATTTCCATCGCTGGTCCGGAGACCTCGGACTCGGACTTCACCTGGGCGGAGTTCATCCGGCACAACAACGAGGAGCTGGCCGCCTCCTGGGGCAACCTGGTCAACCGCGTGGCCAACCTGCTCAACAAGGACTTCGGCAGCATCCCCCACATCGAGGAGGACTGGCTGACCGAGGAGGA
The DNA here is from genome assembly GCF_030758775.1 of Bifidobacterium asteroides. Taxonomy (NCBI): domain Bacteria; kingdom Bacillati; phylum Actinomycetota; class Actinomycetes; order Bifidobacteriales; family Bifidobacteriaceae; genus Bifidobacterium; species Bifidobacterium asteroides. Next base: position 208,695 of record NZ_CP132384.1, read on the forward strand.
TACTGCCCTGCTGGACCGCAGCCTGCAGGCCTTCGATACCGTGGGCTCCCTGATCGAGCACCATCGCCAGAAGGCCGCCCTGGTCGAGGCCATGGCTCTGGTGGGCGATATCAACAAGTACATCTCCGCCCAGGAGCCCTGGAAGATCAAGGATGACCAGAACCGACTGGCTGCCGTCCTGCACACCGCAGCGCAGGCCGTGCTGGACGCCAACACCATGCTGGCCCCCTTCCTGCCGCATGCTTCTCAGCGGGTCTGGGAGACCATGGGCGGCAAGGGCACCTTCTCGCCCCTGCCTCGTGTCGAGGAGGTTGACGACCTGGATCGGTCCGGCTTCCACTATCCCATCATCACCGGCGACTACCGGCTGGGGGAGACGGTCCACCCTTGGGCGCGTGAGCCCCTCAGGGACGGCACGCCGATCGAACGGCCCACACCTATCTTTCCGCGCATTCCCAAGGAGGCCGTGCAGGAGGAGCTGGATCGTTTCCAGGAGCAACTGGACCGCCGCAAGGCCAAAGAGCGCGCCCGATTCGAGGCGGAGCAGGCCAAGCTGGGCGACCAGGGCAAGTGACGGTCGACGCGCCCGGGACGGCATTCGTGATTCACAGAGAACTTTGAGGTTTTCGGGCACTTCCTCCAAGGTAGCGCTGGTTATATTTGTTCTGTCGGTTGAAGTACTGGCCGATGGGGGTCGTGCGGCCCCGATAACTGAACCCCTTCTTCTCTCTCTCTTCTCGCCCGGCGGCTCTTCGAACCGCCGGGTTCTTTCGTCATGGAAGACCCATAGGATGAGTAACCATGAAGATTGCCCAATTCGCCTGTGTGCTCTTCGATCTGGACGGGGTGCTGGTGCCCACGACCATCCTGCACAAGGCCGCCTGGAAGGCGTTGTTCGATCAGGTCCTGCCCGGGAACGTCCCGGCCTACACGGAGCAGGACTACTACGCCTATGTGGATGGCCGGCCCCGCTATGACGGCGTCGACGCCCTGCTGCGCAGCAGGGGCATTGAGCTGGACTGGGGCAACCCGGATGACGATCCGCAGCTGGACACCGTCTGCGGATACGGCAATCGCAAGAACATGACCTTTGAGCGGATGCTGAAGCAGAAGGGCATCGATCCCTACCCGGACACCGTGGATCTGCTCAGGCACCTGCGCGCCGACAAGAAGCGTCTGGCTGTGGTGTCCAGTTCGCGCAACACGGCCCAGGTCCTCCAGGCCGCTGGGATCGCCGGATACTTCGACACTGTGGTGGACGGCAATCTCAAGGACGAGATGGGCCTTCAGGGCAAGCCGGCCCCGGACACCTACGCCTATGCGGCCAAGGTGCTGGGCCTGCGCAATGAGGATGCCGTTGTGGTCGAGGATGCCCTCTCTGGTGTAGCCGCCGGCCATGCAGGCAGGTTCGGCCTGGTCGTGGGCGTGAACAGGGGTGCCGGCCGCGAGCAGCTGCTCAAGGCGGGCGCGGACCTGGTGGTGGACCAGCTGATCGAGCTGATCGACGACGATGCCGGCGAGCGCGGGCAGGGGGAGGACCCCAGTCTGGATGAGGATCGCTTCCCTGTAGAAGAGTGGGGGTTCAGCGAGAACGGTCGGCCCGATGCTGTCAGCGCCACAGTCTTCTCGGTCACCAACGGCTCCGTCGGCGTCAGGGGCGAAGGCGGCGGGGAACGCTGCCTGGGCAACGGTACCTTCCTGAGCGGATTCCATGACACCTTCCGGATAGCCCATCCCGAAAGCGCCTACGGATACGCCCAAGTGGGTCAGCTGATCCAAGGAGTGCCCGATGCTTCGGACTTCACCCTCAAGGTGGAAGGGCTGCCCCTGGGCAGGCCGGAGAAGACCACTCAGCGACTGGACTTCCGAGCCGGGATTGCAACCACCACCAATCTGTACGATCTGGGTCATGGCATCCACCTGAAGACCGTGCTCACCCGCATGGTCTGCCTGTATGACCGCAGCCTGAGCGTCTGCACGCTGACCGTTGAGTCGCCCGACCGGGACATGGCTGTGGTGGTCGATGGTCCGGTCAACGCCGACAACCCCCGCCATGTCAACTCCAGTGACCCCCGCAAGTCGACCTTTGTGGACGGCTGTGGAATCCATGAGGTGCTGGACAATGCGGTCTACGGTGAGCTGAGTGCGGATTGCAGGGTCTTCCGTTGCAATAATTCACGGCTCAGCCTGGCCCTGGGCGTCAGGCAGTTCAGGGACGGCCGGCCTGTCGAGGGCTCCGGTTGGCGCATGGACGTGCCCAAGGGCGGTTCCACCCGTCTGGTCCGTTACGCCGTCTATCGCAGCCACCCCATTCTTCCGGCTGGCACCAGCGGCAATGGTCTGGTCGTGCAGACCCGGGGCGAGGGAACCAGGAATCTGGTCGAGGACTGCCGTGATCGGCTGGAGGAGGTCAGCACCCTCTCTCTTGATCAGCTGGAGCGGCGTCAGCGGGAATGGCTGGATCGGTTCTGGGAGCGTCAGGATATCCGCATCCAGGCCGACGATGGCGGTCGTACCCAGCAGATGGTGCGTTGGGAGCTCTTCCAGCTGGCCCAGTCCACAGCCCAGATCGAGAACGGCGTGGGTGCCAAGGGTCTGAGCGGGTCCGGCTACAGCGGCCACTACTTCTGGGACACCGAGATCTACATTCTCCCCTTCCTGATCTATTCAGCGCCTGCCCGGGCAAGAGCCGTCCTTCACTACCGCTACCTGATGCTGCCTGCCGCCAGGCGCAGGGCCTGCGCACTCAACCTGAACGGCGCCCTCTTCCCCTGGAGGACCATCGACGGTGAGGAGGCCTCCGCCTACTTCCCTACGGGCACGGCCCAGTACCACATCGATGCCGATATCGCCTACGCGGTGGCCCAGTATGTGCAGGTCACCGGCGATGAAGACTTCCTGCAGGCTGAGGGCATCGACATTCTGGTGGAGACGGCCCGTCTCTGGATGAGCCTGGGGCGCTATAAGGAGGACGGCCGCTTCCACATTCACTGCGTGACCGGCCCCGACGAGTACACGGTCCTGGTTGACGACAACCTCTACACCAACCAGATGGCCCGGTTCAACCTCCTGGCTGCTTACAAGGCCTACCAGCACCTACGGGAGAAGCACCCAGATCTGATCGGCACCATACGTGAAAGGCTGCACTTCAACGAGGAGGAGGCCGACAAATGGTCCAGCGCGGCCGAGGCCATGTTCGTCCCCTTCGATGATCAGGAGGGGGTCCATGCCCAGGACGCCCAGTTCATGCAGCGGCCACGCTGGCACTTCGACAGGTTCACTGCCAGGCCCCTGCTGCTGCACTACCATCCCTTGGTTATCTACCGTCACAAGGTGCTTAAGCAGACCGACGTGGTCATGGCTCTCTACCTGCTCAGCTCCTGGTTCACTCCGGAGCAGAAGCGGGCTGACTTCGACTATTACGATCCGCTGACCACCGGGGATTCGACCCTGTCGGCAGCCTCCCAGTCCATCCTCGCCGCTGAGGTGGGGCATGACCAGCTGGCCATGCAGTACTTCCGCCGGTCCCTGTTTACGGACGTGGACGATCTGCATGCCAACACGACCGACGGCATCCACCTGGCTGCCTGCGGAGGCGTCTGGTCCAGCCTAGTCTGCGGCTTCGGCGGCCTTCGGGATACCGGCGGGACCGGGCTGAGCATTGACCCCCGCCTGCCTTCGTCCTGGCGCTCGATGACCTACGAGCTGGAGGTGCGGGGCACCAGGTTCCAGGTTGCTGTAACGACAGACGGTGTCGATCTGAAGCGCGTGTCAGGACCCGAGCTGGATCTTCTAGTCCAGGGGCATCCACGCCATATATGATCTCCGGATTCTGGGCCTAGACACACCCGGGATCCGGAGTTGCACCTGATGCAGACCCCAATGGATTAAGTGGATGCCGGACTGATCGAGGATAATTGGGACTTGACGCTAGGGACTTGAGTGGGTCTGTAGCTTCGGGAACAGTCTCATAAAAAACTACAAGTGAACATGTCCTGATTTGGCTCACTTCTAGCCCAGGTCTGGGTTTTGCTGGCCGCGTTCCCTGTTGCGGTACAGGTGGAGGCATTTATTGGAGCACCTACGCACGATTATGGGATTTTATTCGTGTGAGGCTTCGTCATGGTTGCCTGCATGCTGCCGCCGCTCAGCGGGTCAGGGTCCGTTTCAGAATTCGGTACTCGCTTTTGGTGATGGGCATGATGGAACCGTGGCGCTTGGTCAGCCGGCCGAAGTTCATGTCGCTGACCAAGGCCCAGTCCTGCCGCTCTCTGGAAGACAGATCGGCACAGCGGAAGGGCAGATAGCCCCGGCCCTCGGCGAACTGGTCGCAGATCAAGCCGAAAGGCATGGTTCGCCCGTCGGGTCCTGCGGCGTCGGCATCGTTGTAGAGGAAGAGCTCAGGGCCCTCCAGATACCGCGAGGAGTAGCGCCCCTGGCCGAAGATGTCGGTCAGGTTGGACAGGTATGACCAGGCCTGGTCGTCGTCGGTACGCACCAGCTCGTGGGTGGCCGCATAGGGGTTGCGGGTGCGTTCCAGGGTGATCTGGTCATCCTTGGAGGCCCGGTACCACCAGCCGTCAGGCGCCTTGAGCATGGTCGTGTCGATGATGCCGTTGCTGCGGTCGATCCACTTGACCGGGCGGGAGAAGGAAACCAGATCAGTGCTGGTGGCGTAGTACATGTTGATGCCGTCACCCAGCTCGTTGGCCAGGTCGGCTGCGGCCGGGTCCTCGGCGCTGTCGGAGGCAGCCGTGGCCCAGAAGACTATCCACTGCCCCCTGTCGGCATCCCAGCAGGCCTCCGGTGCCCAGGCCATGCCCGCCTTGGGAATGGCCGAGGCCACGTCCACCAGGCGGGGTCTGCCCCAGTGGGCCAGGTCCGGCGAATCCCAGATGACCAGGCCGGTGGATCCATCCACCGTGGACCGGCCCTCCTGCCAGCCGCCCCTGTGGTAGACGGACAGGTCGGTGGCGATGATGTGGAAGAGGCCGTCAGGGCCTCGAACAATATAGGGGTCGCGTACGCCGCCCTCGCCCTCGCTCCAGGTCAGAACAGGGTCTCCCTGGGCGCGCAGGTCATGCCAGTGCAGGCCGTCCCGGCTGAGGGCGAAGTAGAGCTGCTCATCCGTCTCGGCCTGTTCATGGCCGGTGAAGTGGACGAAGAGGTAGGCGCTGGTCGCCTCGAACGAGGGCTGCCAATCCATAGACATAATCCACCTTTTCTGCGTTCGGCAACGGTACCGCGGCGGCGGGGGACTGGCAGACGGACGACGGCTGCTTCTTCGTTCTTCCCATCCGGCTGGTCCTGGGCCGTCAGAGGTGATTCTAGCTGCAGTCCTCCCTTTTGGCGCAGTCGGCCACCTGGGCGGGTCGAAGATTGGGCCGCACAAGACCTTAGACTGTGGACCATGAGCAAGCATCATCGCAACCGCAGCTGGGCTCCCGATCCCGAGCCACTGCCCGAAGGCATCGGAGTCATCGACGATCACACCCACATGGCCTCCGTGGTCCCCTTCGCCCAGGAGATGGACCGGCAGGCCAGGGAGCGCGGGCAGGATCCGGTCCCCGTCCGCACAGTCGACCAGCAGCTGGAAAGGGCCCGTGCTGTGGGGGTGGTCGGGGCCATCGACGTGGGTTGCGAGCTGCCCAACCTGCAGACGGCTGTGGATCTGGCACTGGCCCATCCCGGGGTGGTTCACGCGGCCTTGGCTATCCATCCCAATGAGGCCGTCCTGCACGGCCATCGAGGGGTGCCGGGACCGGATGGACTGCCGCTGCAATATCAGCCCTGGCATGAGGTTTCTTTCGAGCAGGCGCTGGAGGAGGTCGCCCGTCTGGCTCGCGCATATCCCGACCAGGTGGTGGCCATCGGAGAGACGGGCATGGACCTCTTCCGAACCGGCCAAGGGGCCGAAGAGATCCAGCGGCAGGCCTTCCGCGATCACATCGCCCTGGCCAAGGAGCTGGACCTGCCCATGCAGATCCACGACCGCGACGCCCATCGGCAGGTTATTGAGACCTTGCTGGAGGACGGCGCCCCCGAGCGCACGATCTTCCATTCCTATTCGGGGGATGCGCAGATGGCCCAGGTGGCCGCCGAGCACGGCTGGTATCTGAGTTTTTCGGGGACGGTCTCCTACAAGGGCAACGAGGGAATCCGCCAGGCCCTGTCCGTGGTCGGCATGGACCACATCATGGTGGAGACCGATGCGCCCTACCTGAGTCCCATGCCCTACCGGGGACGCACCAACTCCCCCTACATGATTCCCTACACCCTGCGTGCCATGGCCGATGCGCTGGATTGCCCCCTGGCCCAGGTGGCCGAAGCGACAGCAGCCACCACGCGCCGGGTTTATGGCCTGTGAAGGATGTTCGACGCATAGTGCCAGGGCGGGATTAAGCTTATGGAGTGTCGCGGTCTGAATCGCCCCCGCCAAGTGTGGGGGGAGAGTGCTACGGTTGTCGTCGCACGTGTGCGCACAGCAACATACGGCACCCGGAAGTAGATGAGTGAAGGCATTGGCCGATGGAGGGCTCTATGGCGGATGAGCGGCATGAGTTGGCGGCTCAGGATGATGGCAGGGGCGCTGACGAACCACCCCGGTTATCCGGTGAAAAAGCGGCGAAGCCGACGACGGCCCGTCGTAAGGGTCGGCCGACGAAAGAATCGATACTTCCTCAGGAGAGCTTCACCAAGGCTCCCAAGATTTCTGCCAAGTCCCGCACCCGGGAGGAGGAGAACGAGCTCAAGCGGGTCCGGCGCGAGGCCCAGCGGGCAGCCCAGCGTCGTCGCACCCCGCCAAAGGGTCCTCTGGGCCGCTGGTGGCGGCGGGTGCAGTCCTCGCCAGACAGGATCAGCCTGGGCATGTGTATTGTCGCCCTGGGCGTGGTCTACGGAGACATCGGCACCTCACCCCTGTACACCATGCAGGCCTTCGTGGCCGGGCAGGGAGGCATGGCCCGTGTGGACAGGGCGGCCGTGCTGGGCATGCTCTCCCTGGTTTTCTGGTCCATCACGCTGATCACCACGGTCAAGTACGTTCTGGTGGCCATGCGCATCGACAACAAGGGCGAGGGCGGCATCTTCGCCCTGTACACCCTGGTCCGGCACTACGGCAAATGGCTGGCCATCCCGGCCATGGTCGGCGGCGCAGCCTTCCTGGCTGATTCGGTGCTGACTCCGGCGGTCTCCATATCCTCGGCAGTCGAAGGACTCAAGACCATCCCTGTGCTGACTCCGATCTTCCGTGAAAACGGAAACCTGACCATGGTCATCACCTTCGTGATCATCCTGATCCTGTTTGCGGTCCAGTCGCGCGGAACCGAGCGGATCGGCAAGGTCTTCGGCAGCGTGGTCATGGTCTGGTTCGCCTTCCTGGCCCTGATCGGCATCTACTGCATCGGCAACGACTGGTCCATCTTCGAGGCGCTGAACCCGGTCTACGGGATCCGCTTCCTCTTCAGCCCGCAGAATCCGGTGGGCCTGACCATCATGGGCACGGTCTTCCTGTCGACCACAGGAGCCGAGGCTCTCTACTCCGACATGGGCCACGTGGGCCGCGGCAACATCTACGCCACCTGGCCCTTCATCAACATCGCCCTGGTCTTCAACTACTTCGGCCAGGGGGCATGGATCCTGCGAAACCGCGACAATAAGGCCCTGCAGGGTGTGGACGGGCTCAATCCCTTCTTCCAGATGATGCCCACTACCGTGCGTTACGTGGCGGTCCTCCTGTCAGTGACGGCCGGCGTCATCGCCTCGCAAGCCCTGATCACGGGAGCCTTCACCATGGTCTCGGAGGCCACCGGCCTCAACTGGATGCCTCACCTTCAGGTGCGTTACCCGGCGCGTACCCGCGGCCAGCTCTACATCCCCACCATCAACTGGGTCCTGTGTGTGGCCACGCTGACGGTGCTGGCCATATTCAAGGATTCCGAGCATATTTCGGCCGCCTACGGACTGGCTCTGACGGTGACCATGATCACCACCACCGTTCTGCTGGCTGACTACATCTGGCACGACGGCAAGCGTATGCTCTCCCTGCTCTTCGCTGCGGTCTTCCTGGCCATCCAGATCCTCTTCTTCATGGCCTCCATGGCCAAGTTCATGCACGGCGGCTGGTTCACCATGCTGCTGACCGCGGCCATCCTCTACATCATGTACACCTGGGATGTGGGCACCAAGGTGGAGCGTTCGCAACGCCGGCATATGACGGCCAAGGAGTGTCTGCCCGCCTTGGAGATGCTCCATAACGACTTCCGCGTCCCCTACTATGCGGACAACCTGGTCTATCTGACCTCGGACGCGGAGATGCGGCGGCTGGACACCGACATCTTCTTCTCCATCTTCGCCAACCGGCCCAAGCGGGCCCGGGCCTGGTGGGCCGTCTCGGTCCAGACCACGGACGCCCCCTACACCCGCAAGTACTCGGTGGAGAACTTCGGCACCAACTACCTCTTCCGCGTGCGCATGAGGCTGGGCTTCAAGGTGGATCAGAATGTGGCCACCTACCTGCACCAGATCATGCACGAGCTGATCGACAGCGGCGAGCTGCCCAAGCAGCCCTCCATCTACCCCAAGGTGGACGAAGACCCGCAGATCGGCACAGTCACCTATGTGCTGGTCCACAAGGCACTGATGCCCGAGTCCAAGATCGACTCCCGCGGCGCCTTCTCGCTGAAGGTCAAGTACGCCATCCGCAAGGTGGCAGGCTCGCCGATCAAGTGGTTCGGTCTGGCTCCCTACAACCCCATTGTGGAGGTGCAACCCCTGTTCGTCTCCACCAGGGCCGTTCCCAAGCTGACGCGTGTAGTCCTGCCCTCCCGCAAGATCAAGGGCGGCAAGCACCACAAGGGCTGAGTGAGTGGAATCTCACCCCGGGGAGCCTGGCTCAAATCGAGTCCGGGCCATAGAATTGACGGCATGGAACCTGGTGCCCGGCCTTTCCGGGCTACCGTCGAAAGGTGATGTGATGACACAAGCTCAAGCCAATATCGGAGTCGTGGGTCTGGCCGCCATGGGTGCCAGCCTGTCCAGGAACCTGGCACGGCACGGCAATACCGTAGCGGTCTACAACCGCCACTATTCGCGCACCGAGACCCTGATCCGCGATCATGGCCAGGAGGGCCGGTTCGTCCCGGCCAAGACCCTGCAGGAGTTCGTGGCCTCGCTGACCAAGCCCCGCACGGCCATCATCATGGTCAAGGCCGGGGATCCCACCGACCAGATGATCAATGACCTGGCCGACCTGATGGAGCCCGGTGACATCATCGTCGATGCCGGCAATGCCTACTTCAAGGACACCATCCGCCGGGAGAAGGCCATCAGGGCCCGCGGGCTGCACTTCGTGGGTTGCGGCGTCTCGGGCGGCGAGCAGGGCGCCCTCCTGGGGCCCTCCATGATGCCCGGCGGGACCGATGAGTCCTGGAAGACCCTGGGGCCCATCCTGGAGTCCATCGCCGCCAAGGTCGATGGCGAGCCCTGCGTCACCCACATCGGCACCGACGGTGCGGGCCACTTCGTCAAGATGGTCCACAACGGCATCGAGTACGCCGACATGCAGGTGATCGCCGAGTCCTATGACCTGATGCGCCGGGGCCTGGGCATGGAGCCTGAGGCCATCGCCCAGGTCTTCGAAGAGTGGAACCAGGGGGATCTGAACTCCTATCTGGTGCAGATCACCGCTGAGGTGCTCCATCACACCGATGCTGCCACAGGCAAGCCCTTCATCGACATCGTCACCGACCAGGCCGGCATGAAGGGCACCGGCACCTGGACCGTGCAGACCGCGTTGGATCTTGCCGTGCCCGTGACCGGCATCGGCGAGGCCGTCTTTGCCCGGGGGCTGTCCTCCTCGCCGGAGCTGCGCAGTCAGGCGGCCCAAGAGGGTCTGAAGGGGCCGCAGCCCAAGGCCGTCATGGCCGACCTGGCCGACGACCCCGAGGCTCGCAAGTCCTTCATCGAGGACATCCGCCAGGCGCTTTACGCCTCCAAGATCGTGGCCTATGCCCAAGGGTTCAACGAGATGCAGGAGGGTGCCCAGGTCTACGGCTGGAAGCTGGACATGGGTGCCATCGCCCGCATCTGGCGCGGCGGCTGCATCATTCGGGCCAAGTTCCTGAATCGGATCTCCGATGCATATGCTTCTGGCCGTGAGCCGGGCTCCCTGCTCTTCGACCCCTTCTTCAAGCAGGCGGTCGAGCAGGCCCAGGATTCCTGGCGGCGTGTCGTGGCCCGCGCCACCCAGGCCGGCATCCCCATCCCTGTTTTCGCCAGCTCCCTGTCCTACTACGACGGGCTGCGTTCCGATAGGCTCCCCGCCGCCCTGATTCAGGGCCAGCGTGACCTCTTCGGCGCCCACACCTATGGGCGCGTGGATCAGCCAGGCGCCTTCCACACCCTCTGGGCCGAGGACAAGTCCGAGATCAAGCAGGACTGAGCTTCTCGCCAGAATCGCAAGGGTCCGCACAGCCGCTCAATCGGCAGCGCGGACCCTTTCGTCAACCTGTCAACGGATCTTGGCTGTGGATTCCCGGACCACCAGCCGGCAGGCTGCAGTCGTCCGAGTGGGAGGACGACTATCGTCGTCGCCCTGCAGACGGGCCAGGAGGGCATCCACCGCCTTGCGGGCCAGATCCTCCTTGTCGGTGCTGATGGTGGTCAGCGAGGGTATGTAGGACTCTCCCTCCTGGATGCCGTCGAATCCCACGACGGCCAGGTCTCGGGGGACCTCCACGCCGCATTCGTGCAGTCCTCGAATCAGACCTAAGGCCAGAGAATCGGTCATGCAGAAGATGCCGTCAAAGGGCAGGCCGGACGTGTCCGCCAGATGATGGCCCAGATCGCGGGCCATCTCCCCGTCCCAGCGGTCCAGGGGCAGGAAGTCTTTGGGGCGGGCTTTCATTCCGGCGTCCTTCAGAGCCTTCAGGCAGCCGGCTACCCTGCGGCCGCGGACCGAATGTCGTTGGACCGGATCAGCGCTGTCCGTCATGTCGGAACCCACTACGCCTATTCGTCGGCATCCGCAGTCCAGCAGGTGCCGCACAGCCATGGCGGCTCCCTCGAATCCGGCCGTCATGACCGAATCGAAGACCGGCTGGGCCGAGGGGTCGTCCAGCAGGACCAGAGGCTTGCCGTCGGCCAGCTCCTGCATCTCCTCGTTGGTGATGCTGCCTGGGCTGAAGATGGTGCCGTCGCAGAGCTGGCTGGTCACATGCCGGAGTATGGAGACCTCGTCTTGCTTGGAGTTGGAGGTCTGCTGGATGATGGCCTGCATGCCGTGGGCGTTGATCTGCCGGGAGATGGCCGCACTCATCTGCGCAGGATAGGGCTTGTCCAGCTCGAAGATGGCCACCCCGATGATGCCGCTCTTGCCTGAGCGCAGGCTTCTGGCTGACAGGTTGGCCGAGTAGCGGAGCTTGCGAGCTGCGAGCAGGACTCTGCGCCTGGTGTCATCCGCTATGCGTGTATCGCCTCGAAGGGCATAGGAGGCAGTGGCTCGAGAGACCTGCGCCTCCTTGGCCACATCGCTCATCGTCACCATCTCGCACCTTTCCCGGGGTTCAGCCATTATCTTAGGCACGCGGGTGGCCTTATCAGGATGTAATTGACACGATTCAACCAACGTGCTATACCATATGGTGACAGCAGTTGAATCGTGTCAATTCCCGGGTCTCGACGTTGAACAGCCCGGACGGATGTTCAGAGGATTGATTGCAAGGAGGAGTCATGAAGCTGAAGCGAGCATGGAAGGGCATAGCTGCGGCGCTTGGGGTCGGCATGGTGGTGTCGGCCATGGGTGCTTGCGGGGCTGGTGGCGCTGACGGATCCAAGACCACGCTGACCTTCCTGTCATGGAACAACGAACAGGTGATGAGGCCATACATCGACCAATTCGAGCAGGAGAACCCGGGGATCAAGGTGGACTTCAGCTATTCGCCGCCGACCCCTGAGTACATCCAGACCCTGCAGACCCGGCTGGTCGGCAACCAGGCACCGGATGTGTTCGTCATCACCTCCGAGAACAAGGCTGACCTGATCAAGAACGGCTACGTGCGGGATCTGACCAATGAGCCCTTCATGCGCAACATCTCCAAGGCCAACAAGGACTTCGTCAGTCACCAGGGCAAGGTCTACGGCATGTCCGTGTCTTCCTGGGCCTCGGGCATCGTCTACAACAAGGATCTGCTGGCCAAGGCGGGCGCCAAGGAGGTGCCGCAGACCTGGGATGGCTTCCTGCAGCTGTGCAAGAAGCTCAAGGCGGCCGGGGTCACGCCCTTCCTGGAGACCATCGCCGATGGCCCGAGCAGGATCCCCGATGCTTTCATGGGCTCGCAGTTCGACAGGGACAAGGTTGATGTGACCAGCCTGATCGACCGCCGTCCTCAAAAGCCGGGCAGTGATCAGCGTGAGGCGGCTGCGGCCTGGATGAAGCTCTACGACCAGGGCCTGGTCACACGGGACACGGTCGGCATCAGCGGCGACGACATGAAGACCCAGTTCATCAACGGCCAGGTGGCGATGATCTGCACCGGCCCCTGGGACCTGCCATCCATCGGCCAGTCCGGGCTCAAGTATGGCATGGCCCCCATGCCGCTCATGGAGAAGGGCATGGTCAACTATGCCCAGGGATCGCCGTCGCCTGCCTACGCCATTTACTCGCATCTCAAGGGCGCCAAGCTCAAGGCAGCCCAGAAGTTCCTGACATTCATGGACAGCCGTTGGGCCCTGCAGCGTTCGGCCGACAACGGGGATGCCATCACCGTCCAGGGGTTCAAGGCCAAGGTCAAGCCCGAATATGAGCAGGTCTACCGGGCCAACGTGCAGCCGGGCCACTACTTCCTGCTCATGAACTTCTACGCCAAGCCGGATGTGCTGACTACCGTCCGCCAGTCCGAGACCCAGCAGCTGGTCCAAGGATCCATCAACCTGGATCAGTGGGCCAAGGCCATCGACGACAAGATGGCCTCGGTCAAGTAGGAAGGGCTGGATCATGGCTACCCAATCTGCCTCGGAGCGTGCCAACGCCCATCGGCGGCGCATGCTCGGCCTGCGGCAGGATCTGACCTCCTTCTGGTTCCTCCTGCCTATCCTGGCTGTTTTCGTGGTCCTCTTCGCGGTGCCGCTGGTGCAGACCATCATCTACTCGGTGACCGACTTCAACGGCTACAGCCTGAACATGCACTATGTGGGCTGGAAGAACTACCACAGCGTGTTCACCGATTCCTCGACCATGCAGGGCCTGGTGTTCACCATCCTGTACGCCGTGGCCCAGACGGTCCTGGTGACCATCTTTGCCATCCCCCTGGCTGTCACCCTGAACCGGAAGTTCTGGGGCCGCAACTTCGCCCGTTCCCTGTTCTTCTTCTTCAGCGTGCCATCGCTGGCCATCATGGGCATGGTCTGGAAGTACATCTTCTCGCCCATGAAGTCAGGCGTCTTCAACACCATCCTGGGTGTCTTCGGTCTGGGTCCGGTGCCCTGGCTGTCCAATTCGACCCTGGCCCGCTGCTGCGTCATCTTCATCGCGGTCTGGGCGCAGATCGGCTGGCACGCCACCCTCTATCTGGCCTTTCTGCAGTCCATTCCCGGAGACCTCTATGAGCAGGCCACGGTGGATGGGGCCACCAGCCGCCAGCAGTTCGTCCACATCACCCTGCCCCAGCTGATTCCGGGCATCGTCACCTCCAGCTTCCTGCTCATGTCAGGAGGCCTCAAGGTCTACGACCTGCCCTACACCATGACCAAGGGCGGCCCCGGGTACTCCACCTATACGGTGACCCAGTCCATCATTCAGCAGGGCATCGGCCAGTCCCAGTATGGGCTGGGCTCGGCCCTGGCGGTCCTGTTCACCCTGGCCACGGCCCTCGTGGTCTTCGCTCAGATGGGCGCCGCCAGCCTGATTTCCAGGAGGTTCCAATGAGCAGCAAGAAGAGCTCGACCCTGACCCTGAGCCAGCGGGAACGGCGGCGTTCGGCGGTCAGGAGCGTGGTGGTGCTGATCATCGCCCTGATCTGCGCTGTGCCCCTCTGGTACATCCTGATCAACACCTTCAAGACCATCCCCGACATGGCTACCAATCCCCTGGGCCTGCCCAAGCAGTGGACGCTGCGCAACTACACGCGGGCCTTCGCTACGGTGCCCATCGTCCGCAGCCTGGTCAACACCCTGATCGTCACCTTCTTCGGCGTCCTCTTCCAGGTGTTGATCGGAGCCCTGGCCGCCTACGGGATGATCCTGCGCAAATCGATCTTCACCTCGGTCATCGGGGTGATCCTCATGATCGCTTTCGTCATTCCCACCCAGTCCACCCTGATCCCCCTCTACCGGATGGAGTCCAGCGTGGGGCTGGTCAACACGCTCCTGGGCCTGATCATCATGTACCTGGGCGGTGCGGTCTTCTGCTACTTCCTGATTGTGGGCTACATGCAGTCCCTGCCCTTTGAGGTCATCGAGGCCGCCAGGATCGACGGGGCCGGCCCCCTAAGGATCTTCTGGAGCATCGTGCTGCCTCTGATCAGGCCCATCCTGACCACGGTGGTGGTCTTCCAGACCATGTCGACCTGGAACGACTTCATGACGGCCAACGTCTTCATCAGCAGCTCCAACCTGCGCACCATCGTTCTGCAGGTCTACAACGCAGTCGGCCAGTTCACCACTGATTGGCCCAGCTTCATGACCATTACGGTCCTGGCCCTGATCCCGGTCTTCGTCTTCTTCATCTTCTGTCAGAAGTGGATCGTCTCCGGGCTGGTTGCCGGGGCAGTCAAGGGGTAAGTGACCAGTCGGAAGGTCGTAGTCAATGGCGGCGGTCGGAGGTTCCGGCCGCCGCACTCGTAAGGAATCGGAGTCACAGTCCATGGAGGAATTCGCAAGCGCACATCAAGGGTCGAAGGGGATTGGATTGGCGAGCAATCCCTTGCATCGCTACTGTGCAGACCCGGATCTGGTCATGATCGGGGACCGCTGGTACCTGTACTGCACCGAGGATGGTCTGCCTGATTGGTCCTCGCACGCCTTCTACGTCTATGAATCCGGGGATCTATGCCACTGGACCTGCAGAAAAATCCTGGACCTGGACCAGGTTCCCTGGTGGCATGGGGGACAGGGCGCCTGGGCACCCTGCCTGCTGGTGCGCCAGGGACGCTGCATCCTGTATTTTGTGGCCGACGGGCAGATTGGCCAGGCTGTCGCTCCTGGGCCAGCTGGACCCTTCCGGGCGGCCCAGGAGCCTTTCATCGCTCGGGGGGACTATGACTGCCTGCCCATCGATCCCTCGGTCTTCGTGGATGACGACGATGTGCCCTATCTGCTCTGGGGCAATGGTCGTGCCTACATGGGGCGGCTGAGCCCGGACGGCCTGCGTCTGGAAGAGGGTTCGGTGCGCTCCGCCGTGCCCGACAACTTCCGCGAGGCCGTCACTGTTTGCCGACGGGGAGACACCTACTATGCCTCCTGGTCGGAGAACGACACCAGGGATCCGAGCTACCGGATCCGCTGGTCCAAGGCGCCATCGCTGGACGGGCCCTGGACCGCGCCCCAGGTCCTGATCAAGGCTGATCATTCCAAGGGGATCCTGGCTACAGGGCACCACTGCATCACCCGTGTGCCAGGCCAGGACGACTGGATCGTGGCCTACCACAGGTTCGCCAAGGACGGCCGGGGCGACGGCTGTCATCGCGAAATCGTCTTCGCTCCCTTGGATTTCGCCGATGACGGCGCCATGGTCCAGGTCCGTCCGCAGGTAGGATCCTACTGGTACCCGGCCCGGAACCCGGTCACTCCCTGACGATGGGGTGGCCGCCGAAGGCGCTGCGCAGGGCGGAGACCACCTTCATGGTCATGGGGTCCTCGATCTTGGAGGACTGGCGGGCATAGAGGGCCGAGGTGATGGCCGGCGTGGGCACCCCCAGCTCCAGGGCGTCCGCGATCATCCACTTGGTCTCGCCGGTCTCATCGGCCTTGCCGGCGATTCCGCTCAGGTGCGGGTCCTCTTTCAGGGCCTGGGCCAGCAGGTCCAGCAGCCAGGACTGGATGACCGAACCCTTACGCCAGGACTCCACCACTTCGCCTGGCTCCTTGATCAGGTCGGAGGCCTCCAGGACCGCATACCCCTCGGCCAGGGCCTGCATCATCCCGTACTCGATGCCGTTGTGGACCATCTTGGCATAGTGGCCAGCGCCGGTGCCTCCCGCGTGGACCAGACCGTAGTCGCCCTCAGGCTTCAGGGTGTCCAGAATGGGCTGGATCCGGGCCACGTCCTGGTCCGATCCGCCGACCATCAGGGCGTAGCCCTTCTCCTTGCCCCAGATGCCATTGGAGGTGCCCACATCCACCAGGCCTATGCCCTTGGCGGCCAGAGCTTGGGCGTGCTCCTGGTCCTGGGTGAAGCGGGTGTTGCCCCCGTCCACGACCAGGTCTCCGCGCTCCATCAGCTCACCCAGCTGATCGAGCGTGGACTCGATGGGTTTGCCGGCTGGGACCATGACCCAGATCACTCGGGGGGCCTCGAGGGCCTGGACCAGGGCTTGCAGGCTGTCCACATCCCTGCCCGAGTCCGGGGCGATGTCGTAGCCGACCACCTGGTGGCCGCCGGTGCGCAGGCGGTCCGCCATGTTCTTGCCCATGCGTCCCAGGCCGATCATGCCAATCTTCATAGTGTCAGTTCCTCTCCCTTGACTGCAACAGTGTGAAGTTGACCGCGATGGTTGGTGGTCGGCCGCGGTCGGGCCGAATCGTCGGTGCTACTGGCGGGCTGCCTGCCGGGCACGCTCGGCCTGAATCTGATCGGTGTGCGCCTTGACGTCGCACTGCAGTCCCAGGGTGTCGATGACCTCTTCGGCCTCGATCTCAGGGGACATGCGCAGACCCACGTCGATGGTCAGGTGGACCTCGTCCGGTCCCAGGGGCTCCAGGTCGTCGAACTGGGAGCGGAGCATCTGCGGCTTCATGAAGTGGCCCTTCCGCTTGGAGAGCCGCTCCATGATGGAGTCGTAGTCCCCGCTCAGGTGGATGAAGACCACGCCTGGCATTCGCAACCGATCACGGTAGATCCGCTTCAGGGCCGAGCAGGTGACGGTTCCGGGCACTCCACGGCGCATGTGATCCTCGATCCAATCATGGATGCTGTCCAGCCAGGGCCAACGGTCCTCGTCGTTCAGGGGGATGCCGCGGGCCATCTTGTCGATGTTGGCCTGGGGGTGGAAGTCGTCGGCCTCGGCCATGTCCCAGCCCAGCTTGTTGCCCAGGTGCTCGTTCATGGTGGTCTTGCCGCAGCCGGCGACCCCCATGATGACCAGGATGGGCGTGCGGCCCTGGAAGTAGTCCGGGGGAACCGTGTTGTCCACTGCCGAGGGAACCTGGGGCTCCGGGTGATCCTCTGCGCTCAGCGCGTCGGAATTCTTTGACGATGTGTCGACCATGTGCAACCTTTCTGAAAAGTTATTTGACAATGACGCTCAGGCGGTGATGGGCACAAAGATGCTGGCGATCATGACCAGGACCAGGACCACTACCGACAGCAGGCATTCCAGAACCGACCAGGTCTTCAGAGTCTCGCCAACGCTCAGGCCGAAGTACTCCTTGATCAGCCAGAAGCCTGCGTCGTTGAGGTGGGAGAGGAAGATGGAGCCGGCGCCGATGGCGATGACCAGGAGCGTAGTGGCCGTGGAGCCTGCATGCATCATGGTCATGGCGTTGCTGAGGATGCCGGCCGTGGTCAGGATGGAAACGGTGGCCGAGCCTGTGGCGATGCGCACGAAGACGGCGATGACCCAGCCCAGCAGGAAGATGGAGATGTTGGAGTGCTCGACAAAGGTGCCGATGATCTTGCCGATGCCGGTGGAGACCAGTACGCCCTTGAAGCCGCCGCCTGCGCCCACGATCAGCAGGATGCCTGCCACAGCGGGCAGCGAGGCTCCCAGGGAGTCATTGACGGTCTTCCAGGAGATGCCCGAGGCGGCCTTGAGGACCAGCATGGAGACAATCAGTGCTATGGCCAGGGCCATGACCGGGTTACCGATGAAGTTGATGGTCTGGGCCAGGCCGTCCGTGCGATCCTTGAAGCCGGGAATGGCGATCTCGAAGATGGAGGTCAGCAGCATGAGGACTGCCGGCAGCAGGATGCAGCAGACCGAGATGGCGAAGGAGGGCAGTCGGGTCTCCTCCTTGCCCGCCTGCTCGCTCTTGGCCACAAAGTCGGTCGGCGCCTGGATGGGCACCCAGCGGGAGGCCAGCCGGGAGAAGCCCGGGCCCACGACGACCAGGGTGATCAGGGCGAAGGGGATGCCGAACATCATGGTCAGACCCACATTGCCGGTCTGCTTGAACTGGCTCAGGGCTGCCAGGGGGCCGGGGTGAGGAGGCACGCAGGCGTGCATGATGGACAGGCCTGCCAGAGTGGGGATGGCCACCCGCATCAGAGGAAGCTTGGTACGGCGGGCCACCAGAATGATGACCGGAACCAGAATGACCAGGCCAACCTCGAAGAACATGGGCAGGCCGATCAGGGCGCCGATCAGGGCCATGATCCAAGGGATGGTGGCGGGCTTGGACTTGGCGACCAGGGTGTTGACCACCTGGTCGGTGGCCCCGGTGTCCATGAGGACCTTGCCGATCATGGCTCCCAGGCCGATCAGAATGCCCACGGAGCCCATGGTGGAGCCGAACTCGCCGGTGAAGCTGGTCAGGGTGGCCACGGGACCATAGCCGGAACCGATGCCGACCACCAGGGCGGCACCCAGCAGGGAGACAAATGGATGAAGCTTAACGACGGTGACCAGGAAAATGAGCACTGCCAGGCTGAGCACCAGACTGATGCCCAATTGGGTGGTGTTCAGGGAAACGGCCTGACTCGCCGCCAGGGTTAGGTACCCTTCGGCTGTCGGCTGCGACGCTAAAAGCATTGCTGCCTCTTCTCTGAGGATGCGAACCGTTCGGCCTGAGCAGCTTTCCGGCTCTTATTTTTGCATTACATAATATCGACAGTGTGATATTACGTATGCCTTAACAGACCATATCTTACACGAACCTGTGACGGTTTGGAAGATGGCATGCTAAGAGCAGGATGGAGCCTCAACAAGTTTGCAGAATCGTTTGATCCCTTTGGAAACGAGCCCGGTTGCTAGAGTGGAATTCGTGGAAAGCGCGAGCAAGCCTGAGGACGAAACCGCTACAGAAGGCACCCTGCATGACCGGCTCCTGGACCAGTGGGGGGCGGCCATCGTCGATGGCGCCATCGCTCCGGGCGACCGATTGCCTGCCCCTAATCTGGATAGCCAGAGGCCTTCGCGCACGGTGACCAGGGAGGTCACCAGGGTTCTTGAGGCCATGGGTCTGGTCACCGTCAAACGCAAGGTCGGTGCCACGGTCAACCCCCGTCGGCTCTGGAATATCTATGATCCGCGGGTGATCGAGTGGAGGCTGCGCGGACCTGGCCGGGGGCGGACCCTGCATGAGCTGTCCGAGCTCAGGGCATGCGTGGAGCCCATGGCTGCCCAGCTGGCGGCCAGCCACGCTGATCAGGATCACTGGGCGAAGCTGACGCGGGCCGCCATTGACATGGTGGCCAACGCTGACCGGGCCGACGGGCCGGACTATCTTCGGGCTGACGAAACCTTCCATCGAACCCTGCTTGAGGCATCGGGCAACGCTATGTTCGCGGCCCTGGGCGATGTGATTGCTTCAGTGCTGTCTGGGCGGACCCGGCATGAGCTTATGCCCAGGAAGGCTGATGAGAAGGCGCTGCGGCTGCACGGGGACGTGGCTGCGCTGATACGGCGGGGCGATGCAGAGGGTGCCCGCCACGCCATGGATTGGATCGTCGACGAATCCGATCGGGCTATCGAACAAATGACCAGAAAAGACTCCGAAAGCTCCGTCCCTGCTGCGGATGAGGAATCTTCGGAGTCCTGAAATCTGTAGAGGCTCTTGTTGCTGAAGGCTCAGCGCAGTTTCGAGGCGGCATCAGCGTCCAGGAGCCAGAGGGTCTCCAGGGTGCCCCTGGCATACGAGGAGGGGACATGAGGGTCGTCTGTGGTTCCCAGGGCTGCAGCCACGGCCGAAGCCTTTTCAGCGGTTGAGGTGAAGAGCCAGACCTTGGGGGTCCGGCGGATGAATGGCGTGGTCATGGTGACCCTGAGCGGCGGCAGCTTGGGGGAGTTGCTGACGCCCGTCACCAGCAAATCATCGTCCTGTAGCTTGACCTCGGAGCGGTCGGGGAAGAGGGAGGCATAGTGGCCGTCGGGGCCCACGCCGAAGACGGCTAGATCCATGTGTCCATCAGGGCCGAGCTGGTCGATGATCTCCTGCTGATAGGTGGCTGCCGCCTGGGTCAGAGCCCGTTCGTTCTCCTCCTGGTCGGCGGCTTCAACCTGAGCTGGGCTGCGGGTGTCCACGGGCATGGGATGCACGTTGGCTTGGGGCAGCAGCCTCTGGTCGATCAGCGAGCCATACCAGGCCCGCCGTGCCTGTTCGTCGTTGCGGTCCGGGTCTTCCAGTCCCACGAACCGCTCATCGCTCCACCAGAGGTGGACCCGGCTCCAGTCCACGCTCTGGCTCAGGGGATCAGCGCCCATCAGGGCATAGACCTCCGCTGCGTCCCGGCCGCCGGTCAACGCCAGGTCGGCCCGGTCCTGACGGGCCAGGAGGTCGCCCAGCTCCAGCAGGATCCGGGCTGCGGCGGCTTGATTGAGCAACTTGGTTGTGGCATAAGTCACGACATGACGATCGGTCATCTGATCCTCCTTGCATGCAGGTGAAGCTGGCCTCAGCCTACACCCAGACGTTTGCATATGAATTGAGCCGCAGCAGGGGGTCTACTGGTGGTCGACCATTCCCCAGCCGATGTGGATGACATCCTGATAGACCTCGTCAGGATCCAACCGACCCAGTTCCTCGCTCATGCAGTCCACGGCAGAGCGCAGGGGCATGGAGATGGTCTGCGGGGCCTGACCGGGCTGGTTGATCCGGGCCTGGTCGTCATGGTGGCGCTCCATGCTCATGACCCCGTCCGGACGTTCGAAGTAGACGCCGGTGACCGCCTGAGCCTGCGGGTCGCGTTCGACTGTGACCGGCACCTTTAGCTTCAGGGCCAGCCAGGAGGCCAGCAGCTCCAACGGCAGGTAGTGGGCTTGGCCGGTTACCCTGACCGAACGGATGGGCAGGTGGGGCGGCTGCTGCACCATGGAGGTCAGCAGCGCTCGCCAGATGGTGATCCTGGTCCAGGACAGGTCCACGTCCTCAGCGTGCGAATGGGCCAGCAGCCCGGCGAAGGTGGCCTGGCGATCGTCGGCCTCCATGGCATCGGTGATTCTGCTGGCGGCCATGGTCCCGATGGGATCCTGCGAGGGATCCAGGGGCGGATTGGTGGGCCACCAGACTACTAGAGGCGCATCCGGCACCAGGAGGGGAATGACCAGCGCGTCGGAATGGTCCAGCAGGGCTGCCACTGGTCGCAAGACCACCACTTCGCCGGCACCAGCATCCGAGCCGAAGCGTATTTCGGCATCCAGCGTGCGATCCCCATTGTGGTCGGTGTTCTTGTAGGAGACGCAGTCATCAGAGGTCTGTGCTGCAGCGGTCCTCTGGTCCGCATCCTGCCCGGCCTGATGGTCTTCGGCATCGGTCACTATGGCGATGACCCGGCAGGGATGTTCGCGGCTTGCGGCGTTTATGGTCTCCAGGGCTGTCTCCAGATTGGCCTGCTCGGTGATGATGACCAGGGTCAGCACCCGTCCCTGGGCGGCCTCCCCGCGTTCAACGTGGAGTTCGTCGATCTCCCGGGCGATGGCGGAGGTAGTGGTGTTGTTCAGTCTGACGATCATGGCATCCTCCAGTGGTATCCGTCGCGGGCCAGCATCAGATCAGCCTCCCGCGGACCCCAGGTGCCGGCGCGGTAGGGCTGGGGCTGGCCCTGTCCTGCCCAGAACTCCTCGATGGGGTCCAGGATCTTCCAGGAGAGATTGACCTCCTCGGTGGTGGGGAAGAGGGGCGGGTCTCCCAGGAGCACGTCCAGGATCAGCCGCTCGTAGGCCTCGGGGGAGGCCTCGGTGAAGGAACGTCCGTAGGAGAAGTCCATGTTGACGTCGCGCACCTCCATGGCCGAGCCAGGGGTCTTGGCTCCGAAACGCATGGTCACGCCCTCGTCGGGCTGTACGCGGATGACTACGGCGTTGGCGCCCAGTTCCCGGGTGGCTGTGGCCTCGAAGGGCAGGTGGGGGGCACGCTTGAAGACGATGGCGATCTCGCTGACCCTCTTGCCCAGGCGCTTGCCCGTGCGCAGGTAGAAGGGGACGCCGGCCCAGCGGCGGGTGTCCACATCCAGCCTGATGGCCGCATAGGTTTCAGTGGTGGAGGAGGGGTCTATGCCGTCCTCGTCCAGGTAGCCGACCACGTGCTGGGACCCCTGCCAGCCGGCCGTGTACTGGCCTCGAGCGGTGTGGGCCGCCAGGTCCTTGGGAAGACGGACAGCAGAAAGGATCTTGGTCTTCTCAGCCGTCAGATCCGATGCTGAGAAGGAGACCGGCTCCTCCATGGCCGTCAGGGCCATCAGCTGCAGGAGGTGGTTCTGGATGACGTCCCGGGCTGCTCCGATTCCGTCGTAGTAGCCGGCCCTGCCGCCGATCCCCATATCCTCGGCCATGGTGATCTGCACGTGGGAGACGTAGTTGGAGTTCCAGACCGGCTCGAACATCATGTTGGCGAAGCGCAGGGCCAGGATGTTCTGCACGGTCTCCTTGCCCAGGTAGTGGTCGATGCGGAAGACCGAATCCGGCTCAAAGACCTCGGAGACCACCCGGTCAAGCTCCTTGGCCGAGGCCAGGTCGTGGCCGAAGGGCTTCTCGATGATGACGCGGCGCCAGGCCCCTTCCTTGGAGTGGGAAAGCCCCGACTCGGCCAACTGACGGGCCACCTGGGGGAAGGCCTTGGGCGGCACTGACATGTAGAAGGCATGGTTGCCGCGTGTGCCCCGGACCCGATCCAGCTCCGAGACGGTGGCCGACAGGCGGCGGAAGGCCTCGGCATCGTCGAAGCTGCCCTTGACGAAGCGCATGCCCTGGCTCAGATGTCGCCAGGTGGATTCGTTGAAGGGGGTGCGGCAGTGGGCGCGGACGTTCTCCTCCGCAAAGGCGACGAACTGCTGGTCGCTCCAGTCGCGCCGTCCGAAGCCGATCAGCCCGAAGCTGGCTGGAAGCAGCCCCCGGTTGGCCAGGTCATAAACAGCCGGCAAGAGCTTTTTCTTGGCCAGATCTCCGGTGACGCCGAAAATGACCAATGAGCTGGGGCCCGCGATGCGCGGCATGCGCAGATCGCGCGGATCCAGCAGGGGGTTGTGCCAGGGCGCCTGTCGGCCGCCGTCCTCGTCTGGAGGAGCGGGCTGGTCGGCGGAGCGCACAAGTGGTGAAGTGTCCATAGTGCTCCTCGTGAAATACTGTGGCTCCTAGTGTACTGTCGGAGGCAGAAGGGCAGGGCCGATTATCCGCTGAAGTGTGCATAAGCGTCGCAAAGGTCACATTTGCGGCAGGAATCCCTAGAATGGTCGGTATGATTCCCAATGTTCCCATGGCCGAGGCCCTGCACCGTCAGTATGCGCCCTCCCAAGCCGCCTATGAACTGATACACACCCACTGCCAGATCATTGCCGCCCTCGCGGTGCGTATGGCCGACCAGGTCAACGAACGCCTGCTGCGTGATGATGATCCTGACGGGGTTCTGCCCGAGCGGCCTCTGGACCGTGACCTGGTCCGCACGGGCGCCTTGCTGCACGACATCGGTACCTACCGGATCCTCAAGGACGATGGTTCCCAGGGCCGCCCCCTGACCTTCCAGGGCGAGCGGTACATCGAACATGGGCTGGAGGGTTACCACTTGCTGCTGGACGCTGGGGTGGACGAGTCGGTGGCCCAGTTCGCCCGCAACCATACCGGGGTGGGGCTGACCCGCCGCCAGGTTGAGGAGGAGCATCTGAACCTGCCGCCTGACGACTACCTGCCGGTCAACCCTGAGCAGGAGGTGGTCATGTATGCGGACAAGTTCCACAGCAAGCACCAGCCGCCCATCTTCGTCTCCGAGCCCACTGCCGCCAAGCGCACAGCCAAGTATGGTCCCGACAACCTGGCCCGCTGGAGGCAGCTGGTGGCCCGGTACGGGGTGCCGGATCTGCAGCCCCTGGCCAAGCACTACGGCATGACCATCGTCTGATCCGGCCGGGCCGGCCCCCAGGAACTGCGGAAGCGGCCGCCGAATTCGCGCAGCATCCACGGGTCTGGTTGATAGGGATCGACTGGATCGGTCCGGCAGGTCGTTACGGCTTTCAAGAACGAGACCATTCCCTGCGGCCCGTAAGCGTAAGGGGCTGCGCACCAGACCGGGTTTCCCTCCAGGACGAGAGGCCGATCCGATCCACGGAGGAAGGCCAGATCCACGCTGATCGGAGCAGGAGATCGACCCTTGGCTGCCTGGAGGGCGCAGTTCTCGGCGATCGTTCGATGCCTGGGATCGAAGATGGCGCCGTCGAAGACCGTGGTAATGGCTCGAGAGCCCTCGTCCTCATGCAGGCAGTATCCGCTGGAGGCCGCGATTCGATCCCTGTCGATGATGACCCGCCACTCCTCATGGATATTGGGCAGGTGGGTCTGGATTCGAATTAGCGATTGCGCAGGGGCTGTCCGCAGATCGCTCTGCAGGCCTTCAAGGGTCCGTCGGGCCGCAGGCAGGCCCGATACCCGGCCGGCGGCCAGCTGCGACCAGGGACGTTGTCCCAACTCCGATGGCAGCCGACGCCAGGTCAGGATGGTTTCTGCCGTCACAGTCAGAATCCTGCGTTCGGTCAGGGACTGGTCCAGTTCATCCAGCCACAAAGTCGGTGGGGCTGACAGGGCCCATGAGGGACGGCCTTGGGATGCCAGCCAGGCGTTCTGAGCGATCAGCAGCCCTGGGGTAATCCATATGGCTTCCTTGACGCCGACCTCCCGAACGGGTCCGAATCCATGGTGATGGTGCAGGATGACCCTCCCTTGCCGGCGTGGGTCATTGTTGCATGAACCGATTTGTTCAGTCATGACCCGGGGTATCCACTCCTCATGGGTGATGACCGAACAAATCAGTGCAGTGCTGTCCATCCCCGGCCGGGAAGGCTGGGGCTCAATCGACGATGAATCGGTCGTCGTAGGTGTCCTCGTCCACGGTGTCAGAACCGCCGGAGGTCAGGATGATCACTGCGCAGTCATGACGGCGGGAGACCCGCTTCAGGGTGGCCAGCAGGGTGTCCCAGTCGCTCGGTTCCAGCCCCTCGGTGGGTTCGTCGGCGATGAGCACGTCGCACTCGCAGCACAGGGCACGGGCCACGGAGGCCAGGCGGAAGTCCAAGTGGCCCAGATCAGCCGTCAGCTTGTCATGCAGGCGCTCCGGGAAGCCCACCTCGTCCAGCAGCTGACGGGCCAGATTGTCCTTGGGGCCCAGGAAGGTGCGTCCGCTGGCCTCCATGGTGTAGACAAGATTCTGTACGGCGGTCAGGTCGCGCCTTAAGACATCGGTGCCGAAGATGGCTCCGATCTGATGGCCACGATAGTCGGAAGCCAGTAATTGGCGCAGGTCCGTGCCCCGGAAGAGCACGCTGCCCTGGGTGGGGGCGCGCAGACCGGTCATCAGAGCCATCAGAGCGGCCCGTCTGGAAGGCGAAGTGGTCTCCACCGAGTAGATGCGGCGACGCTGGAATTCCAGATCGACATCATCCAGGATCTGTTCGGGACGACCCTGAACCTTGCGCGTGTAATCCACATGCTTCAGGGAGAGCACCGGGTAGCCGCCAGGAACCAACACCCGCTGGTCATCGGTCTCCAGCAGTGGGTCCTCCTCCTGATCGTCGTCGCTCTCCTCGGCATTTTCCTGCTCGATGACCACCTTGAAAGCGGCCATCGACGCGTCTTCTTCCGAAGAACCATCCTCCTTGGACTGTTCGTCCGTCTGAGGGGCTGCTTCTTCCTCGGATTCGGGCAGCGGTTCGGCGCCGGTGTTCTCGTCGGTTTTTTGCTCAGCATCGGCCGTTGTTTGAGCGGCTTGCTTCTGGTCGGCGGCCTTGGCTGCAGCCTTTTCCTGGGACTCTTCGTCTGGCTGTTGGTCCGATGTCTTTTCGCTCATGCCTCGTCCTCCAGGTCGTTGGTGTATAGCTGGGCGGTTCTGAAGGCCGCTACCCTGGCGGCTGCTGCCAGAGCGAGGACCAGGCAGACGGCCAGGCCAATCAGGATCATCTTCCAGATCAGACCAGCATGCGGCATGCTGGCCAGGCTCCCCAGCCGGAAGAGCGACCGGCCCAGGGGCCGACTGATCGCGGTGCCCAGAGCCAGGCCCAGCACCAGTCCGGGCAGGGTGAGCAGGAGGGTCTCCAGGGCGAACTGCCAACCCAGCCGAGCCTTGTGGACCCCGATGGTGATGGCCATGCCGATTTCGTTGGCACGGCTGCGCAGCATGAGGAACAGACAGCCCAGCAGAATCAGCCCGCCCAGCAGGCAGACCAGGATAATGGTGGTTCGCGCCTGGTCGGCGGCCCTGTGAACAGGCTCCATCCGCCGCTGGTAGTCCTTCAGGCTGGGGGAGTCGATGTCGTACTGCGAAGCCTTGAGCCCGTCCTTGCGCAGCTCCTTGATGAACTTCTGGTAGGTGCTCGGCGAATCCAGGACGAAGGCCACGAGCAGTTCATGGCCGGGGTCTCCGGGCTTGCTGGCTGCATCCAGCCCCAGCATGGCAAAAGTGGGATAGGCCGTGTAAATGGCCCGGTTGGCTGTCTGATCGGCGGCCTTACGGTAGTGGTAGGTGCCGGAGATGGTCAGCTTGACCTGCTGATCCTGCTGGCGGGGATCCTTGATGGTCAGGGTGTCGCCCACCTTGAGCTTGTTGGCCTGTGCCATTTGCTTGGAGATCAGCACGGTCTGGGCGCCGGAGGCATTCTGGGAGGCGTAGTCCAGTCCCTTGCCCTGATCGACTGTGAAGGGGCCGTGAGGCAGGGTGGGTTCGGCCTCCTTGTCGGAGACGCCCACCAGGGAGTAGGTGCCTGACTGGGGTAGTCCCTCCGGGCTGATGTCGGCGGTCTCATGGAAGTAGGCCTTGTACTGCATGCCATCCATCTGCAGGCGCTGGGCGTACTTGGAATACTCGTTCCAGCCCAGGGGAGAGGCCTTGGTTCCCTTGCGCGGGCTGATGACGGCATCCACCTGTTGGGATTCGTAGTCTGTGGTGCGTGCCTTGGTGTCAGCCTGGAGCACGGTGGCCGCCGTCGTGGCCAGAGCCGTCACGACCAGGCAGGCCAGAACCATGACCAGGCTCCGCGCCGCATGCCGCCTGATGGTGAACCAGGCGTTCTTGAGAACGAACATGACACCCTTCCTGATAGCGTTCCAGGGATGACCGGGCGGCCCACGATGGCGGGCCTTAAGTCCGGTCGCCGTCCTCCAGTCTAGCCAGGGACGCTCCCAAGCTAGCGGTGCGAACTTGGAGCTTGCTGAATGTCCCGTTCGGCCTCTGGCTGCTCGGCATGGGAGAAGTTGCGCACCTTCAAAGAGACGACCAGAGCAGCCAGAATCAGCACCAAGGTGAAGACCAGTCCGT
The DNA here is from genome assembly GCF_030758775.1 of Bifidobacterium asteroides. NCBI lineage: Bacteria > Bacillati > Actinomycetota > Actinomycetes > Bifidobacteriales > Bifidobacteriaceae > Bifidobacterium > Bifidobacterium asteroides. The sequence goes on from NZ_CP132384.1 coordinate 236,298, forward strand.
AGTGGGTGCCCCTGGTGAAGGCCTGGGCTTTGTCAACTCCGGCTGCCTGCCCCTCGCCCATGGCCAGCAGGGAGGTGGTAATGGCTGTGGCCACGGCTCCTACGATCTGCTGCATGGTGTTGATGATGGTGCTTCCATCGCCGGACTGCGGGCCGCTCAGAGAGTTGAGCGCGTAGGTCTGGGCTGGCGACATGGCCAGGGGGCAGCCAATCATCAAAATGATATGGGCAGCAACCACCAAGGCCACAGGGGTGTGCGGGCCGGTGAACAGGAGGATGACCGTGCCGAGCAGGGCGACAAGGAAGCCGCAGCGGACGGGCATACGAGCCCCGAAGCCGTCGTAGAGCCGGCCGGCGAAGGCCGAGACCAGGGCGTTGATGGCCCCGCCGGGCAGCATGAGGATGCCGGTCATGGCCACGGGCAGGAGCAGCCCACGCTGCAGGAACTGGGGCAGCAGATACATGGAGGAGAGGATGACTGCGAAGTCCAGCATGACCAGGGTGGCGCCGTAGCGGAAGGCCGGGATGGAGAAGATGCGCAGGTTGAGCACCGGGTGTTCCAGGCTCAGCTGACGACGAATATAGAGGACCAGGGCTACTAGGGCCACGACCAGGATGATCAGGGTGACGGGGGAGAGCCATCCGTACCGGCTGGCCAGGCTGACACCTGCCACCAGTCCGCCGAAGCCGACAATGGATTCCAGAATGGAGGCCAGGTCGGGCCGCTGGTGGGTGATGGTCCCCACATTCTTCAGGAAGCAGACGGCGAAGACCAGAGCCACAACCAGGAAGGGGGTGAAGAACCAGAAGATCCAGTGCCAGGTCAGCTTGCCCAGGATGATCCCGGTCAGGGTCGGGCCGATGGCGGGAGCGAACATGATGACCAGGGCGCACATGCCCATGACCGTGCCCAGGCGGGCTGGCGGGAAGATCAGCATGGCCACGGTGAACATGAGCGGCAGGATCAGGCCGGTGCCGATGCCCTGGATCAGCCGTCCCGTCAGAAGGACGGGGAAGGTGGGGGCCATGGCCGAGACCACCGATCCTGCCAGGAAGGCGACCAGGCCGAAGATCACGGTCTGCCTGGTGGTGAACCACTTGGAGATCAGGCTGGAGAAGGGCAGGACGGTGCCGATGACCAGCATGTACCCCGTGACCAGCCATTGCACGGTGGCAGCGGGGATCTGGAAGCTCTCCATCAGGTTGGGCAGGGCGATATTGAGCGAGGTCTCGCTCAGCATGCCCACGAAAGCCCCGATCATCAGCGCGGCGATGGCCGGCCAGGGATGGGGGACGGCCGGTCGTGACCGGTGAACAGAGGCAGAGGTGGACGTGTTTTGCACGATGATGATCTCCTTCTTCAGACAAACAGCACGCCATCTTAGGGAGGCGGTCATTTTTTCGTAAGTCGGCATGTCTACTCGCTTCGCCGAAGGCGTGCCGCATCGGGACGGAAAAGGTTATGCTCGGGAATGGTCGTCAGAGACCATAAGGAGGGTGCGTGTGGATTGGCATGCAGCGGTCTACGGGTCAAGAGCCGTTGGTTCAGGAGGCCATGGCTTCTATGATCCGGGCGACGATGAGGAGGGGCGGACCTTCGGCGATCCAGACACCATCTCTGACGCCGCTCTGCGCCGATTGGGCGGCAAGGCCTACTTCCGCGCCCATCAACTGCTGGATGACCGCCGCTTTACAGACCTGCGCCTGCGGCACTTGGGGGCTCTGACCGTTCTCAAGGGGCGTGTGCCCGCCACCTATCAGCCGGATGGCGACTGCATGGTCCAGGCTCGGCTGGACGAGCAGGCCCATCGGGTCATCGACTCCTCCTGCACCTGCCGGGCCTTTGGGCGCCAGGGTCCTGCCTGCAAGCATGTCGTCGCCCTGATCATGGCCTACAACGAGTCCAGCCAGGCCTTTGCAGGATCGGATGACTGGGACGGCGACCAGGGTCGATCCAGTTCCGCCCGGTCGACCTCGGGACCCCTGGCAGCCTACATGCACCGGCAGGAGGTTCGGCGTCGGCAGGCCTTTCGTGACCGCCAGCTGAGCCTGCTCAAGCAGGAGAGCGGACCGGTTGGCGGCCGTCACCTGCCCATCGGCTCGGTCGGGCTTATCCCCGATCTGACCAGTGAGCGCGGCGGCTGGCTGGTCCGTCTGCACATCACCCTGTCCTCCCACGGGGTCGCCTACCTGGTCAAGGACCTTCCGGCCCTGCTGCGTGCCGTGGATCATGGCGAATTCATGTCTTACGGGCGGCGGCTGGCCTTCATTCATTCTCGTGACACCTTTGATGAACGGACCCAGGCTCTGCTGACCATTCTTGAAAGGGCCGGTGCCATCCGCCGCAGCCTGGCCGAACAGGAGGGGGGCATGCGCCGCCGCCTTGCACGCGCAGGATTGGCGGGGATCCGGCTCAGCGACGACGAAGTGGCGCAGATCCTCGACCTGTTCGTAGACTCCGGGCTCACCCTGGACTATACGCCTCCCGAGGACTCCTTCCTGCAGACCATGCCTGCCCCCGTCCTCGACGGGGATCCGGACCCTGGCATCGCGGTCAGCAAGGAGGCGGATGGCTACCGGATCACCCATGCCCTGGCCGTGGAGCGCTTCATCGTCGGTCAGGCCTCTTCCTTCGTTATCGTGCGCCCTTCGCAACCCGGCTTAGGGCTGGATCCGGGGCCGGTCATCCATCGTTGCAGCGCGCGCTTCATGCGTCATCGGGATCTGCTGGAGACCCTCTGCCGTCCTGGCGAGGATCGGGATCTGCATCTGGATGCCGACGACCTGGATCTGTTCGCCCGGACCGTCCTGCCTGACCTGGATCAGGGCGCCCAGGAAGGATCCGGGCTCTCTGCCAGTCTGCCCGAGGAGCTGGATGCCCGGCGGCGGCCGCCCTGCAGGATCGAACTTTACCTGGACAGGGATCGGCAGGGGGTCAGCTGTGACCTCAAGGCCCGCTACGGGGACCGTCTTCTGTCCATCGGCGCTGATCCTGCCTCGGAGGATGAACCCGGCAGAGATCGGGAGAGCGAGTCTTTGGCCTGGCAGACGGTTCGCCGCTATTTCCCCTTGATGGAGGAGGGGCTGGCCCGTATCCCCGAGGAGAACGAGGAGGCCATCCACACACTGTTGACCCGGGGCCTGCCTGTGCTCAAGGGTCTGGGACGGGTCTTCTCCACCCCGGCCTTCGACGGGCTGAGCGTCGTCTCTCATCCGCAGATCCGCGTGGGTGTGCGGGTGCGCTCCGGCCTGGTCGAGATCTCGCCCATCGCCGATGAGGTGCAGCCCGAGGAGGCTGCTGCCATCCTGGCCGACCATCGCCGCCGTCGGCGCTTCCATCGCCTGCGCAACGGGGCTTTCGTCGAATTGGATGATCTGAATACCGAGGCTGTGGATACCCTGGCCCAAGACCTGGGCATCGACCCTGCTGATCTGGCCAAGGGGCCGGTCCATGTGCCTGAATTCCAGCTCGGCTACCTGGATGCGCTGGTGCCCGAGCAGGACCGCGATCCCAGCTTTCGAGACTACCTGAAGGAGCGCAAACCTGACCCTCAGGGGTTCAGGGTCCCTGACGGGCTCCGCGGACAGCTCAGGCCCTACCAGGTCGAGGGGCTGCGTTGGCTATGCACCCTGAGCGACCGCGGATTCGGCGGCATCCTGGCCGACGAGATGGGTCTGGGCAAGACAATACAGATGCTGGCCTACCTGCTCTCCCGTCGGGATCAGGCCAGGGGTCGGGGACCGTCGCTGATCGTCTGTCCGGCCTCCTTGGTCTACAACTGGGAGGCCGAGTGTCGCCGCTTTACGCCGGATCTGCGGGTGGCGGTCCTGGCCGGAGGGCGCAGCCAACGTCAGGCTCTGCTGGATCAGGCCGGGTCCTACGATCTGCTGATTACCTCATACGATTTGCTCAGGCGGGACCTGGACCGGTATCGGAGCCTGCCCTGGTATGCCTTGGTTCTGGATGAGGCCCAGTACATCAAGAACCATGCCACCAAGGCCGCGCGGGCCGTACGCGCTCTGGACAGCCTGCACCGGTTCGCTCTGACCGGCACGCCCATCGAGAACCGGCTGTCTGAGCTTTGGAGCATCTTTGACTTCCTGATGCCGGGGATGCTGGGTCCATACTCTCGGTTCCGGGACCGCTTCGAAATGCCCATACTCAGCGGCGATCAGGATGCCCAGTCCCGGCTCCAGGCCCTGGTGGGGCCTTTCATTCTGCGCCGGCTCAAGTCACAGGTGCTGACGGATCTGCCCGAGAAGATCGAAAACGTGATCAGCGTGCCCCTGCAGGGTCATCAGCGCAAGCTCTATGCGGCCCTGGAGCAGGAGCTGAGGGCTACCCTCAACAAAGAGCGCGACCAGGAGTACGAGGTCGGCAAGATTCAGGTCCTGGCCCAGCTGACCAGGCTGCGGGAGGTCTGCTGCGATCCGCGTCTGGTCTATCAGGATCAGGGTAGAGACCGGCGCGGCGATTCGGCCAAGCTGGATGCCATCGAGGATCTGGTGGCCTCCTGCCAGGATGCCGGACGCAAGATGCTGATCTTCTCCCAGTTCACCTCCTACCTGGACCTGATAGCCCAGCGGCTCCGTCGGTTGGACGTGTCCTACGACCTGATCACCGGCGCCACCTCCAAGAAGCGGCGGCTGGAGCTGGTGGAACAGTTCAATAGGGATGCCACGCCGGTTTTCCTGATCTCCCTGAAGGCCGGCAACACCGGGCTCAACCTGACCGGAGCCTGTGTGGTGGTCCATGCGGACCCCTGGTGGAACGCCGCAGCCCAGGAGCAGGCCAACGACCGCGCCCACCGGATCGGCCAGACCCAGGACGTCAACGTCTACCAGATCGTCGCCAAGGACACCATCGAGGAGCGCATCCTCAACCTGCAGCACAGCAAGAGCGACCTGGCATCGCGCTTTGTCGATTCGGCTGCCTCCACCGGTGCTGCCAGCGTGGCCAGGCTGAGCAGAAAAGACCTCCTGGCCCTGCTGGGCTGATCCGAAACGGCTGCTGATCTACTGGTCAATGGTCATGAATACAGCATCATGGTGAGGAGACCCTTGGGCCACGGCTTCGGTTATTCTTGATGTATTAGTCAAATCGAAAGACTATATGTATGAGCAGATTGTTGGTTGCTCCACCGGTGGTTTTGTCGGTTTGGCAGCAGTTGACTATTCGGTTCTGGGAGTCTGGTCACCTTCAGCTCCTTTGATGGCAGGAAGCTTGGAGGGAAAGCATGATCAGCGGTGTGCAGATGTTCTGCTCAGAGTTTATGGGTACAGCCATTATGATGGCCATCGCGGTCATGGTCGCAGCCAGCAGGTCACTCCCCAAGACAGGGGCCTATCGGGCCGACTGGATCAACGCTTCATTGGGTTGGGGTCTTGCTGTTTATGTAGGCGTATATGCGGGGTGGAGAACGGGCGGCCATCTCAATCCGGCTGTGACCTTGGCCAGGGTGGTCGGTCACTGGATTGATCCACAAGCGACTTTGAACGGTCTGGCTGTGGGCAAGGGTGGCATTCCGGTTACCTTAGCCAACGTGGCCATTTTTATTTCCGCCCAGTTCCTGGGGGCTTTCTTTGGTTCCTGCCTGGGCTACCTGGGCACTCGCAAGCATTTCGAACTTCCGACCGATACGGATACCAAACTTATGGTTTTCTGTACCAAGCCGGCCATACGTTCGAATTTCTGGAATCTGACATCGGAGGCTATCGGCACGGCCATTCTGGTTGCCTGGGTTTTCCTCAATGGGGGGACTCCTACCCAGGTTGGGCCCTTGGGCGTGGCCCTGGTCATCACGGTTCTGGTCATGGCCCTCGGCGGGGTTTCCGGTGCGGCCATGAATCCGGCACGTGACTTTTCCGCTCGATTGGCATACTGCCTTTTGCCCATGTCCGGCAAGAAGGATGCGGACTGGAGCTACGCCTGGATACCCTTTGCCGGGCCGATCGTCGGAGCCTGCGTCGGTGTGCTAGCTCCTGCCTGGATGGGGCTTCTGCCTTGATTGTCGGCATGGAAAAGCCCCTGGCCCTGTCAGGGGGTTATTACGACAGGACCGGGGGTCGAGTGAGTTAAGGTAGCTCAGGCTCAGTAGCTGGCTGAGGTGGGCTCCTGGAAGCGGACTGTCAGCCCGCGGCCGTGGTGAAGGAACATCTCTGCACCGTGGCGGTCGACGTCGCGATGGGTGAAGAGCATGCGGATGGCGAAAGCCGTCTGAACGTCATCGGGCAGATCCAGGAAGGCCTTGTGGGCATCCCATCCATCGGCTGCGACAGCCTTGTTGGGTACGTAGGCATATCCATAGCCGTCCTCGTCCACGTAGCCCAGGAATGGCAAATCCCATGCCTGGTGGTAGCTTAACTGATCCTTGTAATCCTCGACCTTCTTAAGGGCCTCGTCGCTGATGCCGTACTTGCGTGCGACCTCGTTAGCCTTGGCGGTTTTCGCGTCGGCGTCTTTTTCGAACATGGAAGTATCAACAACAATGACTGTATCGTCTGCCATGACTGACCTTTCTGTGTGACGGCCTGCACGTGTGACAATCGACATCATGACCGTGCAGGGCCATGACCGTTCAGGTGACCGTCCATCGTCGACGGTGACCTCTGGATGCAAGATTCCTTCCACTTGCAAGAATAGCAAATTTCGCCTGCAGATAGGGGCAGGGAACCGTGAGGTTCGCCATAGGTGCCTGTCACTAGTGAAGAAGAGGCCCAGCTGTGTTCTCGTGCGGGGAACGATTAGCCTAGGTCAGCATCCTGATCCCCGCGATGCCGCAACAAGCACATCAGTGCCAGGCCGAGGACGGCAGTGCCGATAGCCAGCGCTACAGGCATGACTATGTCTGAGCCTGAGGCGGCTAGGGCTTGGGAATCTGCAGATGGCTTTGCTTGGTCATCAGAAGATTGGTTTCCTGGCACCGGTTTTTGGCTGTTGGAACTGGTTTGATCTGGTTTGTTGCATGCATGATCGGACTCGCTCGGTTTGCTCGGTTCTACCGGTGGATTCGGCTTGTCATGTCCTCCGGAGTTGTCTGGCTTGTCCGGCTTGGCCTGGTAGGTGTTGGTGAAGGTGGTGTCCTTGCTGGTGATGGTGGCTTGGAGCTGGCCGTTGAGGTCGTCGGTGACGTGGACGTCGACCGTGGCCGCGTGCCGGTCGTAGGTGATGCCGGGCAGGCTGCCCTGGTCCTCGCGGATGGTGTAGTGGTAGTCGCCGGGCTGGTCCAGGGTCAGGTCGTTGAAGGCGATCCTGCCCTGGGCGTCGTTGGATGCCGAGCCCGCTTCATGGCCGGTCTCCCCGTCGTACAGATGGAAGGTGAACTCGTCAGCCTTCAGGTCCCGGCCCTGCAGGTGCTTGGTGGCGGTGATGACGGGCTTGGCCGGCTTGGCTTGGTAATGGTTGGTGAAGGTGGGGTTGTTGCCGTCGATGGTGGCTTGGAGCTGGCCTTGCTGGTCGTCGGTGACGTGGACGGTGATCCGGTGCGTCTTCTGGTCGTAGGTGATGCCGGGCAGGCTGCCCTGGGCCTCGCTCACGGAGTACGTGTAGTCGCCGGCCTCGGTCAGGGTCTGGTCGGGGAATGCGACGGTCCCGTCGGCCTTGTTGGATGCCTGGGTCGGCTTCCCGCCCTTGGTGTTCTGCAGGAGGAAGTCGAACTCCCCGGCTTTCAGGCCCCGGCCTTCCAGATGCTTGGAGGCGGTGAGCCTGACCGTGGCCGGCTTGGCCTGGTAGGTGTTGGTGAAGACCGCCGTGTCTGTCTTCTTGCCCTTGTTGTCAGTCCACTGCGCCTTGGCGGTACGGTGTAACTGAGCTGCATCGGTTGTCAAAGTGATGGTCAGGATTGCAGTGCTCTGATCATACGTCAGGCCAGGAATGGAGCCGGTTTCCTGGTGTATACGATACTCGTAGCCGCCATCGTCGGGCAGAGCAGACACGTTGACAGGCACCTGGGCATTTTTGTTGTCGGCATCTATGGTGATTTGGCTGGGCAACGCTGCGGACGGTGCGTTATCCAGGGGCTCGACAGCCAGTGTGAAGGAGTCTGAGTTGAGCCAGTTCCTGCCTTGGATCTGTACTTTGACTCCTGCAGACACTTCATTGGTGTCCATTGTGCCTGTCAGGCCGCAGTTGTTGAAATCCAGGGATTGGCTGGCCGCGTCCACCATATCCTCGGCCTTCTGGAACTTAATATCCTTGATGACGGCGCCTTTCATGGTTCCGTCCTCCAGTATGTCGCTGGCTGAGGAGTTTTCGCTCGGGCTGGCTCCGCTGGCCTTCTGGATTGTCGTAGACAGGTGGATCCAGTTTGTACTCGGAGCGGGGTCGAACCGCAGATGGAATTGCCCTGCCGGTATATTGGTCAGTTCGTACTTGCCCTGGGAATCAGATTTTGTGCTTAGATCATCATGTGGGGTGACGACCGACTTGGCGGGCTTGTCGTCAGAATCGTTGAGCAGGGTCACTTTGACATCTTTAAGCAGAATATCTTCCGAAGAGCGGGTGCCGTCCCCATTGACGTCGTACCATACGATGCCACTGATGGAACGTTGAACAACCATGGCCTGGGCCGGCATTTGGTTCAGTGCATTGCCCCAGCGATTCCGATAGAGGTCGCCGGAGGAGTTGTTTCCGGGGTTTATATGGAAAGTAATGTCATAGCGGAATTGGTTGGGCTGCCCATCGATGATGAAGGCCCAGGCGACCACGTTTGCAGGCATTTTCACTTCGCCACTTGTTGTGTCCAAGTCAGCCTCGTCCCAAGAGAGGTATTCCTGGGATTGTATGGAACTCGTGTCATTCACCCGCCATCGAGAATCTGTGGTGTAGCGTATGGTGATTCGGCTCAGACTAGCCCCCGCCGAAGCTTTTACGTTCATATCGGCAAAAGTAGGTTCCCCGTGGAAGTCGGGTTTGCCGCTTGTCTGTTTGTACGGCATGATGTCGATGGCATAGTGATGCTGCTTGCCACTGCCTGAGGTGCTGCTCAGCATGTTGGTGAAGCCAATTGGTGTACCGGCTTCATTAGTGTCCTGTACGGCCGAGGTGGAAAGGCTGGTGGTGTTGGTCCGCCAAGCGTGGATGGTGAAGGAATCGGCGGTCTTCAAGTATGTGTTGGGCTGGGACATATTCTGTTTTGACTGAACTGTGGCAGAGGTCGTCAGGTCTTCGTTGGAGCCGATGTCTTTGTTAGGGTCAGTCAGGTCACCCAGGGAGGTGGAGAAGTGGATGACGCGGTTGTTGCCGTCCACAGGGATGTCGGTCAGTGTCCAGGACAGAGTGGTGATTCCGGTTCCGGGGTCCGTGCTCACTGATGGCTCACAGGCGGTTCCGCCCTCTATGTGGCCCATTTCAGGCGTGGCTTCCGTATATGTGCCACCCAATCGGGCGCTGCCGGGGATGTAGTGGAGCTTTGCCGGTAGTTTGTCGGTGATGTAGAGTTCGGTTTGGGCGCCCTTGTTGGCTTGGGAAGCTGATGTGCCGGTGTTGATGGTTAGCCGCCAGTCAACGAACCGTTGATCGCTGTCTATGTCAAAGTATTCTTTGGGTTTGGAATTGGTGCTTGTTTGTGCTACGGCGTTGGAGATGGTGTTGGTTTCGCCGGCTACATAGAGGCTGTCCCCGTGTTCATTGCCGCCGGTGTCTCCGCCCAGGTAACCGTTTATTTGGTCATAGTTGGCCTTGGTATAGCCTCCGACTGACGTGGCTAAGACGGGAGATTTGATTTTGGCCAGATCGTAGGGGTTCTGTTTCTTGGCCCACTCCTCCCATTCCTGATCGCTGGAGTTCTCGGGGCTTAGCCCGGCCATAGCTGCTAATTGACTGCGGGTGAAAGTGCGTGAAACTGATGTCAGCTGGGCTACCGAACTTACTTTGGCATCGGGGAGGACGTTGATTACAAATCCGCCGAAGCCGAATCGGGAATTCTCTTCGGCAAACCTGGAGGGCGCGGCGGTGCGCCCGCCCAGCAGGATGCCTACAACCGTGCCATGCTTCTTTGCATCCTCCTGCGTGCTATAAAAGTTCAGATCCTCTATGTCGGCATTGGCTTGCTCAGTGTCGTTTTTCCAGTCTTTCCCGTCGGGTTTGGTGGCGTACATGACCAGATCCAGCAACGGGTTTTTATCGCTCGTTGGATCATTGTATTTGCCGTTCTGCCAGATGCCGTTGCCCCAAGGAAGATCCAGACCGTCGGAGTTTGGCAGTCCAACTACCTTTGGGTCGATCTTGACCAAGGACATTCCCAGCAGAGGCAGATCAGCCCTGCTGGTTTTGAAGTTAAAACCGGCCGTTACCCGCACTTTGGTCCCTGCGACTGCTGAGTCGGTCCCCCGTAGATTGTCAGGAGCAGTCCACCACCCGCAGTCCACGCCGTCATCAAAATAGTTAGGAGCCGTCATGCAACTGTACTGAATGATGTTGCTGATGCCTGCCTTTATTGTGTTGGAGCCTAGCGTGAAGATGACGTTGTGCCACATGTCATCGGACTGGTCGGGTTGGTTTGACGTGTCCGTGGGGCCAGAGGCATGGGGTAAAGACTGGTTTGATAGCGATTTCGCACTCAGGTTGCCGTCGTCGACCTTGCTCTGCAGGCTGAGGCCGGTCTGTCCATAGTAGTTGGCCACGTCCTTGCCGTCGACAGTGGAGGGGTTGAAGACATATAGGTAACCAGTGGAGATTTCGGCCACTTCTTGTCGCGTGCAGTCAGTCGAGGCCAGGGCAGGCGTGCACTTGGCGTCTGGTGCATAGGTGTGTCCCAGGTAGGGGAAGGGGTCGTTGGTTTTATAGTCCTTCAAAGTCAGGTCCAGCCTGAGGCCCTGGCTGTTGCGCTGTTCAGCCACGGTGTATTGACCATTGCCTTGGACTTGGTCCTTTCCAGCCGTGCCACCCGTGGATCGGGCATAGCCATAGTTGCTGAGAGTGGGTCTCCAGCCCTGATCGCCGGTGTTGCGTCCGCTGTTGTTGAAGTCGCCGTCGATGGTGCCGATGTCCCAGAAGTAGGGTTGCAGATCCGCTATCTTCGGGTAGGCATCTCCGCCAGCGGTCTGCCACAAATTGCTCAGTGACAGGGAAAAGGTAATGGGGCCAGTGGGAACCTCCAGACCCTTGAGGCCCTTGGTTCGATCGGGCCAACGCATGTCAACGGCCCAGTTGAACTTGCTGATTATCCCCTTGCGCTTACCCAGCTCATGGTTGGGGTAATTGCTGGCGGCTGGGGTGTTGAAGTCGAAGGTTTGGTTGCCGGAGCCTTCATTGGTTCCGCCAGTGATTCGTAGGTTCAGATTAAGCTTGGCCGACACGGTGACCTGATCGGATGTGGCTGAAGCAGGATCGGTCTTGGTGGTGGTATTCGGAGCGCCCCAGGCTTGGACCTCGGGGGCGAATTTGCTGCCATTGGGCATGCTTCGGACCCGAAGGACCAGAGTGACGCTGGAGGATCCCGGAATAACGGTAGGCAAATTCTGTGGGGCGGTGAGTAGCCTGTAAACGGTAAGCACCCGTGTCGGATGACCGTCGATAGTCTCTGTAGTTTGCTTTGGCTGGTATTCCGGCGTAGTGTCCACCCAGCCCATGGAATTCACATCAAAGGTGACCTGGTCCTCAGGCTGGCTCAGTTTGAATTGGAAGCCTATTCGGCCTCGGCGATAGCTGGTTGTCTCGCTGCGGGTATTTACGGCAAAAGAGTAGGTGTAGGACACCTTATCGAAAGTGCGCACTATGTCATTGTCTGCATCGTGGTCGTCGCCGGGGTTGTTGTCGTTGTCGAAAGGAGCCGTGCCAGTGGAGCGGGATGCTTGGGACAGTGTGGTGACCACGGCGTCGTCGGTGTCCAGCATGTCCTTGATTGCCGATTTGGTGGTCGGCCCTGTGCTGGGTTGTATGGGCGCGGCCTGGCTCGATGAGGTTGACTCCGACTTCTGAGCGGTTTGGGCTGCCCCGGACGCGGCGGTGTTTAACTGTGGAGTCGAGGTTTGGGTCGACGTGGACGATGTCTGCTGTGCTTGTGTCGTTGCATATGTTGATGTGGAGGTGGAGGTCTGGGCATCAGCTGTCTGTCCACCATCGGCTAAGGCCATAGTGGGTATTAACGTGGCCATAGCCAACAGGCCGGCCAGGACTTTTCCGCTCAAATTACCCTTTGCCACGTTTCTCCTTTTGAGCGCCGACGACCGACTGGGGCGTCGGGCCGGGCATCCCCTTCGGGTCATCCGGTCGACTGTCTACGATGGTTCTCAAGTCATCCGATAAAAGTGCTGTGGAACAGTATACAGAATCCTTGGCTATGATTCCGCTATTGCTGTGCGTCTCCGGAGAAAAAAGGGTCAACAATGGACAGAGCAAGGAGGCCCGCATGAGTGAACGGGATCATCGTGAGCCTTCGGCGGTCGGTCCTCCAGGTCACGGAATGCGCGAGCGGTCGACCGTTTACGGGTTTTTCATCATCATGGGCATCGGTACTTCGGCCTGGATTTCTCGACTGCCAACAGTCAAGGCAAGTCTCGGTCTGCAGCCTTCGGGCCTGGCTCTGATGACCATCCTGGGAGGCTGCGGCGCTCTGGTCGGCATGCTGGTCTCGGGTGTATTGACTGATCGGCTGGGCGTGCGGCGGGCCATGCTGCTGGCAGCCTCCACCTGGTGCCTGGGCATGGTAATCGCGGCCTTGGCTGTCACTCTGCGCTCGGTGCCCGGGGTGGTTTTGGGACTGCTCTTCAATTCGGCGGGGATCAGCCTCTGGGGAACGGTCAACACCGTCGAGGCGGGTGCAGTGGAGCGCTTCTCCTCTCGGTCCATAATGCCGCGTTTTCATGCCTCATATAGTTTGGGCATGTTTCTTGCCTTGGGACTGGGCTCGCTCCTGTCTCATCTGGGTGTGGCCATAGGTGCGCACCTAGCAGTCAATGCGCTGGTCAGCCTGGCTCTGGTGATCGCCTGCGTTCTGCTCTGCCCGGCTCAGCCTCTAGGGGATTACAAGGGCGGCGCTGACGACCGACGTTCGGATCAGCAGGCGGGTTCAGGGCAATCGTCCGCCTTCGGCAAGCAGTTGGCGGCCTGGGGCGATGCCCTGGTGCTCATGCTTGCCCTGATCAACGTGGCCCTGGAGGCCAGCGAGGGTGCCGTCAACGACTGGAGCGGTATTGGCCTGGTCGATGCCTTCGGCGTCCCTGAGTCTCAAGCCGGTCTTGCTCCCACGATTTTCGCTGCAGCCATGATCGTTTCAAGGCTGTTGGGGACACATCTGATCGAGCGGTTGGGGAACATGCGCTCGCTGGTCCTGACCCTCCTGGTCTCGGCTCTGGGCATCCTGGTCTATGCTCTTTCGCCCTCTTTTGTGTTGAGCCTTGTGGGCACTGGAATTTGGGGTGTCGGAGCTGCTCTGGGCGTACCCATTGTTACTACTTTGGCAACCAAGGATCCAGCCGTGGCGGCCCAGCGTGCTTCGGTCATCTCCACTGCCTACTACGGGGTCTCCTGGATCATCCCTCCGGCTATTGGATTCCTGGCCGACCATACCGGTGTCAGGCCGGCGCTGTTGCCCTTGGCGTTCTTGCTGGTGGCGGTTACCCTCCTGGTGCCCCCGGTGTCTAGGCTCACTCGGGAATGACGCCCTTCGGTTGGCAAAACTCCGCCAACCGGTTGTCGGGCGAAGCACAATCTTTGGGCAGATACTCGGATTCAAACAGCCGTTCCCAAATATTGCCGTACACGTCAGTGAATTTTATGGCCACAGCAGCCAGTCGACACCGGCCCTGAGGATCGCCTTTAGGGCAAATGGATGCCCTTGCCCGCCAGATTCTCCAAGCATTCCTGCAGATAGGCTGCATCGTGCTCGGGGTAGATGGGGTTCGTCAACGGCACGGCAGTCAGATCCTTGTATGGCGGGCAGTGCCTGCCGCGGTAGAACGGATCATACCAGGCGGGATCAGGAAGGTAGCCGCGCTCGCGCATCGTTGCCATGACTAATAGATGAAATTGAAAGAGCTTATATGGGCAGTGGTCGAAGACATAGTCAACGGTGGCATGCTGTCGACCCCATCCAAGGCCCCGCAGGGCGGTGATCTCCCTATGCTGGCCCAGCAGCTGCTGTCTGGGAAGCAGCCGGATCAAATCTTGATGCCACAGTCGCATGACGCCCCCTCGTTGAGGGCATAAGTGAACCCCTCCTTCAGCCTAGCCGCTTGTATCACTGTGAAGCGGACTGGCAGAAGAAGGGGTTGGGGCAATTCCTTACTGGAACTCCTTACTGGGCGATGAATCCGCCGTCCACAACGAATTCGGCACCCAGCGCGAACTTGGATTCGTCGCTGGCCAGGTAGACGCAGATTTCGCCGATGTCCTGGGGCTCGCCGATATGACCCAGGGGCGTCAGCTTGCTCATCCTGTCCTCAAGGCTCTGGCTGATCAGAGGGGTCTTGATGAATCCGGGATGGACCGAGTTGATGCGAACACCGTAGTTGTTGTTGGCGGAATCCAGAGCGGCGGACTTGGTCAGCAGCCTGGTGCCGCCCTTGCTGGCGTTGTAGGCTCCGGCCCGGCTCAGGCCCACGAAGCCCTCGATGGAGGAGATGTTGATAATGGATCCGCCGCGGCCTTTCATGACCCGCATGCCATGCTTGGTGCCCAGGAAGGTTCCGTTCAGGTTGATAGCGATGATCTTCTTCCAGTCATCGTAGCTTTCCTCGTCCATGGTGACGCCTTTGTCGCCGACGCCGGCGTTGTTGACCACGGTGGTCAGCTGGCCCAGCTCCTTTTCAACGGTGTCGATGGTAGAGACCCACTGGTCCTCGTCCGTCACGTCCAAGGTGTGGAAGACGACCTGCCCGGGATGCTCCTGCATGAAGCTGCGGGAGGCATCGGTCTCCTTGATGTCGGTAAGGGCCACCTTGGCCCCCTCGCGGACGAAGCATTCGGCGATGCCCACGCCCATGCCGCCGGTTCCTCCGGTGATGATGGCTACCTTACCTTGTAGACGATCAGTCATATCCACTCCTTTATAGAGATGTGCTGTCGTATTTCATCGTATGCTATGGCATGCCCATACTCCCATACTGATGGTTGCTGCATGAGCCATTCGGGATGATACGTCTCCTGCGGTTGGTATGTGGATTTGTATTACTGCTTCGCCAAGCCTGCTGGCTGTAACTCGATGAGATTTTTCGACCTCAAAAGCGATGCTATATGGCGTAAATCAGCATGATGCCAACTGTATTGTTCACGAATTAGTTTGGGTTAATAACGTATCCGCACTCATCGGCCTTTGTAGCTTAGTACCTTATCTTTGAACAAGCAGCGATACAGAAATTACTGTAAAAATTATTTCATGTATACAGGCTCTCTATCCTGTGGCCATCGACCAGTGGAAGAGAGCCAGTTGTCAGAGCTGTTACCATGATCAGCGCGCTCAAGGTGAGCAGTATGGCACAACCATGTGGCGGTCAACAATTATTTCCCAGAGGATCGCTGCGACGGCTGAGGCTGCGGAACCGTCCATCTGTACGCAGGCATCAATCTCCGTATAGTCCAAGGTTCCGAAGCCCGAGCGCACCAACAGAGGTGTTTCGACCGTCGTGCAGGTATATACGGAATCCAAATCCGAAAGAACCGAGCAGCAGCAGGATGCCCTGGTTGGTGAAAGCTCGCAAAGATGCCCATCAGTCCGCTACTGATCTCCCCCCCCCCTAAACCAAGGACCGCATTCCGGTCGTTGATGAATCCAAGTGTGATCTCGCCGATTGCTTGTCCAATCATGCAGGAGGAGGCAATCAGACCTGCCATGGAGGCCATGGAGGGAATGGATGTCGCATAGGGGGGGGGCAGGAATTGGTAGACAGTCTGATCAATGGTGATCAGTACGCAGAATATCTCCAAGGATCAGAAAGCCGGGGTACGCATGGCCTGATGCGCTGTTAGCCCTTGCTCGTGGGTTTTGCTGCAGATCTAGGTCTGATGGATGTGAGCGGACGACGAATATGGTAAATGGAAGAGCGGCGACCTGGATGATAAGTCCAACGGTCAGGCATCTACGTCTCCATCCGTCGGGTGCGGATTGGATGATCAAGTTGCCTAATTGGTTGAAAATAGCACCACCTACACCTGTGAAGACCATGCACAAACCTATATTGAATCCGATGCGCTTGCAGAACCATGCGTTGATCAAGATGGGTACGGCTAGGTAAAGTACAGCCGGCATGCCCACGCCCATGATGAATCCGCAGACGTAGAACTGCCAGACAGCCTAAAACCAGCAAAAGGATGCTTGCGCTTAGCATAGCGCGCAGGTCGAATTGCGTGGGATGATACCAATATGTTGTTGCGGAATCCGCGATGAGGATGCCAATATGGGCACGAATTATCCTAATAGGATTTTTGAATGTTGAAGAGTAGCGAACACTCAGTAATCACCGCTTTGACGGCGGTACTGTATAGGAGTCATACCTACTTGATGTTTGAAAGTGGTGCACAGGATTGATATCGAAGAGAATCCGCACTGTTTGCGGATTTCGTCCAGGGAAAGGTCGCTGTTGGCAAGTAGGAACTTGGCCACATCAATACGTGAAGCAGTGATATATGCGTGAGGTGTCAGACCTGTTTGTTTTTTGAAGATGCGAATAAAGTGGTATTCGCTCATATATGCCCGTTCTGCCAGTGAGCTCACCGTTAGTGACTGATTGAGATTATCGGCGATGTATGCTATCGAGTCATCGATGGTATGTGAGCGCTTTGCTGTGACTCCAGGCTTGTTCTCTACAGCAAATTCCGTGAGCAGATCGGTAATATGACGAGCCATCTCCGGTTCGGAGTATCCACCTTGATCCGTGGCCATATCGTGGATTTCACGCAACTGAGTCCGCGCATATGAAGGGTTGCGAAGGGTAATTACGTTTCCAAGTTTTGCTGTGATCAAATCATAATACGGTCGTGCCGTTATTCCATCGAAGTGCATCCACAACACGTCCGTTTTAGTGTCAGTCCCATAACGATGGCGGGAATAGCAGTCAACGAGAACGAATTGATCAGCCACGGCCCGCAAATGACCTGCAGGCAGATCCAAATCCATGGATCCTGAGAGCACTAGCATGACGAGAAAACTGTCAAAGGACCGGCGATCAAGACGATAGCCGGGCTGGTAGCTGAACATGCCAGATCTGAGCAAGTAAAGAAATGTACGCCGGGCTGTGGCTGAAGGAATTCGCATGACGAAGTCCGACTTGGCCAAGTCGATGAAGTGCTCGGCGGGTTTCATGATTACTGTTCCTCTTTGTCCATATTCCTTAACGATATGCTATAAGTCTGGTCCTTAAGTGGGTAAGGATGATGGCAGGAGCCGTGTGGTTATGGCCCCTGCCATCATCAAAATGCCCGTGTAGGGCCCGGTTTCAGTTCTCGCTCATGTCTTCTAGCGCCACGCCGCTGGTTTCGGGCAGGGCCTTGGTGACTAGGAGGAAACCTACTACGCCGAAAAGGGCGAAGATCACGTAGGACCAGCCCAAGCCAATCCCGTCACGCATCGAAGGGAACACCCAGTTACAGGCGGCTGAAGCAATCCAGCAGAAGAAAGTCGCCACTGACACTCCTATGGCGCGAATGGAGTTTGGCAGCACTTCGGAGATGACGACCCACATGCCAGGTGCCCAGGTAGCGGAATAGCAGAACCAGAATACATTGGCTACGATCAGCAAGAACCAGGCCCAGCCTGTGGTCACGTTCACTTCACCGTTGACCACTTTGCCGGTGAAGAACCCTACGGCCATAAGCGCCAGACCAATGGTCATGGTTACGGAGCCAATCGTCAGCAGCTTGCGCCGACCGATCTTGTCGATGTAGGCCATGCCGATCATGGTTGCAATGAGAGCGAAGATCGTGCGAATGAACGACATATGCAATGCGCTTTGCTCGGAGAATCCGACCATCTGCCACATGGACGAATCATAGAACATGATAACGTTCGTACCTTGGAGCTGCTGCAGCATGGCTACTCCGATTGCCACCCACATGACCTTGCGCAATCCGAAGCAATCGCCTCTCAGATCAGACAAGCGCGCCGGACGTTCGAGCATGGTTCCACGTATTTCCTGAACCTTGTCGTCGGGATCGGGCTCGCCTGTGATTTCGGAGAGGATAGTCCTGGCCTTTTCGTTCTCCCCTTTCATCACCAGGTATCTTGGGGACTCCGGAAGCATCAGTGCCACCACGAACATGAGTATGCCTGGCAGAGCCATAGTCATCAGCATCCATCGCCAAGCCGCCAGACCCAGCCACCAGGTCTTTTCAGCACCGCCTGCGCCCATCGCATACAGATCATTGAGGCCTAAAGCTGCTATTTGTCCAAGGACAATGGCGAATTGTTGCATGGAACCTAGCATGCCGCGCAGATTCTGAGGAGCGATCTCCGATATGTATGAAGGCCCGATGACGGAGGTGAAGCCGACCCCGATCCCTCCTAGGAATCTGAATATGAAGAACACCCAAACGTTGCTTGTCAGGCCCGATACCAAGGCGCAGGCCACGAAAAGTATGGATGCGCCGATAAGAACCTTGGTGCGACCGTAGCGATCGGCGAGTTTGCCAGCAAACCAAGCTCCTACAGCGCAGCCGACGAGCGCCGATGAAACCGTGAATCCGGACATGAAGCCTGTGACGCCGAATCCGGAATCCGGACTGGTCAGTGCCTTGACGGCGCTATTGATGACGGATGTGTCGTAACCGAACATGAATCCGCCGACGGCAGCGGCCGCACAAACGATAATGAGTTTGATCCTATTGCCGTTGGATAAGCCTTTTGCCGGCGGTATGCCGGTTTTAGTTGGATGAGACATGTGGGAAACTTCTTTCTATGTTGTTGACGGATCGCTGTTGTTTCAAGAGATGATGCTCGTTCGGTAGTAGATCCTGGCGGCAAAAATGTCGCCTGCTCTCAAGATGGGTTTTATGGGGTCGTCGCTGTTGATGGCGTTGGGTACAAATTCGCACTCAAGCGCTATGCCTTCCCTAGGCCCATAGCAGTGGCCATCTCTAGCTCGGGTGTTGCTCAGATAGTCACCGGTGTAGATCTGGATTGCGGGTAGATCAGAAAAGACGTCGAGTCGAATGCCGGTCTTCGCGCTGGCTAGTGTGGCCATATGGCCGAACTGCCGGGGGCTTTTGTCGATCGGATAGGCATGGTTGTAGCCGTGCCCAAGTCTGATCTGGTCGAAAGCCTGATCGCGCCGCTCACCGATGCTGCAGGGTTTCCTGAAATCCATCGGAGTATCGGCCACGGCCTGTCGAGAGCCTGTTGGTATGGCATCCTCACCGAGGATGGGGCAGAACGTATCTGCATTTATCTGCAGTGTGTGATCCAGAATATTGCCAGATCCATCGCCATCCAGATTGAAGTAGGCATGATTGGTGAGATTGCATATGGTGTCTGTATCCGTGGCGCCTTCGAAAGTTATTTCGAGTCCGTCATCCTGAAGTCTGTAGCATACCGTGATCGACATGGCTCCCGGAAAGCCTTGATCGCCGTCTGAGGTATCCATCCTCAAGGTGACATGCCGGTCGTCGTACGAATCAGTCGTCCACAGCCGGTGCTCGTAACCGTCAGGGCCGCTGTGGTTGTTGTTCTTGCCGTCGTTCGCTTCTAATCGGTATGTGCGTCCATTCAGCTGAAACTGGGCATTGGATATTCTGTTGGCATTGCGTCCGATGATGGCACCCAGACAGCAGGTGTCGGCGCAATAGCTCGCTAAATCCGGGCATCCCAGGACTATTTGCCTAAGTTCTCCTGCACTGTCCGGGGTGAGGAAAGAGACGAGCCGCGCTCCGAAATCGGTGATTGTTGCCGATTGTCCCTGTCCGTTCTGGAGCTTGAACAGGTGTGCGACTCTGTCATCGTCTAATCTACCGAATTCGCTGGCAGACATGTCCGCTGCTTTCATGCTGCCGCCTTGGTTGCGGCGGAACTGTTCATCAATATATGTCGATGTGAGAGTTCGTCGCTAAATAGGTTGACCTGGATGTGGCTGGGATCTTCGGACATAGCCTTGGCGAGCAGATCCGACGCCTTTTGCGCCTTGCCCAATCCGATGTTGGCTAAGGCCATGACATACAAGCAATGAATGTGGTTCATTCTTGTGTAATCTTTGTCGTAGATTACGAAGTCAGGAAGGGATACTGCGAAGTATTCTATAGCTGCTTGATCGTTCAGGTGCTGTTCGCCGAAGTCCAGCAGGCGGTAGAACCTGGCATTGGCAGGTCCGTGTTCACCCAGTGCAGCATGGGCTAGGCCCTGGTACAGGATCATTTCTGCAGGCTGATCATTATAGAACATTGCCCCCTTGACCTCGTCCGGTCCGATGGTCGCTTGACGGAATTGAGCTTTTGCGGCATCATCATGACCCATGTGTGCCTCGACCAGGCCTAAGAGATAATGCAGATCGTTGTCTTTCTGTCCTTCGAGCTTTCCCTCGCCCAGATTTTCTGGGTAGGACTGGGCCTTGGTCAGCAGATCCTTAGCTGTTTGCCAGTCTTGGGCATTCATTGCGTCCTTTGCCATGAGCGTCAGGCTGATGCGGTATTGGGCTGTGATCTTCCCCTCTCCGCCTTCCCAAGGATGGAAATGTCGCTTGCCCATCAGTTCATAGGCTTCGCGATAGTTGCCGGTCATGTTGAGCACTGTCAGATACTCGATGTACAAGTCATCTCGCTCTTGAACGGCGTTGAGATTGCGGCGGTATTCGACCAGACGCTGGCTGTAGGTCCATCCAAGCATCCGGCGGAGTTGATCCAGCTCCAGGAAAATGCTGGAATCTGTTGGATCGAGGCTGAAGGCCTTTTCCATCTGCTCTAGGGCACCGGCTTGGTCATGTCGCTTGTTATAGTATGCCAGGGATAAATTGCGGTGGACAGTGGGGAAGTTCGGATCGTTCTGAGCACTGGTCTGCCACAGCTTGATAGCCCTGTCTGATTGAAGCTTGTCGTAATAAAGGCATCCCAGATAATAAGGTGCCTTGGCGTTGGCGCCCATCTTCATCGCAGTCTGAAGGACCTGAATATCGTCCAAGGTGTTGGGGAAGCAGCAGTAGCTGTCGTCTTCCTCGCCTTTCAGGACAGCTTCCTTGGCTTGGTCAGTACGATTCATGGCTGCCAGGTAATAGCCTTTGTAGTAGTCCAGCATCGGATCCTGGCCTTTGGCTTGGTTCAGCATGGCCAAGGCTTCATCGTAGGCTCCGAAGGACGCGTATTCGCGAGCTGCTTTGATGTGGTTCTTCGTGAATCCCCGGGTAAGGTCCAAATCGTGTTTGTTGCCTGTGGTCAGGTAGTGCTCGTATTGTGAGACGAAGTCAAATGCGTCCAAGGCGAGGTTCTTCTCCACCTGGCTGGCGGCCTCGTCAGTTCGGCCCAATTTACGCAACAAGTAGGCTTTGAGCCCTCTAGCCCTGATGTTCTCGGAGTTCTTCACCAGGCTTCTGTTGACGAAGTCCAAGGATTGAGACCAGTCGCCGCGGCGTGCGCTGATTGCGGCGAGATAGAAGAAGCCCATTTCTTGCTGGGAATCATCCCAGGTCGACTTGTAAAAGGCATCGTATGCCTGATCTTCCAGTCCCAGATACCAATTGGCCAAGCCGAGATTGAAGTATGGTTCTGAATCATAGGGGTTGGGGTTACGGCTGGTTATGCGATCGATGGCCTTTTGGAAATGTTCCTTTGCTTTTTCGAATACGCCACGTCGTAGCAGAAGCAGGCCATAGGCATTGTTGATCCTGGCATCGCCGGGGTCACGTTGCAGTCCTTCCAGATAGTAGGGATCGGGACGATATGTGGCATGGCGGTACTGTTCGAGATGGGTGCCGATTAGGAATAGCTCCTCATTGGTGGCGACATCGCTCGGTTTGGGTGCGGCTTTTGCGGGGCTGGGCAGTTTGTCGATAGTATCTGGTTCCGGAGTGTAAGAGACGAGTTCCTTGCCGGTGTCTTGGTCAGTGACCGATACGGTCATGTCTGTGGGAGCCGCCCCATGAGTGTCGAACTCTTCAGTGAGGATATTGACGGGGCTCAGTCGAGTGGTTCGTTCGAGTAGGGTCTCGCCTTTACGATTCGTGACCTTGACCAGACCATGGTCTACAAGGTGTGTGGCGTACACGGTTACCCGGCCCTGCCCATCCGACAAGCCGCTGCCATCGACGCCTTCGGTCTCTCCGGCGGCTTTCGCGGGATCAACAGGGCCAAACTCCATGTTCACAGCAGCATCTAATGTAGCGTTTTTAACCAGACCACAGGCTTTATACGGCATGAAATACTGGGTGAAACGTTTGGTTTCGAAAGGCTTGAGCCAGCTGAAATCCGGCTGGTTGTCAGTGAATACACCGGTCATGAGTTCGGCATAGGGCCCATTGTCATCGGTCAGGTTCCGATCCCAGGCATGTCCAAAATCACCGCTACCCCAGACCCACTGCTTCTTGCCGGGACTGATGTGGTGGTCGGCATAATGCAGGATGCCGGCTTGAGCTGCATAATCGTATCCACCAACGAAGTCGTACTTGCTTCCAGCAGCCATATAGGAGGTAGGAACGGGGACGTTCTTGTATCTGCCTATGTCCACGCCTTCTGAATAGTCGTGCTTGTAATAGGTGCCTGTGGCGATAGGATATCTGCTCACGTCGCGTTTGCCGTGATCCATCACCGCTGTCACATCCGGAGGCATGACCGTCTTGGTATGGTCGTTGACAGATACAGCTGGGTTAGCCCACCAAAGGAAAGTCTGGGGAAGGCTTGTGCCATTGTAGAGATCTCCCGTGATGGCTATGTACGCTTTACCTGGATAGAGGGCGATTGTAGTGACGACCTCGGTGCCGTACATCTGGTCGACATCATGACATTGGACACCCTTGCCACCATTGGCGAGGTCGACAAGACGGTAATCAACTGGACTGAAAGTAGTAGGGCGATGGTGTTGAGGCCAGTTAAATTCGATGCCTCCCGAGATCCACGGTCCTGTAAGGCCGACCAGTGCAGGCTTGATGACATCGTTTCGGTAAACGAAATCGTACCCGTTGGTCTTATCCTGGGCATATTGGATTCTGCCCCCTAGCTCGGGGAGCACGGTTACCTTTATATATTCATTCTCAATGATGACTGCTTTGTATGACTTGTCTTCCTTGGTGTCTTTGATGGAAGTGATTACAGGGTACGGATAGACCTTGCCCGAGGATCCCTGATAGACGCGTTTTTCAATAAATTGAGGATTCTTATCCGGTTTGCCGACTCCGTAGGTGGGAATGACCAAGGTGGTGTCCGAAATTTTGACCTGTTCGGTTGACGACATTACCTGCTCCTTTGTCTTTTAAGGTTATGTCTGGGGGAGTCGAGCGGCCCGAAGCAGCTCCGATGCTGTCTCCTTACGTCTCACACTAAGGCTGGATAATTGGGTTGCGACCAGTAAAATTGTCCTTTTATTTCGGATTCTTGCTATTAGTAGGGGGATTTGTGGCCTCGTGCCGGTTCGGTCTGTCGATTTTGAAATCACAGATTCTGATGGGTAAGTCACAGGCGGCCCATTTGTGACTTGCACTTCCAGCGACTCGAGGTTGTACCATCGGGCCGACTGAACATCAAGGAAAGGTGGGACTATGACACTTGCAGATAAGACAGTGTTGATCACTGGAGCTTCGTCCGGCATCGGGGAGGCCACAGCGAGGCTGTTGGCGCAGCGAGGGGCCAAGGTGGTGCTGGGCGCTCGCCGCAAGGATCGGCTGGATACAATCGTCAACGACATCGTTCAGGCCGGTGGCCAGGCGGCCTCCATGGCTCTGGATGTGACCGATCGGCAGGCCAATAAGGACTTCGTGGCTTTCGCCAAGGAGCAGTTCGGCGGAGTGGACGTGGTATTCCTCAACGCCGGACTCATGCCTAACTCGCCCTTGTCGGCTCTGCATGTGGACGAGTGGGATAGGACCATTGACGTCAACCTCAAAGGCGCGCTGTACGGCATTGCTGCGGCCCTGCCGGAGTTCATCGGGCAGCGACATGGTCAGTTCATCGCCACCTCTTCGGTGGCTGGACTCAAAGCCTATACTGGCGGGGCGGTCTACGGGGCAACCAAGTGGGGTCTGCGTGATCTGATGGAGGTGCTCAGGATGGAGTCCGCCCAGGAGGGGACGCATATTCGTACCTCTACCATTTATCCGGCGGCCATTAAGACTGAACTACTAGAGACCATCACGGACAAGCAGACCCTGGCTGATATGAATAAGACCTACGACAGCTACCAGATTGATCCCGAGCGGGTGGCTCAGGTGGTGGTCTTTGCCATTGATCAGCCTGAGGATACCAATGTATCGGAATTCACCGTAGGCCCCACCATCCAGCCCTGGTGAATTCCTCCGTCACTGCCTTTAGTCGCCGTTGGAGGAAAGAAGACGAATGCCGGCTTGGGCCATGGCCTTTCGAGCCTCGACGCCCTGATCCTCGCTGACCGGGACAGTCAGATCCTCGCAGACCGTGACCTGGTAGCCCAGCTTCGCGGCATCTAGGGCCGTCTCCTTGACGCAGTGCGATTCGGCGATGCCGACTATATCCACTTGGTCGATGCCAGCTTGCGCCAAGGCATCGGCCAGGGTGACGCCTGATGACTTGGCCGCAGCGAATTCCTCCCTACTCTGGATCCGATCAGTGTTGTCTTCGATACCTTCGAATCCGGAGTAGGCGGCGGAATACTGACCCTTTTTGAAGTGATGGGTGATACCCAGCCCACGAATACTGGGATGCAGCTCCGCCCCGGGCGAGCCCGCTACGCCGTGTTTGGGCCAGGTGTCCACGAAATCCGGGTGATCGGACCAGTGAGATCCAGGCTCGATGTGCCAATCCTGGGTGGTGGCCATGTAGGCGTAGTCCCCGGCATGGTCGTGGACATAGTAAGCGATTTTGCTAGCCGTGGCGTTGCCTCCCTCGACTCCCAGTTCGCCTCCTTCGCAGAAGGTCGGTTGAACATCCACGACAATCAAAGCCTTGGACATGGTGATCACTCCCTTGGTCGATGCTGACGGTAGACAGAAGGAATACCGGTTGAAGCTCCTGGATCATTTCCTCTTATGTATCAGTCTAATTCCCGCAAATACATCGCTCCTTCCGCTTGAGTGGATGTGGACAAATATGGCGGCGAATCATCATCTTGTGGACATGATGATAAAGGAGGCAGCAAGGGTGATCAGACGTGGTTGTGCGAGGCGGATTCATACGGACTTTTGGGGTGTTTGCTCGGTATCCTAAATGCCGGGATTGTACGGGATGATAGCCGGCGCTTACGGGCCGTCCCTTCCGTACGATGACGGAGCGAGCATCGTTCCAAGGGAGGAGATGCGGGTATGAGGATCAATGAGTTCGGACAGCTCGTTGGTGATGCGGTTTCGTTTGCAGGGGCCATGATGCCGAAACCTGTCAACTTGACTGGCAGGACCGTTCTGGTAGTGCCCTTGGAAGAAAATCAAGGCGATGCCTTCTGATGAGCGGATTTTCGGTCCGGATTGTGACGAAGCCATCATGACCTATAGCACCCACGACCTCTACCCTGATAGACCAGCATTCGACTCAGACTTCGCATCTATGATTGCAAGCCGGGATCCACTCTTCTTTGCCATTCTCCGCAAGCCGTCTGCACCTGAATTTGGTGCCGGTCAGTCTGCAGGTGGGAAGGACGCGGATATGAGCGAACATGTGAAGCTTCATGATTCGTCGGTTCTGTTGGGCATGTATGCTCTGATGCGGATTCGGGCGAATATGGGAAGCGTCGAGATGGGCCATGTCATCTACACCAGGGAGCTGCAAAGAAGCAGGCATGCTACCGAGGCCCAGTATCTGATGGCTCGGCATGTCTTCGAGGACTTGGGCTATCGCCGATACGAGTGGAAGTGCGACAGCCTCAACGCGCCCTCCCGGGCGGCTGCGCTGAGGCTGGGATTCAAGGCTGAAGGCCGGTTCAGAAACGATATGGTCTACAAGGGCCGCACTCGGGATACGGATTGGTTTCCATAACTGATAGTGAATGGCCGGCCGTAAAAGAGCGGTTGGAGACCTGGCTGGATGACGCCAATTTCGATCAGGATGGCAGGCAGAAGCGCCGTCTGCAAGATTGCTGAACTATTGTTGATCTGAATGCAGCCGCTTAAGGTTGCATTGCTGAATCCTTGGTAAAGCCGAAATAGGCATTCATGGCTCGGGCTGTGGGAGTGTCATTGCGGCGCATCAGTGCAAGAGGAGCCCCTTCAAACAGCACCTTGCCGCCCGCGCTCCCGGCTCCTGGGCCCATGTCGATCACCCAGTCAGCCTGACCTATGAAGCGCAGGTTGTGTTCTATGGCGATGATAGTGAGTCCTTTGCTCGCGATGAGTTTGCGCAAGAGCGCAATCTGCTGCAAGATATTGGATTCGTGCAGGCCACTGGTGGGCTCATCCAAAATCAAGGTCTCACGAATTCCGTCTTTGAGCAGCTTGGCCAGTTTGAGGCGTTGCAACTCACCGCCTGAGAGCGTATCGAGAGCTTGCCCAATGGATAGGTAAGACAGCCCGACGTCCTCCAGTGCCTTCATGGCTGGCCCCAGTACTTCACGATATTGGTGCATAGCTTCGCTGGCAGTCAGTTTCAGCACCTGAGCAATGCTGAAACCGCGATATCTGGCAGACAGAGCCTGCGTTGAATACCTGGTTCCATGGCAGCTTTCGCAGACAGTGCTGGTATCACCCATGTAAGCAATATCCAGGGTGACGACTCCCTTGCCCTTGCAAACCGGACAGGCTCCAGCAGCGTTGAATGAAAAGAGTGAAGGGGATTCACCTGTGGCCTTGGCGAAGGTCTTACGCAGCGGGTCGAAGACGCCCAAGTAGGTCAACAGGTTGGAGCGTCCACTGGCCTTGATCGGCTTCTGATCCAGGAGTATGGCATCGTGCTGAGCCATGAAGCCTTCCCTGATCAGCGTGCTCTTACCTGAGCCGGCCACTCCGGTCACCACAGTCAGCATATGCCTGGGTATTTTGGCGCGGGCTTCTCTGACGTTATGGGCAGTGACCTTGTCTATTGTGTAAAAGCCATGTGAAGGCGCCGCTGGTTCGCTCACTACGCCTGGATCCGACAGGGCTCTGCCAGTGGTTGTGCCGCTTTCCAGCAGAGACTGGTAGTCCCCCTCGAAGACGATGCGTCCGCCTGCCCTGCCTGCTCCTGGCCCCATGTCGACGATATGATCGGCGATGGCGATGAGCTCGGGGTCATGGTCCACGATCACCACCGTATTGCCCTTGTTCCGCAAGCCCTTGAAGATTTTCTTGATCCCAGTCAGGTCATGGGGATGCAAGCCAACGCTCGGTTCGTCAAAGATGTAGAGAACATCATTCAAAGGGCTGTTCAGGCAGTTGGCGATTTTCAGACGCTGTCCCTCTCCTCCGGAAAGCGTAGAGGTGCCACGCTCCAAACTCAAGTAGCCCAGACCAACCGTTATTAGGTTGACTATCTTGCGCTTCAGGTCCTGCAGAATGGTGTCAGCCTGATCGTCATGAATTTTTCCCAGCCAGTCCTGCAGGTCAGCCACGCTCATGGCAGAACAGTCAGCTATGTTCAGTCCGCCGATCTTGGCTGAGCGGACCTTGGCGTTGACCCTGGCCCCTTGGCAGTCAGGACACTGGGCGATTCGTGTAACCTGCTCGAGCTCATGCTGGTATTTGTCGGCGTTTTGGTTGATAAAGGTCTTGGTGATTCGGGGCACCAATCCCTCAAACATGGCCGTCTTGTGCCAGTTGGGACTAGGGTGTGCCGGTCTTTGCTTCTTCCCGTAGAGCAGGAGGTCAAGATCACTGCTGGTCCACTCACGTAAGGGCAGATCGTTGTCAAAATAGCCTGAGTCCGTATACCTGGTCAGTCTCCAGCCGCCCGGCTGGAAGGTGGAAAAGTTGATGGCGCCCTGATTCAGCGAGAGATCCACGTTGAGCAGGCGATCAAGCACTAGGCTGCGTATAGTTCCCAGGCCCTGGCAGGTCGGGCACATTCCCGCAGGATTGTTGAAGGAGTACGTCATGGAGTACCCGATGAATGGCTGGGCCATACGGGAGAATAGCAGGCGCAGGGCAGTGTAGATATCAGTGTAGGTGCCTACGGTTGAGCGAGCATTGCCCGAGAGCTGCTTTTGGGTTACGACAATGGAGAAGGGCAGGTTGTCGATTCGGGCGACTTCCGCAGGTTCATACTTGGGCAGGAGCTGCTGAATGTAGGAGCTGTAGCTGCGATTGATCATGCGCTGTGATTCGGCTGCCAGCGTGGAAAACACAAGAGACGACTTTCCTGAACCCGACAGGCCGGTGACCACGGTGATGGCCCTCTTGGGTATGGCCAGCGAGACTTGCTTGAGGTTGTGCGTGGAGGCCCGATCAATAAGAATGTACTCGGTCCTCATTGGGCGACTCGCTCCTGGCGTAGCTTGTTGATAAGCCTGTTGGCAAGAGTAGCGAACTCTTCCTGTTCGTCTTTGGACCAGACCTGTCGGGCATCTTCCTCAAGGGTCTTATGGTGTTGATCGATGATGTCAAGCATGTCCCGGCCATCCTGGGTCAGATTGGTCTCCAGCTCTCGCCGGTCGTGGGCGTCAGGCACCTGCCTGATGTATCCGAGATCGCGCAGAGTGCTGAGGTTCTTGGAGACCTTGGATCGGGTTATGCCGAGTCGCTGACCAATCTGTGAGGGCGTGGACGCTCCTGTGCGCAGAACGGTGAGGATGTCGAACTGTTGCCAGGTGATGTTCCCCGGGTTGACCCTGTTGCGCTCTGCTACGAATTCGCACTGCAGATACATGAGAGCATCGTAGAGGGAGGACGGATTATTTGATTTCATTATAGAAACTATATCATATCGGAAACTATCTATCGCCCGGATAGCTTGCTTTTCTCTGAATTCGTTCTTGTCTGACTGTATCGACTGATGAAGCCACGTCTCAGGAGGTTCAATATTGGCCTTGTGTTGTTGAAAGAGCTTCTTGCATGAGAGCAGGCGTGTGTCTGCCTGGTGGATCCCTTGATGCGGTTTAGCAATTTTCTCTGTTGGTCGCTCCAAGGTAAAGGAGGTCTATTGGACTAAAGGCTCGTGATTTGTTGACAGCGGCGGTGGGATGGAGTGTCAACTTATCATCCTATCAGTATTGCTTAGCCAATCGGCTATGCAGAACGACGATACTGAGGCCTAAATGCTAGGTAAACCAGCATGCCCACCGGTCGGAGAGGCTGAGCTAAGGCTCTTCTTTTGCTCGAGCCTCCTGTATTAAGAACGTTGATGAATAGGTTCTTGTATTTCCTTGATTTGACAGCTAGGCCTTCTTTGTTAAGAATGTAGCATGCTACATTTTGGAGAGGTGGTATCTTTTGGAGCTCTCGGAGAAGCGGCCAGAGGGATTGGTCAAAATAGCCAACACGCTGCTGGAAAAGCACATGAATGAGTGTGTGCGGAGCATCTTTCCCAATCTGACTGGTCCCCAATTTGTCATGGTCTATTACCTGTATGAGCATGAGGGCCTGGAGGTGACGCAGAAGACGGTGGGCGACAGGTTCCGTTTGAGCCATCCCACGGTTCGGGGAGTTGTCAAACGGCTGGTCAAGGCAGGATGGTTGACGGCAAAGCCTCAGACTGATGACCGACGTCAGATGGTTCTTGAGCTTACCGGACATGCGCGCAATGAGCTGGATGCCCACCAGGTCGAGATCCGGCATGCATTGGAGGCCACGGGCAAGCTTGCCTTGAAAGGGTTCGATGAGCGGGAGAGCAGACAGCTGATCGGCTACCTGGAACGGATCATTAGAAATATGGAATCCTGATCTGTTTTTAGTCGGAGCATGCAGGCTTTGGACCGAGCCGGTGAAGGACGGGGAGGATGCGGTATGAATAAGGATGGCGGCAAGGGGAAAGGCAGCAAAGACGGGGCTAGGGGAAGTCGTACTGCGATGATGGGCACGCTTTTGGCAGGGGCCTTCCTGGCCCTGATGGCCGAGACTTTCCTTAACAATGCTCTGCCAACCATTATGGCGGAATTCCATGTGTCCCAATCCACCGCACAATGGCTGAGTACCTCCTATCTGCTGGTGGTGGGGCTGATGATACCCGTATCGGCTTGGGTGTTTTCCAATTTCCGGTCCAAGCACACCTTCATAGCCATGATGGCTATTTTCCTGACGGGCTCCTTGGTCTGTATCTTCTCCGAAGGTCATTTCCTCCTACTGTTGGCGGGCAGAATCATCCAGGCCGTGGCCGCTGGATCGTTGATGCCTTTCATTCAGAATGTGGTACTGCTGCTTTTTCCGCCGGATAGGCGCGGTGCGGCCCTGGGTGTGGTGGGCCTGGTGGTGGCCTTGGGTCCTACGGTTGGCCCCACGCTCTCGGGGTTTGTTCTGGAGCATTGGTCCTGGAGGGCCTTATTTGTGCTGCTTGCTGCCTTGAGCGCCGTGATTCTGGTGGCCTCGTTCTTCCTGGTCTACACGGTCAACCACCAGGTGAGAACCCGGCTGGAACGTGCCTTCCGTGGTATATTCCTGCCTAGGTTTCGGGCTCATTCTTTATGCCCTGTCCGCCATAGGGGACGCGGGTGGTGCGTCAGTGCTTGACTTGGGATTGCTGCTTGCTGGCGTGCTGGTAGTAATCCTGTTCTGCCGGCGCCAGCTGCGTCTGGAGTCGCCGCTGGTGAATTTGCGTGTTTTCACGAACGCTACTTTCAACCTGACCAGTCTGCTCAGCACCTTGAGCAACATTGCCATGGTAGGGGTGGAGCTGGTGCTTCCCCTGTACCTCCAGAATACGCGCGGGTCAAGCGCGCTCACCTCTGGTCTGGTCATGCTGCCGGGAGCCATTGTCATGGGCATATTCAACCCGCTCTCTGGTCTGATCTATCAAAGAATCGGAGCGAGGAAGATTTCCCTTTTGGGGTACACGGTGCTGCTGGCCGGAACCTTGCCAATGATATGGTTTGGCACCACTACGAGTCTTATTGTGATCGCCTCCTCTTATGCTCTGCGCCTGGCAGGAGTGGCACTGGTCATGATGACCACTTTCACCGAGGGTATCAACGCACTGCCCGCAGAACTCACAGCCCACGGCAACGCTGCTGCTTCGACTGTCCGCCAGGTGGGAGGCTCGCTGGGTACAGCTGCAGCCATGATGATCGTCACCATCGGCGCTCAGCGCAGCAGTCTCAGCGGAGCCACTCCAGCCCAAGCTCTCGACCAGGGCTACCAGTGGGCCTTCATCTTCCTTATGCTCGTAGCCCTAATCGGCCTGTGTGCCTCGCTTTTCCTTAAGCGGCATAAAACTGAGAATGAGTAAGAAAGGTATTTTTTCGCTTTCAAAGCAGGGATCGTTGCTGACATCGATTGACTCATAATGTTAACGAGCAGGATTCTGGATTGGCGAAGTGAACCTTTGCTGCCAGTGGATACAAGCATTAAGAGATTCATTACAGGCCCCAGACACGCATGCGTAAGAGACGATGAAGATAGAAGAATCAACTTATCCATCGTCTTTTGCAGTGCCTGGCAGCCCATTTCGGATCCAGACTGCTTCTCGGGCGCAGACCAACACCATCCGGAATAACTCAAGCCCGAAAAGATACCAGAATCAGTCAAGCAGGGAAATACCGAGGAGGTAGAAAACAACTATTGTGCAGGGCAAGGCCAGGAATTCGACAAGGAAGAGAAAAGCGTTATCCGATACGGGGCGAAGGAAGCCCTCGGTAATCGAATCAGTTATGCTCTTGCCGGCGATGCATCCTAAAAATAGCAGAATAATTGCATGCACCGGCGACCATACCCTTGTGCTAATGCCCGATTGCAGCAAAGGCATGGCGCTTATATAGATGTTCGAAATACAAACTGATTTGAAGCACGTTTTCTCATCGCATAACCTGCAATCTACTGTGGTTGTACTTAGCGCTTAGACCAGAAGAGGCGCCTATCAGCCTGGCGACCAGAATTGCCAGTGACTTTTCCACCCCGGTCTCGAACCTGCGAGGAAGCGACCGGTGATTCGCTTAAGTAAGATCACCCGTCGCACAGCATATGGGTGCTAACTTGTAGCTGGTGACGGGCCTGAGCACATCTTCGCCTGCATTTGCCATAAGTCTGCAAAGGCATGGCTCTGAACTTTCTCTGTCCCGCTCTGCTCGCAGCCTCTTGTCGCCTCCAGACATTCCTGACTTGCGAGGTGCTTAGATGATGAGGCACTTTATCGTAACAAGACCGCCTAGCTCGCTATATTAAACGACCTGCTAAGACCGAACAAAGGGGAAAGCAAGAGGATCGACAGTGCAGAGAATGGCAAT
The DNA here is from genome assembly GCF_030758775.1 of Bifidobacterium asteroides. Taxonomy (NCBI): domain Bacteria; kingdom Bacillati; phylum Actinomycetota; class Actinomycetes; order Bifidobacteriales; family Bifidobacteriaceae; genus Bifidobacterium; species Bifidobacterium asteroides. The sequence goes on from NZ_CP132384.1 coordinate 268,606, forward strand.
GTCGATATTGTGCGTACAAAAAGAGTCTTGGGCCACTGTCCAAGACTCTGCTGGCGGAGGATACGAGATTCGAACTCGTGAGGGCGTGAACCCAACACGCTTTCCAAGCGTGCGCCATAGACCACTAGGCGAATCCTCCAAGGCTGCAATGAACGGGGTCGTAGCCTACGTGACCCTTATCAAGGCAACTAGGAAATAGTAACACAGGGCGGGGATTGCGGGCCAGTTCAGACGTGTCGCCGGCAGTTCCCGCCCTGTTTCTGTATTACTTGATCTGATCCATGGAAAGGCCAAGAGCCTCAGCCACGCGCTGGCCGTAATCCGGGTCGGCCTGGTAGAACTGCCTGGTCTCGAGAACCTGGATCTCCTGGTCATCGACAGAGCCCAGAGTGTTCTTGATGGTCTGGATCAGGCGGTCCTTCTCTTCCGGGCTCATCAGCCTGTAGAGACGGCCGGCTGCAGAGTAATAGTCCTTGTCGTAGGGACGGGAGTACTCGGTTTCCCCTTGGACAGCATCGCCATGCATACGGGCATCGTTGTCCTCCACGGGGCCACCCTTGCTGTTGGGCTCGTAGTTGACCGATCCGTCCTGCCCCTGGGACATGAACCCATCGCGCTCGTAGTTGTGGACCTCGTTGACCGGACGGTTGATGGGCAGCTGTTCGTAGTTGGCGCCCAGACGGTAACGCTCGGCGTCCTTGTATCCGAATAGCCGGCCCTGCAGGAGCTTGTCGGGCGACGGCTCGATGCCGGGGACGAAGTTGGCGGGGGAGAAGGCCGCCTCCTCCACATCATCGAAATAGTTGGTCGGGTTGGTGTCCAGCACGAACTCGCCTATCTCAATGCGCGGATAGTCCTTCTTGGAGACGACCTTGGTCACGTCGAAGATATCGTCCTTGTAGTCCAGGCCCTCCTGGTAGGGCAGGATCTGCACGCAGACCTTCCACTTGGGGTAGTCGCCCCGGTCAATGGCATCGTAGAGATCATGCAGGAGGAAGTCAGTGTCCTCGGAGGCAACCTTGGCGGCGGTCTCATCGGTCATGTTCTTCACGCCCTGCTCGCTCAGGAAGTGGTACTTGACCCAGAACTGCTCGCCTTTCGCATTGACCCACTTGAAGGTGTGGCTTCCGTAGCCGTTCATATTCCGGTAGCTGGCAGGGTTGCCCCTGTCGCCCATCAGATAGGTGACCTGGTGCACAGACTCGGGGGAGTGCGACCAGAAGTCCCACTGCATCTCCTGGCTGCGCAGGTGGGTGGCCGGGTCGCGCTTCTGCGAGTGGATGAAGTCGGGGAACTTCAGGGGGTCATTGACGAAGAAAATGGGGGTGTTGTTGCCCACCACGTCGTAGTTGCCCTCCTGAGTGTAGAAGCGCAGGGCGAAGCCGCGCACGTCGCGCAGGGTGTCGGGATAGCCGGATTCGCCGGCCACCTGAGAGAAGCGCAGCAGGATGGGCGTGGTCTTGCCTGCACCGTTGAATACGTCGGCCTTGGTGTATGCGCTCATGTCCTTGGTCAAGGTGAAGGTTCCCTTGGCTCCGGCGCCCTTGGCGTGGACTACGCGCTCTGGTATGCGCTCGCGGTTGAAGTGGGCCAGCTTTTCGAGGAGCTGGTAGTCCTGCATGAGGATGGGTCCGCGGGTGCCCGCCGTCTGGCTATGGTTGTTGTCTGCCCAAGGCTGCCCTTCGTTGGTAGTGAGTTTGTCGTTCATGTCTGCTCGATTCATCTGACATCTGTGATTTTTGCAATTGACGGTCCCAAGCTGGCCAGGTCTGCGACCCAGCTCCTGGTTAACCACTCGATCGCTGATAGCAGAACTCTTGATAAAATCCTGCTATTCTCCACCGTATCTGACAAGGGATGGAGTTGGTGGATATGCGCGCAGAGCGAGAGTCAGATATGTCACTAATCAAACCAGTGCTTTATGAAACCTAAGGGTGATGGGTCTGCTGCAGACAGCATTGCAAGAAAGCCGCCGCCACTGCCTCATTCATTAGGCAAATGGCGGCGGCTCCCATTAGAGCACTGGCGCTCAGAGCATCTGTATCAGTTCGCCCACATCCTGGATGACCAGCTGGAGGTTGAGCCCGGTCAGGACAGCCACCACAATCCAAGCCAGGAAGGCCATCCATCGAGGGTTGGCATACTTGCCCATGATTTTCTTGGAGGAGGTGAACCAGACCAGGGGGATCATGGATATGGGCAGGGCAACGCACAGGAAGACCTGGGAGTAGACCAGGAGGCTGTCCAGGGCGGATTCCTTGCCGCCGAAGGCGATGGTGCAGATCAGCACGGGGATGATGGAGATCACACGGGTGACCAGCCTGCGCAGCCAGAGGGGGATCCTCATGCGGATGAAGCCCTCCATGACGATCTGTCCGGTCAGGGTGCCGGTGATGGTCGAGTTCTGACCGGAGGCCAATAGGGCTACGGCGAAGAGGGTGGAGAGCAGACCGGAGGCGACCGGGCCGGCGATGGTCTTGTCGCCGAGAGCGTTGTAGAGGGCGGTGAAGGTGTCCAGCCCTTCGCCGTGTCCGAAGAACATGGCCGCCCCCAGCACCAGCAGCAGGCAGTTGACCACGAAGGCGGCGGACAGCTGGATGTTGGAATCCCAGGTGGCGAAGCGGACCGCGTTGGCAACCTGACGGTCGTCGTTTCGGTCGAAGTCGCGGGTCTGGACGATGGATGAGTGCAGGTAGAGGTTGTGAGGCATGACCGTGGCACCCACGATGCCCAGAGCCATGGTCAGCTGGCCGTTACCCAGGATGGCCTTGTCGGGGATGAACCCGCGGAAGACTGCAGGCACGTCCGGCCTGGCCAGGAAAACCTCGTAGAGGAAGACCGCCATGATGACCAGGATCAGCGTGGCTACGATGGCTTCGATGCGTCGGAAGCCGATCTTGGTCAGCAGCAGAAGGATGAGCACATCCAGGACGGTCAGCGTCACCCCTAGGATCAACGGAATGCCGAAGAGCAGCTTCAGGGCGATGGCTCCGCCGATCACCTCGGCGATGTCGGTGGCCATCACAGCCAGCTCCGTGCAGATCCAAAGGACGAAGCTGAGCCGGCGACTGGTGTGCTGGCGGGTGGCCTGGGCCAGGTCCAGACCAGTCACGATTCCCAGCTTGGCCGACATGTACTGCAGCATCATGGCGATCAGGCTGGAGATGAGGATGACGCTCATGAGCAGGTAGCCATACTGGGCGCCGCCGCCGATGGAGGTGATCCAGTTGCCTGGATCCATGTAGCCGACTGCCACCAGAGCGCCCGGGCCGGAGAAGGCTGCCAGATTCTTCCAGAAGGAGGAGGTTGAGTTGGGCACGGAGATTGTGGCGTTGATCTCTTCCAGGGAGCGCCCGTTGGCCGTCTCGATAATGGGATGGGATTGGTGCTGCCGACTGGACGGCGGAGTCCTGACTTCGGATCCGGCTGGGCTGGCGGACCCTGAGGCGGGTCGGGTCTGAGTGTTCGGCATGTCACCTTCCTTGATTCTGGACCATGGCGGTCGCGCGGCTGTCTATAGACTTCGACCCTTCGAAGTCTAATGGCGCTTGATGAAGAATACCAGAGGTGATCTGTGACAATGTCGAAATATGCCTGCAGGGTTGCTCTCGGATCGCGCCTTGGATCTGTGCTATAGACTGTGGAACATGGGAATTGCCGAATTGTCTTCCAGCGCCCAGGATTATCTCAAGGTCATCTGGGATCTTCAGGAATGGGACAAGGGCCCTGTACAGCCCACTGCGGTGGCCGAAAGGACGGGCATGAAACAGTCGACGGTTTCGGGCGCGCTGGGCCGTCTGGTCGATGCTGGCCTGGTCACTCACAGGCCTTACGGCAAGGTGGAGCTGACTGAGACCGGTCGTCGCTATGCGGTCACCATGGTCCGACGCCACAGGCTGCTGGAGACCTTCCTGGTGCAGGTCCTCGGTTACGGCTGGGATGAGGTGCATGAGGAAGCGGACAGCCTTGAGCACGCCGTCTCCGACAAGATGGTGGACCGCATCGACGAATATCTGGGACACCCCACCATGGATCCGCATGGAGATGCTATACCCTCACCTGAGGGGGACCTGCCGCCAATACCTACAACCACAAGGCCTCTCTCGGAAGTATCTACAGGGACGACGGTAAGGGTGCAACGAGTCAGCGACGAAGATCCTGATTTCCTCCGATACCTCGGTGAGAGAGGGATAGGTCCGGGCTGTGTACTAGCTATATCACAAAACAGAAGAGGATTGATTAGTATACGATCAGAGCAAGTTCCTGCGGCTGTACAGCGTGCAGATGAAATGTCGGATGTTTTAGAACTGATGCCTGATCAAGCCAACCGTATTCAAGTTAGTCTGTTAACGCATAAAGAATCTAAATAGTAAAATCCCGAAAGCGTTGTTATTCGCCATGCCTCGCCAGCATGTTCAAAGTTGTACTGACAGGGGCGAGGTCCGAAAAAGCGAAGGCAAGGAGCAACTATGATTAGGCGGTTGACAAGATTGAGCTCACGGGGTGGCCAGGTTTTGAGTATTTCTCCCAATTTTGACAATACTTACGGTGTCTCGGACGCAATAGGTTCGTCGGAGATTTTGGAACAGCCACTTTCATCAAACCAGACAGATACCGCCGATGAGGTCCAACTTCCTCTAATTAAACGAATTAAGACATCTAAATGGCTGGCATCGTTTCTGGGTATCTGTTTAGCATTTCTAATTGTTCTGATCTGGTTTCCTAAAAGCCAATCCATGTGGACACTGCCGATTCAGGAGATCGATGCCCCGTCCCACTATTACTTCATCCGCAAACTTATGCGCAATGGGGTTTCCGCGGCCCTGACCCTCAATCCGAACGGCTCCTTCTACCCACCCCTCTTCCATCTCCTGGTCTATGCATTGATCAGCATCTCTTCTATGTTCGGGTCTGGTCTTAATATTTTCGCTTCCTTGAATATCGTATGGATTGTGGCTTCTGGCCTGATTTTTCCTGCTGGCATGGCACTCTGGTGCTCCTACTTTCTCCAGAAGAGCAGAGGCTGGGGTAAGGAGGTTATCAGCTTTCTGGTCCCCGTTTTGTCAGTGTCTTCTGCTGCTTTTCCTTTCTGGCTTCTCAGAGCTGGTCCTCTGATCGCCTATGGATTCGCATCCTGCATCCTGCCTTTTCTACTTTATGGAAGTCTCAGGCTTATGGATCTTCTGACCGGGGTCGATCCTGGGCGGTCTCGAGCCTTGGTCCGTTGGATTCTGATCGTCCTTGCGTTATTCTTAATGATTTGCTTTGCTCAGCCTCGTGTCGCCTTCACATACCTTGTTCTGGTGGGATTCTTTGCTCTTATCAAGCTTCCCAGGAAGTTTCTTCTCTCCATACTTGCTCTTGTCCTGGCAGCCGGGGGACTCTTCGGCGCATATGTCATGTATCGCGACCCAGGCAAGAATTACTTTCACCCGTCCACCTGGTTCCATACTTTCCAGCCCACCCGTTCTTTGTCGGGTGCCTTGGGAATCGTGATTGGTGATGGGATGTCCGGATTGGCAGGGGTGAGTATGGGCTTGATGGTCTGCTTGGCTCTTTTTTCTTCTCTATTTTTATCGGAAGAACGCAAATGGCTTGGGGCTGCCTTAGTGCTGACATTTCTGCTTGTGGGCTTGATATTCGTCTGTAGCGCATCCCTAACCGGGTCTATTGCTAACTTGTTGACGGCTGCTTGGTACCGGGGGGAGACAAGGACTGTTAGCATGATACCTTTTGCTGTAGTGCCCCTTCTGGCTTTTGGGACGGATTGTCTGCTTGTCAATGGTCCTGACTTGCTTCGTAGGACGATTCCGTCCGTTGACTGCGCAGCCGAGGGGCTGATGCCTTGGGTGCTTTCGAGTCTGATGGTCATTCTGGTTCTCTTGGCTAACTTTTCAAACCCGATACGCATCGAAATGGCTGGTCAGATTGCTGACACCACAAGGCTGTTCAGCACTACCCAAGGTGCCCAGCTAACCACCCAGAAGAAGCAGGTCCTGGATGATTTGGCTACTCGAATCGAGCCTGATGCGGTCGTCATCTCTGATCCCATGAACGGATCAATGTATGGGATGACGCTGAACGGAACCAATATGCTCTACCCTGTCTATAACCCCATGCACACCAAGCACGGGGCCATCTTTGGGCAGGTGGAAGAGGCTTTCGCTTCGGGTGACAGGAATATTTTGTTAGATAGAGCCTGCCCTGTTCAGACCAATTACGCTCCCGAAAGTCCTCGCTCTGCACCGACGTCCGTCTATTTCCTGGCGATGGGAGATCAGTCCGACAGTCTGCTCATGTTTACCTATAAGGATCAGTACCTGCCGTTCCATGACCAGTCGATTATCGATAGATATGTCAACCAAGGCGCTCTGAAGCTGATCCGTGATTACAGTGATGGAGATTCTGCCAAGACAAATTGGGCTTTGTATAGGCTTGCCTGCCGTTGATTTATCTAGCGTCTCCCGATAGGTTCAGTTTTACTGACAAGCTCTTTTTGTGTGTCCTCTTTCTTCGGAACATCCTCAACAGACTTTTCCCTCCTGCGTAGGTAGGTGAAGGTGTTCGTGTTGCGAATGTATGATTTCCGGTCGTTCCTGGCAAGGATATCCAGGATGACGCCAGTGAAGATACCAAGCAGTCCCATCAAGATCAGGAGCACCGAGCAGACCAATGTGGGAAATCGCATGACTACGCCTGTCCTCCAGAAATCGATGATGACAGAGATCAGAAATCCTAGGCCTAGCGCAGTCAGGATAGATCCGCAGGAACCGAAGAAGGACATGGGCCGATACTGCCGTATCATTTGGAAAATTGTAGATAGGACCCTCATCCCGTCACCAAAGGTGTTCAGCTTACTGACCGAGCCATGGGGGCGATCTCGGTACTTGACCGGCATCTCATAAAGACGAAGATTCTTATCAAGGCTTTGGATTGTCATTTCGGTTTCGATTTCGAACCCGGTCGAGAGGATAGGGAAGGTTTTGACATAAGCGAAGGAGAAAGCCCTAAAACCGGTCATTATGTCGTTGATGTTGGCATGGAAGCACCAGTTAATGGCTCGTCTTACCAGTCTGTTCCCGAAGTTATGGAAAGGTCGCTTATTCTCTGTGAAATAGGTTGAGCTGAGCCTGTCGCCGATAACCATATCATAGCCATCGATGATTTTCTGGACCATGGCCGGGGCCTGCTCGGCAGGGTAGGTGTCATCGCCATCCACCATGATATAGATGTCAGCGTCGATGTCGCAGAACATAGCCCTGGTCACGTTCCCCTTACCTTGTCTTGGCTCGTGGCGGACTATGGCACCATGTGTTTCAGCTATCGAAGCTGTTTCATCAGTTGAATTGTTATCATAGACATAAATGCGTGCTTCGGGTAGATAGAGGCGAAAATCGTCGACTACTTTGCCTACTGTGCTGGCTTCGTTGTAGCAGGGTATAAGCACGGCGACATCCATATGGTTCTCGTTCGACATAGGCACAAATGCAAGTATAGCTGACGACCGCGTCTTACGTCCTGAGAACCTTGTGGTACTCGCTTAGGCCTGCCTTTTAGCTAGTTCGGGGAAGAAAACGCGATTTATGACAGGTATTTGGTGGAGATAAAGAGCCATTAGTAGATCAAAGATTAGACGGACAGTGAAGATAATCAGAGTCGCTGCGAGCGAGGTAAATTGATTCAGCACTCGTGGGATAATGATTTCCCACGGCAAGACGTCGTCCTCTAGGAGATGCACGCAAAGTATGGCCAGTGTGTATCGGCCCAATTTGGCTAGTACTGAATTTATCAAAGGCAGGTTTGAATCGATCAACTTAGACAGGCCAACCACGCAGACGGTACCGCCTAATGCACCTAGAAACGTCAGAAGGGGAATTTTCCCGTATTGGTTGACTGCCATGCTGAAGCCGCTAAATCTCCAAATAGATGCCACCCAAGCAATAGAGGGGATGATCCATAGCCAAGGATACTGGATCAAGATTTTCTGCAGATTGAGTTGATGGGCTAGGTGACCCAGGTAAACGAAAGTGGCGGCAGCCATGCCTGCTTGGATGCTCCAGGGTAGCCAACCTATGTGGGCACTTGTATAGCCTATGGCGAAGAAAAGGGCAATCCAGATAAATGTATAGGGGAGGTGTACTGCCAGGTTGACCAAGAGGTGTGCCCAAAAGAGTGCCAAGAGGAACCATATGGCCCCTATGCTGTGGTGGACAGACCAGAATAATCCGTCTACCGGTGCCCCGGCACCGTAGATAGAAGCCTTGGTCCAGATCACTAGGGAATTCAGGATGGATCTGTGTAAAGGCAACGCAAGCAGAACATTGCAAATGATCACCATAAATGAGGTCAATCCGTAGGAAACTAGAAGCTCTCTGATTTCCTTGCGCCAGGCAAACTTGCTTTCCGGATGGGAAAAGAACCCTGAAAGTGCGAAGAAAAGAGGCATATGAAAAGAAAAACAGCAACTATAAAAAAGAAACGAAACGTGGTCCATGCTCTCGGGCCTGTTCACATTGAGTGTGCTGTGTCCCAGAATGACAGCAAGGATGGCGAGCCCGCGCGCGATGTCAAAATACCGAACTCTCACCTTTGCCATATTCGTTTTTGATGCCTTTCGCGCTCTTTGCATGCATACAGCAGCATCTGACCGCCCGCCTGCCAGCTTGCTTTCGATGGTTGTGCCCTAAGGCTATCATGTCGCATTATGCATTTGCCAAGGTCGAAGACTACTTTTTTGGTACGGACTCTGATCCGGCAGCAACTAGTACCCATATTGTGTGTGTTTCTAGCTTTTTCGGCAGAGGTTTTCATCTTCAATCTGCCTTATTGGTTGACACGTAACGCCATGCCCATCCAGGCTGTCAATGAGGGTCTGGGTCCAGGTTTGGTTCAGATAGGGGATGGAAAGGCCAGGGTTACTGACCCTGCGCAGGCTTGGATGGATATTTCAGCCTCTGATCGAATAGAATACTTGTATCTCAATCCGGGCACTGGCAGGCAGCAACGTAGCTTAAGTTCGGATGCTAAGAGCTTGAGCTGGACTACTAGTACTAAGAAGCCAACCGAGAGCGGCTGGTACCATTCCACAGCCCCTATTATGTTCTCTCCTGACAATGAGATGACCAGGTATTCACACATTGGTGGCGGTGCCACTAATGTTCGGTTGATATATAAAGCCAATGTCAATGACACGTTTACAATCCCCTCTTTCACTGTTAATCCTCGCGTACCTTTTCGCTTATCTTGGCCGAGAGTAGCCCTAGAAGCAGTCTTGGTTTTGCTGATCATCTGTTTCCGACCGAATTCCCCTCTTTATAGGCGTCGATTGGCCTCTGGAGATATAGTCTGTTGGGCCGGAATGTTTATTCTTCTGATCATCGAAATATGCGCTGTGATCAAATTGTGGTTAATAGCCGGTGGTAGCGATACGCCCATCGGGCTTGACCGGCTAGGTAACGGCCAATTCTTCGACAACGGCCAATATAACCATATGGCTGATGCGCTCATCAACGGTCACGTTGCTTTAGACATGCCGGTCAACAAAGATTTAGCGGCGCTCTCGAACCCCTATGATACTTGGGCGAGGACTCAGATCGCAGCGACAGGTAGAGATCGGACGCCGATTCTTTTCGATACGGCCTTTAAATCGGGAAAATACTACAGCTATTTCGGAGTACTTCCTGCGCTCTTTATGTTTGCTCCATTTAAGATGATTACTGGAGCCGAGCTATCGGTGGGCTCTGCCATCTTAATCCTGGCTTTGATTAACACCATAATGTCTATGGTGGTGGCCATTCAGATTGCCCGCCTTTTCTCTCGGTCGAAGTCATCTTGCAGTCTGGGTGCAGTTATGTTGATTAGTTGTGCTATTTTCATGGGTCTACAGATCATAAACTTAGTGCCGGTGAGACTCTTTTACCAGATTCCTCAGACCATGGCTCGGGCTTTTGTCCTAATAGCTATTTCTTGTTGGGTACAGTCCAAATTGTCAGGTCTTAATAAGGCTTGGTTGGCTTTGGGTTCTTTGGCAATGGCAATGACCTTGGGATGTCGCCCTCAATTCATGCTGGCTGCTATTGTGGCCATCCCCCTCTTCTGGGAGGAGATACGCGGTCTTTGGTTGCAGGGACGGACAGGAGTCCGTGGGCTGGCTAGGGAGGCTGGAGTATGGGCCTGTGCCTTATTACCTGTTCTTCTGGTTTTCGCACCGCTCTTGGCCTATAACAAGGTACGCTTCGGGTCTTATCTGGATTTTGGGTCGAATTATAATTTAACCGGGTTTGATATGCCCAACTCCAGCCTTCCTTATACCCAGCTTTTCCCTATGATTTTCCTCTATTTTCTGCAGCCCCCTGTCATTTCTACTTTCTTCCCCCTTGTGGCTAAGACACCACAGCCACTCCCCCTTTGGGCACCCATGCAGAACAGTTATGGCGGTTATCTAACCACTATTGCTCCCTTTGCGTTGATTCTTTTTTTGTTGCCGAAATGGCGTGTCTGCCTGAAAACGCATCGGGTGAGTTCACTCTGCTGGTTCTTGGGCTTTTATGCTGTAGTCGTTTTCTTTTTCGACGTGCATGCGGTTGGATACGATGCACGTTATCTTGTGGATTGGGGTTGGGCTTTAATGCTTCTTTTTGCAATGCTGTTTATGTCCATTGACAGTGAGCGGAAAATAGATGTGCCCAAAAACGTGGTTTCGACTGGTGAAACTGACTGTGCAGAATGTCTTGGAGCATTTACTGAGCTTTCGCGCGTGATGATTGGATTGGTCACAGCTGGAATGGCTCTGGGGGTTATCCTCAACCTCCTCCAACTTCAAGCTGTTGAGGGAACCTCACTGTGGTGGGATGTCTATTCCTGGTTCCTCTTTGTGTAGATGATCGAGGGTTTTGACCTAGGGTTATTATTCGTATGTATGTTTTTCGAATGTAAAGCATGAATTCGGTTGTTGAGACGAGGTGCCTACAGGTATGCCAACCATGAAATTTGCCAACATTATTTTGGAGGCCAACCAGAGGTCAGTGTCCTACCCAGACCTTTACTGCCGTTCTGATCAGCCGGTGATTTACGACGATCATGAGGGCGAATGGGCTATGTACAGGGCGGGGCTCTATGATTTCAACACATACTTCAATTCCTTATCTGTTATGAAGCTTCGGCGTTACACCCGGTCCACTGGGTATACCCTGCACCTGGAGCTACGAGGTGCCGACTGCACGGTTATGCAAACCATGGGCGATGCCTTTGCTGTGCACCCTGTGCCCGTCAAGGAGGTCGAATTCCATGTTGAGGCATCTGATACTTGGCAGGATCTGGATATTCCATTGAAGGTGACAGACGATATGGTCCTGATCGGGTTCAGCATCGAGACTCAGGGGCAGGTTTATATCCGTAATGGATACTATGCCCTGGATTATGAGGGCGATGAGCGGTCAGTGGAACTGGCCCTGGCTACCACTACCTTTAAGAAGGAGAGCTACATCACTCACAATATTGGTCTTGTTCGTAAAAAGATTGTTGAATCCGGTGAAGACATTGCGGATCACTTCCATATGTATGTCATTGATAATGGCCGTACATTGGATGCTCCAGCTCTGACCAGCGAACGGATACGGATTATTCCAAATGACAACGTGGGCGGGGCAGGCGGTTTTACCCGGGGAATGTTGGCTGCTATGGATCAGAAACCCAGGGCCACCAACATCCTGCTCATGGATGATGATGTGGATGTGTCTCCCGAAAGCATCAAGCGGACCTACAACCTTCTGAGAATCCTCAAGCCAGGCTACGAAAAGGCCATGATCAGTGGTGCCATGCTCAATTATGAGGTAGGCGAGGACCAATGGGAGGACATCGGGTACATGACGCCTGAAGGTACTTTTTCCCCCTGCAAGCCTGGTCTGCGTCTAGTGCTCTTTGAAGATTTGATTTACAATGAGCTCTTCAAACCCACCAAAGTTATGAAGGCCAATCTTTATGCAGCTTGGTGGTACTGCTGCATTCCTCTGTCGGTCATAGACAAGAATGGTTTGCCTCTGCCGTTCTTCGTGCGTTCCGATGATGCAGAGTACGGAATGCGCTGTAAGACGCCCTTCATTACAATGAACGGTCTGTGTATCTGGCATATGTCCTTCCATGAGCGTTACAACGCCGCCGTAGAACGGTATCAGACAACTCGTAATACAATGATTGCCCAAGCGACCACCGGGGTCGCCCAGAGTTCTGACTTCATGCGCGAGCTTCATAACAACATTCGGTTGGAGCTGAAGAAGTTCGGTTATCAGAACGCCGAACTTTGTTTGGATGCCTTCGAAGATTTTCTCAAAGGGCCAGGTTTCTTCAGCCAAGTAGGGAAGGCGGAAGAGACCTTCCTCCGGGCGAATCGTGTCAAGGAGCAGCTGGTGGACTTCGATCAGTTGCAGCGACAGCTGGATGCGGATCCGGAAACGAAGGGGCTCAGATTAAATCAAATCGACCGTCAATTGATTGATGGGAACAAGCCTCGCACCACGCTGGAGCGCTTGGAGGACTATGTAACCGATAATGGGCAGCGCTATCTTAAGACCCAAGGAAAGGGTTATGCAGTCATTCCTCTGCTTGGCTGGGTTTATCCGGCGGGGGCGATTCGCGGCAAAAACAAACTTATCGTTCTGGATTGGTACAACCGCAAGGGCGCTGTACGTGTTAAAGATCCTGAACGGTATGCCAGGATTAAGAAGCGCTATGCCAGGGATTTGCGCTATTATAGGGCCAATATCAAGAGGATTAGCCGCGACTATGCCCATGATCGTGCACGGCTGACCTCTCAGAGATTCTGGCGCAAATATCTGAAGATGGACTGAAAATTCGCCTTCTGTGAATAGTGTTTCATAGCATGTCAGGCCGAGTGCTGAAGTATGGTGGTGCGGTCGTCGATAGGAAATGAACGTGAAACAACTTGTGCAAAAGATCAGGGACCGATACGGGTATGCGCTGACCGTGCTGCGCGGCTTGGTAAAGACTGATTTCAAGCTGCGGTACCAGGGTTCTTTCCTGGGCATCGCCTGGTCGGTACTCAAGCCGCTTATGCTTTTTTGCGTCATGTATCTGGTTTTTGCCAGATTCCTGCGTATGTCAGACGGAACAGCGACTTATCCGGTTGTCCTGTTGCTGGGCATCAGCTCCTGGCAGTTTGTGACTGAATCCACGAATGTGGGCCTGCGCTCCGTGGTAGACCGCGGTGACCTTCTGCGCAAGATACATTTTCCTAACTATATCGTGGTAGTTTCAGCCACGATTGGGGCTATGATTTCCTATGCCATAAACCTTGTTGTGGTTCTTGTCTTTGCTCTTTTCAGCAGGGTTCACTTCACTTGGCGAATCATCTTCCTGCCGATCAATGTGGCTGAGCTCTACGTGGTCACTCTGGCCATGACGTTGATCATGGCAACCATGTATGTTTACTACCGCGATATCGCCCACATTTGGGAAGTGCTTCAGCAGCTGATTTTCTATGCTATGCCCATTATCTACCCCCTGAAGTACGTGACTGATCGTGGGGGCAGGCTGGCCTTTCTGGCTCGGTTGGAGTTGATTAACCCCATAGCCCAATCCATTCAGGACATCCGCCACAACTTCATTGCGCCGGAGACTCAGCCTACTATATGGAACCAGTTTCACAGCTTTTGGATTATGATGATTCCCTTGGTGATTACCCTAGGTCTGCTTTGGTTTAGTATCTGGCTGTTCCGCCGTAACAGTCGCAAATTCGCGGAGGTCATGTGATGTCTAGCGATGATCAAACCTACGAAGAAGTCCTGCAACGTTATCAGCAGGCACCAGTGGTTCTTTCCGTTGATCATGTTTCCAAGTACTTTAAGCTCCCCACAGAGCAGGCCACTGGTCTCAAACAGGCATTCATTAACTGGACCAAGGGCATCAAAGGCTATAAGAAGCAGCAGGTTCTTCAGGACATCAGCTTTGAGGTTCATCAGGGGGAGTTCTTCGGCATTGTCGGGCGTAACGGTGGCGGCAAATCCACTCTACTCAAGCTGATTTCGCAGATTTATTGCCCCGAGCACGGTTCCATCCACGTGGTCGGCAAGCTGGTCCCCTTCATCGAGCTGGGTGTAGGGTTTAACCCGGAACTGACTGGCCGTGAGAACGTCTACCTGAACGGAGCCCTGCTCGGGTTCACCAGAGATCAAGTGGATGCCATGTACGATGACATCGTTGAGTTCGCTGAACTTGATGACTTCATGGACCAGAAACTTAAGAACTATTCCTCTGGCATGCAGGTCCGCTTGGCTTTTTCCGTGGCCATCAAGGCCCAGGGGGATATCCTGGTTCTGGATGAGGTCCTGGCTGTGGGGGATGAGGCTTTCCAGCGCAAGTGCGATGATTATTTCACTGAAATCAAGAAAGACCCTACAAAAACTGTCATCCTCGTCACTCATGATATGGGTTCAGTCAAGAAATACTGTACCCGAGCCATGATGATCGCCGACGGGCGGGTGGAAGCACTAGGAGATCCAGAGACCGTTTCTCATAAGTACACCTTGGCTAATTTGGAAGCTGAGCGTACAGCGGAGCACGAGATGCAGATTCAGCGTGGGGGCTACGCCAACGGGTTGAACGATCGCTGTCCTATTCTGAGGACCATTCCAGTTTCCCCGCAGGTGAGTGACGGTACTGGCGTTTTCAAGTTCGATGTCGAGTACCAGTACGACCAGCCAGGTGATTTCTATCTAGCTGTAGCTCTGCACGATATCAGGCGGGGAGGCATTACCTATGATACAGGCCCAAAAACCATGCGTATGCGCCGCCACGGCCACCAGATTGTTCACTTCGAGCTTCCGCTGAACGTTTTTAACAATGGTGAGTTCCGTTTGATTACGTCTTTGCGCACTCCCAATCCCAACGATCCTCATGGGACGGACGCTGTGGGGGTGGCGCTGGACGAGAACGCCTGTGACTTTGTTATACGAAATAAGCGGAATGGAGAGTATGCTCTCCTCAGCGATCGGGCACTGACCATAGCTGCCCTGGACCCTGACCAGGTGGACGAAGTGGATGGGTGATTCCCGTCTTCGTGCTCGGGATAGGATGATTTTGAGACGATTCGGCGGCTGTGCCGCGGGAAGGTATTTGACCCATGAAGGTTCAAGAGATGGCAGACACAGGTTTTGAAAGTGTGGTCCGGGTGGTCTTTCCCGAGCGTGACCAGGAACAGGTGCTTCCTTTGTATGCCATTGACTGGTCACCTTCGCACCTGTCGAATACGGTTATGGATCCACGGACGGATGTGAAGCGCATCAGGCTGAATGCTATGAATCAGTCTGAATATCAACGGCTGGTGGGCCAGGCTCTAACGCGGACCGGCGCAGGCGTGACCACCAATGACTTCGACCTTCTCTCCAGGCGATCTCTGCGTATCCACGCCGGTGGGCGGATCTCACTCTGCACTTTCTTCAACGCCTTCCCAGCCGGTTACTGGCGTCGTTGGACCAGAGTCGATACCGTCAGGCTGACCCTGATGGTTTGGGGCCGCGGTGAGGTCCGAGTCATGAAATCCAATGGTCGGGGTATCTTCACCTGTGCCGGTTCTGTCCGGATCGAGCAGGATGGACAGACGGAACAGGGAGAACACATTGCCCTGGACATACCTATGACTGGTCTGGTTGACGGCGGTTACTGCTGGCTGGAAGCACAAGCCAGCAAGGGTGATACCTTGACTATCAAGGATGCGGACTGGCAAGTACCCATTCGTGCCAGGACCGCATCCCACCAGACCAGTGTATCCGTCGCTATTACTACCTTTAACCGCGCCCCCTATTGCTTGCGGCAGCTGCAGGACCTCGCTGCTGCTACTGAGCTCCGTAGCCGATTGGATACTATATACTGCACTGACCAAGGTAATGAATTCGTCAATGACCAAGAAGGGTACGGAGCCGTGGCACAGTCTCTGGGTGACCAGCTGACTTATATGCGCCAACGGAATCTGGGAGGGTCAGGCGGATTTTCGAGGGGCATGTATGAGACGCTCAAAGCCGGTCGGTCCGACTACGTCCTCCTCCTGGATGACGATGCCATTAGTGAGCCGGAGTCTATCCTTCGTGCAGTTCAGTTCGCCGACTATGCATGCAAGCCCATGCTGGTCGGTGGAGGCATGTTCCACCTAGACAACCGGACCGTCCTCTACACTCAGGGGGAGCGGCTGAACTGGAAACGTATGTGGATGGAGCCTTCTCAAGGGCTGGGTTACAACCATGATTTCGCCTTGGAGCCTCTTCGTGATTGCCCTGAACGCCATCAGCGTATTGACGAGGACTTCAATGGGTGGTGGATGTGCCTGATACCAATCAGTGTCATCAGGGAAATTGGTCTCTCCCTACCGGTCTTCATTAAATTTGACGATGTTGAGTATTGTCTTCGGGCACAGCATGCCGGCTATCCCACGGTCTGTCTTCCGGGAGTTGCGGTCTGGCATCAAGCTTGGCATGAGAAGGATCCGGCGCGTACTTGGGAGGAGTACTACACGGAGCGCAACCGGTGGTTGGCCGCCCTTCTCTTAGAACCTGAGTTCCCTGTATCTCGAATCATGACGGAAACCTTGTATGGGGATGCTAGTCTGGGGCTGCGCTTTACCTATTCAGCTATGGCTCTGCGCAACTTGGCGCTTCAGGATCTTTTGAGAGGGCCACAGTATATCGTTGAGACTTTCCCCACCAAGCTAGACCAGGTACGCCGCCTCAGGGCGGGCTTCACTGATGCGCAGACTACCAAGGATCTCTGGTCTCTACCGGCTCCTGATCATGAGACCATACCCCCGCGTAAACGGCCACAGAGTAGGGAACATCGGATGTTGGTGGCGTTAAAGCTCCTTGCCAAGTCCGTGTTGACTGACCGTGACGCCACAAGAGACCAGCAGCCTGACACTTCCATAGCAGCTCAGGACGCAGCTTGGACCTGGGTGGCTTTCGATGGCATAGATTCGGCCTTAGTCACTTCGCCAGATGGCGATTCGGTAGCCTGGCTTAAACGGGACAACAGCGAATTCCGTCGTCTCATGGGTCAGGGTTGCCGTTTAGCTTTGACTATCAGGAAGCACTGGAAAGAAATTTCGGCCCAATATCGTGATTACGGCCTGGCCTCTCTTGATACTTGGCAGCGAATTTTCGCCAATAGCGGCATGAAGGTGATTCCCTATTCTTCCGAGAGAGATGGAAAACCCGGGTCCAAGATAGGTAGCGAATGACCACCATGGTCGGCATAGGGAGTGATCAGACTTGCCCCTGCAACCTCATGGTTACTGGCGGGGCGGGATTCATTGGGAGCAACTTCGTGCGTTGGGTCGGCCAGCACCATCCCAACACAAGGATTGTGGTCTTTGACGCCCTTACTTATGCGGCCATTCCTGGTAGCCTTCCCGATACGGGTCCAAATGGCCCTTTTCTGGTCAAGGGCGATATCTGCGATCCTGGAGCCGTAGAGAGGGCTATCAGCGAATACGGAATCGATACCGTCGTTCACTTTGCAGCCGAGTCCCATAACGACAACGCCATTCAATCTCCCGATCCCTTCATCAAAACCAACATCCAGGGCACCTATATCCTTCTTCAAGCTGTTCGTCGACATGATTTGCGCTTTCACCATATTTCTACGGATGAAGTCTATGGCGATTTAGATTTTGGTGATTCCAGGCGTTTTGACGAATCAAGTCCTTACAGGCCTTCCAATCCATACTCGGCTAGCAAAGCAGCTTCGGACCATCTAGTCAGGGCCTGGTGGCGTACCTATGGGACTCGGGTGACTATCTCCAACTGTTCTAATAACTATGGACCGCGCCAGCATGTGGAGAAGTTCATTCCCCGTCAGATCACCAATATTCTCGCAGGGATTCGTCCCCGCCTCTATGGCGAAGGGCGGGAGTCCCGTGATTGGATTCACGTTCAGGACAACTGTGAAGCTATTTGGACCGTTCTGACCCGGGGGATATTGGGATCCACCTATCTGATAAGTGCGGATAACGAATACAGCAATCGGGAGGTTCTAGCCATGATCCTAGAGGAGATGGGACAGGAACCTGATGCCTTCGACAGAGTACCTAACAGGCCGGGGGTGGATCGGCGCTATGCCTTGGATTCCAGCCGAATCCAGTCGGAATTGGGTTGGAGGCCTCGACACCATGATTTTCGGCACGGGCTCAGGGATACGATCGATTGGTACGCCTCGCATCAGGATTGGTGGAGGCTCGCCAAAGAAGAAACTGAGCGTCGTTACAAGATCCAGGGGCACTGAGTGTAGCTTGCTGCTTTGTTTCTGAGACAAGGTCGGGACTAGTGTATATTCTTAATAAGTTACTGGGTGGCTGTCCTGACTTTGGACAGCCAGATCTGGTAATCTGCTACACCCTCCTGTCACGGAAGGTCCGTGACCTGTAAGTCCAAAGGAGGTGGGTGATGTCTGCGCACAAGTATGAATTGATGTTCATTGCCGATCCGGCCATGGATGAGCGCTCGCTGAAGAAGCTGACCGACCAGTATCTCGAGGTGGTCACCAAGGAAGGCGGCTCCGTCGACAACATCGACGTCTGGGGCCGTCGCAAGCTGGCCTATGAGATCGACAAGCACAAGGAAGGCAACTACGTGGTGGTCGAATACACCTGCGAGCCTTCCGCCAGCGCTGAGCTCGATCGTGTGCTCAACCTGAACGAGTCCGTCATCCGCACCAAGATCCTTCGCAAGGATGACAAGTAAGCAAACAGCAAAAGGACATCGAAGCGTCGGCTGACATCCAGTTCTCGCGTCGAAGGTCCAAGGGTGCGGGATTCGCCCCAGTAGGCCCATTCCCAAGTCCTCACTCCGAGGAAAGGTCGTGACATGGCGGGAGATACATACATCACCGTGGTGGGTAATCTCACTGCGGATCCGGAGGTGCGTACGACCTCCAACGGAGGCACGGTGGCCAATCTGACCATCGCGTCCACGCCCAGGCAGTTCAACAGGAACTCGGGGCAGTGGGAGGACGGCGACTCGCTCTTCATGCGTTGCTCGGCTTGGGATTCTACATACAGTCCCATGGCCTCCAACATTCAGGCCAGCCTGACCAAGGGCATGAGGGTAATAGCCCAGGGTCGTCTGGTGCAGCGCTCCTATCAGGATCGCGAGGGCAACAACCGCACGGTTGTGGAGCTGCGTCTGGACGAGATCGGACCTGCACTGACACGGAACACCGCTCAGGTCACCAGGAACGCCAACACCGGTGGCGGAGGATCTCGTGGCGGTTTCGCCGGCTCCAGCAACGGCGGCTACCAGGGTGGGGCATCCTACCAGGGCGGCACCGGCGCGGCATCGGCCCCTATGGGTCGTCAGCAGCCAGCGCAGAGCCAGCAGGCCCCGGCCCAGGATCCTTGGTCATCGACCGGATCTGGCGATTCCTTCGGATCCTTTGGGTCCACCGGCGAGTTCGGTGGTTCTGGAGACGATCCCGAGTTCTGAAGTTTCATAGCGTCATCATTCATTTAAGGAGTACCAATGTCACGTAAAAGGCCGCAACCGCCGGTCAAGCCCTTCAAGAAAAAGCCGAATCCTCTGAGGGCTGCCAAGATTCATACCATCGATTACAAGGACGTGGCTCTGCTGCGCAAGTTCATCTCGGACCGGGGCAAGATCCGTTCCCGCCGCATCACCGGCGTCACCGTCCAGGAGCAGCGCGAGATCTCCAAGGCTATCAAGAACGCCCGCGAGATGGCCCTGCTGCCCTACGCCACCAACGGTCGCTGAGGGAGGTCAGGATTATGGCAAAGGAAACCAAGGTTATTCTGACCGATACCGTGACCGATCTGGGTCATAAGGGCGACGTTGTCGGGGTCAAGCCTGGCTATGCGCGCAACTTCCTGATCCCCCAGGGACTGGCTTTCGCCTGGTCCAAGGGCGCTGCTGCACAGATCGAATCCCTGCAGAGGGCACGTCGTGCCAAGTCCATGGCCACCCGCGAGGATGCCGTGGCAGCCAAGACCGCCATCGATGGCCAGACCGTCGAGATCGCAGCCAAGGTGTCTGATTCGGGTAAGCTCTTCGGCGGCATCTCCAATGATGCCATCGCTCAGGCTCTTCGCCCCTTGGCCGATGTGGATCCCCGCTCCATCTCCGTGGAGACCATCAAGACCACCGGAGAGTTCCCGGCCACCGTGGCCCTGCACCCCGAGATCTCGGCCGCTTTCACGGTCAAGGTCGTCGCAGAGTAGTAAATCTGACCTATCCCATAACGATCCTTTTTGAAATAGGGATCTGGGCTTAAGCAGGAGGCCTTCCCGCAGCAGGTATATGCGCGGGAAGGCCTCCTTATGCGTTACAGGGGATTACTCGCCTAGAAATTGCCGCCATTCCAGCCCCAGTCAGTGGTGGCCGTATAGCGGATGTAGGTGCGGTTCTTGGGGATGGACAGCTCAGATTCCAGCGTGTCCATGATGGTCTTGGTCAGGCTTTCCCAGGCGGACTTTGGTACGTCGCTGCCGAAGACGTTGACCTCGACATAGGCTGCAGGCTTGCTGTCGTCACCGCCGAAATAGATGGGCATGTCCGACTCGAAGGGGCACATGAGCCAGCCCTCGGACTTGCCGGGGACAGCGGTGATGGCCTTGCCGTAGGCGGTCTTGATCCGTTCGCGCTGTTCGGCGGTGATGGGCGTGCTTACATGGGTATGGATAACGGGCATGGTGCTTCCTTTCCGGTTCGTCCGGCGTGACCAATCAGGATGACTCGGTCCGCTTGGCGGATGGACGACTATTCCCGTCCCATAGTAGCCTTGACCGGGCAGGCTGGCTCAGCGCCAGCCGAAGGGCCGATGACGCAGGGACCAGGCCCCCAGACGGTGGGCCACCGAACGCGGGTCGACCGGTTTGCCGGGGGCGGGAGCATCCAGCAGCCACTTGCGGATCAGGAAGTTCCAGATGGCCACCACCACGGTGGCTGTGATCTTGGCGATGTTGGCGTAGAGCAGGTAACGGGCGTGCATGGTGGTGATGGCGTCCGGCGGCAGCATGGCAGTGCCCATCCACAGGATCACCTCATTGATCCCCAGGCCGATTACCGAGGAGACCAGAAAGACCGCCATCTCCATCCACCGGGCCATGTCCTCCCTATGCTTGAAGACGTAGCGCATGCTGGCCAGATAGTTGAAGACCAGGGAGATCGGGAAGGAAATGGCCCCAGCCAGGACATTGTTCAGGTGTGGCCCCATGATCAGCAGGTTCATGATGCCGATGTCGATCAGAAAGGCGATGACGCCCACGATGCCGAACTTGAGCAGCTGTCCGATTAATCTACGCACGATAGCCCATTCAATCATTCCTGCTGTGCTCGCGGGGTAGCGGGAGCCGCTTGTGCGCAAAAGCCTTACGTTGCGCCCTCAGGCGGGCAGCTCGGTCAGAATGGGTTCCTCGGTGCTGTTGCGGATTTGACGGAACCCTACAAAGGCGATGGCCAGCGAGGTCAGAGCCAGAGTAGTGACCACCCCGAACCCGCCTTGGGATCCGTAACGGTCGATGAACTGCCCGGCCACAGCCGAACCCGCCGAGGACCCGATCGAATTCATGGCGCTCAGCCAAGCCATGCCCTCGGTGAAGCGGATGGGCGGCACCAGGTGGAGCATGAGCTGGTTGCCGTTGATCCAGGTGGGTGCCTGGCAGACGCCGATGATCAGGTAGATGATCATGATGGTCCACAGATTCCTGGCGAACATGAAGGTTCCGATGCCCAGGTTGACCACCAGCAGGCAGAAGTAGAAACGCTTCCAGAGGGGGATGGTCCAGTTCTTGGCCCCGTAAAGCAGGGCACCGACCAGGGAGCTGAAGGAGAAGCAGGCGAAGACGAATCCGGTCATCTGCTTCATCCCCTGTTCGGTGGCGAAGGCGATGATGGAGATGGATGCGGCGCTCTGGAAGGCTCCCAGGCCGAACCAGGTGGCGCAGACGGCGATCATGCCGGCGCTCCAGAAGGCGCCACTACGGCCGTTTCCGCCCTCCTGGTCCCGCAGGCGCGCCACTTGCTGAGCCTGGCGCTCCCGGTACTCTTTGCGGGTGATGCCCTGGGCGCGGGACATGTCCGTCTGCGAGGGCGGCTCGGTCTCTCGGCAGGATAGGAACATAAAGGCCCCGACCAGCACACAGATCCCGGTAAAGAAGAAGGCCAATACGCCTGAAATGACCGCCAGGATGGAGGCTAGAGGATTGCCGATCACCCACATGGCCTCGTCGAAGACCCCTGACAGGGACAGGGCCTGATTAGTGGCTCGGTGGTCGCCGCGCAGCAGATGCGTCCACCGGCTACGGCTCATGGCTCCCCAGGGTGGAATGGCCGCCATGAACGGGGTGACCAGGTAGAGCACCCAGGTGGGGGCGTGGGCGGTGATGGCTGTGATCAGGACCGTGGCGGCCACGATCCAGACCAGAACGGTGGGAATGGAGACCTGTCGCTGGCCGAACTTGTCGACCATCTTGCCCAGCATGGGGCTGACTAGGGCCAGTGCCACGGCTTGGATGGCGGTCAGGGCTCCGGCCAAGGAGTAGCTGCCGTAGTAGTGCTGCACCGAGATGGTGATGGTCATGCCCACCATGGGGAAGGGCATGGAGGCGATAACCGACCCCACTGCGAACCGTGCCGTGTGAGGCAGTCGCAGGAGCGCCGAGTATCCCCCGAAGACCCTGTGACCGGCTTCGACCAGGGCCGCTTTCAATTGCCGTGGCATGGGTTGTTCACCTCGCATTCCTTGAGTGTTTTTGCAGTCCCGAAGCATGTTTTCTCCAGAACCTTCCAGATGCATGAAAGGGATGTGGGGCTGTTGGGGGACTGCTACAGTGGTAACCATATCGGCGCCTGATGGGTGCCATTGGGATACTGATAATTCTACCCCCCGCCATGGTCTCTTATCGGGTCTGCCGGGGAGCTTGGGAGGTGGGTCGTGCCTGCGACGACCATTCATTTCGTCCGTCATGGCCAGGTTGATAATCCCGATCATATTCTCTATGAGCGATTGCCGGGATTCCATTTGTCCGCCAGAGGCAGGGCTATGGTCGAAGCGACGGCCCGCTTTATGGCCGAGGCTCCTGGCATGCGCGATCTGGAAGCCGTTTACTCATCTCCGCTGGACAGGACCAGGGAGACCACAGCCATCCTGCTTGAGCAGATCAACCCAGCTCGTGTCCAGCACGGTTTGAAACCATTGGAGCCTGTCTATGACCGTCGTCTGATCGAGGCCGGCAACGAATTCCGCGGCAAGCGTATCGGACGCGGGCAGGGGGCCCTCTGGCGGCCCTCCAACCTGCGGCTGATCCTGGACCTGCGCCGACCCAGCTGGGGGGAGTCCTATCGGCAGATCGCCCGGCGAGTGGGGGATTTCGTCCGGCAGGTGGTCCGTAGCCATCCTGATGCGCAGATCATGGCTGTCTCGCATGAGTCGCCCATCTGGTCCTACCGTCATCTTTTGGAGACCGGTCACCCCGAGCACAATATGTTCCTTCGAGCCACCGCCCTGGCATCGGTGACCTCCATCACCCTGGATTGTGACACCGGCAAAGTGCTGGGAATCACCTACGCGGACCCGGCGGCAGGCGTGTGAAGACCGCTTGCACGGCCTAGGATGGCTGAGGATACTGTCGTGGATGACTGTCCGAGAACCCGATGAAGGAGCGTGATGATCATGGTGGATGTAGAGGGAAGCCTGGAGGCCATAGCCGGGCGGCCCGCCGTGGCCCAGGCGGCTGAACAGGGGGCCAGGCTGGTAGACCTTTGGCCCTTGACGAATGCCGAGCATCTGGCCAACGACGCCAAGTATGCGGAGGACCTGCAGGTGCGCATCAGCATGGTGTTGGCGCAGTTGATGACGGGAGAGGATGTGACCATCCCCGACGCTGAATACGTCTATGAGGGCGCTGAGGACATTCCTGGTCGTCCCCAGGATCTGGTGGATGCCCTCATGGCGGCCAACGATGCCATCGAGGCTGCTGCACAGGCGCAGGAAGACCGGTCCAAGATGCTTGCGGATTTGGCTGAAACCTTGGGCAGCGGCTGGGACCAGGTTCGGCAGCAGGATGTAGCCGCCGGCGTGGCCAAGGCCGAGCAGTCCTTGAATGACCAGAGCACATCCCCCAAATCTCTGCAGGACAAGGAGGGGGTGGCCCGGGCCCTGGCCACCAGCCTGGCGATTTGTCGTGATCTGCTCCGGCGTGCAGGCGCTGACCCCGATCACGCAGCGGCCGCTGCGCCGATACTGGTCTATGTCAATGAGCTCAACGAGCGGCTGGGCATTCCGCGGGCTTTCCTGTCCGGCGAGGATGTCGTCCAGGCGCTGGGATTATTGGATGATCCGGAGGCTTTCGCGGACCTGCTGGCTCCTCTGGCAGGTGCCGAGTGGGTCCATCATCGTCAGGAGGTGCTCTGGGACCCCGAGGAGGCCAAGCGCAAGGCCAAGGAAGATGACGAGCGCAAGAGCCGCGAGGCCCTGCAGGCCAAGTTCGCCCATGTGCCCGAGGATCCCAACAAGCCTCCTGTGGAGCTCTGAGACCTTCTGCCCTTCGCCTTGCTATCGTCCAAGGCGAAGGGCTGGCTGGACTCAGCGATCGAAACGGGCTCCTCGTGGATCGCTGGGTCGGGCCAGCAGAATGATCCCGGCGACGGTTCCGGCGATCATGATCAATGCGCCCAAGCCAAGCAGGGAGAGCGAAGATCCCGGATGCCCGTCAATAATAGCCACGATGGCGAAGACCAGAGGGATGGCGCCCACCAGCTCGCTTGCAAAGGGCAGGAGTATCCAGTAGCCGGACATGTTGGTGTCGTGAAGCCGCCGTATGCCTACAGCCAGATTGGGTATGAAAAGTCCAAGGGTGACCAGGAGGGACAGAATCCGTCCCACAAAGATGGATCCTGAGGTGATGATCGAGATCGCAAGGTCGATGAGAAAGATCATCAGAACAACCCACCAGAATTCCCCGCGGGAGGCCCTCCCGGAGAAGACGGAATATTTGACGAAGAAACGCTTGCAAGCGTTTACGAAGTCAATGCCGTACCAGGGTGCGTTCAGTGGCGGCTCGCCGTTGAATCCGGCATCCGCATAGGGGTAGGCCGGATACTGCGGGACCTGGGGGCCGGGCTGGTAGCTGGCCTGTGGCCAACCCGCGGGCGATTGATAAGGGTTGCCCGGCGCATAGCCAGTCGGAGGGGTTGCGCCATTGGGCTGACCGTTGGCCTGGCCGGGATTCGGACCTTGACCATAGGGTGCCTGCTGCTGCCCGTAGTACTGCTGACCATAGGGCTGTTGCTGGTTGTAGCCTGGCTGTTGACCCTGCGGCTGTTGACCGTATGGCTGCCCTTGGTACGGCTGTTCCCGACGGTAATCGTCGGCAGGTCTTTGGGCTTCGCTGATCGGATGGTACACGTCGCTCTGATCCGAAGCTGCCGGCGCATGGCCGGATTGTCCTGGCTGAGGCTGATTCAGGTAGGCTACGGGCCCTGAGCCGGTTCCGTCTGCGTGGTCATTCTGGGGCAAGCCGTTGGCCGAACCTTGGTCATTGGGGGTCTGGTTCCCGTTGTTCGTATCATCTGGATGGCTCATGGATGTCGTCCCTCTCATCTTCTATTGATATTCCTGAATCTGACTTTTCCGTATGTTCCTATTATGGCAGGCCGGTTCTTCCGCTTGATAGCCATGAATAGTGCAGGGGATGGGGGGACTCTTCATTCGTCGTCTGGATTGACCATGTGATCATCGCCTGCATCGCCCAGCAGGAGGCGCTCGATCAGGGTGATCAGGGCCAGCAGGAGGGCGGTCAGCAGGATGATGACCAAGGTGGCCGAAAAGATCAGCGGTGTTCTGAAGGAATTGAAGGCCGACTGCAGCCATATGCCCAGGCCGTTTCTGGCGCCTAGATACTCTGAGGTGGCCGCTGTGGCGAAGACATAGGCGGCGCTGATGCGCAGGCCGCCGAAGATCTGTCCTGCGGCCACCCGAAGCTTGACGTGCCAGAGGGTCCAGGTCCGAGTCGCCCCGCAGTTCAGGGCCACGTCCTGATAGAAGCGGGGCACGGACTTGAGGCCCCGGTAGGTCTGGACCACGATGGGGAAGAGGGCGAAGACGGCCACGATGACTACCTTGCCCAGTGGCTCGAATCCGAACCAGATCACGAACAGGGGGGCGATGGTGATCAGCGGGATCATCTGAGCGCCGGCGATCAGAGGGTAGAGGGCATCATGCAGGGTGCGCCAGCTGTAGAGTGCCAGACCGATCACTATCCCCAGGACCGAGGCCAGGAGGAAGCCCAGCAGACCCTCAAGGGCGGTGATGGCGGTGGCGGGCAGCAGATCCTCTCGGGACTGCACTGTGGCAACCAGGATTCGACTGGGTGCCGGCAGGGCCTGTTCGCTGACTCCGCCCAGGCGGGCTGCCAGCTCCCAGATGATCAAGAGCGCCAGCAGGGTGAGGGTCGGAGGCAGCGCCCGGGTTCTGCTCTGCTTGCGTGCCTTCATCGACCGGCTGCCTCCCGAACGTAGCGATCGGTCCACAGGTCCGTGGCCTGAGGAGCCTTGTTGGGATCGCCCTTCTTAGCGTCCCGGTAAGTGCCTGCCTTGAACTGAAAGTCCAGATAGTCCTGGGCATCCTTGACATTGATCAGTCCGCTGATGCTCTTTTGATTTGGACTGTCAACCCAGTACCCCTCCTTGACGATGCTCTCCATGGAGCGCTTGGCCAGGGTCGGGTCGATGGCCGACCCCTTGGTCTCCTGGACCAGGATGTCCGCCGCCTGGTCGGGATGGCTCAGGGCGTAGTCGTATCCCTTCAGACAGGCCTTGACGAATGCCGTCAGGGCGCGACGGTGGCCGGCCTGCTGCAGCCAGGAATTCTTGGCCACGAAGCCCAGCTGGTCGGGGTTGCCGGGCACTCCCCAGTCGGCCTGGGTGAAGCAGTGCAGGGCCGGGCCCTTGAGCTCGCTCTCCACCCCCTCCCAATTGGCGTAGAAACCGGCGAAGTCGCCCTTGCCGCTGGTCAGGGTGGCGAAGGTGTTGGTGCCGCTGGTCACCCGCTTGAAGTCGCCCTTGCCGCCTGCATAGCGGATCATCTGCTTGACCACGGCCGTCTGTTCGGCCGATCCGAAGCTGACGAAGGTCTTGCCGTCGAAGTCCTTGGGGGTCTGGATGTCGGTGCGCGAGGCCAGCGAGCACCAGCGCGCCACGGAATGCTGGCCTATGTTGAAGACCTGCCGAAGGTCGGCTCCCTGGGAGTTGAAGGTGGCCAGGTTGCTCAGCTTGGAGAAGCCTACGTCGGCGACCCCGTTCTGAACGGAGGTCTCGGCTCCTGCCTGGGCCGTGGGCAGGATGGTCAGCTTCAGGCCGGCCTTGTCGAAGTAGCCCAGATGCCGGGCGACATAGATGCCCACATGATTGGTGTTGGGCGTCCAATCCAGCATGAAGGACAGTTTGGAGCCGTCATCGGCCTTGTCGTCTGCCCCCTTGGCCCCGCAGGCTGCGCTCGTGGCTGCCATGCAGAGCGCAGCTGTTAGGGCGAGCGCCCGCACGATCAGTTTGTGGCCGGGAACTCTCCTGAAGCCACTGTTCCTCGACATGCTCATCACTGTCACCTTGCCTCTCCGGCACCCCTGGTGCCCATCCGCATCGGGGCCGCTACGGGAAGGTGAGGAGCCCGCGCGACGATCCGGTACGGTCTTGACCGATGGAATTCTGCGATGTGTGCCACGGCTGCTGCCACCAGCCGCGCGAACAAGACCACTCTAGTCCAAGCCTGCCGGTCCTGCCTCGCCGTGATGAAAGGTTGCATCGTATGCCTCTATACTGGAAACTCACGAGAGGTCCGTGCGGGCCGGCCGCTGTCGGTCTCGTCCGGAGCAAGACAACCGATCTCGGTAGGGGTCGACGGAGGTTCCCATGTCGGTGACCATCAGTGATGTGGCCAAGCAGGCGGGCATGTCCGTGTCCACGGTCTCCCAGGCGCTCAACGACAAGGGACGCATTTCGCCGCCCACCAAGGACAGGGTCCGCAGGGCGGCCATGGAGCTGGGCTACATCCCCGACAGCCGTGCCCGCTCCATGCGTTCCTCGCGCTCGCATGCCGTTGGCCTGCTGGTTCCCGATATCCGCAATCCTTATTTCTCTGAGCTGGTCTACGCCGTCCAGGACCAGCTCTACTCGGCAGGCTACGCGCCCTTGATCGGCGTGTCCTCTTGCCAATCCAGCAGGCGGGAGGACTATTACCGCATCCTTCTGTCTCGGCATATGGACGGTGTTTTGGTCGTGCCTGACGGGCCCACCTCACCCATGTTGCGCACCATGTTGGCAAGGGAATTCCCTGTGGTTTTCGTGGATCGTCCCGACCGGACCCTGCCCGGTGTCCCTTTGGTGGATTCCGATCCTGTGCCCGGCTTGGAGGCGGCCATGGACGCTCTGGCAGCCAGGGGATGCAGACGAGTGGCCTTTGTCCCGGGCCCGGAGAGCCGCTCCTATACTTTTCGCGAGCGTGAGCAGGCTTTTCTGGACTGCGTAGATGTCCGTCAGGGGCTGACAGGATTGGTGGTCCGCCAGGGGTTTGAGGATCGTCCCCGGGCGGCTGCGACCATGCGCGGCCTGCTTGGCCAAGGGGTTGACGCTGTCATCTTCGGATACTCGGCTGATGCCATCAAGGCCGTCGCCATGGAGTGGGACGGCGATCTGCGCTCGCGCGTGCCCATGGTCTCCTTCGACGACTTGGAGGTTTTTCAACTGATCAGCCCCCAGGTGTCGGTCATCTCCCAGCAGGTGGATCGCATGGGCCGTCAGGGCGTTGATATGCTCCTATCCATGATCGAGCCGGGGCGGCAGGCTCCGGAGGGCATGGGCGTGGATCGCCGTCTGCGCACCCAAACCCTTTTCGTGCCCAGGGGTCTGCTGGCCTAGGCCTCTTCCTGGTTGATGCAGGAGTCGGGGCTGGACAAAATACGTGCGTGTCGGGCGGCTGTGTCGTCTCTGTTGATGACCTCCAATGGCCTTTCGGCCATTTGCCGCCCTTGTCCAGACCCTGCTATTTGTGACACAGTTCACAAAACAGATAAATTACTAAATGTAGGTAACGAATCATTCTCAGACACTACATATGGTGGTCTCGGCGTGATAGAGTGAGTGCTGTCAGCAAAGAATGACATCCATGTGATTCGCCGTTTCCGGTCTGGAATTTGGAAACGCCAAAGCAACTGCACATGAGTAACCGTATGAGTCGTATGAGGAGTGACGATGGATACTGAGGTCATGACCGATAGCGTGAAGGAGCGTGGCATTTCGGATCGCGATGCTGTCGATGGCATTCTGGTCGAGAAGCGCGACGGCCGGATCGTCGATTTTGATCCCGTCAACATCATGAATGCCATCGAAGCCGCCTTCAAGGATGTCAAGCACGAGGTCAGCCCTGAGGATCGCCAGCAGATCCGGGGCATGGCCCTGACCGTCCAGTCCGAGATCACCGATCGCTACACCAACCCGGTCAAGATCGAGGACATCCAGACCCTGGTCGAGCATGCCCTGGTCAATGCCCATCTTTACGAGATCGCTCGCTCCTATACCTCCTACCGTCTTGACCGTGACATTCAGCGGGCCAAGGCCACTGATGTCAACGAGGCTGTTCACCGTCTGACCAGCAAGGACGAGACCCTGGTGCGCGAGAACGCCAACAAGGACGCCAACGTCTACGCCACTCAGCGCGACCTGCTGGCTGGCGCGGTCTCCAAGGCCTCGGCCTTCGCCATGCTGCCCAAGGATGTCTCCAACGCCCATATGAAGGGCGACATCCACTTCCACGACGCGGACTACTCGCCCTTTACGGCCGAGACCAACTGCTCCCTGCCTGACTTCGGCGACATGCTGGCCCACGGCTTCGAGCTGGGCAACGCCATGATGGACTCGCCCAAGTCCATCGGCACGGCCGCCACGCAGATCACCCAGATCATCAAGGACATCGCCGGCTCCCAGTACGGTGGCCAGACCGTCAACCGCTGCGACGAGATGCTGGACAAGTACGCTCGTCTGGACTACAAGAAGAACTATTCCATGGCTGAGGCTGTCCTGCCGGACGAGGAGCCCATCGACGTGGCCAAGGATGTCGTCCGCGGCCTCAAGGCTCGGGAGGCTGACTGGCTCCACCTGGACGATCGTGCTCCCATCGGCGAGGATGCCCCCTTCGATCTGGACGCTCCCCAGATTGTTCGGCTGCGTCAGGTCTATGCCAAGATCCTGACCCGCAAGAACATCTATGATGCCATGCAGACCATGGAGTACCAGATCAACTCCAACCGTGTCAGCAATGGCCAGACCCCCTTTGTCACAGTGGGCTTCGGCCTGGGCACCTCCTGGTTCGCCCGGGAGATTCAGCGCGCTATCTTCCTGATTCGCATCCGTGGTCTTGGCAAGGACCGCCACACGGCCATCTTCCCCAAGCTGGTCTTCACCATCAAGCATGGGCTGAACGCCGACGAGGGTGATCCCAACTACGACATGAAGCAGCTGGCCCTGGAGTGCTCCACCAAGCGTATGTACCCCGATGTGGTCTTCTATGAGAACCTGATCAAGATCACCGGTTCCTTCAAGGCCCCCATGGGCTGCCGCTCCTTCCTCCAGGCCTGGACCAACCCGGAGACCGGGGAGGACGAAGAGGACGGCCGCATGAACCTGGGCGTAGTCACCGTCAACATCCCGCGTATCGCCCTGGAATCCCGCGGCGACAAGGATCGTTTCTGGAAGATCTTCGACCAGCGCATGGAGGTGGCCCATCACGCTCTGCAGTTCCGCATCATGCGCTGCAAGCAGGCCACGCCCATCAACGCCCCGACCCTCTACCAATACGGCGCCTTCGGCAGGCTGAAGCCGACCGACAGCGTGGACACCCTCTTCCGCAACAGCCGTGCCACTGTTTCCTTGGGTTACATCGGTCTCTATGAGGCCACCAGCGTCTTCTACGGCAAGGACTGGATGAAGGACCACTCCTGGGATCCGGAGGGCAAGGAATTCGCCCTGAGCATCGTGCGCCGGATGAATCAGCTCTGCAAGCAGTGGGAGAAGGCTGAGGGATACCACTACTCGGTCTACTCCACCCCGGCCGAGTCGCTGACCGACCGCTTCGCCCGGATGGACAAGGAGAAGTTCGGCGTTGTCGACGGCGTGACCGACCACGACTTCTACACCAACAGCTTCCACTACCCGGTCTGGCTGCGGCCCACGCCCATGGAGAAGCTCAGCTACGAGCGGGACTTCCCTTACCTGGCCTCGGGCGGGTTCATCAACTACTGCGAGTTCCCCTCCATGCAGCAGAACCCCAAGGCCCTGGAAGCGGTCTGGGATTACGCCTACGACATCGGCATCGGCTACTTGGGCACCAACACGCCCATCGATCACTGCTTCGTCTGCGGCTACGAGGG
The DNA here is from genome assembly GCF_030758775.1 of Bifidobacterium asteroides. Lineage (NCBI taxonomy): Bacteria > Bacillati > Actinomycetota > Actinomycetes > Bifidobacteriales > Bifidobacteriaceae > Bifidobacterium > Bifidobacterium asteroides. Next base: position 300,035 of record NZ_CP132384.1, read on the forward strand.
TGACTTCGAACCCACCGAGGAGGGCTTCAAGTGCCCCGAGTGCGGCAATGACGACCCTGACAAGTGCAACGTGACCAAGCGCACTTGCGGCTACCTGGGCAACCCCGTCCAGCGGCCCATGGTCCACGGCAGGCACGAGGAGATCGCCCACCGCGTCAAGCACATGGAGGGCGAGACCGGCCACGTGGTCCTCAAGGATGGATCCACCAAGGAGTGGTTCGACGACAAGGCCGAATAAGCTCTGACGAATAAGCTCTGACAAGACGCAGTTGATGGCGGGCCAGGTAGTTTGCGGCCCGCCATTGTCATGAGGAGGACCAGATGACGGACAAACAGGCAGTCATGAAAAAGACGGGCGGCCACCGTGACTTCGCAGCTGATGAGCAGGGGCGCGGTCCGGGGGTTCCCTCTGCACTGACCAACAATCCCAAGGCCGGCCAGTGGGACGGTCGCCGGCTCAGTCGGGGAATCGTGGCGGACTACAAGCGTCTGGTCATGACCGACGGCGAGGGGATCCGCTGCTCCCTCTACGTCAGCGGATGCCCCTTCCGCTGCCAGGGGTGCTACAACGCCTCCATATGGGACTTCGGCGCCGGGCACCCCTATACCCAGCAGCTTGAAGACCGCATCATCAAGGACCTGTCGCTGTCCTATGTGCAGGGCATCACCTACCTGGGCGGGGAGCCCCTGCTCAACACCCCCATGCTGCTGGGCCTTTCGGAGCGGATTCGGCGCGAGTTCGGCCACGAGAAGGATATCTGGTGCTGGACCGGCTACACCTGGGAGGAGCTGAACCGGCCGGGGGAGACCCCGGACAAGGCCCAGCTGATCTCCTACCTTGACGTGCTGGTGGACGGACGCTACTTGGAGAATCGGAAGAACAGCCTGCTCCAGTTCCGAGGCTCGGACAACCAGCGGATCATCGACGTGCCACGGTCCTTGGAACAGGGCCAGGTAGTCATCTGGCCCAAGCTGCACGACCAGACCAGGTTCATTCCCGAGACCTACAGCAAGGACCGTCAGCAGGAGCAGCAGCGGGGCTGATACCGGCTCCTGCTCTGAATTGGTCTACGTCGCCTTGCCGGGGCACAATGGGTGTCATGACTGATGAGCATGATCACGACGCTAAACCCGACCTGCCTAAGGATCTGAGGGTCCGTTTCTGCCCTTCGCCGACCGGCACTCCGCATGTGGGCATGGTCCGCACAGCCCTCTTCAACTGGGCCCAGGCCAGGCATTCGCATGGCACCTTCGTCTTCCGCATCGAGGACACCGATGCCCAGCGCGACAGCGAGGAGAGCTACCAGCAGATTCTGGAGGCCCTCAAGTGGCTGGGTCTGGACTGGGACGAGGGTGTGGAGGTTGGCGGCCCGGATGGCCCCTACCGGCAGTCCGAGCGTGGCGACATATACCGCGATGTAGCCCGGCAGTTGCTGGATGCCGGCTACGCCTACGAGTCCTACTCCACCGCCGAGGAGATCAAGGAACGCAACCTGGCCGCCGGCCGTCCTGCCGCTTTCGGCTACGACGGCTACGATCGCGACCTGAGCGAGGAGCAGCGTCAGGCCTTCCGCGATCAGGGCCGGCGACCAGCCCTGCGCGTCCGCATGCCCGACGAGGACATCGCCTTTGACGACCTGATTCGCGGACACATCGAGTTCAAGGCCGGGTCCGTGCCCGACTATGTGATTGTGCGCCCCAACGGCGATCCCCTTTACACGCTGACCAACCCAGTGGATGATGCACTGATGCGCATCAACGTGGTTCTGCGCGGCGAGGATCTGCTCAGCTCCACCCCCCGGCAGATCGTCCTCTACCGCTATTTGATGAAGCTAGGCATCGCTCGGGCCATGCCCCTGTTCGGACACCTGCCCTACGTCATGGGCCAGGGCAAGAAGAAGCTTTCCAAGCGCGACCCCGAGTCCAATCTCTTCCTGCACCGGGAACACGGCTTCATTCCAGAGGGCCTGCTCAACTATCTGGCTCTACTGGGCTGGTCCATCGGCCCCGACCGGGATGTCTTCTCCATGGAGGAGATGGTTGAGCACTTCGACATCCGCGACGTCAAGGCCAATCCGGCCCACTTCGACATCGATAAGGCCGTGGCCATCAACGCCGAGCACATCCGCATGCTGGAGCCGCAGGACTTCCTGGACCGGTCCCTGCCTTATCTCAAGCGCGACGGGCTGGTGAGTGCCGAGCGCTGGCAGGATCTGAGCGATCGTGAACAGCGAATTCTGACCGCGGCCGCCCCCTTGGTCCAGCCTCGAGTGCGTCTGCTGGGCGAGGTCTCCGGCATGGTAGGCAGTCTGCTCAGCCAGGAGGAGTACCTGGAACCCGAGCCGGATGCCCGAAAACAGCTCAAGGACTCCGCTGGACAGGTTCTGGACCTGGCCATTGCCGCTCTGCAGGATGTGCCAGACCAGGACTGGAAGACCGATCACCTGCACGACCTGCTCACTCAGGCACTGGTGGATGAGGGCGGCTACAAGCTCCGTCTGGCCTTCGGCCCGGTCAGGGTGGCGGTCTCGGGAAGGCGGGTCTCGCCGCCCCTGTTTGAGTCCCTGGAGATCCTGGGCAAGGGCACAACACTCCGAAGGATGGCCAACTTGCGCCAAAACCTCTGAGCGGGTATATTTCTTTTTTGTTGTGCTACTGACCTGCTGAACCGGGTTCGTACGCGGCGAAAAGTGAAGCCCCCGTCGTCTAGCGGTCTAGGACTACGCCCTCTCACGGCGCCAACACCGGTCCAAATCCGGTCGGGGGTACGACATGTGGCAATTGTCCAAGCGATTGTCGCACAGCCAATTGGGGTATGGTGTAATTGGCAACACAGGTGATTCTGGTTCATCCATTCTTGGTTCGAGTCCAGGTACCCCAGCGATAGAGACATGAAGTCCCAAGGAGCGGAATACCGACACGGTGTTCCGCTCTTCTTATTTACGCATTACCATGGATTCTAGGGATTCTAGGGATGCTTCTGGTTTGCAAGGCGGCGGTCGGAGGCATCCACCAGAGTTGCCCACGGTGTGAGCAAGCAAACAAAAAGAGGAGGCCCGGCAGACTGCTATGTCAGAGTTTCCGATGATGGAATCTGATATTTTGAGCATAGAGGCTTGAGTGATGAACCCAATCATCGGCTGATCGGGGAATATCACCCAGTATGCGAATCATTGTACGATTTTTTCGATAAAGGTGTGTGATTATGACGACAATCATGGTGTTGGGAGCTGGTTATGCTGGTCTTCGCGTGGTCAAGAAGCTGGCTCATGCAAAGACTGATGCCCATATAGTCCTGGTCAATCAGAACGAGTACCACTACGAGTCCACCCAGCTGCACCAGGTGGCGGCGGGAACCAAGGAACCGGCGGACGTGGTCTTCGACCTGCGCAAGTCCCTGCCTGATTCGGTGGAGCTGATTATTGACAAGGTGGTTGGCATCGATCAGGACAACCGCAAGGTCAGCCTGGAGCATCACGATCCTCTGTCCTATGATTACCTGGTCAACGCCCTGGGCTTCGAGTCGGAAACCTTCGGCATCAAGGGTGCCGAAGAGTACGGGTGGCCGCTCGTTGACGTGGACACCGCCTTGGCGGCCCGCAAGAAGCTGGAACAGACGCTGGCCCGCTACCAGACCAGCCATGATCCGCTGGATCTGAGCATCGTGGTCTGCGGCGCTGGCTTCACCAGCATCGAGTACCTGGGCGAGTTGGTCTACCGTCTGCCTCAGCTCTCAAAGCGCCTGGGCTTCCCCATGGATCAGGTCAAGGTGGACTGCATAGAGGCTTCGCCCAAGATTCTGCCTATGTTCAGCAAGGACCTGGTCGACTGGGCTGTGGATTACCTGCGCAAGCGGGGGGTCAACTTCCACACATCGACTGCTATCACCGAGGTCAGGCAGGATGCTGTGGTCTCCAATGACCAGGAGTTCAAGGCCCATACGATCATTTGGACAACGGGTGTGCGTGGTAGCCACGTTATTGCCGATTCCGGGTATAATCAGAAGCGTAACCGTGTAGTGGTCAGGGATGATCTGTCGGTGGAGCAGCATCCAGAGGAATTCCTGGTGGGTGATGTCAGCGCCGTTCCCGACCCCCAATCGGGTCGGCTCTATCCAACCACTGCACAGATTTCGATGGCCCAGGCTGATACCGCGGCCGCGAATGTCCTCGCCAGAATGCGGGGGCAGGAGCCCCAGCGGTTCACCTACAGAAGCCTGGGGACCGTGTGCTCTCTCGGTCCTCACGATGGGGTTGCCGAAATCGACCGTATGGGCACGCTGAAGCTCAAGGGCAAGGTGGTCTCGGTCCTGAAGTGGATCGTGAACGAGCGGTCGGTCCTGGAATTGGCTGACGTGCGTACCATGTTGGAGAGCAACTGAACCAGCGTCTCAAGGGACGTAAAGGGCTAGACGACGAGGGAGAGGAGGACGAACATGATTCAGGTCATGAGGAAGCGGCGCATGTTCGTCCCGTCCCAGCCTCGGATTGGATCATTCTGGGCGACGATGGCCATCGGCCCTGCGTCCATCGACATCATTGACTACCTCCTGCTCCTCCTCATTCTGGCGAAGACCGTGGCCGACTGTGGCCTCCGCCAGAATGTTGGAGGCCCCCGTGCCCGTGCGCGGATCGGCAGGAGCGAGAGGAGAGTGGCATTAGCATGAGTTTTCTACAAGGTTTGTGGTTCTTTGTCATTGGCCTGCTTTTTGCAGGATTCCTTCTGCTTGAAGGATTCGACTTTGGCGTTGGCATGGCTACCAGGTTCGTGGCCCGCGATGGTGATGAGCGCGCCACCTTCATGAGGGCTATCGGCCCCCACTGGGATGGCAACGAGGTCTGGCTGATCACCGCCGGCGGCGCTATGTTTGCTGCTTTCCCACTCTGGTATGCCTCCCTCTTCTCCGGGTATTACCTCCTGCTCTTCCTGGTGCTGGTCTCCCTGATCCTGCGCGGCGTCTCTTTCGAGTTCGCCTCCCATGCGCTGACCAGCCGTGAGCGTGGTGTCTGGCAGTGGGCCAACTTCATCGGCTCGCTCTTTGCGCCATTCTTCCTGGGCATGATGCTGACCAGCCTGATCCAGGGCATTCCCATGGATAAGAACGGCGATGCGTGGCCCGGGTTCTTCGACGTGTTCAACTGGCTGTCTGTGGTCGGCGGCATCGCTGTCGTCTTCTTCAGCTTCGTTCATGGCCTGCACTTCCTGAGCCTGAAGATGGGGGTCATGGATTCCCGTCGGATGCTCAACGTCAGCGAGAAGGCTTACTGGATCGCCTATCCAGCTCTGGTCGTCTTCGTGCTCCTGGCCATCTTCAACACCGACTTCTACAAGGCGCGTCCCCTGTCCACCTGGCTGATCACCGTAATTATCCTGGCCTCGGTTATTGGAGGTCACGTTGCCGTTTTCAAGAAGCATGGCGGCTACGCTTTCACCTGCTCGGGCATCACCCTGATGGCCATCATCGCCTTTATCTTCAACGGGCTCTTCCCGCGGGTGATGATCGCTGATGATCCGGCCCACAACCTGCTGATTCAGGATGCCTCAGCTTCGCCGCTGACTATGAAGATCATGACTGTGGTGCTTTGCATCTTCCTGCCCATCATGCTGGCCTACTTCATCTGGAGCTACTTCATCCAGCGCAAGCGGCTGGACACCGATGGTGCCCATCTGGCCTCTCCTGTGGCCCCTTCGGCCACTGTGGCTGAGACCGTCTGAAAGTTAAAGGAGGCAGGGGGGCAGTGCTGGCAGGACCGGAGCGCATCCGGAGGATAATGCATTGATTGACAAAAATCTCTTCCGTTTCGACGGAGTCCGGTCCACATTGGGTCTGCTGGCCGCACTGTCCCTGGTTCAGGGAATAGGCGTGGTGGTTCAGGCCTATGGGTTGACCCTGGCTCTGGTACGTATTTGGCACCTTCAGAACCTCAAGGTGCTAGTGGTGCCGGTACTGATCTTTCTGGCCGCCTACACCTGTCGACAGCTCTGCGATGTGGCCAAGGATCGTTTTGCCACTGACCGTGCCGACGCCATCATAGCCGAACTTCGGCCCCGTATTCAGGACAAGGTCTTCTCGCTGGGGCCGTCGGCTCTGGCCCGGCGTGGCACGGGCTCGGCCGTAACCATGCTGGTGGATGGGCTTGACCAGGTGCGTACCTACGTGCTGACGGTCCTGCCAAAGATGATGGATCTCATCTTCATCCCATTGATTGTCTTGGTTGTGGTCTGGACCCAGGATGCAGGTTCCGGGCTCATCCTCCTGCTCATGTTGCCCCTGCTTATCTTCTTCATGATCATCCTGGGCCTGGCAGCCAGGGATCGTTCCAGTCGGCAGTACGCTCAGTTCCGCAAGCTCAACACCAGATTCATGGATACGGTCCTGGGCCTGCCGACCCTGAAGATGCTGGGCATTGACAAGGAGTACGAGGACGAGATCTATTCGGTCTCGGACCGCTTCCGCAAGAGGACCATGAGCGTTATCAGGGTGGCCATGACCTCCACCTTTGCTCTGGACTTCTTTGCCACCTTGGCCATCGCCATCATGGCCGTCTTCCTGGGCAACAATCTGATCAATGCCAAGGTGGAGCTCTTTCCAGCCCTCCTGGCCCTGATTCTGGCCCCTGAATACTTCATGCCCATCCGCCAGTTCGGAGACGACTTCCACGCCACGCTGAACGGCAAGAACGCCTTGGACGATATTGCGGATATGCTGGCGCAACCAGAGCCCAAGCGCTTGGAGGAACTGGACTGGTCCGGGTGGAAGGAGAACAGCCACCTGCGTCTGGAAGGAATAGACTTCGCCTATCCTGGCCCCAAGCCGGTGGAGAGCAATGCTTCAGCCGGGGCGCAGATGGATGCCATGGCCAAGTCCGAGAGCCAAAAGTCAAGCAAGAAGGGCAGCAAGCGCAAGGCATCCAAGGTTCATGACGGTAATGGGGGAGCGGTCTCGGCTGAGGCCGGTTCCACGGCATCGCAGGGAACTGAAGTCGAGGCAGCTGTGGATTCTCAGGAGCAGCCTCTGGCGCTGAGCGGCCTGGACTTCAACCTGCACGGCTTTTCCAAGGTGGCCATTGTCGGTCGCTCCGGAGCCGGCAAGTCCACGTTGATGGATCTGCTGGCCGGCTTTGACCAGCCCAAGGCAGGCGCCATCGACCTGGATGGTCATCAGCTGGAGCATTGCAACGTGGCTGCCTGGCAGCGGCACATCAGCTACATTCCGCAGAACCCCTTCATCTTCCACGGCACAGTGGCCGACAACATCCGCTTCTACAAGCAGGATGCAGACGATGCCGCCGTGGCCCGTGCAGCCGACCGAGCCGGATTGAGCGACTGGCTGCAAACATTGTCTGACGGTCTGAACACTCGAATCGGAGAGGGCAACCGAGGCATCAGCGGCGGCCAGGCCCAGCGAATCGCCTTGGCCAGGGGGATCCTTGACCCCTCACGCGAGATTCTGTTCTTTGACGAGCCCACAGCCCACCTGGACATCGAGACCGAATACGACCTGAAGCAGACCCTGCTGCCCATCATGGACGGGCACCTGGTTGTCCTGGCCACCCACCGGCTGCACTGGCTGGCCAACATGGACTGGGTGATCATGCTGGAGCATGGACGAATTGTGGCCCAGGGCGATCCGCGCAAGCTGATTGGTCAAGGCGGACCCTTGGATGCGCTGATCGATGAGATGGGAGGGAACCAGATTGCCGACTACCAGCAGGACTGAAACCGCCGGAAGAAATGGCACGGGATCGTCGAAGACCTCCCGCCGCGGCCGCGGGCTGTCAGGCTACATGCATATCTGGCATCGGGACCATTGGTTCTGGCCCTACCTGCGTGAGAACAAGGGGCTGCTTGCCCTGATCTTCTTCCTGGGGACCATCACCTTCGTGTGCGCGGCTGGACTGATGTTCACATCGGGATTCCTGATCAGCAGGTCGGCCCGCCATCCCTTCAACATCTTCGCCGTATACGTGCCGGTGGTCCTTACCAGGGCCTTCGGCATCGGACGACCCACATTCAAGTACATGGAGCGCATCAAGAGCCATGACTGGGTGCTCCGGGTGGTTTCCAAGCTGCGGGTTCAGCTCTACCGCACCCTCTCGCAGGATGCGGCCTTCCTGAACGAGCATGAGCGCACAGGCACGGTCCTGGGCATGCTCTCGGACGACCTGGACCATCTGGAGAACTTCTACCTGCGCACCATCTTCCCCACGGTCGTAGCCTACATGATGTGGGTGGTGGTGACCATCGCCGTAGGCGTCTTCTCCTGGCTGACCTCGCTCCTGCTCTTCCTGCTTTTCGCCCTGATCCTGATCCTGATCCCGCTGGTCTCGCTGGCTTATTCAGACGGGCGTTACGACATGGAGAAGGCACGGCGGCAGGATCAATACACTGCAGTGACCGAGAGCTACATGGGCCTGGGGGATTGGGTGATTACCCGCCGTCGGCGGCGCTTCGTGGACACGGCGTCCGGTGACTTCAACGACATCGCCACCGGCCGCAAAGAGCAGAAGCGGTTTGAACGCTGGCGCAACTGCGGCATCCAGATGATTTTCGCCCTCATGGTGGTGGCTCTGATTGTTGGAGCGGATCTGCGTATGACCAGCTCCACCTCCATTGCGGACTTCGCGGCAGCCGTGGTCCTGGCGGTCTTCCCTCTGGTCGACTGCTTCATCGTGGTCTCCCAGGCCGTGGCCGAGGTTCCCCTCTACACAGACTCGCTGGACCACCTGAATGATCTGACCGAGCGGGTCGAGTCCCGGCGAATTGAGCCGAGCGCCCAGACCAGGCTGGAGGGGCCGATCAAGTCAATCGTCTTCGACCATGTCAGCTTCTCCTATGGTCCTGATGACCCCCTGCTGCTGGACGACTTCAGCCTGCGAATCGAAGGCGGGCAGCGCGTGGCCCTGCTCGGTCCCAGCGGCGAGGGCAAGACGACGGTCCTTCAGCTGCTCCTGGGCGACCTGCGCCCCACCAGTGGCCGCATCCTGATCAATGGAATACCGGTCGATGCCTTGCAGGATCAGCGTCCTGAGCTCTTTGGCTACCTGAACCAGCAGGCCTTCCTCTTCAACACCACCATCGCCTCCAACGTGCGTCTGGGCGCTCCCCAGGCCGATGATGATCAGGTTCGCCAGGCTCTGAAGGCTGTACAGCTGGATCAGGTCGTAGATGACATGCCCCAGGGAATCGACACGCCGGTGGATGAGGCTGGCGGCCGTCTTTCAGGCGGGCAGCGCCAGCGTCTGGCCCTGGCCAGGATTGTGCTCAAGCGCACGCCGATCATTCTTCTGGACGAGCCAACCATCGGTCTGGATCCCATAACCGAGCGGCGGCTCATGGCCATGATCTTCAAGGTCAGCCAGGATCGCACCCTTCTTTGGGTGACCCACCACCTCCAGGGGCTGGAGGAGGCCGACCAGGTCATCTTTATGCAGGATGGTCATATAGCCATGCAGGGTCGACCTGTTGATTTGTACCATGCGAACGCCCGTTTCCGTGAACTTTATCGCATGGATGTCTCGGACGTGGACAATGGTGCCGGTCAAGGGATATACTTAAAGAAGCAGTCAGATTCAGATGGACGGAACCCTGTTGAATGACCATCAGGCTGTTTCCCGAGCAATGAATTTTGCACGGTTGTCGGGTCGCCGATCTTGTCGGATGGCTTCCCGGCCGGTCACCGTGCGCCGTCGGTTCATGGACTGGACGGTGAGGAAACCGGAGCCCGTGGAAGCGACCAGGTCGCGAAGTCGGGGAGAGCTGAAAGGTTCTTGTGGGCACAAGCCTGGTCATATCTGAATCCGTCCGGATTCGACCCGTGTACCCGCGCCCGACGAACCCTGCAGAGATTGGGAGGAACGATGTTCACTGTATTGGGATTGTCTAGATTCCAGTTCGCCATGACGACGATATTCCACTTCTTCTATGTCCCTATGACCATCGGTCTGGCCCTGGCGGTCGCCATCATGGAGACCACCTATGTGGTGACCAAGAAGGATGTCTACAAGAAGATGACCATGTTCTGGTCCAAGATCTTCCTGCTCTCCTTCGCGGTCGGCGTGGTCACGGGCATCATCCAGGAGTTCCAGTTCGGCATGAACTGGTCCAACTACTCCAGATTCATGGGTGACATCTTCGGTGCCCCCCTGGCCATCGAGGCCCTGCTGGCCTTCTTCCTGGAGTCCACTTTCATCGGCGTGTGGATGTTCACCTGGAATAGGTTCAAGCCGGCCGTGCATGTGATCTTCATCTGGCTGACCTTCCTGGGTTCCTCCATGTCGGCCATCTGGATTCTGGCTGCCAATAGCTTCATGCAGCACCCGGTTGGTTTCGAGATCAACCAGGCCACCGGTCATGTGCGACTGCGCAGCTTCGGTGATGTCATGTCCAATCCCCAGCTGTGGATCGAGTTCCCCCACGTCTTCTTCGCCGCCGTCTGCACAGGGGCCTTCGTGGTCATGGGCTGCAGCGCCTTCAGCCTGCTGAGAATGCACATGGGGAACAAGGATCAGGCCGTGGCCGCTGTCGAGGCCGACTCCGAGAAGCAGGCCAAGGTCAACCTGTTCACCAAGTCCATTCGTCTGGCCGCCCTGCTCGGTCTTATCGGTTCCATCTGCGTGATCACCTACGGTGATTTGCAGGGCAAGTACATCGTGACCGATCAGCCCATGAAGCTGGCCGCCACCGAAGGCATCTACGAGGACACCGGCGATCCCGCTCCTTGGAATGCCGTGGCTCTGATCAATGAGAAGGACCATAAGATTGAAGGGTCCGTCGAGATTCCCGGAGCCATGTCACAGCTGGCTTACGGCAAGAAGACAGGCGCCGTCAAGGGCATGAACACCGTCAACAAGGAGTTGCACGAGAAGTACGATGCCAAGTATGGCAAGGACATGAACTACTACGTGCCGGTCACCACCCTATTCTGGGTCTTCCGTCTGATGGTCGGAATCGGGTTTGCCTTTGCCCTGATATCAGCATTGGTGCTCTGGTTCACACGTAAGAAGAAGAACACGCTCTTCACCACACGCTGGAAGCTCTGGATCATGGGTATCTTTACTTTCGCCCCCTTCGCTGCGACGACCAGTGGCTGGCTGGTGACTGAGCTTGGACGCTATCCATGGCTGGTTTATGGTTATCAGACCATTGCCGATGGCGTTTCGCCCACCAGCACGGTGCCGAACCTGCTCTTCACCTGCATTGTCTACTTCCTGCTCTTCCTGGTTCTGGGCGGAGTCATGGTCTTCTATACCAGGAGGACCCTGCACCAGGGACCCTTCTACAAGCCGGATGACGGCAATGGGCCGCAGCCTGCCAAGGTGCATGGCGCACCAGCTCGGGTGGCCCTGGCCTAATGGCCGGCTGACCTTAAACACTCCCTTCCCCTTCGGTAAATCCCCCGCTTCGGACCGTATGGTCCGGAACGGGGGATTTGCTGTCATAGGGTGTTTGTCATCAGCGGCTGCCAGCTGTGGTGAGATTCAGAAAAGAGAGCAATGCCAAGCATGAAGTGGCAGATATGACGGATGTTCGGCTCGTGGCTGATAGGAGGCTGGTCTCACTCGCTCTAGTTATGCTGCGCCGGTTCCGCCGCGCCGATTCGGTCAGACCTGGGCAGTCAGCTTGCTTACAATCCGCTGCAGCAAGCTGCGTATGCCCTCAGACATGGGGGAATCCTCCAGGCTGTCTGAAGCCCGCCGCAGATAGTCTTTGGCGGTTTGACGGCTGCTTTCCATCAACTGGGGATGTGCTCTGAGGTAGTCGACTACCTGTTCGGGATCGTCCTGCTGGACCAAGGCTCTGAAGTTCTCATCCTTCTGGAACCCCAGCAGAACCGGCAGAGTGTAGATTCCGTCGCGGATATCCTCCAGCTTGGGCTTGCCGCTGTCACGATCCAGATCAAAATCGTTGATGTCGTCAATGATCTGGAAAGCCATGCCTAGATTGCCGCCGAAGTCTCTGGCGGTCTGCTCCAATGCCGGGTCAATTGGCTGGCCGTCAAGGCGGATCCCGGTCAGGCAGGCCAGTCGGAAGAGGGCTGCGGTCTTGCCGGAGATGGCTCTGTCGTAATCGTCAATGGTTATGTGGGTGTGGTGGCGGTCGGACTCCTGGTAGAGCTCTCCACCTACGATCTCGCAGACCGTGCCGGCCTGTTCGCGGATAAAGCCTGTGTCAGGGGCGATGGAGGCCATGATCTCCATGTAGCGGGAGAGGATCAGATCACCTAGATAGATGGCGGCCTTGTTGCCCCGGATGGTGTGGACCGTGGGCTTGTTGCGGCGGATGGGGGCGTTATCCAGAACGTCGTCGTGGACCAAGGTGGCCAGATGAAGCATCTCGATGGCGGCGGCGCCGGTGATGACGGTGTCGTCCAAGTGTCCTTTGGTTCGTGCTCCGGCCCGCGCAAAGAGAGCCACCATAGCGGCGCGAATCATCTTGCCGTGGTTATCCAGCAGTCGACGGTAATCCTCCTGATAGGGCGCTACATGAGTACGTTCCTGGTGCAGGCGGTCGACAACCCGCTCAAGATCCTTGCGCAACAGGAGCTCTTGTCCTTCTGCCATGGAGGTACGCTCCCTCTATCTCGTTAAGAACCGCAACGTATCCAATATACCAAGACCGGGGCCAGGCCTGAAGATTGTCGGCCCGGTCCTTGCCGTCATCGTAATCACTGTGGTCAAGTTAACATCAGGGTGCCGGCCTGCGGTGGTGACGTTGCGGCCTGAATCCGATTCGTAAGAGGACTGCATACATCGGCCTAGAGGCGAAGTCGGGTGAAGTAGGCTGGATGTATGAGTCAGCATTACCACGCGGATCAGGTCTCCCCACAAGGCGGCGGGGGAGAGCATGATCGACCGCTGTCCGTTTCGGCCCGGCTGGGGCGACTTCAGTTCCATTACTCAGGCAAGTTCAGACTCCTGCAGCTGGCCGACGTCCAGGAAGGCCCCAAGGTCTCTCCGGACACAATCAGGCTGATAGGCGCGGCTTGCGATGCGGCAAAGCCCGATCTGGTGGTCTTCTCAGGCAACCAGGTAGCCGGTTACGACACGGCCTACGAGCGCACCTTCCGCAAGAGGCGCTGGAGCACTCCCCTGGACGGCATCTATTCTGCTGGTCTGAGCATGGGCGGCGCCTTGGGGCTTGGGGGAGCCTCTCTGAAACGCTCTGCCAAGTCCCAGGATGGTCAGGCTGTTGCGGACCGCCGGGAACCAGACCGCAGGGATGCCGAGCGTGTACGCCAGCAGAACATCAAGCACACTGAGGATCTGGTCCGCAGAACCGTTGGCCTGGTCACCGGCCCGCTGGTTGAACGCGGGATTCCCTTCGTCGTCACCTATGGCAACCACGACTTCCAGTGTGGGCTGGACACCGACCAGATGGATGCCATCTATCGGGAGGTGCCCGGTTGCCTGAACCCGGAGGCCACGGTCGCCCATCCTGATCGAGTCCATGCGCTGATCGGGTCGGCCCTGCCCTCCCAGACGGCTTTCGTCTGCGCTCCAGGCACCTTCGCGCTGCCTGTGGCGGATTGCGACGGTCACGGGGTGGTCATGGGCCTGGTCCTGCTGGACTCTGGCGACTATGCCCGGGCAGGAGGCTATGGCTCACCGTCGGCGCAGGCCCTGGACTTTCTGGCGGCCGCTCCCGATCTTCTGGGCAACCGGTCCATAGTCTTCCAGCACATGCCCATTCCCCAGTTCTACGATCTGCTCAAGCCGGTGCCAGCCACCACAGCCTATGCGGTCCAAGGTTACAGAAGTTTCGACTCCCGTTGCTACATTCTGGACGAATCGCGCACCTGCCCCGGCTCCTACCTGGGCGAGGGGGTCTCCTGCCCGGATGAGGACAGCGGCGAGTATGACCTGCTGACCCGGAACCGGGGCTATTTCGCCCTCTTCGCCGGGCATGACCATCGCAATGGCTTTGTCGGCCGTAGCGGAGATCTGACGCTGGGGGCCACGCCTACATGCGGATTCGGCTCATACGGTCCGGTGCCCAGCAAGCGGGCTGCCCGGCTCTTCGAGTTCGACATCCGCCATCCCCATCATCCTCGCACTCAGCTCCTGGAGTTCGGGCAATTGGTGGGGCGGCCAGGATCCCACAAGGTCTACACCTTCGCCATGAGCCATGTGCCCACCTCCACCGGGGACGCGGTCAACCTCTTGCGTCGGCCCGGGTTCTTGGCGGGCGGCCTGACGGCTCTTGCCGGGCTGATCGCCTCCTGGGGATCCAGCAGGCGGCGGTCAGGACCAAGGCGTTAGGAATTCCCGCTCAGACCCTGCGACGGGCGGGAGATGAGGCTCGCAGCAGGGCTTCTGTCAGATATTTGCCGGCGGCCATGACCAGGGGGGCGTAGCGCCTTCCCGGCGTTGTGGACATGCGGTTGACCGGCCCGGAGATGGATATGGCGGCCATGACCTGCCCGGATCCGTTGCGGATGGGGGCCGAGATGGAGCAGACGCCTTCTTCCCGCTCGTTGATGGATTCGGCCCAGCCGCGCTTGCGGACCGTGGCCAGGGTCGCTGCGTTGAACTTGGCGTGCCGCAGACCCTGATGGAGGCGCTCGGGTTCCTCCCAGGCCAGCAGAATCTGCGCTGCCGACCCGGCCTCCATGGACAGCAGGGCGCCTACGGGGATGGAGTCGCGCAGGCCCGAGGCGCGTTCCACCGCGGCGATGCAGACACGGACTTCGCCTTGGCGGCGGAAAATCTGGGCTGACTCGCCCGAACGGTTGAGCAGTGTATGCAGGATGGGCCCCGAGGCGGTCAGCAGTCGATCCTCGCCAGCGGCAGCGGCCAGCTCGGCGAAGCGGGAGCCCAGGACGAAGCGGCCATGCGCGTCCCGCAGCACGAAGCGGTGGCGCTCCAAGGCGATGGCCAGTCGGTGGGCTGTGGGTCGAGCCAACCCTGTGGCGTTGACCAGCTGGCCCAGGGTCATGGGTCCAGTCTCCAGGGTGTCCAGAATTCGCACCGTCTTGTCCAGAACGCCGACGCCCGAATGAATCTCCTCCTGATGCATGTTCGGATCATTTGTGGAGGGGTATCTGTCGTCGTCGTTCATAGAAGGTGTGTCCATGGTTGAATTATGCCATCTCAGTATATGAAATGCAAAAGTTCATAACGGTTGGGCAGTTCCATACTCGGTGGTAAGAAGCCGGCGGGGTGCCGATGAGATTGGCGCTCCGGCTGGTCGCAGGTTTTCAGGAGGCGATATGGGACGCACAATGGCGGAAAAGGTCTGGGCCGATCATTTGGTCAGAAAGGGCCAGGGAGGCGAGCCCGATCTGATCTACATCGATCTGCAGCTTATGCACGAGGTAACCAGCCCACAGGCATTCGAGGGGCTGCGCCTGGCAGGCCGCAAGATCCGTCACCTGGACCAGGTCATCGCCACCGAGGATCACAACACCCCCACCATCGACATCGATCGGCCCATCGCCGACAAGGTCTCGGCCCTGCAGATCTCCACCCTGGAGCGCAACTGCCGCGAGTTCGGCGTCCGTCTGCATCCCTTGGGGGATGCCGATCAGGGCATCGTCCACGCTTTTGCACCCGTCCTGGGACTGACGCAGCCCGGCATGACCATCGTCTGCGGCGATTCGCATACCTCGACCCACGGGGCCTTCGGGGCCCTGGCTTTCGGCATCGGCACCTCCGAGGTGGAGCATGTTCTGGCCACCCAGACCCTGAGCCTGAAGCCTTTCAAGACCATGGCCATCACCGTCCGCGGGCAGCTCAAGCCGGGCGTGGGCGCCAAGGACGTCATCCTGGCCGTCATCGCCAAGATCGGCACTGGCGGCGGCCAAGGGCACGTTCTGGAGTACCGGGGCGAGGCCATTCGGCGCATGTCCATGGACGCGCGCATGACCATCTGCAACATGTCCATCGAGGCCGGGGCGAGGGCCGGGATGATCGCGCCGGACGAGACCACCTTCGCTTACTTGGAGGGCCGGCCGCACGCCCCCAAGGGGGCCATGTGGGATCAGGCACTGGACTACTGGCGTACCCTGCCCACCGATCCGGACGCAGTCTTCGACAAGGAGGTCATCCTGGATGCCGACCAGCTGACCCCCTACGTGACCTGGGGCACCAATCCCGGACAGGGTCTGCCCATTGCCGCTGATGTGCCTGTGCCCGAAAAGATCGCCGACCCGGCCAAGCGACAGGCAGCCCAGGAGGCCATCGACTACATGGGTCTGAAGCCGGGGATGCCAATCCGGGACATCGCCGTGGACACCGTGTTCATTGGTTCTTGCACCAACGGGCGCATCGAGGATTTGCGCGCGGCGGCAGCCATCATGAAGGGACACCACAAGGCCAAGAACCTGCATCGCGTCTTGGTGGTTCCGGCCTCTTCGCGAGTTCGCATTCAGGCCGAAAAGGAGGGGCTGGATCGCATCTTCGAGGACTTTGGAGCCGAATGGCGCAACGCTGGCTGCTCCATGTGCCTGGGCATGAACCCCGACCAGCTGGTGCCGGGGGAGCGCTCCATCTCCACATCCAACCGCAACTTCCAGGGTCGTCAGGGCAAGGGCGGCAGGACGCATCTGGCCTCGCCCGAGGTGGCCGCTGCGACGGCCATCCGGGGAACCATCTGCTCCCCGGCCGATCTGTAAGCCCATCAATCATTCGTCATCGTCATCGCCATCCAGCAGGCAGGAGGTCATCATGGAGCCACTTTCCGTTGTCACCGGGGTCGGGGTGCCCTTGCGCCGCTCCAACGTCGACACCGATCAGATCATCCCCGCCGTATTCCTGAAGCGGGTGCAGAAGACCGGCTTCGAGGACGCGCTCTTCTACGCCTGGCGAAGGGATCCGAATTTCGTGCTCAACCGGCCCGAATATTCAGGCGCCCGAGTTCTGGTGGCCGGGCCGGACTTCGGCATCGGCTCCTCGCGCGAGCATGCGGTCTGGGCTCTGCGGGACTACGGCTTCCGCGTGGTCATCGCCCCCCGCTTCGCTGATATCTTCTATGGGAACACCGCCAAGAACGGTGTTCTGGCCGCCATCATGCCCCAGGAATCAGTGGAGTTGCTCTGGAAGCTCCTGGAGGAGGACCCCGGCACCGAGATGACCGTGGACCTGGGCGCTCGCACGGTCACCTGCGCGGATGTGACTCTGCCTTTCCAGGTAGACGACTACGTGCGGTGGCGGCTCATGAACGGTTACGACGACATTGATCTGACCCTGCAGCACGAGGATGACATCCGTGCCTATGAGCGTATGCGGGCCGAGCGATTCCCCTTCAAGCCGCGTACCCTGCCGGCCCAGCACATGCCAGAAGAGCCGGTCACTTCAGCCAGGGAGGGTCAAATCGACTGGCCTGGACCCCTGGCTGACCGCGGCATCATTTGACCGACGGGCCGTGAGCCCTCATATGAAAGCCATTTGCTCCCTCTTCGCTTACCATGGAATGAGACAGCCATTGATCGCCTGTGACTAGTTGGCGAGTGAAGAGGAGCGGTTATCATGAGGCACAGCAGCGGCGATGTGCACGACTGGGGCGTTAGACGGGCAGTGAATACCCTAAGTGCTTTTGCCTTCATCTACGTGGCCATAGAGACCCTGGCAGGTCTTTTGGGGAGCAAGGCGGTTCTGCCTGCTCTCTTCCCGCATGCTTCCAAGGCACAGATCAACGGCCCTCTGGGTGACTGGACTGTGGCCATCTCCGTAGTGCTGGCCCTGCTGTTTGCCTTGATCAGCCAGTGGCCGGTCATCGTGGGCCATGAACGCCATGGCCAGGATCAGGTGCAGTGGGTCACTGCGCGCCGATTCAGCCTGTTGGCCTTGATTATCGCCCTGGCCTGCTTCTTCCTCAGTCAGCTGGTGGCCGGGGCGGCCGACTCCGGACTGAGCGCCATTCTGTCCAGTACTGGCCTGCATCCGCCGTCCGCGCCTGGCGACGGAGGCATGGAAACGCCGATCATGCTCTTCTATGGCATTCTTTTGGGGCCCTTTGCCGAGGAGCTGGTCTTTCGCGGGGTCATCATGAACGGTCTGCGCCGCTTTGGCCGGGTCTTCGCCATTATTACTTCTTCTCTGCTTTTCGGCTTCATGCACGGCTCCTTGGTCCAGGGTCTGTTCGGTTTCATTTCCGGCCTGGTTCTGGGCTATCTGGCCATGGAGTACGGGCTGGTCTGGTCCCTGCTGGTGCACATGCTCAACAACGCTTTCTCTTCAGGTTTGTTGGCCAAGTACATGCCTCTGGCGCCCGAGGTGGTCCGCATCGGCCTGGGCTTTCTCATGATCCTGGTGCTGCTGGTTGGCGTCGTCGGGCTGCTGTTCAAGATAAGGACTCTCCGTGATTACTGCCGCAGCAATCGCGCTCCCAAGGGAATCTATGCTTCCTGGCGGGCGCCCTGGTTCCTGCTCTTCTGCCTGGCATGCCTGCTGATGGCCCTGAGCGAATTCGTACCAGGGCTGGCCTGACCAGACAGTCGATGGCGCCGGGCGCCTGGCCATTGTCGGGATTCTGTCGAGGAAGGGCGGGGTCGGGCTAGACTCGGACATGTAGTGTTGTGATATGAACGTGGGGAAAGGTTCGTGTCGCTGGACGCCCTTGACGGTCGTACGGTAGTGCATGAAGGGGAAGGATCATCGACGGATGAGGGATGATGAGGATCGCGACAGCGGCAGCGAGTCCGCCGATGCCCAAAGCGATCAGGGGCGCTGGAAGATGTCGCGCTCCTCTATTGCCCTCATGACTGCAAGCCACAGTGCCAGCAAGGACTACGCCCGTCATTGGGATTATGAGGAAGGGTCCATCGACCTGCCGCCCTTGAGCCTGCCGGGGGAGGCCGTGGATGATGGCTTGGCCTACCCGGGACGGATAGCCCATAGGAAGACTGCGGTTCTGGGCGATGAAGGAGCTGGCGGCAAGGGTTCCAGACCAGTCGGTGAACGACCGTCAGTGCTTCCAGGATCCTATGATTTTTTGGACTCGGTCACCATGGCCAGTCAACCGGGAGTTCCCGCATTTCCTCCTGAAGATCTACCAGCTGACGGGCATGTCGGGAAGGGATCCGACAAGGAGTCTTCTCCGCGGCGTGTGGTGGTTCGCCGAGAGCCGGAAGCCGCAAAGGCCAAGGAGACCCCGGCGCAGCCTCAGCAGCCTGCGGCCAAGGTCGTCTGGTCCTGGACGAAGCCCGAAAAGAACAATGGCCCGGTCTTCTCTTGGAATATGCCCAAGCGTCGTAAGCCGTCCGCAAGCACCCGTGCAGGCAAACCTGCGGCTTCCGCTCCTTCCGCAGTCAGAACAGCCGAACCCAAGTCGGCGACTATGCTCGAGGCGCCCTCGGGTTCCGGCGCTGAGGATTCGATGTCTGCGAAACCGGGTTCGGAGATTCCTGCACCCGCAGCCTCTGTTCATGCGTCTGAGGCCCCTGTGGTATTCGCCGACCGGCCAGTCGTTGTCCGTCGCTCGGATGCCGACTGGGATTCCCTGGTCACTGGTTCATCGGCTTCTGGGGACAACGGTGCTGCTGCACAATCCGTGTCCAGTGGAACCGATCATCAGGGGCGTCGGGTCTGTTCGACTCCACGGGTAGTTGCCCAGCCTGCCGCAGTCGCCGGTGACGATACCGGTGGTCGGGTCGTTTCGTCAAAGGCTATTGACGGACAGGAGACGGCGCTCGCGCAGAAGGATCATGCCGGCCAGCCCATGCAGACCGGCCAGGCAGCGATTGCCGTTCAGCCTGCCCCTGCCGAATCTTCAGAGGCTGTGAACGCAGCTCCGGCGACGCAGTCGGTCGTCCAGTTCGCGTCTTCGTCGACATCCGTATCCGCTCCAGGTGCTTCTGTGGCTCTCGCCGCCAAGGCTGCCGAGGCTGCTGCAGCTGCTGTGGCGGCCAAGGCCAAGTCCTCAGAGACCGAGGAAGCCGCAGCGAATGCAACCAAGCCGACCCGTTCTTCGCATGGTCTTCATTTCGGCCTATCTGCCAGAGGTCATGAAAGGAAGAGGGGAGCCCGTCGGTCGTTCAAGCGGCGGGCTGCTCGCAACCGTACCCATCCTTCAGCCGAGTCGGCAGTCCCTCGGGTCGTTTCCAATGCTTCGGCAGGATCGGTCAATTCGCAGCCGGTCGCTGTTCCCAGTGAACTTGACGCCGTCACGCCAGCTGCTGAAGTTGCGGCTCAGCCCCAGCCTCAGGCCCAGGCGCAACCACAGACGGCCAAGCCCACCACCGGCAAGTCCAACACCTACACAGCCAGTTCCGGGGTCCTCCACGCCGTCAACGGACAGGCCGCCTTCGCCTTCGTCTATCTGGCCATATCGGTTCTGGTGCTCATGGTCGGTTCGGGGATGATCCTGCCAGTCGTCATGGAACAGGTCAAGGACCCCAGATCCATCGCCTTCCTATCCGACGGGATTACTCTCCTGTCGGTCCTGCTGGCGCTGACCTATGCCTGCATTTCAGAGTGGAGCGTTATTCGAGGTGTGGATCAGCGGGGACAGGACGCGGTCCGCTGGCGAACGGATCGAAGAATGACCCTGGCGGCTCTGCTGGCCCTGGTCGCGGTGCTCCTGCTGGGCCAAGGGATGGTTCATGAACTGAACAAGTTCTTCAATCACTTCGGTCTGCTTCTGCACATCCCCTCCCTGGCCTCGCACAGCCTGCTGGTCACCGGGGCTTCCTCGCCAATGATGGCCCTGTATGCCCTCCTGGCGGTCCCCCTGGCTGAGGAGCTGGTCTTCCGCGGCATCATCCTCAACGGGTTGCGTCGGTATGGCCGGGTCTTTGCCATTCTGACCGCATCCCTGCTCTGCGCCCTGCTGCAGAGTGATCCGGTCTCCGGGCTTTGGATCTTCCTGCTGGGGCTGGCATTGGGATACTGCTCCCTGGAGTATGGTCTGATCTGGGCCGTCGGAGCCCGTGTGCTCGGTGATCTGCTCTTCAGCGGCCTGCCCAATCGATATCTGATGAGCGCTCCGAGAACCGCTCGTCTGTCGATTTTGGCAGTAGCGCTGGTCTTGGTTCTGGCTGGGCTGCTCATGTTCTTCCTGCACCGCACCAGTCTGTTGGACTACCGGCGGCGCTATCGAGCCCCTAAGGGCACATATGTTTCCTGGAGGCAGCCCTGGTTCCTGCTCTACTTGCTGCTCTGCCTGCTGCTGACGGTCTTCAAGTTCGTGCCCGGCCTGCTCTGAGGCATGACGCATTGGCGCTGCGGTGGTGGCGTAGACTTGGACAAGCTGGAGGTCAATGCCGGATGGCCGAACCTGCAGAGGATCATGAAAGGGCATGGTGACATGGGGCAGACAGCGACGGCGCCCGACGCGTCAGGGACCGGGCAGGCTCAAAAGCCCAGACGAGGCGTGGCGGATCGTGCATGGATGAGTGCGGCCAGAGGTATGCTCAACCGTCAGGCCGCCCTGCTGCTGGTCTACCTGCTTATCATCAACAGTGTCGGCCTTCTGTTCGGTGTGCTGGCTCAAATGGAGTGGAATGCCGTGTTTGATCCAGTGCCTGCCCACTCGGGATTTATATATGTGATGAGCCATGCGGACAAGGAGTATGGGGGCATCATCAACCTGATCGCCGCCTGCACAGGCCTCTGCTTCCTGGTCTTCACACGACGTCGGCAGATCTGCGATTCCGGTCCTTCGGGTATCTTCCACACTGATCTGCACCCCATGACCTGGCAGGTGCTGCTGGGATGCTTTGCGCTGACGCTGACCGGGCAGACCCTGGCCGACTGGTATCAGTCAGGGATGGACTGGACCACGGCGCGGCTGGGAGTGCAGCAGTCCTGGACCACGACCGAGCAGATCCAGCAGGCCTCGGGTACCATTCCCATGTTCATCTACGTCAGCCTGCTGGCCCCCGTCATCGAGGAGCTGGTCTTCAGAGGTGCCATCCTGCATGCGCTGAAGCCCTACGGCCACGTCTTCGCCATCGTCACCTCCGCGGTCATGTTCGGTTTCTTCCACGGCGACCTTGGCCAGGGGTTCTTCGCTTTCATCATGGGTCTGCTCCTGGGCTATCTGGCCTGCGAATACTCCATCTTCTGGTCCATAGCCCTGCACGTGTTCAACAACCTGGTCGTCAGCGACGGGCTGGAACTCCTTCTCGGGTTTATGAGCGACAACATGTCCTCCTACATCAACGTGCTCATGATGCTGGCAGGCTTGCTGGCGGCCGTCCTGGTCCTCTATTTGGGCCGTCATCGGATTGTCGCTTTTCTGCGGGAAAACCGCACTTATACGAACGTCTATGGCGCCTGGGCTTGCCCATTTTTCATCATGCTGCTGCTGATCATGGGCTTCACGATGCTGACCCCCTTCGTTTCAGCTGGCGCCTGACCAGTATCTGACTGGGTGGACGCTCTATGCCCGAGGCGACAATTCACGGTGTCCCCACACCCCTTGTGGCAGACTTGCAGATAGGGCCGATGATGTGCCAAAGCCCGGCTCTGAGCAGATACGAGAAGGAAGCCGATATATGCCCAAGGTGAATACACAGAATGATGTGCTGCATGTGGTGGGCGGCAGACCCCTGCACGGTACCATCCAGATCCGCGGGGCCAAGAACTTCGTCAGCAAGGCCATGGTGGCGGCCCTTCTGGCTCCCGGTGTTTCAGTGCTGAAGAACGTTCCCGAGATCCGCGATGTCCATGTGGTCTCGGACCTGCTGAGGCTGCACGGGGTCAAGGTGGATGTTCGTCCCCAGGAGGGTGTGGTCACCATCGATGCCAGTCATGTGGAGCTGGCCGACGTGGCTGATGTAGACACTCTGTCGGGCTCTTCCCGCATTCCCATCCTCTTCTCCGGCCCGCTTCTGCATCGGATGGGGGAGGCGTTCATCCCCGTTTTGGGCGGATGCCGCATCGGCAGCCGGCCCATCGATTTCCATCTGGAGACCCTGCGCAAGCTGGGGGCCAATGTCGACAAGGAGCATGAGGCCGGCATACACATCACGGCGCCCAATGGTCTGCATGGGGCCAAGATTCACCTGCCCTACCCTTCGGTGGGCGCCACGGAGCAGACTCTGCTGGCAGCCGTCATGGCCGAAGGGCGCACTGAGCTGTCAGGGGCGGCCACCGAGCCCGAAATCATGGACCTGGTGGCGGTCCTGCAGAAGATGGGCGCGCAGATTTCCGTGGATGTGGACCGGACCATCCGCATCGAGGGGGTGCCATCCCTCAAGGGATTCACCCATACCTCCCTGCCCGACCGGATTGAGGCCGCATCCTGGGCCTCCGCCGCCCTGGCCACCCATGGCGACATCATGGTCAAGGGTGCCCATCAGCCCGATATGATGACCTATCTGAATGTCTTCCGCAAGATCGGCGGCCAGTTCGACGTGCGCGACGACGGCATCCGCTTCTGGCATCCGGGCGGCGACCTGCGGCCCGTGGCCATTGAGACCGATGTGCATCCTGGGTTCATGACCGACTGGCAGCAGCCGCTGGTGGTCGCTCTGACCCAGGCCAAGGGTCTTTCCATCGTTCACGAGACCGTCTACGAGAACCGCTTCGGCTTCACCGAGCCCTTGATTCAGATGGGCGCCACCATCCAGCTCTACAAGGAGTGCCTGGGGTCCCTTCCCTGCCGCTTCCAGCAGCGCAACTTCAACCATTCGGCGGTCATCTTCGGGCCCACCCCGTTGACCGGCCAGGACATCGATGTGCCCGACCTGCGTGGCGGCTTCAGCCACCTGATCGCCGCGCTGACGGCCTCCGGTCCCTCCACCGTCCACGGCATCTCCCTGATCGACCGCGGCTACGAAGACTTCCGCGACAAGCTGCTGGCCCTGGACGCGCAGATCGACTGATCCGGCAGGCATAGATGGCTTCCAAAGGCAAACCTTCCCCACGCTCTGCGGTGCCGGCCCTGTCCGACCAGCAGGTGGCCCTGTTGGCCCAGCGGCACAGGTTGGTGGATCCAACCCGCTACTATCCCACTGGACACCGCATACCGGCCCTGGACGAGATAGACGGTCAACACCCTGTGGGGACCACTCGTCTGTTGCGCGGAGTCTCCCAGGTGGTGCGAGACTCCTGCCGGGTCTATGCCTGGGGCCTGGAACGGGTGCCGCAGAGCGGCCCCTTTATCACCGCAGCCACCCATGTGACCCAGTTTGACGTTTTCATTCCCATGATGGCGCTCTTCCACCTGGGTCGTCGTCCCCGATACATGGCTAAGGCCGAAATGGCCCATTGGCCCCTTATCGGCAGCTGGTTCCGCATGGTGGGCATGCAGCCGGTGGAGCGCAAGTCAGGCAAGGCCAGGTCGATTGAGGAGGAGTCGATCAGCATTATCACCTCGGGCAGGCCACTGACCATTTGGCCCGAGGGAACCGTGACCCGTGATCCTCTGAAGTGGCCCATGTCGCTTAAGCCCGGTGTCGGATTCATCGCCCTGGAAGCCTCGCGACAGCTGGGTCGCATGGTTCCCCTGTATCCCAGCATCACCTGGGGGGCGGCTTCGATCAATCACAAGTGGCCCTGGCCTCGAAAGAACGTGGTCTTGTGCTATGACCGGCTCCTTGACTATTCCGACCTTCTGGAAGACGTGGATCAGTGGGGAGCGGAACCCCCCAAACAGTCCGTGCATGTCCTCTGTGTCCGCCTGCGCAACCGGATGGAGGAGGTCATGGCCGAGATCCGTGGCGAAGAGCCCCCAGCGGCTGGATACTTCGATTACGTGACCATGACCCGTCGGCCCAGAAGCGAGCAATAAGGCCGGAACCCGCCTCTAATTCCAGCTGCCTGGCGGCGGTGTCATAGGATGGTAGAGACAAGAATAAGGCTGCTGGTCGGCGTTCCCGTGCGCACGGCATTATGCAAAGGAGAATGATGACGAAGATCGCAGTATTGGGAGCAGGCGCATGGGGAACCGCTTTTGCCCAGGTATTGGCTGACGCAGGCAATCAGGTGATCATGTGGGACATTGACCCGGATGTCGTGGACGAAATCAACAGCAAGCGTTCGAATGCCCGCCGCCTGCCGACCGTGGAAAGGCTGCCCGATGGCATCAGCGCTGAGGGTGACCGGGCCAAGGCTGTCTCGGGGGCTGAAATCGTGATCGTGGCCATAGCCGCTCAGCATGCCTGTGAGGCCTTGACGGAATTCAAGGGTCTGCTAGGTCATGATGCCATTGTGGTCTCCCTGATGAAGGGGATTGAACGGGGCACCGACAGGCGGATGGATCAGGTGGTCCGCCAGACACTGGATCTGGACTCAGCCAGGTTCGCGGCTGTCTCCGGCCCCAACCTGAGCAAGGAGGTGGCCGCCCGCGAGCCGAGCGCCACCGTGGTCGCCAGCACTGATGCCGATACAGCCATGAGAGTAGCCCGTGCCTGCACGAACGACTATTTCAAGGCCTTCGTCTCGGACGATGTGATCGGCCTGGAAATGTGCGGGTCGCTGAAGAACGTCACTGCGCTGGCAGTCGGGATGTCACGAGGGGCTGGATTCGGGGAGAACACAGCCGCCATGATCCAGGCCAGGGGCCTGGCTGAACTCACTGCTCTGGGGGAGGCCTGCGGGGCCAAGTCCAAGACTTTCGCCGGTCTTGCCGGGGTCGGCGACCTGGTGGCCACCTGCGGTTCATCCCTGAGCAGGAACTACACTTTCGGCTTTAATCTGGGTCAGGGCAAAAGCCTTGAGGAAGCCACTCGCGTCAGCAAGGGTGTCGCCGAGGGCGTGCCCACCACCGATGCTGTCGTCGCCCTGGGCAGGCGTTACCAGGTGGCGACCCCGCTGGCTACGGCCATGAGCCATGTGCTGGGTCAAGGTCTGAGCTGCCGGGGCATGATCGACGAGCTGTTCGGGGGGCAGATCACCACAGAGTGAGTCTGACGGCCATCAGAACATTCTGATGACTATAGAGAGCGCGAAGACTATGAAGCCGGCGCTACCAGCATTGTGCTTGACGATATACGGGTTATAACTCAATCGTGCGCCTGACTTGTCTGGTGCCTGCGTCAGCTCAATCATGCCTGTTCGTGCCAAGCTTGTGGATGAGCGACTCCACCCGTGCCTAGCTGACCGCCAAGGGGATATTCTGCTGTCTTGAGTGATGTATCTGCCCGGGCATGTGGGTGAGGTCGGAATGCGTGTCCAGGATGAGGAAAGCCGAGGGATGATGGTCAGGAAACGTGTTGTGGTGCTCTATGGCGGGCGTGCCGACGAACATTCCATATCCTGCGTGTCAGCGGCCGGCGTGCTCAATGCCATCGATACCGACCGGTATGAGCCCGTCCCCATCGGCATCACCAAGGACGGTCGATGGACCATCGGCGGCCAGGATCCCAGGCAATGGGGTCTGGGCGATGCCAGTCTGCCAAGGGTGCAGATAACCGAAGGCAGCCGTCCGGTCATCCTCGACATGGCCCGTGGCAGGGATGGGTTTCTGATCGGCGACCATGCCGACCTGGTCTCTGGAGCCCAACCTTCCGGGGCAGTCGGTTCCCTGGAGCCTTTGGGGCATGTTGACGCGGTCTTTCCGGTGCTGCACGGCCCATACGGTGAGGATGGCACCCTACAGGGCCTGCTTGAAATGATGGGCCTGCCCTACGTTGGGTGCGGGGTCTTCGCCTCTGCCGCATGCATGGACAAGCACTATACCAAGATTCTGCTCAGCCAAGCCGGCATACCTGTGGCTCCTGGCATCACCATAGACTCCCGTGAACAGCGATCCGGAGCCGACCTGCTGGCTGCTGTGGAGAAGGCAGAGCTGCATTACCCGCTCTTCATCAAGCCCTCCCGTGCGGGATCCAGCTTTGGCGTGGTCAAGGTGGAAGAGCCCAAAGGCGAAGCCCTGGCTGCTGCGGTCGCCGAGGCAGCAAAGCATGACTGGCGGGTTCTGATAGAGGAGGGCATTGAGGGGCGGGAGATCGAGTGCGCCGTGCTTTCATCGAGCAAGGACAGAAAGCCCCATACAGCCTGGCCAGGCGAGGTGGTACTGGACAAGGCTGATCAGGACGAGGCCTTCTACGACTTCGACAGCAAGTATGTGGACTCTTCCGCCTCCCATGTAGAGGTCCCCGCGGACCTGCCGGAGGAGACCCTTCAGAAGGTTCGCGACCTGGCTGCCAAGGCCTTCAGAACCGTGGACGGCGCCGGTCTGAGCCGTGTCGACTGCTTTGTAACGCCCGAGGGCAGGGTCATCGTCAACGAGATCAACACCATGCCTGGTTTCACGCCCATCTCCATGTATGCCAAGGCCTGGGAGGCCACCGGGATCACCTACACCGATCTGATCACCGAACTGATCGAGGGTGTATCGGCCTGACGCGGAGTCGCCTGCGGAGTTTGAGGCGTCTCGTGAGAGGAAAGATGCCGTTTTGCATTTCTCCCGCAGGATGAGAGGATCATCTGGTTAATACTCAACGTCTTTTGTTCGGAGCTCGGCCTCCTGGACCAGGTAGTCCTGGCCCGCCAAAGCGCGGGTGGCGGCATCCTGCATATCGGCGGCGATGACGCCCTGCTTGGCGAACATGACTACCTGGCCCTTGATGCCGTAAGGGGTGAAGCCCTGGAGCTGGACGATGGGCGGATTGGCTGGCATGGCCATGCCCTTGGTTGCCTGGGCCACCACCTGTGCTATGGAACGGGAGGACTTGGCTATATCGGCATCTCCTCGCAGGGTGAAGGGAACCGTGGTGGCGGCCTCGCCTGCCTCGGTGATCTTCTCAAGCGCCGTGGTGTTGAGGATGGAGTTGGGGATCAGCAGCTGGTTGCCGGTCCTGTCGATGACGATGGTATGGCGCCAGGTCACGTCGCGGACGGTTCCGGTGGTGCCCTGGATGGTGATGATGTCGCCGGGCTGGACCACCTTGCTGACCATCAGTCCGAAGCCGCCGACGATGTTGGCGATCGTATCCTTCAATCCGAAGGAGAGGGCCAGGCCGCTGACGCCCAGGGCGGCGACCACAGTGGATGGGTTGATTCCGAAGACAGGTTGCAGGACTGTGGCAGCGGCGAAGATCCAGATCAGGGCGCGGACGATGTTGACGAAGATGGATGCACTGGGCAGGTTGGTTCGCTCCAGGGCACGTCGCATGGCCGCCGCTACGATCTTGGAGATCAAGGCAGCGCAGACAGCCACGACGATCAGAAGGACGATCTTTCCGAAATTCTGGCGGAACCAGTAGATGACGGCATCGCTGAAGCTGGAGATGGCCTGTTCGGACCTTCCCATGGGATCCTTGTCCGGATTGACGCTTGCGATGCTCGTGCTGGCAAAATCGACGGTCGGATTCATGAGGCCTGGTCCTCCGGCTCGTTTCCGGTGCTGTCCGTCAGGGGCTTGTCCATCCACATGTGCGGACATCCCTCGTCCTGATCGTGAATGCCCATATCCCGATACCCTAAGGACTTATAGAAGCCCGCTACCCGTTCTTGGGCATGGAGTGTGAGCCGGTCGGCCCCGTGGCTTCGAGCGGTTTCCTCGGCCCTGCCTACCAAATCGGCACCCAGGTGCTGGCCGCGGTAGGGTTTCAGAACCGCCAACCGGCCAAGTGTCCATGTCTTGCCCTGGTCGGGGAAGACTCGGCATACTCCGACGGGTTCATCCCTGTCATAGGCCACGATATGAAGGCTGGCATCGTCGGTTTGGTCGAACTCATTGTGAAAGCCCTGCTCCTCTACGAATACGGCCTTACGGATGGCCTTGGCATCCTCGGGAATGGCCTCGCTCACCTCATACCGCATGCTTCCTCCTCGCCATGGTCCTCCGCTGTCTCCAATCTACCAAGCTTGACCCTCGGCATGAACGGATGTCCGCAACCGGACGACGAACGGTCCCTGCGACTGTCGGCTGTCTGACCCAGACGATTACATGGATGAGGACTCTGCAAGCAGTGCGAGCTTGCAATAGAGATACTGAAGTGATGCGGGAGCGATGGGATTGGTCATGGGCAAGGATTCAAAACTGACAGGTGCGGCTGGCGAAGCCGGTAAAGGAAATCGGCGCTCGCAGAGGGAGCGGATGCTTGCTGGCGAGCTCTATGACGCCTCGGATCCCGAACTGGGCCAGCTACGAGTCAAGGCCCACGAGCTTTGCCGTCTTTTCAACGCATCTTCTGAGCAGGAGCGGGACCTGCGCAGCCGGCTTCTGGACGAGCTGGTGCCCCAGCATGGTCAGGATGTTGACTTTATGGGGCCTATCTATTTCGACTATGGATGCTTCACCAAGCTTGGCTCGCGCATCTTCGCCAATTTCAACTTCACTGTTCTGGATACTTGCCCGGTGCAGATCGGCGACGATGTGATGATCGGCCCTAATGTCACACTGGCCACCCCTCTGCATCCCCTGCGGTGGCAGGAGCGGAATCTGAGGCGCCATAAGGATGGCTCCCTCTACGACTACGAGTTGGCGGCTCCGATCACCATAGGCTCCAACTGCTGGCTGGCATCAAACGTGACTGTGGCCGGGGGAGTGACCATCGGCGATGGTGCGGTCATCGGGGCCGGATCCGTGGTCACCCATGACATCGCACCTGACTCCCTGGCCGTGGGTGTGCCCTGCCGGGTAATTCGTACCATCACCGAGGCTGATCGGATGGAACTGCCAGGGGAGGGCTGAAGGCCTCCTGGTTTGGCACGGCATCCATGCTGGCCAGCTGCTGGGCTATGGTCTGTGGGTCTCCGCCCGGGCATGCTGCCTGAATGCGTCCGTCCTGGAGGAAGATGACGCGGTGGGCCCGGGCGGCGACGTTGGGGTCGTGGGTCACCATGAGGATGGTCTGGCCGCTGCGGACGGCCAGGTCGAAGAGGTCCATGACCTCCCGCGAGCTATGGGTGTCCAGGGCGCCGGTGGGCTCGTCGGCCATGATGATCTCCGGGCTGGCGGCCAGGGACCTGGCGATGGCCACGCGCTGCTGCTGGCCTCCGCTCATGTCAGCTGGATAGGTGTTGGCATAACCCTCTAAGCCGACGTTCGACAGGGCAGACAGGGCTGCTTGGGCGGAGATTTTCCTGCCGCCGAAGAGGCTGGACAGCATGGTGTTCTGCAAACAGGTGAAGGCGTTGACCAGGTTGTAGTCCTGGAAAACGAAGCCGATATGGTCGCGCCGGAGCCTGGTCAGCTCTTTCTCTTTCATCCGGGTCAGGTCCTCCCCGGCGATGGCCACCCTGCCCTGTCTGACCTGGAGCAGTCCCGCGGCGCAATAGAGGAGGGTCGATTTGCCGGCGCCCGAAGGTCCCATGATGGCCGTCCAGGTTCCCGCCTGACATTCCAGGCTGATCTCGTCCAGCACCCGGGCACCCTGCTTCTGCCGCGTTCCGTAGTCGTAGCAGATCTTGTCCAGAATGAGCGGTTGTGCGTATGGATCCTTGATCGCCCGATGCTGCATCGTTGCCTTCCTTCCGATCGCTTCCTGTCTAGTCTTTACCTCTATAAGACCATGGCCAGAGCTCCTGTCAGGGTGTTTTCAGGGTCGAATCGGGGACGGTTCAGGGTGGAATCCACAGGATTCGCATTTGCTCCTGAAAGGTATGTATCGTGAACGTAGGGGGTCGTATCTCTTGCCGGAAGGGGGGATTGATGGGCGGGTCGTCATCAGGCTGACAGGGATTCGGTGATTGCTTATTTCCTTGGAATTGCAAGGATGCAACCGTCGGTTGACGGCAAATATCGGTGTCTTCGCCGGGTGCAACCCAAAGCTGGTGGCGGTCGGAGCCACGCACGTTTCATCATGGCCTCGTTGCTGGTTGAATCGGCAATCTGCCGATCGGGAGAAAGAACAATATGAGTTTCAGAACCAACGTGCAGTATCTGCGTTCGCAGCGCAACATGACTCAGGAGCAGCTGGCCATGCTGGTGGGGGTGTCCCGTCAGGCGGTGTCCAAGTGGGAGTTAGACAAGGCATATCCTGAGATGGACAAGCTCCTGGCCATCTGTGACCTCTTCGGCTGCACCCTTGATGACCTGGTCCTGGGCGATGTTCGGCAGCCGGGTTCCGGGCAGCGTGCGTCCAGGCCGGACCATCAGGATGCCGCACAGGCGACTCCGCCAATCCATGCGACTATGCCGCCTGTCCCGTCTGCTATGGAAGACGTTACCGGCTACGCCTCCTTCAGCAATGTCTACAGTCTTCGGATGGCTTTCGGAATTGCCCTTATCATGCTTGGACTGGCTTTCGGTGGTCTTTTTGCCGGAGTCAGTCAACCGACAGACGCCCAGAATGGTCTGGCCTTTCTCGCTCTGATGATTGGCATCGTCCTGGGCCTGGCCTGTCTCATACCGGCGATTTCCACCAGGAAGGACTTTCGCCGCAGGCATCCCTATGTGGCGGATTTCTATACCGATGAGGAGCGCTCGCGAGTTTATCGGCAGACTACCTGGGAGTTGGTCTGCGGTCTGGCTGTCGTGCTCCTGGATGTGGGTATCAACTCTGCCGGATACCTGATCTGGGGCTGGTCCGATCAGGTCAGAGGGTTTGTCTTCTTCCTTCTTCTGGCTCTGGGGGTCTTCCTACTGGTCCACGCTGGAACAAGCCATAGGATGATGAACCTCCGTGCCTACAACAGGCAGGTTGATTCCGTCGATGACGGTCGCTGGGATACCTATCGTTACGAGCACCGGGTAAGCAATGCCATCAGCGGAACCGTCATGGGCCTTTGCACGCTGGTGGCCCTGACCATGCTCTTCTCCGGCAATTACGACAATCTCTTCGGTTGGCGCATCCCATTCTGGGCCATCTGGATCATCGGCGGGGTGTTCTGCGGAGTGCTCCAGTCTCTGATCGGCATCTTCCGCAAGCCTCCTCGTGCTTGAGACCGCTGATTTGCCTTACTCGACGGAATGTAGTAGTCTAACAAAGTTGTGTGTTCATCCGTAGCCTTGCGTTGCGGGCAAGGACACCTGGGACGACTTGGAAAACAACGTAAAGGAAGTCATCATGGCAGCTCGTTGCGCGGTGTGCGGCAAGGGCCCGCAGACCGGTTACAGTGTTTCTCATTCGCATATCCGGAACAAGCGCATCTTCCGCCCCAACCTGCAGTCGGTGCACACCACCGTTGATGGTCAGAATGTGCGTCTGCGCGTCTGCGTCAAGTGCCTCAAGGCCGGCAAGGTGCAGCGCATCGCCGCCTGAGTGCGGTTCGTCGGTCGTATATGGACCCCCGGGGGCATAAGCTCCGGGGGTTCTTGTCATCCTGAGGGATGATGGTCGGCGCTTGCGGGAGGTGATCGGGTATGTCGGCAGTGGCTCGTGTAGGTCTGCACAGCACCGTGGCCTCGCTGGTGGCCAACAGGCGTCGGGTGAGCGCTCTCAAGGCTCTGGGCGTGGTCACGGTAGGGGATGCGCTGACCTACTATCCTTTCCGCATCACCGATCCCATGCAGGTCACCACTATTGCCGGCATTCGGCTGGGTGAGCCCTGTGCCTTCGCTGCCCGGGTGGACCAGGTGCGTCTGGTGCCTCTGAGCGGTCACCGGGGCTTCCGGCTGGATGTGATGGTGGACGATGCTGCCTTCGTCAGCGGTCGGGGCGGTACTCCGCTTGCGGTCAGGCTGGTCTTCTTCTCTCATAAGAAGCCCTATATGGATTGGATGGTCCGTCGGCTGCAGGTAGGGGCGGATCTGGTCGTGGCCGGTGAGCCCGGCATCTACATGGACCAGCTCCAGTTCACTCATCCGGAGACCCTGGTTGTTGCTGATGCCAATCAGGAGGTTTCCGCGGACGCTTCTCGGCCCGATGCGGCCAGTCTTGACGAGGCCCTGGAGCGGATCCGTCGACCGCGGCCGGTCTATCACGCCAGTTCCCGCATTTCCTCAGACCATATTCACGATGTCATTCTGGGTTTTCTGCGTCTGCTGGCGCAGGCCGATGATGCATCTGGCACCATCCCTGTAGCCGGTGCCGCAGAAGAGGAACACAACAGTGCCGAGGTCCGCATCAATCCAGAAGCGTTGGGTCGGGCTATACCTGATGTGCTGCCCGAGCAGGTCCGTGTCGACCAAGGGCTGATGCATCGTGCCCGTGCCCTGCTGGGCATGCATGCGCCCGACAGCCCTGACGACTTCGCTGCGGCACGCAAGACCCTGCGCTATGAGGAGGCCTTCGTCTCGCAGACAGCCCTTCTGCAGACCCGCCGACAGACCCAGCAACAGCCCACTTATCCATGCGCGGATTCGGGTGCCGACCGTCCAGACACCCTGCCTGCCCGTTTCATCGGCTCTCTGCCATTCCAGCTGACCGATGGCCAGCGTCAGGTCATCAATGATATCGGTGTCGACATGGCCAAGGATCAGCCCATGCAGCGGCTTCTGCAGGGCGAGGTCGGCTCCGGCAAGACCGTGGTGGCCCTGGCAGCCATGCTCCAGGCGGTTCAGGCTGGTCATCAGGCTGTTTTGGTGGCTCCGACCCAGGTGCTGGCCGAACAGCACTATGCATCCATCGGCGGCATGCTCAAGGCCATGGGCACCGATGTGACCGCCACTGCCGTCGAAGGCCGCCATAAGCCTGTGGACAACGTCACCATGATTCGTATGACGGATCAGCTGGTGCTGCCTCTGGTGCTGCTGACCGGAGGCATGAGACTGGCCCAGCGCCGTTCCGCTCTGGCTGTCTCGGCTTCGGGCCGTCCCTGCATTGTCATCGCCACCCATGCGGCCTTCTCCAAGACCTTCCAGGCCCCCAATCTGGCTCTGACCGTCATCGACGAGCAGCATCGTTTTGGGGTTGAGCAACGTGAGGAGCTGCGTCGCAAATCCGATCGCGTTCCCCACCTGTTGATCATGACCGCCACGCCCATCCCGCGTACAGCCGCCATGACCTGGTTCGGTAATCTGGACATCTCCGCCCTGACCGAGCTGCCCAGCAACCGCAAACCGGTCCGTACCCACGTCATCGCCGAGTCTGACGGGCCGACCATGGGCGCCATGTTCCTGCACCTTCGTCGACGAATTGATGCTGGGGAGCGAGCCTATGTCATCTGCGCCCGCATCGACGATGAGGACGACCCTTCGGTCTCCTCAGACCGCTCCGGCCAATCCAGTGCGTCTGACTCCCAACCTGAACTGCTGGTTGAGGAAGGCCAAGGTGATGGCCAGCGTCCGCCTCTGCACTCGGTGGCTGAAATGAGTCAGCGACTGGCTGCCCTGCCGCAATTCCAAGGCATTGCCATGGCCACGCTGACTGGTCGAGATGACGACGCCACAAAGAATGCCGTCATGGCGGACTTCGCCTCGGGTCGCGCCCCCCTGTTGGTAGCCACCACTGTGGTGGAGGTGGGGGTGGATGTGCCCCAAGCCTCCTGCATTGTCATCTTCGATGCCGATCGGTTCGGACTCTCCCAGCTTCATCAGCTGCGCGGCAGGGTGGGGCGCGGCGGCACCGATTCATGGGCATTCCTGATCTCGCGTGCCCCTGCGGATTCCCCTGCTGCCGATCGGCTCGAAGTCATTCGCGACACCACTGACGGGGCCAAAATCGCCGAGGAGGATATCCGCATCAGAGGAGCCGGCGATGTGTTGGGCGATGCCCAGTCCGGCGGCCATTCCTCCCTGAAGCTTCTGCGGGTGGTCACCGATGCGCCCATGATCGCCCGTGCCCGCACCCAGGCAGGCCAACTCCTGGAATCCGACCCTACTCTGGTCGGGCAGCCCCAGCTGGCTGGCGCTGTCTTGGACTTTATGAGAGGCAACGAAGGTTTCCTGGTCTCCAGCTGAAAGGACAACAGACCATATGCACATCATCGCCGGCCGCTTCAAGGGATTCCCCATTCCCGCAGCCCTCAAGGGCACCCGGCCCACCACCGATCGGACCAAGGAGGCCATTTTCTCCCATCTGGAGTCCGAAGGCCTGCTGTCCGGTGCTCGGGTCCTGGACCTGTTCGCCGGCACCGGGGCCTTGGGATTCGAAGCCCTATCCCGCGGTGCCCAGAGCCTGGTGGCTGTGGAGTCTTCTGGTCGTGTCGCCGGACTGCTGTCACGCTCGGCCGCAGGGTTGCGACATCATCCGGCCTGGGATTCAGCCATGGACATTCGCGTCAGCAGAAACCGTGCCGAGCGCTTTGTTCGTCCCCTCTCCTCCGGTCATGAGGATGCCGGTCTGTCCGAGGCCTGCTTCGACCTGGTCTTCATGGATCCGCCTTACGATCTGTCGACGGAGGACTGCCAAAGCATTATGACCGGTTTGACTGGCCGAAAAATGGTGGACGATAGAGGCATGATCATTCTGGAGCGATCGACACGTACCCCGTCGCCCGCGGCTCCTCAAGGATGGACCACTGATCAGGCCCGCACCTATGGGGAGACAGCAGTCTACTATCTGACAGCCCGCTGATCATCCATGGAATTTGACGGCTGATCCAGAGGTCTCGGATGCGTTTCCCGTGTGTCCCAGCCCAGGTCTTCCAAGAGACGGCGGTCATGCTTATCGAAGGTTGAGCAGTCCAAGCGGGCAATCAGGTCGGGACGGATCCGACTGGTTCGCTTGATGGCCTCATCGCGCCGGAACCGGTCCACCTTTCCGTGGTCGCCGCTGGTCAGTATTTCGGGCACGGCCATGCCACGCCAGGTTGTGGGGCGTGTGTACTGGCGATATTCCAGCAGGGGCTCATCACCTGTGTAGGATTCCTGCACAATGGATTCCGGATTGCCCATGAACCCAGGCAGGAGCCGGGTGATGGCCTCCAGCATGACCGAGACGGCCACCTCGCCCCCATTGAGCACGTAGTCGCCAATGGAGTACTCCCGGATGTCGATCCCCTGATTCCGGTAGTAGTCGGGGATGCGTGCGTCATAGCCTTCGTAGCGGCCGCAGCCGAATACCAGCCTCTCCGCCCGTGACAGTTCGGTTGCATCGGCCTGGGTGAACAGGGGTGCGGATGGGTTGGGGAAGATCAGGACTGGACCGGCCGCACCAGCCTTGTAGCTGTCTGCTGGTGAATCTGCCTCGGCTGCTGTGCCATCGCTTTTCTCGCCGGACCTCTTCATCGCTTCTTTTTGTCCATTAACATCAGCGGTGTTGGCTGTCTGGTCCGAAGGCGGTTGTTGCTGAGTCGGTCCATCTGGCATGCCCAGCAGATCGTCCAGGCACTGACCCCAAACTTCGGGTTTCATGACCATACCTGCTCCGCCGCCAACCGGCGTATCGTCCACGGAGTGGTGCACGTCATGGGTCCAGTCGCGCAGATTGTGGGCGTGTATGGCCACCAGACCTTTCTCCTGGGCCTTGCCTAGCAGACTGAGTCCAGTTACGTCAAAATACTCGGGAAAGACAGAGACGATATCGATTTGCATGCCACCAACTCTACCCAAGCCTGTTCGGGTCGGAATCGGGCACGGATTGGTACACCTATGAGTGTTACACTGTCTGGGTCTTCAAGTCGCGTATGAATCCGGCTTGGGAGATGTCATCAACGCAGCCAGAGAGCTATAACCGTTGCGTAAACAGCAATGAGAGCGGTATCGGATGATGCCATGCCGTACGGATCCGTGGTGATGGCTATGCGAACAGTCTGATGCGTGAGGAGCGGACGGTCCATGGTCGACCATGTTGACAAGAAAACAAAACTGCTGATTACCGGCACTGCCGGCCTTGCCTTCTGCGGGGTGCTTTTGGAGACCTCGCTCAATGTCACCTTTCCGGAGATGACCAGGTACTTCAAAACCGGGCTGGGCACAGTCCAATGGCTGACTACCGGCTATCTGCTGGTGGTGGCCTTGACGGTTCTGGCCGCCGCCTGGTTGGAGCATTCATTCACGACCCGTGCATTGATCCTGGCCAGCGTCGGAATATTCCTGGGCAGCGACCTGATGTGCATCCTCGCTCCATGCTTTCCTGTCCTTATGGCGGGACGCCTCCTGCAGGGCATCAGCACTGGTATTGCTCTTCCCTTGGTGTTCTCTCTGATCATGAAAAAGGTTCCTCTCCACATCCAGGGTCGTTACGTGGGCAGCGCCGGCATGGCGGTGGCCCTGGCTCCCTCCCTGGGCCCGACTTTTGGCGGAGCAGTCATCCAGGCCTTATCCTGGCGATCCATCTTCCTGATCGTGCTGCCCATTGAGCTGGTATTCGGGATTATTGCCCTCATCTCGGTTGACAGGGAGAGCGCCCATGTCGGTCCCTTTGCCTGGCTCCAGTTCCTTCTTCTGGGTATTTTCCTGACCGGTCTGACCATGGGTCTGAGCACCTTGGATGTGCATGGTCCAATCACCTGGCTGTCCTTGTTTATCGGTGCCCTGGCACTTGTTGCAGGGGTCTGGACTCTTGTGCGCCAGCGGACCAGGCTGATCAACATCGCGGTCTTCCGGAACCGTACCTTCACTCTGGCCCTGATCCTCTACTTCCTGGTCCAGTTTGTTCAGATAGGCCTGACGTTCATCTTGCCCAACATGGCCCAGTCCGTCCTAGGGGAGACCTCCACGGTCGCTGGTCTCCTTCTGCTGCCGGGGAGCCTGCTCTCGGCCCTCTGCCAGCCCGTCACAGGCGGCTATCTGGATGGCCATGGCCTGCGTGGACTGCTTGCGGTGGGAAGCACTGCCTTCTTCCTCTCGGCCTTAGGCTTCCTGGTCCTCAGCCGGCACTTGTCCGTCCCGCTGATGGTCCTTCTCTACGCCTGCTACATGGTCGGGCAGGCTTGCGTCTTCAACAACCTGCTCACAGTCGGGCTGCAGCATATCCCAGCCAAACTGGTGCCTGACGGCAACGCGCTCTTCAACACCCTTCAGCAGTATTCAGGCGCCGCCTCGACCGGCGTCCTGGCTGCCATCATCACTGGCATGCCCAAGGCCAGAGGGATCCATGCCGGTCCTCAGGCCTTCCAGTTCGGCGCCGTCTGGGCTTTCGTCTTCGTCTTTCTCATCGTCCTGGGCATCCTCCTGGTGGCATGGTCCCTGGAGCGCAGCCTGGCCGATCAGGATAGGGATGGGATTCAGGTTGCATGACCTCTGATTCCTTCTGAAGGGTTGATGGTGTTAATGCAGGACTGAAATGCCGATCCAGACGGCCCAGCCTATCGCAAGGACCAGGTAGGGCCACCAGTGCATGCGGGTGATGGCCACGAACTCCCGGATGAAGGCGGTCGGCCAGTAGTAGCCCTTGGTGTGTGAGCCGATTCCGTCGGCATTCAGTCCCACCTTGCTGGCGTATTCGCTGGCCCGGAAGACGTGGTAGTCGCTGGTGACCAGGGCCACCCGGTAATGCTCAGGTCCGGTGCCCATCTCGTAGCGGTCGTCCAGGATCTGCTTGGAGTAGCGCAGATTCTCCAGGGTTGTGGTCGACCTGTCCTCCATGATGATGGCCTCGCCTGGCACCCCGCAGGAGTTGCGCAAATACTGAGCCATGGCCCTTGCCTCGCTGATGACCTCATCGGGGCCCTGTCCGCCGGAGACTACGAAGCGCCCCAGGCGCCCCTGCCGCTTCCAGAGGTCTACAGCCTTGTCCAGCCGTCCCCGGAGCAGGGGCGTAGGTTCTTCGCCGCGCAGACCCGCTCCGTGGATGATGATGTAGTCGTAGCGACGCTTGCGGGGCAGCAGCCTGTAAAAACTGGAATAGAGCAGCAGGGCCAGGAAGGAGAAGAAGAACCAGGTGGCTTCCAGGTCGATCAGTCCAGCCAGCTTCTGCATCCATGAGGGGGCGCCAAAGCCTGCGAGGAGGGGCGAAAGAAACATGTAGGCCACCACGGCCAGCGCCAGCAGCCCGGGCAACAGAGTGGTCAGGGAGATTCCCTCATGTCGGATGACGATGACCGTGTTGGCCAGCAGGAAGCAGATCACCAGCAGGGGAGAGGCAATGAGCAGGATGACCAGGGGCAGGATCAGCCAGCGCATGCCGAACTGCAGAAGAAGTGCTCCGCCCAGGGTCAGCAGCAGGAGCAGAAACCAGATGGCATTGCGGAACTGCCGTGGCTCCTTGTGCAGGTCCCAGAGGAAGAGCAGGCCGAAGATGATGGCGGGTGCATAGAGCAGGAGGAGCTGCATATAGTTGGTCATGCCTTGATTTCCCTTCCCGAGGACGAACTGGCAGGGTTTTATTCCACTGTAGCGAACAGACGAGCCGCCGCTCGTCCTTGACATGCCACTGCTTTCCAGCCTGCCGTGGTAGCATATATGTGGTAAATCTCACACGTTCAAAAGCTGAGGGTGGGCGATTCCCGACGGTGCGAATTCCAGGTCGATACCATGATAATGATGGGTCCTTTCAGGATTGCACATCGGTGCCTGCATGGGCGTGGTTGGTCGCAAGGCAGCGATGCGGTGGGAGGATCAGGGGTTCAAGTGATGTTGGGTTTCTCTGCGATCCGGAGATGGTTCGGACCTGGCGTGCAAGGTTGTAGAGAGGTGTGGTAATGAAAGTAGTGATATTCTCCACCTGCGTGGTGGACCTCATGTTTCCGAACGTGGGGAAGGCCATGGTGGAGGTGTTGGAGCGGTTTGGCTGCGACACCTACCTTCCCAAGGAGCAGATTTGCTGCGCCCAGCCCACCTTCAACAGCGGGTATGTCAAGGGAAGCATGCAGGTCATGCGCAACGAGGTCGATGCCCTGCTGAGCGTGGATGCCGACTACATCGTGGGTCCAGCGGGCTCCTGCGTGAATATGCTCAAGGAGCTGCCCTTCCATCTCAAGAACGACCCGGTCTATGCCGCCAAGGCCCAGACCATGGCTGACAAGACCTATGAGTTCTCGCAGTTCCTCTATCGTGTGCTGGGTGTGCTGGATGCGGGCGCTGAGCTTGATGCCGTGGCCACCTACCACCGCTCCTGCCACATGACCCGGTTGTTGGGGGAGCGGACCAGTCCCTTCGCCCTGCTGGACCATGTCAAGGGTCTGACCATGATCCCCCTGCCGCATATCGAGAACTGCTGTGGGTTCGGCGGCATGTTCTCCATGAAGGAGCCTGAGATCTCCAAGCAGATGGTTGACGAGAAGGTGAACGACGTGCTCAGCACCAATGCCAGCGTCCTCATCTCCTGCGATCCGGGCTGCCTGATGAACATCGGAGGCCGTTTCAACCGGCGTGGCGAGAAGATCACCATCATGCACCTGGCTGAGGTGCTCAATCACAACGTGGACATGAGCCGCGTCAAGTATGTGGAAGGCCGCTCTGCTGGCGATGGGGCTACGGGCTCCGTCAGAGCCGCCAAGGAAGAGGGGGCTCTGGTATGAGCAGCATGGTCAATGGCAAGAAGGCCGCGCAATATTTGCGGACCAGCAAGGCTCCCTTCCTGACCAGGGTCAAAGAGTCCGAGCAGGACAAATTCGCCCAGCAGGCTGTGGCCAAGGCCCAGGATGCGCAGTGGGTCAAGCGTGAGGCCGCCCGACAGGAACTGGGCAACTGGGAGCAGTGGCGCGACCTGGGCGAGCAGATCCGCCAGCACGTCATCCGCTATCTGCCTGACTACCTGGAGGAGTTCGCCGACAACGTGGAGAAGCGCGGCGGCCATGTCTTCTTCGCCCAGACCGACGATGAGGCTGCCCAGTACATCAAGCAGATCGCCATCGAGAAAAAGGCCAAGCACGTCGTCAAGAGCAAGTCCATGGTGACCAGCGAGATCAACCTGGATCCGACGCTGATGACGGTGCCCGGCCTGGAGGTTCTGGAGACCGACCTGGCCGAGTTCATCCTGGAAGAGGACGACTGGGACCAGCCCACGCATCTGGTCTTCCCCGCCCTGCACAAGAACCGCGAGCAGGTTCGGCAGGTTTTCGAGAAGAAGCTGGGTTACAAGGGCGACAACGACCCCCAGCACATGGCTCGCTTCTCGCGTAAGGTTCTGCGCAAGCACTTCCTCGAGGCCGACATGGGCATCACCGGCTGCAACTTCGCTGTGGCTGACACCGGCATGATCAACCTGGTGACCAACGAGGGCAACGCCGATCTGGCCATGTGCATTCCCAAGACCCAGGTGGTGGTCATGGGCATGGAGCGTCTGGTGCCGACCATGAAGGAGGCCGAGACCATGGACAACATGCTGGCCCGGTCCGCTGTCGGCCAGAAACTGACCTCCTATCTGACCTACACCGCACCACGTACCGGCCAGGAGTCGGACGGACCGGACGATGTCTATGTGGTCATTCTGGACAATGGCCGCTCCAACGCCCTGGGGACGGTCTTCGAGCCCATCCTTCAGTGCATCCGCTGTGCCTCCTGCCTGAACGTCTGCCCCATCTACCGGCACATCGGCGGTCACGGCTACGGATCCATCTATCCCGGTCCTGTGGGCTCGGTGCTTTCGCCGGTGCTGGACGGTGGCTACGACGACTTCGGGGATCTGCCCTACGCCTGCAGCCTGTGCGCAGCATGCACGGCCACCTGCCCGGTCAAGATCCCTCTGCATCAGCTTATGATCGAGCACAGGCGGATCATGATGGATGACCAGTCCCAGGCCAACCTGATCGACGACACGGTCATGAGGGTCATGGGCCTGGGCACTGGCCATTCCTCGCTCTTCCGCACCGCCCTAGGGGTGGATCACACCATGCTGACGCCCATATCCAAGAAGCAGCCGGAGACAGCCAAGAACCTCTTCGCCAGTGATCGGCACGTGGAATGGATGCCCTTCGTCTTCGGCGGATGGACCAAGGTTCGTGATCTGCCGGATCCGCCCAAGCACGGGCAGAACTTCCGCAGTTGGTTCGCTCATCACAAGAAGGAGCAGCAGGCATGACCGATCGTGAGGTATTCCTGGACTACCTGGCCAAGAAGAGCGGACGGCCCCGCCACCAGCTCAAGGATCATCCTCTGGTTCCGGTCAACGACCTGCCGGAGACCACTTTGTCCGGCCACACCCAGGATGAGCTGTTGGAGATCGCCCGGAAGAGCAGCGAGGCTGTCCATGTGGACTTCCGCACCTGCACCAAGGCCGAGTTGCCCATTGCATTGGACGAGTTCATCGATTCGCGCAAGGACGACAGCGACCATGTGATGCTGCCCACCTCCGACCTGTTTGCAGATTTCGGCCTGGAGGAGTGGAGGGACGGTCTGAACCCGCCTGCCACTTTCTGGAAGCCGGGGGCCAGCCGCGAGGAGAACATCAAGACCGCCGACGAGTCCGGGACGGCCATAGCCTTTGCGGACTTCCTGCTGGCCGAGTCGGGCACCATCACCGTGGCTACCACCCCGGGTCAGGGCCGTGCCTTCCACTTCCTGCCGGTGCACTATCTGAGCATCATCCGCAAGTCCAAGATCCTGCCCCGAACACGGCAAGCTATGGACTACTATGACCCAGCTCTGGTCTCAGGCGAGCTCAAGACCTCCAACATCAACTTCATCACCGGTCCCTCCAACACGGGCGACATCGAGATGGTGATCGTGGTGGGCGTGCATGGCCCACTGGATATGACATATCTGGTGGTTGAAGACATGTAGCTCTATAACATTTCCTGCTTAGGCAGGGCGCATTTCCCATAAGTGGGGAGTCAGCGGCTCGAAGAAGGACGCTGACCCCCCCCCCCCCCGCATACGCTTCTGCTGAAAGACGGGTTCAGACCAGGCCAGGCAGAAGCCCTCCAGGTGGGTCGATGGCCACGTACCCGTTTTCAATGTCAACCTGGGGTACCAGGGCTTCGACGAAGGGTATCAGCCCTTCCGCCTCCTCGTCGTCTTCTTTGGTGGTCATGCGGATCTGCAGCTGCTGCTGGGCTACGCCGTCCAGCACGTCGCTGACTTGGCCGACCACTCGTCCGGAGGGCTCGCCCAGAGAGTTGCCCGGAGCCATGCGAACCTCGAGCCCAATCAGATCCTCGGGATACCAGGCATCCTCCTGCGCCAGTTCCTGGGCTGGATCTGCCTGGACATACAGTTCAATGCCGTTCAGCGCTTCGGAGGCGTTCCTGTCTTCCACGCCTTTGAAGAGGACGATCCAACGCTGTTTGAAGCGCCGGGAGGAGACCACCGTGAAAACCTGTCCGTCCTTGGTCTGCAACTGGGAGTCGGGGGCGAAGCGCCGCTCAGGCTCGTCGGTGTAGGCATATACGTTGACCTCGCCCTTGAGTCCCTGTGCGCGGCCAATACGGCAGACCCTCAGCAACCTTCGCTGCTGAG
This sequence comes from Bifidobacterium asteroides, assembly GCF_030758775.1. NCBI lineage: Bacteria > Bacillati > Actinomycetota > Actinomycetes > Bifidobacteriales > Bifidobacteriaceae > Bifidobacterium > Bifidobacterium asteroides. Next base: position 342,977 of record NZ_CP132384.1, read on the forward strand.
GGTCCGGACCCTGCGGGTCATGATTGGTGGACCGGCTGGGGCTCACCGGCGCACGTCCATGATGTCGACGCGCACCTTGTGGTCTGCCAGCGCCTGGATCACGGTGCGGATGGCGTTGGCAGTCCTGCCGCCCCTGCCGATCACGCGGCCAATATCCTCGGGGTTGACCCGCACCCGCAACAGTTCTCCGCGAGAGTTCTCGTGGGACTTGACCGACACGTCATCGGGAAAGTCCACGATGTTCCTGATCAGGTGCTCAACGGCCTGTGCAAGCATGATAGCCGGTCCTTCCAATACTCAGTAAATGTGCCTTACTCAGCTGCCTGCTCGGCCTGGGCGGCATCTGCCGACTCATCGGCCTTGGGGGCTTCCTTCTCCGCCTGGGCCTTGGCCTTGGCGTCAGCCTCGGACTTGGCAGCCTTGAGCTTCTGAGCTTCGTTCTGTGCCTGCTCAATGCGGGCCTGGGCATCGATCTCGGCCTGGGGCACCTTCAGAGTGCCTTCCTTGCCGGGCAGATCCTTGAACTTCTGCCAGTCACCGGTGATCTTCAGAAGGTTGAAGACAGGGTCACTTGGCTGAGCGCCTACTCCCAGCCAGTACTGGGCGCGCTCGGAGTCGATCTTGATTGAAGAGGGCTGGGTGTTGGGATCGTAGGTGCCGATCTCCTCGATGACCTTGCCATCGCGCTTCTTGCGGGAATCGACCACGACCACGCGGTAGAAGGGGTAGAACTTCTTGCCCATTCTCTTCAGACGAATTCTGGTTGCCAAAACGGCTCTCCTTGGTACTTGGTGTGCCCGGCGGCGTCTCCATGTGGGGCATGGTGGCGCTCCTGGCGTGTTCCTCACGGCCGTCGGAATGAGAGGGCTCCTCCGGACATGAATAACAGCAAAAGTATACCTCAACCATAGGATTAAGGGTCTGCTGTGGCATATGCCTCAACAGACCCTTGGTTTGGTTTTCTCCAACCTGTTCCGACCTAGGTCTAGGCTTCGGCCTCCCTATAGACCGGGGCCTGGCTCTCGTCGTCCAGGATCAGGGTCATGGTTCGCTCAGGCAGGACCAAATGGATCCTTCGATAGAGAGGCTTGAATCCATAGTGGGTCACGGTAACCGAGCACTGGCCTTGGCTCTCCATGCGGATCTGATAGAGGTTGTAGGCCCCCTGCTCGTAGTCGAAGCTGTATCCGTCATCCTGATAGTGGGTGTAGTCGCCATGTTGGCCGAAGAGTCTGAACGTCATGGACTCCTCGGGCTGGTCGTCCATATGCTCCACCAGTCGACCCCAAGGCAGAACGGTGTCGGCCCTGACGAAGATCGGCAGCTGGTCCAGAGGAGCCTCAACCAAAATATCTCGTTGGCCGCCGAAAGTGACCATGGTACGCAGATCCACCCAGTCGCCCTTGGGCAGATAGACCATTCTTGAGACCTGCCCTTGCTCTACCACCGGTGCCACCAGAACCTGGTCGCCGACCATGTACTCATCGTTCAAGTTCCGGGTGCGCGCATCTTCTGGGTAATTCAGGACCAGGGGACGCATAACCGGCAGGCCGTCTTTCATCTGCTTGGCGAAGCAATCGTAGAGGTAGGGAATGAAGCGATACCTCAAGTGCAGGAAATGCCGGTAAATGTCTAGGACCTCAGGGCCAAAGACCCAAGGCTCCTGGTCTCGTGCCTGGAGTGCGGAATGGTTGCGCAGAAGCGGGCTGAAAATGCCGGCTTCGATCCATCGGGTCAGCAGCTCCGGGGTTGTATCGGCGCTGAATCCACCGATGTCGGCCCCGACAAAGCTGAATCCGCTCATCCCCATATTGCAGAGCTGAGGGATCGACATTTGCAGATGCGGCCAGAGGCTTTGGTTGTCGCCGGTCCAGACCGTTGAGTACTTCTGCGTTCCCGCGTAGGCCGCACGTGTGATGACGTAGGGCCGTCTGCCGGTGGCTTTTTTCAGGCCCTGATAGGTGGCCTTGGCCATGTTGTGGCCGTAGACATTGTTCATCCTGGCAAGGTCGGACTTCTGATCTTCATCGCTGAAGACGGTGTCTTCCGGTATCTCTCCGTCGAATACGGCGGGTTCGTTCATGTCTGTCCAGATGCCGGCTGCCCCGCTGTCGACCAGAAAACGGCAATGCCCGGCCCACCAGTCGCGGACTTCGGGTCGACCGAAGTCAGGGAATACGGACTTGCCGGGCCAGACCCTGTTGACATAGATGCTGCCGTCAGGGTTGGTCGCGAAGTACCCCTTATCCAGACCCTCCTGATAGATCGGATAGTCGGGATCCTCTTTGACTCCAGGATCCAGGATGGGGATGACTCTGACTCCCCGTCTTTTCATATCCGCCAGGAACCCGGCGGGATCCTTGAAGATATTCCTGTTCCAGGTGAAGACGCGGTAGCCGTCCATATAGTCGATGTCGAAGTGGACAGCTTCTAGGGGAAGGTGATACTTGGCGAAGGTGTCGACGATCTGCTCCACCCGGTCCTGGCTCATGCTGTAGCCCCAACGTGACTGTTGATAACCCAGCATCCAACGCTGGGGGAGAGGGACCCGGCCAGTCAGATAGGTATAGTTGGAGACCACCTCCTTCAAGGAGGAGCCGCCCAGTATGTAATAGTCCAGGTTTCCGTCGACAGCCGAGTAGAAGTAGTAGTCGGCGTTTTCCCTGCCCAGGTCAAGATGGCTCCGGTAGGTGTTGTCGAAGAAGATCCCCCAAGGGCGGCCTTTTTTCAGTCCGAACAGGACCGGGATGGACTTATAGAGGTTGGTGAAGGTCTCGATGTGCGGGCGCGGCTCATCATAATTCCAGTTGTCGTATTGATAGGACCGCTTGTTCAGATAGCCGGTCTTGTCGCCCAGGCCATAGAATTGCTCGTCTGGATCCAAGGCCTTGACTACCTGGTAGTAGTGATCCTCAGTCTGGCTCACGCCGGAAACTTCGTGGCCCTCGGCCCGCATGATGCTCTGGTGGGCGGCATCAATCGTCTTGGCGATGGGGCGCCTCTTGCCACGGTAGTCCAGGATCAATGGATTGCCCTGAGCGTCGAAGACGTCCAAGAGCAGGTCAGGTCCGACTTTGACGGTCAGCTGCCCTGTGGACAGTTCCAGATGGTCGCCGACCTCTTTCAGATCGAAGGGAGTCTCCACCTTCTTTTCGCCCTCGATGGCGTAGGAGTTGGTATGTCGTCCCCGGTCCTGAAAGACGCGGATGATTTGGTCCGTCAGCACGGTCAGGATCAATGCTCCCTGGTCGGAACTCAGGGTGATGGTCTGACCTTTCGCGGTGTAATGCAGGTTCGTCATGGCAGACGTTTTCCTTTCGTAATGTTGCTTAGGCCTCGTTGGATTCGGGTTCCCGGCTCTTGATGATGTCCATCAGGGCTGCGCCAATCAGCCAGGAGATGCCCCCGATTAGGAGCATGGTCGGCATCGATCTGCCCACCAGCGGGAAGATCGCGAAGCTGCTGACCGATGCAATTATCTGCGGGAGGCAGATGAAGATGTTGAAGAGCCCCATGTAGGCCCCGTCGTTGGCACCGTCGGTTTCCGTAGTGAAAATAGCGAAAGGTTCGGCATGCATGGTCAGGAAGCAGATGCCGATCAATGTGAAGGAGCCGATCAGTGCGTACTGGTTGTGGGAGAAAGCGGTCCAAATCATTCCCAGGCCGCCGCAGAGCAGCCCAATCCGGTACCAGAATTTGCGCTTGTACTGGCTGGTCCTGGACAGAACCAGGAATCCGTAGATGATGCCCACGATGGACTGGACGAAGGTGAGGATGCCATACCAGTTGCCGGCGGCCTGGAATCCCGCTGAGGAAGAGTCGGCCGTGTGCCAGACGTTTTGGGCGATGGCCCCGGTCGTGTAGGTCCAGAGGTACTGGACGCCGAAGTAGGCGAAGAACTGGATGACTGCAACCTGCCAGAATGTGCTGGGGGCCTCCTTGAGAAGGGTCCAGTAGGACTTCTGCGGCTTCTTCTCCTCATATTCGAAGTTGTGGTATTGGGCATAGGTCTTAGGATCGTATTCCTTGACCGAGAGGATGGTGTAGATGGAGGTGGCCAGAAGGACAGCCGCGGCGATGTAGAAGGAGAGTCGCACAGACATGGGGACCACTCCTTTCTTATCGATGTTGGCTATACCCAGCCCGGTCAGCAGGAAGGGGCAGAGGTTGGCCAGAACGCCTCCCAGATTGCTGAAGGACTGTTGCCAGGACCAGGCCTGGTCCTTCTGCTTCTCGTTGACCATGTCGCCGATGATCATGCGGAAAGGTTGCATGCAGGCGTTGTTGGACAGGTCCATAAGGACGATGGCTGCTGCTCCGAAGCACAGAGCAGTTACGGATCCGTAACCAAAACCAAAGGAACCGGAATTCGGCAGCAAGACCATGACGATGGCAGCCAGGGGAGCGGCCCAAAGCAGGATGGGCATCCGGCGGCCGAAGCGTGGGGACCAGTGTCCGTCAGAGAATCGTCCCAGGATTGGTTGAATGATCATTCCGATCAGGGGCGGCAGTATGAAGAAGAACCCAAGCTTGCTTGGGTCGGCACCCAGAGTCTGGAATATGCGGCTCATCTGTGAGGTCTGCAGGGAGAAGGCCATGTTGACGCCGCAGTAGCCGAAGGTGATGGCGAACATGGTCTTCATGGTGATATCCGGTAGCGAATGCCGTTTCTTGGTAGAGGCATCACTCGTCATTTGAGGTGCGCTCAAGGTATCTCCTTTGATCTTTTGTAAACAATTACTGTAAACGTTTACGGTATGAGTATACAGCCTCATTCATCTTTTTCATGCCCGGGCGTGTGGCTATGATGGCCGATGACGTAGAAACTGGGTCCGGCATGGGTTCGGCAGAGGGAAAGATGGAGGTCATGGCTGAAGCTTCCAGAGTGACCTTAAAGGACATAGCCCAGCGGTTGGGGCTGTCGACGGCTACCGTTTCGCGTTCCCTTTCCGACACCGGTGAACACAGGGATCAGACGGTACGCTTGGTCAAGGAGACGGCCAAGGAGATGGGGTACATCCGCAACACGGCAGCGGCCGACCTCGTTCAGGGCAAGAGCCATGCTTTGGCTGTCATCCTCTCCAACACCAAGACCAATTTCGATTCTTCAATCATCGAGGGGATCGAACAATCAGCTGCGGAACGGAACCTGGATGTGTTGATTCTCCATGCTGGCAACGCTGATCTGCAAGCCCAGCGGCGGGCCATCACCACTGCGGTAGAGCGTGCCGTCAGAGGAATTATTCTGGTCTCCCTCGAGCTCCAGGAGTCATTGATCGCCACCATAGAGCAGGTGGGAATGGATTGCATATCGCTCTCATCCTTTGTGGGCGGCGGACGGCTGCCCTGCATTACTTCAGATGACTATCAGATGGGGTATGAGGCCACGCAGTTTTTGATTGACCAAGGTCACCGACGGATCGGGTTGGCGGGCATTCCTAAGCATGGTTCAATCACTCTGCGCATCAGCGGGTACCGGCAGTGCCTGGAGGATAACAGCATCCCTTATAGGGAAAGTCTGGTTTTCCGTGGGGGATGTCTCTACCAGGATGGTATAGCCGCCATGAAGCGCTGTCTAAAGACGAAAGAACAGATCACTGCCCTTATCGGTGCCAGCGACCTGGTGGCTATGGGTGCCATCAACCAGGCCAGGGACCAGGGGTTGGATGTGCCCGGTGACGTGAGTGTCATGAGCTTTGACGGCACGGACATTGTAGAAATGGTCAGGCCCACCATAACCAGCGTCACCCAGGCCTTTTACCGTATGGGAGTGGAGGGAGTCAAGGCCCTGCTGTCCGGAGACAAGCCGGGTTCGCGTTTTCTGCCTTTCCGGATAATCAGCAGGCAGTCCACCGGACCGGGCCCTTGCCTGCACGGTGATCATAAGTGAGCAGCCTCTGCTCAGGCTCACAGGTGCAGTTGAGCCAAAAGGCCGCAGTGGTCGGTGTGCGGGACTTTCATGACCTTCATCGATTCGACCCTGATGCCTTGGCTGACCAGGATATGGTCGATTTCGATCAGCGGCGGTAGAAGTGCCTGGCAATGCGGAAAGGTCGGATGCGGCCCGCAACCTAGGGAAAGGGAGGCATCACGCAACCTGCCGGACTGCAGCATAGCGCGAAAGGTGGGGTGGTGCAGGTTGGCGTTGCAGTCGCCCATGATGACGGTGAATGCGGGCGATTCCATGTCTGGGGCGGCCGCCGTCTTTTCGTTGTTCAAGAGAGCCAGGCGCTCAATGCCTAAGCCCCATTGTCTGGCGCCGCGTTGGGGCGACTTGGGATGGACTGAAGCCACGCGGATTGTTCCAGCTTGGGTATGCAAAAGCATCAGAGGGACGGCTGAAGCTTCCAAATCAAGGCCTGACGGTTGATGCCATATGGGCTCCAGACGAGAGAAGAGGGCGTTCCTGCCGCCATTGTCATTCTGGGTCTGCGGCCCCTCCACCAGGTATGGCATGATCTGCCTCATCCCTGCTTTCTGAAGATGAGTCAGCAGCGTCGAGTTCACTTCCTGCAGGGCTAAAACGTCGACATCATGGCTTTGAACCTGCTCCATGATGGTCTGCGCATCCGCCTTGCCATAGCGGCAGTTTAGCGTCATTACTCTCAAGGAAAGGGCTGGATGGCTAGCGGCTGGAGCCCGGTCGCGAGTTTCTGTGTGGACCTGTGCTGAATCAGGCGTGACCTGATTGAGCTGGTTTGATTTGGGACTGTCTGCATAGGCATCTGCTTCATTACTAGTATCGGTGCGATGCCTATTGTTTGACAGTAGCCCAGTTCTGTGCCCCGAGCCCGTTGGAGAGGACAGGTGAAACCTGTACTGGAGTCTCCACAAGGTGACCAGAGTCAGCTCAATCAGGGCCAGGGCGGACTGTGGCCAGGCCTGGATCACAATGGCGCAGACCAAGATGGCCAACAGGGGAACGGCCAAGAGGTCGATCAGGGCGATCAGCTCTACCAGAGGGCGGTGCCAGTCAGTTCCGGCAGGGAGGAAGCGCAGGGCCATCCACAAGGCGATGAGCCCCAGGAGAATCCAGAGAAGGGTGTTCACGTGCCATTGTCTCCTGCAGGAGAGAGGGGTTTAGCGGCCGCCGAAGAGACCGCCCAGTCCGCCGCCAAGGTTGGGCGGCAGGTCCGGCAGGCCTTCAGGCATCTGCGGAGTTTCGGGGCGCTTGGCGAAGGCGGAGCCGCCGGAGGATTTGCCCTTGCCGGACAGGCGCTCGCGTAACGCCTTCTCTTCGGCCTCCCGCTTCATAGGATTGCCTGAACGGGAGCCCTTGCGGCCTTTCTTGCCCTTTTTGCCCTTCTTGCCGCCGCCAGCGCCCATGCCGCCCATGCCTGGGATCGAGCGGCTGCCATTGGTCATCCGCTTCATCATCTTGGCCGCCTGCTCGAACCGCTGCAGCAGGCCGTTGACAGCCGAGACCGTAGTGCCGGCGCCATAGGCGATCCGGGCCCGCCGCGAGCCGTCGATGATGCTGGGGTCGCGTCGCTCCTGGGGAGTCATCGACTGGATGATGGCCTGGGTCCGGTCCACTTCCTTCTCATCGAACTGCTCAAGCTCCTTGCGGTGCTGGGCCATGCCCGGGATCATGCCCAGGATGCTCTTGAAGGAACCCAGCTTGCGAACCTGCTGGAGCTGCTCCAGAAAGTCGTCCAAACCGAAGCTGCCCTCGGACATCTTCCCGGCGGCCTTGCGGGCCTCCTCCTCGTCGAACTGGCGCTGGGCCTGCTCGATCAGGGTCAGGATGTCACCCATGTCCAGAATGCGGGAGGCCATCCGGTCGGGGTGGAAGACCTCGAAGTCCTTGAGGCCCTCGCCGTTGGAGTCGAAGAGGATGGGCTTGCCGGTCACCGAGGCCACCGACAGGGCCGCACCGCCTCGGGCATCGCCGTCCAGCTTGGACAGGACCACGCCGGTGAAATCCACGCCCTGGTCGAAGGCCTTGGCTGTGGCGACTGCATCCTGGCCGATCATGGCATCGATGACGAAGAGGATCTCGTTGGGGTGGACGGCATCGCGGATATTGCGGGCCTGCTCCATCAGCTCCTGATCCACGCCCAGCCGACCGGCCGTATCAATGATGACCACGTCATAGAGCTTGTCCTTGGCCACCCTGATCGAGTCGGCTGCCACTTTGACCGGATCGCCTGTGACCTGCCCCGGGGCTGCCAGCTCGGATCCGCTGGTCTGCACGCCTGGCTCGGGTGCGTATACCGGCACTTCGGCGCGCTCGCCGACCACCTGGAGCTGGGTGACCGCATTGGGCCGCTGCAGGTCGGCCGCCACCAGCAGGGGGGTGTGGCCGGCATCCTTGAGCCAGTAGCCTAGTTTGCCGGCCAACGTGGTCTTGCCGGCACCCTGCAGGCCAGCCAGCATGATGACTGTGGGCGGATTCTTGGCGAAATTGAGCGGTCGATCCACTCCAGCGCCCAGGATGTCAGTCAGTTCGTCGTAGACGATGGAGACTACCTGCTGGGCCGGGTTCAGGGCCTTGGAGACCTCCTCGCCCAGGGCGCGTTCCCTGATGCGTCCGGTAAAGGATCGCACCACGTCCAGGGAGACATCGGCATCCAGGAGGGCGCGGCGGATCTCGCGGATTGTGCCGTCGATGTCGGCCTCGGTCAGCTTCCCCTTGGAACGCAGATGGGTGAAGGCCTGGGAGAGCCGGTCGGTCAAAGATGAAAATGCTGCCATAATGCCCCAAGTCTACCTGTCAGCCGGGAGATTGGCCGGCAGCTCCGTAAGGCCTGCGCCCTGAGCCTACCAGACGTAGGAGGTTCGGGAGAATTCGATATTGATGGGCGAACGGTTGTAGTGCTTTGACTGTTGAGAAGTACGGAAACAATGGTTGAACACGGGTGTATCGATCACAAGAAGGAGGGTGAGAGGGTCTGAGCAGCTATATAGAAGAAAGATATGAGTCTACTTTGTGTCTTCTTGACATGGTGCCCAACTAGCTTCTATACTGAATCGAAACGATTCGACATTTTGGTTGCATCGACGGCATGGTCAACGCCTGCACTACGCCCGGAGTCGAAACCTTTCGACATGTTGAATCGCAGTAGATGGATGCAAGGATGCAAGGAAGTTAGGAGCCATCATGAAGATCAGAAGAGGGATCGGGGCGGCCTTGGCCTTGGCCATGTCGATCCTGCCGCTGGCGGCCTGCGGATCGGGGGGCGATGCTCCCCAGGAAGCCCATCCGTCCAGCATCAAGATCTGGTACTACGAGGAGCCCAGCAGCGGTCAGGCCCGGGGCTGGCTGAAGGCTGCCGATATCTTTACCCGACAGACCGGCATCAAGGTGGATTTCGAGGTAAAGTCATTCACTCAGATTGCCCAGAATGGCAGCCAGTTCCTCAACTCGGACGACGCCCCGGACGTCATGGAGTCCAATCGCGGCAACGGCTCGGCCGGGGTCCTGTCCACCCTGCAGCTGCTGACCGACCTGAAGCCCTATGTACAGAAGTACGGCTGGGACAAGAAGGTGCGCGGCCAGGCGGCGGCAGTGGGCAAGTACGACAAGCGCGGCGTCATGGACGGGGATACCTGGTACGGGGTTTCCTCCTACGCGGAGATGCAGCGCGTCTACTACAACAAAGACTTGTTTGCCAAGTACAAGATTCCCATCCCGCAAACCTTTGACCAGTTCGTGGCAGCCCTCAAGGCCTTCAAGAGCCACGGCGTCACGCCCATAGCGGCCGATGCCCAGGAATATGGGGTGCTCTGGCTCTGGTGGCAGCTGGCCATGACCAAGGCCGATGCCCAATTCGTCGACGACTGGCAGCTCTACAAGCATCCAGTCAACTGGCGCAGCAAGCCGCTGACCTTCGCCACCAACACCATCCGTGACTGGATCGACAAGGGATATATCTCCAAGAACGCCACCGGCATGAAGGCCGAGGACACGACCACGGCATTCATCAAGGGGACCTATCCCATCTACCAGACCGGCACCTGGAACCAGACCCGCTTCATGGAGCAGGTCAAGGCTTTCGACTGGACGGCATCCATCTTCCCGGGGGCCAAGATGGTCGAGGGCTGCGCGGGCAACCTGCTGGTCATCCCGCAGAAGTCACGGCGTAAGGATGCCGCGGCCCGCTATATCAATGTGGTCCTGTCCAAGGAGGTTCAGAACTACATCGGCAACAAGGGTGGCGTGCCAGTGGCGGCTGACACGGCGGCTATTACCAACCCCAAGAGCCGTGATCTGGTCAATGAATACACCAAAGCCTCGGACGCCAGCCGGATGAGCTACTATCCCGACTACCCTGCGCCCAACCTGACCGACGCCATGCCGGCCGCCTTCCAAGAGCTGGTCAACGGCACCAAGAGCCCCGACCAGGTTTTGGACACCCTGCATAAGAACTACGACGACGGCGTCGCCCAGCTCGATCTCGATGACGACTGAGCTGCGTCAATCCGCCAAGGAGAGTACAAGCATGTCTGACACACATAGCAGGAAGAAGGCGCAGTCCCGCATCCCGGGCAGTGCGCCCTCGCGGTTCGTTCCTTATCTGATTCCCGGTCTGATAGGCATCGTGGCCATCGTCATCGTGCCCATCTTCTGGAACATCTATCTGAGCTTCACCCGCTGGAGGGGGGTGGGGCCGACCAAATGGGTGGGTCTGCGCAACTGGCGACGACTCATGGGCGACTCGACCTTCTGGGTCTCCTTCGGGCACACCCTCTGGATCATCGTGGCCATCGTCATCATCCCCACGGTTCTGGGCCTGCTGATCTCCTCGGCCCTGACTGACGTGATCCAGAAGAAGTTCGGCCCCCACACCTCCTCGACCCTGCGGGCCCTCTACTACCTGCCTCAGGTCCTGCCTGTGGCCGTGGCAACTATCATCATGGGCTGGATCTTCAGGCCTGAAGACGGTGCGGTCAATGACCTGCTGACCAAGATCGGCTTGGGCGGACTGGCCCACAACTGGCTGGGCTCGACCACCACGGCACTGCCCATCCTCATGGTCATCCTGATCTGGATCCAGCTGGGCTATCCCATCGTCATTTTCATGTCCGGACTGCAGCGGGTGGATCCCGAGCTCTACGAGGCGGCCAGCCTGGACGGGGCCAACTGGTGGCAGAAGTTCCGCGTCATCACCCTGCCCTCCATCATTCCCGAGCTCCTGGTGGTCATTCTCACGTCTACCATCGGTGCGCTGAAGACCTTCGCCCCGGTTTATTTGCTGACCAAGGGCGGGCCCGGCACCTCCACTATGGTTCCCTCCTACTACTCCTACAACCAGTTCTTCCAGGTGCAGCAGGTGGGCTACGGTGCCGCCATCTCGACATCCCTGACCGTGGTCATCGTCATCTTCTCCATCGTCTTCACCATCGTGCAGAAGCGCGTGCAAAAGAACATCGCCTGAGGAAGGCTAGGAAGCACATCATGAATAATCAAGCCACACTGCAAGCCGACGCCCGGGTGTCCTCCCGGCACGCCCATAGAATCCGCACCTGGGGGGACTGGGCCGGTCTGATCCTGCTGATTGCCGGAGCCGTAATCATGCTCTTCCCCCTGCTGATCCTGGTCCTGAACGCTTTCAAGACTACGGCTGACTACAACGCCACGGGTCCCCTGTCCGTGCCTGCCCACTTCAGCATGGATGGCATCATCTCCTTCTGGAACAAGAGCAATTTCCCGCTCAAGCTGGGCAACTCCCTGCTGATTTCCCTGGTAGTGGCCGTTGTCGGGGTCCTGCTTTCGGTCCTCAACTCCTTCGCTCTGGGCATCGGCAGGGTCAAGGGCAACACGGTCATCCTCCTGTTCATCATGCTGGCCAACATGGTCCCCCAGGAGGCCCTGCTCTATCCGCTCTACGTCATGTTCAAATGGATGGGCTTCTACAACTCCCAGTGGTCCATCATCATCATCTTCACCATCATCCAGAGCGCCTACGGCACCTACCTGCTCTCCTCGGTCTACGGTACCTTCCCCCAGGCCATCCTGGAAGCGGCCACCGTCGATGGGGCCTCGCGCTGGCAGATTCTGCGCAAGATCGTACTGCCGGTGTCCTGGTCGACCATCAGCGTCCTCTTCGTCTTCTTCTTCATCTGGACCTGGAACGAGTACATGATCCCCATGGCCTTCCTGATGAGCGAGAAGACGCAGACCATACCGCTGGCCCTGGCGACCATGCAGGGGCAGCACACCATGGCTGCCACCGACCTGGCATCCGCCTCCCTGCTCAGCATCATCCCCACCATCATCTTCTTCATCTTCTTCCAGAGGAAGCTCTCGCAGGGGATAGTGGCAGGTGCTGTCAAGTAATCGCCGCTGCACAAGTACACTGAACATGGCCGCCCGCTGCAAGAGGGCAGAGGAGGGGAGCGGGCGGCCCGAACATGAAAGGCAACCACAACCATGGGTATGACCATGCCGAACTTCACCAACGGTCTTGAGGCGCTGACTCGCCCATCCACAGACCGCACCCGTTGCATCAACGCCGAGAACCCTCGGGGAGGCAAGGGCAGTGCAGCTATGACTGCAAGCAATCTCGGTCCATCCAGAAAAGGAACCCCATGCCTGAGGAACATCCCTCCTGGGCAGGACATGGTTCTAGCCGACCTGTCCGGCGCGGGCGAGATCCGTCATATCTGGATGACCGTGACCGATGCCACTTCGCCTACCGGGCCCAACGTCCTGCGCAATCTGATTCTGGAATGTTACTGGGATGGGGAACAGACACCCTCAGTCTGCGTGCCTTTGGGCGACTTCTTCTGCTGTGGCCACGCCCAGGCCTGCCGGGTGGAGTCCGTGCCTGTAGCCGTCTACCCACGCCGGGGCTTCAACTGCTACTGGCCCATGCCTTTCCATCACGGGGCCCGGATCGTCCTGCGCAACCGCCACAACGAGCCCATCGAGGCCTTCTTTTACCAGATCGACTATGTGGAAAAGGACGAGCTGCCCGAGCAGGTAATGACCTTCCATGCCCAGTGGCGCCGTCAGCGGGTCACCGAACTGGGTCAGGACTATGTGATCCTGGACGGAGTACATGGCCGGGGCTCCTACGTGGGCACCTATCTGGCTCTGACTGCCCTGGAGAGCCGCTGGTGGGGCGAGGGCGAGGTCAAGGTCTACCTGGACGGGGACAAGGACTATCCCACTTGGTGCTCCACGGGCAGCGAGGACTACTTCGGCGGTGCCTGGAGCTTTGCCGGGCAGGATCCGGATGGTCGTATGCACGAGGTCACCTACAGCGGGGCCTACATGGGATTTCCCTTCCATTCCAGGCAGTTGGACAATCGCGAATCCCAGTACTGGGATGCCGATACCCCGGTGACCAGAGGATTCTATCGTTGGCACATTCCCGACCCCATTATTTTCGCGAGCGATATCAAGGTGACCTTGCAGCAGATAGGCGTGGACGAACAGGGCTACTTCGAACGTCAAGATGACCTGGCCAGTGTGGCCTATTGGTACCAACAGGAGCCTCACCAGCCCTTCCCGCACCATGTGCTGGAGACAGGGGAGAGGGACCGTCGGCCACGCTGAGTGGCGGCTCGGGCGGACTCCGGCTTCTATCGGCTGATGGAGGAGCGGTCGATCAGCTTGGGACGCTCCAGTTGGACTCGGCCGGCCAGGGAAGCCCCCTCCTCCACAGCCTGGGTCAGCAGATCCGCAGCCTTGGCACACAGTGAGCGGGGGGTAAGGGGCATCTCTGAGATGCCTTGAAGCTCAAGAGTGGGGCTGACCTTGCCTGCGGCGCAAGACAGAACGGCCACGTCATCAGGAATACTCATGCCGTCCGAGCGCATGCGAATCACCACGGTGTCCAGCAGGGAGGGGCGGATCTGGCTGATCAGGCCATCGATGCGGCCGTGATGGATAAGATCCAGCACCTGCTGGGTATAGGCCAAATCGCTGCCGGTAGGTCCCGGCTGAAGCTGCAGATCCATGCCCAAGCGGCAGGCCCAAGTCTTGAGACTGCGTAGCAGGATAAGGCGGAAGCCGGAACCGCGCCGGTATTCGCCCTCGAGATCCTCCAGAAAGAGCAGGCGTTTGCATCCCGCCCGGGCCATGGCTTCCACCGCCATGCGGCCCATCAGTTCGAAGTCCAAATCCACACAGGCGCAGGCTGCGTGCTGCTGAGGCACTCCCAAGGCCACGCAGGGGCGTCCGTATGAGGCGGCCTGGGCGGCGCGTATGTCATCGTCCACCAGATCCATCAGGACCACGCCGTCGGCCAGATTGCTGCGGGTGACCCGCCGAATATCTTCGACGCCGTTTTCGGCGGTCAGCAGCAGGGAGTCATAGCCACGGGCATGCTCGCAGCTGGCCATCTCGATGAAGTAATCTGCGTAGGAGGCCCGGTTCTGCCCGGGGCGCAGGGGGGCGCTCAGGGCGACAATCTGATTGCGCTTGGCCCGCAGCATTCGGGCACCGGCATCCGGGGCGTAGTCCAGTTCGTCGGCGGCTTGCATGATCCGCTGGTAGGTTTCCGGAGAGACGGGACGCTTGCCAGAGAAGGCATAAGAGACTGTGCTGACCGAGACTCCGGCCCTTCTGGCGACATCGCGTATATCGGACATGAGGTCAGCGGTTCAGATCCCAGGTGCTGCCAGCGGGTGTGTCCGCCACGGTCACGCCGGCCGCCGTCAGCTGATCCCTGATGGCATCGGCCCGGGCGAAGTCATGATCCTTTCGTGCTTGATCGCGTTCCTTCAACTGCTGGCCTACCAAGGCATCCAGGGTGTTCATGGCTTGATCGTCATGGTCGGCTGCAGCCCCGGCCCAGTGGGGATCGAGGGGATCAAGGCCGAAGACATCCAGCATGGTTCTGACCTGGAGCAGGGCATTAGCCAGCCACTTCCGATCCAGAGCATTCGGATCCGCATCCATGGCCGCGTTGGCTTGACGGATCAGTGCATAGAGGGCGGCCAGGCCGCCTGAGACGTTGATGTCGTCATTCATGGCCTGCACAAAGTCCTCCGGCAGATCATCCGCGCTCAGTCCAGCCACGCGGGCACGCTCGGGCTGTGCGCCCAGGATCCGCCCGGCCCGGTCCACGAAGTTGCGGATGCGCTCATAGGCGCCCTCGGCCTCCTGCAGGGACTGGTCGGACCATTCCAGCATGGACCGGTACTGCACCGAGACCAGGGCGTAGCGCACCACCCAGGCCGGATGCTGCGAAAGCACCTGGTCCACGGACAGCCCGTTGCCCAGGGACTTGCTCATCTTCTCGCCCTTCTGGGTCACCCAGGCCGTGTGCATCCACCGATGGGCGAATCCCCAGCCGGCTGCGTGCGACTGGGCCATCTCGTTCTCGTGGTGGGGGAAGCGCAGGTCCAGGCCGCCTCCGTGGATGTCGAACTCCGCGCCCAGATAGCGGTGGCTCATGGCCGAGCATTCCAGGTGCCAGCCCGGCCGACCTGTGCCGAAGGGTGTTTGCCAACGAGCCGTGGGTGGATCGGTGGGCTTGGGCGCTTTCCAAAGTGCGAAGTCGCGGGGGTCGCGCTTGCCGGGCTCCTCATCGGGGTCGGCAGCTTGCTCATCGGTGTCGATGCTGGGTCCCAGCCGGTCGTTGGCGGCGGCCTGTTCGTCAGCGGGCTGGGTGCCGGTCTGCTGGTGGGTCAGGGCACCATACTCGGGCCAGGAAGCCACGTCGAAGTAGACGTTGCCTGATGGGCGGCCCTGTTCGTCGGGCACCACATAGGCGTGGCCGCGGTCGATGATGCGCTGGATCAGGTCGATCATCTCGGGGATGTGCCCGGTAGCTCGGGGCTCGTAGGTGGGTGGCAGGGCTCCCATGGTCTCATAGGCATGGGTGAATTCGCGCTCGTAGATGTAGGCCCGCTCCCACCAGCGCTGGCCGTTGGCCGCCGCCTTGGTCAGGATCTTGTCGTCGATATCAGTCACGTTGCGGATCAGGGTCACCTGGTAGCCCAGCCTGAGCAGCCAGCGTCGGATCACGTCGAAGGCCAAGGTGGTCCTGATATGGCCGATGTGGGGCGAGCTCTGCACCGTGGCCCCGCACACGTAGATGCCAACCTTGCCCGGTTCGATAGGCCGGAAGGGGGTCACCTGGTGACCAGCTGTGTCATACAGACGCAGACCAGCTGCGGCCAGGCTGACTGAAGCCTTGGAATCATGCGGTTGCGAACTCGTATCCATATCCTTGAGCCTACCAAGGCTTGCTGACTGCCCAGGGGGAAATGCCGAGCCTGCAGACCCGGTCCGATGGCATGTGTGCAAGAATGGAATCATGGCGAAACCTAGGGTGCTGGTGGTCCAGCATGTGGATTGGGAGAAGCCGGGTCGCATTCTCGACAACCTCCAGGAGTGCGGGCTGGATACCGAGATCACCAATATCGTGGATGAGAAGAAGCCCAAGCTGCCGCGCTCGCGTGAGTTGGCGGGACTGGTCATCATGGGCGGGCCCATGTCGGCTGACGACTATGCGCATCACCCCGGACTCAAGGCAGAGACCAAGCTGGCCAAGGCGGCGATGGCTGCCAACAAGCCCATTCTGGGGATTTGCCTGGGTCATCAGATTTTGGCGCGGGCCCTGGGAGGCACCCTGATGCGGGATCAGGATCCCGAATATGGCATGGGCCCCATCCGCTGGGTGGGGCAGGACGACGACGTGGCCATGTGGAGCAAGAACACGGATGTGCTGCACTGGCACGCCGACCAGGTCACCCTCCCGCCAGGGGCCAAGCTTCTGGCCCGCTCCCAGGCAACCAAGGTTCAGGCTTTTCGGCTTGGATCGGCCTTGGGCCTGCAGTTCCACCTGGAGGTGACGGCGCCCATTTTCGAGGAGTGGATGCAGGTGCCGAGCATGGTTGGCACGATGAAGAAGTCCAAGATCGCTAAAATGCGCGAAGAATTTATCAAAGGGATGCCGCAGATGCAGCCTCTGGCCGATGCCATCTTCTCTGCCTTTGCGGCCAGGTGCTCGACTCAGGCCGCCCAGCTAGCTGCCGCCTGAGGCTACTCCAGCTCCTCCCCGATGGTCAGCCACTCCTCCTCTAGCTGGTCCGACTGTCCGGTCAGATCCTTGAGCTTGCTGTTGAGCTCGTTGAGACCCTGGTAGTCGCCTGGGTCGTGCTCAGCCATCTGTCGCTCAAGTTCCTTGCGTTGATCAGCCAGCTTGGCCAGCTTGCGTTCGATGGCGGAGGCCTGCTTGTTAAGATTTCGCCTGGCAACACGTTCGGCCTTGGCCTGATTATGATTCCCGGTCTCCTTGGCTGATGCCTGGCCCGGCGCATCCGCAGCTTCCCGGTCGGCCGATTCGACCATGTCCAGGTAGTCTTGGATGCCGCCGGGCAGGTGAACCACCTTGCCGTTGATCAGGGCGAACTGCTGGTCGGTCACCCGCTCCAGCAGGTAGCGGTCGTGGGAGACCACGATCAGAGTGCCCGGCCACGAATCCAGCATGTCTTCCATGACGGCCAGCATGTCGGTGTCCAGGTCGTTGCCTGGCTCGTCCATGACCAGCACGTTGGGCTCGTCCAGCAGGATGAGCAGGAGCTGCATGCGGCGCTTCTGTCCGCCGGACAGGTCGCCTATTCTGGTCATCAGCTGGGAGCTTTCAAAGCCCAGGCGCTCCATCAGTTGGCTCGGGGACACCTCCTTGCCCTCCACCAGATAGGTGGGCTTGTAGCGGCTAAGGACCTCTTTGATCCGATAGCGGCCCAGCTTCTCCAGTTCATCCAGACGCTGGGTCAGCACCGCGAAGCGGACCGTCTTGCCCACCTTGACGTGTCCTGCCGTGGGAGCCACGCTGCCGTCAATCAGACCTAGCAGGGTGGACTTGCCCGCTCCGTTGGCGCCTACGATGCCGAATCGGTCGCCGGGGCCGATCAGCCAGGTCACGTCGTCCAGGACCTTGTGTCCGCTGATGGTGAGGGTGTCGGCTGCCGCAGTGCCCGGACGGTCCTTGCCGGGATCGGCGGCCACGGTCACCGAGCCCATCAGTGGGCGCTCGGCATGAGGGGAGGGGACCCGGTCGTTCTTGTTTCCATCGGCATCGGAGTCGGCCCCTGGATAGATCTTGGTCACGTCGACCAGGTCCACCACCTGCTTGCCCAGGCGTGAGGTGGCCATCCGCTTGAGTTCCAGGCTGTTGCGCATGGGCGGCACGTCGGCGATCAGCTCCTGCGCGGCCTTGACATGGAATTTCTGCTTGGTCGACCGGGCCCGGGCTCCTCGGGTCAGCCAGGCCAGTTCCTTGCGGGCCAGGTTGCGGCGCTTGGTCTCGGCCAGATCCGCCTGGCGCTCGCGCTCCACCCGCTGGAGCATGTAGGCGCTGTAGCCGCCCTCGAAGGGGTCGATGGTTCCGTCATGCACCTCCCACATGGAGGTGCAGACTTCGTCCAGGAACCAGCGGTCGTGGGTGACCAGCAGGAGGGCTCCGGAATTCTTGGCCCAGCGGTTCTTCAGATGCTCGGCCAGCCAATGGATGGTGAGCAGATCCAGATGATTGGTCGGCTCATCCAGGGCCAGGATGTCCCAATCCTGAAGCAGCAGCCGGGCCAGATCCACCCTGCGGCGCTGACCGCCGGACAGGGTGCCCACCTTGGCCTCCAGCTCCATGCCCCCCAGAAGGGACTCGACGATCTCGCGGGATCTGGGGTCGGCAGCCCATTCGTAGTCTTGTCGATTCTCCAGGGCCGCCTTGCGGACCGTGTCCTCGTCCTTCAGGGGATCACGTTGGTCCAGCATGCCGAAGGTGAGACCATTGCGCATGGTCACCCGGCCCTGTTCGGGTTCCTGGGTGCCGTTCAGCAGGTGCAGCAGGGTGGACTTGCCGTCGCCGTTTCGGCCCACGATGCCGATACGATCACCCTCGAAGATGCCCTGCGTCACATCCGTAAAGATGGTTTTGGTGGCGAAGGATAGAGCGACGTGTTCCAGACCGAGATCATAGATGGGCATGATTCCCCAATCTACCGCCAGCCTTGGATGGAATGAGCTCTGGGCTTTCAGGGGTTATTGGTCCTGGCTGTTTTCCTGGTCCCGCTGACGAATTCTGTCTATATAGCCAGTTCTGTCCGCATCGGTGATAGGTCGCAGGACAGTGCAGGGGTTGCCGACCGCAACTACCTGATCCGGTATGTCATGGGTGACGACAGACCCCGCTCCGATGACGGCTCCACGGCCGATCCGCACTCCTCCCAGGACGACTACGTGGCCACCCAGCCAAGCTCCCTGGCAGATTTCGATGGGTCGGGCCTGGCAGGCGCCAGCCTTCCGTTCCTCATAGTCCAGGGCATGGTTGGTGCAGAAGAGCCCTGCGCCGGGGCCTATCCACACGTTCCTGCCTATGATGATCGGAGCGTTATCCAGCATAACGGCGCCGTAATTGATTAGCGTCTGACTGCCGATCCGTATGTTGCAACCGACTTCGCATCTGAAGTCCGGATTGATGACGACATCCTGTCCCACCTGGCCCAGAAGATCTTCCAGAATTCGTCGCCGTTCCTGCTTCTGCCCAGGGCCGGTCCTGTTGTACTCCAGGAAGAGGTTCTCGGCCCGTTCCCTTTGGCGATCGATGTCGGGATGGGTGTCTTGATAGACCTGACCGGATACCATCCGCTCCCATTCGATTCGGCCGGTCCGGCTCATTCCCGCCGTCACGTCGTCAGTCATGGGCACCGCCTTCCAGGATAACGGGATGAGTCAGCGGTCGGTGATCTGGGAGCCCAGCACCTTCTCGCTCAGGGCCCGGGGTCCCCGAGTCACGGCCACGGCGCCCGACCTGACCAGCTCGATGATGCCGAAGGGCCGCAGCAACCGCAGCAGGGCTTCCAACTTGCCTTCGGCCCCGGTGGCTTCGATGGTCAAGGACTCGGGGTGGACGTCGACCACGCGCACACGGAAGAGTTTGACGATCTCCAGCACATCGGAGCGGTTGCGTTCGTTGGCTTTGACCTTGATCATGACCAGTTCGCGTTCCACGGCTTCGTCGCCCTTGAGTTCGACGATTTTGAGCACATGCAGCAGCTTGTTGAGCTGCTTGATGATCTGTTCCAGAGGGACGGCTTCCACATCTGCTGTGACCGTGATCCGGGAGATGTCGTCTCGCTCAGTGGACGAGACGGACAGGGAGTTGATGTTGAAGGCGCGCCGGGCGAACAGGCCGGCCACCCTGGCCAGGACGCCGGGGCGGTTCTCGACCAGGACGGAAAGGGTGTGCCGTTCGGAGCCGGGCTTGGATGCTGGATAATTGGCCATGTGGTGCCCCTTTCCTACTTGTTCATGCGACCGGCGGCGTCGCTGGCCATGGCTGCCCGATCGGCTCCGGTCTGCTCATGCGGCTCGGGCTGCTCCTGCTCAGGACGGATGCCGGCCAGGGGCTGCACGCCCGGCTTGTAGATGATGGTGTCATTGGAGGCGCCTGCCGGGACCATGGGCCATACCATGGCATCCTTCCAGACGCGGAAGTCGATCAGGACCGGTCGGTCGGTCACTGCGTTGGCCTTATCGATGGCCTCCAGGGCCTGTTCCTGGGTAAAGGCCCGCAGTCCCAGGCAGCCATAGGCCTCGGCCAGTTTGACGAAGTCGGGGATGCCGTTGCCGTCTGTGGGCTTGGCGCCGCCGTCCTCCAGGTTGGTCTGGGAGTAGTGGCTGCCGTAGAAGAGGGTCTGCCACTGACGGACCATGCCGTAGACCGAGTTGTTGAGTATAGCGATGCGGATGGGCAGTCCCGCCTGCCCGGCCGTGGCCAGCTCCTCGGAGGTCATCTGGAAGGAGCCGTCCCCGTCGATCAGCCAGACGGGCCGCGGATCCTCCTCTTCCCTAGTGCCGATGGCTGTCCCTATCGCGGCGGGCAGGCCGTAGCCCATGGTCCCCAGTCCGCAGGAGGAGACCCAGGAGCGGGTGCGTTCGAAGTCGATGAACTGGCTGGCCCACATCTGGTGCTGGCCCACGCCGGATACCCAGATAGTATCCGGATCGGCCTTGTTGCTCAGGGTCTGGACCACCCACTGGGGTGCCAGGGTGCCGTCCGGGCTGGGCTCAAAGGTGGTGGGGTAGTCGTGCCGCCAGCCGTCGATCAGCCGCCACCAAGGCTTGAGGTCGGGCTTGCCCCAGGTGCGTTGGGCCGCCTTGAGCGCCGGGATCAGATCGTCCAGCACCTGGGCCACGTCCCCGACGATGGGTACATCCGCCTGCCGGTTCTTGCCGATCTCGGCCGGGTCGATGTCGATGTGGATGACCCGAGCCACCGGGGCGAAGTCCTCCAGGCTGCCGGTCACCCTGTCGTCGAAGCGAGTGCCCACGGCCACCAGCAGGTCGGAGTGCTGGATGGCCCCGTTGGCGGCCACCGTGCCGTGCATGCCGGGCATTCCCAGAACTGCTGGATCGGAGTCGGGTACGATGCCTCGCGCAGGCAGGGTGGTGACCATGGGGGCACCGGTAGCTCGCACGAGTTCCTGGACCTGCCGACGCGCGTCGGACCGGACGGCGCCGCCGCCCACATAGAGGACCGGTCTGTGCGACTGGACCAGGAGCCGGGCGGCATCGTCCAGGACGTGCCCGTGGGCCCGCGTCACCGGGTTGTAGCCAGGCAGAATCATCTCCTGGGGCCAGGAGTAAAGCATTTTGCCGTTCTGGGCCGTCTTGCTCAGGTCCACCACCACCGGGCCGGGCCTTCCCGAGCGGGCGATGTGGTAGGCCTCGGTCATGACCCGGGGGATGTCCTGGGCCTTGGTCACCAGATAGGAGTGTTTGGCCACCGGGTAGGTGATGCCCACGATGTCGGCCTCCTGGAAGGCATCGGTGCCGATGGAGTCCACACCCACCTGGCCGGTCACCACTACCAGGGGAACCGAGTCCATCATGGCATCGGCTATGGGGGTGACCATGTTGGTGGCCCCGGGTCCGGAGGTCACCAGGCAGACCCCCACCTTGCCCGTGGAGACGGCGTAGCCCTCGGCTGCGTGGCCGGCTGCCTGCTCGTGGCGGGTCAATGTGAAGTTGAAGCGCACTTGCTCGTCAATGGCGTCGTAGGCGGGCAGAATAGCACCTCCTGGAACGCCGAAGACCTGGGTGACCCCCAGATCCTCCAGGGACCGAATCAGCGCCTGGGCTCCCGTCATGGGCTCGCCCTGGGCGGGGACATCCTTGTCGTCATGATCCCAGTTCTTGGGTACCGAGCTGAATGCTTGCAGAGGTGTCGGCAGACTCATGTTTCCTCTCGACCTCCAGACTGCGCGCCGACCTGCGGCCGTGCATGTCGAAATACGAACCTGTCGGAGCGTCGGCGGGGTGGGCGGACGATTCCCGATCAGGAGGAGGCACCTGTGCCGTTCGTGACGGCGTGCCTCCGGGTTATGCCCATAGTCTAAACAGGGGTCTGGTCGGGGCGTTGGCACAGTACCGCATGCCGGAATTCCGTCTGAAATCTCAGGAGGATTGCTCGGCGCGCAGGGTCGCAAGCAGGTCCTGGTTGTCCAGCTGCTTCCACCCCTGGGCGGCAGCAGCCAGCTGGGCCTTCCGTTTGCTGCTGGCCTGGCCCTTGCCGATCACGGTCCCGCCGTCCTCCAGGCGCAGTTCGGCGGTGAAGACTTGGGCGTATTCCGGCCCGGAGACCGTCATGGCGTACCGGGGCTCGCCCAAGCCCAGCTTGTGGGCCTTGACGGTGATCGAGGTCTTCCAATCCAGTGCCGGTCCCTCAGTGGCCACTTCGGCCAGGGTGTCGTCAAGAATGGTATGGACGGTGGTCCTGGCCCCCTCGATGCCGTGCTCCACGAAGACCGACCCGATCAGCGATTCGACGGTGTCGCAGAGTATGGAGTCCTTGTCAGCCCCGCCGTTTTCGCTCTCTCCGCGGCCCAGAAGAATATACTGCCCCAGGTGCAGTTTCTCCCGGGCGATGGCCGACAGGGCCTCCTCGGAGACCGCCTTGGCCCGCATCTTGGCCAACTGGCCCTCGGTCATGTCTGGATGAACCTTGTACAGGGTCTCGGTGGCCACCAGTTCCAGAACCGCGTCGCCCAGGAACTCCAACCGTTCGTTGTTGGGCATGCCCGGGTGCTCATGGGCGAAGGAGCGATGGGTCAGGGCGTGCACCAGCAGCTCCGGGCTGATCCTGCCGCCCAGGGCCTGGAAGAGCTCCTCAGCCGCCTGGTTGCCGGAGTCCACTTGCTCCTGTTCCTCCTGCCGCATGTGGTCTTCCTGATCCTTCCTGGAGTGCCCTGTCTGCATAGCCCTTCTCGCTTTCTCGGCCTTGCCGTCTGATGATATGGAAAAACCCCTGCCACCCGTCGATGGCCGGGGTTTTCTCATTGCGTGTCGATCGCCGATTGGCTCACTTGCTGAACTGCGAGCGAATGGCGTCGCGGTAGACGCGCCCGCGGTACATGCCGCAGCTGGGGCATGCCATGTGCGGCAGCGCAGGAGCTCCGCAGTTGGGGCAGGTCACCGTAGCGGCGGCCTGGGTCTTCCAGTTGGCGCGCCGGGAATGGGTGTTGGCGCGCGAGGTCTTGTACTTTGGCAGTGCCATATTGTCCTCTGTTTCGATCGAATACTTCGAGCTTAAGCGTAGAGCAGTCTACCGCAACCTCCGGTCATTCGCCAGTCTGGCCGTCGTTGCCGGGGTTCTCCTCCTGCTCCAGACGCTGCTTGAGTCCCTCCAGGGCCGCCCAGCGGTCGTCCATTATCTCGTGGTGGTGATCGGGATGATCGTTCAGATCCATGCCGCACTGGGGGCACAGGCCCCGGCAGTCGGGTCGGCACAGAGGTTGCAGGGGCAGGGCCTCCACCAGGGTGTCACGCAGCAGGGCCTCCAAATCCATGAAGGCGCCCCCTCTGGCCAGAGGATAGGTCTGGCCGCTGGCCTCCTCCTGCTCGGCCAGAATCTCCTCCTTGCCATGGGTCGGCTCCGGTTCTGGATCCTTGTAGGGGAAGAAGACCACCGGATCGTCCTGAATGCTGGTATCGACAGGCCTCAGGCAGCGGGTGCATTCGGTCTTCAGCGGTACGCTGATATGGGCCTGCAACAAGAGGCCGTCCACCAGGGAGTCGATGTTGCCCTCCACATGCACGGGTGTTCCTGCCGGGATGCCCACCACCTGGTCGCCAATGCCCTCAGGGGCTGGAAAATCGCGGTCCACTCGGGTGCTTTGCCCTGCCCGCGTCGACACCTGGGCCACTGAAACCGCCCAGGGTGAATCCTCCGGTCTGCTCATCCCTGCGTCTCCTTTTCCTGGTCCGAGACTGACGCGTTCATGCTACGCGCTGCCTCCTGCTCACGCTGCTGGAGAACCTCCAGGCCGGCACGCACATCCTGGCTCATCTTGCCCAGCTGTGTGTCAAGCTCGCCCATGACCTGGGCGGCATACCCATCGGCCCCCTGGACCAGACGGTCTGCCTGGGCCTGGGCCGTGTCGATGATGGTCTGGGCCTTCTGTCGGGCTATGGCCACCACATTCTCCTGGCCGGCCAGGAAGCGGGCCTGCTCGCCGGCCTCCTTGACGATGTCTGCAGCCCGGCTCTGGGCGTCGGACATGGTGGCGTTGGCCTGGGTCTGCGCCGTATTCAGCCGACGCTCCGCCTCCCTCATGAGCGCCGAAGCTCGCTCCAGCTGCACTGGCAGCATTTTCTTGAGCTCGTTGAGGTCGTCGGTCAGCTCGTCTCGGTCAACCTTGACCAGTCCCGGACTGAAAATGGGGGCCTTGGCCTCATCCAGCATGGCCTGGATCCGATCGATGATGTCATAGACGGTGGTGAATTCCGATCGGGGGTTCCCGCTCTCGTTGCGGTCCTCCTGCAGGTCGGGCAGGTCCTTCATGTCGACTGCTGGCTTGGGCGCGCTCGCTCTGGTCGAGTCGTCGATAGGCTCGGCATCGTCCCTTTCCTGGGTCTGCTCGTTCATCATTGGCTCTTTTCCGTGTGCGGTGTGTCCCTGTGCAATGTGTCTATCAGTGCATCCACGACGCTGTCAGGGACCATGCCGGTGATGTCCCCTCCATGTCTGGCTACGTCCTTGACGATGGTGCTGGAGATATGCTCCCGCACCGGATCGGCTGGCAGGAAGAGCGTTTCCACCCCGGACAGCTTGCGATTGACCAGGGCCATGCCCAGCTCGGCCTCATAGTCCCCGTTCTGCCTGAGTCCCTTGACGATGACCGAGGCGCCCACTTTACGGCAGTAGTCGGTGATCAGGCCATCGGTAGAGGCTACGGTGATGTTCGGGTATCCGTCCTCGTCCAGGGCCCGGCGGATCATGGCCACCCGCTCCTGTTCGCTGAACATGGGGGTCTTGGCGGCGTTGACGGCCACAACCACGTGGACCGTCTCGAAGAAGCAGGCGCAACGTTCGATCACGTCCATGTGGCCGGAGGTGACCGGATCGTATGAGCCAGGGCATACAGCGATAGTCATGATTCTCAGCGTAGCGCGTCATAGGGAGCGAACGTGCAGCTCGCCGCCGTACCATGGATGTCATGACTGCAAGCAAGAGCATTCGCATGGAGGATCCGGAGCGGGAGCAGAACCCCGACCAGGGCACTGGCACGGCCGTGCTGGATCGTCCGGACACCGAGACCGCCGAGAAGACCCGGCTGAGCGACCAGGGTGACGCTGACCGGTTCGCCCACTACGTCTCCCGTGAGCGCATCGCCGAGTCCAAGCTGACCGGCCGGCCTGTTGTGGCCCTCTGCGGCAAGGTCTGGGTGCCCAAGCACGATCCCTCCCAGTACCCGGTCTGCCCGGACTGCAAGCGCATCTACGAACAGATGACGGGCGGCAGCCACTGAGCGCCACTGAGTGGTCCAGGCTGCTTCAGGACTGCTTGTCCAAGGCGATCCGGTCGATCATCTCCAGCTCTTCCTGGCTGAAGTCGGCCGACTGGACGGCCTTGAGATTGTCCAGGATCTGCTCGGGCTTGGAGGCACCGATGAGCACCGAGGTGACAGCGGGGTCCCTGAGCAGCCAGGCCAGGGCCATTTCTGCCAGACTCTGGCCGCGTTGGTGGGCCAGATCGTTCAAATCCTGAATCTGCTTCAGCCGCTGGGGGGTCAACGCAGACTCCTTGAGGAAGCGGCCGTCGGCACGTATCCGGCTGTCCTCGGGAATCCCATGCAGGTAGCGATCGGTCAGCAGTCCCTGGGCCAGCGGGCTGAAAGTGATCAGTCCCTTCTTCTCTTTCAGCACCGCCTCTTTGAGCCCGTTGTCCTCGATGGTTCTGTCGAAGATGGAGTAGCGGTTCTGGTTGATGATGAAGGGGACGTGCATCTCAGTCAGGATGGCCGCAGCCCGTGCCATGGTCGGCCCGTCATAGTTGGACAGTCCCAGGTAGAGGGCCTTGCCGCTGGTGACCGCCTGGGCCAGGGCGCCCATGGTCTCTTCCAGGGGAGTGTTCGGGTCGGGGCGGTGGTGGTAGAAGATGTCCACATAGTCAAGCCCCAGACGTTTCAGGCTCTGGTCCAGTCCGGACAGCAGATGCTTGCGTGAACCAAAGTCCCCATAAGGGCCAGGCCACATTCCATAACCGGCCTTGGTGGAGATGACCAGCTCCTGGCGGTGGCGGCTGAAGCACCGGCGCAGGATGATTCCCATGTTGCGCTCGGCGGCGCCTGGTCCAGGCCCGTAGTTGTCGGCCAGGTCGAAGTGGGTGATGCCGTGGTCGAAGGCCGTCGTGCATAGCTCCTGCATACGGTCCAAGGGCGTGGTGTTGCCGAAGTTGTGCCAGCAGCCCAGGCAGATGGGCGGCAGTTTCAGACCGCTGTCGCCGCAGCGCCGGTAGGTTGTGGAATCATATCGGTTCGGGTCAGGCTGGTAGGTTTCGGATTGTGCGTTCATCAGATGCTCCTCACTAGGGTGGGCAGGACCGGTTCGCCCTTCATCAGGCTGAGGGCGTTGATGGGCATCTCCTCGAGGGCCTTGGCCCGGTGCTCCCGGGCATCCAGGACTGCCTGCTCGCCTTGGAACTCCGGCCTGCTTTGGCCATGGTCCACGTAGGTGACCAGCAGATCCCGCCAGTCCTGCTCAGGCGTAAAGGCTGCCAGCGCATCCTCAGCGCCCGAGATGATGTGCTCGGCATCGGCCACCCCGTTGTGATAGGAGCGGTAGGCCAGCTTGCGTCCCGGCACCGAGGCCTTGCCCACCGACTTCTTGGCGACGGCCTGCATGACCCCATCGGAGTTCTCGCGCTCGGTCAGCTTGTAGACCATGGCGCAGGTGGGGGCTCCCGAACCGGTGACCAGCATGGTGCCCACCCCGTAGGAGTCCACTGGGGCATCCTGCAGGGAGGCGATGGCGTACTCGTCCAGATCATTGGTGACGGTGATGGTGGCCTTGGTGGCTCCCAGGGAGTCCAGTTGGGCGCGGACCTGCTGGGCCAGCGAGCCAAGGTCTCCAGAGTCGATGCGGACCCCGCCCAGCTCTGGTCCGGCCACATCGACGGCTGTCCTGACGGCCTCCTCGATGGAGTAGGTGTCGGTCAGCAGGGTGGTTCCCTTGCCCAGGGCCTGGATCTGCCCCTGGAAGGCCTCGCGTTCATTGTCATGAAGGAGGGTGAATGAATGGGCTGCGGTTCCGATGGCCTTGAAGCCGTATCGCTTGGCTGCCAGCAGGTTTGAGGTCCCCTGGAATCCGCCGACTATGGCCGCTCTGGCTGCTGCCACGGCTGCATATTCATTGGCCCGGCGCGCGCCCATGTCCATGCAGGGCCGGCCCTTGGCCGCAGTGACCATGCGGGAGGCGGCCGAGGCTACGGCCGAGTCGTAGTTGAGTATGGACAGGACCAGGGTCTCCAGCAGGGTGCACTCGCCGAAGCCGCCTTCGACCTGCAGAATGGGGGAGTCGGGGAAGAATATCTCGCCCTCCCGGTAGCCGCGGATGGTTCCGGTGAAGCGGAAGTGTTCCAGCCAGTCGATGGTGGTCTGGCTGACGATGTGACGGTCGGACAGGAAGCGAAGCTCGTCCTCGCTGAGGTGGAAATCCGCCAGCGCATCCAGAATCCGCCCAGTGCCTGCCACCACTCCGTAGCGGCGCCCCGCCGGCAGGTGCCGGGTGTAGACCTCGAAGACGGATCGTCGTCCGGCCGTACCGTCCTGCAAGGCGGCATCCAGCATGGTGTATTCATACATGTCGGTCATCAGAGCCGTAGAGGTTCCGGTGTCCTTGCTATTGTTTTCAGCGTTCATATCTTCCCCTTTGTGGGTGGAAAAGCCCTTGGTTGGCCCCCAGTCTAATCCTCTGCCGACCTACTGGCTCGCCCTGCCCTCCCAAGGTCGGGCTAAGCTGATCCGCATGAGATTCGTCGTGGGCATCTACCGATTGCTGATCGCCTTTTTCTGCCTGGGCGGCACCTACGAGGCCTGGCTGCTGGGAATCGGCAACAAGTGGGTCTATTTTACCTTCCAGACCAATATCGCCCTGGGTCTGGTCATGCTCTGGGCCGGAGCGGCCACCCTGCTCAAGGGCATCCAGCCTCCCGCCTGGCTCAAAGGATGTCTGACGCTCTACATCGTCATCACTGGGCTGGTGGCCATCCTGGTTCTGGGGCTGAACAGCACGGACTACCAGCTGGTCCTGGGCATCCGGACCACATGGATGATTCACGTCATCAGCCCCATCCTGGCATCGGTGGACTTCCTCTTGTTCGACCCTCATCGTCGTTTCCACTGGCACAACGTGCTGACCTGGCTGATCTATTTCCCCTTCTACGTAGCCTTCGTGCTGATCAGAGCCGCCATCTGGCCTCATTCGGGACCGCAGCCGGGCGGCAATCCCTACCCCTATGCCTTCTTGGACCTTGAGCACTTGGGCTGGGCCCAATTGACGGTCAACCTGGCTGAGTATCTGGTCGTCTTCTTTGCTCTGTCGCTGGTCATCTTCCTGATTGATCGCATCCTGCCGGCCAAGACACCGCTGACCATTGATCGGTAGACGGCTGACGGAATAATAGGGACCAGACCAGGGGAGCCTGGGCGGAACGGGAAAGGATCATCACTGATGGTTGCTATCAAGGACATGCTCCAGGAGGGTGCCGTGCTGCGGCCTGACGGCAGGGCGGCTGATGAGTTGCGGCCGGTCGTCATCACCAGGCATTGGACGGAGGCCCCCGAGGGATCGGTGCTGATCGAGTGCGGCAAGACCAGGGTCATGTGCACGGCCTCCTTCACGCCGACGCTGCCCCGTTGGCGCAAGGACTCCGGGCTGGGCTGGGTCACGGCCGAGTACGCCATGCTCCCCAGGGCCACCAGCGACCGTACTGCACGCGAGTCGGTCCGGGGAAAGGTCGGTGGCCGCACCCAGGAGATCAGCCGGCTGATAGGCCGTTGCCTGCGCGGTGTGGTGGATATGAAGGCCCTGGGCGAGAATCAGATCCAGCTGGACTGCGATGTGCTTCAGGCCGATGGCGGCACCCGTACAGCCTCGGTCACCGGCGCCTATGTGGCCATGGTCGATGCCCTCCGATGGGCCCAGGACCACCATCACATCCGCAGTGCCGACAAGGTGACCAAGGATTGCGTCTCGGCCGTCTCGGTGGGCATCATCGACGGCAAGCCCATGCTCGACCTTCCCTATCTGGAGGACAGCAGGGCCATGACCGATATGAACGTATCCATGACCGGCTCCGGCGATTTCATAGAGGTACAGGGAACGGCGGAGCATCGTCCCTTCAATCGTCAGGAGCTTGGCATCTTGCTGGACCTGGCAACCAAGGGGAACAAGGAGCTTCAGGCCGCTCAACGCAAGGCTCTCGCATCCGACTGACGTCAGGAACAGGCATTTCAGGCAGGAGGATCGATATGGGGCAAGCCAGAAAAGTGGTTGTGGCCACGCACAACGAGGGCAAACTAGGTGAGCTTCGTCGCATACTCGACGGTTTCCTGGCCGATGAGGGGCAGAGGATCGAGCTGGTTTCGGCGGGGCAACTGGGTCTGTCCGATCCGGTAGAGACCGGCACCACCTTTCAGGAGAACGCCCTTATCAAGGCTGGGCAGGCTGCTCGGGAGTCAGGTCTGCCCGCGCTGGCGGACGACTCGGGGCTGGTAGTTGATGTGATGGGCTCTGCCCCGGGGATCCTTTCGGCAAGGTGGAGCGGCCGCCACGGTGATGACCAGGCCAACTTGGAGCTCTTGCTGAACCAGCTGAACGACATTCCCGATGATCACAGGGGAGGGCGGTTTGTCTGTGCTGCCGCCTTGGTCGTTCCGGATGTGCCAGGGTACGCCGTCCGGGGACGTCAAGTGACCAGGGTCGGAGAGATGCCCGGAAGCATCATCCGCCAGGCGCGAGGGGACAATGGGTTCGGCTACGACCCGATCTTCGTGCCCCTTGATCAGCCTCGGCGTGCCAGCGACCAGCAGCCGCTGACCTCGGCGGAAATGACTTCGGATGAAAAGAACGCCATTTCGCACAGGGGCAAGGCCTTGGCGGCCATCATGCCGATTCTCATCGGCTGGGTGCTGGGGGATGGCCACATTAGAGGCTGATAAATCCTTATAGATTCCGTACGGTGAACGGTCGCGAAACATCAACGATCATGTTCTGAGTGCCGGTCGCACTTGAAGCATGCAAGGAAACGCGAAGGTGCGATTTTTTTATCTCTATGATACAGTCTGCGGTATTGGGGACAACTTAAAAACAGAGCCGATCTGTTCTATCAGATGATTCCATCGGGATTTGGGGGTTTCGTATTGAAGCGATTGCAAGAACGGAACAATAAGGGATCACTGCATATGAACCGTTCGATCATCGCCATTCTGATAACCCTTCTGGCGACACTGGCCATGGTTGTTCCGCTTGGGTTGAGCGCTCTTTCGGCCAGTCAGGCCAATGCCATCGATGGACAGGATGAAACGGCGAGCAGGAAGCCCCTGCTCTATAGGATGATGGCCTTCAACGACAGGATCGATACCTATCAGGATGAGCTGCGCATGGACTTCATCCTGCGGGTAAAACACAACGAGTTCAAGCCGGATTGTGTCGACCTTGGTAAGGCAGACACCGGTGGTAAGTCAAATTGCAATTTATCTTTTGTATATCAGTATGTTGGTTCTGATAACCCTGCAGATTATCATCGTGTAAAGTATATAAACACTATAACTCCAGATGATTATCTTGAAAATAACAAAACTGGGTATGCATATGATGGAGCTACAGCGTGGGCTGATAATCATCTGCAGCGCTTTACTGTTCATAAGGTAATCAATTCGGGTTTATACGACTACTTGGCCATATCCATCGAAGGCGACATGAACATTGCGGATAAGTCTACAGATCCCGCAAAGTTCGTGGCTGGTGGTCACCCTGAGCCCTTGAATGTCTTTGCTATCGTTGGTGAACAGAATGATGCCCTATCCTGTGGTAGCTCTTCGTGGGCATGGGGTACCGAAACCTGCTCAACTTTCGATCCAGCCTCCATGAGTGATTTACAGGCTCAGGATAGATATTCAAATATCACCGCGAGTTTATCGAAGGATAAACAGATGAAAGTGTATATGGGTGACTGCTTGGGTAGCGGAGGAGACGACCTGCAATGCAGCGGCCCATATTCCTGGGTTGGGTGGGACAGCAACCCATATCTCTATCGAAACCATCAGGCTAATTGGGGTATGGTGACCGATTATGGTTTTCCGGCTTATAGCGATGGCACGGTTGGAAATATAAATGCCACAGCCCCGGGTACGGCCCCGGCACGGTCTTTCTTCGTGTATTGGATGAACTTGCGTGGTCCAGGCAACAAAACCAATGGCATATGTTCTGAGACCAGTTCCTATTACTATCAGTGGGTGGCTCTTAAGGACAGCCAGTGGGTGCCTGTTAAGGAACTGACTCCTGAGCCGGTCCTGGTGACAGGCCAGCAGCCGAGTCCCAACACTTTGACTACCACCTACGGACTGCAGGGCATGGTCAATACCAATGGCGCTTATAACGTTAATCCGACCGACCCAAAGTATGCGAATACCACCAACGTGCTTTTTGCGACTGATAAGGATGGCAATCCTATGCCTGCTCAGAAGGCTGATGGCGGGATTGATTTCAAGGAGGCCAAGGAGAAGCAGGATCTCGACGGTTATTTCAAGCTGGTGACCTGGCCTGACACCAGGAATTCTGATGGCACGGAATGTACAGCCGTCAGCCCTGAGGTGTACAGCCCCAAGAGCGCTGGTCTTGTGGGGATTGACGATAACATGTCCGCCGCGCAAAAGGATACGAATCTCTCTGCGGGTTGGACGATTGATACTGCTTTTTATAAGTATAATGTGCCTCGTCCTGATGATCCGACAATCACCAAGATCCAGAATGATGCGGATGCCGGCTTGGATGCTTCTGGGAGCGTGTATACGTCGAAGCTTGACCCGATAATCAGTGGTGAGTGCACGCCTTCCAAGGATGAGAAGCATCCCAATACGGTTGTTCTATATGGAGAGGATCCCACCAATCCGATTGCGGATGGGCAGGGCACGAATGGCGATGACTTGGTGAAAAGCTCGGACACCTGGGGGTTCAGGCTGGGGGAAGCTGTTTGCGAGACCGACACTGGCAGCAAGCAGGGAGGGTCCTGGTGGATACAGGACACCAATAAGCAGTATCCGTCGCCGGACCCCGGCAACAAGTACAACGGCTACAGGCGTTATCACGCCTGGGTGGTTGAGTCCACGTCAGGGTTCGGCTTGACCTCCTACTTCTCGAATGTCGGCACGGCTTATTTCGTTTCGGGAGAAAACGTCCCGGATGCCAGCAAGTTCTCGGTCACTGTGCCTCATACCGTCAACGGGAGCCTGCCGACAGGTTCGGTGGTCACGTTCAGGGGTGAGGTGTCGCCTGTGTATACGGCCTGGTCGTCGGGAAGTCTGGGGATGACGGATTCGAGGATGGCTGTTTCGATGAAGCAGAATGCTGCCTCGGGCTGGACCAGTCTGTTGACCACTCCGGCCAACACCTTCCAGAGGGATGCGGCGGTTGGCGCTGCTCCTTCCGTCGCTGACCCCGCATCAGGTCTCACGCTGAACCTGACCAAGACGGCGGCTTCCACCTGGTCCTGGTCGCTGAATATCCCTGCTGACAAGTTCACTGGTTATAACGGTGACGATGAAACGCAGACATACACCTTCCAGGTTGAAATGGTCAACCCGATGAACCTCCGTTCGGGCCCGGCGTCCATCGAGCGGAAGGTCGACATGACGCCCACCACGCTGACCATTGACCGCCATGACGTCTTCCAGGTAGCGGGCAGGGCCTACAAGTATGTCAATGGAAACACGAAGGTTCCTGAGACCAAGGGGACCATGGTGCATGTGACCTGGCCTGACAACACTGGCACGGATGTGTCTGTGGGGGACCAGGGCTTATGGCAGGCGGTCCCGCCTGAGGGGATGAAGCAGGGGGATGTCGCCGTCCAGGTGCTTTCGGATGATGCCGAGGGCCCTGACGCGCAGGGTCGGTTCCAGGGCGGGAACCAGTCGGCCTCGGTGTCGCAGGAGCTGGAGTTCCGGCCTTCGACCTCCTCCCTGCCGCTGACCGGCGGATGGCCGCTTTCCGTGCTCAGGATCCTGCTGCTGATAGCCTTAGGCCTGGTGGGCTTCGTGGCTTGCCTGAGGAACAAGCAGGAAAGCCGCCACTGACCCCGGCAGCATAAGAACAGGGCCCGCCCTCATCCTTCCAATTCCATGGAGATGAGAGCAGGCCCTGTTCTTTTTTATTCCTCTGATGCAGCCGTTACGCCACTCGCGCCTGCAACGTGTCCTCCGGTAAAGACAAGATACTGCTTCTGGTCAGCTAGGTCCTGGGCTTGCCGGGGTCAAGACCTTGGACAGTCGAAAAACACCCTATCTGAATCCCAGATTATGCCTTCCATCTCTGTACTCTTGGAACGCGTAAACAAGGAATGAAGATGCATTTTTGTGCTCTATATTCAGTTGGCTTAATTGGGGATGAGTCAAAAACGGGGTTGATCTGTTCTGGAGCATGATTTCATTGTGGTTTGGGGGGTATTGTATTGAAGCGTTTGCAAGAACGGGACAATAAGGGATCATTGCACGTAAGCCGTTCGATCATCGCCGTTCTGGTAACTCTTCTGGCGACGCTGGCCATGGTTGTTCCGTTGGGGCTGAGCGCTTTGTCAGCCAGTCAGGCCAATGCCATCGATGGACAGGACGAAACGGCCAGCAGGAAGCCAATGCTCTATAGGATGATGGGCTACAACAACAAGGTAGATGCATGGCAGGATGAGCTGCGCATGGACTTCATCCTGCGCGTGAAACACAACGAGTTCGACCCATCTTGCGCCAATAGTAGCGGTGGTGCCGATACCCGGGGCAATTGCAATCTGGCCTTTGTCTATCAGTACAAGGGCTCAGATAGTCCATCATATTATCGCAGAATAAAGTATCTGAACACCATAGCTTCAGCGTCATCCTCGGATCAGCCCTGGTCCGGAGCCTACAAGTGGGCGCAGAACAGGGATGAGTACTTCACCGTGCACACGATAATCAATTCTGGTTTATATGACTATCTGACCATTTCCATTGAGGGTGATCTGGCGCTGAAGAATTCTGCTGATGCGTCATATTACCAACCTGGTGGTGCCGACGAACCCCTGAATATCTACGCAGTCGTTGGACAGCAGAACGGGGCATTGTCCTGCCTGCGCCCTAGCAACTCGTGGAGTTGGTCTAGCGGAATCGATGACTGTACCACTTTCAACCCTGAAACTATGATTAATGCGCCAGATAGGGTATCGAATATTACAGCATCTTTAGCAGCAGATGGTAAGTACATCAAACTATTTATGGGCGACTGTCTGGGTAAGGGTGCTGATCTTCAGTGCAGTGGCCCGTATTCTTGGGTAGGCTGGGATAACAATCCATTACTCTATGGAGGCAATCAGTCCAACTGGGGTATGGTGACCGACTATGGTTTTCCTAACTATTCGAGCCTTGGCACTGGGGCGATCGCCGGCACTGCTCCTGGCACAGCTCCGGCACGGTCATTCTTCGTGTACTGGCTGAATGCTCGTGGCAGCACTGTCTATAACCCGGACGGGATATGTTCTGAAACTAATTCCTATTACTATCAGTGGGTGGCTCTGAAGGATGGCCAATGGGTGCCTGTTGATGAGCTGACTCCCGAGCCGGTCCTGGTGACAGGCCAGCAGCCGTCTCCCAATACGGTCACCACCACGTCAGGCAAGCAATTTCAAGCCTCTAATTATTCGGCTTTCAACGTACCCAAACAGCCGAAAAACCCCAATGAGATGTTTGCTACTGATAAGGATGGCAATCCTATGCCCGCCCAGAAGGCTGATGGCGGGATTGATTTCAAGGAGGCCAAGGCCAAGCAGGATCTTGATGGCTATTTCAAGATGGTCACCTGGCCTGTCACCACGAATAGGGATGGCAGCGCTTGTACCGTCGGTCCTGAAGTGTACAACCCTGAGCGGAAAGGTCTTGTCGGAATACGTGACGGCATGAACAGCTCGGATATAGAACGAAACCTTTCTGCTGGTTGGACGATTAATAGTGCTTTTTACAAGTATGATGTGCCTCGCCCTAAGGATCCGACGATCACCAACATCCAGAATGATGCAGATGGCAGCTTGGATGCTTCGGGGAGCGTGTATACATCGAAGCTTGATCCGGTGGTCAGTGGCGAGTGCACGCCTTCCAAGGATGCCGCGCATCCCAACAAGGTTGTTCTCTACGGGGAGGATCCCGCCAATCCCATCAGTGACGAGCAGAGCCAGAACGGCGGGGACTTGGTGAAGACCGCGGACACGTGGGGGTTCAAGCTTGGTGAAGTTGAGTGCAAGGTCGATCCCAAGAGCAAGCAGGGAGGGTCTTGGCAGATACAGGACACCAACAAGCAATACCCATCGCCGGACCCAGGCAACAAGTATGACGGGTACAGGCGCTATCACGCCTGGGAGATCGAGTCCACGTCCGGTTTCGGCTTGACCTCGTTCTTCTCGAATATCGGCACGGCTTATTTCGTCTCGGGGGAGAACGTGCCGGATGCGAGCAAGTTCTCGGTGACGGTGCCTCATACGGTCAACGGGAGTCTGCCTGAAGGTTCGGTCGTCGTGTTCAAAGGTGAAGTGTCTCCTGTATATACGGCCTGGTCCTCGGGAAAGCTGGGGATGGCGGATTCCAAGATGGCCATTTCCGTGAAGCAGAAGACCGCCTCGGACTGGACCAGTCTGGTGACTACTCCGGCCAACACCTTCCAGAGGGATGCGGCAGCCGGCACCACGTCTTCCGTCTCGGATTCCACGACGGGCCTCACGCTTAGCTTGACCAAGACGGCGGATTCCAATTGGTCGTGGTCGCTGAATATCCCCGCTGACAAGTTCAGCGGCTACAACGGCGGCGATGAGACTCAGATGTATGACTTTCAGGTTGAGATGATCAACCCGATGAACATCCGTTCGGCCCCGGCATCCATCGAGCGGAAAGTTGACATCACACCGACCACGCTGACCTTGGAGCGGTACGATGTCTTCCAAGTAGCGGGCAAGGCCTATAAGTATGTCAATGGCAACACGAGGGTTCCAGAGGCCAAGGGGACCGTGGTGCATGTGACTTGGCCTGACAATACTGGCACGGATGTGACTGTTGGGGACCAGGGCTTGTGGCAGGCGACCCCGCCTGAGGGCATCAATCAGGGGCGGTTCTCTGCTCAGGTGCTTTCGGATGATGCCGAGGGCCCTGACGCGCAGGGCCGGTTCCAGGGCGGGAACCAGTCGGCCTCGGTGTCGCACGCGTTGGAGTTCCGTCCTTCCAACTCGGCTTTGCCGCTTACCGGGGGATGGCCGCTTTCCGTGCTCAAAATCCTGCTGCTGATAGCCCTCGGCCTGGCCGGCCTCGTGGCCTGCCTGAGGAACAGGCAGGAAAGCCGGCACTGACCTCGGTCGTATAAGACAGGGACCGCTCTCATCCTTCCAATTCCATGGAGATGAGCGCGGGCCCTGTTTTTTTTTAATTCCCGTGTTGCTGCCGTTGCCAAGGCAGTATTCGCCCCCAATCCGGAACGACCCGAAAAAGACAACATATTGCTTCTCACCAGCTGGGTGCTGGTCCTGCATTGTCGAGAACTTGAACCGCCGCAAAACACCCGATTTGAATCCCAGATTTTGCCCTTCATTTCTGTAGCCTTGAAAAGGCAAAGAACAATTTATATGCATTGTTGTGCTCTATGTGCAGTTGCCTTAATTGGGGGTAGGTCAAAAGCAGACTTGATTTGTTCTGGAGCATGATTTCATTGTGGTTTGGGGGGTATTGTATTGAAGCGTTTGCAAGAACGGGGCGCTAAGGGTTCACAAGGTGTGAACCGTCCGATAATTGCCGTTCTGGTAACCCTTCTGGCAACGCTGGCCATGGTTGTTCCGTTGGGGCTGAGCGCGCTTTCGGCCAATCAGGCCAACGCCATTGATGGGCAGGACGAAACGGCCAGCAGGAAGCCCAAACTCTATAGGATGTTGGGCTACAACAACAAGCTTGATTCCTATCAGGATGAGCTGCGCATGGACTTCATCCTGCGGGTGAAACACAACGAGTTTGACCCTTCTTGTGCCGATGCCACTTCTGGTGCCGATACCAAGGGCAATTGCAATCTGGCCTTTGTCTATCAGTACAAGGGGTCAGATGACACTTCCTTTTATCGCAGAATAAAGTATCTGAACACCATAGCCTCAGCATCATCCTCGGATCAGCCCTGGTCCGGAGCCTACAAGTGGGCGCAAAATCAAGATGAGTATTTCACCGTGCACACCATAATAAACTCCGGTTTATATGACTATCTGACCATTTCCATTGAGGGTGATCTGGCGCTGAAGAATTCTGCTGATGCGTCATATTACCAACCTGGTGGGGCCAACGAGCCGGTGAATATCTACGCAGTCGTTGGTAAACAGGACGATGCACTGTCCTGCCTTCGTCCTAGCAACTCGTGGAGTTGGTCTAGCGGAATCGATAATTGTCGCAATTTTGACCCTGACACCATGATCAATGCGCCGGACAGGGTATCCAACATTACTTCAACTTTAGCGGCGAACGACAAAAACTTCACTTTGTATATGCAAGAATGCCTGGGCACGGGCGCTGATCTCCAGTGCAGCGGCCCATAT
This sequence comes from Bifidobacterium asteroides, assembly GCF_030758775.1. Taxonomy (NCBI): domain Bacteria; kingdom Bacillati; phylum Actinomycetota; class Actinomycetes; order Bifidobacteriales; family Bifidobacteriaceae; genus Bifidobacterium; species Bifidobacterium asteroides. The sequence continues at coordinate 381,016 of NZ_CP132384.1, forward strand.
TCTTGGGTAGGCTGGAACAGCAACCCAAATCTCTACGGAGGCAATCAGGCTAACTGGGGCATGGTAACCGATTACGGTTTTCCTGACTATACGAGCAATGCTACTGGGCCAATCGCCGGCACTGCTCCGGGAACAGCTCCGGCACGGTCGTTCTTCGTGTACTGGCTCAATGTGCGCGGCAGCACTAGAGATAATCCTGATGGCATATGTTCTGAGACCAATTCCTATTATTACCAGTGGGTGGCACTCAAGGACAGCCAGTGGGTGCCTGTTGACGAGCTGACTCCTGAGCCGGTCCTGGTGACAGGCCAGCAGCCGTCCCCCAATACGGCGACTTCCACGACTGGCAAGGCGGCCCAAGTCAGCAAGTATTCCGCTTTCAATTTGCCCAAACAGCCTAGCAATCCCAATGAGATGTTTGCCACTGACAGGAACGGCCAGCCTATGCCTGCCCAGAAGGCTGATGGCGGGATTGATTTCAAGGAGGCCAAGGCGAAGCAGGATCTTGACGGCTATTTCAAGATGGTCACCTGGCCTGTCACCACGAACCGGGACGGCAGCGCTTGTACCGTCAGCCCTGAAGTGTACAACCCTGATCAGAAAGGTCTCGTCGGTATACGTGACGGCATGAACAGCTCGGATATAGAACGGAATATTTCAGCGGGCTGGACGATCAATAGTGCGTTCTATAAGTACGATGTGCCTCGTCCTGATGATCCGACGATCACGAAGATTGAGAACGATGCCGGCAGCGCTCTGGATGCTTCGGGCAGTGTGTATACTTCCAAGCTTGATCCGGTGGTCAGCGGTGAGTGCACGCCTTCAAAGGATTCCGCGCGTCCCAACAAGGTTGTTCTCTACGGCGAGGACCCAGCCAATCCGATTGCGGAGGGGCAGGGCACGAATGGCGATGACCTGGTGAAAGCCGCGGACACGTGGGGGTTCAGGCTGGGCGAAGTTGAATGCCAGGTCGATCCCAAGAGCAAGCAAGGAGGGTCCTGGCAGATACAGGACACCAACAAGCTGTATTCGTCGCCGGGCCAAGGCAACAAGTACAGCGGCTACAGGCGTTACCATGCCTGGGTGATCGAGTCTATCTCCGGATTCGGTTTGACCTCCTACTTCTCGAACATCGGGACGGCCTATTTCGTTTCGAGTGAGAATGTGCCGGATGCGAGCAAACTCTCAGTCACGGTGCCTCATACGATAAACGGGAGCCTGCCGGCAGGTTCGGTGGTCACGTTCAAGGGTGAAGTGTCGCCTGTGTACACGGCCTGGTCTTCGGGAGGGCTGGGGATGACGGATTCGAGCATGGCTGTTTCGATGAAGCAGAAGACCGCCTCGGACTGGACGACCCTGCTGACCACTCCGGCCAGCACCTTCCAGCGGGATGCAGCAGCCGGCACCACGTCTTCCGTCGCGGATTCCGCAACGGGCCTTACGCTGGGATTGACCAAGACGGCGGCTTCCACGTGGTCTTGGACGCTGAACATCCCTGCTGACAGGTTCAGCGGCTACGACGGCAGCGACGAGACGCAACTGTATGATTTCCGCATTGAAATGGTCAACCCGACGAACATCCGTTCGGACCCGGCATCCATCGAGCGGAAGATCGACATGACACCGACAACGCTGGCCTTGGAGCGGTACGACGTCTTCCAGGTGGCAGGCAAAGCCTATAAGTATGTGGACGGGGACAGGAAGGTTCCCGAGACCAAAGGCACCCTGGTCCATATAACCTGGCCCGGCGGCAGTGGTACGGATGTCGTTGTGGGGGACGAAGGTTCGTGGCAGGCGGTTCCTCCTGAGGGCATCAATCAGGGGCGGTTCTCTGCTCAGGTGCTTTCGGATGATGCCGAGGGCCCTGATGCCCAGGGCCGGTTCCAGGGCGGGAACCAGTCGGCCTCGGTGTCGCACGCGTTGGAGTTCCGTCCTTCCAACTCGGCTTTGCCGCTTACCGGGGGATGGCCGCTTTCCGTGCTCAAAATCCTGCTGCTGATAGCCCTCGGCCTGGCCGGCTTCGTGGCCTGCCTGAGGAACAGGCAGGAAAGCCGGCACTGACCCCGGCAGCATCAGACAGGACCCGCCCCTGCCCCATGAAGTTGAGAGGCTGGGTGGGGAGGGGGTTCTGCCGTTGTCCAACCGACCCCCATCCCACCAATGCAGACTGTGATCAGTCAAGACTAAGGACGGTCGCGAAACACCCTATCTGAATCCCAGATCACGCTTTCAGTCTCGGTACTCTTAAAGCATGTAAAGGGGACAAGAAGATGCCATAAGTGAGGATGCAGTACTTGTGCTCCAGGGTTTCGTGGCCTGCACCGGGGACAGTCAAGCGTGCAGTCCGTCTGATTCTGGAGATGGTTGCATTGAGGTGTGGGGGGTAGCGTGTTGAACCGATTGCAAGAAGGGGTCGATGAGGGTCCACGGCATGTGGATCGCCCTATAGTCGCTGTTTTGATAACCCTTTTGGCGACGCTGGCCATGGTTGTTCCGCTAGGGCTGAGCGCGCTTTCGGCCAATCAGGCCAATGCCATTGATGGCCAGGGTGAGACGGCCAGCAGGAAGCCTCTGCTCTATAAGATGCTGGCCTATAACGACAAGATTGATTCCTATCAGGATGAGCTGCGCATGGACTTCATCCTGCGCGTGAAGCACAACGATTTCAATCCGCAATGCGTTCCGATGCGTGATACTTCTCCCTATGATTCAGTAAAGTGCAATCTGTCTTTCGCATATCAATATGAAGGAGAGCAAAATCCGTCCCACTATACCCGGATTCGGTACCTGAATACTATTTCAACAAATCCCAACGACCCTACCGGCGGTGCTGAGCAATGGGCGGAAAATGAGGAGCAGTTCTTTACGGTTCATAAAGTGATCAACTCTGGTTTATATGATTTCCTGGCTGTATCCATAGAGGGTGATTTGTCCTACATGGATACCTCCTCGGATCCGAAATATTATGTGACTGGCGGTTATCCGGAGCCTTTGAACGTCTTCGCAATTGTTGGTCAACAAAACAATACGCTCTCGTGTGGAGGTTCTCCATGGGACTATACTACGAATGACTGCACGACCTTCGATCCAAGCTCTCTCGGCAGCAATGTCCAAGACAGGGTTGCCAATATCACTGCAGACCAGGGTAAGGGCATCAAGCTTTATATGGGCAACTGCCTAGGTAACAGTCCCCACCCTCAGTGCAGCGGACCTGCTTCTTGGGTTGGCTGGAACGGTAATCCCCCTCTTTATGGCAATCACCAGGCCAATTGGGGCATGGTAACGGATTATGGATTTCCTATAGGAGCCAAGCCGGTTCCAGGAGTAGCGCCCCCCAAGTCCTTCTTTGCATATTGGTTCAATTTGCGTGGAAATAACAGCGCTGGTGGAATATGTTCCACGACCAACTCCTATTACTACCAATGGGTGGGGCAGAAGAATAGCCAATGGGTGCCTGTCGATGCGCTGACGCCTAAACCGGTGCTCGTAACTGGTCAGAAGCCAGCAGTAAACGGCTTGACCAGTTCCTGGGGTCTTCAATATCAGGTCAATGACAATACGGCTTACAATCTGCCGACAAGTCCGGGCAATTCGAACGAATTGTATGCAACTGATAAGAATGGAAAACCCATGCCTGCCCAGCTGCCTGATGGCTCTATAGACTTCAAGAAAGCTCAAGAGTATCAGCAGCTCGATGGTTATTTCAAATTAGTTACTTGGCCTGTCACTACCAATGACGATGGTACCCAGTGCAAGCCGACGGCAAGCACTCCTGAAGTCACTACTAAGATATATGACCCGCAACAGGATGATCTTGTTGGGATAACAGACGACATGCCTGCAGCTCGGAAAAATACGAATTTGGACGCGGGGTGGGCTATCGATACTGCCTTCTACAAGTATGATGTGCCTCGTCCTGATGATCCGACGATCACCAAGATTGAGAATGATACAGACAACGCTTTGAATGCTTCGGGAAGCGTCTATACCGGCAAGCTTGATCCGGTGGTCAGCGGTGAGTGCACTCCCTCCAAAGACGACACGCATCCCAACATGGTTACTCTTTATGGAGAGGATCCCGGCAATCCCTTCAAGGAGGGGCAGAGCAAGAGCAGTGACGATCAGGTGAAAAGCTCGGACTCCTGGGGGTTCAAGCTGGGAGAGACCGTATGCAAGGTTGATCCCAAGAGCAAACAGGGAGGGTCCTGGCAGATACAGGACACCAATAAACAGTATCCGTCGTCGGCTCCCGGCAATAAGTACAACGGCTACAGACGTTATCGTGCCTGGGTGACCGAAACAACCTCTGGGTTCGGCCTGACCTCCTTCTTCTCGAACATAGGAACAGCCTATTTCGTCTCCAACGAGAATGCTCCGGATGGCAAGCTCTCTGTGACAGTCCCCCATACGAAAAACGGGATTCTACCGGCGAATTCGGTCGTCACCGTCAAAGGCACTGTTTCGCCTATAAATATGGCCTGGTCCTCGGGTGGGCTGGGGATGACTGATTCCAGGCTGGCCATTTCCATGAAGCAGAATGCTGCCTCGGACTGGACGCCCCTGCTGACCACTCCGGCCAACACCTTCCAACGGGATGCGGCGGTCGGCACTGCTTCTTCCGCCGCGGATTCCGCCTCGGGACTCAGGTTGAATCTCACGAAGACGGCGGCTTCCACCTGGTCCTGGACCTTGACCATACCGGCTGACAGGTTCACCGGTTACAACGGCGACGACGAAACGCAAAAATATACCTTCCAGGTCAAGATGATCAACCCTCTGAATGTCCCTTCGGACCCGGCTTCCATCAACCGGACGGTCGACATGACGCCGACCACGCTGACCTTGGAGCGGTACGATGTCTTCCAGGTAGCGGGCAAGGCCTATAAGTATGTCAACGGAAACACCAGGGTTCCCGAGACCAAAGGCACCCTGGTCCATATAACCTGGCCCGGCAACAGCAGCACAGATGTCGCCGTGGGAGACCAAGGTTCATGGCAGGCGACTCCGCCTGAAGGGATAAACCAGGAACAATTCACCGCTCAGGTTTCTTCCGATGATGCCGAAAGCGCCGATCCTCAAAGTGGCAACTTCCAAGGCGGAAACGAGTCGGCTGCGGTGTCGCACGCACTGGAATTCCGGCCCTCCACCTCATCCCTGCCCTTCGCCGGAGGATGGCCGCTTTCCGTGCTAAGGATCCTGCTGATGCTGATACTGGGTCTGGCTGGCTTTGTGGCCTGCCTGAGGAATAGGCAGGAGAGCCGATACTGATTCTCCGGCGGCATAAGGCAGGGCCTGTGCTCATCTCCAAGGAATTCGGGGGATGAGTGCCGGCCCTGCTTGTGTTTCCTGTGCGCGAGATGGGACTCGAGCCCAGACATCTGAAGGACAGCTGGCGGGAGAGCCGCTTGACAGCGTCGAACTGTCTGCCTTTCCATGCCAAGGTGGCCTCCCCGTCCAACCCAGACAAGCCAGATGAAGACCGTAAACGGTTGTGAAATGCCGTTCGTGAAACACCCTATGGGAATCCTGGATAATGCTTGCAATTCCAGTGCTCCTGGAGCATGTATGGAAAAGGCGAAGATGCTATTTATTTATCTCTATGATAGAGTCGAAGCAACTGGGGATAAATTAAAGGCAAAGTAGAGCCGCTCTAGAGCATAATTGTATCTTGATTTGGGGGGATTGTATTGAAGCGACTGCAAGAACGGGGCGCCAAAGGTTCACAGCATGTGAGCCGTCAGATTATCGCCGTTCTGGTAACCCTTCTGGCGACGCTGGCCATGGTTGTCCCGTTGGGGCTGAGCGCGCTTTCGGCCAATCGGGCCAATGCCGTTGATGGACAGGACGAAACGGCCAGCAGAACACCGAAGCTCTATAGGATGATGGCCTTCAACGACAGGATCGATGCCTACCAGGATGAGCTGCGCATGGACTTCATCCTGCGCGTGAAGCACAATGAATTTAAGCCGGATTGTGTCGGTGTTGGTGGGACTGACACCAAAAATCCGTCACAATGCAATTTATCTTTCATATATCAGTTTGTTGGTTCCGAAAACCCTGACTATTACAGGCGCGTGCGGTATATGAACACTATCACCCCGGATGATTACGTAGACAGCAATAAAAATGCCTACGCTTATGATGGTGCCTTAGCCTGGGCCAAGAACCAGGCTGAGTTCTTCACCGTTCATAAGATCATCAATTCTGGTTTGTACGACTACCTGACCATATCCATTGAGGGTGATATGAATATCGCGGATTCGTCCAAAGATCCTGCGAAATTCGCGGTCGGCGGTCACCCCGAGCCCTTGAATGTCTTTGCCATCGTTGGTGACCAGAACAAGGCCCTGTCCTGTGGCAATTCTTCCTGGTCCTGGACTACCGATAACTGCACAAGCTTTGATCCGGCTTCCATGAGTGATTTACAGGCTCAGGATAGATATTCAAATATCACAGCGAGCATGTCCCAGGATAAACAGATGAAGGTGTATATGGGCTACTGCTTGGACAGCAAAGAGGATATGAAATGCAGTGGCCCATATTCTTGGGTTGGTTGGGACGCCAACCCAAATCTCTACCAAAACAATCAGGCTAATTGGGGCATGGTGACGGATTACGGTTTTCCTGAATATAGGAACAATTCCACTACTGGGCTAATCAATGCCACTGCTCCGGGCACAGCCCCGGCACGGTCTTTCTTCGTGTACTGGTTGAATCCGCGTGGCAGTACCAATGATAATCCTGATGGCATATGTTCTGAGACCAATTCGTATTATTACCAGTGGGTGGCTCTGAAGGATAGCGAGTGGGTGCCTGTTGATGAGCTGACCCCTGAGCCGGTTCTGGTGACAGGCCAGCAGCCGTCCCCCAATACGGCGACCACCACGACTAGCAAGGCAGCCCAAGTCAGCAAGTATTCCGCTTTCAACGTGAGTCCAAAGGATCCTCAATATCTCGACAACCCCAACGTGCTTTTTGCCACTGATAAGGATGGCAATCCCATGCCTGCTCAGAAGGCTGATGGCGGGATTGATTTCAAGGAGGCCAAGGAGAAGCAGGATCTTGACGGCTATTTCAAGATGGTCACCTGGCCTGTTACCACGAATAGGGATGGCAGCGCTTGTACCGTCAGCCCTGAGGTATACAACCCCAAGAGCGCTGGTCTTGTAGGGATAAACGATGGTATGTCCACCGTGGAGAAGGATACGAATATCTCTGCGGGCTGGACGATCAATAGCGCCTTTTATAAGTATGACGTGCCTCGTCCTGATGATCCTACGATCACCAAGATCGAAAACGATGCTGATGCCGGTTTGGATGCTTCTGGAAGCGTGTATACGACCAAGCTTGATCCGGTGATCAGTGGTGAGTGCATGCCCTCCAAGGATGCCGCGCGTCCCAACAAGGTCGTTCTCTACGGCGAGGATCCCAATAATCCCATTGTGGAGGGGCAGGGCACGAATGGCGATGACCTGGTGAAAGGGACGGACACGTGGGGGTTCAGGCTGGGGGAAGCTGTTTGCGAGACCGACACTGGCAGCAAGCAGGGAGGGTCCTGGTGGATACAGGACACCAATAAGCAGTATCCGTCGCCGGACCCCGGCAACAAGTACAACGGCTACAGGCGTTATCACGCCTGGGTGGTTGAGTCCACGTCAGGGTTCGGCTTGACCTCCTACTTCTCGAATGTCGGCACGGCTTATTTCGTTTCGGGAGAAAACGTCCCGGATGCCAGCAAGTTCTCGGTCACTGTGCCTCATACCGTCAACGGGAGCCTGCCGGCGGATTCGGTCGTTGTGTTCAGGGGTGAGGTGTCGCCTGTGTATACGGCCTGGTCGTCGGGAAGTCTGGGGATGACGGATTCGAGGATGGCTGTTTCGATGAAGCAGAATGCTGCCTCGGGCTGGACCAGTCTGTTGACCACTCCGGCCAACACCTTCCAGAGGGATGCGGCGGTTGGCGCTGCTCCTTCCGTCGCTGACCCCGCATCAGGTCTCACGCTGAACCTGACCAAGACGGCGGCTTCCACCTGGTCCTGGTCGCTGAATATCCCTGCTGACAAGTTCACTGGTTATAACGGTGACGATGAAACGCAGACATACACCTTCCAGGTTGAAATGGTCAACCCGATGAACCTCCGTTCGGGCCCGGCGTCCATCGAGCGGAAGGTCGACATGACGCCCACCACGCTGACCATTGACCGCCATGACGTCTTCCAGGTAGCGGGCAGGGCCTACAAGTATGTCAATGGAAACACGAAGGTTCCTGAGACCAAGGGGACCATGGTGCATGTGACCTGGCCTGACAACACTGGCACGGATGTGTCTGTGGGGGACCAGGGCTTATGGCAGGCGGTCCCGCCTGAGGGGATGAAGCAGGGGGATGTCGCCGTCCAGGTGCTTTCGGATGATGCCGAGGGCCCTGACGCGCAGGGTCGGTTCCAGGGCGGGAACCAGTCGGCCTCGGTGTCGCAGGAGCTGGAGTTCCGGCCTTCGACCTCCTCCCTGCCGCTGACCGGCGGATGGCCGCTTTCCGTGCTCAGGATCCTGCTGCTGATAGCCTTAGGCCTGGTGGGCTTCGTGGCCTGCCTGAGGAACAAGCAGGAAAGCCGCCACTGACCCCCGCAACGTAAGACAGGGCCTGTTCTTGCGGGCCCTGTTCTTAATACCTGTGCGCGAGATGGGACTCGAACCCACACGTCCGAAGACACAGGAACCTAAATCCTGCGCGGCTACCATTACGCCACTCGCGCGTACGACATACCCTGCCGTTGAAAGGGCAGCTGGTGAAAGAGCCACTTGACAGAATCGAACTGTCGACCTTCTCATTACGAGTGAGACGCTCTGCCAACTGAGCTAAAGTGGCCTTCGCCTCCCGTCCGGACCTGCCGGAAGAAGACAACATGTCACATCATACTGGATGCGCGCGATAAAAACGCCTTGGGCTTCAGGCCAAGGGTGTACAAGCTTCTTGACACAATGGAGGGCATGGATCTCAATGATTTCTATGCCGTCATTCCGGCCGGTGGTGTGGGTACCCGGCTCTGGCCATTGAGCCGTCAGGACCGGCCCAAGTTTCTCTATGATCTGTTGGGGTCAGGCAGAACCATGATCCAAGGTACCTTTGACCGGCTGGCCGGTATCTGCGGGGCCGACCATGTGGTCGTCTCCACTGGCCAGCGGCATGTGGACCAGGTGCGCCAGCAGCTTCCGGAACTGGCTGAGGACGCCCTTTTCGCCGAGCCTGTTCCTCGCGATTCCACGGCGGCCATAGCCTTGGCGACTGCTGTACTGGCCCAGCAGCACGGCGGGGAAATCATCGTGGGCTCCTTCGCCGCCGACCACGTCATCCGAGACGACAAAGCATTCGCGTCCTCAGTGGAGCAGGCGGTGGCAGCGGCCCGGGCCGGTTATGTGACTACCATCGGCATCGCCGCCTCCCGTCCCTCCACCGCCTTCGGCTACATCCACCAAGGCCCCTCCCTGGCCGATCGCATTCCCGGGGCTCCTGATGCCCGCTTGGTCAGCGAATTCGTCGAGAAGCCGGATGCCTCTACGGCCCAGGCTTACCTGTCCACAGGGGAGTATCGATGGAACGCCGGCATGTTCGTCATGCAAGCGCAGGTGCTCTTGGACTGCCTGCGTCGTTACAAGCCGGAGCTCCACGCCGCGGTCATGGCCATCGCCCAGGTCTGGGACCAGGGCGAGCAGGCCCGCGGCCAGGCCATGGAGGAGCACTGGCCGGGCATCGAGAAGATCGCCTTCGACTATGCCGTGGCCGAGCCCCTTTCGGCGGCCGGCGGCGTGGCGGTTGTTCCAGGGGGCTTCGATTGGGATGACATCGGCGACTTCAATTCGGTGGCCGGCCTGCTGCCGTCCTCCAACAGGCGCAACATCAAGATTCTTGGGGATGCCGACCGGGTCATGTATTTGGATTCAGCCGGAGACATGGTCGTGCCCGGCTCCGAACGCACGGTTGCTCTTCTGGGTGTGGATGACATGATCGTCGTCGACACTCCCGATGCTCTCCTGGTGGCCCCCCGAGCCCGCAGTCAGGAAGTCAAGGACATGGTGGCCAAGTTGGCCCAGTACGGCTGTGACGACATACTTTGACAGCGATTCGGCTCGGTCAAGTAGATTGACTGATTTTGTTGTCTTCTGTCTGCTTTTGTGAGTAGTTTGGGTTACAGAACCGGGTGCTCGGTAGACCGGGCATCACCTCATGAAAGGACCCGAACAACCATGGCCATCAATCCTCCAGTGGACGCTACCAGCACCAAGGCCTGGGCGGCCTTGCACCAGCACTTCGACGACATGCAGCGCCAAGGGATCGATCTGCGCGCATGGTTCGCCAAGGACCCGCAGCGCACCGAAAAGCTCAGCTTCGAGCTGGGTGATCTCTATATTGATCTGTCCAAGAACCTGATTCAGCCCGAGACCCTGTCACTGCTGGCCCAGCTGGGCCGCGAGGTCGGCCTTGAGGAGCGGATCGAGGCCATGTTCAACGGCGAGCACATCAACAACACCGAGGACAGGGCCGTCCTGCACACAGCCCTGCGCCGTCCCGAGGAGGATCGCGGCCGGCTGATCGTGGACGGCCAGGATGTTGTCGGCGACGTCCGCGACACCCTCAAGCGCATCTATGCCTTTGCCGACCAGGTCCGCTCGGGCAGCTGGACCGGTCTGACCGGCAAGCGGATCACCACCGTGGTCAACATCGGCATCGGCGGCTCCGACCTTGGCCCGGTCATGGCTTACGAGGCCCTGAAGCCCTACGCGGATGCCGGCATCAGCGCCCGCTACATCTCCAACATCGATCCCAACGACCTGGCCGAGAAGACGCGCGATCTGGATCCGGAGACCACGCTCTTCATCATCGTCTCCAAGACCTTCACCACTCTGGAGACCCTGACCAACGCCCGCCAGGCCCGCGCCTGGCTCCTGAAGAGCCTGGGGGAGCGTGGCCTGCTGTCCAAGGACGGCGAGGACCTCTCGGCCGAGGCCATCCGCCGGCACTTCATCGCCGTTTCGACTGCCCTGGACAAGGTGCGCGACTTCGGCATCGATCCGGACAACGTCTTCGGCTTCTGGAACTGGGTCGGCGGCCGGTACTCGGTGGATTCCGCCGTGGGCACCTCCCTGGCCATCACCATCGGCCCCGAGCGTTTCGAGGAGTTCCTCAAGGGCTTCAACACTGTCGACCGCTACTTCCGCGCCACCCCCCTGGATCGAAACGTAGTTGCTCTGATGGGCCTGCTCAACGTCTGGTATGTCAACTTCTTCGGCGCCCACTCGCACGCAGTGCTGCCCTATGACCAGTATCTGCACCGCTTCCCGGCCTACCTGCAGCAGCTGACCATGGAGTCCAACGGCAAGTCCGTGCGCTGGGACGGCACGCCGGTGACCAGCCTGACCGGCGAAATCTTCTGGGGGGAGCCCGGCACCAACGGACAGCACGCCTTCTACCAGCTGATCCACCAGGGCACCCGCCTGATCCCCGCCGACTTCATCGCCTTCGCCAACACCCCCAACCCGGCAAAGGACGGCGACCAGGACGTGCATGAGCTCTTCCTGGCCAACTTCCTGGCCCAGACCAAGGCATTGGCCTTCGGCAAGACCGCCGACGAGGTCCGCGCCGAGGGCACTCCCGAGGCCATCGTCCCGGCCCGGGTCTTCACGGGCAACAGGCCCACCACCTCCATCTTCGGCGATGCGCTGACTCCGGCCGCCCTGGGCGAGCTGATCGCCCTCTACGAGCACATCACGCTGACCGAGGGCACGGTCTGGGGCATCGACTCCTTCGACCAGTGGGGCGTTGAGCTGGGCAAGAAGCTGGCCCGCGAGATCACCCCGGCCATCTCCCGGGACGACCAGGCCCTGGCCGAGCAGGATCAGTCCACAAAGTCCCTGATCGCCTTCTACAGGGCCCACCGCCGCTGATGTCATGCCGGGTCCCTGCGGGTCCGGTTGGTGGTATATTATTGGACAGTTGTTTGCCGGAAGGGTAGCTGCCGCATGGGCTCCCTTCCTTTCAGGTCCAGCCGGATGCTCCGGCGGATCGGCACCCCCGACGGCAGACCGCCGGGTTCCGTCCAGGATCGCCTCCTTTGATGGTTGCGGTCCATGTCATGGGTCGATGTGCGGCGGCCATGGAGGAACAGCATGAACGCGATTCAGGAATTTGACGCCAGCCACATGAAGCCTGCGGAGCAGATCCCAGACTTCCGCCCCGGCGATACCGTCGAGGTCAACGTCAACATCACTGAGGGCAACAACTCTCGTATCCAGGCTTTCACGGGCGTGGTGATCGCTCGTCAGGGCTCTGGCGTGCGCGAGACCATCCTGGTGCGCAAGGTCAGCTTCGGCGTGGGCGTCGAGCGTCGCTTCCCTCTGCACTCCCCGCAGATTGATTCCATCAAGGTGCTGCGCCACGGCCGTGTCCGCCGCGCCAAGCTCTACTACCTGCGTGGTCTGCACGGCAAGGCCGCCCGCATCGTCGAGCGTCGCGACAACAAGGCCGAGTCCAACAAGTAGGCTCCAGCCAGGGCGACCCAGCCCAGGCCAGGCCGCTAACACCCGGGATGTAATGCTCCCGGGTTTTTCCATGCTTGGGTGTGTACGCTATGAGGCATGCGGAATCTGTTTGTGGGCGGGTTCCAGCGGATGACAAGGAGTGGATATGGCCTTTCGGGATGAGGAAGCGACCTCGTCGGGACTCTGGTACCCGGACGGCAGACAGGCCACCTCAGCCCCGGTGCCGCCCCGTCATGCCTTCGACCGCCCCGGTGGACGCGGCTCCACCAAGGGCAGCCACCCGCGTCTGGGCGAACGCGGTTTCCTGCCCGAGTTTCTGTTCGAGCTGGTTGCCCTCTTGGCCGTCGTTGCCGTCCTGCGCATATTTTTGTTCAGCATCTACGTCATCCCCTCCGGCTCCATGGAGAACACCCTTGGCATCGGGGACAGAATCCTGACCACTCACCGGCTGACCAGGTCCATGATGGCCCCCCGCCGTGGGGATGTGGTGGTCTTCACTGATCCTGCCAACTGGCTAGGCGAAGAGTCCACACCCAGCTTCCGTGGCAGTCACCTGGTCAAACGCCTGATCGGCATGCCCGGCGACACAGTGGCCTGCAAGGGTCATGGCGCCCCAGTCACCGTCAACGGCGTCGCCTTGGATGAGAGCTCCTACCTGCGCCCAGGAGTGGAGCCCAGCTCCTTTGCCTTCAAGGTCAAGGTGGACCCTGGGTACGTCTTCGTCATGGGCGACAATCGTTCCAACTCCGCCGATTCCCGTCTGCACAAGGACGACGGACACAATGGCCTGGTCCCCATGGACAACATCAAGGGCACTGCGTTGCTGACCTATTACCCGGTGGGCAGCTGGAAGCTGCTCAACAACCAGCACAAGGTCTTCGACTCTGTGCCTGAGCCTACCCAGGACTGAACTGGCTATGAGGCGGATCCTGCCGACCCTGGCCACTGAGGCTGCCTTGGCTGATCAGGGAGCCGAGTATGTGCTGGGGCTGGATGAGGTCGGCCGCGGAGCCCTGGCGGGTCCGGCCATGGTCGGCGTGGTGGCGGTCCGTTCCGCTGACCTGCCCCATTTGAAGGTCCCTGAAGGGGTGGCGGATTCCAAGATGCTGACCCCTGCGCGTCGGCTGGCCATGTACCGTGACTTGGAGAACTGGGCTGCCGGCTGGGCGGTGGGGGCCTGTTCCAATCATGAGATCGACCAGTGGGGCATCGTTCACGCCCTGGGCATCGCCGCCCTGCGCGCACTGGCCGAATTGGAGCATGGGATGGACCTTGGGCCCGGCCGCCGTCTGGCTGCCATCCTTGACGGCCCCAATGACTACATCACCCCGGCCGCCGACAGCTTTGACGCCCCCGACCTCCCGGTTCTGCCCAAGGTTTCCACCCAGGTCAAGGGTGATGCCCACTGTGCCAGTGTGGCCTGCGCGGCGGTCATCGCCAAGGTCACCCGTGACCAGCTTATGGTCCGGTTGGCCGCCTCTGACCCTGCCCTGGCCCCGTACCAGTGGGAGCACAACAAGGGCTATGGGTCGCCTGCGCACCTGGAGGCCATTCGCCGTCTGGGACCCAGCCGCCTGCACCGGGTCAGCTGGCATTTGCCCTCGTCCGGTCCCGGCAGGGGCTAATATCGGAACGGTTGACACGGCTATCGTACGGCTATCGGAAGAAGGTCACATGCCCGCAGGCAGCGGGGGCAGGTCACGGTCCAAGCGCCCCTCCATGTTCGAGGTTGCCCGGCTGGCCGGGGTCTCCCACCAGACTGTGTCCAGGGTCATCAACAACTCCAAGGACGTCTCGCCGGCCACCCGGATCAGGGTTCAGCAGGCCATCAGGAAGCTGGGCTACCGACCCAGCAACTCTGCGCGGGCCCTGGCATCCAGCCGCAGCCGGACCATCGGACTGGTGGCCGGCGGAGTCAGTCTCTTCGGACCTGTTTCGTCAATTACGGCCATCGAGACCGTGGCCCGTTCCCACGGACTGTTCATGTCGGTCATGATGGTGGACGAATCAGCCTGCACCCTTGCCGGATTCCAGGAGCTCTGCGGCACCTTCCTGGAGCAGAACGTGGACGCCTTCATCTTTCTGACCCCCACCGACACCATGTTCCAGGCCGCCTGCCAGGTTGAGGTGAGCCAGCCCCGGGTCATCGTCACTTCCACTCATGGCATCACCAGTGTCGAAGAGGCCCTGAGCCGCCGGCGGGGCGACGGTCAGATAGCCCTGACCGGAATCGACCAGTGGGGTGCCGTGCAGCGCCTGGCCCGGCTGCTGGCCTCCCGGGGCCATCGGCGAGTGCTCTATATGGCCGGTCCTGCGCAGTGGCGGGACGCCGCCACCCGATTGGCTTCCTGGAAGGTGGCCTGCGCCCGTTGCCGCATACGAACGGCCGTGGTCCACGCCCGCAGCTGGGAGGCAGGGGAGTCCTACACACTGATGAACCACCTGATCGATCAGCGGGGCATGAGCGGCACCTCCCTGCCCTCGGCCGTGGTCACCGCCAACGACAACCAGGCCGTGGGCGTGGCCCGGTCACTGCAGGAGCATGGCATCCGCATTCCCAGTGACATCAGTCTGGTGGGCTTCGACGACGTACCTACGGTAGACAACATGTTTCCGCCGCTGGCCACGGTCCGTCCCCGCTTTGAGGATCTGGGGGTGGCCACCATGCGGCAGGTCCTGGCCCTGCTTCACCAGGGGCAGCCGGTGGACTTCCCGGTCACCCACCACGGTGTTGGACTGATCCAGGCGGATGTGATCCAGCGTCGGTCCCTGGGCTATGCAATCAAGCGCATCTGACCACTGTCGGACCGCATCCCGCAGGCTTGCCTGATGCTCTGGTCTCGGTTACAATCGTAACCAGACTATGTGAGCGTTAACATATCAGGCAAAGGAGCAGACATGGTTGTTGGCGAACAAGGCGTCATCGTGAGTGAATTAAAGGAGGGCGCGACCAGTCTGGGCATCGAATTCGGCTCCACCCGCATCAAGGCTGTGCTGATCGACCATGACTATCGGACGCTGGCTACCGGGGATGTCGAGTGGGAGAACCGGCTGGAGGACGGCCTCTGGACCTACTCCATGGACCAGATCCACCAGGGTCTGCAGGCGGCCTATGCGGCCATGGCCGAGGACGTCCGTCGCCAGTACGGGGTGACGTTGACCAAGATCGGCGCCATGGGGATCTCGGCCATGATGCACGGCTACCTGGCCTTCGACAAGGATGGCCAGCTGCTGGTGCCCTTCCGCACCTGGCGCAACACCAACACCCGCCAGGCCCATGAGGAGCTGTCGCAGGTCTTCAAGATCAATATTCCCGAGCGCTGGTCCATCGCCCACCTCTACCAGGCCATTCTGAACGGCGAAGAGCATGTGCCCAGGGTGGCCTACATCACCACGCTGGCCGGCTACATGCACTGGAGACTCTCCGGTCGCAAGGTCATCGGCATCGGCGATGCTTCGGGCATGTTCCCCATCGACTCCTCCCGCAAGGAGTTCGACCAGGGCCTGCTGGACATCTTCTCCCGACTGCCCCAGGTCAAGGCCCAGCCCTGGGACATTCATGACCTGCTGCCTGAGCCATTGACCGCCGGCAGCGATGCGGGCGCACTGACCGCAGAAGGGGCCGCCCTGCTGGATCCCAGTGGTCAGCTGCAGCCCGGCGTGCCCATGGCCCCGCCCGAGGGCGACGCGGGAACCGGCATGGTGGCGACCAATGCGGTTCGTCCCCGCACCGGCAACGTGTCTGCAGGCACATCCATCTTCGCCATGGTGGTCCTGGAGCATCCCCTGCGCGACTTCCACCCCGAGGTGGATCCGGTCACCACGCCGGCTGGGGATCCTGCCGGCATGAGCCATGCCAACAACTTCACCTCGGATCTGAACGCCTGGGTGGGGCTGTTCGGCGACTTCGCCAAGGCTGCTGGACTGGACATCAAGGGGGATGAGCTCTACGCCACCCTGTTCAACCAGGCCCTCCTGGCAGACAAGGACGCCGGCGGGCTGATCAACTACTGCTTCTATTCCGGGGAATTCCTGGCTGGCCTGGAGGAGGGCCGGCCGGTCTTTGCCCGCGGCCCCGAGGGGCGGATGAACCTGGCCAACTTCATGCGTGCCCAGCTCTTCTCGGCTTTCTCGCCGGTCACTATCGGCATGGATGTGATGACCCGCCAGGAGCATGTCCAAGTGGACACCATGGTCGGCCACGGCGGCATCTTCGCCACCCCCAAGGTAGCCCAGCGGATCCTGGCCGCCGCCTTCAATGCCCCCATCAAGGTCATGTCCACTGCTGTGGAAGGGGGCGCCTGGGGCATGGCTGTCCTGGCCGACTATCTGGGCCATGCCGACCAGACCCTGGCCGACTACCTGGATGCCAATGTCTTTGCGGGTGTCCAGTCCACGACCGAGCAGCCGGATCCGGCCGATGTGAAGGGCTTCAGAGCCTTCTTCGACCGCTTCACCAAGGGCCTGCCCATCGAGCAGGCGGCTGTGAAGACCATCCCCCTGCAGGGATGAGGCCTGGATCCGAAAAACGTCAAGCGGCCGGATCAGCGGGATCGGGCCGGGAAAAGGAGTTGCTGATGGTGTCCTTGGCTGATTATTCGCCCGAGGTGCGCGACGAGGTGAAACTGGTACGTGAGCAGGTGGCCACCCTGCATGCGCAGCTGACCAGGTGGAATCTGGTGGTCTGGACGGCGGGCAACGTCTCGCAGCGCCTGCGCTCCGCCGATCTGATGGTCATCAAGCCCTCGGGGGTGCGCTATGAGCACCTGACCCCGGGATCCATGGTGGTCACCGATCTGGATGGCAATGTGGTTGACGGTGCCGAGGCTCCCTCTTCGGACACGCTGTCCCACGCCTATATCTACCGGCACATGCCAGAGGTCTACGGCGTGGTCCACACCCATTCCACCTATGCCACCGCCTGGGCGGCCACCGGCAGGGACATTCCCTGCGTGCTGACCATGATGGGCGACGAGTTCGGCGGCCCCGTGCCGGTGGGTCCCTTCGAGCTGATCGGCTCCGAGGCCATCGGCAAGGGCGTGGTCGATACCTTAAAGGATCACCCGGGCTGCCCGGCCGTGCTCATGCGCAACCATGGGCCCTTCACCGTGGGAGCCGATGCCGAGGCCGCCGTCAAGGCGGCGGCCATGACCGAGGAGGTGGCCCATACGGTCTGGGCAGCTGAGCAGATCGGCACGCCCAAGCCCATCGATCCGGCCGACATAGCGAAGCTCAACGACCGGTACCAGCACGTCTACGGCCAGCACTGAGCTAGAAAGCATAAGCAAAGGAGCAAGAAGTATGAGCATGAAAAATCCCTTCGAGGGCAAAGAGCTTTGGTTCGCCGTTGGTTCGCAGGACCTTTACGGCGAAGAGACCCTGCGCCAGGTGGGCGTCCAGGCGGCGGACATCGCCCAGTCCCTCAATGACTCGGGTCGGATCCCGGTCAAGCTGGTTCTGAAGCCCACCCTGAAGGATTCGGATTCCATCCTGAACTTCATGGTCGATGCCTCGTCGAACCCGGCCTGCATCGGGGTGGTGGCCTGGATGCACACCTTCAGCCCGGCCAAGATGTGGATCAGGGGCCTGGAGAAGCTGCGCAAGCCGCTCCTGCAGCTGAACACGCAACACCATGTGGAGATCCCCTGGGACACCATCGACATGGACTTCATGAACCTGAACCAGTCGGCCCATGGCGACCGTGAGTTCGGCTATATCCTGACCAGGCTGGGAATCCCGCGCAAGATCGTGGTCGGCCATTACACCGACCCCGAGGTTGCCGACAAGATCGGTGTCTGGGCGCGCGCCTGCGCCGGCTGGGATGCCGCCAACAACATGAAGGTCTGCCGCTGGGGCGACAACATGCGCGATGTCGCCGTTACCGAGGGCGACAAGACCGAGGCCGAGCGGGTCTTCGGCGTCTCCGTCAACACCTGGCCGGTCAACGAGCTGGTGGAGCATGTGAATGCTGTCACCGACGACCAGGTCAAGGATCTGATCGAGGACTACAAGCGCAGCTATGAGGTGGCTCCCGAACTTCTGGACTCCCGGTACGACTCCCTGGTGGTGGCCGCCCGCGAGGAGCTCGGCATGCGGGCCATGATGGAAGAGGTGGGCGCCACTGCCGCCGTTGACAACTTCCAGGATCTGGGCGGCCTGCATCAGCTGCCCGGCGTTGGAGCCCAGCGGTTGATGGCCGACGGGTACGGATTCTCGGCAGAGGGCGACTGGAAGACCTCGGTTCTGATCCGGATCGGCAACGTCATGGGCTACGGTCTCAAAGGCGGCTGCTCCCTCATGGAGGACTATTCCTATAACTTCGTGCCCGGCCATGAGGAGATCATGGGCGCCCACATGCTGGAGGTCTCGCCCACTCTGCTGACCGAGGGACGGCCCCGCCTGGAGATCCACCCCCTGTCCATCGGCGACAGGGAGGATCCGGTGCGTCTGGTCTTCACGGCCACTCCCTGCACTGATGCCGTGGTCGTCTCCCTGGCGGATGTACGCGAACGCTTCCGTCTGGTTATGAACGTGGTGGATGTGGTCGAGCCCGGCGGGTCCCTGGCCAAGCTGCCTGTGGCACGTGCCCTCTGGAAGCCCCGGCCCTCGCTCAAGGTCTCGGCTGAGTGCTGGCTGCGCGCCGGCGCGGCCCACCATACCTGCATGACCACCACCGTGGGTCGCGAGGCCTGGGAGGACTTCGCCCGGATGGCCGGCGTGGAGCTCGCCGTCATCGACGAGAACACCGAGCCGCGCCGTTTTGAGGCCGATCTGCGTGCAGCCGAGCTCTACCATCGGCTGGACAACCGGCACTGATCGCCTGTCTTAGGACAGATTGCAAGGCCCTGCCACAACACACGTGGTGGGGCCTTTGACATTCGGCTTGTCGGTTTGCGTTGTCCCTACTTTGTCGGTACAGTGATGATTAGGCAATGGGAACAGTGGCATGTCCCAAAGTTGACATATTGCCCACCCCCCTGAGTCGGGGAAGTGATCGGTTGGGGAGGCGAAGATGTGCCTGGCCATCCTGTGCCTATTAACAAAGAAGGGAATGCGTGCATGCACATGCAACGAGATAATGAAGGGATAAGGCTCCCTAAGCTTTTAGGCTTGGCGGTTGCCGGAGCGACGCTCCTGGCGGGCATGGTAGTTTTGCCTGCCGCCCACGCTTCAGCCGCTGAGACCTACGGATATAATGCCGAAGATGACTTCAGGCCGGGTCCGCTGCAATCAACAGTGAATCCTAAGCTGACAGTCACCAAGTACCTGTCGTTGGTTCAGGGGTACAGCCCCACGGGTTCCTCTAAAGATGCTGACGTTTTGAGTTCGAAGGCAGATCTGGTTCCCGCTAAGGACGTCACTTTCAATGTCTTGGATGTCACGTCTACGTCAGGTAATTTGGCTGACATCGATCCAATGACTCCTGGTACATACAGTGTCCAGAAAACGTATGCCGGTGTGACTAACGGCCAGGGTGTAATCACTAAGTGGTACCCGGCCGGTGACGGCGGGGCTATGCCGGCTGATGGTACGGCAGAAGCCACTTTCCCGGCAGGAGCCAACCATTGGTACATCCTCCAGGAAAATCGTGACAAGTCGTGGGCTTTTAACAAGGATAATCCAAACAAGATTGATTCTTCGAAGTATGCAGACGCGGCACCCTCATTCTTCGGCCTGCCCTATGCAGCCACTTCGCTCACCGACGACACTAATACTGCAAATAAGGTTCAAGGATATATCTATAATCTGCACCTGTATCCGAAGAACATGAACACCACACAGTTCTCCAAGACCGTGCAGGCCGTCAAAGATTTGCAAGGTAACCCGAAGCCTCAGCGGACAGCTGTCGCCGGTGATACGGTTTCTTACAAGCTGTCGCAGAGGCTCTACAACGCTGGCGAGAAGACTCAGAATGATGGCAAGCTTGATGTTAGTGAATTACAGGGCGATAGCAAGGATCTGATTATTGTAGATCGGATGTCGAGCTCCCTAAAGTTGGTTGGTAATTTCACTGTTAAGCTGGAATCCGATGGCACTACTCCTGAACCTGTAAATCTCGAAAAGGATACGGATTATACCGAGGCAAGACCTACAGAAAATCCTGATAGCTTGGTTACTGGTAAGAAGATGTTTGCAAATGATGTGCCAAGTAAAGATGTCTCTTATTATCAGTTCAACTTCTTCAAGGCTCTTGGCAAGGTACAGAGTTTCGGTGCCCCATCTTTCCGGCTCAACATCTATTATGATGCCAAGGTCACCGGAAATGGTGATTCTACTGGCACTGATGGTGTTGCCAACGATGCAGCTTCTGATTTCATCGAAAACCTTGATAGCAGCGGTAAACACCAAGATCCTATTCCTGAACATACGAATTTGATCAACGGTGTCGTTGCCTTCGGTAATGTGAAGAATCAAGCATCGAAGTTTGCAGCTCTGCCTGGGTCTGAGTTCCGTCTGGTTAAGTCGCAAGCCGAGTCAGACAAGTATCTTGCCTCCGATGGCAACTTCTATACCACTGCTGAGACGCTGCCGTCTGGTGTCGAGCTCTACAAGGCTACCGCTAACGACAACGGTGTGGTAGCATTTGCTGCATTGCCTATCTTTGGCGCTGCAGCGAGTACACCAACACCAAAGGCTGCTGGAGATCCTGGTAAGACGGTGCAAGCTGGCGATTGGTGGTTGCTCGAGACCAAGACTCCCAATGGCTGGCGTAGCCCTGGCTTCCCCTTCCAGAAGGTGACGTTTAAGGATGCAGGTAAGACTGAGCAGGACATAGCACAGTTGTATGGGCCTCATGCCACGGTTCAGCCCGATTATTCTAAGCTGTCATTCGGCAAGTTCGGAAAGGCACCTGCGGATATAACGGCTGCTGGTGGCCAGGAGATGAAGTTTAATAATGTGCCAGTACAAACTTATCTGATGCATTATGCGACTACTGATGGTGATTCACCATTGGCCCTGCCCCTGACTGGTGGTCGTGGCATCCTGCTGCTGCTGGTTGTCGGTGCCCTGATCATGGGTGGTGCCCTCTACGCCCGCAATCGGCGCAATAACGCCGCCCGGGCCTGATGATCACGGTCACATCAAGAATCATGTGAGGTGACCCGATGGCGGACGGTTCCTCCGTGAATCGTCCGCCATTTTAATACGGAACGTTGAACTTCTGCGGTCCGCACATGTCGGGAAGCTGGTCTGGTTTCTTTGGACCAGCGGAACTGACGCAACCACGTCGTCGAAAGGCGGCCTTGGAAGGGAAGGTTTATGAAGGGAATTGCCTTGCCGAAATGCCTCACCCACCGGGTCCTGCCCTGTCTGATCGCGGCCTTGGCCTGCTTAGGCCTCACCGCTTTCGATATGACGCCGGCGGCAGAGGCGGAGACGGTCAACCCGACCCTGACGGTGCAACTCAAGAGAGGGCATTCAGGTCAAGGTGGTCAGAACGACATCCTGCCGAGTGCTCCTGTATCTGCTGGAGCAGGATATGTCTTTCGTGCCCTGAGGCTGGATGCCGGTACTCTGAAGAGCCGGGTGGAGGCACTAGACCACAATCCTGGCGCTGATAAGGCACAAGCGGCCATCAGTAATGAGGTGGCAGCCAACCCAGATGCTTTCAAGGACAAGACACAACCCGCTGAATACTACGGTGTCTCAGATGAAGAAGGCACCATAACAAACGCATCCGAAGCGAAATCGCAAGGTGTTTGGCTTACAGGAGCTCAGCTCGATTCAGATGTACCCAGTCTGACAGGCGGAAGTCCTGCTGTTTTCGACGGTGACTATTTCCACGCCTCGTACTGGCTGGTCACTCTGGTGGCCACACCCAAGAATGCAAAGGTAAAAGCCGACCCAGTGGTCGTGCAGTTGCCGCTTTACCGCGAACAGGGTGAAGTCCATCCGCTTTATGATGTGACTATAAGCCCCAAGCTTGTGGACGTGCCTCAGGTCGTGCCAGTAGTGCGACCAGGACCAGGCAAGCTTGCCGCTACCGGCGTATCCATGGTAGCGCCTGGCATTTTGCTTATGATCTTGGCCATGATGGGCCTCTACTTGGCGGTTGTTGCCCATTCCTGGAACAGGGATGAACACTAGGTATTCTCATGCCCATGTCGGTGTGATGCTAGCAAATGGCATTGTAGGCATCTCTGAGGATGCCTAAGGACCGGCGGTATCATATAGGTGCCGCCGGTCTTTGTATGTCAAAAGGTAGTAACGGGACTATTTGAAGTGCTGTGCGAGGAAGGCTATAGATGGACCAGAACACTGACTCCGCTACTATGAGCCCAGTTCATGCCGCCGGCAACGGTGATGTTGCATATGAGTCCATTCCGACAGAATCATCCTCGTCAGACATACCTGCTGGGCAAGCAGATATGCCGCCTGCCTATGCTCCAAGTTCTGATATACCACCCTCCTACCCACCTTCGGCGACACCTGACGATAGAGGAGCTTCAGCCTCGGATGATTCAGATACAATAGCAGCTCCAGTGTCTGTTCCAGGCCAAGCTACAACGTCGGCTCCGATAATTGTGGTTTCAGGACATCATTCCCAGGACACAAGTCAACAAGGCAACGCTGGTCAGGCAGCTGCGGCAGCATCCAAACAGGCCAAGAACGTTGGCAAGTCTGGCAAGTCAGGGCGGGGGTTCGGCCTCCTGGAGACCTTGGCCTTCCTGATTGGTCTGGCAATCTTCCTATACCCGCTGTTGGCGGCCTATGTGAACTATTCCAAGGATTCCACCGCAGTAGACAATTACGATCAGATCGTGGATGCACTTTCACCTGCACAGCGCAGAGCCATGTGGCGTGATGCTAAGAAGTACGACGAGGAATTAGGCAAGCCTACGCTGAGGGACCCCTTCAAGTACAAGGAAGTCAAGGAACCACTGGGTCGCTACTACAAAATCCTCAATGTAGACGGCAAAGGCATGATGGCCTATGTGGAGATCCCCAAGATCAATGTCAAGCTGCCCGTGCGGCACGGCACCAGCGATGCTGTGCTCAAGGATGGCACGGGGCACATCGCCACGACCCACGTGCCTACCGACAACAGAACCATCCACTCCGTCATCACTGGACACACCGGCGAAGTCGGCTACATGTTGTTCGATAACCTAACGCAGCTGCGCAAGGGGGACGTCTTCCAGATACGTGTCCTCAAACGGCATATGAGCTACAAGGTAGATCAGATTAAGATCATCTTGCCCACCGATGTGAGTGCACTGCAGCCAGTCCAGAATTCAAACTATGTGACCCTGCTGACCTGCTATCCCTATGGCGTCAACTCTCACCGCCTGATCGTGCGTGGGCACTATATCGGCGATGACGTGCCACCCACCCAACCTGAAGGGGCGCCCATTTACATGGTCTGGGTGCTGCTGGCCCTGTTTTTGGCCTGCCTGGTTGGTTGGTACCTGCTCTCACGTCGCAGGCGCAACTGCCGTCATGAGCTGGAGCAGATGGAGCATCTGGAATCTCGGGCGACAGGACCTGGGACTATGGGGGAGCCGCTGGCCACGATCATGGTCAGCCATGAGCAGGAGACCCGTTCAGAAGCCACACGCCGTCGCCGGTTGATCAAAACCCGACGAATCTGCAGCGCTTTCATGTGGCTGTTGGCTGTGCTCGGCCTCTTCTTCGCCTGGGGTACGGTCGGCATGATGATGAAGATCAGCCTGTTGCCCGTATTCGACCTTGGCTACCATTGGTTCGATACCCACGTGCTGTACTTCTTTAGCATCAGCAAATTCTAAGCCGGTGCATGAGCGGGCAGGTTTGACCACATAGGACTGTTCTGTTTCAGCCGGGCTTTTGCCTGGCTCTAGAATGGAGCGAGCATGGCCCGGCAGACTGCTGGGCGGCATCCTGGGAAGGTGTGGACCATGACAGCAGTTCCTGACATCCAATTGTCTGACGGCAATCGCATTCCGCAGGTGGGTCTGGGCGTGCTCAGGATCGACGATGATCAAACCGCTGGAGTAGTGCAATCCGCCTTGGAACTGGGTTATCGCCACATCGATACGGCAGCGGGCTACCGCAATGAAGGAGGCGTGGGCCGTGGCCTCAAAGCCTTCGGTTGCCAGAGCGGACCTGAGCGTGCCAACCTGTGGCTGACTACCAAGCTGCGTGATTCCGAACAAGGTTATGACAGCGCTCTGCGGGCTTTCGACCGCCAGCTGGCTCTGCTGGGCACCGACTATGTCGACATGTATATGATCCATTGGCCCACGCCGTTCGATTGGCGGGCCGACCAGGTTTGGCGTGCATTCCATCGGCTGCGCGATGAGGGGCGGGTGCGGACCCTGGGGGTCTGCAACTTCCTGCCAGAGCATCTGGAACGGCTGCACAGGGAGACGGGGGAGTACCCTGCCGTGGATCAGATCGAGCTGCACCCCAGCTGGCAGCAGCGCACGGTAACGGCCTTCTGCAAGGAGCATGGCATCGCCGTCCAGGCATACTCGCCATTGGCACGTGGCGCAGATCTGACAGCCGGAGGCGGAAGGCTGGAGCAAATCGCCCAGGCCCACGGGGTCACGCCGGCCCAGGTGGTGCTGCGCTGGCACATCGAGAACGGGACCATCATCATCCCCAAGTCTGTCCACCAGGAAAGGCAGGCGGAGAACCTGGACCTGTTCGGCTTCAGTCTGACCCCTGAGGAGCATGCCGCCATCGATGCCATGGACTCCCCGGTGCGTGCAGGACACGACCCGATGACCTACGCCTACGCTTGACCGCTATGATGGATGATTCATGCAAGCAGTCGACATAGGAGGTATCGGCGGTAGATGACCGGTCCGAGACGCAGAAGATATCGGTATCGAGGACGCAGCCGGTACGGTTCGGCACGGAGGAATCCCGCACCGGCCCGCTTCCGTCGCGAATCGCTCACTGAACGGGTGCTGATTCTTCTGGTAGTGGCTGTGGTCCTAGGCATCACCATCGGCCTGATATTGCCAAGGGTCAACGGTGGAGTCGGACGGTTGACCGGCCGATATACGGCAACCGGCGATGCGGCCCAGATCCTGCAGAGTCTGACAGTGGACGATCATTCCCGTCCTGCCCGCCAGTACCGGCGTGAGTCCTTCGGCTTCAAGGAGACCGATGCGGACGGCAACGGCTGCAATGTGCGCGAGGATGTGTTGACCCGCGACCTGACTGACCTGCGTACCACTACTCCCGGCGGGTGCAAGGTGGCCAGCGGTCGTCTGCAGGATCCCTATACCGGGCGAACCATCGAATTCGTCAGAGGGCCGAAAACCAGCTCGGCCGTGCAGATCGACCACGTGGTCGCCCTGGAGAATGCCTGGCGGTCAGGAGCCAGCAAGTGGGACACGGCCCGCCGCTACCGTTTTGGCAACGACCCCTACAATCTTCTCGCCGTGGACGGCCCGGCCAACCAGGCCAAGGGGAGTGCCTCGGCCGACTACTGGCTGCCCGAAAACAAGGATTATCAGTGCTCCTATGTGGCCCGTCAGATTGCAGTCAAGGACAAATACTCCCTGAGTGTCACCAGCTCGGAAAAACAGGCCATGCTGGCCGTTCTGCACACCTGCCCGGGCCAGCCCCTCCCGCAGGATCGTTGATCGCTGGCCTTGGCTGACAGACGGAATTGACTGCCATGTAAGGGTCTATTCGCGTAGGTGCTTGATAGCCTGACTTTCTGCACTGAACTGGACCTCTTAAGGTGTGATAGCATTGTTGCAGTTTGATACACAGTTGTATCAACAGCATAGATTTCGATTTGATCAGGGTCTATGACCGCAACAATCAGCAACAGAGAGGTTGACTATGAATGAGAATATCGGCTCGGATATACCCGGAACCGGAAACCGTATTCGGGATCATACGCTGGCAAAGCACAGATTGACCATTCTGTTTGTCGCCCTAGCGATGATTATGGGCTTGTCCTTTGGAGCGCCAAAGGCGGTTGCCGCTCAGGGAGCAGGGCAAAAGTCCGATTCTGCAGGCGGAAGCGGGCTGATCGTCAATGACCGTTTTTGGAATGACGTCGATGGTAATCCAATGTATATGCAGGGCGGAGGGATTTTCGATTTCCCGGATCCTGCTACGGGGAAGGTTTCTCATTTTTGGTATGGTGTTCACTTTTCCCAGGCTGAAACTTATCGCCAGGACCCAACCCATGCGCTCACTGGCAATGATTTCATCTCTGTGGATGTCTACAAATCCGCGAATCTGACCGATTGGAGATATCAAGGCGTGGCGTTGAATAGGGCGCAGGCTGATGCATTCTCCAGTGACTTTGGTGGCCGTCGTGCGGGTTGGGTATGCAGAATGGGAGTTGCTTATGTCCCCGAGTTGCACACTTATGCCATGCTTATCCAGCATGAAATGCCAACGGATGCAACGGGTCGCAATTTCGACAAAAAGGTGATGATCGCTACAGCCGATTCGCCTGCTGGACCGTTCAAAGCCCAGAGGCGTATTGACATGCGCGATTACGGGCTGGGCACCAGCAATACCGGTGACCAGAGTGTCTTCCAGGATGAGGACGGCACAGGTTATCTGATTTATTCCTATGGCCGTGGCCGTGGCAGTGTCTGGGCGGCCAGAATAGGGGCCAAGGGGGGTAAGGTGGATTTGCTTGAACCTACCAAGCTCTACCAGGGCTTCGGGCGTGAAGGCAATGCGCTTTTCAAGTATGCTGGCCGGTATTATCTGGCTGGTTCCGATCTATTCGGGTGGGATGCATCCCGAATTCATTTTCAGGTAGCAGATCATCTGTTTGGTCCCTATCAGCCCGTCAATCAGACGGTGATCATGGATGGCAGCCGAGCGGATTTCGGCCACATCACTCAGACCGGTTTTTACTACACCTTGCACGGCAGCCGAGCAGAGACCGTCATTCACTGCGGCGATCGATGGGCTGACTTTGCGGGTAATGGGCTTGGATACAACCAGTGGAATCCGCTCAGTTTTGATGATTCCGGCAAGCCCCGCTTCAATTCCATGAGTCGGTGGAAGCTGGATGCCGACACCGGCCTTTGGTCGGTTGACGATGCCAATGACTACGTACTCAATGGTTCCTTCGAAGCGGACAGGGTTTCGGTGGGTGAACAGGGGTATCGGGATAAGGACGGTAACGTGATTGCCGATATCGCCGGATGGCGGCGGGTCAATCCAGATGCCGTGAACAACGTAGCCGATGCCTATGGGCGAGTGGGCGACTATGATCTGCAATTCGCGCCCGGACGATCCCGCAGTGCCTCCATTGTCCAGGATTTGGATGAACCAGGGCATGTTCCCCTGCACGCCGGCCGTTTCCTTTTGAAACTCTCCTATGCGAACCCCAAAGGCATGGATCAGGCCAGGATCGCGATTGAATCCGGCGGGAAGACCTCGGAGATTAACCTGGCTGCCTCTACCGGCACAGACTGGAAGCAAGCCTCCTTGCTGGTCGATCTGCCCGGCGGGCAGACCAAGATCACTATTGATGCCTCCGGCAGTTCAGGCCAGACCCTGCATGTTGATGACGTGTCCCTGACAGGTGTGCCTGAAAAGGGAAATGAGACCAATGATGTGGCCGATCATGACGGAAATGGTACGCCGGCAGGCCCTGGAGGGTCCGCGTCCGGTTCTGTAGAGCCAGACAAATCCCTGCCTGTCCGTCCTGTCGCTGGCAGCGGCGGTCTATCCTCCACTTTGGCTGCCACGGGCATCGCTATCGGCCACACTCCAATTTTCGTAGCGAGCTGCCTGTTGGCGGGCATTCTGTCCATGGTCGTAGCCGTGTACTGTCGGCGACGTCTCATTGAGCGGAATTGACAATCCAAGGCTATGGATTATACTGAGAAACACGTTGGTACACAGTTGTACCAACGATTGGAAGGAGTAGGGCGTCAAAACCTTATCAAGGACGTGGTTTTTACAAACATCGAAAGGTTCATCATGAATTCTGCAAGGAAAATCCTGACCATGGGCGTCACCGTGGTCGCCTTGGCCTCGTTCGCTGCCTGTGGAAGCAGCGGGTCTGGATCAACATCGAAGCCAGCGGACACCAGCAAGGCCTCTGGGCGCATAGTCTTTTGGGGCTGGGGCAATGGTATCAAGGAGACCATTGCTGCTTTTGAAAAGGCCAACCCCGGCATCACTGTCAAGTACAACAACACGGGCACTGCCGGTGACACCCAAGTGGCCTTGTCCAACGCAGTCGCTGCAGGCAAGGGCATCCCCGATGTCACCATGCTGGAGGATCCTACCGTCCAGCAGTTCGCGATTGAAGACAACCTGGAAAACCTGTCGGATTATGGGGCCGACAAGTTTGCTGACGACTTCACCCCAGGGCCCTGGAACAAGGTCCAGTACGACGGCAAGCCCTACGCTCTGCCCATTGATGCCGGTCCCGAGGTTTTCTTCTACAACAAGGCGGTCTTCGACAAGGCTGGTATTCCCGAGCCCCCAAAGACCTGGGATGAGTACTATCAGGATGCCAAGAAGATCCGAGCTGTGGGTTCTTACATCACCAACAACGCCGGCGACAAGAACGCCTATCAGCCATTCACCGCACAGGCTTGGCAGGCTGGGGCCCACCCATGGAAGGTCGATGGTGACAAGATCACCATCAACATGACCAAGGATGCCGGCATGAAGAGGTATATCGACTTTCAGCAAAAGCTGATCGACGAAGACCTGCTCGATACCAAGACCGCCAACTGGTCCGATGACTGGAACAGGGCGCTTAACGATGGATCGGTGGCCTCGCTGACCATCGGTGCCTGGATGCCCACCAATTTGGAGTCCGGTGCACCCGACCAGAAGGGCAACTGGAGGGTCGCGCCTCTGCCTCAGTGGAAAGAGGGAGACAGCGTGTCCGCAGAGGACGGCGGTTCGGCTCTTGTTGTGCCCAAGAAAGCCAAGAACAAGGCGGCCGCCTGGAAGTTCGCAGAATACCTGACGCACGGCAAGGGAGCTCAGGTCATGGCCGACCAGGGCAGCTTCCCCTCGCTGAAACGCATCCTGAGCTCGACTGAATTCACCAGCAAGAAGAACGAGTACTTCGGAGGTCAGGAAGTCAACAAGGTTCTGACCGAGGCAGCCAACCTCAAGGTCTCCAAGTTCCAGTATCTGCCCTACAACCCCTTCGCCCAGTCGACCTATGGAGATTCCATCGGCAAGGCCTACATGAAGCAGACCACACTGGAGAAAGCTTTTGAGGACTATCAGCAGAAGCTAGTGGATCACGGCAACCAGCAGGGGTATCAGGTCAATAAGTGAGTGATTATGGAGGCGGCTGACCATGGCCGTCTCCGGGCAGCGACAGGAAAGAAGGAGAGGCATCATGAGTGAAGTCGAAGGTTCGACTGTGCGGGTTCCGGCCCCCGCGCGGGCTCAAGGCCCTGGCGGAACCAGCGAGAGTCGCACTGGGGAGCGGCCTCACAGGCCCGACTGGCGTGGATGGAAGTTCATGGGACCCTTTGTCCTGGTCTTCGTATTCGTTTTCGTCCTGCCGGTGCTCTATGCCATCTACCTGAGTCTGTATGAGAAGCGCATGATCGGAGGGAACGTCTTTGTGGGTCTGGCCAATTACGCCAGGCTGATCAAGGACGGGCAGTTCTGGTCATCAGTTGGCCGTGTGGCGCTCTTCACTGTGGTTCAGGTGCCCATCATGCTCCTTCTGGCGGCATTGATGGCGCTGGCCTTGGACTCGCTCAAGCTGCACGGTACGCGCTTCTTCAGAATCACCACCTTCTTGCCCTATGCGGTGCCTGCTGTGGTGGCGGCTCTGATGTGGGGGTTCATCTACGGCACCAAGTACGGAATGGTGGGTTCCTTGAATCAATGGCTGGGCACGCATATCGATGTTCTGCAGCCCAGCGTGCTTCTGGCCGCCATCGGCAACATCAATACCTGGGAGTTCACGGGCTACAATATGCTGATTTTCTATTCCTCGCTGTCGACTGTGCCGCACTCGCTCTATGAGGCAGCGGCCATCGACGGGGCCTCGGAGTGGCAGATCGTGCGCAGCATCAAGGTTCCTGAACTCAAGAGCTCCCTGGTCATCACGGTCATCTTCAGCATCATCGGCAGTTTCCAGCTCTTCAATGAGCCCTCGGTCCTGCAGACCATGGTTCCAGGAAATGCGATTACCACCTATTACACCCCCAATATGTATGCCTACAACCTGAGCTTCATGGGCGGTCAGAGCAATTACGCGGCGGCCTTGGCCATCGTCATGGCCATCATTACCATGGTCGCTGCCTACGCCGTCCAGCTCAGGGGAATGAAGGAGCAGATGCAATGAGCACGGTTGATTCGAGGACTACCGACGGGGCCAAGGCTGAGCGTATTCGTGCTCGACGCGTCGCACGTGATGAGCGCGCGGAACGTCGAAGGGCAGCTCGAACGGGATTCTCCAATCCGGACAATCCGCGGCGCAGCTGGCTGTTGACCCTGGTTGCGGGAATCTTCGCGCTCTATTGCCTGTTTCCCCTGATCTGGCTGGTCATCAATGCCACAAAGACCCAGTCGGACTTCATTGGCACCTTCGGCTTGGCCTTTGGGCACAAGTTCGCCCTCTGGGACAACCTGCGCGAAGTGTTCACCTATGAGGGCGGGATCTTCGGGCGCTGGCTGCTCAACACCCTGCTTTACGTGGTTGTGGGAGCCGGTGGCGCCACCTTACTGGCAGTACTGGGTGGATATGCCCTGGCCAAGTTCCGCTTTCCTGGCCGTCGCCTGGTCTTCGCAGTGGTCATCGGAGCCATCAGCGTGCCGGGCATCGCTCTGGCTGTGCCTCAGTTCCTGCTCTTCGCCAAGATCGGACTGACCGATACGCCTTGGGCCATGATCATCCCCAGTCTGATCTCGCCCTTCGGCCTGTACCTGATGTGGATCTTTTCCGACCAGGCAGTGCCTACTGAGCTGCTGGAGGCAGCCCGAGTCGACGGGGCTGGGGAGTTCCGTACTTTCTGGCAGGTCAGCCTGCCTCTGCTGGCCCCCGGCATCGTAACCACGGCGCTTTTCACTATTGTGGCCACTTGGAACAATTACTTCCTGCCCTTGATCATGCTCAAGGATTCCAATTGGTATCCGCTGACAATCGGGCTCAACAATTGGAAGGATCAGGCATCGACAGCTGGTGCCCATGCCATTCAGAACCTGGTGGTGACGGGCAGCCTGGTCACCATCATTCCCATCATCGTCGCCTTCCTGCTGCTGCAGAAATACTGGCAATCCGGCTTGGCTGCTGGTGCTGTCAAGGAATAGCAGAAACACGCAGACGGGATTAGGCATGAGCAAAACGGACCATCATGACCGTCGGCAGCCCCAACCATATAGACCTTACCGATGGCCGAAGGAGCCCAACGGTCATTCGGGAGGAATCTGGTTCGGCGGGGATTACAACCCGGACCAATGGCCAGAGCAGGTATGGACCGAAGATGTTGCGCTGATGAAACGGGCCGGAGTCACCATGGTGACACTGGGCATTTTCTCGTGGGCACGTCTGGAGCCCAGTGACGGAGTCTGGGATTTCGGATGGCTGGATCGGGTGGTGACCTTGCTAGGAGAAGCCGGTATCGCTGTAGACATGGCTTCGGCTACGGCTACGGCCCCATACTGGCTTTACCAGGCACATCCTGAGGTGTTGCCCGTGGAGGCAGATGGAACCCTGGTCCATCCGGGGGCTCGACAATCCTGGAGGCCCACCTCACCTGTTTTTCGACGCTATGCCCTTCGCCTTTGCAGGGTCATGGGAGAGCACTTCCGCGACAATCCGACTGTGGTTGCCTGGCATGTAGGCAATGAATATGGATGGAACAACGCTGCTGACTACTCGCAGGATGCTTTGAAGGCCTTCCAAGGCTGGTGTCGCCGGCGCTATGGCAGCATCGAGGAGCTGAACCGGGCCTGGGGCAACGATTTCTGGTCCCAGCGTCTGCAGAACTTCGATCAGGTTCCCCTGCCTGAACATGCTGGCGTGCGTGATGCCTTCATCAATCCGGCGCTGCGTCTGGATTTCCGTAGATTCTGCTCAGATGCGCTGATGGATTTTTTCTGTGCAGAACGTGATCAGCTGCAGGAGCTCACCCCTGATAAACCGCTGACTACCAACTTCATGGTCTCGACAGACCAATGCGTCCTTGATTATGAGCGTTGGTCCCGCCAGGTCGATTTCGTGGCAAACGACCACTATTTCGCCCATGGACCCGGACACCTGGATGAGCTGCTCTGCTCGGATTCACTGGTGGATGCCTATGCCCAAGGTCATCCTTGGTGCCTGATGGAGCATTCCACATCAGCCGTCAACTGGCGCAATTTCAACGCCTCCAAGCGTCAAGGCGAACTGATTCGGGACGCTCTGGCCCACGTAGCTATGGGGGCGGATGCGATCAACTTCTTCCAATGGCGGCAGTCCGCCTTCGGTGCGGAGGCCTTCCACTCGGCCATGATTCCCCACGCAGGGCCGGATTCGGCGATTTATGCACAGGTTGCCGATTTGGGAGGCATTTTGCGCGGACTTTCCCGGAGCGGACTGGCCGGGACTCAATTGGAACCCTCGCCCATTGCCCTGCTTTTTGATGCCGACTGCCAGTGGTCTATGGCTGATTCGACTCTGCCCGATTGTTCTGTAGATCATTGGCAGCAGGTTTATACCTGGTATCAGGCTCTGCTTGATGCCGGATACAGGGCGGACGTAATGCCACTGAGAGGGCAATGGGAGCGCTATGACGTGGTGGTGTTGCCGGCCCTGATTCTGCTGGATCAGGAGCAAGCCGGCCGTCTGCGCGATTATGTGAGCAGGGGTGGCCGGCTGGTGGTGGACTTCGCCAGTGGCATTATGGACGACCATATGCATGTTGGCTTGGGCGGATATCCTGCGGTTTTGCGTGATTTGACAGGTATCGCTTCCCAGGAGATGATCGCCTTGGGCACGAGTGACCAAGGCGGTGGATCCATCCTGGTATCAGAGGGCATTGAGGGCAATACATGGGTCAACGAGCCCTTGAGCATAGAGGATTCGGTAAGGGTGCTGGCTCGTTACCAAGGACGTCGTTCCTATGACCTCGACATGGCTGGGAAGCCTGCGGTGACCGTCCATGGTTACGGTCAGGGCAGCGTTCTCTATCTGGGGACGGGCTTCACCAAGGAATCGCTGGTCTCGGTGATCAATCGGATTGTTCCTCCTGATTTCCTCACTGGCCCAACAGGGGCAGGGCTGCATAACGGACGTGACGGCGACCCGAGGTTGGTGCACCTGATCAGATCCGGGCCACAGGGTCGGTATCATTTCTATTTCAATCGGGGGGCGACAGTTGTCAGAGATGTGTCCACCATGGGCAAGGTTTTAGTGGTTCAACGAGCAGCCCGGTGCAGTGGGGGTGGTTTATCCGGTAATCGGTACACTATAGGAGTGCATGGTGTGGTGGTCACCCGTCAGTAGATCTGATCGCCATAGTGCCTTGGAGGTTGTTGCATTCTAGGGGGTGCCTATGGCTACGGATGAAGGACGTCCAGGTAAGCGGATCACCCTACGCGAGGTGGCCAGCAAGGCGGGTGTTTCGCTGAAGACCGCATCCAATGTGATCAACGGCAATGGCCGTATGTCCAAGGCGACCCGTGCGCGTGTGCAGCAGGTGATCGACGAATCGGGATACAAGGTCAATGCCGCGGCCCGTAATTTGCACCGGAACAAAACCGGTATCATTACGCTGGCTGTGCCTTCGTTGACACCTCCCTACCTGTCCGAATTGGCTAATAGGGTCATCGACAGCGCCCGCCTGCGGGACTATGCAGTCTATGTCAGCACATATGCCGAGGGGTCTGCCAAGGGAGCGCATGAGATTCTGGCCTCCTTTAACAGCACTATCAGCGACGGCATAATCCTGTCCATGTCGGAGCTTGAGCGGTTCGCCGTGGAGGATCTGGATGTGCGCTACCCCCTGGTTTGCGTAGGCGCGCGGACTACCCATGGGGTGGCGGATCATGTCATGGTCGATGATGCCGAGGCAGCTCGGATGGCCGCAGAGTATCTATTTGATCGGTCGGTGCGTTCACTGGCGGTCATCGGTCTGCATGCGCCGCTTGACCAGAATCAATTGGAGGCTGCAATCGAAGGCAATGCCGAGTTAAGGATGAAAGGCGTGCTTAAGGCGGTTCACGCAAGAGGACTGCAACTGGATGACCGGCTTCTGGGTGTAACCGGTTATGACTGGACCTTGGGCAGCGGGTACCTGACCATGCAACGGATATTAGAGGCGGGCGTGCCCTTCGATGGGGTGGTCGCTCTCAATGATCAGCTGGCTATCGGTGCATTGTCAGCACTGACTGCTTACGGCAGAGCCGTACCTGACCAGGTCCAGATCATCGGGTTTGACAACATCGAGGAGTCAGCTTATCTGCAGACTCCGCTTACTACCATGGATTCCTGTTTGGGGTGGATCTCACGAACCTGCGTCGACCGCGTCCTGGGACGTATCGGAGGCAGAGCTACGGCACCCCAGGATCTTGTCGTCGGATCACAAGTCATAGCCCGCAAAACCACCCGGTGATCAGTCCTGGGCCTTGGAGTCGGCGGTGGAGGCGGTGATGGCAGGAGCGTCAGTGTGGATGATGTGCATGTGGCGCAGGAGCATGCGGGTCATCTGACGGCCGGAGCCGGCGCCGTTTCCACGAACGCCGAAGTAGACCAGCAGAACCATGCCCAGGCAGATCAGTGCCGAGATGCGCAGGGCCCACTGCACGCCGAAGATGTTGGCTGCGATCTGGGTGGAGTGACCACCGCCCATGGCGTTGTGGCGCAGGGTGGTGATGGTCTCCATGAGGATGACCAGGATGGGTGCGCCGACAGCGCCGGCGATCTGCCGGGCCGTGTTGGTGACGGCCGAACCAGCTGAAACGTCCTTGGGAGCCAGGTTGTTCAGGGACCAGGTGGTCAAGGGCATCAGGGTGAAGCCCATGCCGATCTGGCGGATGAACTGGCAGATGGAGACCAGGCCGATCCAGGTATCGGCGCCGATCAGGCTCATGGCGATGGTGCCCAGCAGCAGGACCGAGCAGCCCGTCATGGCCACGGGACGTGCGCCCCAGCGGTCCAGCAACCGGCCGCCGAAGAACTGGGCGATGGCGGTGCCGATAGCTCCAGGCAGCATGACCAGACCGCTCATGGTGGCCGAGAAGCCGCGGTCAGTCTGGATGTACATGGGCAGGATGACGGTGACCGAGCTGAAGGCGAAGAAGGACATGGAGGCGATGATGGTGCCCACAGTGAAGTTCTTGATCCGCAGCACATGCAGGTCCAGCAGGGGCTTGTCGTGATGGAGCTGGCGCAGAACGAACCAGACGATCCCGATCAGGCCGACCAGCATGAAGGGCCAGGTCATGAAGGAGGTGATGGGGAAGTTCTCGATGTTGGTGAAGCCGAACATGAGGCCGCCGAATCCGAAGATGGACAGGGCCACCGAGAAGAAGTCCGCCTTGACGCTGGTGTCGCGCTGGCCGAAGTTGCGCAGGCCGAAGATGGACAGGAGCAGCGCCACGGCCCCGCAGATGCTCAGTGTCAGGAAGATGGAGCGCCAGCCGTTGGCATCGGTCTGCCATCCGCCCAGGGTAGGGCCGATGGCCGGGGCCACGCTCATTGCCAGGCCTACAGTGCCCATGGCCATGCCGCGCTTGGCCAACGGATAGATGGAGAAGACGGTGATCTGCAGGACGGGCCACATGGTTCCCGTGCCTACAGCCTCCAGGATGCGGCCCAGCAGGACCAGAGCGAAGGTCTGCGACTGCCAGCTCAACAGGGATCCCAGGGTGAAGACGGCCATGGAGGTGATGACGATCTGCCTGGTGGAGAAGCGTTTGGTCAGAAAACCGGTCAACGGCACCATGACGCCCATGACCAGCTGGAATACCGAGGTCAGCCACTGGCCGGTGGTCAGGGTGATATGGAACTCGTCCACAATGGTGGGCAGGGCGGAGGCCAGCTGCAGCTGGGTGAAGTTGCCCAGGAAGGTGATGACGGTGAGGATGGCCAGCGACAGGAAGGCCTCATGGGTGAGCTTTCCGTTGACGAAGGCTCCATCCTTGCTGAGGGTCCGCCCTCGCTTGGCGAGCTCCTGCTTCCTCATGCAACCACCACTTCCTTTGGGTTCGGTTTTCACTGCGCATACCGCTCCCTGCGGTGCCGTCCTAGAAAGCAAATCAGGGCATACCGATACCGGTGACACTAAGAAAAGAACAAGAGAGCTAAGCGTCTGACAATGACCTTATAATATACCCAGTTGTGGATTGTGATGGGGTTTTTCCACATGGCTGACGCGGATGTGGCGACCTTGTCCGGCAGTCAGCGTTTCCAGTATGCTGTGTGAGGCGAGCTTCGGTAATGTGAATACGTGAGGATCCAACACGGACTGATGAGGACGGACGTTTGAAATGCAACGGCGGTCAAGGTAGGTAGCATGCACGTACATGGTCGTGGTCGTGGTAGATTCCCGGCCCTCCTCATGTCCCTGGCAATGATGATTCCCCTGGCGGCCTGCGGTGACAATGTCCCTGCCGCAAGCAGCGGAACAGGCAATACTGCAGATCAAGCACTCTTCCAGGGCGAATTCGCCGGATCTGGCGCATCCTCACAGCAGAGCGCCGACGAGGCCTGGATAGCCGGTTTCCGCAAGCAGCATCCTGGGGCGCGCATCTCCTATGATCCGGCAGGTTCAGGTGCTGGAGTCACGGCTTTCCTGTCAGGCTCGACCATCTGGGCCGGTTCCGATGCACCGCTGACAACAGAGCAGCTTGAGCGCTCGCGTCAGGTCTGCGGTTCCGGCACGGCCATTGACCTGCCCGTTTACGCCACTCCGATCGCCGTGGCCTACAATCTTCCTGACCTGTGGCCCAAGGGCTCAGGCGGCCATCTGCGGATGGACCCGGCTCTGATCGCCATGATCTTCTCCGGAAAGGTCACCAACTGGCGGGATCCACGCATCGCAGCCCTCAATCCGCGAGCCAATCTGCCTGACTTGGACATCACCGTGATCCATCGTTCGGACAAGTCCGGCACTACGAAAAGCTTCCTGTCCTATCTGCACGACACAGCCGGGTCTGCCTGGCCTTATCCAGCGGGCGAGAATTGGCCCAACGACCTGGGGCAGGGCGCCAAGGGCACTGCCGGAGTGGTCATGACCATGAACCAGGCAGAGGGCACCTTCGGCTATGCGGACGCAGCCCAGACCACCGGGCTGGGCACTGTGGCCGTCCAGGTGGGGAAGACCTGGCAGCCGCCTACAGCAAAGACCACAGCCAACTTGCTTGATCTGGCCCAGCGGGATCCCCAGGCCAGCCAGCCCGGACGGGTGGTCCTGGCTGTGGACCATCGCACCAGCCGGGAGCATACCTATCCCATCGTCCTGGTCTCTTACGATGTGGTTTGCACCGCCTACCGACATGATCCGGACGGATCCAAGGCTCGGTTCGCCAAGGCTTGGCTGACCTATCTGCTGAGCGAGCAGGGTCAGCGCATGGCAGCGGCCAATGCGGGCAGCGCCGAGCTGGGGCAGGGGCTGCGCAGTCAGGCCATGGCCTCGGTGGAGACCATCGGAGGGAAGGCATGAGCGAGAAACCGGACGAGACCGCAACCCTGCACCAGGCCAGACGGGTGGACCGGATCTTCAAGGCCTGCGCCACAGGGGCGGGAATTCTGATCCTGCTGGCCCTGGCTGCGGTCACCCTCTTTCTGATTCTGCGGGCCTTTCCGGCCTTCACCGGGGACCCGGATTCCCGCACCCAGGCCATCCTCTCCCTGAGCGGGGGGCGGGCGAGCAGTTTCCTGGGCTATGTGGGCCCCCTGGTTTTTGGCACCATTCTGATTGCCGGCCTGGCCCTGCTCTTGGCCTTTCCTGTCTCCCTGGGCATCGCCCTCTTCATCGGCTACTACGCTCCCGCCCGCCTGTCCACGTTGCTTAGCACGGTAATCGACCTGCTGGCCGCCGTGCCTTCGGTGATCTACGGGCTCTGGGGGGCTCTGGTCCTGGTTCCCAACATCACCGGCTTCTGGCGCTGGCTGTCCGTTCATTTGGGATGGATTCCGCTGTTTTCCGGACCCGTTGCAGCTCCGGCCAGGTCCGTGGCCACCGTAGCCCTGGTGTTGGCGGTCATGATTCTGCCCATCATCACCTCGGTCACCCGCGACATCCTGATCCAGGCCCCTCGACTCCAGCAGGAGGCCGCCTTGGCTCTGGGCGCCACCAAGTGGGAGATGATCCGGCTCGCGGTCCTGCCCTTCGGTCGCTCGGGGATCATTTCTGCTTCTATGCTGGGGCTGGGCCGCGCCCTGGGCGAGACCATGGCGGTGCTGATGATCCTCTCGCCGGGCCTCAGCTACTCCCTTCGGCTGCTGCAGGCTTCGAAAAGCCAGACCATCGCCGCCAACATAGCCGCCCAGTTCCCGGAGGCGGACTCCCAGGGCGTGGCCCTCCTGGTGGCCACCGGTCTGGTCCTCTTCATCATCACCTTCATCGTCAACTATCTGGCGCGCAGGATCACAGCAAAGGCGGGTGCATGATGGCAAGCCGAACTGATCGCGGTCCAGTTATCGATTTTGACCGCTTCAGGCCAACCAGGTCCTCCATCCGGGCGCGCAAGCGCAAGGATCGGCTGATGACCGTCCTGATCGGGCTCTCCTTCCTGGTGGCCCTGATTCCGCTGGTTTCGGTGCTCTGGGTCAGCCTGTCCAAGGGGATGCGACGGCTGACACCGGACTTTCTTACCCATAACATGAGCGGTGTGGTAGGGGGCAACCCCACGCCGACCGGAGGCTATGGCGGCATCCTGCACGCGGTAATCGGGACCCTGGAGATCACCTTTGGCTCCATGGTCATATCCATTCCAGTGGGCGTCATGTGCGCGGTCTACCTGGTCGAGTACGCCCACGGAGGTCGCCTGGCCAAGGCCATCAGTCTCATGGTGGACGTGATGAGCGGAATCCCCTCCATAGTGGCCGGCCTCTTTGCCTTCTCCATGTTCGCCATGGTGGTCGGACCAGGTACCGTCAACGGACTTGCCGGCTCGGTGGCCCTCTCGCTGCTTATGCTGCCCACGGTGGTCAAGACCTCTGAGGATATGCTGGCTGTGGTGCCCAACGACCTGCGCGAGGCCGCTTATGCCCTGGGGGTGACCAAGCAGCGTACCATCACCAGCATTGTTCTGCGCACGGCCCTGCCCGGCATCGTCTCGGGCACCATCCTGGCTGTGGCACGGGTCATCGGTGAGACGGCGCCCTTGCTGATAGCTTCGGGCTTCATCGCCACCACCAACCCCAACCTCTTCTCCGGGAGGATGACCACCCTGCCGGTCTTCGTATACAACGAGTATTCCCAGGGGCTGGCCGTCTGCGGGCCAGGTGCCGACCCGGGATGCCTGACCGACATCCACATGCAGCGGGCTTGGGCTGCGGCCCTGGTGCTGATCCTTATCGTCCTGCTGCTCAACCTGCTGGGGCGGCTGGTCTCGCGCATCTTTGCTGTTGGGCGGACCCGTTGAGCGCCGCCATGAGAGAAACGGAGGCCGGAATATGGGCCAACGCATAGACATCAGCCATCTCAACGTCTACTACGGCGACTTCCTGGCCGTTGAGGACGTGAACATGCGCATCCAGGCCAACAAGGTCACCGCCTTCATCGGTCCCTCCGGCTGCGGCAAGTCCACGGTTCTGCGCACCCTGGACCGCATGCACGAGATCACTCCGGGGGCGCATGTAAGCGGGCAGGTGCTGCTGGAGGGTCGCGACCTCTATGGACCGGATGTGGACCCGGTCGAGGTGCGGCGGGATGTGGGCATGGTCTTCCAGAGGGCCAACCCCTTCCCGACCATGTCCATCCGGGAGAACGTCCTGGCTGGTATCCGGCTCAACAAGAAGCACATCGCCAAGTCGGACGCCGACGACCTGGTGGAGTGGGCCCTGCGCGGGGCCAACCTTTGGAATGAGGTCAAGGATCGTCTGGACAAGCCGGGCATCGGGCTCTCGGGCGGTCAGCAGCAACGGCTCTGCATCGCCCGTGCCGTGGCCGTGCACCCCCAGGTCCTGCTCATGGACGAACCCTGCTCGGCCCTGGACCCCATCTCCACCCTGGCTGTGGAGGATCTGATCAACGAGCTCAAGCGGGACTACACCATTGTCATCGTCACCCATAACATGCAGCAGGCCGCCAGGGTCTCGGACTATACAGCCTTCTTCAATCTCAAGGCCGTGGGTCAGCCCGGCCATCTGGTGGAGATGGACGACACCACCACCATCTTCTCCAACCCGCACGAGCCGGACACCGAGCGCTACATCTCCGGTCGCTTCGGCTGAGACAGAACCGGTCTGCGCCTCCGCCCGTCAGGTATCATGGTTCCGGCATCCACGGAAGGAGCGAGGGCATGGGAGTACTGCTGGAACCGGCCACCCTCTTGGGCATCATCCTGGTGGGCTACCTGTTCAAGCGTTTTGGGCTCTTTCGCCCGCTGGACTACCGGGTGCTGCAGACCGTGGTGTTCGACCTGGTCCTGCCCGGGGCCATCATCTACTCCTTCGCTACCAACCCTCACGATCCCAGCCTGCTTCTGGTCTCGGCCTTCGCCTTCGTGGCCGCGCTGATTCCGCCCTTGGCCATCTTCCTGACCAGCAGGCATCGGTCTACGGCTCAGCGGGCTTTTCTTATGCTCAACGGATCGGGTTTCAACATCGGGTGCTTCTGCTTTCCCATGCTTCAGTCGCTGCTTGGCACGGCGGCTCTGGTGCCCGCCGCCATGTTCGACATCGGCAACTCGGTCATGGTATCTGCGGGGACCAACGTCATGACCCAAGGGCTTCTGCATATTCGACCCGGCCAGTCCCTGGATCCCGATGCGGGGGAGCCGGTCAAGCTGGATGATCCGGATGCTCGCAAACTCCATCGCAAGGCCGCGGCCATCTCCATATTCAAAGGCTTCTTGAGCTCGCCCTCCTTCGACACTTACATGGTTATGGTGGGCTTTACGCTCGCCGGAATCTCCCTGCCAGACTGGTCGGCCCAGATCACCCGCCCATTATCGACGGCCAACGCCTTCTGCTCTATGCTTATGGTGGGCATGCTCATGGACTTGCCTGGTGGACGGGATGATGTCAAGTCCGTATTGCAGATCCTGGCCTGGCGACTGCCCTTCGGCATCCTGTTCGCAACGGCCGCATGGTATTTGCTGCCCTTCGAACCCTTGATTCGTCAGGCGGTGGCCCTGTGCTGCCTGGCTCCGACGGCGGTTTTCGCCACCATGTTCACCGACAAGGTCTTGGGCAACGCCCGTCTGGCCGGATTCACCCTGGCCCTGACTGCGGTGATCGGCGCGGTGCTTATGGTTTTGGCGCATCTGCTGATGGGCGCCATCTAAGGATTCAGTCCTTCTTCTTGTCCTTCTTGTCGTCTGTGCCCTGGCCGCGGCGCTCCTGCTCCTGGCGCAGGGTGCGGCCCTCACGGGTGCGCTGCTTGTTGACCGTGGCTGCTGCAATCCGCTCGGCAGCACGTTCATCCTGTCCACGATCGACTTCGCTGTCATGCACGTGCTGATACTGCTTCTGATCGTCCGGATCCCAATGATTGTTCCTGGCCATATGCCCCTCCTAGAAAGCGCCGTGCCCTTCAACGCATCCCCAGGTAAGGAAGGCTTCAGGGCCCTGCCGGTATGCCGATTATAGGTGGGCGGACAGCTCTGCGGCGGTATTGGAACCCGGGCTATACGCCAAAATGCGTGCGTTTTTCATCCTCTAAGCCCTTATCGGGGTAGGGCTAGAAGCGTCCAGTAGATGCCTGTTCTCCTTAGAAAGCATGAAGACACCGAATTGCCTGGCCTGGGCTACCAGCACAGGTCGCACCCAGTGGCGGTGCTAGCGGTGCGAGGCCCCGATTCCCACGACTAAAAATCTGCTCGAATCATGAACTAACAACTGCGCGCCTTGCCTAGGAACCACAATGGGCTGGGCCCGGAACACGAAATCAGAGCCATCTGCCAGCGGGGTCATCAACACGCCGCCGACCCCCAGAGAGATGCCCGGCCGGCCACCCACATTTGCAGTGACCAGAATTTCGAACGGTTGAACGACCTCGCTTGGCAACACAGCCAACAAGATCTGCACCAAGCCACCGCTATCGACTGGAACGAACTGCACACCCCCGTCAGATACCTCAGCAGCACCGACTAACCTGCGAATATTTTGGCATATGACCCAAAAAATACGACGCCCCCACATCTCGCGATGTGAGGGCGAAGAACTTATTGCTCTTATATAATATCATGGCCTTATGCAGACTGCAACTCACTCGATTATGGATCTGGCGATATCAGAGAAGCGCTTGGAACCCTATAAGAAAGAGGCCCGGAAACACCCGGGAGTGGAAGCCGCTGACTTATACCGTTGGAATACCTTATTCTCCGGAGTGGCAGTCACGCAGATCTCCTTTGTCGAGATGAGTGTGCGCAATGCGATGGACAAGGAGCTGATACTTTGGGCTCGTGCTAATGGATATGACGACTGGCTTGGGAAAACGCCGCAGCCCGAATGGTTCGAAGGTCATGAGACTGCCCCTCTGAGCCAGGCGCCACCTCTTATTGAGGAACTACTGGGCGCAGACCAAATAGGGAAGCTGTGGTACTCATGCCGCAGGGTATACCGGATATGGGAAAAGAATTCTAATCACCACAAGCATGGCCAATACCCGAACAGGCATGATGCATTCTCGCATTTGATGTTCGGAGGTTGGCAACGGTTACTTGGACCTACGGATTTCAAGAGCAAAGACCCAACAGTCCTCAAGAGGGCGGCGGCTGCACGGCAGCTCTGGAAAGAGGCTTTGTATAAGGCCTTTCCGGAGATGACCCATAGCAAGGTCAATGATCAGCAACGGGTGAAACTCCTGCTTGATATCGATAGGATTCGTCGCCTGCGCAACAGAGTCTCCCATGGCGAGAACGTCCTAAGTATTCAAACGGACCTGTACCTGGATAAGATGCTCGCAGTCCTGTCGGCCATCGACCTCTACATTAGTGACTGGGTCATGGACCAAACAGGCCGCACTTATCGGACAGTGGCCAAACTCAAATATTACCCGGAGCTGCTGCAGTCCTACCAGCAAAACGATCCGCTCCCCTCTAGTCAGGAAATCGTGGCCTACAAGCTGACCTCCAGTGGTTCCTACAGCGGGGAAGAGATCATTGAAGCCCAACTGAAGAACTCACAGAGTCATGGAGGACGCACCTTTATGACCGTCGGGAAACCACCGCTAGAAAAGAACAGATCCCGCCTCAGGGAAATCCTCCTGGTTGATGCTGGAGGCAAGAAAGCGGCCGTAGGTGAAATCGTCGCCTACGGCTATGGGAACGACGTAAAGCGGCCGAAAGGATACGATCCTCCGGCATACAGGAAGCGGTATCAAAAGAGAAAGGCTTGGTTCGCTGTGAGGAATCTATACGAAG
The DNA here is from genome assembly GCF_030758775.1 of Bifidobacterium asteroides. NCBI lineage: Bacteria > Bacillati > Actinomycetota > Actinomycetes > Bifidobacteriales > Bifidobacteriaceae > Bifidobacterium > Bifidobacterium asteroides. The sequence goes on from NZ_CP132384.1 coordinate 424,977, forward strand.
TCGACTGCCAAGGCGGACGGGTCATCGGTTACCAAACCAAAGACGGCCAGAAGGTGCCCGGCTGTTTCACAGGGCAGGTAACAATGAGATATGTCTGCCACGACTAAGAGTCCTAACACTCCTATTCCCAAATCAGACTAACCTCATAGCCTCATATGTTTCCTGCATGGCTTAATGGAACTATAAGAACGCTGCAGGCGCTTTCCCAGAAGGCTCCATAAGTCATCACCCCTTATCTCAGGTTTTTAGCCAACACTAGGATTTCGGTCTTCCAGACCAAACACAACGAAGCCCCCATGCTTCCTCATCCACGGCAACCCCTATTAATTTCCAGTCTCAGATCATGCAAGCTGCTGATAGGTACCGAGATTCCGTTCAGAACGTGAATGAATCCGTAGACTTCAACACCACGGGATTCAACTGGAGCAAAGTGCTGTGAATTGTAGGGTCATACCTTGAAGCATGGCGATAAGGCGCACTCTGCTTAGGTGGTGGCCTTTCGCATATTGCACGATTAGTCCGGGCCATACTGGGTATGACTTGTGGTCATATATTAAAGGAGTCTGTGAACCACAGATCAGGATACGAGTTAGAACTTCCTGGTTTCGTTGGAAGGATCCGAAGCCGATTTAGATCAAATCATGTACCCGGCAACACGGTTCTTCATCAGCAGCATCATTTCACGAGCCAAGCTGCAACAGTCTGGACAGGCATCGCACAAACTCTGTATTTCATGGAAACAAGGTTGCGCACCATTGAAAACAGAGATGAAAGCTAGAACACTTCTGTCGTGGAAGCTTTTGACATCCCTAGTAGCTTTCTGATTTCATTAGCACAACACCTAGGCACCGCCAGTGACTGGACCGAGTCCCACATATCAGTCAAATACTCTGAAATCGCAGACTAACAGGCACAAATCTTGGCGTATAACTCTAGAGCTCAATAGGGTGGGGGACTTGTAACAGAAAAAGCCGAGAGCTCGTGATATTCTTTCCTTGTCTCATCGCCAAATAAGACAATAAGGAATCGAATATGCATAAGCTATTTCGGCTTTCGGATAATAATACCACAGTCTCTACAGAAGTGGTAGCAGGCATCACCACCTTCTTCGCTATGGCCTACATCATCGTGGTGAATCCCTCGGTGCTCTCTACAGCGGGCATGCCTTGGGGGGCCGTCTTTCTCGCCACTCTGATCGCTGCCATCATCGGCACCCTGATCATGGGGCTGGTGGCCAATGTGCCCTACGGCGTGGCGCCAGGAGTCGGGTTGGATGCCTTCTTCACCTTCACCGTGGTCAAGGGGCTGGGCTTCACCTGGCAGCAGACCATGTGCATGGTCTTCCTGTGCGGCCTGATCAACATCCTGGTCACCGCCACCAAGCTGCGCAAGATGATCATCCAGGCCATTCCGCCCCTGCTTCAGCACGCCATCGGCGGCGGCATCGGCGTCTTCATCGCCTATGTGGGTCTGCTCAATGTGGGCATCATCAAGTTCACCCCTGACAAGACCTCAGCGGCCGGCGCCAACCCTGGACTGACCACCTTCAACACCCCGGGGGTCATCCTCTTCGTCATCGGCTTGCTGCTGACCGTCTTCCTGCTGATCTTCAAGTTCAAGGGTCACCTGGCCTTCATCAACAAGGGCGCCTTTGTCATCGCCATCATCGTGGTCACGCTCCTGGGCATTCCCATGGGGGTCACCAGCATGGCCAAGTCGGTCGATCTGGGTCAGGCCTGGTCACAGTTGCCGCAGACCTTCCTGGCCATTTTCAGCCAGGATGGATTCCCCGCGCTCTTCTCCGACCCGGCCAAGCTGCCAGTGGTTCTGGTGACCATCTTCGCCTTCTCCCTGTCGGACACCTTCGACACCATCGGCACCTTTGTGGGCACCGGCCGGCGCTCAGGCATCTTCTCAGCCGAGGACGAGCAGGCTCTGGAAAACGGCCGAGGCTTCAGCTCCAAGATGGATAAGGCCCTGTTCGCCGATGCTACGGCAACCTCCATCGGCGCTCTCTTCGGCACCTCCAACACCACCACCTACGTGGAGTCCGCAGCGGGCATCGCAGCTGGTGGCCGGACCGGACTGACCTCAGTGGTCATCGCTGCCTGCTTCGCGCTCAGCGCCGTCTTCGCTCCCTTGATCTCCGCGGTGCCTTCGGCGGCCACCGCACCCGTCCTGGTCATTGTGGGCTGCATGATGATGAGCTCCTTCGCCGAGATTGAGTGGGGCGAGCTGTCTGAGGCCATTCCGGCCTTCTTCACGGCCATCTTCATGGGCTTTGCCTACTCCATCTCCTATGGTGTGGCCGCCGGCTTCATCACCTACTGCCTGACCATGGTCTGCAAGCGCAAGGGCAAGGAGGTCCACCCCATCATCTGGACGGTCTCGGCTCTCTTCATCCTGGACTTTGTGCTTCAGGCTGTGCTCTGAGCCAGTTTTAGAATTACGAGCTCTCCATAAGCAGCATTCTTCAGAACCATTGTTCAGCAGTGCGGTTCGTCGTCATGCTGTTGTCAGGTTGACCTGACTGTTTGAGGGTGCGCAGAGAGCAAATCAGGCACAGAGACCGCAGCAGGGCCCCGACACCTTTTAGTGGCGGGGCCCTGCTCGTTCGTGCATGTCAGTGCTTGTGCCGAGCGGCTGCTTTTCCGCCTTGTGCGCTTTGTGCTTCAAGGCGTTGCCGGTTGGCGGCCAGGCCAGCGACTGCGGCCAGCAAGCCGGTTAGGATGGTCACTAGGATGCCTGCCTCTCCGGTCAGGGGGAGGATGCCATAGTGGATGAAACGGAAGGCATTGGTCTCATCGTTGGGTTGTGGAGCCCCATTGAGCGTCCAAGCGATGCTGACAGTCGTGTCGCCGGCCTGGTGGTTCGGCGTCAGCACAGTCCAGGCGCCGTCCTTCTGCCCCGTGGAGCTTAGGCTGGTTCCTGAGGTGCCTCCGAATTGTACTGCGGACGGGGTGCCGAGTCTGAAGGGGAAGAGCACGTTGACAGGAGAATAAGTTGTTTGTGTCGCGTTGTTTCCCAGCCTTCCTTGGCTGTTGTTTCCCCACCCCAATGTGCTGCCGTTGGAGGCGATGGCCAGGGTGTGGCCAGTGCCGGCGCTGACCTTGACGAAGTGGTCAATGCCTGATGGATTGCTCATCCTGGTTGGTTTGTTTAGGCTGCCTGTGCCTCCAGTCCCCAACATGCCTGTTGAGTTTTGACCCCAGCCCCAGATGCTTCCATTCTGGTCCAGAGCCAGCGAATTGCCGCTAACTCTGCTGCCTGTCAACTGCGTGAACGTGCTGACGTTTGCAGGCATGGCTACCAGAGATGGGGCAGTCCTTGTGGTGGTGTCGCCCAGGCCGAGCTCTCCATTGCTGTTCCCGCCCCAGGTCCATAGACGTCCCAGATCATCAAGGGCGGAGGAGTGGCCGTTGCCGGCAATGATCTGAACAGGCTTGAAGCCGCCTGTCGGGTTGGTGCCCGGCTTGGCCTGGACAGGTGTGAAGGTGTAGCTATTAAGCGCCACATCGCTCGTATTGCCCAGGTCACCGTTCTGGTTTGATCCCCAGCCCCAGGCACGGCCCTGGGTGTCGGTCGCCAAAGAATGTGAGCCGCCCGCACTGACCTGTGCATAGCGGAATCCCGTCGTCTCACCTTGCGGGGTTGCGACCTGGACGGGTCTGGTGGTGATTCCTGTCATCGCCACAGTGCCAGAGGAAACACCCAGTTTGCCGAATTCATTGGATCCCCAGCCCCAGGCTCTGCCCTGCCCGTCTACGGCGAGGACATGAGTGATTCCTGCACTGATGCCGGTGAGGCTGAAGCTTGTTGCCGTCATCCCGCTTGGGGCTTGCACGCGAATCGGGCTTGAACTGTATGCAGATGAGCCATTGGTAGCAATGGTATTGTTGCCCAGCTGTCCGGAGCTGTTAAGACCCCATGCCCAGACGTGGCCCTGGTCATCCAAGGCCAATGAGAAGGCTTTTCCTGCACTGACCTGTTTGAATCGGTTCACGCCTGTCGGCTTGGGAATCTGAACCGGGGTCAAGCGGTCCGTTGTGGTCCCATCGCCAAGCTGTCCGTATTTATTGGCACCCCAGGAATAGACGTTCCCATCCGATCCGAGAGCCAATGAATGATCATCGCTGGCACTGACCTGGCTGAACCTAATGCCTCGCGCTGCAGGTGGAACCAGGGTCACCTTGGTCTGACCACTGTCGGGACCCTGCTTGGGAGAGGTGTTCCATTGCCCGCTGCCTGCCGTCCAGTGGGCTGTCAGTTTCGTGGAACCCTTGACGGGGGAAGAAAAGTCGTAGGCCGCATCGCCGTTGAACCAGCCATCAAATAGGAAGCCGGGACGGGTCGGGTCTTGATCCGGTCTGGAAGCCATTTGGTCTTCGATGACCGACTGACTGGTGGGCTGGCTGCCGTCGGCCTTGTCGAAAGTGACGACATAGGTAGGCGGGTCATAAATGTAATCCAGGATGTCATCGGGTTGCGGACCATAGAGATTCCAGGTGATGGCCGTATCCACTCGCCCCTTCCTATGAGCTGGTGTCACCACCTGCCAGTTTGTACCTGCTTTTTTGAGATTGCTGCCCAGTGTTTGGTCGAATTTGACAGCAGTAAGCTCCGGTGTAAGCGGGAATGCCGCCAGACCCGGTGTCAGCCTCTTGGCTTTGCTGTTGTCGTAACCTGTGGGAATGGTCGGATCACCTAGTTGGCCCCCGCAGTTCCATCCCCAGGTATACAGGTTTCCGTCTGACCCCAGGGCTAAGGATTGCTCCCAGCCAGCGTAGAGCTGAACCCAGCTGGTTTCCTCCCCGGCCACTGATGGTTTCGGCTTTTGCACAGGCCGGGGTCTGATGACGGTGCTGGTCTCGCCGGTGGGGACGTCCGGAAAGCCCAGCTCGCCGTACCGGTTGACGCCCCAAATATAAAGATTGCCATCTGAACCGATGCCCATGCTGTGGTAGTCCCTGCCCATGACCTGCTTCCAGGTGAATCCTGCAGGTGTCCCAGCTGGGCGAGGTATAAGCGTAGGTACATGCCTGTCTGTGGTGGTGCCGTCTCCCAGGCGCCCGCTGTCATTCCATCCCCAACCGTAAAGATCCCCATTCGTAGTGATGGCGAAACTGTGGTCGGCTCCTACGCTGAATTGCGAGAAGGTGACCCCATTGGGCTGAAGGACTTGGGTGGGCGTCAAACGATCTGTGGTGGTGCCGTCTCCTAGGCGCCCATAACTGTTCCATCCCCAGGCATACAGTTTTCCGTCGGATCCCATGGCCAAGCAGCTGTATCGTCCCGTGGTCGCCCGGGTAAGAGTGATTCCCGCCGGCTTGCTGACGGGGACGGGTTTAGTGCTATATGCAGCTGGATTGTTAGGACCTCTCGGAACGCTGGTATTGCCGAGTTGTCCATATGAGTTCAGTCCCCATGCATAGAGATTGCCGTCTGATCCCAAGGCCACAGTATGGTCCCACCTGGTGTTTGCCTGCTTCCAGGTAAATCCAGGCGCGGCCCCATCCGGCTTTTTCACCGGAGCAGGTCTGTTGCGGTTTTCGGTAGTTCCATCGCCCAGCTGTCCAGAAGCATTGAATCCCCAAGTGTAGAGGTTGCCATCCGAACCCATGGCAAGGGCTGAATGATCACCAGCATCTACCTTCGTGAAAATGAATCCTGCTGGTACATTTGCTGGTTTGGCTACTTTTATTGGGGCTTGGTGATCGATGTTTGTGCCGTCGCCCTGTTGACCGTAAGCATTTTTGCCCCAGGAATAGATGTTGCCGTCCGATCCTAAAGCCAGTGATTGGGTGGATCCTGACGTGATCTGTGAGAATTTGATCCCCCGTGTTGCTGGGGGAGTTACCGTCACGGTGGTGCCCCCTGATATAGCTCCATGTGCAGGTGCCAGGGACCAATGGCCATCGCCTATTGTCCATTTTGCGGTCAGCTTCAGGTTGCTGGTGACGGGCTGGTTGAAGTCATAGGCTACCTGGCCAATGAACCAGCCGTCAAAGAGGTACCCGTGCCTGGTGGGATCGGTCGGCCGTTTCGCCTGTCCTTCCGAAGGGACGGTCTGAGTGTTAGGGGTCGTTGTGTCAGCTTGTGCCGTGTCAAAGGTGACCGAACATTGATTATTTAGGCAGGGGCTTGTCGAGCGGGTGGAGGGAGCAGGGCTTGCTGAGCCTAGTGAAGTGGGGGATGGAAAGGCGGGAGAAGGTGTTGTTTGGATAGGGGAATCCAGCTTTTGAGTTACTGTTGGCGTTGGAGCATTAGGGGGAGCTTGGGTTGAGCTGGGTATATTAGGGGTCACCCCCTCAGCTTCATTTTCCGTGCTTTGCGATGCTGTCGGGGATGCGGTTGCATCCGCCTGCGCCAGGTCAATCCCCGAGAGATTTCCCAATATCAACACTGAGGCGATAATGGCTGCAAGAGAAGCTACGCAGCATGCACGATTCCTATATGACGATTGCATACAGTCCCCTTTGAAAGCAACGGCGCATGCAACGTGGCATCTGCATCCCCAGCTCAATCCCCATGGCCAGCGTGCATGACGTTTCAATCAAAGTCAGCTTATATCATATGGCTCTGGAATACCAAGTCCTCGGTGATGCCTTTCCTTTTGCCTTGACGGTCGGATAGTCGGCAGGAAATTGGGAGTGGTTGTTTTCGTATATACAAAAAGAACTTCCGGCAAACCGAAGAAGCCTGCCGGAAGTTCCTGATTGAGTTTTATGAAAAGAGATTAGTACCAGTTGGATGACTGTGATTGGGCCCACGCGCCACAGGGATTCCCGTAACGGCCCTGGATGTAGCCCAGTCCCCAGACGATCTGGGTGTGGGCATCGGTCTGCCAGTTGGGGCCGGCCGAGGCCATCTTGCTGCCGGGCAATGCCTGGGGAATACCATAGGCACCTGAGGGGTTGGCTGCGTTGGTCCGCCAGCCGGACTCCTTGTTCCACAGCTGCACCAGGCAGGTGAATTGGTCCTCGCCCCAGCCGCGGGAGGTGACCAGATCATGGGCGATGCTCTGGGCTTCGCCTACAGGGGTTGTGGTGGTGGTCGAGCCGGACTGTGCAGGGGTGCCACCGCCGGTGCCCACCAGGATCACCTTGTCCACGGGGACGGTCTTGACGAAGGATGCGAAGATGTTGCTGGTCAGGTGCTTGTTGCCGGCTGCGGTGACCAGGCTGGTGGTCTCCATGACGCCGTTCTGTCCCTCGGTCTTGACCCTGGTGGTGCCTGACGGCAGGGAGTCGGTCTTCTCCTCGATGGTGTTGAAGGGGATGGGCGATTCGTCCGTCTTGACCTGGGCGTTGGCCCGGTCGATGCGGATGACGGTCTTCTCACTGACCCGGCTGGTTAGTGAGGGGGTAATCTGGTCGCCCGGCTGCAGGGTGATGTCTCCGGCCTCCAGGACCGATTTGACATTGGTGAAGCCGTTGCCCAGCACCACCTTGTTCTTTCCGTTGATCTGCACATTCACGTAGGAGGTATCGGAGTTGGCGCCGCCCGCACCATTGCGGATGGCCTGCCTGGTGCTCCCACGGGATACCGTGCCCAGATTCTGGGTAGCGGAGTAGGAAGTTACGCCTGACTTGGCCGAGCTCTCAGTGGATGTATAGAAGTCGCGCGAGACGAAGCCCGCGCCAATAACCATGCCGAGAACGGTGACACCGGCAGCCAATCGCAGCCACTGACGCTTGGTCAGAGCCTTGACCGCACTCATCCGTCCTCTACGGTGGTTCGCCATTACTCTCCTCTGTTGGACCGACAGATCCTCAGTGATCAGTCGACTGGTCAGTTCCTATCGACCGCACGCTTCCGGCAGTGCCGAAAGGGTCACTGGACAAACACAGCTCTACTGTAGTGCAAACCTGCTTTGGAACCAACTCGACCGGCTCAAACCCGCGCCGGGGTTGACACATCGGCCTTGCGTGCCTGGTCGATCAGGTCGTCCAGGTCCGAGGACCTGAGCGCGCCGGCCTGCTTGAAGATGATCTGCCCCTGCTTGGTGATCATCAGTGTAGGCACCGCCTGGATGTCGGCGGCCGCGGCCAGATCCTGATTCTGGTCGATGTCCACCTTGCCGAAGACGATGTCGGTGTTGGCCTGCGAAGCCTTCTCGAAGATGGGGCCGAAGGCCTTGCAGGGTCCGCACCAGGTAGCCCAGAAGTCAATCAGCACCAGGTCGTTGTCCTTGATGGTTTGCTCGAAGTTATCCGAAGTAATAGTCGTGGTGGCCATGATAACGCTCCTTGAAGTAGTTTGACTGACGCGCGGGAAGCTCCCGTGCTTAGCAACCGCTTTCAATCCTCAGCATTCCATCACGGCTGGAGAAAGCGCCCGAATATGCTCTGGGTGGAGATGTCCGGCGGGGTCCTGTGGGCGGTCAAGCCTGGTACGGATAATGGAACCATGCCAGTGCTGAACGACGAGATTCCCGACGATGACGACTTCGATGCCGATCGCGACCGTGGTGCCTTCTCACACATCACCCCGGAGGACTTCAACCGAGGCTTTTCGGGTTCGAATCCCCCTGGATGGCTGGACCGAGACGCCATCGACCGTGCGCGGCGTTGTCTGCCCATGCCCTATGTGGAGGTAGTGCCGGTTCGCGTGGATGAGATGAGCGCCGTCACCCAGGTGGGCACCCTTCTGCGCGTGGATGATCAGGGCAACATCGAGCGCACCCTGATCACCGGGCGGATTCTTTACCACGAGACCATCAGGGAGGCTCTGGCCAGGAACATCGCCAAGGATCTGGGCCAGCTGGCCCTGCCTGTGCTGCCTGCCAGCCCCCAGCCCTTCACCGTGGCTGAGTTCTTTCCCACGCCAGGAGTCTCGGAGTATTACGATCCGCGCCAGCATGCCATTGCTCTGTGCTATCTGGTGCCGGTGGCCGGGGACTGCAAACCCCAGGATGAGACCCTGGATGTGGAGTGGATCGATCCCAAGGGCGACATGCTGGAGTCCTTCATAAGCCAGATGCCCGGTGGGCACGGCAAGGTGCTGATGAGCGCCCTGACATGGGCTGGTGCGCTGTGAACCGTGAATCCTTGGAGGCGGGCATGACCATTGCCAATACCGTATATCGACAGGGGGAGGGGCTGCCCTTGGTGCTGGTCCATGCCTTCCCTGTGGACCATCGCATGTGGGATCGGTGTGCGGCCTTGCTGATCGACCAGGCGGATCGTGCGGGTATGGCCCCCTTCCCTGTCTATGCTCCGGATATGCCCGGGGCGGGCGATTGTCCCCTGCCTGAGCCGGCGTCCTGTGGTCCAGCTGACTCTGATGGCGCCCTGCCTGGTGCCCTGGATGCCATGGCTCAGGCCTTTGTAGACATGGTCGCCGCCACGGGGGCGCAGAAGGCCATCTGGGTCGGACTTTCCATGGGAGGCTATCTGGTCGAGGCCGTAGCCAGGCTTTACCCTCAGGTGGTGGCTGGGCTGGCCCTGTGCGATACCACCATGAAGGCTGACCGCCCGTCCTCCCGAGCCAACCGGCTGCAGATCGCCAGAACCTGCGAGGTGGAGGGGACGCTGGATCCGGTCATGCACTTCGCCAGGCCCCAGGAGGGCGATTCCACGGTCAAGCGCTCGCCCGCCTTCGTGCAGACCATGACCGAATGGATACAGTCCCAGGACCCCCGGGGCATCGCCTGGCGGGAACGGATGGCTGCAGGACGCCCGGATCAGAGCGGCCTGGCCGGCAGCATCAGAGTGCCCGTGGCCCTGGTCAGCGGCCGCTGCGATCCCTCCAGCCCTCCACACGCCATGGAGCCTCTGGCTCAGGCCATGCGCCAGGCTGGAACCGACGTGACTTTCACCGCCATCGACGACTGCGGCCACTTCAGCGCCGTCGAGCATCCCGATCAGGTGGCCGCTGCCCTGCTGGACCTGGTTCATCGCGTAGGGAGGCAAGCATGAGCGATCCTGAAACGGTCTTCTCCCCGCTGGCCCTTACCGGGCCCCTGCCCTTCCTGCCCCTGGCTCAGGGGGATGTGGACTATGACACGGCATCGCGGCAACAGCCCGGGCTGCTTGACCGTCTGCTGGAACAGGAAGGCACTGGGGTCATCCTGGTGCGGGGCGAGAAAGTGGCCGTGCCCAGGGGCAAGGGGGCCTTGGCCTCTCGCACCGGGGCCAGCATCCGTCTGGCTACCCTGCCTGCCGCATACTTGCGGGGTCCTCTGGCAGGCTCGACGGGCCAGTCTGAGCCTCCCTGCTACTACCTGGGGACGGCCAACAATCAGTCCTGGCTGGCCCTGGATCTGAATCTTGCCTGCGCCGGTCAGGCTGTCCAGGGTCCTCTTCGTGACTTGGCTCAGGCCGCGGACCAGCGCTTCGATTGGCTCGCCCTGCGCGAATATGCTCCTCATGGCCGTCCGCGGCAGGTGGGCCTGGCAACCTGCGCGGTCGCCCTGTCAGTGTGGCATGGACGCCAGGCCTTCTGCCCCCGCTGCGGCGCTCCGGTCCATCCTTGCCAGGCCGGATGGGCTCAGATCTGCCAGGGGAGTGCATCAGGAGACAGGCACACGCTCTTTCCCCGCATCGAGCCCGCAGTGATCATGGCCGTGGTGGACAGCCACGATCGGCTTCTGCTCCAGCACAATCGGCAGTGGGCTCCCGGTTTTCGTTCAGTCACTGCTGGATTCGTCGAGGCCGGGGAGAATCTGGAGCATGCAGTCCGGCGGGAGACCCTGGAGGAGGTGGGCCTGAACCTGGGGGAGATGCGGTACCTGGGCTCCCAGCCCTGGCCCTTCCCATCCTCCCTGATGGTGGCCTTCAGAGCCAGATCAATGAATACGGACATCCGGGTGGATGGTCAGGAGACCGATGCTGCCGACTGGTTCACGCGGGAGGAACTCGGCGCTGCCTTGGCCTCGGGCCGGTTGCGCATACCCCAGACGGCCAGCGTGGCCAGGTACATGATTGAGCAGTGGTATGGCAGCGAGCTCTGACCCATTTGGGAAGTCCCGTGCTTTCGGACCTGGTCCTGTCGTAAGATATTACAGGGAACTGTAAGCAGCGAAAGGTGTGCTATGGCCATGGAGGGGCAAGAAGAGCCTCGTATCTCGGACGTCGACCAGGCCGAAACTGTGACCATGCCGCCGACGGCCGGCGAGGGGCCCGACCCTGTGGACCTGTCCGCTGATAAGCAGGCGAATCGGGCACTGGGCGCAGGTCCCGCCCACGAGGCCCAGTCGAGCCGTCATCGGGGGCGTACCATCCTGGCCCTGCTGCTTCTGGCTGTGCTGATTCTGGTAGGGTGCTGGTTCGGCGCCCGTGCTTTCTTCCGCGATCGGGTGGCCCCCGGCGTCACCTTGGGCGGAAAGATGATGATGGGCCGGACCAGCGACCAGGTCCGTCAGATCGTCGATCAGCAGGTGCGCGACTCCCAGGTGGAGCTCAAAGGCGAAGGGGCCTCCGCGCGGGCCGGGCTAAAGGATTTGGGTGTGAGCGTGGATCAGGATGCCACGGTCACACGGGTCATGACTGCCAAGGGCTCTGCAGGCCTCTCCCGGCTCAACCCCTTCCATAGCGAAGCTGTACCCCTGGTGGCCGAGCGGGACCAACTGGCCATGAATAAGTATCTGACCGAGCACTTCATCGACCGCCAGGACCGTTCCGTCCCTTCTACCATCGTCTTTGACTCCGGCGCTCACGCTTTCAGGGCCCAGGAGGGGCGTGGCGGCAAGGGACCCGAGCTGGGCCGTGTGCAAAATGCTGTCTCCTCCCTGATAGACAAGCCCGGCAGGCGGCTGGCCGTTGGGCTGGTCTACAAGGACGTGGGCATGCCCATCAGTCTGGATACCGCCAATCAGGTGGCTGCTCAAGCCAATCAACGGCTGGCCAAGGATCTGGTCATCAAGGGGACCGATGACGATGTCATGACTGTTCCGGCCGCCACCGTGGCCACCTGGGTCAAGCCGGTGACAGACCTGGGCAAGGGGACCATGGAGCTGGGCTTCGATCGGCAGGCCATCCAGCAGTACCTGGACCAGGAGCTGGCCCGGCATCTGGATCGGGATATGGTCACCGCCGTCAACGTCAAGAACACCAAGGGTGAAGTGGTGGCTGAGACCACCAAGGGTGTGGACGGGGTTCGGGTTTCGGATGTACCCGCTACAGCTGATCTGGTCGTCAAAGCCCTGGTCCAGGGTGACACGAACCCGGTTCAGGCGCGTGCCGATGTCACCCCGCATAAGGAGCAGACACGTGTGGCCCGCTACGACGTGCCTGACGGTGACACCTGGATCCAGGTCAACCTGAGCGATCAGACCGCCACCGCCTACCATGGCACCACCGAGGTCAAGACCTTCCCCATCTGCTCGGGTAAGCCCTACGATGGGGACCAGTCAGATACCGGCACCTTCTTCATCAACGTGCGTTACACAGTCCAGACCATGCGCGGCCCCGGCTACGTCTCGCCCAATGTCAGATGGGTCTCCTACTACAACGGCAGCGAGGGCTTCCATACGGCCGACTGGAACTACGGGGGCATCGCCAAGGGCGACCCCACCCACTACGGATCCCACGGCTGCATCAATATGTACGAGCAGGATGCCAAGTGGATCTACGACAACGCCCCGGCCGGGACCATGGTCAAGGTGGAGGGGCAGGTTCCGCCGGGTCCGGCCCGGTAGATGCACCTGTCGCGGCAGACGGTCGAGTAGGCTGGAACCATGAGCGATGAACACAGTGATGGAACCTCCCGTTTGGACGTGCCCGACCACCTGCGGTATTCCCAGGATCACGTCTGGATCGACCCCAGTCAGTCTCCTGCGCCTATGGGCGTGACCGAATATGCGGCGGACCAGTTGGGAGACCTGGTATTTTTGGATCTGCCCGAGACCGGCACCCACGTCGATGCTGGCGACGAGGTCATCGAGCTTGAGTCCTCCAAGGCGGTGGAGCCGGTGGTTTGCCCAGTGGCGGGCACCATCGCCTACGTCAACAGGGCGGCCTCGGACGATCCTGAAGTCATCAATTCAGACCCTTATGGGGAGGGCTGGATAGCCAAGATCGACCTGGAAGATGACGAGCCCGATCTGATGAGCGCCGAGGAGTACGGTCAGCTGCTGAAGAGCCTGAACTGACGGTTCGGATATGACCAGGCGATCCGGCCGTGACGGAGGGCCCCTGCGGGTTCGATCGGTCAGCACCACCTTCGATTCAGCTACGCCCGGGGAGGACATCCAGAGCAGACCTGCTCCGGTGCGTCTGCTGAGGCATCTGGTAACGGGCGCCTTCGACCTCTGGGTGGGCCTGTCCATCAATATGACAGGCCGCATGGGTTGGTCGGCCGACGTCCAACCCTATGTGGGTTATGGCACTGAGTCATACTCCCGGCTGATCTGTCGCACTATTCTGACCGACGGCCGCAGACGCGAGGATCCGGCCATCCGAGGCATTCGCGGTCTGCTGACCGTACCCGCGCCCCGGACCAGGGTCAGGCTGGCCATCGACAGCACCGCCATCGGGAGGGTCCAGGTGGGCGATTCCTCGGTCTACGATGCCGTCGACCCCAGCCGCAGCCTGAGCGCGGATGCGGTCTTCTCCGACCGATCGGGCTACCTTGATCTGGTGGCCGAGCATCGGCTGACCCCAGGCGTGCACCGGGTCTCCTACCAGGTGCGGGGCCGCAGGCCTGTGGACGCGCCGCTGTACATCGTGCCAGGCCAAACGCCGGTTGGCGTCATATCCGACGTGGACGACACCATCATGATCAGCCAGGTGCCCAATCATTGGAAGGCTGCTTGGAACCTGCTCCTGTCAAATCCGCACCGCAGGTCCTCGGTGCCGGGCATGGCCGTGCTCTACAACCGCATCCGCGACCTGGATCCCCGGATGCCCTTTTTCTACCTGTCGGCTTCGCCCTGGAATGTGGAGGGGTCCATACGCGGCTTCATTCGCGACCACGGCTTTCCGTCCGGCCCCCTGCTGCTGCGGGATCTGGATCCCAGGCCCAAGACCTTCGTGCCCTCCATCGTGCAGCACAAGATGGAGTTCATCCACCAGCTCATGGCCGACTTCCCTCGGATGCGCTTCGTGCTCATGGGCGATGACGGGCAGAGCGACCCCGCCACCTTCGCCCAGGTGGTGCGTCAATATCCGGACCGGGTCCTGGCCATCGGCATCCGTCAGCTGAGCCCCTCGGAGACCGGGCTGGGATCCTTGTTCAAGCGCACTGCCACCCAGCCGATGCCGGTGACGCAGGTGCCGGTCTTCTACGGAACCACGGGCGCCAACCTGATGCGGACCCTGCTGCCCTATCTGCGTCGTCGCGCCCGAATATAATCGCCCCATGAGTTTTTCGGCAGTCAACTCCACTCCTCCTCGTGCACAACGCTGTCCCGCTGATCGGTGCTTCCATGGGGATCACTTCGAAGATCCCTACGAGTGGATGCGCAACCGGGAGGATCCTGCCACCCAGGCCTATGTGCGCGACCAGAACAGCTACTGCCAGGAACGGCTGGCTGGCCAGAAGGGCCTGCGGGCTACCTTGCTCAAGGAGTTCACCGACCGGGTGCAGCAGACCGACATGTCGGTGCCAACCCGGATGCACGGCTACTGGTACTTCTCACGGACGCTCAAGGGCCAGGAGTACGGGGTGCAGTGCCGTCTGCCGGTGCGCGGCCAGAATGACTGGGATCCTCCAACGGTTCAGGCTTCATCGGCGCCCGGGTCCATGCCGGGCGAGGAGGTCATCTTCGACGCCAACGCCGAGGCGGAGGGCTACGACTTTTTCTCCCTGGGTTGCCTGGATCTGAGCGCTGACGGTCGATGGATGCTCTACGGACTGGACACCAGGGGCAACGAACGCTACGACCTGCGCATCCGGGATCTTTCCCAAGGCCGAGACCTGCCTGATCGGATCGACCAGGTCTCCTCCGGGGCAGTGCTGACCCCCGACGGCCGATGGGTCTTCTACACCGGCCTGGACAAGGCCTGGCGTCCGGACACGGTCTGGCGGCATAAGGTGGGCACTTCGGCCGACCAGGATGTCCTGGTCTACCAGGAGGGCGACGAGCGTTTCTGGGTGGGGCTGGGCCTCAGCTACGACGAATCCGCCATGCTGATTGCCACCGGGTCCAAGACCACCAGCGAGGTGCTCATGCTGGACCTGAAGGATCCGCAGGGCGAGTTTGTGCCCTTGATCCCCCGCAAGGAGGGGGTCGAGTACGACATCAGCCTGGCCAGGTTCGAAGATGCCGGTCCGGCAGGGGAGGATCTGCCGGTAGCTGTGGTCTACCACAATGTAAACAACCCCAACTTCGAGGTGGATCTGATCGATTTGCGCAGCCACCGTCCGCCGTTTCGCCTGGGAGAAGGGGTGCGGCTGGCCCAGGGCAGCCCCTATGGCTGCGAGCGCTCCGGAGGCCTGGCCTCCCTGCCGCCCGAAAAGCCCTACCATTACCCGGGCAATCCTGCCATTCTTCAAGGCGCTCGCGGGCTGGGAATCGAGGGGCTGGGCATCCACCGCAGCTTTGTGGTTCTGACCTACCGGGCCGACAGCCTGCCTCATATGGCTGTCATCGCCAAGGACCAGGCACTTGAAGATCTGCGGGCTGGTCGGCCCTGGCGCTTCCATGAGGTCCTGCCCGGCCAGGCCAGGGACGGCATTGACCGTCTCTACAGCATCAGCCCCACGGACAACCCCTCCTACCAGGCCCCCGGGCTGCGCTACATTCGGGGCAGCTATGGGACCCCGGCCGAGCTGCGCGAGCTGGACCCGGTCCGGGGCGTGGACCGGTTGCTCAAGCGGGCCCGGGTGCTGGGCGACTTCCGGCCCGAGCGCTACGCCGAGCGTCGGGTTCTGGTACGTGTCAGGGATGGGGCTTTGGTGCCGGTGTCTCTGGTCTGGCGTCGGGGCATGCATCCGGAGCTGGATGCCTGCGGGAGGACCGGGCCCGACGATACGGTCATCCAGGCTCCCGGAAACCCTGAACGCCGCCCTTGGCCGGACCATGATCCGGGCAGGTCTGCACCCATGTTCATCACCGGGTATGGAGCCTACGAGATCAGCCAGGATCCGGGCTTCTCCACCGGTAGGCTGAGCCTGCTGGACCGAGGCGTGCTCTACGCCGTCCCCCATGTGCGCGGCGGCGGGGAGATGGGCCGCGCATGGTACGAGCAGGGCCGCCGGCTGCACAAGGTCAACACCTTCCTGGACTTCATCGACGTGACTGCCGCCCTGCAGGCCCAGGGTTGGGCGGATCCACGTCATACGGTGGCCAACGGCGGGTCGGCCGGCGGGCTGTTGATGGGGGCCGTGGCCAACATGGCCCCTCAGCTCTATGCCGGCATCGAGGCGGATGTGCCCTTCGTGGATGCGCTGACCAGCATCCTGGACCCGGACCTGCCGCTGACCGTGACCGAATGGGACGAGTGGGGAGACCCCCTGCATGATCAGCAGGTCTACCGGTATATGCGCTCCTACTCGCCCTACGAGAACGTGCCTGACGCTGATAGCAGGCGCCGGCTCTTCGGCAGCGACCACTTCCCTGCCATCCTGGTGACCACATCCATGAACGACACCCGGGTGCTCTACGTGGAGCCGCTCAAGTGGGTGGCCAGGCTGCAGGAGCCGCAGGTGGGGGCCGATGCGCTGATCAGGATCGAGGTCCAGGCAGGCCACGGAGGCATCAGCGGACGTTACCGGCAGTGGGAGGAGCTGGCCTTCGAGAACGCCTGGTGTCTGTCCATCATGGTCCCTCAAAGCTGCTGAACCTGGCCTGTCCGGGATTCGGTCGGGGTCGGGAAAGGGCCCTGGCAGGCTCGTTATGCTCGGGGTATGACAAATAGCAAGCAGAAAACATATCACATTGCGGTCATTGCCGGTGACGGCATCGGCAAGGAGATCGTTCCCCAGGCTCAGGCTGTGCTGGAGAAGGTGACCCGGGGCAAGGCTGATATCCGCTATGAGGACTTCGACCTGGGCGCTGAGCGCTACCTGCGTGATGGAGCCGTTCTGCCCGACGAGGATCTGGACCGGCTCAAGCAGCAGGATGCCATCCTCCTAGGCGCCATCGGCGACCCCCGGATCAAGGCCGGCATTCTGGAGCGGGGACTGCTGCTCAAAATGCGTTTCGAGCTGGACCAGTATGTCAACCTTCGTCCATCCAAGCTCTACAAGGGCGTGGTGTCGCCCCTGGCCAATCCGGGTGACATCGACTTCGTGGTCGTGCGGGAGGGCACCGAGGGGCTTTATGCCGGGGCCGGCGGCTCCATTCGCCGTGGCACCCCCCAGGAAGTGGCCACCGAGGTCTCCATCAACACGGCCTACGGGGCGGAACGGGTCATCCGCTACGCTTTCCAGCTGGCCATGAAGCGTCGCCGTCGCTTGACCTTGGTCCATAAGAAGAACGTGCTGACCAACGCGGGAGACATGTGGCAGCGGCTGGTCGACCAGGTGGGCCAGGAGTACCCCGACGTGGAGCGCGAGTACCTGCACATCGATGCCTCCACCATATTCCTGGTGACCGAGCCCAGCCGCTTCGACGTGATCGTGACCGACAACCTCTTCGGCGACATCCTCACGGACGAGGCGGGGGCTGTGGTGGGAGGCGTGGGCTACTCGGCCTCCGGCTGCATCAACGCCTCGGGCACCTACCCATCCATGTTCGAGCCCATCCACGGGTCCGCCCCTGACATCGCTGGCAAGGGGATCGCCAACCCCACGGCGGCCATCCTCTCGGCCGGGATGCTCCTGGATCATCTGGGCTTTGAGGACGAGGCGGCCAGCATCGAACGGGCCGTGGAAGACGACATCGAACGCTCCGGCTCCACCCAGCGGAACACGGAGCAGATCGGCAGAGATATCCTAAGCCGACTGTGATCGGGCCGGATGGCGGCTAGACTGGAGGGCATGACTATGGATGATGCCCCCCAGCCGGACGACCGGCAGTCCAGCGATATGCCGACAGGGAATCCCGGCTTCGGTCCCTCCCCGTTCCCGCAGGTTCCGCCCGAGCATCAGGAACCTGCCGGGGGAGACACCGATGCCAGAGCAGCCCAGCCGGGCCAGTCAGGTCCAGATGCAGCCGACGGGCAGAAGCAGGCTTCGGGCTATCCAGCTGGACATGATTTTGGCGGGGGGAATCAGAATCCGTATCAGACCGGTCAGTATTCCTCCGGTCAGTATTCCACGAATCAGTATCCCCATGGTGGGTATCCGACAGGGCAGAGGGCCAATGCCGGATACCCGTTTGCCCCTCAGGAGGGCGAACAATATCCTGGGGCGTATCAGGCAGGGCCCTATCGGCCCAATCAGTATCCGACGGCCGGGTATCCAGCCGGTCAGCAGTATCCGACCGGTCAGCAGTATCCTGCTGGGCAGTATTCCGGTGGCCAGTATCCTGGGGGCCAGAATCCTCCAAGGCCCTATCAGCCGGGACCGGGCTATCCCGGCCAGTACCCGTCTGGCCAGTACCCACCGAGCGGGTATCCGGGCAATCAATACCCAACAGGCCAGTATCCGGGCAACCAATATCCTGGTGGGCAGTATCCGCCGCAGGCTCCTATGCCTTGGCCCTACCCGGGCATGCCCCAGGGCGGGTATCCCGGGGCTATGCCCAGCGGCAGGAGTCCCTATCCAATATCACCCACTCCGCACAGCAAGCTGGCTGCCGGACTGCTCAGCATCTTTCTGGGCTGCTTCGGCGTGGGCAACTTCTACCTGGGCAGAACCGGCCGGGGTGTGGCTCAGCTCATGCTCACCCTGATCGGCTTCCTCTTCTTCTTCATCGGGCCGACCATCGCCATAATTTGGGGGCTGATCGAAGGCATCCTGATTCTGACATCCTCATCCGGCTCCTTCTGGCATCGTGACGCTCGCGGGTGGGAGTTGACGGATTGAATCCGGCCCTTCTGCGCGGCGTCGGCAAGCAGATGGGCGGTAAGCTTGCGGCCGTAACCCTGACCTTGGGCCAGGGGCCAGACTCCCGTCCAGTCATTGCTTCCTGCAGGATTGACGGCGACTTCTTTACGGAGCCGGCCCCGGCAGCCTCCCGTGAATACGAGGAGGATCGCAGTCCGGTATCCCGGCTGGAATCCGCAATTTGTGGCATCCCGCTGCCCTTGGATCCTGGTCTGGCTCTGAAGCGGCTGGGCAGGATCATGGCAGAAGGGGATGGCCAACGGGTTGTCGGCGTGTCCCCATGGACCCTGGTGACCGCACTGGAGCGCGCCCTGCCGGCTGGGCTGGTCATCCACAGGCACGAAGAGTCCGACCAGGCGTCTTTTCAACAGCCGCAGCCGGACGAGGTCGAATGCCGCCGCCGTTGGTCTGGCCTGAAGCTGAATCTGATCAGGGACCGTCCACGCCAGCCGGTCATGCAGATGGCCATGGATCAGGCTCTCAATGATGCCGTAGCCCAGGGCCAGCTGCCACCCACCCTGCGCATCTGGAACTGGGCGGCGCCGGCGGTGATCCTGGGACGCTTCCAGTCCCTGAGCCGGGAGGTCCACGCGGAGCGGGCGCGCAGTCTGGGCTTCACCCTGGTTCGCCGATGCACCGGCGGTGGCACCATGGTCATTCAGCCCGACCGGGCCATCACCTATTCGCTCTATCTGCCCCTGGACTTCGTCAAGGGGACCGATCTGATCGACTCCTACCGGATCTGCGACTACTGGCTGGTTCGCGGTCTGCGCATGCAGGGGATTCAGGCCGGATGGCAGGGCATGAATGACATCGCCTCCCCGCGGGGCAAGATGGGGGGCGCCGCCCAGCGCAGGCTGCCAGCAGGCTCCCGCGGACCGGGCGGACTGCTCCACCACACCACCCTTTCCTATTCAGTGGATGCCGATCTGATGGCCCAGGTGCTCAAGGTGGATCCGGCGAAATTCCACGACAAGGCCGTAACCTCGGTCAGAAGCCGGGTGGATCCCATCAACAGGCAGACCAGGCTGTCCCGCCGATCCCTGATCGATGCCCTTCTGGACACCCTGCCCTCCCTGGTGTCGGATCTACGCATATCGAGTCCTGCGCCCGAGGTCGAGCAGCGGGCCCGCACTCTGGCCCAGCAGCGCTACGGCCGTGGGGAGTGGACCGCCCAGATCGCCTGACCGGCAAGGGGGTTGATGTGTATGGGTATAATCGTGCTCAGTCGCGTCGAACCCGGCGCGAGGTCATCAACCATGCGTGAGTCGGTGCAGACCCGCCAGACATGGCGAAAAGGAGTGCGGAGTATGGCGGTTCACAAGCCCAACGAGATTCCCGATGACGGGAACGCCCTCAGGCAGACCGCCCTATTCAAACAGGTGCCCCGGCAGGACGCCGACCAGCTTTTGGACACCATGCACGAGTCCACCTATGCCAAGGGGTCCACGGTCTTCCGACAGGGGGACACCGACCATCGGATGTATCTGCTGGAGGAGGGCAGGGTCAAGCTGGTCCGCCAGTCGCCCGACCGTCGCATCCAGCTGCTCAGCATCCATGGGCGCGGGGAGATCCTGGGCGAGATTCCCGTCTTTGACCCCTCCGGCGGGCCGCGCACCGCCTCGGCTGTGGTCATGGTCAACAAGACCAAGGTGGCTGCCCTGGATCACGATGCCCTCTTCGATTGGCTCAACCAGCATCCCAAGGTGGCTGTGGACATGCTTCAGGTGCTGGCCCACCGCCTGCGGACCGACAACGAGCGCATCTCCGACCTGGTCTTCCTCGACGTGCCGGCCCGTCTGGCCAAGACCCTGCTGGATCTGGCCACACGCTTCGGCGAACCATTCGAGCAGGGGCTGATGGTCCCCTACGATCTGACCCAGGAGGAGCTGGCCCAGCTGGTCGGTGCCTCGCGGGAGACCGTCAACAAGGCCCTGATGGACTTCTCCAACCGGGGATGGATCTCTCGCAAGGGCCGCACCATCATCATTTTCCAGCCCGGACCTTTGATTCGACGCTCACGCATGTGAACGCCGCTGCCAGGTAGAGCCAACGGCCTAGGATGGAGACCATGCCCGAACAAAAGAAATCCATGTCGGTAAGGCGCTTCTTCACGCTGCTGCTGGCTTACCTCATCTTCTGCGTCGCAGGTGGCGTGGTCGTCTCTGGTTTTCTGTTCCCCGCAGTCTTCGGCATCAACGCCGTCTCCAGGAATCTGATGCCCGCCCTGAAGACGGAGAACATCGACTTCAACGTCAACGATCTGCCCCAGCAGTCCCGCCTCTACGCCTCCGACGGGCATACCGTCATCGCCACGTTCTACGCGCAAAACCGGATTGTGGTACCCATCAAGGATGTCTCCGACTACATGCAGAAGGCCGTGGTGGCCCGTGAGGACCGTCGTTTCTTCGAGCATGCAGGCGTGGATACCCAGGGCGTGCTCAGGGCCTTCATCCAGACCTACATCAAGCAGGGTGACACCCAGGGCGGTTCCTCCCTGACCCAGCAGTACGTCAAGAACGTGCTCATGAACCAGGCCGAGGAAAACAACGACCCCATCGCCGAGTACCACGCCCAGGAGGAGACCATAGCCCGCAAGATGCGGGAGATGCTGATAGCGGTGCAGATGGAGAAGAAGTACTCCAAGGCCGAGATTCTTCAAGGGTACTTGAACATCGCCCAGTTCGGCACCAACGTCTACGGGGTTGAGTCGGCAGCCAGGCGCTACTTCAGCAAGTCGGCCAAGGATCTGGATCCGGGCGAGTCGGCCACCATCGCCGCCGTGACCAAGAATCCCGCACGCTTCGACCCCACAGTCAATATCAAGGCCGCTCAGGAGCAGCGGAACATCGTCCTGGATCTGATGAGGCAGGAGAACTACATCAGCCAGCGCCAGTATGAGGAGAACAAGGCCAAGCCGCTGGATCAGATGCTGCATGTGCAGTCTGCGGACGCCGGCTGCCAGGCGGCCGGGGACGCGGCCTTCTTCTGTGACTACGTGACCAAGCAGATCCTCAACTCCAAGGAGTTCGGCAAGAGCCAAGAGGATCGCAACAAACTCCTCAAGGAGGGCGGCCTGGACATCTACACCACCATGGACGTCAACGCCAACGCCGCAGCCATGAAGGCGGCCCGGGACACCATCCCCGTGGATGATCCGTCCGGCTTCGAAGTCACCATGGCGGCCATTCGCCCGGGCACCGGCGAGGTCTTGGGCTTCGGCATCAACCGCATTTACGACGCCACCCAGAACTCCGGCGGCGGCACCCGCACGGCCATCAACTATGCAGTGGACCAGCAGGACGGCGGCGGCTGGGGCTTCCCCGTGGGCTCCACCTGGAAACCCATCAATCTGGTGGCCTGGATGAAGGCCGGCAAGTCCATCAACCAGCCCCTGCGCACCTCTACCAGCTATCCGCAGACTGCCTTCGCCTGCAAGACGGCTGACGGCACCTCCTATGGATTCGGCACTGGCAGCTGGCACGTTGAGAACTCGGGCGGCGGCACCACTTCGCCGGAGAGCCCCCTGCAGGGCCTGATCCGCTCGCACAACACCACCCAGGCCTCCATGGCCCAGCAGATTGGTCTGTGCAGCATAGCGGATACAGCCAAGGACATGGGCTACCACAATTCGCCCAAGGACCAGATGGACATACACTCAGACAACAGCTTCCAGCCGCCCATGACCATCGGATCGGTCCAGGCCTCCCCGCTGACCATGGCCAACGTCTACGCCACCATCGCGGCCAAGGGCGTGGCCTGCAGCCCTATAGCCATGACCAAGGTGATCGATAAGAACAAACGGTCCATCAAGGTGCCCAAGGCCAACTGCCATCAGGCCATCGACCCGGGCATCGCCGAGACCACCGCCTATGCCCTCAACCAGGGCGTGGTCCAGCCCGGAGGCGAGGCGGCCGTGACCCAGCTGGACGGGGGTCGCAAGACCTTCGCCAAGACGGGCACCCATGAGGACAAGTACATGCTGACCGGCGGATTCGTGCCCCAGGTGGCGTCCTTCGTCACTGTGGGCAATGCCGAGGGCCAGGTCTCCTTCAACGGCAAGTCCATCAACGGACGGTCCATGGGTACCTGGTACGGCATGTACATCGCCACCCCGGCATGGAAGGAGTTCATGAACACCTACCTGGCCGCTGCCAACATTCAACCGGACAACTCCTACGGCAATCCCGATGCACGCTTCACTGGCGGGGTCCAGCCTCAGCAGCCAGCTCCGATGCAGCAGCGTCAGATGACCCGTGGCGTAGAAGCGCAGGAGCCGGAGATCGGGGAGTTGACCTCGGAAGAGGCTCAAACAGTGCCCGCGGCCGACTAGTACCTGGCTGGATGACTGCTTGTCGGGTCCCGGCTGGGATCCGAGCGAGGCTGTGCCTACAATGGAGACCATCAGGGATTCGTCGACGGGCGGGACCACGAGGGGTACGGCCGTCCGCCGGGAGAGGCAGGAACAGATGGTCCAGGAATATTCAGAGCTGGATGACAAGGCCCCTCGGGCCGACGGCCGGGTTAACGAGGATCAGGCCATGCCGGGGCCGGTGAGCGGCTCTGGCAGGTTGGATGTGTCCAAACCGATCTGGTCCTTTGAGTCGGATGCCGCCGACGGAAAGAAGAAGACTGGCAAGGCTGCCAAGGGGATCAAATCGTCCAAAAAGGACAAGAAGGCCAAGAAGGCGAAAAGAGTCAAAAAGGCCAGGAAACCAAAATCGGGAAGAAGACGGGAGAAGGCCCTGCCTGCGCTCTTCCAGCCCATGGAACTGCGCGACCAGCACATCCGCAATAGGATCTGGATGCCGCCCATGGACACTTATTCGTCCCTGCGGCATGACGGGGTTCCTACCAACTTCCACTATCAGCACTATGTGTCCAGGGCCCTGGGCGGCTTCGGAGTCGTCATCGGGGAGGCCACGGCCGTAAACCCCCAGGGGCGGATCTCTCCCTGCGACGTGGGGCTGTGGGATGACGAGCAGACCAGGGCCTGGCAGGGCATCGTCCGGGATGTCAAAGCCGCTGGAGCCGTCCCCATCGTCCAGCTCAACCATTCGGGGCGCAAGGGCTCCTCCGGGTGCTCCTCCATGGGCTATATCAACGCCACCGTGCCCGTGGCCGAAGGAGGCTGGCAACCCGTGGGCCCCAGCCCCATCGCCTTCGGGAGGATGGCGGTTCCGGTCCAGCTCTCACGGGCGCAGATAGCCTCCATTGTGGCTGACTTCCGTTCCGCTGCCGTACGAGCCGTTCAAGCCGGCTTCCTGGGTGTGGAGCTGCACGCCGCCCACGGCTACCTGCTCTCCCAATTCCTGGATCCCCTGATCAACCGCCGCAGCGACGAGTACGGGGGTGACCTGTCCGGCAGAATGCGCCTGCTGATCCAGGTGACCGATGCCGTGCGCGAGGTCATTCCCTCGGGCATGCCCCTGCTGGTGCGCATGTCCGCCACCGACTGGGCCACTGGCGGCTGGGGTCTGGACGAGACCATCCGCACCGCCAAGGTGCTCAAGCTGCACGGGGTGGATCTGATTGACGTTTCCACCGGGGGTCTGGTGCCAGGCGTGAAGATCCCGGCCGCTCCCAACTACCAGGTGCCCTTCTCCTACCAGGTGCGCAGCCAGGTGCTGATTCCCACCACAGCCGTGGGGCTGATCACCAAGCCCAGGCAGGCTGACCGGATCGTACGCAAGGGTCTGGCCGATGCGGTCGAGATCGGTCGAGCCAGCCTGCGCGACCCCTACTGGCCGCTCAGGGCCGCCTACAAACTGGGGCTGTCCGCTCAGCAGGCCCCCTACCCTGAGCCTTACCGGCGCGGGGCCTACGGCATCGCACGCTGAGAGCGGCCATGGACGCTGTTCGTGGTGGAGCAGGGACCATTGTGGTCATGCCTACGTATCAAGAGGCTGACAATATCGGAGTGACCCTTCCACAGCTGCTGGCCTGCTGCCCGGAAGTCGATGTCCTGGTCGTCGACGACAACTCGCCGGACGGCACCGGTGCCAAGGCCGAGGATATGGCCGAGCGCGACCCTCGCGTGCACGTCATCCATCGGCATGACCGCCGCGGGTTGGGTCCTGCCTACGTGCAGGGTTTCCGCTGGGCTTTGGGGCATGGCTATGACCTGATCTGCGAGATGGACATGGATGGCTCCCATCGGCCCCAGGATCTGGCCAGGATGCTGGCGGTGGCCCGAGGCGAGGCGCATCCGGATCTGGTCATCGGCTCGCGCCGGGTGCGTGGAGGCCGCACCCAACATTGGCCCTGGTATCGGGACCTGATTTCGCGTATGGGATCCTGGTATGCCCGCACCGCCCTGGGATCCTCAGTGCGTGACATGACCGCCGGCCTGCGGGTCTATCGAGCGGATGTGCTCAGGCGGATCGACCTGCGAAGGGTCCACTCCAGCGGCTACGTCTTTCAGGTGGATATGCTGCGTCGGGTCCAGGCCATGGGTCTGAGCGTCGTCGAAGTGCCTATAGTCTTCGTGGAGCGGGTTCGCGGCAGCTCGAAGATGGATGCCGGGATCGTACTGGAGGCCATGGTCCAGGTGACCCTGTGGGGACTTGAACGGTTGACCCATCGAAACTGACATTGCATCGCCATCGTGTTCGCTTTCTCAGGCGACCCCGCAGGCCCTTGTGGGCGACTTGAAGACAGAATGTGCCTTGGTTGACTGATTGTTGCTATAGTCTCGACAGGCCTCTGGCATATGGAAGAATGGTCGGGGTATCGAAGAAACATTGATTGTTCGCCCCTGTTTTTTGGATCGCGACCACAGTCCAATGGTCGGCTTGCCAATTTGGGCGAATGTGTGCGATAATGTTCGAATGATATCGTCACAACGCCAACACCTGATATTGAACCGGTTGCGTACTCGTGGCGCAGTCCGTATCACCGCCCTCTCCAAGGAGCTGGGCGTTTCCGCCATGACCATCCGTCGGGACATTGCCGACCTGGCGGACAAGGGCCTGCTCAAGAGGGTCCACGGAGGGGCCGTCACCACCAGCTCGCTGCTGGCTGAGCCGCTCTTCTCGGTCAAGTCGCAGATGGACATGGGCCTCAAGGACACCATTGCCCGTCACGCCATCGACTATGTCTCCCCGGGCGATGTCATCGCCATCGGCGGCGGGACCACGGCCTATGTCTTCGCCCAGCACCTCCTGGAGAGCCGTCAGTGCGCCGGCGTGACCCTGCTGACCAATTCCATCCCCGTGGCCGAGCTGGTTCAGGCCATGGAGAGCAAGGACGTCGAGGTCATCGTCACCGGCGGCGTCATCACCCGGTCCAACTCCCTGGTAGGCCCCATCGCGGACAAGGTCATCGCCTCCCTGCGGGTCAACACGGTCTTTCTGGGGACCCACTCGGTCTCCATCCCACGCGGCTTCCTGATGCCCAACTCCCTGGAGGCGGCCACCGACATGGCGCTCATGGACATCGCCGACCGGACCATCATCCTGACCGACCATACCAAGTGGAGCTGCACCTCCCTGTCCTTGTTCGCTTCCTTCGACCAGGTGGACACCGTCATCACCGACGACCAGCTGGACCAGGAGTCGGCCGAGGCCACCCGGTCCCTGGTCAAACGGCTGGTGCTGGTGCCGGTCAACCCCGAGGAAGGCCAGTCTCAGGACGGAGCCTCAGACGGGTCTGGGGACCAGGTTCAATGAGCGGCCGGTCACACTGGGGTGCGTGGGTTGCCATAGCTGGTTGCCATGGATTGTCAATCATCACGGACGATGAAGGAGCAGCATGAAGTCAGAGCAGTATGTCCCCCAACGGTATGTTCCCGGCGACTACGCCAGGGGGCATATCCGCATCACCCCCACCAGGCTGGCCGACGGGCGACGGTTCTTCTACCTGGACGACGATCCCGAGTACGTCTCCGGCCGCAGGACCAGGCGTCTGGACGATCCCCGTCCACTGACCGACCGGTTCGCCCCCCATCAGGATCAGGAGGGCAGGACGGTGCCCTTCCAGCCGCCGCAGATGCGCCGGGATCCTTTGACCGGTGACTGGATCCCCATGGCCACGGCCCGGATGAACCGGCCCATCACCGCCGGTCCACAGGCCACCGCCAAGGGCAACCCCCTGGCCGCCAGAAAGCCGGGAGACCCCTACCAGGATGGGGAGATCCCCGATGTGGACTACAACGTGGCGGTCTTCGAGAACCGCTTCCCTTCCATGATGCAGGTGCCCAATACCCAGGCGGCCAACCAGCCCTCCCTGGTGGACGGCAACCCCCTCTGGCCGGTGCGCGAGGCCAACGGGCGCTGCGAGGTGGTCTGCTTCGACCCTGACGAACATGCGCTCCCCGCCGATCTGCCGGTCTCCCGTCTGCGGACAGTGGTGGAGGCCTGGGCCTTCCGGACTGCTGAGATCTCGGCCATGGAGGGCATCGAACAGATCTTCCCCTTTGAGAACCACGGCCAGGAGATCGGCGTCTCCCTGGCTCACCCCCACGGACAGATCTACTGCTACCCCTTCATCGCCCCCCGGCTGGAGCAGGAGTTGAGGCAGTGCGCCGACTACCGGGAGCGCACCGGCGGCAACCTCCTGGGGGACATCCTCAAGGCCGAGCTGGACTCTGGCCGGCGGGTGGTCTTCCGCAACGCCACTTGGGTGGCCTATGTGCCCGCCGCCGCCCGCTGGCCCCTGGAGGTCCACGTGGCACCCGTCCGCGACGGGATTCTGAGCCTGGACCAGCTGGACGACCAGGAGCGCTGGGACCTGGCCGTCATGTATTCGACCCTGCTCAAGCGGGGCAATGCCTTCTTCGACAAGGGCGACGGCAGGGGGATGGATCTGCCCTACATCGCTGCCTGGCACCAGGCCCCGCTGCACGATCCGCGGCGGGAGGACTACAGACTCAACCTGCAGTTCTTCTCCTTCCGTCGGGCCGTGGACAAAATCAAGTATCTTGCCGGGTCCGAGTCAGGCATGGCTGCCTGGGTGTCGGACACCACCCCGGAGCGGATCGCCGACCGCTTCCGCCAATTGGGGCCCATGGACCTGGAGAATGGAGAGAATCAATGACGACGACAGTGGAATTCATGCAGGCCTGGACCCAGGGCGCCGACGGCCAAGGGGCCACCAGGGCCCGAGAGCTCTTCCAAAAGGTCTATGGCGGGGATCCCCAGGGCGTCTGGAGCGCGCCTGGCCGGGTCAACCTGATCGGCGAGCACACGGATTACAACGCTGGACTCTGCCTACCCATCGCCCTGCCTCACCGTACCTATGTGGCCGCCAGCCCCAGGACGGACAGCCGGGTTCGCCTGGTCTCCACCATGGATCCCGAGCATCCGGTCCAGGCTGACCTGGATGGGCTTCAGGCTCGAGGGGTGAGCGGATGGGCGGCTTATCCGGTCGGCGTGGCCTGGGCCCTGCAGCGGGATGGCTTCCCTCAGGTCCAAGGCTTCGACCTGGCGCTGGCCTCCTGTGTGCCCGTGGGGTCAGGGTTGAGCTCCTCGGCGGCCATGACCTGTGCCGTGGCCCTGGCCCTGGATGACCTGTTCGCCTTGGGGTTGGGCGGCGACGAGGCTGGCCGGGTCAGGCTGATCCAGGCCGCCATCACCGCTGAGAACGATATGGCTGGCGCTTCCACAGGCGGCATGGATCAGAGCGCCTCCATGCGCTGTCGATCCGGCTGCGCCCTGCGGCTGGACTGCCGGCCAGAACTGGATGCCATGAGCAACGTGCGCCAGGTTCCTTTTGATTTGCGGGCTGCGGGCCTGGAGCTGCTGGTGGTCGACACCAGGGCCCAGCACCAGCTCAACGACGGCCAATACGATCAGCGACGGGCTACCTGTGAGCAGGCTGCGCAACTGCTGGGAGTGGCCAACCTGCGCCAGGCGGCGGACCAGGTCAATGGTGCCGCTGATCCTCCATCCGCCCTGGCTGCCCTCCTGGAGCGGCTGCCGGATGAGACCATGCGCCGGCGGGTCCGTCACGTGGTCAGCGAGATAGGACGGGTGGACCGTTTTATCGAGGCCTTTGGCAGGGGCGATTACGTCCTGGCCGGCCGCCTGTTCAACGCCTCCCATGATTCCCTGAGGGACGACTACGAGGTCACCTGCCCGGAGCTGGATGAGGCCGTTGACGCAGCACGCCAGGGCGGGGCCTACGGGGCCCGGATGACCGGCGGCGGGTTCGGGGGATCGATCATCGCTCTGGCTGACGCCGGCAAGGGCTCCGATCTTGCCCGCGACGTCGCCGAACGATTCGCCTCCAAGGGATTCAAGTCTCCCAGAGCCCTGATCGCCCTGCCATCATCGGCGGCCGCGCGCGAAGCCTGAATCGGACTGCAGACCTTTGCGACCCCGCTTCTCCCGGCGCTCCTCTAAGCTGGGGGAGCGGGGTCCCGGTTTTCAGAGGGGCCGGTCAAGGGCGAGGTGGATGAGGAGGACGGCCATGGACAAGGCGATCATCACAGTGGTGGGCAAGGATGCCATCGGCATCATCGGCAGGGTCTGCACAGACCTCTCCCAGCAGGGTGTCAATGTGCTGGACATTTCGCAGACCATATTGGACGGCTTCTTCACCATGATGATGATCGTGGACTGCACCTCCTGCCGGGATGATTTCGACGCGCTCAGCCAGCGGATGGAATCCCTGGGAGAAGAGATCGGGGTCTCCATCCGCTGCCAGCGCGAGGAGATCTTCACCAGGATGCATCGGGTCTGAGGAGGCGGCCATGATCACACGCGACGAGGTCCTCGAGACCAACGACATGATCGACCGGGAGCGCCTGGACGTGCGCACCATCACCATGGGCATCAGCCTGCTGGATTGTGTGAGCGGTGATGTGGACATGCTCTGCCGGAACATTCATCGCCGGATCGTCTCCCTGGCAGGCGACCTGGTGTCCACAGGCGATGCCATCGCCCGTGAGTACGGCATTCCCATCGTCAACAAGCGCATCACCGTCACCCCCATCTCCCTAGTGGCCGCCGGAGCCTGCCACAGCGTGGAGGACTATGTGGCCGTGGCCAAGGCCCTGGACCGCTCGGCCCAGGAGGTCGGGGTCAACCTGATCGGCGGCTACTCGGCCCTGGTAGGCAAGGGCATGACCCCGGCCGAGCGGCTGCTGATCAAGTCCCTGCCCAGGGCGCTGAGCCAGACTGAACGCGTCTGCGCCAGCGTCAACGTGGGCTCCACCAGAACGGGCATCGATATGGATGCCGTCGCCCTCATGGGACGGGTCGTCAAGGCCACTGCCGAAAGCACCGCCGACTCGGACAGCTCTGGCTGCACCAAGCTGGTGGTCTTCTGCAATGCTCCGGACGACAACCCCTTCATGGCCGGTGGCTTCCATGGGGTCAGCCAGGGGTCGGCCGTCATCAACGTGGGGGTCTCCGGACCCGGCGTGGTCAAGACCGCCTTGGAATCGGCCAAGGGAGCGGACTTCGGGCAGCTCTGCGAGACCATCAAGCGGACGGCCTTCAAGATCACCCGGGTGGGTCAGCTGGTGGCCCAGGAGGCCAGCCGTCGCCTGGAGGTGCCCTTCGGGATCATCGACCTGTCCCTGGCGCCCACCCCGGCTGTCGGAGACTCAGTGGGGGAGGTCCTGCAGACCATGGGCCTGGAGCAGGTGGGCGCCCCCGGGACCACTGCGGCCCTGGCCATCCTCAACGATCAGGTCAAGAAGGGCGGCATCATGGCTTCCAGCTCGGTGGGCGGGCTGTCCGGGGCCTTCATCCCCGTGTCCGAGGACGCCGCCATGATCCAGGCTGCGCAAGAGGGGAGCCTGACCCTGGAGAAGCTTGAGGCCATGACCTGCGTCTGTTCGGTGGGGCTGGACATGATCCCCATCCCAGGGGACACTTCTGCGGAGTCCATCTCCGGTCTGATCGCCGACGAGGCGGCTATCGGCATGATCAATCAGAAGACCACCGCAGTCAGGGTCATTCCTGTCATCGGCAAGCAGGTGGGCGAGTGGGCCGAGTTCGGCGGGCTCATGGGCGGCGGGCCGGTCGTGCCCGTCAATACCCGTTCCTGCGCCGACTTCGTCAATCGGGGCGGACACATTCCGGCGCCCATTCACAGCTTCAAGAACTGAGTGCGCTCGCGGAGTTCAGCGGCCGCCTTGGAATCCCAGCTGCCGCCAGGCCTCGTAGATGGCGATGGAGGCGCAGTTGGTCAGGTTCAGGCTGCGCAGGCTGGGCCGCATGGGCAGCCTGACCTGCTCGGCTACATGAGGGCCGGCCATGATGTCCATGGGGTCGGGGATGTCGCCCGGTTCGGGGCCGAACAGGAGGATGTCGTCCGGCCGGTAGCTGACCTCGGTGTAGAGCTTGTCGGCGTGGGCGGTGAAAGCGATGATCCGGCTGTCGGGCATGGAGCGGACCAGGTCGTCGAAGTCCGGGTGCAGGACCACGTGGGCCATGTCATGGTAGTCCAGGCCGGCCCGGCGCAGCTTGGTGTCCTTGAGGTTGAAGCCCAAGGGCTCTATCAGATGCAGGATGGTCCCGGTCACGGCGCACAGGCGGATGGCCGAGCCGGTGTTGCCGGGGATCCGCGGCGAGTAGTAGCACAGGTGGGGCGTGGAGGTCTTCACCCGGCTGGCCTGATCGGCCTTCATCATGGCGTCCACTACCGATATGGGGTTGCCGTGGGCATCGGTGACCAGCTCGTCGGGACCATAATTCGATTTCCGGTATCCATACTCGTACATGCTTTCGACGGCTTTCGACGGGTCGCCGGACCGCTCCTGCTCCTGCCTGTTCATGAGGCCAACCTACCGTCGCCAAACGACAGGCCAGGCAGTGACGGTCGGCACCGTCGGGCAGAATACGGCGGTTGAATGAGGCAGGATCGAGTGGCGAAGGGCGGTGTGACCATGGAGAACACGGAAACGGCCTTGGCGGAGACTGAGCCCATCCGCCTGCGGCTGTTCGACTGGTGGAGCCGTTATGCCCGCGACCTGCCCTGGCGCTTTGGACGAACCACGCCCTGGGGGGTCTTGGTTTCAGAGGTCATGAGCCAACAGACCCAGATGAGCCGGGTGGTGCCCTACTGGACGGCCTGGATGAGAGTCTGGCCGGATGCGGCCTCACTGGCCGCCGCCCCCAAGGCCGAGGTCATTACGGCCTGGGGCCGTCTGGGCTACCCGCGCCGAGCCCTGCGCCTGCAGGAATGCGCGCGGCAGGTGGCCGGCCAGTATGCAGACCGGCTGCCCCGGGATTACGACCAGCTGGTGGCCCTGCCCGGCATCGGCGACTATACGGCCAGCGCTGTCATGAGCTTTGCCTACGGCGAGAGGATCGCCGTCATCGATACCAATATCCGCAGGGTGCTCTCCAGGGTTTTTCTGGGGCGTGAATCCACCGGGGGGGCTGCCAGCCGAGAAGAGCGCCAGCTGGCCTGGCAGGTTCTGCCTGAGGACGAAGATCCAGGGACTTCTGATCATCGCGTGAACGGTGACGACCGCTTGGAAACGGCTGACCCGCAGGTCCGGTCGGCAGCCTGGCGGGAGCCGCCCTCGGCCCGATGGAACCAGGCCGTCATGGAGCTGGGCGCCACGGTTTGCGTGGCCCGCAAGCCGGCCTGCGACATCTGCCCTCTAGCTGGTCACTGCCGTTTCCTCAAGGCGGGGCTGCCCGGTCTGGGTGCAGGCAGGACCAGGCCCCGGCAGCGCTTCGCAGGCACCGACCGGCAGATTCGCGGATCCATCCTCCAGGCACTGCGGCAGGCTTCGGGCGCGCCCGTCTCCAGGAAGGACCTGAAACCCCTGTGCGACGACGAAATCCGACTTGATCGGTGCATCGCCTCCCTGGACGAGGACGGCCTTCTGGAGATCGGCCCAGATGGCCTCCTGAGTCTGCCGCAGTGAAGGCAGCCCTGACGATTAGACTGGAGAAGTATGGCCAAGCGACGCATGAGCGAGAAGAAGCGGCGGATGTACCGTCGCCGGAGGATTGCGGCCGCCCTGCTGGCGGTGCTCTTCCTGCTGGTCTGCGCCGGTCTGGTCTGGGGCGTGGGGGCCGGCATCCGAGCACTGCGTGGAGGCAATGGGGCCCAGGGAACCTCGACCAGTGTCCAGCAGAGCTCAAAGACCAAATCCAAGGACAAAGACAAGCAGAAGAAGGATCAGAAGAAGGACTCCGGCAAAAAGCGTTCCTCAGGAGCTCCTGACTGCGGCAAGGAGGACTTGGCCTTGGAACTGGCCGCGCCCGATCCCAGTACCGGGGTCGGCGGATCCATCGACTTTACGGCGACCATTCGTCACAAGGGAACGGGCTCCTGTCTGGTGGACGGCTCCGACGGCGGACGGGTGCTGATCATCACCAGCGGCCAGGAGACCATCTGGCGTTCCGATGCCTGTCCGGTTGGGGCTCGCACCCTGCTCATGGCCACCGGCGACAAGGACGTGCAGACCATCACCTGGAATGCTGACAGCAGCCAGGACAGCTGCCTGCCCGACGACCAGTTGCCTCGAGTCAATGCCGGCTCCTACCAGGCCAAGCTGGTCCTCAAGGCCAATCCCCGGGTGGCTTCCCAGCCTGTGCCGGTCATGGTCCAATAGCAGCTTTCCAAAGACGACACGCCGATTGCATCCATGATTCTTGTCTGCTATAGTTTTGTCTTTGCATGAGGTGTGTCATATAGCGGGCATGCATCATCGAGGAGATGCCCGCGAATAGGCATATGGCGGCCATTCGGCATCTCCCTGGGGTAACAGGAATGATCGAGTACGGCGAGCGATAAGGAACGTCCATTTTGGCTGCCAATAAAGCTGTAAGAAGTACCACCACTACGCAGGCACGTGCTGACGAACACGACATCAAACTGCACAAGGCCACCGACCGTGTCAACTTCGGATCCATCCGCGAACCCATCGAGGTGCCCTACCTCCTGGGTGTGCAGACCGACAGCTTCGACTGGCTGGTCGGCAACGACCGCTGGAAGAAGCGGGTCGAGGAGGACCAGGTCAACGGGACCCATACCGTGGCCCCCGTCTCGGGCCTGGATGAGGTTTTCCAAGAGATCTCACCCATCGAGAACTTCGCTCAGACCATGAGCCTGACCTTCTCGGATCCTTACTTCGAGGAGCCCAGGCACACGGTCCAGGAGTGCAAGGAGAAGGACTACACCTACTCCGCCCCCTTGTACGTGAACGCCGAATTCGAGAACGGGGACACCGGCGAGATCAAGTCGCAGACCGTCTTCATGGGCGACTTCCCGCTGCAGACCCCCCACGGCACCTTCATCATCGGCGGCTCGGAGCGCGTCATCGTCTCCCAGCTGGTCCGCTCTCCTGGCGTCTACTTCGACCGCACCCAGGACCGCAACTCCGACAAGGAGATCTTCGGAGCCAAGATCATCCCCAGCCGGGGCGCCTGGCTGGAGTTCGAGATCGACAAGCGCGATGTGCTGGGCGTGCGCGTGGACCGCAAGCGCAAGCAGTCCGCCATCGTCTTCCTCATGGCCATCGGCATGACCAAGCCGCAGATCCGCAAGGCCTTCAAGGGCTACCCGCTGGTGCTGGACGCCCTGGAGAAGGAAACCATCGAGACCCAGGACGAGGCCCTGACCGACCTCTACCGCAAGATCCGGCCCGCGGACACCGCCTCGCCCGAGGCCGGCCGCAACCTGCTGGACTCCTTCTACTTCAACACCAAGCGCTACGACCTGGCCCGGGTCGGCCGCTACAAGATCAACCGCAAGCTCGGTCTTGAGACCGACTTCAACGACCGCAGCCTCCACCCCGAGGACATCATCGCCACCCTGAAGTACCTGGTGACCCTGCATGCCGGCGGGCAGACCTTCCCCGGCCGCCGCGACGGCCAGGACATCGAGCTGCGGGTAGACGTGGACGACATCGACCACTTCGGCAACCGCCGCATCCGCCAGGTGGGCGAGCTGATCCAGAACCAGCTGCGCACCGGCCTGAGCCGTATGGAGCGCGTGGTCCGCGAGAGAATGACCACCCAGGACGCGGAGGCCATCACCCCGCAGTCCCTGATCAACATCCGCCCGGTCAACGCCACCATCAAGGAGTTCTTCGGAACCTCCCAGCTGAGCCAGTTCATGGATCAGAACAACCCGCTGGCCGGCGTGACCAACAAGCGTCGTCTCTCGGCCCTGGGCCCCGGCGGCCTGTCCCGCGACCGCGCCTCCATGGAGGTGCGCGATGTGCACCCCTCCCACTACGGACGCATGTGCCCCATCGAGTCCCCTGAAGGCCCCAACATCGGTCTGATCGGCTCCCTGGCCACCTTCGCCCGGGTCAACCCCTTCGGCTTCATCGAGACCCCCTACCGCAAGGTCATCGATGGCCAGGTGACCGACGACGTGGTCTACATGACCGCCGACCAGGAGTCCGAGCACACCATCGCCCAGGCTAACCAGGAGATCGACGAGACCGGACACTTCGTCGAGGACGAGGCCCTGGTGCGTGACGCCGAGGCCGAGGCCAAGGATGTGCCCGTCTCCCAGGTGGACCTGATGGATGTATCCCCCCGGCAGATGGTTTCGGTGGGCGCCTCCCTGATCCCCTTCCTGGAGCACGACGAGGGCCACCGAGCGCTGATGGGCACCAACATGCAGCGTCAGGCCGTCCCCCTGGTCAAGTCCGAGCGTCCCCTGGTGGGCACCGGCTCCGAGTGGCGCTCCGCCATCGATTCCGGTGATGTCATCCTGGCCGAGAAGCCGGGCGTGGTCACCTACGTCTCCGCCGACATCATCCGCGTCATGAATGACGACGGCACCCAGTCCTCCTACAAGCTGGCCAAGTTCCAGCGGTCCAACCAGACCACCTGCTACAACCAGGTTCCCCTGATCAAGGATGGGGAGCGGGTCGAGGCCGGCACGGTCCTGGCCGATGGCCCCGCCACCCAGAAGGGCGAGATGGCCCTGGGCAAGAATCTCCTGGTGGCCTTCATGCCTTGGAACGGCTACAACTACGAGGACGCCGTCATCATCTCCCAGCGTCTGGTCCAGGACGACACCCTGAGCTCCATCCATATCGAGGAGTACGAGACCGACGCCCGCGAGACCAAGCTGGGCGCCGAGGAGATCACCCGCGACCTGCCCAACGTGGGCGAGGACGCAGTGGCCAACCTGGATGAGCGCGGCATCATCCGCATCGGTGCCGAGGTCGAGGCCGGAGACATCCTGGTCGGCAAGGTCACCCCCAAGGGCGAGACCGAGCTGACCCCCGAGGAGCGGCTCCTGCGGGCCATCTTCGGCGAGAAGAGCCGCGAGGTGCGCGACACCAGCCTCAGGGTGCCCCACGGCGAGACCGGCACGGTCATCGAGGTCAAGGAGGTCACCCGCGAGGATGCCGAGGAGGACGGCGACGAGCTGCCCAACGGCGTCAACCGGATGATCAGGGTCTACATCGCCCAGCACCGCAAGATCACCCAAGGCGACAAGCTCTCCGGCCGCCACGGCAACAAGGGCGTCATCTCGAGGATCCTGCCCGAGGAGGATATGCCCTTCATGGCCGATGGCACTCCCATCGACATCATGCTCAACCCCCTGGGCGTGCCCTCGCGTATGAACCTGGGCCAGGTCCTGGAGCTCCATCTGGGGTGGATCGCCCACTCCGGCTGGGACATCAGCCTGGATCCCAACCTGGAGGCCGAGTGGAAGAAGCACATTCCGGCAGGTGCGGAGAAGGCCGAGCCCGGCACAGCCGTGGCCACACCGGTCTTCGACGGCGTACGGCAGGATGCCCTGAACGGCCTGCTCAAGACCACCCTGCCCAACCGTGACGGCGAGCGCCTGGTGGGCGACGACGGCAAGGCCGTGCTCTACGACGGCCGCACCGGCGAACCCTTCACCAAGCCGATCTCCGTGGGCTACATGTACATGCTCAAGCTCCACCACCTGGTCGACGACAAGATCCACGCCCGGTCCACCGGCCCCTACTCCATGATCACCCAGCAGCCCCTGGGCGGCAAGGCCCAGTTCGGCGGCCAGCGCTTCGGCGAGATGGAGGTCTGGGCCCTGGAGGCCTACGGTGCCGCCTACACCCTGCACGAGATGATGACCACCAAGTCCGACGACGTGGACGGCCGTGTGCGGGCCTATGGCGCCATCGTGCGCGGGGAGAACCTGCCGGCGGCCGGCATTCCCGAATCCTTCAAGGTGCTGCTCAAGGAGATGCAGTCGCTCTCCTTGAACGTGGAGGTGCTCAACGCCGAAGGCAACGTGATCGAGATGAAGGACGAGGACGACGACCCCAACGCCGCCTCCGACGACCTGGGCTTCAACATCGGCGCCCGCCCGGACGCCGCCGCCAAGGCCGACCAGTCAGCTCCCGAGCCGGAGTACCGCTGAACCACCAGTCACAGGGATGCCCGCCTGACGGGCATCCCGCTAAAAGGCAAACTTCAGAGCAGTTACAAGATCAGAGACAGGACATAGAGTGCTGGACGTCAATGCATTTGACAAACTGAGAATCGGACTGGCCACGGCCGACGACATCCGCGGCTGGAGCTATGGCGAGGTCAAGAAGCCCGAGACCATCAACTACCGTACCTTGAAGCCCGAGAAGGACGGCCTGTTCGGCGAGCAGATCTTCGGACCCACCCGCGACTGGGAGTGCGCCTGCGGCAAGTACAAGCGCGTGCGCTTCAAGGGGATCGTCTGCGAGCGCTGCGGCGTGGAGGTCACCCGCTCCCGCGTCCGCCGCGAGCGTATGGGCCACATCGAGCTGGCCGCCCCCGTCACCCACATCTGGTTCTTCAAGGGCGTGCCCTCCCGGCTGGGCTACCTGCTGGATATTGCGCCCAAGGACCTGGAGAAGGTCATCTACTTCGCGGCCTACATGGTCACCAAGGTGGATGAGGACAAGCGCCACAAGGATCTGCCCGACCTGCAGGACGAGTTCGACAACGAGATCACCCAGCTTGGGAAGAAGCGCGACCTGGAGATCGACAAGCGCGCCAAGAAGCTGGAGGAGGACCTGGCCGAGCTGGAGAAGACCGACGAGGTCAAGGGCTCTATGAAGGCCCGTCTGCGCAACGGGGCCGAGCGGGACATGACCGCCATCCGCAAGCGCTACGACGACCAGATCCAGAGGGTCACCGCCGTCTTCGACCGCTTCAAGACCCTGAAGCCCGGCGACATGGAGGGCGACGTGGATCTGTGGCGGGAGATGCAGGACCGCTACGGTGACTACTTCGAGGGTTGCATGGGCGCCGAGGCCATCAAGAAGCGCCTGCAGGACTTCGACCTGGAGGGTGCCGCCAAGGAGCTCCGCCACGAGATCGACACTGGCTCCGGCCAGCGCAAGGCCCGTGCCCTGAAGCGGCTCAAGGTGGTCTCCGCCTTCCTGAACACCGGCAACAAGCCCGAGGCCATGGTCCTGGACGTCGTCCCGGTCATTCCGCCCGACCTGCGCCCCATGGTGCAGCTGGACGGCGGCCGCTTCGCCACCTCCGACCTCAACGACCTCTACCGGCGCGTCATCAACCGCAACAACAGGCTCAAGCGCCTGATCGAGCTGGGCGCCCCAGAGATCATGCTCAACAACGAGAAGCGCATGCTCCAGGAGGCTGTGGACTCCCTCTTCGATAACGGCCGCCGTGGCCGTCCCGTCACCGGAGCCTCCAACCGCCCCCTGAAGTCCCTGGCAGACATGCTCAAGGGCAAGCAGGGCCGCTTCCGTCAGAACCTGCTGGGCAAGCGCGTGGACTACTCGGGCCGTTCCGTGATCGTGGTCGGGCCCTCCCTGCGCATGCACCAGTGCGGCCTGCCCAAGCCCATGGCCCTGGAGCTCTTCAAGCCCTTCGTCATCAAGCGGCTGGTGGACCTCAACTACGCGCAGAACATGAAGAGCGCCAAGCGGCTGGTCGACCGCGGCGACCCCGAGGTCTGGGGCGTGCTGGAGGAGGTCATCTCCGAGCACCCCGTCCTGCTCAACCGTGCGCCTACGCTGCACCGTCTGGGCATCCAGGCCTTTGAGCCGATCCTGGTCGAGGGCAAGGCCATCCACCTGCCCCCGCTGGCCTGCGCGGCCTTCAACGCCGACTTCGACGGCGATCAGATGGCAGTCCACCTGCCCCTGTCGGCAGAGGCCCAGGCTGAGGCCCGTTCGCTCATGCTGGCCTCCGACAACATTCTCAAGCCCGCCGACGGCCACACGGTCACCATGCCCTCCCAGGATATGATTCTGGGTCTGTACTACCTGACCACTGTGGTTGACGGTGCCAAGGGCCAGGGCCGGATCTTCTCCAGCCTGGCCGAGGCCCGGATGGCCCTGGACCTGGGTGAGATCGACATGCAGGCCAAGATCCTGCTGCGGGTCCCCGCCGACTTCGTCATGCCCAAGGATTGGGAGCCCGGCGACCTCAAGGTCATCGACCCCGAGCCCGGCAGCCCCGACGTGGTCAAGGAGGAGGTCTTCAAGGACGGATCCAGGCTCTTCGCCACCAACTACGGGCGGGTCCTGTTCAACCGGACGCTGCCTGTGGACTACCCCTTCATCAACGAGCAGGTGCCCAAGGGCAAGCTGTCCGGCATCGTGGACGACATCGCCACCCGGTACTCGACCGCCCAGGTCGCGGCCACCCTGGATGCCCTGAAGGATCTGGGCTTCACCCGGGCCCAGTGGTCCGGCGTGACCATGGCCTTCTCCGACATCGTGGTGCCGCCCGAGCGCGAAAAGATCGTCAACGAGTACCAGGGGCAGGCCGCCAAGGTCAACTCCCAGTACGACATGGGTCTGCTGACCGACGAGGAACGCCGTCAGGAGCTGATCAACCTGTGGACCGAGTGCACCGACAAGGTGGCTGACGCCATGCAGGAACACTTCACTCCGGACAACAACGTGAACATCATGGTCCAGTCCGGGGCACGAGGCAACTGGATGCAGATCCGCCAGATCGCCGGCATGCGAGGCCTGGTGGCCAACCCCAAGGGCGAGATCATCCCTCGACCCGTCAAGTCCAACTACCACGACGGCCTGTCGGTGCTGGAGTACTTCATCTCCCAGCACGGCGCCCGCAAGGGTCTGGCCGACACCGCACTGCGCACCGCCGAGTCGGGCTACCTGACCCGTCGCCTGGTCGATGTCTCCCAGGACGTGATCGTGCGCGAGGAGGACTGCGGCACCATGCGCGGTCTGACCATGAAGGTGGCCGAGCGCGACGAGCAGGGCAACCTGGTTCTGGTCAAGGCCGCCGACGGCGGACCCTACTCCAGGCTCCTGGCCGCCGACGTCATCGACCCCAAGGACGGCAAGACCGTGCTCTACAAGCGTGGCGACGCCCTGTCCATGGATGTCCTTCGCGACATGGTCGCCCACGGCGTGGAGGAGGTCAAGGCCCGTTCGGTCCTGACCTGCGAGTCCACCCGCGGGGTGTGCGCCAAGTGCTATGGCTGGTCCCTGGCCACCAACAAGCTGGTGGATGTGGGCGAGGCTGTGGGCATTGTGGCTGCCCAGTCCATCGGCGAGCCCGGCACCCAGCTGACGCTGCGTTCCTTCCACTCCGGCGGCGTGGCTTCGGCCTCCGACATCACCCAGGGTCTTCCCCGTGTCACCGAGCTCTTCGAGGCCCGTACCCCCAAGGGCGAGGCTCCCATCGCGGAGTTCCCCGGCACCGTCAAGGTGGAGGACACTGATCGCGGCCGCCAGGTGACCCTGACCCCCGACGACACCTCCGTGGAGGCGCTGACCTACCCGGTCACCCGCCGTGCGCCCATGATGGTCAAGGACGGACAGCACGTCGAGGCCGGCACCCAGCTGATCGAGGGCTCCGTGGATCCCAAGAAGATCCTGCGCATCCTCGGCCCGCGCGCTGCCCAGGTGAACATCGTCAACGAGGTGCATACGGTCTACCGCTCCCAGGGCGTGGACATCCACGACAAGCACATCGAGGTCATCGTCCACCAGATGCTCCGCCGCGTCACGGTCATCGACTCGGGCGACACCGACCTGCTGCCCGGCGAGCTGGTTGACCAGGCCAAGTTCAAGGCCGCCAACATGAAGGCCGTCAAGGCCGGAGGCAAGCCGGCTGCTGGACGCCCCGAGCTCATGGGCATCACCAAGGCCTCCCTGGCCA
Organism: Bifidobacterium asteroides; assembly: GCF_030758775.1. Lineage (NCBI taxonomy): Bacteria > Bacillati > Actinomycetota > Actinomycetes > Bifidobacteriales > Bifidobacteriaceae > Bifidobacterium > Bifidobacterium asteroides. The sequence continues at coordinate 465,866 of NZ_CP132384.1, forward strand.
CCGACTCCTGGCTGTCGGCCGCCTCCTTCCAGGAGACGACCCGCGTGCTCACCGAGGCCGCCCTGAACCAGAAGGTCGACGACCTCAAGGGTCTCAAGGAGAACGTGATCATCGGCAAGCTGATCCCTGCCGGCACCGGCCTGGCCAGGTACCGCAACGCCACTGTGGAGCCCGACAAGGCCATCCGCGACACCATCTACCCCAACTTCGGCCTGGGTGGCGGCGACGTGGATCTGAGCGACGCCGACCTGAACGATGTGGACTTCTCCAACATCGACTTCGGGGATCTGAAGCTGGGCGACGACTTCAACCCTGACGACTTCCTCAACGACCAGGGCGGCCAGAGCCATCTGGACACCCCCAATGTGCAGGATCCGTCAGCTGAGGCCGCCGATCAGACGGCTGCCGCGGGCGCCGGATCTTCGGATGCCGCCGATGGCAGTGACTCCGCCCAGAATCCGTCCCAGCAGCCTGGTTCGGCCACCTTCTCCTCCTCGGAGGATCAGCACTCCAACCAGTGAGCGTCTGAACAACCGGTAGCCGCAGATCCGCTTGGGCCGGATGACCCGGCCTAGCGGATTCGGCTGCCGGATATGTGATAAAGGATGAGGGCCCGTGCGATCATAGCGATCGCACGGGCCCTCATCTTGTTTTTCTTGCGATCTAGGTTCTGCCGGTAGATAGTGGCAGACGATGGCTGTTTAGTGACCGGTTCTGGGCGCGAAGGACACGTCACGGCGATTTCAGCCATGGCAGATAGGTCAGCGCAGGTGCCTCGGGGAAAGCAGGGTCCGCCAGCGTCGGGTTCGTGGCAGGGATGCCAGGATGGCGGATCGCAGCTTGTCCACCAGCTGCCAGCAGTCTACGGCCTCCTGCTCGTCTGAAGGGTGCCGGTCGAACGAGGCCTGATCGGCCATGTTGCGCAGTCGATCCAGATCCCGGCGCAGACCAGCCGACGAGGACCCTGGGGGGTCAGCCAGCAGGGTCTGGGCGATCAGAGCTGCCTGCTCGCTACGGGTGCCCTCCAGGGGCAGGCCGGTTTGTCTGCCCAGGTTGCCGATCTGTCGCCAGCCGGCGCGGATGCGTGTCTTCGGGTCGCCGGTCGACCGGGCCCGTCGGCGTAGCCAAGCCTTGACAGCCAGCAGGGCCAGAACCAGGAGAGCCGGCAGCCAGAGCGGCATGGTCCAGAGCGTCACTCTGGCTATCAAAGGTCCGTACCGTTTCCAGAAGGAGGGTGAAGATTGTCGCGATGCTTCCTGTCCGCCGACGGTAGTTCGACCCTGGGTGGCCCGGTCGTCGCGGGGAGGATCGACCAGCGGGGGCGGCGGCTGGCGGACCAGGGTGCGCGGATTGGGTGGGGTGGAGTCCAAGGACTTGTCCGGGATCTTGGTCTCCGGTGGGGTGGGGTAGAAGGGGACCCACCCTAGTCCTTTCAGACTGACCTCCACCCAGGCCTGGGCATCGCGTCCGGTGAAGTCGATTCTGGTGCTCCCGTCCGCCTGGGTCCTGGTCCGTGCCCGGCTGATGGAGCCATCGCGGTTCTTGGGCAGGAATCCCAAGACCACTCGGGATGGCAGGCCCATCTGCCGGGCCAGGAGGGCCATGGCCGAGGCGTATTGTTCGCTGTCGCCCACCATGGCCTGGCCTTGCAGGAGCTGATTGATCCGATAGTCGCCATGGCCGGAGGGCGACGGGTAGTCTCCTGCCAGACCGTGGGAGAACCATCCCTCCCGGTGCAGCCGTTCCTCAATGGCCAGGGCCCTGGCGCCGCCGCGCACCTGCATGGAGGTCATGGAAGCAGCCGCCTTGGGCAGGCTCTCAGGTGCATCCGCCAGGGCAGGCACCTGCGCATCTCCAGGATCGCTGTCAGCTATACGACGGGTTGCAGGTCGGCCTTCGGCCACGCCGTGCACCGAATAGCTGGTCCCCTTCTGCAGGGGCTGATCGGTCAGTGCGGTGTCTGTGGCCTTGTTGAAGTAGAGGTCCTTGCGTTGCAGGCCCTGATCCGTATCGATGCCGTCGACTTGTCCGGCGGAGGGCAACCAGGCATGGTCGAACCCCTCCCGGATCAGGAAGGTCGCGGTAAAAGGCTGTCCGGCCTGTCCGCTGTCTTGGGCCTGCTCCTGCTGCCTTTCCGTGCGGATCTGGGCGCCGATGCGCCGGTAGTCGGCTGCTCCTGCGCCCGAGGAGTCGGACAGATTCCAGACCTTGCCGTCATAACGGTCCATGACGGCCATACGGACCGGGGTGCCAGCGGGCAGGTTGCGGACCGTGACCAGGGTATCGTCGCGGTGGCGTTTGATGTACGCCCGGTAGTCGCTCAAGGGGCTGGTGAACTGGTAGGGGTCCATGGGCGGCTGATAGTGGTCACGAATGACCAGCCGGGTCGGGGCGGGCAGCAGTCCAGCGGAGAAAATCAGTCCAGCTGTCAGTGCCAAGGCCAGAAGAGTGGATGCGAGCCCTTGCAGACGGATCAGCCCCAGCCCGCTGGCGCACCAGATCAGCAGGAGCAGCCAGAGGATGCCACCCGTCAATGCCGGGTAGAGGCCCCTGCTGGTGCCTAGGGCTGCTGACACAGCCATGGCGGCCAGGATGGGCAGCGTGGCTGTCAGGACGGCCACGGGGTGCGCGGGCCGTCCCAGGTTGCGACCCAGGCCATGGCGGGCCAGCAGCACGGCCAGATAGCAGGTCCAGAGCATCAGCGTCCACAGAGCCATCAGTCCGCCTGCTTCCTGGCCGAGTGGGGGATCGATGGCTGCCAGGGTCTTGAAAGCGCCGAAGGTGGCGGACCAACCTTGTGCCAGGGTTGCCCAGGTGGGCAGGACATGGGCCAGGGTGGTCCCGTTCAGAGCGAGGATGGGGCCCAGCAGGAACTGGGCTGCGATCAGCAGCAGAGGCTGCAGGAGGGCTGTGGCAATGCCGCGGCGGGGGAGCATGGCGATCAACAGTCCGGCCAGACATGCTGCGGCTCCCACTGTCAGCCAGAAGGGCAGACTGCCATAGACCGGCAGCAGCTGCAGTCCGGCCAGCAGATCGAGTGGAGCCAATGCGGCGACCAGAATCATGGGGGAGCGGCGCCTGGTCGGGTCGACAGTGGACTGCAGACCAGTCCGGTCGATCAGGCGGATAGGCTCCCTCTGGGCTTGGTCCATCCACGATGCTGATGTGCTCATGGCTGGTTCTCCAAGAGGATGGGAAGGTCCTTCCTGTTGCCCAAAACAGCGTTGACCAACCCCGGCTGCGTCTGCAGGCTTGGATGGGCGCCCAAGTCAGCAGCCAGCAGCATGACCGGAGATGCGCTTTGGGCCGATCCGTCCATCAGGGCTGAGGGTTGGCGGTCGCCCAGCGAACCGGTCACCAGGATGGTCAGACAGGTCCGCTCGGGAGCCTCAGCCAGGTCGGGCTTGTCGTAGCTGTCCTGACGGGGGCGGATGGCGCTGCAGGCATCCAGAAAGCTACGGGGATCCTCCGTAGGCAGGGTGGTTCCATGGGCATCAGGATCGTCCGGTTCCGGAGCCAACGCTTGCAGCCGACGGCCGTCAAGCAGGCATCGGCAGCCAAGGGAAGCATAAATTTCGACCGCCAGTTCGAACTCATCCGCGTTCCGGTAGGAGGCGGCCTGGCCGTCCAGGATCAGTTCGGTCCTGGTGCGCAGGGTGGGCTCGTACTGGCGGACCATCAGGGTGCCGGCCCGGGCAGTGGACAACCAGTGGACCCGTTTTATGTCATCGCCCGGAACGTAGGGGCGCAGGGCATGAAATTCCAGATCGTCGTCGACAATGCCGGAACCAGGATCCCCCTCCAGGTCGCGTTCCAGCCCGGCTTCGAGGGGCGGCAGGGCCACCGTGCGGGGATGGATGTAGAGTTTTCGGGCGCCGGTCAGAATTCGGCGGCGACGGATGAACCCCAGCGGATCGCCGGCCTCCATGGTCACCGGGCCCAGGTCAATCACGCCACGGGACCTGGCTTCCAGCTTCAAGCTGATCTGGTGACTCTGGCCGGGGGCAAGGGCTGGCAGGGGCGCAATGACCGTTCCTTGGCCTAGAGCCAGACCGATTCGGCCGCGACGGGTGGAACGGCTGCCTGGGTTGGTCAGAACCAGGACCAGCTCGGCCTGGCCACCCACCTCCAGATGGCCTTGGTTCAGACTCGTTTCAGCGTTGCAGGACAGGTTGCCCAGGCTCGTCAGCAGCCCAAACAGCAGCATGCCCGCGCCCAGCAGAGCGCCCGCCAGCAGTTCACGCCAGCCTGTAGGGACGAAGGCCAAAGCGCACAGGAGTGCGGCCAGAGCCATAGCCCGGCCCAGGGCGGTGATCGACTGCCATAGGCCGGCGGCCCGGGATCGCAGGCTCTGTTCGGATCCTGTCGAGGATGCCGGTCTCGCTTTCGGGGCAGGTCGGCTGGCGAAGGCGGTCATGGCTCACTGCTCTCCTGTGGGGACGGGGACCTTGGCCAGGGCTTCGGCCAGCGCTTGGTGTTCATCCATGTCCGCCAGCCTGCTCTGGGCGGTCAGGACCAGCCGGTGGGCCAGGATGGGGTCGACCAGGTCCTTGACGTCATCGGGGATCACGTAGTCGCGGCCCTGGGCACAGGCCCGGATCCTGGCGCAACGGACCAGAGCCAGCCCGCCTCTGATGGAGGAGCCGACCCGGATGGCGGGGCTGTGCCGTGTGGCTTCGATGATGTGGATGACGTATTCCATGATGGAGGAATCGCAGAAGACCTTGGAGGCGCAGGCGGCCATGGCCTCCACCTGGGCGGCGTCGACCACCGGTTCCACCAGGCCTGCCCGGTCGCGGATGTCGGCCTCTTGAAGGATGCGCATGCTGGCATCGTGCCCAGGCGCCCCAAGCGAGGTGCGGATCAGAAAGCGGTCCATCTGCGCCTCGGGCAGGGCATAGGTGCCCAGCTGCTCGATGGGATTCTGGGTGGCCATAACCATGAATGGCCGGGGGAGGCGGTAGGTGCGGCCATCCACGGTCACCTGGCCTTCCTCCATGACCTCCAGCAGGGCCGACTGGGTCTTGGGGGAGGCCCTGTTGATCTCGTCGGCCAGAACCAGGGAGGCGAAGACCGGCCCAGGCCGGAAGGAGAATCGTCCTTGAGACTGGTCATAGAAGGTCACGCCCAGCAGATCAGAGGGCAGCAGGTCGGGGGTGAACTGGATTCGCTTGCAGTCCACGGCGATGGAGGCAGCCAGGGCGCGTGACAGCTGGGTCTTGCCGGTGCCTGGATTGTCTTCCAGGAGCACATGGCCTCCCGCGATCAGGGCAGTGACGCACAGGGCGATGGTCTCCTCCTTGCCCAGCACCGCCTGGCCGACGTTGTCCACGATGGAGCGGAAGAGGCCGGCGAAGGTCGGCACATCCACGGCGGCCTGGCTGCTTCCTGCGGTCTGGACTGATCGCCTCTGCTGCCTGGCGCCTGCTGCTCGATCCGCTGCTTCGGTGGAAGACCGTCTGTCCCGTTCTGTCTCTTCCATCTCCCCGGGTTCGTCGGTCCTGACTGCGTACGTGGGGGCCGAGGTCTTCCCCGGCTGGGTATGACGGGACTGATCAGTGACATCGACAAGGTCAGGCCTTGCAGGAGCTGATGAGGGCCGGGCGAACAGGTCACGGACCGGCTGGCGGCCGGGGATGGTCCCGTCTTCAATCATGGTGCGGTCAGATGGGCTGGATTCCGCTCCGGACTCCCGGCTTGTTCTTTGTCTGGCAGACACAGGGATGCGACCGGGCCGGGTCCGGTCGTCGCTCACCGCAGGAGTGGATTCCTGCTGGCCCAGACCGGCCATGAGGGCTTGGCGCTGCCGCTTGAGTACATCCAGTCGGTCGGCAGGGATCCGTCGGCTCTCGTTGCCCTCCTCGCGGACGGCTTTGGGGGTACTTCTCCTGGTCGCGTCATCCGGGATGGTGCCGTCCTGCTGGATGGGTTCGTGTGCGTTTCGTTCATCCATGGTCATTCATCCTTGTCTGCTGAGGGGACCCCTGACGGGTAAGGGTCTTGTCTCTTGGCTTGTCGGTCTCCTTGGGCAGGATCAGCTCCTTGGTGGCGGCAGGCGAATGGCCTTCGGACCCCATCCCGCGGATGCGAGCGACTGCCCGGAAGGTCAGCGTGTCACCTGGCTTGGCGGATCCAGCAGGCAGGGTGATGACTTCACTGACCTCCGGCTGGTTGCAGGGCAGGGTCCAGGAGGCCTTGTCGGAGTCGAGGCCATCGATGCTCACCTGGATGTCTGCGCAGGACCGGCCGTGTTCGCCCCCGGGGGCAAGGACCAGCTTGACCTGGTCCTTGCCCTGGTACTCAAGAGTCTGGAATGCAGGGGGATCCGGATGCGACCAGGTGGCTCCAGAGGCTGAGGCCACAGGTCCGGATCCGGCCATATTGGCCGGAGTCACGCTCACCGTGCAGGTGGCTCCTGCCTCGTCATGGCCGACATCGAAGACCGCCTTGGTGGCGGTGGCCGCGCGCCATCGTGGCGAACCGCAGCCGGAACCCTCGCCGTGGACCGCATAGCCCTGGATGGGCGAGCCATGATTCTCTGGCGGGCGCCAGGTGACGGTCAGAGTTTCCTTGCTGCCGCCGTCCACGGTCAGTGCCTGCACGCCTCCGGGAAGCGCGTCCGGTCTGGCTGCCGCCGGCGAGGAGGCAGGGGACCAGCCCACCTGGTTGTGGGCTTGGACAGTGAAGGAGTAGTCATGGCCGTTGGCCAGCCCGTCGACCCGGCAGGTGACGGCATTGCCGCAGGAACGTTGTCCCGAGCCTGCCGATGAGGTGTAGGAGACCCGGTACTCGTCCACCGGACTGCCGTTGGCTGCGCCCGGCTCCCAGGCCAGGCGAACCGTTCCGTCGCCGGCCTGGGCCGCGCCCGCCAGCATTCTGGGGGCCTGCGGGCGGTCGATGATGCCCACGGTGATGGTGGCGCTCACCCGGCGTCCCGGATCACGGCTGCCATCCTCGACCGTGGCCAGAATGGTATTGGTGGAGGCGCCGATGTCACGATCGGCCTTGATGGCGATCCTCCCGTCGCCCAGGTTGCTGGCTGTCAGTCGTGAAGCGTCATCGCTGACCAGGCCGACCAAGCGCAGCGGAGTGTCGGGGAAGGGGTTGAGGGCGCCGTCGAACAGGTTCAGCTCCATGCTCTGCCCGGCTTTGAGCCCCACCTGACGTGAGGGGACCGAAGCCAGGGGCCGGGTGGTGGCGACGATGCGGAAGGCCAGGGCCGTATGTACATCGCCGGATGAACCGGTAATGGTCACCGGCAGGGTTGCCTTGGTGCCAGGCGTTGCGGTCTTGTCAGCGGACACGTTCAGCTGGCCCCGAGGACTCAGCCTGGCATGGATCGGCCCCTGGGGGTCCCCGGAGGAGAAGGTGCTGTCTGCCGGGTCGCTTCCCTGGGGCCAACGGGTCATGGCATGCAGGGATATGGTCTGTGCAGGCTCCCCGGCCACCAGATCGATGACCGGTGCCGAGAGGACCGGCGGGGATGCTCTGCCGCCTGTTACGGTGATGGGCAGGGTCAGCACCGACTCGTTGATGATGGCCTGGCCGCCTGGATCCCCGTCACGGACGGCAAAGGTCAGTGAGGCTGGACCGGCATAGTCCTTGGCGGCGGTGAACCTCAGGGTGTGCTCATCCACATAGGGGTCGGATCCGTCGGACTTGGTGGCCGAAACGGACTGGCGGGAGGTGATCCGTGCGGTCTTGCCTGCACCCACCCTGACCTGATCGGCGATGTCGATGGTGATGCTCTGACCAGCCCGCACTTTGAGGGCCGGAGCGCGGGGTCTTAGGACTGGAGGGAATACCCCATAGGCGGGGACCTTCACAAAGGCCATTGAGGTGATCTTGTACCGGGTGTTGGTGACGGTGTAGGGCACAGCCCTGGCCTGGTCGGTCAGATCGATGACCAGCTTGGCGGAGCCGGCTTCGCCTGCGGTCCTGGCGTGGGCCCTGGCTCCAGGATGAATCCCAAGGCGCAGGTCATCGAGGGTGCCGGATGGATTGCTGATGGAGTCGGCCAGATTGACTTCCACGCTGCGCTTGTCCACGGTGTCCTCGGGAGCCACCTGGTAATCCTGGGCTATGGGCGGCTGGATGGGGGCTTGAGGATCCGAGACCACGGTCAGGGTGGCCTGGTCGCTCAGTCCCGCCCGGTTGCGTGCCCGGTAGACCAGGTAGGAGGTGCCTGGCTGTGAGGGGGAGGTCAGCCGGATCATGCCGTTTTCCACGCTGGCCTGGTCCAGGCCCTGGCGCTCCAGGTGGGGGTCCAGACTCAAGGAGTCATCATCCCCGGAGATGTCGTTGAGCAGGACTGGCACATCGGCCACGGTCCCAGGCCGCAGCCTGACCTTGTCGTCCCGGGCGAAGACCCCGGTCACCGACGAGTCAGGGAAGACCCCGATGCGTACGCGCGCCTGGGCACGCTGCCCCACCCAGTCCTCCACGGCGTAGGTGAACTCGTCGGTGCCGTGCGAGTCGGGATAGGCCTCATAGATCAGGTAGTCGGCCCCGGCTTTGACGATCCTGCCCAGCCTGGGCGCCTGGTTGCCCAAGCCGGACAGGGTGTCGCAATCTCCATCCTGGTCGATGCCGGTCAATGGGACGGGGATGCGCACCTTGGTCCCGGCAGCCACCTGGGCCCGCAAATCCTTGGGTGTAGGCGCGGGCTTGCTGGCCGGGTCGGAGGCATGCACCCGGAAGGTGATGGTGCCTGAGGCCGCGTTGCCCAGATCGTCCCTGACTGTATAGGTGGCCGGGAAGTCCCCGGTGCGCTCGCTGGCCTGATATCTGACCGTGTCCCCGGATACGAAGGCCAAGCCTGCAAAGGTCCGCTGATCCGTAGTCAGCTGCTGGTCCAGGGTGACGCTGGTCCCGTCAGCGTGAGCGACCTTGTCCATGACCGAAACCGTGACCAGGCCCGATGAGCGGACCCCAACCGTCAGATTCGGGGCCTTGGGCGCCGAGGCCGCCCTGCTCAGGGAGGGGGGCTGCAGGACGATGGTCCCCTGAGCCGTACCATCGGCGTTGGCAACTGTGTAGGCGATGCTCAGCGGCCGTGTGGGGATTTTTCTGGCAGACAGGTAGACCCGGCGGTGGTCCACGATGCCGACCTTGATGCCGGAGTCCGGATCCACGCGCACATCGGTCAGGGCCAGCACTCCGCCCATGGGATCCAGGTCGTTGTCAAGCGGATCGACGATGGCGGTCTGGTCGGCCCCCAGCAGGGCTACGTCGTTGACAGGAACCGGCAGCGCGGATCCGCCCTGGCCGTGTTCTACCTCCAGCCTGACCAGCCCCTGGGTCTCCCGGTCACCCTGGGCCACCCGGTAGGGCACATAATAGGTGCCCGGGTTGGCGGCGGTGGCGGTGAAGGAAAGGCTTTCGGCGTTGACCTCCACCTGGATTCCATCGGGTTTGTCGACCCGGACCAGGCGGAGCGGCTGAGCGGCATTGGCGTGTACGCTCCTGCTCAGGTCCACGGTGGCCTCTCGGCCGGGAGCGGCCTGGCGAATGACCGGATCGACCAGTGGAGCCAGGGTATTGACGGGTTTGACGGTGAAGTAGATCAGTCCCTGACCGCTCATGACTCCGTCGGAAACAGTGACTTTGACAGCCAGCCGACCGGAGGTGGCCGACCCGGCGCTCATGGTCAGCTGTCCGTCAGCCCTGGTGGACAGGGATATCCGATCCGAATTGACGGACTCGGCGCCGGCCAGGGTCAGCGGGTCCCCATCAGGATCCTCGAAGCCGGCCAGGGCGTTGACAGTGGTCGTGGCGCCCTGCTCCACTTCGTATTCGGGAGGGGTGTCGTTCTGGACCGGTGCCTGGTCGCCTCGGTCCATCTTGGCAGGGGCGATGCTGAGGTCGATGCCAGCCGAGGAGACCTGTCCGCGTCCGTCGGTTATGGAGTAGTTGATTCGGGCCCGACCCACAGGTGCGTCGCTGGCATCCACCTGCAGGTAGCGGCCGTTCATGACCGGAGACAGGCGCAGATTCCCTTGCGAGCTGCGCGCATCCTCGATTCGCAGAACCGAGCAGTCCGTCTGGCGATCGTTGCGCAGGGGGTCCAGCAGGGCTCTGGAACCGGCCCGGATGCCCAGACTGTCGTCCTCGGCCTTGATGGGTTGGGATCCTGATCGACAGGTGGCCGCGAACCGCTGGCGATTGTCGGCCGAGTCCTGACGCTGATCGGTCCTGTCCGCGTGCTTGACCTCCATGGTCTGCCACTGCGGCCGAATCACCTTGGTGGAGGATCGAGGATTCCAGACATCGCCAGTCAGCACGTCGTTGAGGATGACCCTCCGGTGGTTGGCCCGGAAGACCAGATCCGAGGTGGGACTGATGGCCTCCAGGGTGGAGGGGCGCGGCTGCGGTGACCGGACCCGCGGTACGGCTGTCCCTGTTGCGCACAGCCGCAGGAAATTGTTCCCCGAGGAGGCCCAGGCCGTCCAAAGGCATCCGCCCGAGGATACCGGCTGGGCGGGTTGGCCGCTGCCGCCGGTGCCTAGAGTCTCAACCTGATTCCGGGGGTGATCCAGATCGACCAGGTGGACGCTTTCCTGATCGGTCAGGCCCACCCAGGGTCCCTGGCGGTCCATATCCACTGGAGTGGACTGGAGCTGCAGGTCTCCCTGGTGCGCTATCCGGATGGATCCCTTAGGCCAGTAGAGCCGGTCGCCTGCCAAGAGGACGGGTCTTCCGTCGATGACGCTGAATGCAGTGGCCCGGACGGGAGTGTGGTCCGTCAGAGAGTCCAGCTCACGGTGGGCCCGGGAGTCCGGTCCGTCGATCCTTAACACGACCCCGTCCGAGGGCCGGTAGGCGTAGACGGCCCCGGAGGCATCCACAGTGACGGCGGCCCCGGAGCCTAGGGTCAGCACAGGGTCTCGGCGCTGAGGGTCCAGATCTCCCGGCGAAGCGGCCCGGCCCACCCAGATTCTGCCGGTCCGTGCCTGGAAGAGGGCCAGAGTGGGCCCGTTGACCATCCGTTGAACCCTGGCATCCGACCGGGTGGTGTCCCCCAGGGTGGCGGTGGAGGCCGCTATGGGAGCCATGCCTCCCTCACGGCCCAGGATGACCGCGTATCCGCTCTGGGCCAGGTCGAAGCGGTCGGTGCCCGTCGACAGGGCCACGTCCGCCTCTCCGATGTCGGGCTTGAACCGGGCTACCTTGCGCTCGTTCTGGGAGGTGATCCAGATGCTGCCGTCATCCACCTGAACGGCACGGCGGTCCACCCCATGCACGAATAAGACGCCCAGGACGAGCAGGACCAGCGCCGTCAGCGTGACGGCCAGGATGGCGGCAGGGTTCCTGGCGCGGACGGCCAGAGCATGCCGCAGGCGCAGCCCGGCCCGGCGCATCCGCAGGAATCGTCCCTGCAAGTACATAATCCCCTGGGTTCCTTTCCTGTCCTGCCACACAGGCTTGGCTTCTTAACTCGTCCCGGACCGCCGTCAATGCTCTCTCTGAGGACTGATTTTAGCTGGTTTGCAGGGTCTTGGCGGTCTGTGAAAGTCGGGGTGGTCGAATGTGAAAATTCATCCACCGAGGGTTCACTGAACGGCGCAGATAATGGTCGGTTCCTGGGACATGCTCCGGTCGGCCCGCACCAGGGTGACGCTGATGCAGGTCTGGCCCCCCTGCGGATCGTCGATGCGGGCGGTCGGCTGTCGGGTCTGTACGCTGCGGCCACGATCTTCGGCGCCGCCCTGGCCCAAGGGATGCCAAACATAGCTGTCTCCCGGTTTGGGGTCGGGATTGGCCCAAGCGAAAACTGCCGTGGTGCCCTGGTAGCGGCCCTGACCCTGGGTGGGCGAGGGAACTGAGCCCTCCTGCAGGTCATGAGGGTCGCTCGAATCCGTCGGGTCCGGGGACTGCGCCTGCTGGGTTTGGATCTGGGAGGAACCTGCAGTCGGCTGTGAACCTCGCTCGGATCCGTTTGGCAGGCCGACAACCAAGGCCCAGACCAGGGCAACGGCCAGGATGGCAGCGAGGATCAGCGCCAGAAGAATCACACGGCGGCGGCCGCCAGGAAACCGCCTAGCCTGGCTGCCTTCATGGTTAGCCGCCGCCTCCCTGTCTTGTTGCAGGCGCGATTTTGAGCTGACCCCAGTCCCGGTCCAGGAGTGAACGGACTCCTTGCTTTTTGTCCGGCCTGACATGGCTCCGGTATGGGCGTGCGAGCGTGCATCTCCCTGCGGATAGGGGGCGATTCCCTCGCCGATGAAGGGCGTCGCATGGCCGTAGAGCTGCTGCTGGACCTCCTGCAGGGCGCGGCCGAACTCCAGCGCCGAGTAGTAGCGGTCGTCCCGGTCATGGGCCATGGCCTTCTCCAGAACCGTAGCCAGCATAGGGGAGGCCTCACCCATGTGCAGAACCGGGGTTTCCGCTGTCAGGATCAGCTGGGCCAGGTGATCCTCATCCCTGGCCCGGTAGGCGTACTCGTAGGGGGAGCGGCCGGCCAGCATGCCGAAGAGCGAGGCGCCCAGGGAGTAGATGTCGCTGGCCTCGGACCCTCCCGAGCGATTGGCCAGGACCTCCGGGGCCGCCCAGGGTATGGAAAGCCCGCCGGCCCGTTCGCCTCCATAGATGCCAGAGGAGATGCCGAAGTCGGCCAGGACGGGCAGGCCCTGGTCGGTGATCAGAAAGTTGCTGGGTTTGACGTCCCGGTGCAGGATCCCGCGTTCATGGGCGCAGCAGAGGGCCGAAGCCATGCGCACTCCCAGGTCCAGTACGCCTTCCTGGTCCATGCCCCCCTTGAGCATGATGGTCTTGCAGCTGCCGCCCGGAGCGTATTCGAGCACCAGGCAATCCCGTCCGTCATCGCTGACCAGCGCCTGGTGGATGCTCAGGATGCAGGGGTGGGTGGAGAGCTTGGCCAGGGTCTTGGCCTCGCGCAGAAAGAGCTGATGGGTCTGCTGGTCCATGCTGCCTTGGAGGGCCGCCTTGACCGCCACAGGTCGGTTGAGCCCCTCCTGCTCGTACAGGTAGACGGCGGCGGTGCCTCCCAGATCAAGGGGTCGCAGGAGCCGCAGCCCGGGCAGCGCCGGCGCCTGGTCCATGGCTGGAACCGCACCCGGGCGCCAGGCCTGGGAACCATTCTGCTGCAAGGGACATCACCTCCGGGGGACTGCCTGAGAACTGTAATCCACGATAACAGCACGCCGCTCCCGATCAGGCTTCCTTTGAGCCTCCTGCGGGGTTCAGGACCAGTGGGTTCCGGGGCCTGCAGATGGACCATGCCGACTCCTATTCTTGTAGTTATGAGCAAGCAGCCACCGGTGGATCCGCAAGAGGCCATGGAACCGGTCCGCGCCCTTATCGGCGATCGGCTCCGGAACGAGGAGGGTCGGCCCACCCGGGCCCTGGTGGTGGCTGGCCCCCCCCGCAGCGGCAAGACCAGGCTGGCCACCCGGGCCCTGCTGGCTGGCATGGAGCAGTTCGGCGATGGTGCCAGCATGGCCGTATCAGGTAGGACCGCGGCCGACCAGGTCAGCCGCCAGGTCATTCTGGAGCGGGGCAGGTCCGACCGCACCCGGCCTGTGGGCACCCTGCAGGCCCTGGCCTTCCGTCTGCTGACACGGTCCCGGCTGGCCCAGGGGGGCCACGATCCGCTCCTGCCCAGACTGCTTAACGGTGCCGAGGAGGATGCCCTGCTCAGGCAGGTCATGACCGTCCATCTGGAGCATGTACAGGCCGGGGATGACTGTGCGGTCTGCCGACTCCTGGAACGCTACTTCCGCAACGGGGCAGGCTGGTCGGCCGTCCTGGTTGGCGACGGTCAAGGACGGGTCGTAGGGGTCGCCGACAGGTTCATCGCCCAGCTGCGGGACATGTTCGCCCGCATGACGGAATTAGGCCTGGACAGGGGTGACCGGGACCAGCTTCTGGATGCCTTGGCCGTACAGCCCATGGACCCTGACCGTCGCGACCGGCTGGGCCTGCAGTGGCGGCTGGCTTTCGCCCTGGAAGATGAGTATCGCCAGAGCATCACCGAGAGCTACCCGGACGAATTCCGTCTGGACCCCTCCATGCTCATGGTCGAAGCTTCCCGCACCCTAGGCGGGCTGGCTGATGACGACCTGCCTGACCTGCTGGTCGTGGACGACTGGCAGGACATCACCCTGGCCGGGATGGGCCTCTTGCAGGGCTTGAACCAGGCTGGCTGCCGACTCCTTCTGGTGGGCAACCCCAATCAGTCGGTCCAGTCCTTCCGCGGCTCCTATCCTGAGTTTCTGGCCACTCGCCTGACGGCCTTGTCCAAGCCCATGCCAGGTGCCGCCGCCCCCCTGCTGGCCCAGGATTTCGCCTGCCTGGGCGCCGCCACCGTGACCCTGAAACCCCGGAGGATGGTGGTTCCTGAAGCGGCCGCAGAGCATGCCAAAAGCGTCCAGGGCTCCTACGCCGATCTGGTGGCTGCCAGGGTCAGCCTGGGCATCGCCGGGGTTGAGGAGAGCGACACCCCTCTGCCCGACAGACCCGGCAAGCTGCCCGCCTGGCCCGGCGCCGGCCCGGTGGCGCCCCTGGCCGCCGGTGACAGCCTTATCTGCGACGGCAGCGTGCAGACCAGGCTCTTCCACACCCCTGACCAGGAGGACGATGACCTGGTTTGGCAGATCAAGCATGAGTTTCTGGCCAACGATCGTGACTGGAACGACATGGCCGTCATCGCCCACGACAACATGACCCTGCGCAACCTGGGCCGCAAGCTGCGCGTTCAGGGCGTGCCGGTGCGCTTCTCCTCGGTTACCCGTCCGCTCAGCCAGGAGCCCGCCATCCAGGGGCTCTTCGCCCTGGTCGAGCTGGCCCAATCGGTGCTGGACCCTGGTGTTGCCGGAAGCGCCCCGGACGATCCCGCCCAGGTGGCAGCCTGGATCCGTTCGCGCCTGCGCACCCTGATGGCTGGCCCGCTCTTCCGGGTTCCCGCAACCGCCGCTCGTCAAGAGCGTCCCGTCAGGATGGAACGCCTGGAGTCCATCATGGAGACCATGGCTGCATTGGCCCCCCTGTCCGACCAGCAGGGGAGCGACCCGGACTCAGCGGGCTCCTTGGAGGACCTGCCACTCCTGGGACAGGCCTGGCAGACCTGGGTCGAGGACCTGGCCGAGCGGCGGGCTCAAAGGGACCGTTCATCCGGCATCAGCGTCGATGACTCCCTGTTGACCAGGCACGATTCCGTCGAGCCAGGGGACGGGTCTGGTCCCTTCTCCGCCGCCTCGGCCCCAGACCAGCCGGTGGATCTGGGAGACCGGGATGGTCAACAGCCAGCAATTCTGTCGGTTCAGGCCTTGGAGACCCTGCTGGTGCTGGACCCGGATGACCGATCCTCGGGAATCATTCTGGAGGCCATGACCGCCATCGCAGGAGGTCGCCGTGAGGATCCTGACGTTCAGGTCCTGGACAAGGCCCTGCAGGTTCTGCGCCTGACGGCCACACGCATCAGCGCCCTGGAGGACCGTCAGCCCCAATACGTGCTCTGGGAGGCCTGGCGGAGCCTGGACCTGGCCGACGACTGGCAGCGGCGGGCCTTGATGGCCACCCAGGAGGGTGAGGAGGCCAATGACCGTCTGGACGCGCTTATGCGGCTCTTCCAGTACGCGGCTGGCTCCCGTCGTTTCCCCACGGTCGAGGCCTTCATGGACCAGGTGCGCACCATGCAGATCGAGGCCGACTCACTGGCGCGGATCGGGCCCATCGAGCACGCCGTCACCCTGACCACACCCGCCGGGGCCGCGGCCCTGGCCACTGACTGGCCTCTGGTCTGGCTGCCCGCCGTCCAGGACGGGGTCTGGCCCAATCTGATTCCCCGCGACACCATGTTCGGGGCCGAGGAGCTGGCCGATCTGGTCCTGCACGACCGCATCGGCGACCCCCTGGCGGACACGCTCAGCCACGATCCTGCCCTGCGCTCCATCCTCTACGCCGAGAAGAAGGGTTTTCTGGAGGCGCTGACCCGGGCCCGGACCCAGGTACGCATCAGCGCGGTCTGGAACGATGACCTGGTTCCTTCGGACTTCCTCTACGGCTATCTGCCTGAACGTTATCCGCGCACTGCAGATATGAGCCAGGCCGAGTTCAGCATGGTCGGCGCTGGCTCAGGCGGCAGTGAGCGCTACGGGGGGCTGGAGGTGTCTGCTAGGGGCCTGACGGCGGCCGCCCGGTCCATCCTGGCTGTCCAGGCGCTGCTCCCGGAAGATCGAGTCGACCGTGAGCGAGTGGACGATGCCGTGCAAGCTCTGCGGCTGCTGGCCGATCAGGGCCAGGATTCTGCCGATCCCCGGCATTGGCCTTTCCTCTATGACCATGACCAGGAGGGTGCTGCTGAACCGGCCTCGGCGGAAGAAGTTCATACTGCACAGGCCGCCGAGTCAAGGGCTGTGGGCGCCGCCACAGGTGTCGCATCGGTTACTGAAAGGGACCATGCCCCTCGTTCTGCACATGCTTCCGTCCATCAAACCGGGCAGGCGGATCAAACGCAAAACCGTGACCAGGGTCGTGAGCACCGCCATGAGCACCGGTTCGACCGCCAGGTGGTCCTTCTTTCGCCCTCAGCGGTCGATGCCATCTGGAACTGCCCACTGGAGTGGGCCCTGGGTGACCAGTTCTCCGGCCCCTCCCCGTCAAGGGTGCCCACGGAGTTCGGATCCCTGATTCACAAGGTGGCCAGTGAGGGCACGGCCCAGGGTCTGGACCGTCCCGGCCAGGGTGATCCTGACGCCCGCCAGCAGCAGGTGCGGGATGCGCTCCTGGACATCTACCAGGATCTGGCTCCTCAGGAACAGCGCCTGCGGGACCCTGACGAACTCTATGACCAGCGCGGTCGCAGCAGCAGGGTGGGGCCCATCCTGGACAACCTGGCCTCTTATTTCGTCCGCTCATCGGATTCCGAATACGGCCTGGAGGGCAAGAGCCCGGTCCCGGTCGGCGACCTGCTGGGGGTCCAGAGCGAGCGTTCCTTCGACGTCAGCCTGTCCGTAGAGGACCTGGTCCCTCTTTGGAAAGCCACCTTCCCTGACAGGCCTTTGGATGCCGACGGGCTCTTTGCCCTGATGTCAGGCCTGGTCGACGGCTTCCCCGCAGCCCTGGATGCCAGGACGACGGTCAGGCTGACCGGCCGCATCGACCGTCTGGAGGTCAGGTCCCTGCCCGAGGGCATCCGTCTGCGGCTGGTGGACTACAAGACCGGCAGGGTCCCCTATACCCAGGGGCAGCTCTTCAACGACCTGCAGCTGGTCTGCTATCAGCTGGGACTGGCCTTCCCGCCCACGCCCGGCAGCAGCCCGGAGGTGGGGGCGGCCTGGAGCTCGCCCCAGGCACCCGATCTGGAGAGGACCGAGGGGATGAAGCTGAGCCAGTCCCTGCTCCTGCAGCTGCAGGCTCCGCCCAAGGATGCGCAAACGGGCCTGCGCCGGGAGGAGATGGCCTATCAGCCGCCCCTGTTCGAGGGTGACAGGCTGGTCACCATCGCTCAGCCCAGAACCGGCATGCCCTCCCCGCTCAAGTCCAAGGCCGAGCCTGCGGATCTGCCTGATCAGGTGCCGCCTGGGGTGGATGCGGACCTGTGGGCCATGGTCCGAGCCGCCAGGGTCTCCTCCCAGGCTGTATGGGGGCTGACCATGATAGCCAGGGTCTTCTTC
This sequence comes from Bifidobacterium asteroides, assembly GCF_030758775.1. NCBI lineage: Bacteria > Bacillati > Actinomycetota > Actinomycetes > Bifidobacteriales > Bifidobacteriaceae > Bifidobacterium > Bifidobacterium asteroides. Next base: position 483,502 of record NZ_CP132384.1, read on the forward strand.
GCTGCCGGGGTCAAACTGGCGGCTGGCCTGGATGACGCGGTCTTCGACCCGGCCCGTTGCCATCGGGCCGGCAATGGCCAGGAATGCCAGGCATGGCAACTGGTGGCGCCCAATCTACTGGAGGATCAGGAATGAAGCAGACTGCCGAACAGTCCGCCATTGTCGATGCGGATGTCAATGAGGATCTTCTGGTGGTGGCCGGCGCCGGCTCGGGCAAGACCATGACCATGACCAGCCGGATCATCGCCCTGATCCGCCGGGGAGTGCCCTCCGAGCAGATCCTGGGGCTGACCTTCACCCGCAAGGCCGCCTCCGAGCTCCAGTCCAGGGTGGGGGCTGCGGTCATCCGACGCGACCAGGGCAGAGGCGCCCCGACCGTGGATCCCGAACGCAACTTCCTCAAGCCGACCGTGTCCACCTATGATGCCTTCTTCCAGTCCATCGTGCGCCAGTATGGCTTGCTGGTGGGCATGGACCAGGACACCCGTCCACTGAGTTCGGCAGGGGCCTACCAGCTGGCCTCCCAGGTGGTCGCCGACCATCTGGATCTGATCTTTCCCGCTGGTTCCTCGGCGCAGGAGGGCGACTCCGACGACCTGGGCTCTGCGACCTTCTCGACCACCGTCAACCGGGTCCTGGCCCTGACCGGGGCGGTGACCACCTCCATGATCAGCAGCGACTGCCCTGATTTCGATCAGGCGGTGGAGCGGATCCGCGCCTGGGACCGCGCCTTTGTGGATCGAGCGGACCAGCTCATCGGCGACCAGCCCGTGCCGGCCGCCGAGACCAAACCCAGCGGGACGCCGCCCAAGCGCAGCAAGAAGGAGACCGACGAGCACTATCAAGGCAAAATCAAGGCCTTCCAAGACAAGCGGCAGAGCATTCGCCTCTACCGGGTGGATGCCATGCGACGGGCGGTTCTGACACGCGAGAAGCTGCTGACCCTGGTCCAGGACTACCAGCGGGCCAAGCGGCAGGCCAACATGGCCGAGTTCGGCGACTTCACCCTGGCCGCCTTCCAGCTGGTCGAGCGTTTCCCCTCCATCAGCGCCCAGCTGCGGCGCCGCTACAGTCACGTTTTTCTGGACGAATACCAGGACACCTCCACCACCCAGGCTCTGCTTCTAGCGGCCATCTTCCATCCGCAAAATCGACAGGAGGATCAGGGGAGTGCGGACCAGGCGCCCGGCAGATCCGCTGTGACCGCCGTGGGCGACCCCTTCCAGTCCATCTATGCCTGGCGCGGGGCCAGTCCCGGGGCCTTCCGCACCTTCCAGGCCCAGTTCGGCATGCTGGCTGACCGGCCCGCCTCCGGCGGCGGTCCTCTGTCTGGCGTGACCGCCTTTGGGCGCTCGCAGGACCAGGACCCGCTGACCCTGTCACGCACCTTCCGCAACTCCAGCTGGGTGCTCAAGGCCGCCAACCAGCTGACCGTCCCCCTGCGCCATCGGGGCCAGGAGAGCCGGTCCGAAGCTGAACTGCGCGAGGTGGACGTGGCCAGGCTCCGTCCCCGTGAGGATGCCGACCCGGGTACCGTGGGCCTCCTGGGCTACAGCACCGGCGGCCAGGAGATCGATGGGGTGGTCAGGTTCGCCCTCAAGGCGCGCGAGCTCTATGGCAATCAGGGTGACGCGCCGCACGTGGCTGTTCTCTTCCGCTCCAAGGCCGCCCTGCCCAGGTACCGCGAGGCCCTGGAGGCTGCAGGGCTGAGCTGCCAGGTCGTCGGGTACTCCTCCCTCTTTGATCGACCCGAGGTCATGGATCTGCGGGCTCTGCTCTCTCTGATCTGTGACCACACCGACAGCGATTCTCTGATGCGTCTGCTGGCCTCGGCCCGGTTCGGCATGGACGCGGCCGACCTGAGCGCTCTGGCCTCCCTGGCCGCCAAGGTCAATGAGGACAGCCAGTACCGGGCCCTGGTTAGGGCCGGCCTGGTCGAGTCCGACCCTGATCCGCGCCGCCGTCGCGAGGATCTGCACCGTTACCGTGACCAGGTTCCCAACGACGTTTTCCTGGTGGATTTGCTCCTGCGCGACGACCTGCCAGACCTCTTGAAGAGTTCCGGGCTCTCTGTTAGAGGGCGGGCCCTGGCCGCCGAGGCCGCCCGGGTCATTTGCCAGGTCCAGGCCGAGTCCTCGGCCCCCCTGCGTCAGGTGGTCATCGCCGCCATCCGCGCCCTGGATCTGGACGTGGACCTGGTGCTGGCCCGCTCCCTGGCCAATCCTGGACATCCTCTGGAGCCCAGCCAGGCCAAGATGGGCATCCAAGCCCTGCTGGATCAGGTGGATGTCTACCTGTCCGAGCTGCCCCAAGGCCTGGGGCCCAGCCTGCGCGGGTTCGTCTCCTGGCTGTCATCCCTGGACCAGAGTCCCGAAATGCCTGCTGACGGGGACGACCGCCATGCCGATGTGGCCCTGATGACCGTCCACCAGGCCAAGGGTCTGGAGTGGGATGCCGTGGCGGTTGTCGGGCTCAAGCGTGGAGCCTTCCCCAGCAGCCAGGGCGACCGGCTCACGGTCAAGCCCGCCTCGGACCGGCCGGTGGTCCAATCCCCGGATGGCCCGGTCTACCAGTACGACTGCACGGCCCGTACCTGGCTGGTCGATCCCGAGTCCGTGCCGGTGCCGGTGCGGGCTGATGCCATGATTCTGCCCCGCTTTCCTCACGATGCCCCCTTGGGCGCTGACCCTGAAGACCTGCTGGGTCGGCTGGATCTGGCGGGCCTGGAGGAGGAGGCCATGGGCCTGTCTCGGGAGAGCGGGCTGGATGACCAGGCGCGCCCGGTCCGGGCCGATGCCATAGTCCCCTCTCAGCGCGAACAGTACGGCCGTCGGCTGCTGGACGACGAGCGGCGGCTGATCTATGTGGCGGCGACCAGGGCCCGACATGACCTGCTGATGACCTTCAGCCAGGATTCCCAGGCGGAGTCTGCGGCCCTGAACACACCGGCTCCGGACCCGGATAAGGCCTCCAACTTCTGGACCGAGCTGGCGGAGCTTTTCCAGGAAGAGCCCGATGCGGTCAAGCTGGAACAGGCAGAGGATGCGCAGGAGGGCCAGCCAACGCCGCCCTTGGGGCTCTTTGTCGGTGAGAACGCCCAGTCCTACCGCCAGGCCATTGTCGACCGTGCTCTGAAAGAGGTGGATCAGGTCGCCGCCCGCGACGGCGAACGGGATCAGGCGCTCTGGCCTCCGATGCTGAATGCGCGTACCCGTGAAGCCCTGGATCGCTCGGCCGCCTGGGTGCGCGCCGGGGAACCAGGCGACCCCGCAGTTGATCAGGAGGGCGATGACGGGCTCTACGCCAATGCGGTCCGCGTCCTGCAGGTCAGCACGGGTCGTCTGGGTGTCGCTGATGACCAGCTGCTCACGGATCTGGATCTGCTGCGGCGCACCGGCCGACGGATCCTGGGGCATGGGGCTAGCAGCGTCACCGCAATCCAGGCTGGTTCGGCAGGGGACGACCCCAAGATGGAGAGGGATTACTGGCAGGGGCTGGTCAGACCCATACCTCAGGTGGCCTCCCCGCAGGCTGAGGCGGGCACCCGCTTCCACGACTGGGCCAGACGCTTCATCCTGCCCGATGTCTCCGCCCCTGAAGGACTGGTGGACCTGCCCGATCAGGCGGAAGCGCCGAATCTGCTCGATGGTCCGCTGGGTCCCGGGGCCATGGCTGAGCGGGCCCGCATGCTGGCCAGGCTTGACCAGGAGCGGGAGTCCCTGGATTCCCAGGCCGATCCCGTGCAGGCCCGTCTGCTGACCTGGGAGCAGCGGCTGGCTGAGTCTGACTGGGCCCAGCGCACCCCCGTCTGGGTGGAACGGCCCATCGTGGCGGTGCTGGCAGGCCAAATCGTCAAGGGCAAGCTGGATGCCGTCTTCGCAGGCGGACTGGACCCAGATCGAACGGATCTGCGTTACACCATCGTGGACTGGAAGACCGGAGCCCGGCCGCGCGGTGAGGAGTCGACCAACCGCCGTCTGGTCCAGCTGGACTTCTACCGGCTGCTCCTGTCACGCTTGGAGGGTATCGGCCTGTCGACCATCGACGCCTGCCTTTATTATGTAAGCGAAGACCGGCCCCAGGATCGACTCATCAGGGCCCGTGCCAGGACCGAAGAAGAAATTCTCGCATCCCTGGCCGAGGGCATACCCGAGCAGTCGGACGAGGACTGAGTCTGCGGCAGACCCCGCCGGATAAGGCGATGGGTGCCGCGCATCAGTAATCATGAACAGCAGGCGATCGGCAGACGGCCAAAGGCCGGCATGGGGCCGGGCACGCCCGAATGGAGCAATGAGACAGATGACTACGTCCAGTATTCACGACCAGGCCTCCCGGCGGAGGGGGAGTGTGGAAATACGACCCATGGTCTGGGCGGACATGCCCGACCTGGTGGGGACTTTTGACGCTACTTGGAAGGTGCAGGAGGATCCCGAGGGCACCGTGTCCCGGCTGAGCGCCGCCCACTTCATCCTGCACTACCTGGTGGGTACCACCAGGGCCCGGATAGCTGTCGATGGGCAGGACTTTCTGGGGGTGACCCTGCTGGCCGAGGGGGTTGGCGAACTGTGCTTCCCCCAGGCCCAAGACGAGCTGGAGCGAGTGGACCAACAGCTGTCTGCCACAACCTTGGGCGCCCAGACCCTGGACCGGGCCCGCCAGTGGCAGCTGACCGAGGTCAGGCTGGAGGAGCAGTGCGGCCTGGCGGTCCCGCCCCAGGCTGAATTGAGGCTCTTCCTGGTCTCCAGCCGTGCCCGGGGACGCGGCGTGGGCGGTTCCCTGTGGCGGGACACCCTGGAGCATCTGGACCAGGCGGGTATCGAGCGCTTCTACCTGCATACGGATTCCTCCTGCGACGTGGGCTTCTACGACCACAAGGGCATGGAGCGGTTGGCTGAGCTCAAGGGGCGGGACCATGCGGCCTTCGCCGGGCGCGACCCCTCCGACGACCCGCAGTTCTTCGAGGGAATCGACGACATCTTCATTTACGGAGGCCGTGTGAGCGACCAGCTGGGCAAGGACGGTGATCATGGCGGCCGCTAAATCCCCCTTCCTGCGCCTGTTCACCTACCCGGGCGCCGCCGGTTTCTGCCTGTCGGCCGTCCTGGCCCGCCTGCCCCTGGGCATGATGGGTCTGGGCATCGTACTGGCCCTGAACAACATCTATGACAACTGGACCTCGGCCGGGCTGATGAGCGCCGTCTACACGCTCTGCGCGGCCCTGGTCACCCCCTTCTACGCTCGTCTGTTCGACCGGTTCGGCCAGCGTCGGGTTGGAGTGACCGCCCTGATCGTGCAGGCTCTGGCCATACTGGGATTTGCGGTGGGAGCCATGCGCCGGGTTCCCTTGGGAGTGCTCTTTGTGCTGGCGGCCCTGATGGGCCTGACCCAGTTCGCCTTCGGAGCCCTGGTGCGCACCCGCTGGGCCTGGGTGCTGCGCGATGACAAGACCAATCTGCTCAACACCGCCTACGCCCTGGAGTCAGGTCTGGACGAGTGCGTCTTCATCCTGGGGCCTATCCTCTCCGCCTACCTGGCCACCTCGGTCAGCCCGGTCTCCCAGCTCTACCTGCCCGCTCTGGCCCTGCTGGTTGGCGGACTGACCTTCTTCGCCATGCGTTCCACCGAGCCCCCGGCCGTCGTTCGCATGGAGGCCGTCGACCAGTCGCCAGCGGATCATTCCCCGGTGGACGCCCACGGAACCGTTCTGCCAGGTGACACTGACGGCCACCAGGGCTCGCGCTCGGCTCTGGTCTATCCGGGCATCCTCCTGCTGGTGGTGATCTTCGTCGTCTTCAACATGAGCTTCTCGGCGGTGGACGTCTCGGTGACCGCCCTGACCAAGTCCATGGGCCGCGAGGGTGCGGTAGGCCTGCAGCTGGCCCTGTTCGCCCTGGGGTCCCTGTGTGGGGCGCTGATCTTCGGCTCGGTCAAGCTCAAAGGATCCCGCTGGCGCTATCTGACGACCTTCCTGGTGCTGCTGACCCTGGGCTACGTGGTCTTCCGCCTGGTCATGGACAACCTGGTCCTGCTGGGTCTGGCCGAGGTGCTGACCGGCCTGTGCGTCTCGCCCATCTTCGCCACCGGCAACCTGATCGTGCGCGAGAACGTGGATGCCCGGGCCCTGACCGAGGGCCTCTCCTGGCTGTCCACAGGCGGATCCATCGGCACATCCTTGGGATCAACCCTGGCCGGAGTCGCCCTGGATCAGTTCGGGCCCCACGGCGGCATGACCATCCCCGCGGTGGTCACCTGCTGCGCTGTTCCTCTGGCCCTGCTGGGCTGGGCCAGGAGCCGCAGGAGGGGTATGGTCGTGGAAAAGACCGAAAATGCATAGTGAATGAACAGTCGAGAAGGAGGCAGCCGATGATCCGCGTATCGGTGCTGGGCGCAGGCGGACGCATGGGAACCGAGGTGGTGCGTGCTCTGAAGGGCGCGCAGGATATGCAGACGGCCCTGCTGCTGGGGCCGGATGACGATCCGTCGTCCATCAATCCGAGCAACACGGATGTGGCGGTCGACTTCACCAGCCCCGATGCCGTCCTGGCCAATACCCTGACCCTGATAGGGCAGGGGGTTCACTCCGTCATAGGCACCACCGGCTGGACCAAGGAGCGTCTGGACCAGGTCAGGCAGGCTCTGGACGGCCATCCCGGGCTCAGCGTCTTCATCGCCCCCAACTTCGCCATCTCCGCAGTGCTGGCCGACCGGTTCGCAGCCATGGCTGCCCGCTACTTCGAGTCGGCCGAGGTGGTCGAGCTGCACCATCCTGACAAGGTCGATGCCCCTTCCGGCACGGCTCTGGGGACCGCTTCCGCCATCGCCGAGGCCCGCCGTCAGGCTGGCATGGGTCCCATGCCCGACGCGACCCAGCAGGCTGATGCTTCCAGGGGCCGGGTGGTTGACGGTGTCCATGTCCACGCCGTCCGGCTGCGGGGACTCAATGCGCACGAGGAGATCCTCATGGGCAACCCCGGCGAGCAGCTGACCATCCGCGCAGACAGCTTCGAGCGTGTCTCCTTCATGCCCGGAGTCCTCCTGGCCGTGCGCCGTGCCGGGAGCATTCCCGGACTGACCGTGGGCCTGGATCACTATCTGTTCTGATATCCGCAAGAGCGTCCCCTTCTGCAAGTAGCGTGAAGATATGACTGAGACTGGTGTCCATCTGCTTCCTCCTGCCCCGTTTGGCCGGGTGATCCCCGCCATGATCACGCCTATGAATAAAGACGGATCCGTTGATTACGAGGCTGCCGCCAATCTGGCCCGGACCCTGGTGGCCGATGGGGCTGACGGCATCCTGGTCAACGGCACCACAGGCGAGTCTCCCGTCACCCACATGGAGGAGAAGGTCAACCTGGTCAGGGCCGTCAAGGATGCCGTCGAAGTGCCTGTCATCTCCGGAGCGGGATCCAACGACACCGCGCACACGGTACGGATGGTGGAGATGACCCAGGAGGCCGGGGCCGATGCCCTGCTGGTGGTCATGCCCTACTATTCGCGGCCCTCCCAGGATGGGGTGGTGGCCCACTTCCGCTCGGTCTGCCAGTCGGCTCAGCGACCGATTATTCTCTACGATGTGCCTGGACGGACCGGACTGCACGTCGAGCTGGACACCTACCGGCGGCTGGCCGAGCTGGACGGGGTAACAGCCGTCAAGGATGCCACAGGCGACCTGGCCTCCATGCCCCGCAAGCGCCAGGAGACCGGCCTGACCTGGTATTCAGGTGACGATGGCCTCTATCTGCCCTTCCTGGCCCTGGGCGCGGTAGGCATCATTTCGGTGATCGCCCATGTAGCCTCCGGGCCTATGAAGCGCCTGGCCGATGAATTCGATGCCGGTGACCTGGATGGCGCAAGGAATTTGGCTGCACGTCTGGATCCGCTGGTCCAGACTCTGAATGGCCAGGGTCAGCAGGCCGTCATGGCCAAGGCTGCTCTGAAGGCAGCCGGAAGACTGGATCAGACCGCCATGAGGCTGCCCAATCTGGGTCCCGATGAGGATCAGGTGGCTCTTGCCCGTAAGGGCATGAAGGCTGCTGGACTGATCTGAATTACTCCTAAAAGCAATAGCGCTATTGCCCCTTCTCCAGCCACGTCCACCGGGTACAGCAGGTGGGAGTAAACCGTTACTGGTTGTTGGCCGCTCCCGCCGGCTGTTAAGGCAAGGGGGGTCTGTGCCGGGGGATGTTCAGCAGTGTTCGGCTTGAAGGTTGTGGGTAAGAGTCTTTCAATAGGGCTTGAATTATTCCAAAGCTGAGGCTTTTGGGTGACCTTATGCAACAAGGTGGTTATTTGGTTTCCCACTTTTCGATGATGCTGGGTAAATAGAACGGCATCCTGCCGGTTTCGAAGAGGTTGAAATTCGTTTCTTGTGAAATCCGATCCGTGGTCAAAGACGAGGTCGATGCCTTAAAGCCTCAGGTCTATAATCAGAATAAAGGTGGTGTCGGGTGGAAGACGTCGTTGTCTGAGGCCCTTGGTTATTTGTGAAGCCTTTCTCGCCGTTAGCAGGGTTCTTGGGTTCCGTGCTTGCGCAGGTGCAGGGCGAAGGGTGAGTGGTGGTGATGTCTGTGTCCAGCGGGGTGTCGGATGGCGCCGAGGATCGGGTTGATGCGTTTGTCCTGTCGTCGGTGATGTCGAGTGTGGTCGGGAGCGTCCCGCATGCGCGGCCTGGCGCCCGTGAGTTCTCCTTGGGCGGGGTCCTGTGGAAGACGGTGCTGTACGCGTTGACCTATGTGGCCGGGTTCGCCTGCGGCTGGTTCCTCCTGTTTGACCAGGACCAGGATTGGGTGCGCATGCGGATAGGTCAAGCTACGTTTCCCGTACTGTTCTCTATTTTTGCTGTGACTATCCTGTTGGGGCGGTATGAGGATGGGAAGGGGTGTCCGGGGCCTTGGTTTGTGGTGTTGTGCGTGGTGCCGTCCTGGATGCTGGCCAAGGCGACGGGGTCTGCTGGCGCGTCCTTGTTCTGGTGCTGCGTGGTGGGCGTCGTCGGCGCCTTGTGGTTCGTGCTGGACATGTGGGCGATCGGGAAGTGCGCGAGCACACATCGTGACGCGGCTTTCGAGTGGCTGGCGGCCTGGGCGCTGGTGTTCGATCTGATCGTGCTGATCGCCTCCCTCCTGGGAGCCTCCAATGATGACGACGATGCCAGCCGGTGAAGCCGGACGGCGGGCTGCGCCATGGGTGTGTTTGCGTTGATGTCGATATTGGATGTTCCGTTCCGACAATTCGTCGGGACGGGCTTATGAAGAAAGTGAAGGTGAGGATTATGGCCAGTGCCTTGTTATCGAAGAGGCCGCCTCGTGTGGATGTGATGAAGGGGTACGAGCCCATGTACGATGCGACCATGCAGGAGTGCATGCAGCGGCCCTTCTACCTGTATGCGAGGGGGAGGGGGCGTTCCTGCCGCAAGGAGATATGGGTTTTCGCCGCGTTCATCTGGGTCTTGGACACCTTCCTGACCCGCTTGTTCTCTTCGGGTCTCTTGGCCGTCATACCGGGGCTGTTCTCCCTGGCGGTTCTGGTGCCTATGTATGCCCTGATGGTGCGGCGTCTGCATGATCTGGCCCTGTCGGGGTGGTTGGCGCTCGTCCCCTATGTGCTGGAGGTGGTGGGCGTGGGTCTGATTGTCGGTCCGATGGTGTCGGATGCCTTGGAAGGGCTGGATCCGTCCGCCCCTTCGCCTACGGGGATCGTCATCCTCCTTCTGGCTGTGGTAGTCCGGCTGGCCATCATGTGCGTTCCCTCGCGTCGCCGTCATCCAGTTGTCGATAACGGAAGCCTCGGTGCGAGTCAGACTGGCACGGCACAGTATCCAGGGGACCCGAACGGACAGTGACCCCTCTCCTGTAACAGGAAAGGGTGAACCTCGACGATGCGGGATGGAAAGAGACCTGCATGAACGGCACTGATGCAGGACCGGAATCGACGGCTTGGCGGGCCGGACGGCGAATTCGAGGCCTTAAACAGGATGGTGGTGCGTGATGGCTGATGGTGTTTCCGGTTCCTTGCGGCTTCCTGCGGGGAGGTCCTGGCTGCAGAGCGCGTCTTCGATCATGTCGCGGGTGGCGGGGTGCGCGCGTCATGCGCCCGCGGGTGAGCGTGTCTTTTCGCGTGCCGGCGTGGTGCGCAAGCTGGCGGTGTACGGGGCGGCCTTTCTGGCGGGGTTTGTGCCGGGCTGGGCGTTCCTGTACGACCAGGATGAGCTGTGGGTGCGGTACCGTTTTGCTCTGTTTCTTCTGGTGGGCCTGTTCTCCATTTTTGCGATGGCGTGGTTTTTAGGCCGGTTCGAGGGCCGTGGGGGGCGTCCGGGGTTCTGGTGTCTGGCTTTGACGATGCCGCTGATGCCCTGCTGGGGGGTGGTGTTCGGCGCGATTACTGGCATGTATCCGGGGGTGATGCGCTGGGTGTTGGTGTCGGTGGCCGTGTTGGTGGTTGCCGGGGTGACCTGGCTGCGGTTCGTGTCGGATCGGGTGCATAGCCGTGTGGCGGCGTGGGCGGCTTCGGCTGTGTCGTGCGTGGTGCCGTCGTGGATGCTGTGCCTGTTGTTCGGGGGCTCTCCATTGTCGTGCCTGCCCTGGTGCATAGCGGTGGGCGCGACGGGCGCCTTGTGGTTTCTGCAGGACCTGTGGGCTATCGATTATTGCGCGGGCGACGATCGCGATGCCTCCTTCGAGTGGCTGGCGGCCTGGGCGCTGATCTTCGACCTGATGACCCTGGTGGCCGCCCTGGCACGCGGCGGCACCGCCGCACAGGATCAATGAGGGGGTTGCTGGTAAGGGAAGGAAGGTTGACGTACCTGTCGCGCATGTGGTCTGCTTGGCCGCAGTCGGGTTGGATGCAGGCTGTTTTGTTTGCTACTGCGCGGCGGCAAGTGGAGTCCTGTAGTATAAGTAATCGTTCAGGCTTTTACTGGGCTTCAGGCCTTACGTGAACGATATCTACAGCCGTAATGCAATCTACGCTGGTTGTCGACAATGAAGTTGGTCGCGGCGGAATCTGTTCTGGTTGGCCGCTCGAGTTGCATGGAAGGAAAGGGACCATGGCTGTTGCCTTGTTTGAAAATAGACCGCCTCGTGTGGCAGAGATGAAGGGTTTCGAACCCATGTATGACGCTACATTTCGAGAATGTCTGCAGCGGCCGTTCTACCTGTTTGCCCGGGGTCGGGGGAGATCGTGCCGCAAGGAGATATGGGTGTTCTTCATCGTTCTATCAATTGTAGAGCAGGGCCTGAGTAAGGTCTGCGGCGGGGGATCCTGGGCTCTCATCCCCCTGGTCTTCGACCTGATCATGGTGGTGCCAGAGTATGCTCTGGAGGTGCGGCGTCTTCATGATTTATTGCTGTCGGGATGGCTGACTTTGATACCGTACGGTCTTATGGTTATAGCCACGATTGGTCTGGTGAAATCTCGAATGTTGACCATAGGTGGCGGTCCTTTGCTCTTGGCTGTCATCCCGCTGCTTGTGGCGATAGTGATTCAGCTGGTCATCATGTGCACGCCTTCCCGTCATCGCCGTCTGTCTTTTGACAACGGGGTAATCGACAACGGAGTAATCGACAACGGGACAATAGGGGCGGGAGTGAACCAGTCGGGTACTACCCGACCTTGACTGACTAGCCTGCACGGGTGGATTTATATAAGGAGACTGGGATGACTGATACTGCTGCGGATGTGGGAGGACAAGGAACCGCTGGGACGAGTGTGGATGAGCAATTATTGCAAGGCCTTCCAACTCCCATTGCCCGCATAATACGACTGCTCGCTCAGCGGGGGATACCCTCGTACGTCAATGCCAGCGGCGGTCCTGTACTGGTGCCGCTGGTCGATTGCGGCATTACTTTTGTAATGAGCAAAAGTCTGGATTCCATTGGTTTCACAAGTCTGTGGAGCCGGGGATTCAGCTCCGCCAGGTATCGGGATGCGGTGAATGTCTGTACTGAATGGAACCGATCAGTTGGATATCTCAAGGCCTATGCCACCGAACCTTCCTTAGAGCAGAACCAGGCCGTCAGGATAGCGGGAGTCGGGCAGATTATGCGCGACGAGCGGGATGAGGTACTGGGACAGCGTCTCGATGATTCCATCTATCTGATACAGAATCTTTATGCTTGGGTGAATGAGCAGTGCCCGGATCCCATACGCATACCGAATGCGCCATACGGAAGAGGGGCATGAACAAATGGAACAGCCGATGAAATCCGTCGTTGACGGGAAGAGAATACAGCAGTGGTTGGATGCCCAAGGATACCGTGTCGAATATCATGAGCAGGCCTGGATCGGTTTATGGGGGAATATCGCGCTCGATTTCAGTGTCCGTGGCGAGCATGATAAGTATCTGGTGGTTCATGGGACTGAGCAGGGCAGTCATCCGAATGGCCAGCATGATTTGCTTGAGGATGTCTGCAATGCCTGGAACCGGTACTATGAGGGGCCGGGTGCCTATTTGCAGAGTTCCGAGAACGGCTTGATCTTCCACACGTTGTTCGTGGTGAACTGCCAGGGCGGTATGGATGATGACCAGTTCGATCGCCTGATGAAGTATGCCATGGCGGGTTCGGAAGGTTTCCTTGGCTTTGCCCGGGAGCAGCTGTCGAGGATGAGGATGGCCTAGGACGAAGTGCAGAGTCAGACGTGACCGTGCTTCCGGGAAGGTATACGGAAGATGTCGGTGTCTGATGTCCTTGGGGTCCTGCTTTCGCAGGTGTGGGGCGAACTCCGGCGATGCGGGATGGGAAGAGGCCTGCATGAACGGCACTGATGCAGGACCGGAATCGACGCTCTGGCGGGTCGAGTGCCGGATTTGGGGCTTTGAGCAGGAGAGTGGTGTGTGATGGCTGATGGTGTTTCCGGTTCCTTGCGGCTTCCTGCGGGGAGGTCCTGGCTGCAGAGCGCGTCTTCGGTCATGTCGCGGGTGGCAGGGTGCGCACGTCATGCGCCCGTGGGGGAGCGTGCCTTTTCCCGTGCCGGTGTGGTGCGCAAGCTGGCGGTGTACGGGGCGGCCTTTCTGGCGGGGTTTGTGCCGGGCTGGGCCTTCCTGTACGACCAGGAGGAGCAGTGGGTGCGCGGCCGTTGCATCCAGTTTCTTCTGGTGGGCCTGTTTTCGGGTTTTGCGATGTGGTGGTTTCTGAGCCGGTTCGAGAGCCGTGGGGGGCGTCCGGGGTTCTGGTGCCTGGCGCTGACGATGCCGATGATGCCCTGCTGGGGGGGTTGTGTTCGGTGCGATGACCGGCGCGAATCCGGGGGTGATGCGTTGGGTGTTCGTGTCGGTGGCTGTGCTGGTGGTTGCCGGGGTGACTTGGCTGCGGTTTGTGTCGGATCTGGTGCGTGTCCGTGTGGCGGCGTGGGCGGCTTCGGCTGCTTCGTGTGTGCTGCCGTCGTGGTTGGTGTGTCTGTTGTTCGGAGGTTCCCCCCTGTCGTGCCTGCCCTGGTGCGTGGCGGTGGGCGCAACCGGAGCCTTGTGGTTTCTGCAGGACCTGTGGGCTATCGATTATTGCGCGGGCGACAATCGTGACGCCTCCTTCGAGTGGCTGGCGGCCTGGGCGCTGATCTTCGACCTGATGACCCTGGTGGCCGCCCTGGCACGCGGCGGCACCGCTGCACAAGGGCAATGAGCTTGCCCCGGGGGGATGCTGCTCTCTGCCCGGCTGAGTAGTGCCAGGTGATGGATAGACGCGGATCGAACGCGCAGCGTGGGAGGCGGCAGGGTGGCCGGGCTTGCCCTGCCTTCTGGCTTATGCTACTGGGAAGCGCCTCTTTCCCCTTCTGTTGATTTGGGCAGGGACCGTGACTGACAGTGTGAGGGGGGAGGGGTGTCGCGAGGGTGATGAGTCCCCATCTGCAAGTAGCGTTGAAGTATGTCTGAGCTTCAAACCCATCTGTTGGACAAGGCCCCGTTTGGGCGGGTCGTGCCGGCCATGGTCACCCCTATGAACCATGACGGGTCCGTGGATTTTGAGGCCGCTGGCAAACTGGCCCGCAGACTTGTCGCTGATGGGGCGGATGGGTTGCTGGTCAACGGCACCACCGGCGAATCTCCGGCCACCCACATGGAAGAGAAAGTCGATTTGGTGCGAGCCGTAAAGGCTTCGGTGGACGTGCCGGTCATCTCGGGTGCGGGCTCCAATGACACGGCCCATACGGTTCGTATGGCCGAGATGACCCAGGAAGCCGGGGCGGATGCGCTCCTGGTGGTCATGCCTTACTATTCCAGACCCTCCCAGGATGGGGTGGTAGCGCATTTCAGGTCCGTCTGCCAGTCTGCGGATCGTCCCATTGTGCTCTACGATGTACCCGGCCGCACCGGGTTGCACGTGACTGTGGATACCTACCGTCGTCTTGCCGAATTGCCGCATGTCGAGGCGGTCAAGGATGCCACTGGTGATCTGGCCGCAGTTCCTATCAAGCGCAAGGAGACGGGGCTGATCTGGTATTCCGGTGATGACGGGCTGTACCTGCCCTTCCTGGCCTTGGGTGCCGTCGGCATCATATCGGTCATGGCCCATGTGGCCAGCGGCCCTATGCAGGATCTGGCGACTCGGTTCGATCAAGGCGACCTGAAAGGGGCGCAGAGGTTGTCGACCGCCTTGGCGCCGCTGGTTCAGGCTCTGAACGGCCAAGGGCAGCAGGCGGTAATGGCCAAGGCCGCTTTGAAAGTGGCCGGCGTCTTGGACAGTACGACGATGAGGCTCCCTAATCTCGGGCCTGGCAAGGACCAGCTGATCCAAGCCGAGAAAGGCATGAAGGCCGCAGGGCTGATGCGTTCCTGACAAGCAACCAAGCGTCGCCCCTGTATCAGACGGGGGTACAGATAATAGAAACACAAGTGAGAATGGCAAGAAAACAAGAAGAATCAAATACGACCGGCAAGAGTAGAAATCGTCGGTCCTCCTCCAAGAACGGCAAGCAGGGGTCAGGCAGGTCCCGGGGCGAATCCCGCAGCCGCCGCAACGGCGCCATCGCCCGCGGCAAGGGGACCCAGACCGAGCAGCATCTGGTGGCGCCCCCCAAGTACCGCAAGGGATCCATGCGCATCGTTCCCCTGGGTGGCCTAGGCGAGATCGGCCGGAACATGAATGTGATCGAGTACAACGGCCACATCCTGCTGATAGACTGCGGCGTGCTTTTCCCTGAGGAGGAGCAGCCGGGCGTGGACCTGATTCTGCCCGACTTCAGCTATATCAAGGACAAGCTGGATCAGGTGGACGCCCTGGTGCTGACCCACGGGCATGAGGACCATATCGGCGGCGTGCCCTACCTGCTCAAGCTGCGTCCGGACATCCCCCTGATCGGTTCCAAGCTCACCCTGGGATTCGTCGATGCCAAGTGCGAGGAGCACCATCTCAAGCCCACCGAGGTGGAGGTCAAGGGCCGCGACAAGCTCAAGGTGGGCCCCTTCAACTTGGAGTTCGTTGCGGTCACCCATTCCATTCCTGACGCCCTGGCCGTCTCGGTGCGCACTCCGGCGGGTCATATCATCGACACCGGCGACATGAAGATCGACCCGTTGCCTTTGGACCACAGGCTGACCGACCTGCGCGAGTTCGCCAAGCTGGGCGAGTCCGGCGTGGACCTGCTCATGGTCGATTCCACCAACGCCGAGGTCCCCGGCTTCGTCAAGCCCGAGATCTCCATCGCCCCCGCCCTGGACAAGGCCTTCGCCGAGGCGCAGCGCAAGATCATCGTGGCCTCCTTCTCCAGCCACGTCCACCGGGTGCAGCAGGTGGTCGACGCCGCCCACAAGTTCGGCCGCAAGGTGGTCTTCGCCGGCCGGTCCATGGTCCGCAACATGTCCATCGCCTCCGACCTGGGCTACCTGCACCTGCCCGAGGACACCGTGGTCGACCTCAAGGACGCCCACAGCATTCCCGATGAGAAGATCGTCTACATGTGCACCGGCTCCCAGGGCGAGCCCATGGCGGCTCTGGGCCGAATCGCCGACGGGACCCACCGCGACATCACCATCAATGAGTTCGACACGGTCATCCTGGCCAGTTCGCTGATCCCTGGCAACGAGCATGAGGTCTACAAGGTCATCAACAAGCTGGTGCGCCTGGGCGCCAAGGTGGTCAACCGCGACAACGCGGCCATCCACGTCTCCGGCCACTCCGACGAGGGCGAGCTCTTGCACTTCTACAACATCGTGCAGCCCAAGTGCGCCATGCCCATCCATGGCGAGAACCGGCACCTGGTGGCCAATGGACTGATTGCCGTCAAGACCGGCGTGGATCCGCAGAACGTGGTCCTGGCCGAGGACGGCGACGTGGTGGATCTCTACCATGGTCAGGCCGCTGTGGTCGGATCCGTGCCCTGCGGATACGTCTATGTGGACGGCGACTCCGTGGGCCAGCTGACCGACGACGAGCTGGAGCAGCGCCGGATTCTGGGCACCGAGGGCTTCGTCTCCGCCTTCGCTGTGGTCGACACCGAGACCAGCAAGGTCGTCTCCGGCCCCAAGCTCTACCTGAACGCCGTGGCCGAGGACGAGAGCGAGTTCAAGTCCATCAACGCCCAGATCGTCGATCAGCTTGAGGACGCCATGTCCAAGGGAACCACCGGCACCTACCAGCTCCAGCAGATGATGCGCCGCACCCTGGGCGGCTGGATCTCACGCAAGCTGCACCGCCGGCCCATGATCGTGCCCGTGGTGGCCGACATCGCCACAGACGTGCAGCCGCAGGACTGACGCCACTGCCTGCATACTGATACCGAAGGCTCCGGTCGCCCAAATGGACGGCCGGAGCCTTCAGTGTTATCAGTAAATAGGGAGCGTTTACATGCTCACGATGATCTTGACGTGGTTTTCCGCGTCCTCACGCAGCTGGCGGAACCCCTTGTCCACGATGTCCTCGACCTTGATCCGGTCGGTGATGAAGGTGGACAGGTCGATGTTCCGGTCATGGATGAGCTTGATGGCGTCAGGATGGTCGTTGGCGTATCCCATGGTACCGCGGATGAACTTCTCGCCGAAGCCCAGCTCTTTGGTCAGGTTCAGCGTAATGGGCTTGCCATGCAGGGCTACGACCATGAGCCCGCCAGTGGCCTTCAGGGCCTCCAAAAGCTGGTGGTCGACCGGCTCGGCTCCAGCTGCATCGAAGGCCAGATCGGCCCCGGCTTCGCCGGTCTCGCGGCGGACCCGCTCCGCCAGGTCCTCCTTGCTGGGATCGACCACAATGTCGGCCGAATGGGACTGCAAGGCCTTCTCCTTACGAGCCGAGGAGAGCTCCGACATGATCACCCGGACTCCCTTCGCCCGCAGGATGGTGCCGATGAGCAATCCCACTGGCCCGGCGCCGCCGACCACTGCGGTCTGTCCTTCTTGGGGATCCATGGCGCGGATGGCGTGATGGGCCACGGCGAAGGGCTCGATCATGGCAGCCTGGTCCAGGGGGATGTCGCCCACGGGGAAGACGTGCTCTGCCGGAACCACGATGTGCTCGCTGAGTCCGCCGCCGCCTCCGTTGATGCCGATGCCGGCCAGCTTGTCGCAGTCATTATAGTTGCCGGCCTTGCAGGCTGGGCATTCGCCGCAGGCGATTTCGGCCTCGACGACCACCGAGTCGCCCACCTTCATGTCAGTGTGCACGTCGTCGGCGATGGCCTCGACGGTACCCGAGATCTCATGGCCGAAAACCACCGGCAGGGTCTCGCCCGTCAGGGGATGTGGATGGTCGGGCGAATTGCCTCCGCCGTTGACTGCTCCGTCGTAGTACAGATGGACATCGGAACCGCAAATGCCAGTGAAGGCGGGGTGGATCTTGATGGTCCCGGGTTTGAGCTCAGGCTCGGGCACGTCCTCCAGACGCACATCTTCCTTGCCGTAGTACATCAACGCTTTCATATCGTATATCCTCTCTGATATGCGTGTAGATCCTGCACGGACGCAGTTGAATACCCAACATGACATCCTTGCTGGTGGGTGACGCTCCTTCGTTGGAGACCACCTGATTCCCATATTACCGCTGATATGCAGCCCCAGTAATGGGAGTTTCAGTAAGGATCTCGCCGCCCTGGTCGAAGTCGAAGTCGCCCAGCCAGTGTCCGAACCTGCTGGGCCCCTTGCCGCACCAGACCACACAGGCGCTGCGGTCGGCCTGACCGCTCAGCAGACGGTTGGCGGTTCCGGTCACCCTGTCGTTGCCCAGACGGTAGTCCAGGAACTTGCCGTCCCCGTAGTGACGGGCCACCCGCTGACGCTGCTCCTGGTCCAGCACCCGCCATGGGTCGGCGGCGCAGAAGACCCTGGCGGGCAGGTCCTGCTCCGCCGCCTGGATTAGGGCCAGGCCGCCGCCCAGGCTGTGCCCGGTAAAGAGGACTCCGCGTTCGGTTCCCGCCTTGCGTCGGGCCAGGTCAAGCGCCTGCTTGGCCAGGATGCCTGCCTGCTGTGTCTGTCCTGGTTCCCCGTTCAGCGGCGGCAGGAAGCAGGTCAGCGCGGCGTGGATGTCATGGCGGGGGTCGTCGCGCAGGTTGGTGCCTGCATAGACCACGATCAAATGGGTGTAGTCCGGACCGTTCTCCAGGCCCTGGGCGGCGATCATCCCTTCGAAGCCGTTTTCGGGGCAGTAGCGGGATCGCAGCACCCAGTAGCTGCCCAGGGCCGGATCCTCGAACCAGTGCAGGCCCGGCCGTGTCTTGGCATCCCCTCGGCCTATCCCGTAGGAATACTGGCAGAGCATGTTGAGCTGCTGTGTGGTAAACCCGGTCCGGACCTGCATGGCGTTCCCTTTCTGCCAGACTCGTGAGGCATCGACCATGACCAACCGCCTTTAGGCCCGACTATTCCCGTCCAGACTGCGCCGTGAGAAAAGAGGGAAACCGTCCCGCTGGCCCGTCGGCTGGTGACCGCATTAGACTTGACATGCCATATCCATACAGGACCTATGCCGATGCCGGTGGGGGCACCGACATCCATGCGCGAAAGGAAATTCATGCCCGGAGCCAATCTGACTCGTGTGGAAGCCGAAGAGCGAGCCGTCGTCGTATCCAATGTCAGCTACAAGGTCAATCTGGACCTGACCAAGGGGCCTGCCACCTTCCCCTCAACCGCCCTGATCGACTTTGATGCCCGGCCGGGGGAGTCCACCTTTGTGGATCTGATCGCCGACCAGGTCAGCCTGATCGAGCTCAACGGCCAGCGTCTGGACCCGGCCGTGGCCTTCCGGGACGACCGGATTGAGCTTAACGACCTGCGCGAGCACAACCAGCTGCGGGTGGAGGCTCTCTGCCGCTATTCGCGCACAGGCGAGGGTCTGCATCGCAGCGTGGACCCCTCGGATGGCAACGTCTACCTCTACTCCCAGTTCGAGGTGCCCGACGCCCGCCGGGTCTACGCGGTCTTCGACCAGCCGGACATCAAGGCCGTCTTCGACTTCACCGTGGACGCCCCGGCATCCTGGACGGTCCTGTCCAACATGCCTCCCGCCTCCCATCAGGACCTGGACAGCCGCACCGCCGAGGGAACCCTGGAGGGCGGCCGCACCGAGGGCGTGACCCGCTGGGTCTTCCAGACCACCCCGGTCATGAGCTCCTACCTGACCGCCTTCGCCGCCGGACCCTATGCCCAGTGGACCAGCGAGTATCAGAACGAGGATGGGCGGACCATCCCCATGGGCCTGTACTGCCGCCAGGCGCTGAAGGACTCCCTTGACGGGGATGCCGAGTACCTCTTCGATGTGACCAAGAAGGGCTTCGCCTTCTACGCCAAGACCTGGGACCTGCCCTTCCCCTGGGCCAAGTACGACCAGATCTTCGTGCCCGAATACAATGCGGGCGCCATGGAGAACATCGGCCTGGTCACCTTCCGCGACTCCTACGTCTTCGAGTCCAAGGCCACCGGCGCCCAGATCAACCGCCGCGTGGAGACCGTCCTGCACGAGCTGGCCCACATGTGGTTCGGCGACCTGGTGACCATGAAGTGGTGGAACGACCTGTGGCTGAACGAGTCCTTCGCCGAGTTCATGTCAACCCTGGCCACCGCCGAGGCCACCGAGTGGACCGACGACTGGGCCACCTTCTGCTCCGGCGAGAAGAGCTGGGCCCTGACCGAGGACCAGCTGCCTACCACCCACCCCGTGGTGGCCCCCATCCGCGACCTGCATGACACCGAGGTCAACTTCGACGGCATCACCTATGCCAAGGGCGGTTCCGTCTTGAAGCAGCTGGTTGCCTATGTGGGCCGTGAGCGCTTCTTCCAGGGCATCCACAACTATCTGACGGCTCATGCCCACGGCAACGCCACCCTGAAGGATCTGCTGACCGAGCTGGAGAAGACCAGCGGCCGCGACCTGGGCAACTGGTCCCGGCTCTGGCTTGAGGAGGCCGGCATCACCACGCTGACCAGCCAGGTGCAGACCGATGGGCAGGGGATCATCACCGCCATGCGGATCGATCAGACCGCTCCCGAGGAGCATCCGGTCCTGCGCCCGCATCGCCTGGCTGTGGGCTTCTATGACGAGGACCAGTCCGGCAAGGTGGTGCGTACAGACCGGTTCGAGCTGGATCTGGAGGGGCAGGGAGCCGAAGTGCCCCAGGCTGTGGGCAAGAAACGTCCGGCCCTGATCCTGATCAACGACGACGACCTTACCTATGCCAAGCTGCGCCTGGACCAGGACTCCTTGGAGTATGCCACGCAGAACCTATACAGGATCGAGGACCGCCTGGCCCGTGCCGTGGTCTGGCTCAGCTTGTGGGACATGACCCGGGATGCGCAGTTCCCTGCTGAGCGTTTCATCAGCCTGAGCCTGAAGGCCCTGGCCACCGAGCACCAGTCCACCACCTTCCGCTACGCCCTGTCTCAGATTTCCACGGCCGCCCACCACTTCACCGCCTCCCGTCGTCGTCAGCCCATGCTGCAGCTGGTGGCCGGCACCCTCTGGGATCTGGCCATGAAGGCCCAGCCCGGTTCGGACGAGCAGTTCCAGCTGGTCCGCGCCTACCTGGGTTACGGGGACGACGCCGACTTCGAGGATCACGCCCGCGGTCTGCTGAACGGCGACCTGAAGCTGGAGGGGCTGACCATCGACAACAACACCCGTTGGCTGATCATCCACGCCCTGTCCGCCCACGACCTGCTGGCTGACGGCGAGATCGACCGGGAGCTGGCGGCGAAAGACACCACGGAGAACCGCGAGTTCGCCATGGGCGCCCGGGCCGCCCGCCCGACGGCTGGGGCCAAGTCCTGGGCCTGGGATCAGGCCCTGCACAACGAGGATCTGACCAACTCGCAGATCGAGGCTCTGGCCGACGGCTTCTCCGGCTCGGGGGACCAGGAGCTCTTCGCACCCTACGTGGATCGCTTCTTCGCAGCCGTGGACGAGGTCTGGGCCCAGAAGACCTTCCACATCGCGGAGACCCTGCTCAACCCCCTGTCGGCAGGCGGGCTCTACCCGGCCAAGGCCGACCCGGCCGCCCTGGTCAAGGCGGGCGACGCCTGGCTGGCCGACCACGCCGAGGCCCCCAAGGCCCTGCGCGGGATGATCATCCAGAACACGGAGTCCTCCAGGCGCATCCTCAAGGTCCGCGAATACAACGAGCGTCTGCGCTGAGCGACCTGCCCGCCCCCGATCCGAGTGGCGACGGGTCAGGGGCGGGGCCATAATGAATCTGTCGCCTGTATGCAGAATGGTAGGTTCGGAGGAGAGCAATGCCCAGATTATTCGGTACCGATGGTGTACGCGGTTTAGCCAATAGAGACCTGACTGCACAGCTGGCCCTGGATCTGGGCGATGCAGCGGTCCGTGTCCTAGGTCGTGGCGCGGATCGGTCCGCTGGTCGCCGACGGGCCTTGATTGGCCGCGACACCCGGGTCTCCGGGGACTTTCTGGCCTCGGCCTTGGCTGCCGGCATGTCATCGGGCGGCTTCGACGTGATCGACGTTGGCATCATCCCTACTCCGGGCATCGCCTACCTGACCAGCGTGCTCAATGTGGAGATGGGGGCGGTCATCTCCGCCTCCCACAACCCCATGCCCGACAACGGCATCAAGTTCTTCGCCCGGGGCGGGTTCAAGCTCCAGGATTCCAAGGAGGACGACATCGAAGCGGTCCTGGGCCAGGACTGGGAGCGTCCGGTGGGCGAGGGCGTGGGCCGCGTCTCCCATGACACAGTGACCGCCACCAATATGTACATCGACCACCTTGTTGAAGCAGTTGCCCCTGTCGCCCCCGACAAGACCCAGACCAAGCCCTTGGACGGTCTGCGGATCGTGGCCGACTGCGCCAACGGAGCCACCTCGGTGGTCGCTCCCGAGGCCCTGCGCCGGGCCGGGGCGGACGTGGTGGTCATCAACGCCTCGCCCGACGGCTACAACATCAACAAGCACGCCGGATCCACCCACCCCGAGCAGCTGCAGGCCATGGTCCAGGCCTCGGATGCGGTCATGGGCGTGGCCTTCGACGGGGATGCCGACCGCTGTCTGGCCGTGGACGAAGAGGGTCACATGGTCAACGGCGATCAGATCATGGGCATCCTGGCCCGCGCCAAGCAGCGCGAGGGCAAGCTGGCCAACGACACCCTGGTGGTCACTGTCATGAGCAATCTGGGGCTCAAGCTGGCCCTGAAGCAGATGGGAATCGTCACCGTGCAGACGGCTGTGGGCGACCGCTACGTCCTGGAGGAGATGCTGCGCGGGGGCTACACCCTGGGCGGCGAGCAGTCCGGGCACGTCATCAACCGGGAGTTCGCCACCACCGGCGACGGGACCCTGACAGCCCTGACTTTGGCCAAGGAGGTCGTGCGCTCGGGCAAGAGCCTCAAGGAGCTGGCCGCTGACTTCCCCCAGCTGCCCCAGCAGCTGATCAACGTGTCCGGTGTGGACAAGAACGCGGCCCGTACCAACGCCAAGGTCCAGGATGCGGTCGAGGCGGAGGAGCGGATGCTGGGCAGCACCGGCCGGGTCCTGCTGCGGCCATCGGGCACCGAACCCCTGGTCAGGGTCATGGTCGAGGCGGCCACCCAGGAGCAGGCCGACCAGGTCTGCCAGCGGCTGGCATCGGTCGTGGCCGACGAGCTGGCCATCTGAACCGAAGACCCAGGAAAGGCGGAATCATCCATGTTTGGCAGAAAGGCGGCCTTCGACGCCGATCTCAACCACCGGGTGGAATCCATGCTGGCCAAGGCCGGCAAAGAAGAGCTCTTGCCCATCGTGCAGATGGGCGAGCCCGTCCTGCGCCAGCAGGCCCAGCCCTACCAGGGTCAGCTGGCAGCCAAGACGCTGAACAGGCTGCTCAAGGCCATGCGCACCACCATGCTTGAGGCGCCGGGAGTGGGGCTGGCAGCACCTCAGGTGGGCCTGGGCCTGGCCATCGCCGTCATAGAGGACCATGTCCGCGACGACGAAGATGATCCGCGCCAGATCCAAGAACTGCCCTTCAGAGTCATCATCAACCCCTCCTATGAACCTATCGGGCAGGAGGCTGCATCCTTCTACGAGGGGTGCCTGTCCCTGGAAGGATTCCAGGCGGTTCGGCGGCGCTGGCTGGACATCACGGCCAGCTGGGAGGACCGTTCCGGGCGCAAGCACCGCCAGCGCATGCACGGCTGGCCTGCCCGCATCTTCCAGCATGAGACCGACCATCTATCGGGTGAGGTCTACATCGACAAGGCCGAGATTCGCAGCCTGTCCTCCGACGACAACCTGAGCGAGTACTGGGCCTACGACCCGGTCCCCACCGAGGCGGCGCGGGAGCTGGGCTTCACCATCTGAATCCCAGGAACCATCTAAATTTTCTTGACCCTCTGATCCAGAGCTATATCCTCAGTCAGTTCCGGTCCATCACCCTTCAGGGGCGCCACCGGGTGCATGGTCAGTGTCCCAGAGGCATGACGGCCAGGCTCCACAGCCTTGGGCAGGATTTCCTTGCCCTCCATGCCTGGATCCAGCCAGGAGTCCAGGTTTTCATCAGTGATCAGCAGAGGCATCCGATCGTGCACCCGGGCGGCCTCCGGCGTGGCTTGTGTCGTCAGGATGGTGGCCGTCAGCAGCCAGGGCTGGCCAGGTCTGGCACGCCACCAGGAGTAGAGGCCGGCGATGCTCAGGGTGTGGCCGTCGGGAGCCTGGAAGTAGTAGGGATGGTGGTCAGGTGTCCACTCGTAGTAGCCGCTGGCCGGAATGATGGCCCTCTGACTCCTGGCTGAGTCCGCGTAGGTCCGCTTGGTCAGGGCGCTCTCCACTCGGGCGTTGTGGGTGGGGTAGGCCATCTGATCGCTGTCCGACCAGGAGGGGACCAGATTCCAGCGGGCCGTATGCAGGTGCCGCTGTCCATGTCGGTCCTGGGCCACCAGGGCGATGGCCGATCCGGGACTGATGTTCCATGAGGGCTTGGGCAGTCCCGGAGCCTGCCGGGCACCATAGTGCTCGGCCAGGCTGGAGTAGTCTAGGTCAGCCGCGAATCGTCCACACATGGTCCTCATTCTATGGGGGCTTGGAGCCAGCGTCGAGGAAACGCCGGAGGGCCTCTGCTAGGAAAGTTTGTATGGTAGTTGAGGCCTTTCCCTGCTACCATAGAAAGTGGTCTGCAACAATGGCGTGTGCATTGAAGACCACCGTGGCTGCAGTACAGTATTTAACGATATACATTTGTCCTGTCGGGTGGAACCGGCAGGAACATGGTTATTAGGAGATGGCTTATGCCTCAGAAGATCAAGGCGTCGATTGCTTACGGCATCGGCAAGGGATTCGCCCAGCCCGAGGAGATTATCATTGATGACCCCATCGGCGCGGAGGTCCTGGTGGACGTGCAGGCCTCGGGTCTGTGCCATTCGGATCTGCATCTGGTCGAGGATGACGACAAGTTCTTCCCATTCCCGGCTGTGATCGGCCATGAGATCTCGGGCATCGTCGAGGCTGTGGGCCCCGAGGTGTCCGGCATCAAGGTTGGCGACCACGTGGTGGCCTCCTTGGAGCAGGTCTGCGGACACTGCGCCAACTGCCTCAAGGGCCAGCCTCAGTCCTGCACCCAGCAGCAGGAGTGTGTGCGTGGCGCGGGTGAGAAGCCCCGTCTGTCCTTCCCCGACGGCCGGCCCATCACCCAGGCTTTCGGCGTCGGCGGCTTCGCCGAGAAGGCACTGGTCCACGAGAACCAGCTGGCCGTGGTCAACAACCAGGTCAAGTGGGATGAGGCAGCCTGCATCGGCTGCGCCACCATCACCGGAGCAGGAGCAGCCATCAACACCGCCCATGTGCGCCCCGGCGATACCGTGGCCGTGATCGGCACCGGCGGCATCGGTCTGAACATCATCTCGGGAGCCCGGATTTGCGGCGCCAAGCGGATCATCGCCATCGACCTGCTGGACAACAAGCTGGAGTTCGCCCGTAAGTTCGGCGCCACCGACGTCATCAACTCCAAGAACGAGGATCCCGTGGCCAAGGTGCGTGAGCTGACCAACGGCGGCGTGGACAAGGCCTTCGAGGCCATCGGTCTGCCCGTCACCATGAAGCAGGCCTGGGACATACTGGGGGTGGGCGGCACCGCTTACCCGATCGGACTGGCCAAGCCGGATGCCACAATCTCTCTGGAGATCAACCCGGCCGACCTGCTGGTTCATCAGCGCGGCTTCAAGGGTGTGTGGATGGGCTCCACCAACATCAAGCACGACATCCCCATGTATGCCGACTTCGCTGTGGACGGGCGGCTGAACATGCATGACATCGTCAGCCAGCACATCAAGCTGAGCCAGATCGACGAGGCCTACAAGCAGCTGGTCAACGGCGAGGTCATCCGTTCGGTCATCACCGAATTCGACTGATCCCTTCCAACTTAACGGCATGACTGCTGCAGGTTATGCCGAACAAATTACAGGGGCTCCGGGTGCGCAAGGCATCCGGAGCCCCTTTGTTGTTCTGCTGATCCGAGGGCTGGATCAGGCCAGGAGCCTGCCGATGTTCTCGGCCACTGCGGCGAGATTGTCGGCGGCCTTAGCCATGGCATCCTCAAGGCTGACGGCCCCGGGGCTGATGCTGAAGATGGCGTCGATGCCCAGCTTGTAGAGCTCTTCGGTCCCTGCTCTCACGCTGCCCGCCAAGGCGATGACCTTGCAGCTGGGGGAGGACTCCTTGACGGCCTGGGCTGTGCCCATGGGGGTTTTGCCGAAACCGGTCTGGAAGTCGATGCCGCCCTCGCCGGTGAAGCAAAGGTCGGCGCCGCGGGCCAGCTCCTTAAGACGGGTGGTCTCCACGACGATGTTGATGCCCGAGGCCATGACGGCAGGAGTGAAGGCCAGGAATCCTGCACCCAGACCTCCGGCGGCCCCCGCGCCTGGTTTGGTTTCCACCTCCCGGTGCAGGTCCTTGCGAATGACGGCTGCATAGTGAGCCAAGGCCGCATCCAGCGTGGCGATCATGGACGGGTCTGCTCCCTTTTGCGGGCCGAAGACGGCCGAGGCTCCTTCGGGGCCGGTCAGGGGATTGGTTACGTCTGAGGCCAGACGAATTCGGGTGCGGGCCAGTCTGGGATCCAGTCCGGAGATGTCAATCCGATCCAGCCGGGCCAGTGCTGCTCCTCCCCGGGGCAGCTCACGTCCCTCGGCATCCAGGAGCCGGGCACCCAGGGCCTGGGCCATGCCGGCGCCGCCGTCGTTAGTGGCCGAGCCGCCCAGACCGACGATGATCTCCTGTGCGCCCTGGTTCAGGGCCTTGCTGATCAACTCGCCTGTACCGTAGGTGGTGGTGACCATCGGGTCGCGGGTCTGTTCGTTGACGAACTGGATGCCGCTGGCCGCAGCCATCTCGATGGCGGCCGTATGTCCGTCGCCCAGGATGCCGTAACTGGCGGTGACGGTCTGGCCTAGGGGTCCGGTGACCTGGGTCTGGATCATATGGCCTCCGGTGGCATCGACCAGGGACTGGACCGTCCCCTCGCCGCCGTCGGCCATGGGCACAAGGACCATTTCGGCCTTGAGGGGGCTGCGTCTCAACCCACGTTCGATGGCCTTTGCAGCCTCCTTGGCGGTCAGGCTGCCCTTGAAGGAGTCGGGTGCGATGATGATTTTCATGAGTGTGACCTTTCCTGACTCGTCGCTTCGGAAGACCAGATAGACCAGCATGGCCACCAGAGTCATAGTAAGGCCTACCCGCAATTCAAAGGAGGCCGCCCCCACCGTGCTCGCCCAGGTCAGGTTCATGGACTTGGTGAGGGAGCTGCTGCCCAGGATGACACTTGTGGAAGTGGCGGCGACCATGAGGATGCCGGCGATGGGTGACAGCATGGGTTCGGGCACGACCATGGAGCAGATGAGGTTTACGATCCGCTTGGGCAGGTCTGGACTAGGTCAGACTAGGCCTGGCTCGGCCCTGCAGCTTTCGCTGCCTGGTTATCGGCGGAAAGCTGCTTCAGCTCGGCGCGGACCTTCTGGAGCTTGGCGAAGGCTGTGTTGCGGTCCTGGGTGGTTTTGGCCCGGCTATGGTCTCCTGTCAGCTTGGCCTCCTGGGCCTTGAGCAGTTCGATGCGCTCGCGGACGGCGAGTCGGCTGTCCAGATCTCTGCCGTCAGTCTGGTCCAGGGTCACCTGGGCGCACAGGCTGTCCCAGAGCTGGTCCATATCGTCGCCGACCAGGGTCAGACTGGTCTGATCGACAGGACGGGGCCTGCCCAGGTGGAGCGTGTGCCTGGTCTCATGACCGGCTTTAGTGGGCAGGGCTCGGCGGACGGCCGGTGTGCAGACGAGACCCTCTTCACCCTGGTGAATGGTGATAAAGACCATGCCTGAGGAGCGCATGGCAGCGATGTGTTCCAGCACATCCTCCGGCACATCGGGGGTCTTCAACCCGATGGCCATGACCAGCACCTCATGGCAGTGCGCGCCATCCGTTACAGGGATGGTCCCGGGCCGCAGCAGGGCCAGCATGACGATCTTGTCGACGCTTGTGGAGAAGTGCTGACGCAGCCGTGAAGAGACGGGCGGTCGCGTGGTAAAAGCTCTTATGGGCAGGTCGCCCTTGGCTGCTGGAATGGCGGTGGTGGGCGGCAGGCCCAGGGAGCGCGCGGATACGCCTTCGTAAGTTGCGATTGTCATCCTTGGCCTTTCTGTCGCTGTTGCCGTTATTCTACCGGCAGGAGTGCGATCAGGGGCAGGAGTGTCCGTCTGCCGGCAATGTATATTGGCTGTAAACCCACAGGACCGGATGCGAGGAGCTGTGCGGGTTGGAGTGATGAGGACTGAACGATGAGCAACGATGCAGAGATGACGGTAACCGACGAGGAGCGCGAACTGCTAGAGGGCTGGACCGAGGTCGACGGCGACCTGGAGGGCTGCAGTCCGGATATGGTTCGGGCCGTTCTGGGCTCCCGGCTGACCTTCGGGCGCATGGATGCTCCCCGTTCCCGTCACTGGCAGGTGCCCGAGGGGGTGGACTGCTTCAACGACATCGCCTATGTGGACGACGGTTTGCGCGCCCACAAGCTGGATCTGTACCTGCCTCATGATGCCCTGCTGCGCAACGGCAGGGTGACCCCGGTCTACATCGATATCCACGGCGGCGGGTTCATGTACGGCTACAAGGAGCTCAACCGGAACTTCTGCACCCACCTGGCCCAACGTGGCTTCGCGGTCTTCTCCGTCAACTACCGGCTGATCCCCAGCACGGACTTCATGGGCCAGCTGGGCGACGTGCTGACGGCCCTGACCTGGATAAAGCACCATCTGGACGAGTATCCTGTCTCGCCCGACCGGATCTTTCTGACGGGAGACTCGGCCGGAGGCACCCTGGCCCTTTATACGTTGGCCGTCGAGTCCGATGATCAATTCGCGCAAAGGCTGGGGCTGAAGCCTGCCGGTCTGCGGCCCCGTGGCGCTGCCTTGGTTTCAGGCCTGCTCGATCTGACTCCTTACTTATCGGTGAATCCGGAAGACTTCCATCCGACTGGTTCACCCACCGATGCCTTGACCATGGTTGCTCCATCCTTCTTCAGAAGCTTCGCGCAGGCTGGGGGCGATCAGGTGGCAGACCTGACGACGATGGTCGACATGGTTCACCTGCCGCCGGTATTCCTGAACACCAGCGCCGACGACTTCCTGCAGGGCGACGCGCTCAAGATGGCCGAGATCCTGTGCAGGAAGGGCCGCGACTTCGAGCTGCACGACCTGAGGCCCAACCGTCTGCAGACCCTGGGACACGTCTATCCGGTGGCCATGACCTGGCTGGAGGAGAGCCGGCAGGCCCTGGACCAGATCCACGATTTCTCCTACGACCTGATTTGAGCCTCTGTGCGCGCCCGGTTCATCCGGTCGCTGGCTATGATGGGAGGAGAAAGGTGGGCATCGATGGCGCAAGGCCCCCGGTGTCTGCACCGCCGCTTACAGAGGAGTGATTCATGGACGAGAAGACCTTGGTAGAGAAGCTAGGCAACCTGGAGACCATCGACCAGCTGGTTGATCTGTCCAAGGAGATCGGCCAGCCCCTGTCATATAACGACGCGGACCAGCTCTTCGGCAGGATCAACCAGTGCAAGAATGACGTCGCACAGCTGGGCGGCGACACCATCGCCAAGCTGGCCAAGAAGGTCTTCAACATCTGAGGCATCAGAATCTGAGGCATCAGATTTCATAAGGGCGGGCCGTTGTCCGGTTCCGCCCTCTTTTCATGCCCGGTTTCATGCCCGGGCCCGAGCCTCCTGCTCGATCTGGGCCAGGCTCTTGCCACGGGTCTCGGGCACCATGATCCAGGCGAAAACCAGGGCGCACACATTGATCAGGGCGAAGAGCAGGTAGGTGCCGGTGCCGCCCAGCCGGGCCAGCAGGGTGGGGAAGACCAGGGAGAGCCCGAAGTTGGTCAGGTTCATGGCCACGTTGGCGTAGCCTATGCCGCGGCTCTTGATCTGCTGGGGGAAGATCTCGGACAGGAGCAGCCAGGTGACCGGGGCCACCAGGCCTTGGACGAAGATCACGTAGATCATCATCATGCCGATCATGATCCAGGCGGCCGTTCGTGACCCGCTGCCCGGGGCGCCGACGAACCGGTAGCAGACCCCGATAGCGGCCAGGAAGACGATGGTGCCTGCAAGTCCCACAGCCAGAATGACACGGCGGTCGAAGTGGTCGATCAGTCCCAGCCCTCCGATGGTGGCCGCTACGGCGGAGACCAGGATGACGGGGACGGTGGCCACCATGGACAGGGAGGGGTCGAAGCCCAGGGTGTCGGTGAAGATGGTCGGCGCGTAGTAGTTGACGATGTTCAGCCCGGTCAGCTGGTTGATCATGGCCACGCCGATGCCCACGATCAGCACCCGCCGGAGCCAGGGGGCCTTGAAGCTGGCGGTCTTCGCGCTCGCCGTCTGCGACAGCTCCTGCATGGTCACCCGGGCCTCTGCCTGGTCGCGGGTGGACTTGAGGAAGGCCGCTGCCTGGTCGGGTTGGCCACGGCGGATCAGGTGGGCCGGGCTGTCATGCAGGAAGCAGGCCAGCAGCGCCAGCAGGATGGCTGGCGGCACGAGGGCCCAGAGCATGGTCCGCCAGTCGGCACCCATCCGGTCCAGGATGGCGTTGACGCTGACTGCCAGCAGCTGCCAGACCACGATCATGACCGAGTTGACCGAAACCACCCGTCCGCGTTCCGCCGTGCCGACCATGTCGGCCAGGTAGATGGGCACGATGGTCGAGGTCATGCCGATGCCGGCTCCGATGATCAATCTGCCCAGTCCCAGCAGGGCCAGGCTGGGGGCCAGGGCGCTCAGCAGGGCTCCCGGGATGGCCAGCAGGGCCCCGGCCAGGATGATGTGCTTGGGGCCGAAGCGGTCGTTGAACTTGCCTGCCAGGTAGGATCCCAGCGCGGCGCCTATCAGCAGGGCCGAGGTGACCATGCCCTGTTCGCCGGCCGTCAGGTGTCCGCCCGAGCCGGAGCCCAGGTTCATGCCGATCAGCGCTCCGGAGATGACGGTCAATGTATAGCCGTAGAGGCCGCCTGCCAGTACGCCCAGGGCGGTCATCAGTTGCAGATTGCGCCGCCGTCCTTGGATTGCAGCCATGGGCTCCCCTTTCGCCGGATCATCCGGGCATAATTAGGGTAATCATAGGCTCCTGGGGGAGCGGTCCGTCGATCCGGCTCGCCATTATGGACCAGGGAATCGCCCGGAAAACCAGCTGCTGGATTCGCTATCTGGATTCGTCCTCCGGGCCCTGGTCGCGGGCTAGATGAACATTTGAGGATATTGTCCACGACTTGCGCATGTCATGGGCAGCGAAACTGCTCAATTTCGCATATGATAAACAAGCATTCACCACAAGGACATCGTGGATGCATACGGCCATGGTTCCATACAGCCATGGCAATGAAAGGAAACATTGTATGCGCAAGCTGATTCTGGATCTGGACACTGGTGTCGACGACACTCTGGCTATCTCCTATGCCTTGGGCAGCCCCGAAGTTGAGCTGATTGGCATAACCGGCACCTATGGCAACGTGCTGCTGGAGCAGGGCATCCGCAACGATCTGGCCATCACCGACCTGCTGGGCCACCCCGAGGTCAAGGTCTACCCGGGCCTGCCCCACGCCTCCAAGGCGGATTCCTTCGAGGTGCTGCCTGTCTCCGCCTTCATCCACGGAGAGAACGGCATCGGCGACGTGGCCATCCCCGACTCGGACCGCAAGGCGGAGACGCAGTCGGCCGTGGACTTTATCATCGATGCAGTCAACACCTATGGCAAGGATCTGGTCTACGTGCCTACCGGCCCCATGACCAACATCGCCGCCGCCCTGGCCAAGGAGCCTGACATCGCCCAGCGCATCGGCTCCATCGTGCTCATGGGCGGGGCCCTGACCGTGCCGGGCAATGTGGACGCCTGGCAGGAGGCCAACATCTCCCAGGATCCGGACGCGGCCGACGTGCTCTTCCGCTCCGGCGCGCCCGTGACCATGGTCGGCCTGGACGTGACCCTGCAGACCCTGCTGACCTACAAGGAGACCGCCCGCTGGCGTGAGCTGGGCACCGCGGCAGGCAACTTCCTGGCTGACATGACCGATTTCTACATCAAAGCCTATGAGACCACCTCGCCCCACCTGGGCGGTTGCGGCCTGCACGATCCGCTGGCCGTGGGCGTGGCCGTGGATCCGACCCTGGTCACCACCCTGCCCATGAACATGAAGGTGGAGACCGAAGGCGCCACTCGCGGGCGCACCATCGGCGACGAGCAGCGGCTCAACGACCCGAACAAGACCATGCGCGTGGCCGTCGGCGTGGACGTGCCCCGCTTCCTGGACGAGTTCATGACCCGCATCACCAAGCTGGCCTCCCAGGCCGACTGAGGTCCGCCATCCCCGGCAAGTCCACGCAAGAGAAAGAGAATTGACGACATCATGTCCGAAAAGCAATCCACCGAGGATTCGACAGCCGTACGATCGCTGATCCTGCTGCTGATCACCTTCGTTCTGGGAACCCTGTGCCTGCAGGGCTTCAACCTGGTCTTCCAGCAGGTCGGCAAGGACGCCGGCGCTCCGGACCAGGCCTCGCTGATCACGGCCCTGCCCAGCATCGTCCTGGGCATCGTCTGCTTCATCTACGGGTCCCTGGGCGACTTCGTATCCCTGCGCAAGCTGGTCACCTTCGGCCTGTGCATACTGTTCGTCGGGTCCGTGTACGGATACGTGGCCAACACGATCATGGCCCCCAACATCTGGAATGTGATCGCGGCCCGGCTGCTGCAGACTGCCGGCGAGCAGGTGGCTGGCTCGGCCTACCTGGTCGTGGCCACCAAGTACCTCAAGCCCTCCCTGAAGGTGATCTTCTTCGGCATCTTCACGGCCGGATACCAGGTGTCTGCAGCCATCGGCATCTTCGCTGCCGGTCTGCTCAGCTCCATAGCCTGGCAGTACCTCTTCCTGATTCCCGCGGTCACCATCATCTTTCTACCCATCCTGCTCAAGAGCCTGCCCACCGGCGGCGGCAACGGCGAGAAGGTGGACTGGCTGGGCTTCGTCATCTTCGGACTGGCCACGGCCCTGCTGACCCTCTTCTTCTCTTACACGGCATGGTGGCTGCTGGCGGCCTCCGCTGTCTGCTACCTGATCTTCGCCGTATACATCAGCCGGGCCCGGAGCCCCTTCATCACCCCGGACTTCTTCCGCAACAAGCGCTGGCTGATGGGCATCGGGCTTATCCTGATCTTCTACTTCATGAACTACTGCATGTCGCCCATCTTCAACGCCATCGGGCGTGACGTCTACAAGGTGTCGACCACCACGGTCTCCCTGCATGTGGTCTGGGCCTTCCTGGTGGCGGCCGTGCTGGGCACCACCTCGGGCGCCATTGTGGACAGGATCGGCCGCAAGCCCGCCATCATTATCGCCGCCTGCCTGATGATCCTGGGCTTCGCAGGGACGGCCCTGGTGGTCAACTCCGGCCTGCTGGCCCTGACGCTGACTGCCTGCGTCTACTATGCCGGCGTCGGCCTGATGTATTCGCCCATCGTCTCCACCGTGCTTGACACCCTGCCCCAGGACCAGTCGGGCCGCGGCGTGGGCATGAACGATCTGGTCATGAACGTGACCGGCTCCATCGGTATCGCCATCATCGGCGGTCTGATGGGCAAGCCCAGCCTGGAGGGTTTCAGCATCATGGGCGCTACCGGTCCTGCCGCCAACTACAGCAACCTGCTGCTGATCGGGGCTGCCGTGTCCCTGCTGGGTCTGGTCGTGTATTTGGCCTGCAAGAAGACCATCTACGCCACGACTACTGACCAGCAGTAGAACAGTTGCAGTCGACCGTCCGGGCGCGGAGAGGAGCTGCTTCCTCTGTTGCGCTTGGGCGGTCGACTGATATGTGTGGTGGGGGCGCGGGAGGGAAGTGTCGGCTCTCTTGGGGTTTGAGCCTTCAGTGGCACGTTTCCTCCCTGCTCCCCCTGTATGGGCCGGGGGCGGGGGGATTGATTCACCGCCCGGCCGCTCTTACTCGTGCGAAGCGTGAAGCAGCTGGTGTTGTTCTCTCCGGTGGCGGCAGGATGCCAGGACTCCGCTTATGCCGGTCATGCCGGTGGCCAGGGCGAGCAGGATGCCTTCCCCGCCTGCCTGGGGGAGCACGCCTGCTGGCAGGTACGTGTAGGTCAGCGATTTGTCGGTCATGGTACGTCCCGCGCCGCCCATCGTGTAGTCCACGCTGACCTTGACTAGGCCCGGCAGGTGTGCAGGCGTGAGCACGGTGATGCTGCTGCCATCGCCGCGTTTCAGGTTCGTGCCGGGATTGGTGTCGAACCTGGCCTTCATGATCACAGGTTGCAGGTTGAATGATACCGGTACAGGAGTCAAACTCGTTCCCGAATTGCTGCTACCGAGCTCACCAGAGTCATTCCATCCCCATGCCAAGGCGTTCCCACTCGTGTCGATTGCCAGCGAATGGACATCTCCTGCACTTACTAGTGAAACGTCTAGCCAAGGGCCGGCCGAGTTAGTAGATCGCGCAGAAGCAAATACTTTTACTGGGGAAAGCTGATCCATTGTGGTGTTGATGCCGAGCTCACCCCAGGTGTTGAATCCCCATGCCCAAGCGTTTCCTTTCTTGTCGATGGCCAACGAATGCCAGCGTCCTGCGCTTATCTGGACAGCCTTTACTGTGCCCCCGTTGGTAGGGTATTGCACCTTTTGCGGGACAGGGTTTGCAACGTTATAGCTGGTGCTGGTTCCGTTGCCGAGCTGACCACTGTTGTTTTGCCCCCATGCCCAGGTGTTCCCATCTTCGTCGATGGCCAGAGCATACCAGCCTCCTGCACTTACTTGAGTGGCTTTAAGCCAAGGATCTGCCGCAGATTTGGATTGGGTAGAGGAGGGCACGCGGTTGGGGATGGTCGAATAGCCACTAGTAGTTCCGTTGCCGAGCTGGCCGAGGTTATTATAGCCCCAAGCGTATACGTACCCGTCCTGGCCGATGGACAGGTCAAAGGACCAGCTGGTGCTGATCTGTAAGGCATGGAATGCGCCGCTGGCATCTGAGGGGTCCCTGACCTTGGTGGGGACGATCTGAGGGCTTGAGGAGCTATTATCGTTATTGGTCATGCTACCCCAGGTGTATACGCTCCCATCGGTGCCCAGAGCCATGGAGTTCCGTGCGCCGGCAGAGACCTGGATTGCTTTGAGGCCTTCGCCGGAGTTGTCTGGGCCATGCACGCGCACGGGTGTAGATGAATCTGATTTGGTTCCGTTGCCGAGCTGCCCGTGGTCGTTGAGTCCCCAGGCGTAAACGTATCCGTCGCTACCCAAGGCCAGCGAATGCGGGCCTCCGGCGCTGACCTGTACATAGGTGAAATCCGCCGGCCGGTCCGGATACGTCTTAAGATCAGGCTTTTTCACTACGACCGGCGCAGTCCGGGTGTTGCCGGTTGTCCCATCGCCGAGCTGACCATAATAGTTGTCTCCCCAAGAATATGAATTCCCGTCACTGCCAACAGATAACGAAGAGCCGTTGTCTCTTGAACTACTGACTTGATTTAATTTGATGCCGCGACTAGTAGCTGGCGGGGTGATAGTGGTCATCTCATTGCCGAGTTGGCTGCCTTTGTTGGGGCTGATGGTCCACGCTGTGCTGGGGTTTTTGCTCGTCCAGTGTGCGGTGAGGTTGAGATCTTTGGTGACGGGTTTGCTGAAGTCGTAGGCGATGTTGCCGGTGAACCATCCGTCGAACTGGTAGCCGTTGCGTGTTGGGTCGGGGGAGGGCCGTCGGACCCTGCCGTATGGGTAGGAGACTTTCTGGTTTTCTGGTGTGGGGGTTCCGCCGTCTATGTTGAACGTGACCGTGTAGGGGGCGCCTGGCTCCATGTTTCTGGCCAGCGTCTGGTTGACCGTGTATTTGAGGTTTCTGGTGAAGCGTTGGCCGTTCTGCTTGCCGGTGATAGTGATGGCGGCTTGTCCTGGTTTGCTGGCGGGTGTTTGCGTCTGCCATGCGCCGGCGGTCTTGCTGAGCGTCAATGTCTGGCCGTCCAGGCTGGCTGATTTCAGGGTGGGCGTCTGTTTGGTGTCGAATCTTGCTGGCCTGCCGGGATTGCCTTGAGCGTCCAGGCTCCACGCAAGTATGCTACCCTGTCTGTCGATCGTGGTGATCCTGCTGCCGACGCTGACGGCTTGTATGTACTGTTTGTTCCCGTTGTCTGCGCGCATGGGCGTTTCGCCGGGTTTCCACGCCCAAACGCGTCCCTCTGTGTCCGTGATCAGCGCCTGGTCATTGTTTGCGATGACTCGGCTGGTTTTCGCGCCGTCCGGCAGGCTGAGAGCGGTAGGGCCGGTAGTGCTGTCGGCTAGGTGATGGGCCTGCCCTTCTGTGTCAAGGAGGAGAAATTCTGTGCTGAGAGCTTCGGCTTGGATGATGCGCATGCCAGGGTTTTGTCTGACGCGCGTGGGTTTGGCCTTTCCGATGTTGTTCGCGTCCCAAGTCCAGGCTTGTCCGTCCGCGTCCACGATGAGGATCTGGCTTGCGGAGGAGACGGCGGTGACGGCCTGTGCCTGTCCAGGCAGGCTTGCTGTAGCTTGTTCTCCGAGCTTTGGAGTTGGGTTCTGGGTGTCGGACTGGCTGGCTTGGAAGGTGTGAATCCCGCTCTTCTGATCTACGGCTAGAAGACGATCATTGTTCATGCTGATGCTGGTAAATTGGGCGTTCTGCCTGGTGTTGAGCATGGTGGGCGTGGCCTGTTGGCTGTCCCATGTGTAAATGTGCTGGTCGGATCCCAATGCGGCCTGCCATTGGCTGCCGGCTGCGGCCTGCAGGTAGTGGAACCCGTCGGATGCCTGCGCGGGGGAGTGAACCCGGTTGGGGGTGCCGTCTTGCGTCCATGTGTAGATGCGGCCGTCGCCGGTCAGGCCGATAAACCGGTCTCCTGCGGCTTGGATCTTGACGTAGTAGGGCTCCTGCCCATTGGGCGGGCTGATGATCAGACGAGCGCCGGTGGCGGGCCCGTGGTCCGGGTTCAGCATCCAGTCCGTGGTCTTCGTCCATTGGGCTTTCAGGATCGTGTCATGGAGGATAGGAGTCTGGAAGTCGAAAGGCTGGCCGCCGTATGTCCATCCGTCGAACTGGAAGCCATCACGTTGGGGATTCTGTTGCGGGGGAGTGGGGAGAGTGCCGGTCTTCACGGTTGACTGCGTTGGCTTGCTTCCGTTATTCGGGTCGAAGCGCACTGTGTGCGAAGCCTGATTATTTGTTTTTTCGGCTGTTTTAGTCGGTGAAGTGTCCCTACTGTCAGGTGTTGTCGTCGTCAATGACGGGGTGCCCGGACTTGCTGTTGGGTTTAGTGGTGTGGTGTTTTGTGTTGGTGAGGGTGATGGTAGTGGTGTGCTGGTTGCGTTGCTGGAGGAAATGCTGGGGGTTTGTTTAGCTACGCGAGGGGTCTGACGACCCCCCCCCCCCGGTGAGTATGGGAGCCTCCGCCTGGGCGGATGCGACGCCCAGGCCTGCCAGCAGGCTGACCAGGACGGTCATCATCACACAGATGCGACGCAGACGGGAAACTAGATGCATGAAACCAAAACCCCTTCACCACACACTAAGCGGTATCAACACCGCTTGCCTACTAAAGTTCTGCCTGCCAGCGCCAGCTCCGCATCAAATTGCAAGAGCCAATGGCAAAGCCAGCCGTCTTTTCGACGTCCCCCGCTTTTCACCCTACCACCCAGTTAACAGACAACACACAAGCCAGAGCCAGTCATTCGGCAATAACGATTCTTTAGTTGGGCAGGGTCGTTGTTGCCATCTATTACCTAGATGGAGAGATAAACAGTACAAGATGACTGTGTGCATGCCTGCCCTCTCTCTGCCTGCGGAAGTGTAGTGGGGGCGCGGGAGGGAAGTGTCGGCTCTCTTGGGGTTTGAGCCTTCAGTGACACGTTTCCTCCCTGCTCCCCCTATGTGGGCCGGGGGCGGGGGGATTGATACGCCGCCCGGCCGCTCTTACTCGAGTGAAGCGTGTAGCAGTTGGTGTTGTTCCCTCCTGTGGCGGCGGGAGGCGAGGACCCCTCCCATGCTTACTGTCCCGGTGGCTAGGGCGAGCAGGATGCCTTCCCCACCAGCCTGGGGGAGCACGCCCGCAGGTAGGTACGTGTATTGGAGTTTGTTGTAGGTAAGCATATTTCCTGCGCCGCCCAGCGTGTAGTCCACGCTGACTGTGACCGTGCCCGGCAGGTGCTCGGGCGTGAGCATGGTGACGCTATTGCTGTTGCTGATTTGAGTCAGATGTTTAGCGGGGCTGGCATCGAACCTGGTGCGGCTAATCACTGGAGCTAGATTGAACACCACCGGCTCCGGAACAGAATTCGTCTTAGAACCCCTTGTTGCGTCCTTACCGATCGCTCCATACTGGTTGTTTCCCCATGCTTTGGTGTATCCGTCCGTGCCTATCGCCAGCGAATGGTAGTCTCCGGCGCTTGTCTGTGTGGCATTCAGACAGAGGCCTGCAGAGCTTGCAGTCTGCTCGAAGGCGAACACCTTTACCGGGATAGACTGATTGCTCGTGCTGTTGTCGCCGAGCTGGCCATATTCATTGTTTCCCCAAGCCCAGGTATTGCCGTCCTTGTCGACGGCCAACGAATGCCAGCCTCCGGCGCTCACCTGCACGGTCTTTACCATCCCCGCATTCGTAGGGTATTGCACCTTTTGGGGAACGGTATTCGTTCTAGCGCTGCTATTGATGTTACCGTTGCCGAGCTGGCCAGAGTTGTTGCGCCCCCATGCCCATGTGTTCCCGTTGTCGTCGATCGCTAGTGAATGATGATCTCCGGCGCTTACTTGTATGGCTTTCAACCAAGGTCCGGCTGAAGCTGTGGACTTGTTGGAGGCGAACACACGGTTTGGTTTGGAATGGAAGATTGTGGTGAAATCGCCATCCTTTCTTTTGTTGCCGAACTCGCCACTGGTGTTATAGCCCCAAGCGTATACGTAATGGTCCTGTCCGATGGCTAAGTTGAAAGCCATGTTGGTGCTTATTTGCGTTGCATGGAAGACACCGCTTGCATCCGACGAATCCTTAACTGCAACAGGGAGAGTCTGCGGACTAGTGCGGACGTAGTCGAATCCGCTGGCCATGCTGCCCCATGTGCACACTGTCCCATCAGCGCTCAACGCCGTGGAGCTCCATGTTCCGGCGCTGACTTGTATGGCCTGCAGCCCTTTGCCTGCATCAGCGGGGCTGGCAGGGTTGCGTACGCGCATAGGGACAGACGAATTCGTCTTGGTGTTGTTGCCGAGCTGACCGTAGTTGTTTAATCCCCATGCGTAGATGTATCCGTCGCTGCCTAGGGCCAGTGAATGCTCGCCTCCGGCGCTGACCTGCACGTAGGTGAAGTCCGCTGGCAGGTCCGGGTACGTGTTGCGGTCAGGTGTCCTCACCCTGACCGGCGTGTACTGGCTGCTGGTCGTCCCGTCGCCGAGTTGGCCATACTTGTTGTATCCCCAGGCGTAGGCGTTCCCGTCGCTGCCCACCGCCAAGGAAAAACCGTAGTTAACGTCTACCGACCCGCTGATCTGGCTGAATCGTACTCCTCGGCTGGTGTCTGGCGGGGTGATGGTAGTGGTTTCGTTGCCGAGCTGGCTGCCCTTGTTTGGGCTGATACTCCACGTGTTGTTCTGTGTGTTGGGCGTCCAGTGTGCAGTGAGAGTGAGGTTCTTGGTGACGGGCTTGCTGAAATCGTAGGCGACATCGCCGATGAACCATCCGTCAAACTGGTAGCCTTTACGCATTGGGTCGGGTGAGGGTCGCTTTGCTCTACCGTATGGGTAACTGATTTGCTGTGGTTTGGGTGCTTGGCCTCCTCCGGCTGTATTGAAAGTGACTGTATGGATGGAATCCTGTTCGGCATCCCTTAGCAGTGTCTGGTCGACGGTGTACTTCAGGTTCCTAGTGAAGGTCTGGCCGTCCTGCCTGCCTGTGATAGTGATGGTGGCTGGCCCGGGCTTGTGGTTTGGAAGCTTTATCTGCCAGAATCTGTCTTCTTTACTCAGCCTCATTGGCTGGCTGTCCATGCTGGCTGTTTCCAGGATCGGTGTCTGCGTTGTGTTTAGTCTGATTGGTTTGTCTTGAACGTCTGGATTCCACATGGACATGCCGCCTTGCCTGTCCAAGGCGGTGATTTTACTGCCCATGCTGATGGCCTGTGTGTAGTAGTGGTTCCCGTTGTCTGCGCGCACGGGTGCCTTGCCGGGCTGCCAGGCCCAGACGTGGCCGTCCCTGCTTGTGATCACTGCCTGGTTCTTGTTGGTAGTGATTCTGCCGGCTTTCTGGCTATCGGGCAGGCTGATGGCAGTGGTACTGGTTGCGCTGTCGGCCAGGTATTGGACCTGCCCGTCCGCGTCTAGGAGGAGGAATCCTGAGCTGAGTGCTGTGGCTAGGGTGATGCGCATGCTCGGATCCTGCTTAATGTGTTCAGGCTTGATGCTGCTATTGTTGATTGCTTTCCATGTCCAAACGTATCCGTCCGTGTCCTGAGCGAGGATCCGGCCGGATGAAGTGACGGCAAGGACGGCCTGCGTCTGACTGGGCAGGCCGGTCGTGGCCTGCTCGACTGGCTTCGGGTCGGAATCATTGCCGTCGGTTTGTCCGGCTTGGAAGGTGTGGATTCGGCCCTGCTGGTCCACGGCTAGCAGTCTGTCATCGTTCAGGCTGATGCTGGTGAATTGGGTGTTCCGGCCAGTGTCGAGGATGGTGGGCGTTGCCTGTCTGCTCTCCCATGTGTAGATGTGCTGGTCGGATCCTAATGCGGCCTGCGATTGGCTGCTGGTTGCGACTTGCAGATAGTGGAACCCGTCGGCAGCTTGGGCGGGGGAGGGGACCTGCATGGGTGTGCTGTCTTGCGTCCAAGTGTAGATGCGGCCGTCGCCGGTTAGGCCCACAATTTGGTCTCCTGCGGCTTGGATGCTGCTGTAGTAGGGTTCCTGCTTGTCGGGCGGGCTGATGGTCAGCTGGGTGCCGGTGGCGGGCCCATGGTTCGGGCTTAGCGTCCAGTCTGTGGTTTTGGCCCATTTTGCAGTCAGGGTTATGTCTTGGAGGATGGGTGTCTGGAAGTCATAGGGCTGGTCGTCAAGCGTCCATCCTTCGAACTGGAAGCTTTCACGTGCAGGGTTGTGTTCTGGAGGGATGAAGAGGGTGCCGGTTTTCACGGTTGATTGTGTTGGCTTGTTTCCGTTATTCGGGTCGAAGCGCACCGTGTGCGTGGCTTGATCATCCGTCTTGTCGGATGGCTTGGTTGAAGCGGAATTCGTACTGCTGGTAGTAGCTGTCGGCGATGATGGAGCAGATGGATCTGTTGTTTCGGGATTTAATGGTGATGTGGTTGTCAGTGGTGATGGGGTCGGAAGTGGAGTGTGTGTTGCGTTGCTGGGGAGAGTGCCGGGGGTTCCGTTAGCTACGCGAGGGGTCTGACGACCCCCCCCCCCCGGTGAGTACAGGAGCGTCCGCCGCGTTTGCGGACGCGACGCCCAAGCCTGCCAGCAGGCTCAGCAGGACGATCACCATCGCCAACGCGCGACGAAGACGAGAAACCACATGCATGAAACCAAAACCCCTTACCAACACCAAACGAATTCAAATGCCGTTTGTTTGTTTAAAGTTCTGTCCGTCGGAAAGCCCTTCTGTCCTTCAACGCCAGCCCTGCATCGGATTGCATGAGCCAATGGCGGAAGCCAGTTGTCTTCTCGACGCCCCCACGTTTTTCACCATACCACCGGATTAACAAGCAACACACACGAGCCAGGTCCGAGCCCTGGGTGGCGATGACCTCGATGGTTGGGCAAAGGCGGCTGCTCGCCAAATCATGAGGAGGGAGGGGGAAGGGAAATGAACAGCGGCCGGCCTGGCCGTGTTTCCTCCTCTCCCGGGCGGGGGCGGGGGCGTGCATGCCTGCCTCGGCTTCCCCTGCAGAAGTGTGGTGGGGGCGCGGGAGGGAAGTGTCGGCTCTCTTGGGGTTTGAGCCTTGACTGGCACTTTTCCTCCCTGCTCCCCCTGTATGGGCCGGGGGCGGGGGGATTGATACGTCGCCCGGCCGCTCTTACTCGAGTGAAGCATGTGACAGTTGGCGTGTTTCCTGCCGGTGGCGGCGTGAGGCGAGGACCCCGCCCATGCCGGTCATGCCCGTAGCCAGGGCGAGCAGGACGCCCTCCCCTCCGGCTCGGGGGAGCACGCCCAGGGGTGTGTACGTGTAGGTCAGGGACTTGTCCGTCAGGGTGCTTCCTATTCCGCCCATCGTGTAGTCGACGCTGACCGTGACCGTGCCCGGCTGATGAGCGGGCGTGGTCACGGTGACGTTGTTGCTGTTGCTGACAGGGTTCAGGCTCTTGGCTGGGCTGGTGTCAAACCTGACTGCGCTGATCACCGGCTGCAGGTTGAACGCTACCGGCACAGGAACAGTCGATTCCCTAGTGGTGCCGTCGCCAAGCCGCCCATAGTTGTTGTATCCCCATGCTTTGATGTTCCCATCCGTGTTGATGGCCAGCGAATGATGGTTTCCGGCGCTTATTTGTACGGCATTCAGCCAGGGGCCGGCCGAGTTCGTGGATTGTGAAGAGGCGAAAACTTTCACGGGGTATGAATATTTAGTGTACGTG
This sequence comes from Bifidobacterium asteroides, assembly GCF_030758775.1. Classification (NCBI taxonomy): domain Bacteria; kingdom Bacillati; phylum Actinomycetota; class Actinomycetes; order Bifidobacteriales; family Bifidobacteriaceae; genus Bifidobacterium; species Bifidobacterium asteroides. Next base: position 525,998 of record NZ_CP132384.1, read on the forward strand.
CCCCTGCCAAGCTGACCATGATCGTCGTCTCCCCATGCCCAGGCGTTCCCGTCCTTGTCGAGGGCCAGCGAATGAAAGCCTCCGGCGCTGACCTGTGTGGCTTTCAACCCTTTGCTTGCGTCTGTGGGGCTGTTGGGGTCGCGTACGCGCACAGGAGCATACGAAGAGCTGGAGCTGTTGTTGCCGAGCTTACCAAACCCGTTGTTTCCCCAAGCATAGGCATATTCGTTGCTGCCCACAGCCAGCGAATAATAGTTTCCGGCGCTGACCTGTGTGGCTTTCAACCCTTTGCTTGCGTCTGTGGGGCTGTTGGGGTCGCGTACGCGCACAGGCACATACGAAGAGCTGGAGCTGTTGTTGCCGAGCTCACCATTGCCGTTGCTTCCCCATGCCCAAGCGTTCCCGTCCTTGTCGAGTGCCAGCGAATGATAATTTCCGGCGCTGACCTGAATGGCTTTCAATCCTTTGCTCGCGTCTGTGGGGCTGTTGGGGTCGCGTACGCGCACAGGCACATACGAAGAGCTGGAGCTGTTGTTGCCGAGCTGGCCATTGTTGTTTAATCCCCAGGCGTAGGCGTATTCGTCGGTGCCCACGGCCAGCGAATGATAGCCTCCGGCGCTGACCTGAATGGCTTTCAATCCTTTGCTCGCGTCTGTGGGGCTGTTGGGGTCGCGTACGCGCACAGGAGCATACGAAGGGCTGGAGCTGTTGTTGCCGAGCACACCATTGGAGTTGCTTCCCCAGGCGTACACGTATCCGTCACTGCCTAGGGCTAGCGAATGATATTGTCCGGCGCTGATCTGCACATAGGTGAAATCCTCTGGCAGGTCCGGATACGTCTTGCGGTCAGGCGTCTTCACTCTGACCGGCGTGTACTGGTAGTAGGTGGTCGTCCCGTCGCCGAGCTGTCCATACGTGTTGTTTCCCCAGGCGTACGCGTCCCCGTCGCTGCCCACAGCTAAGGAAAAGCCGTACTCGTAGTTTTCTTTTGACCCGCTTATTTGACTGACCCGTATGCCTCGGCTGGTGTCTGGTGGGATGATGGTGGTGGTTTCGTTGCCGAGCTGGCTGCCCTTGTCGGGGTTGATCCGCCATTGGTTGTTTTGCGTGTTGGGTGTCCAGTGGGCGGTGAGGGTGAGGTCTGTGGTGACGGGTTTGCTGAAGTCGTAGGCGATGTTGCCGGTGAACCATCCGTCGAACTGGTAGCCGTCGCGTGTTGGGTCGGGGGAGGGCCTCTGGACCCGGCCGTATGGGTAGGAGACTTGCTGGTCTGCTGGTTTGGGGGTTCCGCTGTCTGTGTTGAAGGTGACTGTGTGGGTGGTGTTTGGTTCCGTGTCTCTGGTCAGCTGTTGGTCGACTGTGTAGTTGAGGCTTCTGGTGAAGGTTTGGCCGTCCTGCCTGCTGGTGATGAGGATGGCGGCTGGTCCGGGCTTGTGTGCGGGGATCGGCGTCTGCCATACGTCGCCGGTCTTGGTGAGTTTGAGCGGCTGGCTGTCCATACTGGCTGATTCCAGGGTGGGGGCGGTGTTGGTGTTGAGTCTTGCTGGCTTTCCGGGTTTGCCTTGAGCGTCCAGGCTCCACGCGAGCATGTCGCCCTGACTGTCCAGAGCGATAATCCTGCTGCCGGCTTCGGCGGCCTGCATGTAGTGCTGGTCCCCGTTGTCCGCGCGCATGGGTGTCTTGCCGGGCTGCCATGCCCAGACCTGACCGTTCGTATCAGTGATCATGGCCTGGCTGCCGTTGCCGGTGATCGTTCCGGCCTTGCCGCCGTCCGGCAGGCTGACTGCTATCGCGCTGGTGGTGCTGTCGGCCAGGTAATTGGCCTGCCCGTTCGCGTCCAGCAGGAGGAACCCTTGGTTGAGGGCTTGGGCTTGGATGATGCGGATTCCTTGGTCTTGCTTGATGCGTGCAGGTTTGATGCTGCCAATCTTGTTCGTATCCCATCTCCAGGCTTGTCCGTCCGCGTCCACGATGAGGACCCGGCTGCCGGAGGCGGCGGCGGTGATGGCCTGTGCCTGTCCGGGCAGGCTGTTCGTGATTTGGTCTGTGAATTTCGGGTTCAGGTCCTGGGTGCCGGGCTGGCTGGCTTGGAAGGTGCGGACCTGTCCTTGCAGGTCCACGGCTAGCAGTCTGTCATCGTTCATGCTGATGCTGGTGAACCTGGTGTTTTGGCCGGTGTCGAGGGTTCCGGGTGTGGCTTGTTGGTGGGCCCAGGTATAGATGTGCTGGTCGGAGCCCAATGCGGCTTGCCATCGGCTGCCGACTGCGGCCTGCAGGTAGTGGAACCCGTCGGGAGCCTGGGCGGGGGCGGGAACCTGTGTTGGCCTGTTGTCCTGCGTCCAGGTGTAGATGCGGCCGTCACCGGTCAGGCCCACAATCTGCTCCCCTGTGGCATGAACACTGGTAAATTGAGGTTCCTGCCTGTCGGGCGGGCTGATGGTCAGCAGAGCGCCAGAAGCGGGCCCGTGATCCGGGCTCAGCGTCCAGTCCGTTGCTTTGCTCCATTGCGCAGTCAAGGTGGTGTCTTGGAGGATGGGGGTCTGGAAGTCGAAAAGCTGGTTGTCGAGTGTCCACCCGTCGAACCGGAAGCCCTCACGTGCAGGGTTGTGTTCCGGAGGTACAACGAGAGTGCCGGTTTTCACGGCTGACTGTGTTCGCTTGCTCCCGTCGGCAGGGTCGAAGCGCACTCTGTGCGTGGCCTGGCTATCCGTCTCATTGTTATTGAATGGCTTGGTCGAAGGTGAGCCTGTGTTGTCCTGCGTGCCTGTCGGCGTTGACAAGGTGTTTGGATTTGCTGTTGGGTTTAATGGTGCGGTGGCTTGTATTGGTGATGGTGTGGGCAGTGGTGTGTTGATTGCGCTGCTGGGGAGAGTGGCGGGGGTTTGCTTAGCTACGCGAGGGGTCTGACGACCCCCCCCCCCGGTGAGAATGGGAGCGTCCGCCTGGGCGGATGCGACGCCCAGGCCTGCCAGCAGGCTGATCAGGACGGTCGTCATCGCCAGCGTGCGACGCAGTTGGGAAACCACATGCATGACTCGTAAACCCCTTACCATTACTGGGCATTGTCTGTTGGTTCGCGACGGTCGAACCAGCGAAACAGTGCCGCTTTGCCTTGTAACGTCTTGTCCATCGAAAAACCGTTCAGCCTTTCAGCGCCAGCCCTTGCATCCAATTGCACGAACCACTGCGGAAGACAGACACATTTCCGATGCCCTGTTTTCACACCATACCACCGGGCCGAAAAAACAACACACGAAGCAATCCGTGATAGCCGATCCGCACGGTACGGCGAGCCATCATTAACTGTTATGTCAGCGTCGTATTGTCCGATTAATCGCATCACTGTGTCGACTCTTATATCGACCGCCATGTTCAGCATCTGCTCAGCAACGGAACGGGCTGGCAAATCAGATGTGAGGGAAGCGGCAGTGTCAATCAGGTCTGGATGCTACGGATGGCGGCATCCAATGCCCTGTGTGGGCGAACGTTTCGGTCGAACCTAGCATGGTGCGATCCGGTAGTTATCATTCTCCGACGGCCAAGGATAGTGCGGTTGAAGAATCCGGAATCTGTTGGTTTTTCCGTCGCTCTCAAAAAGACCGGTCAGCTATGCCAGGATAGGCCTGATGCACTTGCCTATCCTTTCGCCTGTGCTTGACACGCTGCCTCAAATGCAGTTGGACCGTGTTGTGGGTATGAATGATCGGGCTATGAATGGATCGGTTTGGCCTGCATCACGGTCATTGGCGGTTAAATAAGTGTGGTGGGGGCGCGGGAGGGGTGTCGGCTCTCTTGGGGTTTGAGCCTTGATTGGCACGTTCCTCCCTGCTCCCCCTTGATGGGCCGGGGGCGGGGGGATTGATACGCCGCCCGGCCGCTCTTACTCGCGTGAAGCGTGTAGCAGTTGGCGTGTTTCCTGCCGGTGGCGGCGTGAGGCGAGGATCCCGCCCATGCCGGTCATGCCGGTGGCCAGGGCGAGCAGGATGCCTTCCCCGCCGGCCTGGGGGAGCACGCCTGCGGGCAGGTACGTGTATCGGAGAGAGGTGTCCGGCTTTTGGGGTGCGCCGCCCAGCGTGTAGTCGACGCTGACGGTGACCGTGCCCGGCTGGTGCGCGGGCGTGAGCACGGTCACGCTATTGCCATCGCCACGGGTCAGGCCTGATACGGCGGTCTGGTCGAATCTGACGCCGGTGATCACCGGCGTCAGGTTGAACGAAACCGGCACAGGAGCCGACTTGCTGTTTGTGGTGTCGTCACCGAGCTGGCCATTGTCGTTCCGTCCCCAGGCTTTTGCGTTCCCGTCTATGCTGATCGCTAATGAACAATGGTAGCCTGCGCTGATTTGCACGGCTTGCAGCCAGGGGCCGGCCGAGCTTGTGGACTGCGCGGACGCTAGCACCTTCACCGGGATAGTCCGGTCGCTGGTGCTGTTGTTGCCTAGCTGGCCATAGCTGTTGTATCCCCATGCCCAGGTGTTCCCCTCCTTGTCAAGTGCAAGCGAATGTTTACCTCTGGCGCTGATTTGCATGGCTGTCACGGAGCCCGCATTCGCGGGGTATTGCACGCGCACGGGAATAGGATTCGCACCATTGCTGCTGGTGGTGCCGTTGCCGAGTGCGCCATAAGTATTTTGTCCCCATGCCCAGGTGTTCCCGTCCTCGCCGATAGCCAATGCGAACCATCCGCCGGCGCTCACCTGGACGGCCTTCAGCCAGGGGCCCGCAGCAGCCGTGGACTTGCTGGAGGCGAACACGCGGCTGGGCGTGGGGTGGAAGACGGTGGTGCTGGTACCGTCGCTGGTGTTGTTGCCGAGCTGGCCGTTGGTGTTGTATCCCCAGGCGTATACATACCCGTCCTGGCCGAGGGCCATGTCGAAGGACCAGCTGGTGCTGATCTGCACGGCGTGGAGGACGCCGCTCGCATCCGAAGGGTCCTTGACCGTTGCGGGCACGGTCTGCGGGCTGGAGCAGTCATAGCCCCATCCTTTGGATATGCTGCCCCAGGTGTATACGGTGCCGTCGGCGGCCAATGCCATGGAGTTCCAGGCTCCTGCGGCGACTTGGATGGCTTTCAGCCCTTCGCCGGTGTTGCCGGGCCCGTGCACGCGCACGGGGGTCGATGAATTGGACTTGGTGTTGTTGCCGAGCTGCCCGTGGTCGTTGAGTCCCCAGGCGTACACGTACCCGTCGCTGCCGATGGCCAGCGAATGGTAGCCTCCGGCATAGGCCTGCACGTAGGTGAAATCCGCGGGCGCGCCTGCAGGCTTTGGCACCGGTACGGGCGTGTTCTGCTGGGTGGTCGTCCCGTTGCCGAGCTGGCCGAACTTGTTGTTGCCCCAGGCGTAGGCGTTCCCGTCGCTGCCCACAGCCAGCGAATACCCAGTCTGATCACCCATGACGTATCCTCCGCTGCTGACCTGGCTGAACCTGATGCCCCGGCTGGCGCTGTCAGGCGGGGTGATGGTAGTGGATTCCCTGCCCAGCTGGCTGCCCTTGTTGGGGCTGATCCTCCACATGTTGCTTGCGTTTTCTGGCGTCCAGTGGGCGGTGAGGATGAGGTCTGTGGTGACGGGCCTGCTGAAGTCGTAGGCGACTTCCCCAGTGAACCACCCGTCGAACTGGTAGCCTTCGCGCGTCGGATCAGGCGTGGGCCGCTGGATTCTGCCGTAGACTGGCTGGATGCTCTGGTCCTGGGGGGTCGGGCCTCCTCCGCTCGCGTTGAAATGGACCGTGTAGGTGGAATCCTGCTGGTCGCCTCTGGTCAGCGGCTGGTCGACCGTGTAGCCGAGGCTCCTGGTGAAAGGCTGGCCATCCTGCCTGCCGGCGATGGTGATGACGGCTTGTCCGGGCTTATGGGCGGGCATCTCCGTCTGCCAGGAACCGTCTTTCCTGCTGAGCGTCAATGCTTGCCCGTCCATGCTGGCTGATTCCAGTGTGGGTGTCTGTGTGGTGTCGAGCCGGTCTGATTTGCTTAGCTGGCCTTGCTCGTCCAGATTCCACTGGTATAGGCTGCCCTGCCTGTCCACGGCGGTGATTCTGCTACCGATGCGGACCGCTTGCATGTAACGCTGCTTTCCGCTGTCTGCGCGGGTGGGCGTATCGCCGGGCTTCCAGGTCCAGAGGCGGTCGTCCGTGCCGGTGATGATGGCCTGGTCCTTGTTGGCGGCGATCCGGCTGGCTTGCACGCCGTCCGGCAGGCCGACGGCTGCAGGAATGGCTGTGCTGCCAGCCAGGTACCGGGCCTGCCCCTGTGAACCCAGAAGAAGGAACCCTTGGCTGAGGGTTTGGGCTTGAGTGAAGCGCATGCCCGGGTCCTGCTTGACGCGTCCGGGCTTGGCTTTTCCGGTCTTGCTCGCCTCCCAGGTCCAGAGGTGCCCGTCCGCGTCCAGGGCGAGGATCCGACTGGCGGAAGCGAAGGCGAGAACGGCTTGCGCCTGTCCGGGCAGGCTGGTTGCGGCCTGCTCCAAGAATTTCGGATTCTGATTCTGGCTGCCCGTCAGGCTGTCTTGGAAAGCGTGGACCTGTCCCTGCCGGTCCAACGCCAGCAGCAGGCTGTCGTTCATGCTGATGCTGGTGAACCTGGCATCCTGGCTGGTGTCGAGGATGGTGGGCGTGGGCTGTTGGCTGGTCCAGGTGTAGATCCGCTGGTCGGATCCGAGAGCCGCCTGCCGGCGGCTGCCGGCTGCGGCCTGCAGGTAGCGGAATCCGTCGGCAGCCTGGGCGGGGAAAGGCACCTGTTTGGGCGGGCAGTCTTGCGTCCAGGTGTAGATGCTGCCGTCGCCGGTCAGGCCGACGGTCTGGTCTCCGGCGGCATCAAGGCTGGCGAATTGGGGCTCCTGCCTGTCGGGTGGGCTGATGGTCAGCCTTGCGCCGGAGGCGGGCCCATGGTCCGAGCTCAGCGTCCAATCAGTGACCTTCAACCATTGCGCTGTCAGGGTCGTGTCCTGGAGAATAGGGATCCGGAAGTCGAAAGGTTGGCCGTCAAGCGTCCACCCGTCGAACCGGAAGCCATCACGCTCAGGGTTCTGTCGCGGGGGAGCGGCGAGAGTGCCGGTTTTCACGCTCGTTTGGGTGGGTTTGCTGCCGTCGGCCGGGTCGAAGCGCACTGTGTGCGAAGCCTGATCAGCTGTCTTCTCGGCTGGTTTGGCCTGGGCGGAGCCTGTGCTGCCGGGTGTTCCCGTCGTCGATGACGGGGTTCCTGGGCTTGCTGTCGGGCTTAACGGTGTGGCGGCTTGTATCGGCGATGGCGATGGTAGTGGAGTTTCTGGAGTGTTGCTGGGGAGGGTGCCGGGGGTTTGCTCAGCTACGCGAGGGGTCTGACGACCCCCCCCCCCGGTGAGAATGGGAGCGTCCGCCTGGGCGGATGCGACGCCCATGCCTGCCAGCAGGCTGATCAGGACGGTCATCATCGCCATGATGCGACGCAGACGGGAAACCAGATGCATGAAACCAAAACCCCTTCACCAAACACCAAACGGAACCAACACCGCATGCCTATTCAACGTTCTGCCTGCCAGCGCCCACCCTGCATCAAATCGCAGGAGCCGATGGCGCAAGCCAGCCGTCTTCTCGACATCCCCCGCTTTTCACCCTACCACCCAGCCCGCCGACAACACACACGAGCCGGAGCCAGGCGTTCGAATGTAGGGAGACCCCAGCCTCCTGTTAAGCATCGCTTCGCTAACCAGTGCTTCAACTTCCAGACTCCTATCTGTCTGGAAGCAAATCGGGCTGACTAATCAAACGAAGGAAAGCGAGGCATGACTGAGGGCACCAATCTGATCTGACAGCCCGTCGGCTCACCTCATCATGACTGAACTAGCCACCCTTCTCGGCGGTTAATCCCCTGTTTTACGAGGATCGCAAGGGGCAAGCCGGTAGTCAGAGGTAAGGCCAATGCCGTTCTGGCGGAAGTATATGGGTGGCCCCTTTGTGTTGGGGGAGTTGGGGCCACCCGTGTGGTCCGGGAGTGTGTTGGGGATAGTGATAACCCGGACCTGCTTACACGAGGGAAGTCTTTATTGTTGTCGGCTGTGGGTTTCCAGCCGGTGGCGCCTGGCTGCTGCGGCGCATGCGAAGGCAAGCAGCTCGGCTATGAGCAGGGGGAGCAGGCCGCCTCCTCCGGCCCTGGGCAACACGCTGATGGAGTTGTACCGATACGTGTTGCTGGTGTCGGGGGTCTGGGCTGCTCCGTTCAGTCTCCATTCGATGGTGACGGTTGACGTACCGGGCATGTGTGCCGGCGTGGTCACCGTCCAGGTACCGTCGGAGTTCTTGGTCAGGTCGGAGGCTTCCACATTGTCGAACTGGACGTGCGTGGGGATGCCAAGCCTGGGGAAGGTATCCTTTGCCGGGCTGGCGTCCTGAGCGCTGCCGGTGTCACGGCCCAGCTGGCCACTATCGTTGTCTCCCCAGCTGTAAAGGTTGCCGTCGGATCCCAGGGCCAGGCAGTACGATGCTCCTGCGCTGGCCTGGGTGAAGGTGATGTCTGCTGGGGTATCCACCTTGTTGGGCCTGTCTGACGAGGTTTTGCCGCTGTCGCCCCAGGTGTAGAGGTTGCCGTCGGATCCCAAGGCGATGGAATGCGCGCCTCCGGCGCTGGCCTGGGTGAAGGTGATGCCAGCCGGGGTTTCAACCTTGCCGGGCTTGTCTGCGGGGGTGTTGCTGGTGTCGCGGCCGAGTTGTCCATTGGCAGTGTTGCCCCAGGTGTAGATGCTGCCGTCGTCGCTTACGGCCACGGAGTGGCTTCCGCCTGCGCTGGCCTGGGTGAAGGTGACCCCTGCCGGGGTGTCGGCTTTGCCGGGCTTGTCTGCGGGTGTGCTCGTGGTGCTGCGACCGAGTTCGCCGTGGGTGTTGTTGCCCCAGGTGTAGACGTCGCCTTGCGTGTCCACGGCTACCGTGTGGCCCTGGCCTGCACTGACACTGGTGAAAGTTACGTCTGTCAGGGTGTCCGCTTTGCCGGGCTTGTCTGCGGGGTTGTTGCTGGTGACGGCACGGCCCAGCTGGCCAGCGCTGTTGTCTCCCCATGTGTAGATGTTGCCGTCCGAATCAACAGCCGCCACATGGGATCCGCCTGCGCTCACCTGGATGAAGGTGAGGCCTGCAGGTGTCTCCACCTTGTTGGGTCTGTCGGCTGGGGTGTTGCTGGTGACTGTGCGCCCGAGCTCGCCGTGGGCGTTGTCTCCCCAGCTGTAAAGGCTGCCATTGGAGGCCAGTGCTACGGAAAATCCGTAGCCTGCGCTGACATGAATGAAGTTGACGCGTGCAGGAGTATCCGCCTTGATTGGATGGCTGTCCTGCTTGTCGGCGGTGTCGCGGCCCAGCTGGCCTTGGCTGTTGTCTCCCCAGGTGTACAGGCTGCCGTCGGAGCCCACGGCTGCGGAATGGAGGTCTCCTCCGTCAGCCTGGCTGATGCGGATGCCGCGTGCTGGCGGTGGAGTCAGGGTGACGGTTTGGCCGCCACTTTCAGGCCCGTTGTCCTTGTCGAGTTTCCACTTGGTGTTAGCTCTGCTCCAGTGGGCGGTCAGGGTCACCTTGTCGGTGACCGGCCTGCTGAAGTCATAGGCTGTGTCGCCGATGAACCAGCCGTCGAACAAATAGCCACCCCTGATCGGATCCTTATCGGGGCGTTTCACTTGGTTGCCCTCAGTCACGGACTGCCAGTAGAACCCGAAGCCGCCAGCGGTGTCGAAGGTGGGATGGTAGGTTTCCAGGTACCTGTAGGGCAAGTGCGCGTCCGGTCGTTCGCCGTTCATCCTCCAGGTAATGACTGCATCCACTCTGCCATGGTCATGTTTTGGCGTGATGACGCTCCAGGTGCCGTCCGGGTTGGGGTCGAGGTTGGTGCCGGGCGTCCCGCCGAAGCTCACGTTATCGGGCTTGGGATCTTCGGGGAATGCGACCATGCCGGGGCGGCTGTCGTACTTGCCGCTGGTGGGGCGTCCCAATTCGCCGTACTGGTTGTATCCCCAGCTGTACAGGTTACCGTCGGAGCCGATGGCCAGGGAGTGGGAATAGTCTGCGCTGACTTGGGTGAATTGTGCGACACCTGCTGGTGTAGGCACTTTGCCCGGCTTGACGTCGTATTTGGCTGATCCGGTGTCGCGACCCAGCTGACCGCAGTCGTTGAGCCCCCAGCTGTAGAGGTTACCATCTGATCCCAAGGCCAGGGAATGCTCGCGTACTGTACTGATCTGGGTGAATTTCTTGACGCCTGTCGGCATAGTCACCTTGCGTGGTCTGCGGTCTCGAGTTGCTGATCCGGTGTCGCGTCCCAGCTGACCGTATTCGTTCCATCCCCAGCTGTAGAGGTTGCCATCCAAGCCGATGGCCAGGGATGTCCACTGTCCAGCCATGATCCACGTGTATTTCTTGACGCCTATCGGGGTGGAGACCTTGCGCGGTGTTCGGTCTTCTTTTTTCAAACCGATGTCGCGTCCCAGCGCCTCGTTAGCATTGCCCCCCCAGCTGTAGATGTCGCCGTCCGAGTCCAGAGCCATGGAGTAGAAGGGACCTGCGCTGATCTGGGTGATTTTCGCGACACCTGCCGGCATGGACACCTTGCCTGGCTTGGCATCATATGTGGCTGAACCCGTGTCGCGTCCCAGTTCGCCGTAGCTGTTGTTTCCCCAGCTGTAGAGGTTGCCATCTGAGCCCAAGGCCAGGGAATGCCAGGCTCCTACGCAGGTCTGGGTGAAGTGGACGCCGGCCGGAGGAGTCACCAGCCCCGGCTGATTGTCTATCTTAGAAGGGGGAGTGGTGTCGCTGACGATTTCGCGTCCCAGTTGGCCTTGTTTGTTGTATCCCCAGCTGTAGAGATTGCCGTCCGATCCCAGGGCCAAGGAATGAGAGGATCCTCCGCTGACCTGGGTGAAGCGGACGCCGGTCGGCGGGTTGACCAGGCTCGGTGTACGTTTTTCTTCGTCAGGGGTTCCCGCTTTGTAGTTGTTGTCCCCCCACCGGTAGAGGTTGCCGTCTGAGGCTATGGCCTGGGACCCATCTTCTTCTGCTGGGATGATGTGGCTGAAGCGTATGTCTGGTGTGGTTGGCGGGGTCAGGGTGACCTTGGTGTCTCCTCTGACTTTCCCTGAGGTGGGGGAGAGGTTCCAGGCGCTGGTGCCCTTGGTCCAGTGGGCGGTCAGGGTGAGGTCTGTGGTGACGGGCTGGGTGAAGTCGTAGGCGACCTTGGAGTCGCCCTTGGCGTCTTTGGTGAACCAGCCGTCGAAGAGGTAGCCGTCCTTGGTCGGGTCTTGCGCGGGTCGACTGGCCTGGGTGCCTTCGGCAATGGTTTGTGAGTCGACACTGCTGCCGTTGTCGCTGTCGAAGATGACCTGGTACGAGGTTGAGCCTGCCTGAGCGCGGCTGGTTGCCGTGCTGATGGAAGCATCTGTTTGCTGGGGTGGGCTGATCGGTTTCGCGACGGCGTCGGCCGCGGCGAGGCCGCCGATGATCATGCTGGCTGGAAGAATGACGATGACCTTCAAAAGGTCTACAACAATGGCTGACCGGGAAGACACGTCCGGATGGCACATGATCGCTACAAACCCCTTTCCCAAGGTAAGGCGGTCCGATGATGAAAACCCCAAGTTTTTTCATCGGCTGCATGCCGGGTACGTTCCCGGTTGCTAAAAAGTACGCTAGCATGCAGGTTCGGGTCTGAAGGGGAGCAACACTCGGTTAAAACGGATAAAAAATATTATGTCAAGTTGGGAAGCAGATATTTTCCTCTAGGCGCAGAGGTAAAAATGAAAATGGGTGGCTCCCTGATGTTGGGGGGTGCGGAGCCACCCATCATGGCCGGGCCGTTCTTGGGATGCGGCCCGGCCGTTTACTCGAGCGAAGTGAATTCATGCCTGTGGCGTCCGGCTGCCAGAGCACCGGCGGCGGCAAGCAGGCCGGAGGCGAGCAGAAGGAGTACCCCCGTGTTGCCTGTGAGGGGCAGAATGCCTTTGAAGGTGTAGCTGAGGTGGGTCGGGGTCTGGTTGGCGGTGCCCAGGGACCAGTCCACGATCACATCGGACAGTCCCGGATTGTGGGCTGGCGTGGTCAGGGTGACCGACCCGTCCGCGTTCTGCTGCAGGCTGCCGGCGGGTGTCTGGTCGAACCTGACGCCGGTAATCAGCGGCGGCGGATATAGCGCCACCAGCGTCGGCGTAATGATCTTCGTATCGCTGTTGCTGCCGGTGCCGAGTTGCCCACGATAGTTGTATCCCCAGCTGTAGAGGTTGCCGTCCTGACCGATGGCCAGGGAACAAGCCGATCCTGCGCTGATCCGCGCGACCGCGAACCTCTTGCCTGCGTTGTCCTGGCCTGCGGGGGGTGACACTTGTGAGGGGACGAGCAGCTCGGAGGTGCCCTGGTTGCTGCCCAACTGATCAAAGGTGTTTTCTCCCCATCCCCAGGCTGTGCCGCTCTGGTCGATAGTCAGCGAATATGTGGCTCCGGCGATGATTTGGGCTGCCTGGAATCCCTGGCTGGCATCGGCAGGGTTTTTCACCTGCGTGGGTGTGAACCGGTCGGTCAGCGTGCCATCGCCGATCTGGCCCGATGTGTTCCTTCCCCATGCCCAGGCTGTGCCGTCCTGACCGATGGCCAGTGCGTGGACTTCACCGCTGCTGATCATCCTGGCCTTAAAGGTCTTGCTGGCGTTCTTGGGATCGGGCACGGGAGCTGGGTCGGCAACATATGCGGTGCTGTATTTTCCTGTGCTTTGGCCGTTGCCGAGCTGTCCGTGGTTGTTGTATCCCCAGGTGTATACGTTGCCGTCGGCGTCCAGGGCCATGAGGAAGCTGTATCTTGTGCTTACCTGGACCGCCTTCAGCCCCTTGTCGGAGCCGCTGGGATCCTTGGCCAGGGCCGGCATCAGTTTGGGCGCGCTATAGGTGTCCTGGCCGTTGGTTTCGCTGCCCCAGACGTAGACGCGCCCATTCAGGTCGATTGCTGCCGAATCGGTGAAGCCGGCGGTCACCTGGGTGGCCTTGAAGGGTTGTCCGTCTGGGCCCTTGACGGGCTGTGGCTTGGAGCGGTCTTGCCTGCTGCCGTCGCCAAGCTGGCCATATTGATTTTGTCCCCAGCTGTAGACGGTCTGGTCGGAGCCGATGGCCAGCACGTGGGTTCCGCCTGCGGCGACCTGCGTGTAGGTGAACCCGGTAGCTGCGCCGTCAGGCAGGGGGACCTTGGTCGGCGCGTACTGTGTGGCCGTCGTACTCGGATCCTGGCCCAGCTGCCCGTAGTCGTTGCCGCCCCAGGCGTAGGCATTCCCATCGCTGGTCACCCCTACAGAAAAACCGGCAAAATTATCGCTGGCGCTTACCTGGTTGAAGCGGATGCCCCGGCCGGTTTTGGGCGGGGTGATGGTCACTTGCTGGCCACCCTGGGCATCGCCGTTATTCGGGCTGATTGCCCAGCTGCCGATGTCTACAGGGCTCCAATGGGCGACCAGGGTGATGCTGCTGGTGACGGGCTGGCTGAAGTCGTAAGCCACCTTGGATTCGCCCTTTGAGTCCTTGAGGAACCAGCCGTCGAACAGGCAGCCGTCTTTGGTCGGGTCTGCGATCGGGCGTGTGGCCTGCCTGCCTTCGGTGACGGACTGGGGTCCGGGCATGCCCGAGGGTGCTGTAGGGGAGTCACTGTCGGAAGAAAAAGTGACATGGTAGGTGTTCACGTATTGGTAGGTCAGGTGGGTGTCGGGCTGCTGGCCATTCATGCCCCAGATGATGGTGACATCGGTCTTGCCTGCTGCATGCTGGGGCGTGGTGACGCTCCAGGTGCCGTTCGACTCGGCGATGAGGTTGGTGCCGGGCGTCCCGCCGAAGCTGACGCTGACGGGTCTGGGATCCTCGGGGAATGTGACTGTGCCGGGGTGGGCGTCAGAATGACCAGTGGTCGTGCGTCCCAACTGGCTTCGGCTGTTGTCTCCCCAGCTGTAGAGGTTGCCGTCCGAGCCTAGGATCAGGGAGGAGGTATTCTCTGCGTTGATCTGGATGCAGCTGATGCCTGCCGGCAGGGATACTTTGCCCGGTGTGGCATTTCTCAAGCTGTTGGCATCACGTCCCAGCTGGCCGAATTTGTTGCTCCCCCAGCTGTAGAGGTTGCCGTCCGAGCCTACGGCCAGGGTGTGTTGGTTTCCTGCGCCGAACTGGGTGAATCTCGTGACGCCTTTGGGCAGCGTCACTTTGCCTGGATCGATGTTTTGTGTGGGTGTGTCGGTGTCTCGTCCCATCTGGCCGTAGGCGTTGTAACCCCAGCTGTAGAGGTTGCCGTCTGAGCCCATGGCCAGAGAACACCATCCCTGTGCGGAAATCGCGGTGTATTTCGTAACGCCTTTCGGCAGGATCGCTTTGTTCGGCAGGGTTTCTGGCTGTTCGCTGTTGGTGTTGCGTCCGAGTTCGCCCTCGGTGTTGTCTCCCCAGCTGTAAATGTTGCCGTCCGAGCCCAGAGCCAGGGAATAGAAGGTTCCCCCGCTGATCTGGGTGCAGGTGATGCCTGTCGGCATTGACACTCTGCCTGGCGTGGCGTCGTAGGTCGCTGATCCCGTGTCGCGTCCCAGCTGGCCTCGGCTGTTGTCTCCCCAGCTGTAGAGGTTGCCATCCGAGCCGATGGCCAGGGATTGCGAGTATCCGGCGGTGAACTGGGTGAAGTGGACGCCGGTCGGCGGGGTGACCAGGCCCGGTCTGTCAGCTGGCGTGCTGGCGGTGCTGCGTCCCAGCTGCCCGCTGTCGTTTAGTCCCCAGCTGTAAAGGTTGCCGTCCGAGCCCATGGCCAGGGAAAGGCTCATTCCTGCGCTGGTCTGGGTGAAGTGGACGCCGGTCGGCGGGGTGACCGGGCCTGGGGTGCCTTCTGGCGCCTTGCTCGGTGCGGTGGCTGGTATCTCATTGGTGTCGCGTCCCAGACTTGCTTTGTTTTCTCCCCAGCTGTAGAGGTTGCCGTCCGAGCCCGTGGCCAAGGTATGCCATAGACCCGAGCTGATGTGGCTGAATCGTACGCCGGGTTTGGCGGGTGGGACCAAGGTGATCTTGTCACCTCCGGCGGTTGACCCGGAGGTGGGGGAGAGGCTCCAGGCACTGGTTCCCTTGGTCCAGTGGGCGGTCAGGGTGAGGTCTGCAGTGACGGGTTGGGTGAAGTCGTAGGCAAGATTGCCGGTGAACCAGCCGTCGAACAGGTAGCCGTCCCGGGTCGGGTCCTTGGCGGGCCGGCTGGCCAGTGCGCCGTCATCGACGTTTTGAGGGTCGATGCTGCTGCCGTCGGCGCTGTCGAAGGTGACGGTGTGCCTTGTTGAGCGTGCTTGGGGGCGGCTGTCAGGTGTTTGATCGTGTTCGGGTATGGTGTTCAGTGGCGAGGGTGTTGGTGTCAATGGGGACTGGGGTGTCGTCGGCGTGGCCTGCAGCGTTGGCTGGCTTGTGTCGGTGTTGGTGTGGGTGTCAGTGTCGGCTGTGGCGAGGCTGCCCATGATCAGACTTGCGAGCAGGATGATGGCAAGCAGAAGGCTCACGGCAATGCATGGCCGGGCAGAAGCATCCCTATGGTGCATGATGGCTGCGAACCCCTTTCCCCAAACAGGTGGCTCGATGATGAAAATCCCCAAGTCGCTTCACGAGACGTGTGCCGGGGATCATCCCGACAGCTGTATTGCAGTCTATCACGCGCGGACGGGCAAGAGCGGGAGCAACACCAGGGTGAATAAGAAGGGTGGCTCCGCTGTGTTGGGGGATTGCGGGGCCACCCTTGTAGGTCCGGATCGTCATGATTTGGGGATAGACGTAATCCGGGCCTGCTTACTCGTGCGAAGTCTACTGCTTCTGGCTTCTGGCCTTTCTCAGGCGTCGCGCTGCCATGGTTGCCATGATGATGAGCAGACCAACGGCGAGGGGCAGGAATATGCCGGCGCCGCCGGCCCGGGGCAGGACGCTGATGGAGGTATACAGGTAGGTGTTGCTGGTGTCAGGAAGTTGCTTAACCCCGTTCAGCGTCCAGTTGATGGTTACCGTAACCGGCCCTGGAGTGTAAGGCGGTGTGGTCACCTTCCAGGTACCGTCATTGTTGTCGGTCGGATAAATTCCGCTCGTATTGCCGAACTGAACGAGTTTGGGAATGCCGACTCCAGGGAAGATGACCTTGCCTGGATGCGAATCCTGGTTGCCGCTGACGTCGCGTCCCAGTACACCGTCGGCGCTCTTTCCCCAGCTGTAGGTGTTGCCGTCTGATCCTATGGCTGAGGAGTGATTGTCTCCTGCCTGAGGCTGGATGAGGGTGATGCCGGCTGGAGCCTCCAATTTGGTGGGCAAGTAGTCGGATGTGCTACTGATGTCACGTCCAAGTTGTCCATAATCGTTGTATCCCCAGCTGTAGAGGTTGCCGTCCGATCCTGCAGCGATGGCAAAGTACCTTCCCGCCACAAACCGGGTGAAGTTAACGCCTGAAGGCATGATGACATTGGAAGGGTACATAGATATCATTTGCGAGTTCCCCAACTGACTTTTTAAACCGTTCCCCCAGCTGTATAGATTGTTGTCGGAGCCCAGAGCCAGCGAGAAGTTCAGGCCAGTGCTGGCTTGCGTAAAAGTGATGCCGGTTGGGGCCTTCACTTTGCCTGGCAGAGGGTCGCCTAACGCAGTTAGCGCATTACGTTGGCGGCCCAGTTGGAACGAATCATCGTATCCCCAGCTGTAGAGGTTGCCGTCTGAGCCCAGAGCGAGGACATGCCTGCTGGATGGCCCTGTGAAAACCTGGGTGAATGTGATGCCTTCGGGTGCAGCTACTCTAAGAGGATTTCTGCTCGTGGCTCCTATCCTGCCTTGCCCTAGTGCGCCGGCCGAATTGTCTCCCCAGGCGTAGAGGTTGCCGTCTGAGCCTGATGCCAAGGCGAAGCGATCGCCCGCGTAGACTCGAGTGTAGTGGATGCCCGCAGGCGGTGCGACTTTGTCGGGGGCATTGTAATTGTTGCCAAAGGTGGATCGCCCCAGCTGATCATAAGTGTTGTTTCCCCAGGTGTATACATAGCCGTCTGAGCCAAGGGCCAGGGCGAAGGTTTGTCCTGCAGCGGCCTGGGTATAGCGGACTCCGGCGGGGGTTTCCACCACGACAGGCTTACCTGAGGTGGTGTGTCCAAGCTGGTAATCATAATTGAGTCCCCAGCTGTAAAGGTTGCCGTCTGAACCGAGAGCCAGGGAAAAATCATCTCCCGATTGGACCCAAGAGAAGCGGATTCCGCGTGTGCCTTGCGGCGGGGTAAGTTTGACGCTCTGGCCGCCGGTTTGCGGTCGCTTCCTTCTTGTCGATGGTCCAGTGCGAGACAGGACTGAAGTGGGCGGCCAAGGTGATGTCCCCGGTGACGGGCTGGTTGAAGTCGTAGGCTATATTGGAGTCGCCCTTGGAGTCTTTGAGGAACCAGCCGTCGAACAGATAGCCGTTCTTGGCTGGATCCTTGTCCGGGCGAGCAGCCTGATCGCCATCCATGACCTGCTGGGCCTCTGGTGTTGGTGTGCCGCCTGCGCTGTCGAAGGTGACCGTGTACGTGGAACCGTCGTACTGGTAGAGCAGGTGTGCATCGGGCTGATGGCCGTTTCTGGTCCAGGCGACCGTCACGTCCACCTGGCCTTTTTTGTGTGCAGGGGTGCGGAAGTTCCAGGTGCCGTTCTGGTTCTTGATCAAGTCGGAAATCGGTGTTCCATCCAGCTTGGCGCTGATGAATTTGAATGCTTGTGGAAAGTCTGCCTTGTTTGGGGTGGTAACTGGCGCACTGCTGGAGGCACCAGTGCCCAGTTGGCTGCTGCTATTGTCACCCCAGCCGTAGAGGTAGCCGTCCGAGCCCATGGCCAGGACGTGCCTGTACCCTGCAATGGCCTGGGTATAGGTGACGCCGTCGGGCGTGACCGCTTTGCCCGGCTGGTTTGTGGTTTCACCACCCGTATCCTGTCCCAGCTGGCTGCTGCTGTTGTCTCCCCAGCTATAGATGTTGCCGTCGGAGGCGGTTACCAGCGAGTAGTCGTGTCCGGCGCTGATCAGCCTTGTCCTGATGCCGTCAGGCAGGGCTACCTTGCTGGGCTGGCTGGTGCCGCCGTACCCCCAGCTGTATGTATTGCCATTTGAATCAACGGCCAGCATGTGGCGGTATCCCGCGCTGATCTGGCTGAAGCTCATGCCGTCCGCCGTAGTCATCCTGTATGCCCGATCGGCCGGTTCACTGGCGCTGGGTGTACGTCCCAGCTGGCCGCTACTGTTGTCTCCCCAGCTGTAGACGCTGCCGTCGGATGCGAGTGCAAGGGAGGCCTTGCCGCCTGCGGTTACCTGGGTGATCTTTACGCCTTTTGGAAGCGGCACCGGGTTCGGGTTCCCGGGTCCATAGTGGGTCGTGGTGTTGCCGACTTCGCGTCCCAGCTGGCCGCTGCTGTTGTCTCCCCAGCTGTACACAGTTCCATCCGAGCATGCGGCCAGCACATAGTTTGGTCCTGTGCTGACTTGAACAAAACTTTGGGTGGCATTTACAGATGGGATCACCTGATTTGGTGGGAGACTTGGTGAGAAGGAGATGCCTTGCCCCGCCTGGCCTTTTTCATTGTTCCCCCAGCTGTATAAATTGTGATTGATGTCGATGGCCACAGCGTAATCGTCTCCTGCGCTGATCTGGAGGAAGCGGGTGCCGTTTGGCACATCTACTCGTCCTGGCCGATCGGCGGGTTCGCTGTCAGTGGGGGTGCGTCCCAGCTGCCCCTTGCTGTTGTTTCCCCAGCTATATAGCACTCCGAGTGAGTCGAGGGCTAGTGAAAAGTCTTTTCCTGCGCTGAACTGGCTGAAACGAATATCTCCTATGGCCGGCGGGGTCAGGGTGGCTGTCGTGTTGCCGGCGGTAGGGCCATGATTGGGGCTAAGACTCCAGGAATTGAGACCCTGGACCCAGTGGGCCGTCAGCTTGAGGTCTCCGGTGACGGGCTGGGTAAAGTCATAAGCGACATTCCCAATGAACCAGCCAACAAAAGAATAGCCTTTGCAGTAAGGGTCCGGGGGACGTGTCACCCTGCTTCCAGGGCTGAGTATTAACTTTTGTGTTGACGAACCTATTGTGCTGTCAAAAGTTACTGTGTATGTTGTGGCAAAGCGTGGCCGGACCGAGTTTCCGCTGCTTTCGCTCACCTTATCAGAATCCTTGGGATTATTTTCAGACGGGGTGGTGGTCGGAACTGGGGAGGAGTCGGAAGAGGGATTCGGCTTGGTGGGATTCTGGGGTGCGGTAGTACTTGACGGGGAATCTGAAGTGCCCGGAGCAGTGGAAGGCGCTGAGGGCGCTGAGGGTGTTGTTGAGGTGTTTGGGGTTGCTGTAGGTGAAGAAGGCGTCGCGGGTTTTGTTGACGGGCTCTGCGAGATTACGGTGCTGGAGGAAGTGCCGGGGTTTTGCTTATCTACCCGAGCGGTCGGTCGACCCCCCCCCCCCGGTGCCATTTAGAGCAGTCTGCGCGCTCGCGCTGGCTGCTCTAGAATCGTTCGTGACTGGCTCGGCAGTAGCAGCAAGGCCAGTCAGAAGGCTGGCAGGCAGGATAATCGCGAGCAGAAGGCCAGCAACAGTGGATGACCGAATCTGCTTTTTCCGACGATGACGCATGATGGGTGCGATCCCCTTCCTCAAAATCAACGGCCCGTTAATAAAAACCCCAAGAAAAACGAGCTACACGCCGGGAGCGATCCCGACTTCTCTTTCATCATGCTACCACGCTCTGCACACATTGACTGCCGGACTGGAATTTGGCGGGATTGCAGACAAGCAGCTGCTGCACAGTGGGTGTCTATATTTTTTCTGTTGCTGCTGGGTTTGATGTGTGAGGGGGATGAAATGAAGAGGGGTGGGTGGCTCCGCTGTGTTGGGGACTGCGGGGCCACCCTGTTTGGCCGGGCCATCTTGGGGTATGGTCCGGCTGCTTACTCGTGTGAAGTCTCTAGCTTCGCAGGTTGCGGGATTCGCGCCGGTGGCGTCCCGCTGCTGCAGCGCCAGCAGCGGCGAGCATTCCAGCCGCCAGCAAAATCAAGGTCCCGCTGCTGCCTGCGTGCGGCAACATGCCTTCGTAGGTGTAGGCCAGGTGCGCTTGAGGCTGTACGATCCCTCCCAGGGTCCAGTCCACGATCACATCGGCCTGTCCCGGATTGTGGGCAGGGGTGGTCAGGGAGACGGACTGATCAGGGTTCTGCAACAGGGAGTCGACCACCGTCTTGTCGAATCTGACACTGGTGATCAGCAGTGCCTGATTGAAGGCCACTGAGGTCGGCTTACGGCTCTGCTGCAGGCTTCCGTTGCCGAGTTGGCCGTATGTGTTGTCGCCCCAGGCGTAAGCGTTGCCATCCCGGCCGATGGCCAGGGAATGATATTGGGCTGCGCTGATTTGCGTGGCCTGCAGGGATTCGCTGGTGTTGGCGGAAGAGTCGGTGCTCAGCACTTTTGTAGGCGTTTGCAGTGGATAGACGTCGCCGTTGCCCACTTGCCCATAGGCGTTGTATCCCCATCCCCAGGTGTTGCCTGCGCTGTCGACGGCCAGAGAGTATATGACTCCTGCGCTGATGCTTACCGCGGTGAAGTTGCCTGTCCTGCCGGGATTCTTCACCGGTTTGGGGACGGGCTGGTCGTAGGTGGAACCGTTCCCTAATTGGCCGGAATTGTTGTGCCCCCAGCTCAGGACGGCCCCATTCTTGTCGATGGCTAGGCCGTGGTCCGTGCCTGCGCTGATTTGAGTGGCTTGCAGTCCTTTATTAGGGTCCTCGGGGCTGTTCGGGTTGCGCACCTTTGCTGGTGTGGCTGTGTATGTGCTGCTGGTGCTGTTGTTGCCGAGTTGACCGTAGTTGTTGTATCCCCAAGCGTATGCGTTGCCGTCCGCGTCCAGAGCCAAGATGAAGCTCCATCCGAGGCTGACCTGCACCGCCTGCAGTCTTTGGCCGGAGCCGTCAGGGGCGGCTGCTGGGGCAGGTGTCTTCTGTGGCTGGGTGAAGCTGGGATTGAAGTTACCGTCGCGGCTGTTGCCTTCGCTGCCCCAGGTGTAGACGTTCCCATTTAGGTCGATGGCGGCCGAGTCGTAGGCACCGGCGCTCACTTGGACGGCCTTGAAAGGCCGGCTTGTGTCGGACGGGTCCGGCACGGATTGTGGCGTGGAATGGTCGACGGTTGTGTTGTCGCCCAGTTGGCCGTGGTCGTTGGCGCCCCAGCTGTAGACGATTTGGTCGGAGCCTATGGCAAGCACGTGGAAGCCGCCCGCTACGATCTGTGTGTAGGTGAAGGTGGAGTCCACGCCGTCCGGCAGGGGGATCTTGACCGGCTTGTTCTGCTTGGCTGTGTTGCCAATGCCGAGTTGACCATGCTGGTTGCTGCCCCAGGCATAGGCGTTCCCATCACTGGCCACTCCTACGGAGAAGCCTTTGGCGTCACTCATCTGGTAGCCACCTGCACTGACTTGGTTGAAGCGGATGCCCCGGCTGGTTTTGGGCGGCGTGATGGTTACCTGCTGGCCGCCCATCGAGCTGCCCTTGATCGGGTTGATCGACCACCCGCCGCTATTGGTTTGACTCCAATGCGCGATTAGTGCGACATCTCCAGTGACAGGCTGGCTGAAGTCATAGGCGACCTTGGAATCGCCATTGGCATCCTTGATGAACCAACCATCAAACAGGCAGCCGTCCGCTTTCGGATCGGGGTATGGGCGCACGGCCTGCCCGCCCTCAGTGACGGACTGGTTTTGGGGCATGTCGGAAGAGGCCGGACAGGACTTGTCTTTGTTGCTGAAGGAGACGGTGTATTTTGGTCCATCATATCGATAGGTCAAATGCACATCCGGCTGCGACGCCCCATTTATGGTCCATTGGACGGTCACATCCGCCTTCCCCTTTGCATGTGGCGGGGCAGTGGCGCTCCAGGTGTTGCCATTCGTGTTCTTTGACAGGTCTTTAATAGTGGTTCCGTCGAACTTAATGCCAGTGAGGTCGGGTGTGCCGAGCGTCGACACCACTCCGCGTTCTTTATCGCCGGCGGCGCCGTGCCCTAGTTCGCCGTAATAGTTGAAGCCCCAGGTATACAGGTAGCCATCTGAGCCCAGTCCCATGGTATAGCCGTTGTTTATGCTGGCCTGCTTCCAGGTGAAGTCATCCTTGTCACTGTCTGGCTTGGCCACAATTCCCGGGCCGCTTACCGGGGTAGCGTGCCCGAGCTCGCCGTCGCCTCCCGTTCCCCAGCTGTAAAGGTTGCCGTCTGAGCCGAGCCCCATGGAGTGGTAGTCAGTCGTCATGCAGTCAATGTAATTGACGTTTGCCGGTTTATAGACAGCTGCCGGACGGTTGGCTGCATTGAGGCTCAGGTCGCGTCCCAGCATGACTTCTTGAAGATCCGAACCCCAGGTATAGATATTTCCATCCGAGCCCAAAGCCATGGAATTATAATGGGCTGATCCAGTCTGGAGCCATGTGAAGTCGCTGGGGACACCTGCAGGCTTGTCAATCTTGCCGGGGATGGGATTCTTCCTTGTATCAGTGGTGTCGCGGCCTAGTTGGTCAAAGTCGTTGTTCCCCCAACTGTAGAGGTTGCCGTCTGAACCGATCGCAATCGTATCGTAGAACCCTCCGTTTGCCTGAATCCAGGAGAAGTTGGATGATGCATTCGCGGGTTTGTCGACCTTAGCCGGTTCTTTGACTTGCTGAGTTCCCCCATCATGACCCAGTTGTCCATACTCGTTCCATCCCCAGCTGTAGAGATTTCCAAGGGAATCAAAAGCCATGGCGTGGTTTGCCGCTGCCTTGATGCGGGTGAATTTGATGGTGTCCTGCTTGTCTACAGGTCTTGGTGTCTGGTCACCGCCGAAGAGATTGTAAACACCATCGCGTCCAAGCTCATAAAAGTCGTTGTCTCCCCAACTATAGAGAATGCCGTCAGAACCGAGAGCCAGGGCAAAAGTGTTTCCTGCGCTGACCTGAACCCAGGTGAAGTCGGATGGTACGTTTGCGGGTCTGTCGACCTTACCGGGTGTGGGGTTGGGATCGTATAGGCTGCTGCTGGCTGTTCGACCAAGCTGGCCTTTCTGGTTGGAACCCCAGCTGTAGATGTTGCCGTCTGATCCCAATGCCACAGCAAAGTTATTTCCTGCGCTGATCTGACTGAACCGAATATTGGGTATGACGGGTGGGGTAAGAGTGACTTTGGTGTTGCCGCTCGCTGGCCCATGGACGGGATCAATGCTCCAGGTACTGGAGCCTTTTGTCCAGTGGGCTGTTAGGGTGATGTCGCTGGTGACCGGCTGACTGAAATCATAGGCCACGGGTGTGTCACCTATGAGCCATCCGACGAATATATAGCCGATTCTTGAGGGATTGACGGGTCGGCTTACACGGTTTCCGTCCGTGATTTTTTGTTCTGTGCTGGTTTGCTGTTCAGGGTCGTTGAAGGTGACGGTATGTTGAGCGGATGAGCGTGGCTGTGATCGGCCGTTTACATGTTCATCGGCAGCGATTCTTTTATTGGGCCCTGGGATGGTGGGTGACGGCAGCTGCGTTGTGTTGAGCGGGGAGGATGTAGCTAGGGGTGATGGCGTAGAGAGGGGTGTGGTTGAAGGCGTTGCCTTACTGGGGGAAATACCGGAATTTTGCTTAGCTACGCGAGGGGTCTGACGACCCCCCCCCCCGGTGCCTCCTGCTGTGGCAGGCGCGCTCGCGCCGGACACAGCAGGCTCGCTGACCTCAGTGCTGGCATCGGCGCTGGATCCGACAAGCAGGCCTAGAGGCAGGATGACAGCCAGCAGTGTGCTGATGGCCATAGCCGGTCCGATAGACGTGTGCTGATGCTGACGCATGATAAGCATGATCCCCTTCCCCAGGAACTGTGGCTACATGTCCGGAACTCCCCAGTCCGGATTCCCCGCCGCGCGCCGGGCACAATCCCGGTTTCATCTGCAACAACTTTATCACTCTGGTGGACATGTCTATTCAAAGCTCTATCGAGGTTCTAGCAAGTTCAGGGAGATTGATCTTGTGCTGCCTGAGGAGTTTTGTTCTATCTGGTTCTTCTGTCTGGCTTATTGATTCTTCCGGCCGAGCGGAAGCAAAAGAGAAATGGGTGGCTCCGTTGTGTTGGGGGAGCGCGGGGCCACCCTGTTTGGCCGGGCCACCTTGGGGTATGGTCTGGCTGCTTACTCGTGTGAAGTCTTCAGGCTTGCAGGCTGCGTGCCTCCCGCCGGTGGCGTCCGGCCGCGATGGCGCCGGCCGCGGCGAGCAGCCCGGTGGCAAGCAGGAGGATCATGGTTCCATTGCTACCGGTGTGGGGGAGCATGCCTTCGTAGGTATAGGCCAGATGCGCCTGGGGCTGGACGACCCCGCCCAGGGTCCAGTCGACGATGACATCAGCCTGTCCTGGATTGTGGGCGGGGGTGGTCAGGGTGACGGATCTGTCAGAGTTCTGTTGCAGGGTGTCCACGCCCGTCTGGTCGAAGCTGACGCCGGTGATCAGCAGGACCGGGTTGAAGGCCACCAGAGCCGGAGAGCTGCTCTGTGTTGTGCTCCCGTCGCCGAGTTGGCTGTATGTGTTGTCGCCCCAGGCGTAGGCGTTGCCATCCTGACCGATGGCCAGGGAGTGGTTTCGTCCTGCGCTGGCGCGTGCTGCTGAGAGCCCGCTGCCGGCCTTGCCTTGGCCGGCGGGCGGTGATATGCGCGTAGGTGTTAGCTGGTCGTTGGTGGTGTTGGTGCCGAGCTGGCCGTCGGTGTTCCATCCCCATGCCCAGGATGCGCCGTTCTGGTCGATGGCCAGGGAGTGGTGCACGCCGGCGCTGATCCATGCTGCCTGCAATCCTTGGCTGGAGTTTGTGGGGCTTGGCACCTGCCTGGGGGAGGGCCGGCTGGTTGTCGTCCCGTCGCCCAGCTGCCCGTGGTCGTTGTATCCCCATGCCCAGGTAGCGCCATACTGGTTGATGGCCAGGGCGTGGTTGGCTCCTGCGCTGATTTGCGAGGCTTTGAAAGTCCTGCTGGCGTTCCCAGGGTCAGGCACGGGTGCCGGGTCGGCGGCGTATGTGGTGCTGTATTCTCCTGTGGCCGCGCCGTTTCCGAGCTGCCCGTAGTTGTCGTATCCCCAGGTGTATAGGCTGCCGTCCGTGTCCATGGCCATGATGAAGCTCCAGCCGAGGCTGACCTGGGCAGCGTGCAGTCCTTGGCTTGAGCCGTTGGGGTCCTTCGCTAGTGTCGGCGCCAGTTTAGACGTGCTGTATGCGGTGTAGTTGTTGTTTTCGCTGCCCCAGGTGTAGACGCGGCCCTGCTGGTCGATGGCGGCCGAGTCGTAGGCTCCTGCGCTCACCTGGACGGCTTGGAATGGCTGGCTTTTGTCAGATGGGTCAGATATGGGCTGCGGCTTGGAATGGCTGGCGGTGGTGCCGTCGCCCAGCTGCCCGTGGTCGTTGGCCCCCCAGCTGTAGACGATGCCGTCGCTGCCGACAGCCAGCACGTGGTAGCCGCCAGCTGCAACCTGCGTGTAGGTAAAGCCGGCGGCCACGCCGTCGGGCAAGGGAACCTTGACCGGCGTTTTCTGCGTGGTGCTGTTGGCGGTGCCTTGGCCAAGCTGGCCGTGCTGGTTGCTGCCCCAGGCGTAGGCGTTCCCGTCGCTGGCCACGCCCACGGAGAATCCGTGGAAGTCACCGGCCTGGTAGCCGCCGGCGCTGACCTGGTTGAAGCGGATGCCTCGGCTTATCTTGGGCGGCGTGATGGTTGCCTGCTGGCCGCCCATCGAGCTGCCCTTGACCGGGTTGATCGCCCAGTCGCCGGTATTGGCTGGGCTCCAGTGCGCGACCAGCGTGATGTCTGCGGTGACCGGCTGGCTGAAATCATAAGCCACATTGGAATTACCTTCGGCATCCTTGAGGAACCAGCCATCAAACAGACAACCGTCTACTTTTGGTTCTGGATAGGGACGCTTTACCTGTCCGCCCTCTGTGATGGACTGGTCCGCTGGCATGTCTGAAGGCATCGGACAGGCAGCGTCCGTGGATGTGAATCCGACGTTGTATTTGGGCCCGGTGTAAGTGTAGGACAGATATGCGTCCGGCTGAGGTCCGTTCATGCTCCAAGTGATGGTGACATTCACCCATCCCTTGCTGTGCGGCGGAGTGGTGACGCTCCAGGTGCCGTCCGCGTTGGCAGCTAGCCCTGTGCCTGGTGTCCCGCCGAATTTGACGCTGGTGATTGCGGCATGGTTGGTCAGGGGAATCGTACCTGGCTGATAAGAATCCCGTTTCTTAGTGTCTCGTCCCAGTTGGCCATTGGAGTTGCGTCCCCAGCTGTAGAGGTTGCCGTCGGAGCCGATTGCCACAGCATGATCGCCACCTCCGATAACCTGGGTGTAGTTGACGTTCTTCGCTGGCGGGTCGATTTTAGTTGGTTGGGGATCTGTCGCATTCCAATATGGCCTTGCTAGTTGTGCATGGCTGTTGTTTCCCCACGTATATAGGATCCCTTTGTCGTCCAAGGCGAAGCCATTCCAGTCTCCCGCGCTGATCTGGATTATGTGTGTCTTTGTAGGTACGTTGACCTTGCCTCGTGGGTTGATCCTTGTGCTGCCGGTGTATCGTCCCAGCTGGCTGAAATTGTTGTATCCCCAGCTGTAGAGCACCCCATTCGAATCCAAGGCCAGGCAGTGCATGCCTTTGGCGATTACTTGTGTGTAGCGGACTCCGGCAGCAGGCGTATCCACTTTCCCTGGACTGCCGGTCGGTGTAGTGCTGGCGTCGCGGCCCAGCTGACCATGGCCATTGCCTCCCCAGCTGTATAAGTTTCCATCAGTGTCGAAAGCCATGCAGTAGTCATATCCAGAGGTGATCTGGGTGAAACGGATTCCTGTCGGGGTGTCCACTTTGCCTGGCCTGGTAGTCGGCGTGGTGGTAGTCCCGCGTCCCAGTTCGCCGTCGCTGTTGTACCCCCAGCTGTAGATGCTGCCGTCCGAGGCTAGTGCTTCTGAGTGGTACTTTCCTGCGCTGACCTGGGTGAAACGAATTCCTGCAGGGGCGTCCACTTTTCCAGGAGTATCGGCTGGTGTGGTGTTGGTGTTACGCCCAAGCTGACCATAACTGCTGCTGCCCCAGCTGTACAGGTTCCCTTCTGAATCAAGGGCTAGGGAGTGATCGTAACCTGCGCTGACCTGGATGAAGCGAAGTCCGGCTGGGGTGTCTTCCCTACTTGGTTGCCAGTTGTAGTCGGAGCCATACATTTCTCCCCAGTGGTAGATGCTGCCGTCTGATCCCACTGCCACTGAATATTGGTATCCTGCGCTGAACTGGCTGAAGCGGATGGTTCGAGCCGGAGGTGCAGTCAGGGTGATTAAAGTGTTGCCAGCTGTGGGTCCTTGAGTAGGTGAGAGGTCCCAGACATCACCGTTTTTGGTCCAACGGGCTTCCAGAGTCATGTCGCTGGTGACAGGCTGGCTGAAGTCGTAAGCGGTCAATGTGCCGCTGATGAACCAGCCATCAAACGAATAGTTGGGTCGGGCTGGGTCGGCAGGCCTCAGCGCTTGGGCGCCTTCATTGACGGTTTGATCAGGCGTGGTGGTTCCGCCCTCTGTATCAGAGAACTTGATGGTGTACTGGGCGGCTGAGCGGGTCTGGGGATTTTCGGTATTCGTGCTTGGCGCGGCGGATGCAGTCGGTTGAATTGGTTCTAGGGGCGATGATGTGTTTAAAGGCGATGGGGTTGCCAGTGGTGATTGGGGTGTTTCTGATGTGGCTGTTGGCGTTGCCTTGCTGGGGAAAATGCCGGAATTTTGCTTAGCTACGCGAGGGGTCTGACGACCCCCCCCCCCCGGCGCCTCCTGCTATGGCTGGCGCGCTCGCGCCGGACGCAGCAGGCTCGCTGGCGGTGGTGCTGGCATCGGCGCTTGTGCCGGCAAGGAGTCCTAGAGGCAGGATGAAAGATAGCAGAAGACTGACGGCCGCGGCCGGTCTGATCGACATGTGCTGATGCTGACACCTATTAAGCATGATCCCCTTCCCCAAAGGCTGACCCACCGGCCCCTACCGGTTGAAATACCCTTGGAGGCTTCTCTGACGTTGCGTATATCCCCATCCCTCTGTGCGAGGGTACAAGCAGGAAGCCTTGCATCTTTCAACTATACTACGTGCCGATAAGGTTCTCTCAGGTGGAATGTCGGGTAAGCAATTCTGAGTCGGACTTCAACGTTGATGGGTGCATGACTAGGAATGATCCATTGGCCACTGATCAGGCAGGCCAACCGGCGATCAGGGCGTGCAGGCCCTTGCGGTAGCTGGTCTCCATAAGGGTGCCTATTCCGTCATCCGTAGAAGCGAAGAGTGTCTTCAGATCATCGAATCCTTGGGTATCTTCAGCCAGTCTTTTGGCCAGTTCCGTATTGGTCTGGCCACCCGCACCGCCGACCGGGGGAGAGGCCTGGGCGATGGCACTGCCCAGGGTCAGTCCTGCAAGGCTGTTGAGCAGGTGGATGGTGTCGGAATCGACCTTGAGTCCGTGGGCGGTCAGCTGGTTCAGCCAGGTGCTGACCATGTGGAAGGATTGGTCGGTGTTGATGGGATGCGTGGCCATGAGCGGGAGCGCCCGGGGATGCGAAAGCAGCGTCCGGTGAACCTGGAGCATGACATCTTCAAGCGCTTGCCGCCATCCCATGCCCTGTGGTATGGAGTTCAGGTCGGTGGCTGACTGCCAGATGAGCTCGACGATCCCATCAAGCAGGGCGGCCTTGCTGGGCACATGGCGGTAGATGGCCGGCCCCGACACCCCCATTTGCTTGCCCAAGGCGCGGATGTTCAGGGCCTCCAGTCCGTGCTCGTCGACGAAATAGAGGGCGGAACGCAGAACGTAGTCGCGGTTGAGCGTCGTCTTGACGGGTGCCTTGGGTGGGTCAGCCATGCTTTCCTCACTCCTTCCGCTGTACTCCTCTCTTGAATAGTACCGTTGCCAGGAGAGCCAGGGCGAGCAGGAAGGCCAGCAGGATACGCAGGTCAGGCCATACATCCGCCATTCCGGCATGGTCGAAATTGATTTTTCCTATGGCATCCATGGCCCAGTAGACGGGGCTGCCCTTGGCCAGCTTCTGTGCCCATTCCGGGAACCCGGAGACAGGGCTGAGCGCGCCGCCCATGCCAGCCAGGAGCATGCCAAGAATGTTGTTGAAGGACATGGCCATGTTTTGCGAGGACGAGAAGATGTAGAGCAGCAGGCCGAAGAGGGTCAGCACAACCGAAATGACCAGGCAGACCGCGGCCAGGGCCAGGACTGATCCATTGGGCCGATAGTGGTAGAGCGCCGTCCCGATGAGCATGACGACAGCGACCTGGACCACCTGCACCATGAAGGACACGCTCAGTTTGGCCATGACCAGGTCGAAGAGGGAGACCGCCGACACCCGCATTCTGTCCCAGGTATGCCATTCGTGCTCCTGGAAGAAGAGTTGGAGGACCAGCTGCAAGGAAAACATGGCGAAAAGGATGGCGAACCCAGGAAGCGCCTGCTCGGATCCGTTGGCGCCCAGATGCCCCTGGGCTCTCAGCGAGTCCCGGTAGGAGGGCAGCATGAAGGGGATGATGATCAGTGGAATGGCCACGATGACCGCCTGCAGCCAGATGCTTCGCAGCTCGATTTTGAAATTGAGGCGGAATGTCGCCAAGTATCCGTTGAAATGCACGGCGTTCACCTGTCTTCCCATGCTCGTGACCCGGCAGGGTCGCTTGAAGATGTGCCCATGACGGTCATGTAGGCCGACTCGATGTCAGGCTGGACGATGGTGATTGATGCCAGACGGGCACTTTTCATGACCGGCTCCTGCAAGAGGCGGGCCAACTCCTGCTCTGGACTGGACACCGGGTGATCGGGCTCCAGGAAGCCGTCTGCCGTCCGCCATCCCGGGACCTGGCCTGGGATCTGATTGACGAATGAGACGCGCAGGGAAGCCCGGGCATATTTATGGAGTACCTCCTGCAGGGAGCCCTGGACCTGGATCCGCCCGTCGATCAGGAAGGCCAGGTCCGCGCCCATCTCTTCCAGCTCCTTCAGGTAGTGGGTGGTGTAGATGATGGTGGTGCCCTGCCGGCTCATGGCTTTGACCATGTCCAGTATTCTGGCGCGCGCCTCCACGTCCGCTCCGACTGTCGGCTCGTCCAAGAAGAGCACCGGGGGATTGTGGACCATGGCCATGGCGGTATGCAGGCGGCGCTTTTGCCCTCCCGATAGATTCTCGGCTGCTGTTCCTGACTGGGATCCCAATCCCATGAGCTCTACCAGTTCGTCGGCCCTTTTGCTGCCCTGCTTGGTGCTCAGTCCCTGCAGGCCAGCCATGCCGCGCAGGTTGTCTCGGACGCTGAGATGGGGATAGATGCCCAGGTCCTGGGGAGCAAGTCCGATGACCCGGCCGAAGATGCGCGAAGGGGTTCGATAAGGGTTGTGCCCCTCGACTGTGATGTGGCCTGAGTCCGGCTCGCCCAGCCCGGTCAAGGCCGAGATCAGGGTTGACTTGCCTGCCCCGTTCCTGCCCAGCAGGCCCAGGATGCTTCCGCACCTGACTTCAAGATCCACACCCTTAAGCACCTGCCTGCTCCCGAATGATTTGCGCACCTGGCGACAGGACAGGGCATATTCCCCTGAGTTGTTTCTTGCAGGTTGCAAGGTATACCTCCTGACGAATGTTGCTGATTAACAATGTTAACTATAATAACATTGTTAACTACTCAGTCTCACCATGATTCTGTGGACTGCGCCGGCTCTCGGATATTCTGACGTGGCGAGGTCGGGATATACGCCTTGCATCGTCTTGGAAGTACTATGCTTACCTCAGCAGTGTTGGGAATCCGATAATTACTCTTCAACGAAGAAGACCCGGGGGATTGTTCAAGTCCGAGCGGGGCAGGATGCTGTCTATGCCGCTATGCCTTGGTTGGCCGTAGCCCTGGCTTAGTGATTCCGCAGGCGCCAGTCTTCAGGGTCCCTATGGGCGTGGCAATAGCTGGCGTATACAGTAGCTGGCTTATGACAGAAAAATGTTGGCCCTGCTTAAGAGGAAGCTCCAGTTGGGGAGCAAAGCAGGAGATTGAAGGAGATTGAAGAAATGGGGTGGCTCCGCAATCTTGGGGGTTTGCGGGGCCACCCCGCTTACTCATGCAAAGAGCTCAGTGGCGGCGGCTGCTGGTTTCCCGCTGGTGGGAGGCTGCTGCTGTGGCGCCTGCAGCGGCGAGCAGTCCTGTGGCGAGCAGGACAAGCAGGCCGGTGCTGCCGGCCATGGGCAGGATGCCTTCATAGGTGTAGCCCAGGTGTGCGGTCGTCTGCGCGACTTGGTCGATGGTCCAGTCGACGGCCACATCGACGTGTCCTGCGTCGTGGGGTGGGTTGGTGATACTCCAGGTGCCGTCGTTGTTCCTGTACAGGCTGGTCCCGGGGATGCCGCCGAACTTGACGCCAGTGAGAACCAAAGGCGTCGGATCGAAAGCAACCGCCATGGGGGCCGTGCTTTTGACTGCCGTTTGATTGTTGCCCAGCTGTCCGTACTGGTTGTCACCCCAGGCCCAGAGGTTGCCATCCTGCCTGATGGCCAGTGAATGGAGTTGCCCCGCGCTGCTTCGAACGGCCTTGAATGCTTGGGCCTTATTGGCAGGGTCCTTGATGAGAGCGGGCTTTGTCTGATTGACGGTGTTGCCGATGCCCAGCTGTCCGTTGCTGTTTAATCCCCATGCCCAGAGATTGCCGTCCTGGCCGACCGCAAGGGAGTGATTCACGCCCGCGCTGATCTGAGTGGCTTTAAGACTTTGGCTGGTATTAGTGGGGTTCTGCACGGTTTGAGGCTTGTATTTATCACTGGTGCTGCCGTCACCCAGCTGGCCGTACCCGTTGTATCCCCAGGTCCAGGTGTTCCCGTTCGAATCGATGGCCAGGGCGTTCCAGCTTCCTGCGCTGATTTGGGTGGCCTGGAAGGACTGGTTGGGCAGTCGGGCCGGATTGGCTGCGTAATTGGTGCTGTTACTGGTGTTGTTGCCGAGCTGGCCATTAGTGTTGTACCCCCATGTGTACACGTTGCCGTCGGCGTCTAGGGCCATGACGAAGCTCCAGTTGAGGCTGACCTGGACCGCACGCAAGCTCTGTCCCGGATTGTCCGGGTCGGCGGCTGGTGCCGGGTTCTTCCTGGTTGTGCTGTATGCAGGCGTCTGCCCCTTGCCTGTGCTTTCGCTGCCCCAGGTGTAGACGCGGCTTTCAGAGTCGATGGCGGCCGAGTCGGCGACGCCGGCGCTGACCTGTACGGCTTTGAATGGCTGGCCGCTGGTGTCCTTGACGGGCTGAGGCTGGTACCGATCCGTGGTGGTGCCGTCACCAAGCTGACCATGATCGTTGTGTCCCCAGCTGTAGAGGATGCCATTGGATCCGATGGCCAGAACATGCGAGTCGCCAGCTGCAACCTGCATGTAGGTAAAGCTGGAATCCACGCCGTCGGGCAGGGGGACTCTGACAGGGGCCTTCTGCATGCTGGCATCGGCCGGTTTCTGAGCCAGCTGCCCGTACTTGTTGCTTCCCCATGCATAGGCGTTTCCGTCGCTGGCGACTCCTATGGAGAAACTGTCGACGCTCGCGGTCTGGTAGCCTCCGGCGCTGACCTGGTTGAAGCGGATGCCTCGGTTGATTGTGGGCGGGGTGATGGTCACATGTTGTCCGCCGAGCACATTGCCTTTTTCGGGGTTCAGGGCCCAGTGCGTGTCCATCTTGGTCCAGTGGGCAGCCAGGGTGATGTTGCCGGTGACGGTCTGGCTGAAGTCGTAGGCGATCTTGGAGTCGTTGTTGGTGTCTTTGATGAACCATCCGTCGAATAGGCAGCCGTTTGCTTTCGGGTCGGGGGAGGGACGTTTGGCCTGTTTGTTCTCGGCGAGGGTCTGGTTTTGAGGCATCCCGGAGGGTGCAGGGCAGGAGGTGTCCGCACTAGTAAAGGTGACTGTGTAGGAGTCCAGGTACCTGTAGGGGAAGTGAGCGTCCGGCTGTTGGCCGTTCAAAGTCCATGTGACTGCCGTGTCGACTTTTCCTCGCGCATGCGCGGGCGTGTTGACACTCCACGTGCCGTCCGCGTTCTTGGCTATGTTTGTGCCTGCTGACCCGCCGAAGCTGACAGCAGTGATTTTGGTAGTCCCAGGTATGTTTACCCGCACGGGGATATACCGCTCTGTGGTAGTGTTGTCACCCAATTGGCCATCGTCGTTGCTGCCCCATGAGTAGAGGTTCCCATCTGAAGCCAAGCCGAAGGAGGTGTTGTCCCATCCCGAGCTAGCCTGAATCCAGGTCAATCCGGTTGGTGCGTTTTGCGGCGCAGAAACCCGGACAGGAGTGTTTCGTTGCTCAGTGGTACCGTCGCCTAGCTGGCCGTTTTCATTGCCACCCCAAGAGTACAGGTTCCCGTCATTTCCTATGCCTAGTGATGTTTGGGATCGGTTACTTACCTGTTTCCAAGAGAATTGTGGAGATACCCCGTAGGGTTTGGTTGTCCGAGTTGGACCGTATGAATCTTTAGCAAGCCCATCGCCAAGACATCCGTTGGGGCCAGCTCCCCATCCATATGCGTTGCCATCAGATCCGATGGCTATAGAAGAGTAGTCCCCCATTTGGAATTGTCTCCAGGTGAAATTGGAGGGAACCCCTTGCGGTGTGGCAATTCGGACAGCGGTGAGTATGTCGCTAGATATTGATCCGGTACCCACTTCACCGCGGGTATTTGTGCCCCAGCTGTAGAGCAAGTTATCCGATCCCAATGCCAGAGAATGCCATCCCCAGCCGTTCATTTGCTGCCATGTGAATCCGGAAGGCACTCCTTTTGGTAACTTCACTTGGACGGGGGTATGCCGTTCGGTGGTGGTGCCGTCTCCCAGGAATCCATGTATATTGCTACCCCAGCTGTAGAGATTGCCGTCAGATCCTAGGCCAAGAGTATGCAGGCTACCTGCTGCTGCCTGCTTCCATATGAACCCAGATGGGACATTCGGGGGCGTGTTAACAGGTTCGGGGGTGTGATGCTCGGTTGTAGTGTTGTTCCCCAACTGGCCATAGGTGTTGTCGCCCCAACAGTAAATTTGACCATTTGATCCTAGGGCCACGGAGAACATGTATCCGGCTGAGGCTTGGACCCAGCTGAAATCCTGAGATACGCCCTGTGGTTTTTTCACTTTAGTCGGCTCGTGACGTTCAGTGGTGGTCCCATCGCCTAGCTGGCCATGCTCATTGCGTCCCCAGCTGTAGATGTTGCCGTCTGAGGCGACTGCAACGTTGTGTCCTCTGCCGGCGCTGATCTGGCTGAAGCGTACTCCCGGTCCGGGAGGGGTTAGGGTGACTTTCGTGCCACCGGCTACCGGCCCCTGAACAGGGCTCATGCTCCAATTATTGGTCCAATGGGCGGTGAGTTTCAGATCTCCGGTGACGGGCTGGCTGAAATCGTAGGCGACTGGTGTTGAGCCGATGAACCAGCCGTTGAAGAAGTAACCGTCTCGGGTTGGATCCGCTGGGCGCTTCGCACGCTCTCCGTCCATTACTGTTTGTGTCGTGTCGGTGCCTTGGGGACTGCTGAAGGTTACGGTGTGCGGTGTGGAGGCGCGTGCCTGTAGCTTGGCGTTGTCTTTGTCTAGCGAGGGAGCGATGGAGGGGGTCGGCTGTGTGGGATTCAGCGGGGAAGATGTAGCGAGGGGGAATGGCGAAGTAGGAGTTGTTGCTGTATCTGTTGGCTGGGTGGCTGTTGGCTGGGTGGTGATATCGGGAGAGTTACTGGATTGTTGTTGAGCTTCACGATCCGCCTCCTCCCCGCTATTTGCTTGTGTGGTCGGTGCTACCGTGTGGGTTGCGCTGGACTCGTTTGCGGTGTTGTCTGCCGTGGCATAGGTGCAGACTAGGAGACTTGCGGGCAAGATGATGGCCAGCAGGATGCTGATCAACAAGGCCGGTCGAGCCTCTATATTCGAGTGCTGACGAGGCATAAATGGATCCCCTTCCCCAGGAATCGCAGCCGCGTTGTCATGAATCCCCAACATTCGGCGAGTCACGCGCCGAAGACAACCTTGGCTACTTATATAAATTTACCATATATGTGAAGGCAAAGTGAAAATGAAATATGGAAAAATGTCGCCAGTCATACAGTGTATGACTGTATTTTTGCCTCTTATGTGTAAATGAATACGTGATTTCAAGTTGTTGGCGATTATGGATCCATCCTATTGGTCGGACCGCTTACTTGATGTAGCCGCGGGCTGTTGCAACAGTCACGGAGAGAAGCCCAAAAAGGAGCTGAAGAAGGATTCCGATGCTGTCCGTATGGCCCGTTGCCCTCCTAGGCATAAGGCTAATTGGGCTGGAGCATGATTGCAAGGCGCTTGAAGGCCTACACAACCGTTCCGATGTTAAATGGACCTACATCAGCCCTGCCGCTGATTTCCAAGCCGATGGAAAACGTACCGGTTCATACGGGTGCAGGCGAAGAATTGACGACAAATGCCAAGGGGGAGAGTTACGCCAGCTATGCCGATTATGCAATTGCTGTGGTGGATGAGGCCGAGTCAGGCAAACATGTAGGTGAACGCATTTCCGTTTATGCCGAGTAGCTGCATCGAATTGAAGCCCTTCACTTGAGAAACCGGTATTAATCTGCTTCTTTTCCGACAGCGCCGATTCCGTCGTGAGAAGTTGAAGGAGATGCCTATACCAAGATACCTTCGTAGATGTATCCCATTAGTGCGGTCGTCTGTAAGGCTCGGTCTAAGGTTCAGTCGATGGTCATGCCGACAGATCCTGCGTTGCGAGGCGGGTCGGTGATGCCCCGGGTACCGTCGGTGTTTCGGTAAAGGCCGGTACCAGATATGCCGCCGAACTTGATACTAGTGAGAACTACAGGTGTCATTTCGAATATCGCTTGGGCGGACATAAGGCTGTTCGCTGCATTCCCGATTCCAAATTTGCCTGTACTAGTTGTCAACACAGGCCCAGATTGTAAGCCTTCTACGCTGATAATGGCTGCTGGGAACTAGTTGACTGGCGGAGGGCTTCCACTCCTCTTCAGACACTGATGTATCCCTCATCCTTTTGATGCCTGATTTGTTACGATAGTCAACTTCTCACACGCTGTTTTTGCTGATGCATCCTCTTGAAAAGTTCTGGGGCGTTGTTTGCTTGGTACCCTCGACGCTGTCCTGGTTGAAGTGGATAAAAGATTGATTGCGCGCGCGGTGGCGTTCAATGTGTGTCCGCGTTTTAGCTGTGTCCGTGCCTGCCGATTCGCCGAGTCCGGTGGACTTTGAATCACCATTTTGCGCAAGATCTGACTCTTGAGAACAATATCTGTCCGTTAATATGTTTTGTCTATTTCCAAATAATTGATCAACGTACAGTAAGTGTATGGATAGAAAGATAGTACGGAGCAGAAAAGCTCGAAGAAGGGCTGCACGAAAATGGGGAGCACGCAGGACGATCGTACCGAGCGTACAAGGACGAGTGCTTGATCGATTCAGGGATAGCGTGAAATTGAAGGGGAAGAGTCGTTCGGAAAAAGCAGAGGCGATAAGCTTTATCAACGACATTGTGATCGCCGTTCTAGCAGGTATTTTGATTATATTTATGTTTATCTTGCAAGCTAGCCTGGTCTCGCAGCTGAGCTACCGTCTCATGATCGCAATAACCTATCTTTTACCGCTAGTTCTTCTGGTTTGTCTTTTTCTAACCCTCATAACGCCTATGGATCTGACTGTCGATTTGTCTTTTGCTGCCCACAGCCTCTATGCGTTTTGCCTTACAATTTCTGGGATTGATTTTGTTAATCTATTTACTGACAAGCTAGTAAAATTGAATCATCAAAAGGAATCTGCAGCTTTGCTGAATCTTCTGGCGCCTTGTATGTGTTTTACGTTAATGGAGTTGGTCGAAGTGGTCGCCTTGTTTTGCTGTCTTTATGATGTCGTTCATGGTCGAGTTGGGCGGTCATGGGATAGGTGGTGGATTCAGACTGCTGTTTACCCCCTTTTGGGTGTAATACTCTTAATGGTCTTCTGGATATTGTTCGAGGATAGGGGGGAAGCAGGCGTTTATAGTTCAAATATTTGCTCTGTCCTCATTTCTTTGCTTGTTGTCGGCTTTCTACTACAGATCATCAAACAGCGCCTATCCTTTAAAGATGATAAATTCAAGCAGAAACAAATTAACCTGCTCTCTATTCGTTAACCTTTGAGACAACGCGAGTTCATCCTTGACTTAAGGTTGGTCAGAATGCTGCTGCACAGACTGATGGTTTGTCTGGAATTCTAGAGCAGAGAATGACTAGAAGCCTTGACGCTCTTAACGATGTGACTTGTCTTAGATACTTTTCGCCTACGAAGGTTTCGAGACTCAGCTCAAGGACTATGGTCTTTTCCTGATGGCAGCGATGATATCGGTAGGTCAGTACGTTGCCGGGGTACATTTTATTGCTGAGAACTTGAATCACAACCAATACATAAGGGAGCGAAACCAGGGGTTACCAGCATCTTGGCTGGATAGTAATAGCCAACGGTATGAGCAATTTCAGCATAAGATATCACTTTCCCAAAGGAGCTCTCAATAATGCAATAATGTCCCGGGTCAAATGGTGTTCAACAGCATGGATACAGATCTGGTTGATGCAAACATCCAGTTCGAGATGCACAGAGACTTCCAGCCCACAGTCAGCACCGAGACATCGTCCAAAGAGCTCCCGCGCGGGCAGAAGATGACCGATCGGGTCATTTCCGGCGTCAATGCCGCCAATGGGGACGAGCAGGTGATCGACCAGCAGATCTTCGTCGTGGCTAAAGTTGGGGCAGTGGTGTGACTTTACATGCGCGGGTGCTGTTCTTGTGATTCATGGAGGTGGGGAGGTTGACGGCTGCCTAGCTTGGCGGGCGCGGGTGTGCTCTTGAGGAATCCAGGCTGGTCCTTGTCGTCCTGGTCGGACCCCAGTCGTTGTCGATCTCGGCCATGGCGAGCGGATTCTGATCGTCGTCCGTGCCGGTATCCTGCCGCGGATCAACGTCCGACTGAGAATCTTGCTCCGGCATCCAGACAAGGTCGCCGTTTTCGGGGAACTGCTCCCAGGGAGCTTCGTCTTTCTTTCAGATCAGCTCCGGATCCTTTCCAGTTCTATGATCTTTGCCTCGTCCTAAATCAGCGCTGTTAGATGGCTGCTCGGCAGATCCCTGCTTTCTTTGACCTGGATGAGCCCAAACTTGTTTCAACGGGTCCTGGTGAGGTCCCAATCGTTGCGTTACGAGGATTGTAGAGGGGATAATTGCTCTCTTCTGTCTGCGTTGCGGCCAACCGACAGAGGCAGAACCAGAGCAAAATAAGTTTTTGACACTGGATAAAACAACTAATATAATAAGTGCTGGAGGCGATAAAAATGAAAAAAACAGTTATCAAATCGGTGGAAGAGTCGAGGGGAAATCTTGATGAGGCTATGAAGCGGGCGTATGAGGAGCGGGTGACCATCGAGAGTATTGCCGAAGCCGCTGGTCTGTCAAAAGCTGAGGTGGAACGAGTTGTTAAGGATATGGATCTGTCCTGGAAAAACGTATCGCTGGTAGTGAAAGCGCTAGCTTGCCAAAAGCCTCCACAACTGACTACATACTCTGCGGTCGCCAAGGCGCTGGGCAGAAAAGGGCAGGCGGCGATCGCCGTCGGGCGAGCTCTGGCTACTAAAGGTAAGGCGACTCCTCTGGAAGGGGCTATTGTACTTACTTCCAACTGGAGGAATCCTGACTACGGTGGCTATCTAGTTCCCCTCGAGGAGCCAGACTGGGACATTGTCCGCGGCTCTGATTGTCCCCGCTACAAGGTGCTCATTCACCACGGCGTCGACGTGCGCGAAGGGCCGGACTCCGACCACTATCTGATCCCTGATGATCTGGTTATCACCATACCTAACGAGTTGCGCAAGATCGCTAAATTGGATTAAAACCGGTAGATTTTGGCGCATTCCTGCCGATCATATGATGGATGCTGGATGGTTGATCTGTCCGTCGTGGCCTATTTCTTACGTGCGTGATGGACAGACTGATCAGCCATCCTGCATTCATATGATCGGCAGAAATCATGATTTACAGATTCTGAAACGAGGTAGGGGTTGAGGGCAAGAAGGAGTGTTTATGGCGGATCAAGGAGAGGATGGGAACACGGGTCTGCAGAGCGTATCTGATCCTGTAGAAGGCGAGTCCTCGGACCTGCCGGCGATTGTGCCTGAGGTTGGGGGAGACTCTTCGGGTGGGGGGCATCGTTCGAAGTGGCTAGTCCCGGTGATTGTCGCTGTCGTGGTGGTCATTGCGGCTGTGGCTGGTCTTGTGGGTTGGCGCGTGCTTGAGTCCCGCCGGCATGATGCGGCGCTGGACTCCTGCAGCCGGGCTGTCAAAGTCCTGCAGGGAAAGACCGGCCCGGCCCGGATAGCCGTTTACCGCGAAGCATCCGGAGTGAGGGAGAATCAGGTCAAGGAAGCTCAGGCCGTCAGGGCCTTGGCCAGCAGCGTGAAGGCAGCCGGTGGGCTCAGGCCGCAGACTGTGCAATGCAAGGCTTCCATGTCCACGGATGCTTTGAACGCTGTCGTCGGCAAGGCCCGCCAGGAGAGCGGCGCATATGCTGCTGTGGGCAGGGATGCCAGGGCGGTTTTGGCTTCCCGGGATGCGAAGGTCCTGGATGATGCGAAGGCGGCCTTGAATGCGAAGAAGGATGAGGCGGCCAGGCTGCTGGATGATTCGGATGGTAAGGTGGCTGACAATGCGACTCGTGACGGCTTGCAGAAGGCTATAGACCGGGCCGGCCAGGTCAAGGGGGCTGAGGCGAAGACCTACCGGGATGCTGTGAACGACTTGCAGGTGGCCATCGACCAGGTGAACGCCTCCGTGCAAGCCAAGAGCCGGGCTGACCAGCTGGCCGCCCAGCAGGCGGCATCCTCCAATAACAGCGGCCGAAGCGGCTACACGCCCTCCTACCGGCCGTCCTACGGGCGGGGCGGCAGTGGAGGCGGATATGCACCAGCACATGAGTCGGCGGCGCCACAAAGCGGCGGTAGTGGGATTAACTGGGATCAATGGGTCCACGACCATCAGACCCCTAGCCAATGTCGTGCCGGGGAAGCATGCCCTATTGGCTGACTGATTCGAAAATTGAAGAATTTGCCAGTAGAAACGGTTGCTTGGTAGGTCTCCTGTCCCGCTGGTTCTGTTTGCGGGCGACCAAATGGATTGGCTATCCCTTCATGGTATGGGGAGGGAAACATAAATGATGACACCAGGAAAGATCAGGTGCTGTTTCTGTGCCTGGGAACTGGATGGGCCAGCAGGGTGGCGGCCACGACTACCGCCGCCACGTAGGTGCTGAATCGCCAGTATATTTTTCACAATAGAATTTCAGCCATTCATTGCTGCATTCGCCGGAGAATGCGATATGGTTCGGTTTACGTCTAAATATTGTAGACGTGGATTCTTTATGTTTGATGGTTTCTTCAGATACTATTTCGTTTTTACCACAAGCCTTAATTCAAGAAAACCTATTTGAAGCATACTGATTGACCCATGAATCGGGAAAGACCCAGCGACAAGAGATTCATTGTTTATAGAGGCACTTACTGATAGGACTCGAGCGATTAAAGCCGGAATCGACGTGTCGTAACAGCGAGGAAAAGCAATAACCGGAATTATGCGGCTTGCTTTGGCAGGCTTCGAACATGAGGATCGAGCAATGCAATCATTTCGACACCATCTGGCTGGTTGCATGAGAGCTTGTGCGAGTTGCCCTTTTTAATGTCGATTTGTGCAAATGGGAAGAAATTCTGCCCGTCGCCTGCAGGATAATTCAAGTTTGAAGAAGATCGCTGCATGGATTGCCCATTTACCTTGCATTGCTCGGGTTTTGCCTGCTTAAGGTCGGCCCGCCGTGCAAGTACATACATGGTTCCTGATTTGTTTGCAGAGATGGTTTTGACGCTGCCGTCACCAGAAACGTCGTACTTTGTCAAAGATGAAAAATAATCGGAGACCTGTTCCACTGACGGCTCTGACTGATTCGCCCCCTGGCAGCCGGAAAACAGTGCCACGCTCATCAATACTGCTATCAGGGCAATTATTTGTTTTTTCCAAATAGCCGCAGCCGTCCTTGCTTCGCTATGGAATCGGGCTGGCAATGCCGCCAACTGTCCCACGCGTCCATGGGAATCCCCCTGAGGTGCCTCTGCTGGATCAAAGTCCGTCTGTCCAAAAGCCTTTGCCTTCTTCATCAGTTCTCCTTAGGTAGGTGGAGGAGGTTTCACAACACTGTTAATTAGATTTAGGTTTCATAACCTAGAAGAGCGATTATTGGCTGAAGCAGGTTTAACTCTTTATCTAAAGTATACAAATATTTGCCGACTTGTATCATCATTGGTCGAATGCTGGCTATGTTTGCCTGTTATTAGCATGACGCGTGCGATCTCCACCGTCTGCAGACCCGAAGTCACAGCGCCTGCTCAAGGGTCTGGCCGTCGGGTTGTTTCCGCTGGCACAGGTCATCGCAGGCCTGGCGCTGACCAAACATTTCAATCTGAATGCCGTCATCACCCTCGCCTTCTTCACGCCGACCATGCCCGCCCTGATTCTGGATGGGAGCGGATCCTCCGGCTACTCCCTCTGGTTGATGCTTATCTACCATGCCTTCATGGACCTGTCCAACCAGCAGGTCTATCTCTTCCCCATCATGGCTGTGGCCCTGGTGGCCGTTGCACTGGCACTGAGTTTTCAGCCGTCGCCTAGAGAGGCAGATGGTGGTATGAGTGAGAGATTCAATATGAGCAGCTCTATCAATATCGGCCGGTCCCTTCGCAGATCATGCATGCATAATGACAGGTTGTGCCTGGGCATTGATGGCTGTATGCGCTTCCGATAGTGTTGGCTTCTACAGACATAACTTTTCGAAGTCTCCTGGCCATCTGTGTTGATGGCTTTGGGGCTGTGACATTGCATTGGTCCGGCCGCATGGGAGCTTCATTTCAACGAGGAGGTTAACAGCATGCTTCAAATAGCATGGTCAGACGTGGTGGGAGTCATAGATGCCATCAAATGGTATCTGGTGGTCTTTGCGCTCATCGTCATTGCCGCCATTATTGTTGCGGCGCTCGCTCATCTTTGGTCTGTTCCGATCCGCAAACTGGTCCGGTCCAACGCCATAGCTGTGCCCTTGGTGGCCCTGGTTGCTGTGATCAGCATGATACTGACAGGGCCCATGTCCACGCTGTTGAATTTGTCCATGAACTCGGATGCGGCAGGAAAGGCGACGATTTCGGACGCGACCACCGCCAAGGCTGGCAAGGTGGCCAAATCCATCGCAGGAGAAGGATTCGTACTGCTGAAGAACGATGATGGCCTTCTGCCACTCACCGACACCAAGAAGCTCAATCTCTTTGGCTGGGCCTCGGAGAATCCCGTTTACGGAGGCACCGGGTCGGGCGCCATCAATGCCAGCTATGATATCCAATCCCTCAAGGACGGTCTGCATAAGGCCGGTTTCCAGACCAATGATGACTTGAGCGCGTTGTATTCCAAACTTGGCAAGCGAGATTCCTCAAACAGCA
This sequence comes from Bifidobacterium asteroides, assembly GCF_030758775.1. Taxonomy (NCBI): domain Bacteria; kingdom Bacillati; phylum Actinomycetota; class Actinomycetes; order Bifidobacteriales; family Bifidobacteriaceae; genus Bifidobacterium; species Bifidobacterium asteroides. The sequence continues at coordinate 568,559 of NZ_CP132384.1, forward strand.
CCTTCAACAAGGGTTGGTCGCTGCCTGAAGTCACTGCAGACCGCTACACCGATGAAATCATGACCAAGGCCAAGGCTTTCTCGGATACTGCGGTGATCACACTGGCCAGAGTCGGTGGTGAGGGCTACAACGACATGCCCCAGGATATGAGCCAGCTGCCTGCTGACAAGTATCGCAACAATTCCGACAAATATGCCGACTTCCAATCAGGTGAATCGTATCTGCAGACCTCCCGTACCGAGCGCGACATGATCGACCTGGTCTGCAGAAACTTCGACAAGGTCATTTTCCTCTATAACGGATCAAACCCCATGCAGTTGGGATTCCTCAGAGATCATCCTCAGATTCGTGCCGCCCTCTGGGTTCCTGCTCCCGGCAATGTTGGATTCGATTCCCTGGGGGAAATTCTGTCCGGTCGCATCAATCCGTCTGGACGTACGACCGACACCTTCCTCTATGACATGCGCAAGGCGCCGTGGTGGAACAATGCCGCAGCCACCGACTATGAGAATCTGAAAAGCAAGGCTGTCAGCCTGCCGGTGGCCAAGGGCGTCACCTTCAAGCTCAAGCCGTCATACATCAACTACGTGGAGGGCATCTACGTCGGGTACAAGTATTACGAGACGGCCGCTTCTGAAGGTGCCATCGACTACGACTCCACGGTTCAGTTCCCATTCGGCTACGGACTGAGCTACACCAGCTTCAGCCAGCAGATGTCCGACATCAAGGACGAGGGCAATTCGCTCTGGTTCACCGTCACTGTCACCAATACCGGATCAGTTGCAGGCAAGGATACGGTCGAGGTCTACTCCAACCCGCCTTACACCAACGGCGGTCTGGAGAAAGCTACGGCCAACCTGATCGCATTGAAAAAGACCCGACTGCTTGATCCCAAGCAGTCCCAGACCATCAAGGTGTCCATTCCCAAGGAACGGCTGGCCTCCTATGACTATCTGGGCCACAAGGCCTATGTGCTTGAGCGCGGAGCTTACGAGATCTCCATCAAGTCCGACTCCCACCACGTGATCGACCACAAGGATTATACGGTTGATAAGGACGTGGTATATGGCAAGGGCAATCCCAGGCCCAGCGACAAGACAGTGGCGACCAATCATATCGACGAAGTTGCCGGTGACGTCCACTACCTGTCCCGCAAGGATCATTTCGCCAACTATGAGCAGGCGACTACTGCCCCTGCGCTGAAGGAGCTGCCCAAGAAGTATGTCGACCAGTACCATACGAACGCCGACTTCGACAGGGCCACTTACAGCCGCAAGCAGGACACCATGCCCACCACAGGTGCTAGGAACAATCTGAAGTTGGCCCAGCTGCGCGGCGCGTCGGCTGACGACCCCCGCTGGGACAAGCTGCTTGATCAGATGTCCGTCAAGGACATGTCCGATCTCACTTCGATGGCTGGCTTCCAGACGGCTGCTGTCGACTCCATCGGCAAGGTGGCGACGACGGATGCGGATGGTCCTGCAGCCATCAACAACAACTTCACGAAGAAGGGTTCGCTCGGATTCCCGGTAGCCGTGGTTCTGGCCAATACTTGGAGTGCGGACCTGGCGCGGCAGTACGGCGAGATCATGGGGAAGATGGCACGTGAGATGGGCATCGTTGGCTGGTATGCGCCGGCGATGAACACTCATAGGACATCTATTGGCGGCCGAAACTTTGAGTACTTCTCAGAGGATGGCGAACTTGCCGGAGTCATTGGTGCCAATGCAGTGGCAGGAGCCAAATCCAAGGGTGTATACGCCTATATCAAGCATTTCGCCCTCTACGATTCGAATGCGATGATGGTCAGCATCTGGTCCAATGAGCAGGCAGCCAGGGAGATTTACCTGCGGCCCTTTGAGATGTCCGTCAAGCAAGGCAAGGCCGACGCGACCATGGTCGGCTGGGACTACGTAGGCACCAAGTGGTCCGGAGAACAGGGGTGGATCAACACGATCATGCGCAACGAATGGGGTTTCAAGGGCATGGCTCTTACGGACTCCTTCGGGGCTGACGGCCGTGGCTTCATGAATGCAGACAACGCTCTGCCCAATGGAGTGGACGCCATGCTCTCGACGTATGGGAATGGCCCCAATGTGGTCGACAATCCCAGGTCCCCGTCCTCGGTGAAGTATCTGCGTCAAGCCAGCAAGCACATCCTCTACACGGTGGTGAACAGCGGCGCCTATGACGACGGTGGAGCCAAGGCGAATGCCATGCCAGCATGGAAGAAGATGGTGATCGGCGTGGATGTCCTCACGGCCATACTCGCGATTGCCGCCGAGGTTCTATTCATTAGACGCTATCTGCGTCGGCGCTCGCAGGCTGACGCGGTCGTCGCTGGTCGTGGTGACCTGACGGACCAGAATGGGCAGCAGGAATCCTGACGATTCGGGTCTCCAAGGCGGGGCAGGGGCATGATGGCTCCTGCCCCGCCTTAGTATTGATATCAGAATCGGAGGCTTAACCTTACTTGGCCTGCTTGTTTGGGATCGATGCCCGAGGGGCTCGGCTTTCCCTGGTCTGCACGACATGATTCGGGCATTGGATATTAATTCCACTGCGGTTTCTGAAAGCGGGGTGATGGAGACGACGACCAGCAGGTAGAGGGTGGTCATCCATTGCATGCTGGAGGTCCTGATACCGAAATGGCTCATGAGGGCCGGGAAGGTGATGTTCATGGCCGTTTCCACAATCACGCCGTAGAAGGACATGATGCCAGTGGCCACTACCGCGCCGATGACCCTGCGGGGGCTTGCCTGGGTTGCGCTCATGAGCGAGACTTTTTCCGGCCAGGGAGGAATCATCGGAGTTCAGAGTGATGAAATAGGCCAGCATGCGGTCGAAAGCAGCCAGATCACGTTGGTCGAACCGGCGTTCCATGGCTGTTTGCTGCCCGGCTAGGCACCAGTGATCTGACATCTACTTGGGCCAAGGCAATGATGCTGAATCGGGATGGTTTAGGGGAGGGGGTCGCCGACCTTACCTCGATTATTCCCGACGCTGGCTGATGTCGCTGACCGATCCGCGCTGGATCAACTTCGCCGGAATAAGCGTCTTGGTGTTTGTAGGAACGTATTCTCCCTCGCACTGAAGCTTGACTTTGGCGAAGGCCTCGCGCCCGATGGTTTCGAAGTCCATGCGCATGGTGGTCAGGCTCAATCTGGGGACTGTCCCGGTCAGAGAATCGTCGACACCGATCACGCTGACATCTTCAGGCACTCTTTTGCCGGAATCCTTGAGGCCTTCAACGGCTCCATAAGCCATCTGGTCGTTGGCTGCATAGATGGCTGTGCAATCAGCTTCATGCGCCAAGGCTCGCCCTGCCTCATATCCGCTGTCTGCTTCCCAGTCGCCTATATAGGTCGGCGGCACTGGGATGCTATGAGCTTGAAGAACGTCTCTCCAACCCTTGGCCCGGCTTTCCGCAGCTCGTGAAGTCGAGGGGCCTGAGATGTGGTAAACAGTGCGGTGGCCTTTCTTAAGCAGGTATTCGACAGCCGAAGTAGAGCACCCGTATTGGTCGGCATCAATAGTGGGGCAATGAGGGGAAGGTTTCTCGGTGATGAGTACCACGGGAAGCTCCTTGCTGGGTCTAAAACGATCAAAATCGGCGACTCTTTGTTCAAGCACCACTATGACGCCGTCCACAGGCAACTGCTTCATTTGCTCTACGATGTCCGCCAAGGTGATTTCCGATGAGTGGTTCACGATGTGCACGGTCGCCGCATATCCGAATTCTGATGCGGCTTCCACAGCGCCGTCCAGGATGCGCGCATTGCCAAATGTGGTGATGTTGAACAGGACGATGCCAATATTGTTGAACCGGCCGTGCTTCAGCGCCCTGGCGGCATAATTCGGTCGGTAGCCCAAGGCTTCCATGGCGTTCAGTACTTTTTGTCTGGTGTTCGGGCGCACAGCCGTGCTGTCATTGACGACTCGCGACACAGTTTGCGGCGATACCTCGGCAAACTGTGCAACGTCCTGTATCGATACCTGTTTCTTCCGTCCCATGCCTACCTGATCCAGCTCATGGGAGCTTGCCGTCCTTAGCGTCGGTTGCTCCTTGGTGGCAGACAATATGTTTGCGACACCATTTTTATAAACACCATTATATCAAAGATTCAGAGAATATTTGATTCGCAGATACGTGCTATTATGATAACGAAAACATCCGGTGAACGTCCATTGCAGTTCGATATGGTCGGAGCTTGATTGTTTGTGTTGTTGCAGAGCTTCGAGGGAGAAGGTCAGATATGGCTGCTGTTGCTAGCGGCGATGCTACCCGGTCAAGCAGTGCACCCCGGGGCCACGTGAGTTCTCGTTGGCGTGGTTGGTTGTTTATGGGGCCGTTTGCTGTGGTGTTTGTGGTGGTGTTTGTGGTGCCGGTGGTGTATGCGGTGTGGATTTCGTTGTTCCAGCATCGGATGGTCGGGGGGACGGTGTTTGTTGGGTTGGCGAATTATCGTCGTCTGCTGGCTGACGGGCAGTTCTGGTCGTCGGTGCGCCGGGTGGTGGTGTTCACGGTGGTGCAGGTGCCGATCATGCTGTGCCTGTCGGCGTTGATGGCCCTGGCCTTGGATTCGCTGCGTCTGCATGGGATGCGGTTCTTCCGTATTTCGACGTTTCTGCCGTATGCGGTGCCGGCGGTGGTGTCGGCCCTGGTGTGGGGGTTCATGTACGGGGCGAAGTACGGGCTGGTGGGCTCGTTGAACGCGTGGCTGGGCACGCATGTGGACGTGCTGCAGCCGTCGGTGCTTTTGGCGGCGATCGGGAACATCAATACGTGGGAGTTCACGGGGTATAACATGCTGATCTTCTATTCGTCGCTGTCGACGGTGCCGCGCTCCTTGTACGAGGCGGCGGCGATCGACGGGGCGGGCGAGTGGCAGGTGGTGCGCCGGGTGAAGCTGCCGGAGCTGCGGGGCTCGCTGGCGATCACGGTGATTTTCAGCATCATCGGCTCGTTCCAGCTGTTCAACGAGCCGAGCGTGATGCAGAACATGGTGCCGGGCAATGCGATCACGACGTATTACACGCCGAACATGTATGCGTATAATCTGAGTTTTTCGGGCAATCAGTCCAATTATGCGGCTGCGCTGGCCATCGTGATGGCGGCGCTGACGATGCTGGTGGCGTATGCGGTGCAGCTGCGGAGCATGAGGGAGCAGATGCGATGAGCGTGCTGGATGCTGAGGGCCGCCGGGTGCGGGCGGCGGAGCGTGCGCGGGCGCGCCGCGTGGCGGCGGACGAGCGGGCTGAGCGGCGTCGTGCGGCGTCGAGCGGGTTCTCGAACCCGTCGAATCCGCGCCGGTCGGTGTGGCTGACGCTGGCGTGCGGCGTGTTCGCCGTGTACTGCCTGTTCCCGTTCGCCTACCTGCTGGTGAACGCGACGAAGACGCAGGCGGATTTCACGAGCACGTTCGGCCTGGGGCCGGGCCGTTCGTTCGCCTTGTGGGACAACATCCGGGAGGTGTTCTCCTACCAGGACGGGATCTTCGCCCGCTGGCTGGCGAACACGCTCATGTACGTGGTGGTGGGCGCGGGCGGCGCCACGCTGCTGGCGGTGATGGGCGGGTACGCGCTGGCCAAGTTCCGGTTCCCTGGCCGCAAGGCGGTGTTCGCGGTGGTGCTGGGCGCGATCAGCGTGCCGGGCATCGCGCTGGCGGTCCCGCAGTTCCTGCTGTTCGCGAAGCTGGGGCTGACCAACACGCCCTGGGCGATGATCGTCCCCAGCCTGATCAGCCCGTTCGGCCTGTACCTGATGTGGATCTTCTCGGACCAGGCCGTGCCCGGGGAGCTGTTGGAGGCGGCGCGCGTGGACGGCGCCTCGGAGTGGCGCACCTTCCGCACGATCAGCCTGCCCCTGCTGGCGCCGGGGATCGTGACCTGCGCCCTGTTCACGATCGTGGCGACCTGGAACAACTACTTCCTGCCCCTGATCATGCTCAAGGACGCGGACTGGTACCCGCTGACCATCGGCCTGAACCAGTGGAAGGACCAGGCCAGCACCGCGGGCGGGCAGGCCATCCAGAACCTGGTCATCACCGGCAGCCTGATCACCATCATCCCCCTGGTCATCGCCTTCCTCCTCCTGCAGAAATACTGGCAATCCGGCCTCGCCGCAGGAGCCGTCAAAGAATAACCAAACAAACCAAACCCGTGCTATAGGCGAAGAGCCATAGAACAGCGAAAGATATCAGTAGTCATGCGTTGTTGCCAAGGACAACAGAAAAGGAGATAGGGACAATGAGGTTCGAAAAGATGACGAAGGTCATAGCCCTGACAGGTGCTGTAGCCATGGCGTTCGGACTCGCCGGCTGCGGTGGATCCGGCAGCGGTTCTTCTGCGTCGGGCAAAGACGGGAAGACCGAAATCTTGGTCTGGTCCTGGGATTCGACCCTTCCTAGGACAGTCAAGGGTTTCGAAGCCAAGAACCCCGACATTAAGGTGAAGGTCACTAATGTCGGCACCAACAAAAAAGAGTACACGGCCTTGAACAATGCCCTGTCCGCCAACAAGGGCGCCCCTGACCTTGCACAGATCGAGTATTATGCTCTGCCCGAATATGCTACTCAGGACAAGCTGCAGGATCTGTCTGACATGGGCGCTTCCGGATACAAGAGCTTCTACACGCCGGGCACTTGGGATTCAGTGAATTTGAATGGGGGCGTCTACGCGCTGCCTATGGATTCCGGACCCATGGCCCTGTTCTACAACAAGGAAGTGTTCGACAAGGCCGGAGTGACCGAAGTGCCCACGACCTGGGATGAGTATTACGAGGCAGCCAAGAAGATCAAGGCCGTCGGTTCCTACATCACTTCGGACTCTGGCGATGCAGGGTTCTTCGATTCCATGACCTGGCAGGCCGGCGCCAAGCCCTTTGCCACCAGCAAGGACGGCAAGACCGTCACCATCAATCTGACGGGTGACCCCAAGGTCAAGCAGTGGGACGACTACTGGCAGAAGATGATCAACGAGGACTTGATCAACACGAAGATTCCTGGATGGTCGGACGACTGGAACAAGGGCCTCAACGACGGATCAATCGCCTCCTTGCTCACTGGCGCCTGGATGCCCTACAACCTGCTGTCCGGTGCCCCTGATGCCTCCGGCAAGTGGCGTGTGGCGCAGATGCCGACCTGGGAAAAGGGCGGGACTGAGAATTCCGAGAACGGCGGGTCTTCCCTGGCTATGATCAAGACCAAGGACGATTCCAAGAGCAAGGCCGCGTACAAGTTCCTGGAGTACGCTTGCCACAACGCGCAGGGCATCAAGACCCGTGTCGATGGCGGCGCCTTCCCGGCTGACAACAACACGCTGAAGTCCAACGAGTTCCTGTCAATGACCAGCTTGAAGGACGCCAACGGCAAGGATAACGCCTACTTCGGCGGCCAGAAGTTCAACGAGGTCCTGTCGCAGGCCGCCAAGAACGTTCTGCCTGGCTACAAGTTCCTGCCCTTTGAGGTCTACGCACGTGGAATCTACGGTGACAAGATGACCGCTTTCACTTCTAAGTCGGCCACATTGGATCAAGGGATCGCGGCTTGGCAGAAGGATCTGCAGAACTACGCCAAGCAGCAGGGCTACACGGTGAAAAAGTAGGTAGCTCTCATCAATTTAGCGCTGTAGCGCAGATTCTTTAATAAGGTATACTGGCCAGGGAACAAGATGGATTTTCTCTGGCCGGTTCTTGCATGCCCACTGCCGTATCAGGACTGCGCTATTCCTCAGATTTTGGACCGCTGAAGCCTTTTGCAGCCTCCGACCAATAACAGGATGTACTGAAAATGGGCTTGCTGTTTCCAGTGAGATACTGCTTTTAAGGATCTGACTTGTAGCAGTAGCAACATTTCAATGGATGATTGTAATTTGATTTGCTTTGATAAACTGCTTTGAACTATTGGCAAGGACATCAGTTGGCTGGTTTGAGAATGTAAGAAGATATCAGTTTGAAGTTGACTCGCTTTCGACTCCGATGTCAACTCTGTCGATTGTATCGTTGATCCTCATGGATCGGGCTGATGTGTGGGTAAGATGGAGCTCTTTGGTGATGCCTGCCGAACATAGAATAGATGCTAGTGCTTTTGACTTCGCGACCTATACCTTCCTTATTGCGCGAACGACGTTTTTCTATCTGCAGCGGGTGGGAAAATTTTCCCATGAATCCGGCTATAGATTAGAGTGATGATCCTTTGGTAGCTATCTAATTATTCATATCGATAGGGGGAATTTGACTCCGAATCTGCCTAAAAGCCCATTCGCAGACAAGGAAGATTAGTTTACACCGGCCAGCTGTTATGCATGCCATTTCTATGGCACTTACTGGGATTTGGCGCTCATACACAGTATAAAGTTGAGTGTAAAAAATAGTGCGCTTTTTAAAATCCAATCAAATACCTAATTATAAGCATAACATTCAATATAATTAACTTTAATCGATTATAGTACAGCAGTTGGTTTGTTCTTTTGGGAAAACCATTCATTCTTCCCAAAAGAAATAACGAATATGTTCATCTCTGCTGCTTCGCCCTGAGCTGCTGTAAAATGTTAGAATTTTGTCGCTTTTGGTAGCTGAAACTTTTCAATTTGTTTAACGTTTCGTGGGTTAAATTACTTAACTCTTAATGTCAATCTAGTATACACGATATACGTGAATTCATTCCAGATGCTTGTGCTGCCGCACTCATCTAATTTAAACTGAGAAAGGTAATCTCTTAACTTGCTGATCAGCTGTATCGGATTTTCTGAAGAAAGCACGTAATACTATTCATATGATCTTTGACTTACCTGTTGGAAACGTCCGCTATGGCGTTGTTGGCGACTAATTGTGTCAATTGCATTAGTTGTTTCGGTTATGGTGTTATATAGCAGATGTGCTGGGACTTGGCTTCAGGACCAGGAGGACTTATTAATGCTTGCCAGTGACACTGGGTTGGATTGCTTCAAACTCCCAAATGGCGAAGATAGTTGGTCAAAGTTTGTGTGTGACGTTTCTCATGAAGGTGATATCGCTGAGCGCGACTATTTAGAGTTGAAAGGCTCTATGTTCGATATCACCTCTAAAAGAGATAAGCAGAAAATTGCCAAATTTATTCTTGGCTCAGCCAATCGTAATCCAGAAATAGCAAAACGGCATTTTCAAGGTTCTGCTTTGATGGTACTAGGTGTGGATTTCAACTCAATTTTGGGTGTTAAACGAATTGAAAAGGTTGAGCTCGATCGTGTCATCAACCCGTTTCTGGGTGCGTCAGGACCGCGGTGGGATATTCAGCGAGTGCCAATAAAGGGCAATCAGGATAAAGAGGTTCTTATAATTATTGTGGATCCTCCTTACGATGGACAGCCCCCTTTTCCTTGCCGAGCGGACGGTGAAGGCTTAAAGAACGGGGCACTTTATATAAGGGCTGATGGTGAGACCAGGGAGGTGAAAGCAGATGAACTTGATATGTTGATAAATAGAGCTCGACGGCGTTTAAAACGGGTGAAGTTACGCATAAGCGTAAAGGGCTCAGCTAATCAAGTAACTATAGATAGATCTCGAACCCTTGATGAGTATATAGAAAATACCACGAAAACACTGCTCGAAGCGGCAAAACTTCCTGATCGCTTCTCGTCAATCTCACCAGTTCTAAATAACTCTATTTTCTATGAAAACCGCACTAGAGATGAATATTCTAGGGAGATAAAGCAGTGGCAAGATGATTGTGTTGATAAGTGGGATGATGCTTGTCGGCGTATAGGTGCAGCGTACTGCGACCCAATTGATTTCATCGTTGATAACACAACGAAGGTTCACTTGAAAGCTGTAAAAATAAAAATTCATTCAGATTATTGTTTGAGTTTGATTGATCAGTTCGACAGTGATGAGGTAGACCTAGGATTACCTGAACCACCATCACTTTGGAGAAGTGGAATACAGCCTTTATGTTCTACTTTTGATCCTACAGTTTTCATTAATCATAAGTCTAAGATCAACGTGGTCAAAGTGAATAGCGGCATTGATATTATAATCGATGTTGGTGATTTGAGGCCGTTGGATAGTATAAATACTAAAATGCTAGATGAAGAGCCGCAAGTTTTGTTAGTTCCCGCAGAAATTAAAAGAGAGTCTATTAACTGTAATTGGACAGCGACGGCCGACGGAGTCGATGATGTATTCACAGGTAAATTAACAATCCCAGTAGGCCCTGTTAAAGACCTTACGAAGGTTACACAAATATTATTAAGGGTATAGAAATTATCTGGGACCGTTTATTTGCTATTTATTTGATGACCGTTAAATATTTTGATAAAATGTGTTAGAAATTCGCCCTGAGATAGGGGTGTGAGGTAGTACGCATTTTTTGTAGCATACCTTCCACTGCTTGATTGAGAGCTGACATGCTTATCTTGTTAACTTATTTGGAATATTATTGCATTTGACTTAACGTGACATCATGAGCATTCATTCAACTACTAGAGTGCCGCAAAATTAAAGATCACAAAAATATTGCTGCTGAGAAACAATGGGGTCATTTAAATAAAACGTCCAAATTGTACTTACGTTTTTCTAAACATCGACTAACGATCCCTTTTAGACCTCAGTAGTATATTTCCTGTGCGATTCTTACTGTTTGGATTGATGATTTACTGATAGCGGATCATGTGTTTAGCGGAAATCGAGAAATGGGTTGGGCACACAATTCGACAGTTACTTGAAGTAATGCATTTACGAAGCCTCGGAAGATTCGACGGTGCAAGTGATGGTTAACTGCTAAGGAAGTTTATGCAGTAAAGTAGAATCATGAAATTGACAAAGGTGCAATTACACAAATACAAGAGCATTGACGATAGCACAGCATTCGACGTTCAAACAGATGTTACATGTCTAGTTGGGAAAAATGAATCCGGCAAGACGGCTGCCCTAGAGGCCATGTACAAGAGCCGTCCAATCAGTAACAATGTAAAATTTGATATGGTCATGGACTATCCGACTCATTTGACCAGAGAAAGAAAGGAATCTGGCAGATCTCAAATAGTGTCGGATTTCGCTTATGAACTAGATGAAGAAGATATAGCAGCTGTAGAAAAAGAGTTAGGGCCGAATACTGTCATTAGTAAGACGATGACATGTTCCACACGGTACGATCAATCTGTTGTCTTTGGCTTAAAAATTGATACCTTGGCTGTCAAAAATAATCTATTAAAAGAGCTTGATCTTTCCGATACTGTGAAATCAGCCGTCCAGGGCGTGAAAACCCCACAAGAATTAGTGAGTGTGCTTGAAGAGAAAGTAGAAGGAGACGTACCTAGTGTCCAGAACGTGATTCACCGGGTTAAAAACTGGAGGGATTTAGATGCCACTAATCGGGCTTTTGACATACTTAATGAAAGGAGACCAAAGTTTGTCTATTACGAAGATTATGACATTATGCCCGGCCTTATATCGATTCCCTATCTCATTAAACAAAAGGAAGATGGAAATCTTACTCGAGGCCAAAAGGCTCTAATCGCTTTAATCCGGATGGCTGGAATTGATCTGGAAGAATTAGAAAAAGCAGAAACAGCTAATTATGAAAATATTATTCGCGAGCTTGAGAATGCATCGAATGTTCTCTCTGATGAAGTTTTCGAGTATTGGAGTCAGAATCAAGAACTCAGTGTAGTTTTGAAATTGTTGCCAGGTGTTAATCGCCCAGAGCGATTAAATGAGCAAGGGCCTCTATTGCAAATTCGTATTAGCAATCAGAGACATAAAGTCACCGTGCCTTTGAGTGAACGGTCCAGAGGTTTTATCTGGTTTTTCTCTTTTCTAGCTTATTTTTCAGACATCGAGGATAATGCACAGCAGCCGCTGATCCTTCTGTTGGACGAACCCGGCCTCAGCTTGCATGCCACTGCTCAACAAGACTTGCTTAGGTTTATACGAGAACGTTTGGCACCAACCCATCAGGTTATTTACACGACGCATTCCCCGTTCATGGTAGATGCTCACAAGTTCAATCAGGTTAGAACAGTCATTGACGCAGACAATACTGGCACAGTCGTATCATCAGACGTTTTAAAAGCAGATAAGGAATCGGTATTCCCCTTGCATGCTGCAATGGGCGTACAACTGACACAAACGCTTTTTATTGGACCTTACGTTCTTTTCGTCGAAGGTCCCTCAGATTTAATCTATCTAAATTATCTGTCGGATGCAGTTAGCAGAAGTGGAGGCCAAGGACTTGATACAAAGTGGACTATTACTCCAGGTGGTGGATTGGCTAAGATTCCATTTATGTTAAATTTGTACGGCGCCAACGATATTACTATTGCAGTGCTTACGGATTCGTCTAAACAGGATAAATCTGTATTGAACGCATTAAGACAGGATGGTAGGATCTTCAATAGTAGCTTGGTGTCAGTAGGCGATATTCTTGACAAAACTGAGGCTGACATTGAGGATATCTTTACCCCTGAATACTATTTAAACTTAGTTAGCAGAGCTTATGCCGGAATGCTCAACAATAGAAAAATAAAAGTACAAGAACTCCCGAGAGGTAATAGAATAGTTAAACGTGTGGAACTTTATTTCCAAAAGAATAATATAAATAAAGGTAGGCTTAACCACTACTCGCCTGCGGCGGTTTTATTGCGTGCCAGTGATGAACTTCCACAACCTGATCGAGAAACTTTGCAAAATGCGGAAGAACTATTTAAGAGAATAAACTCAATATTACAATGAAAATAGTTGTGCTTCGTGTATGGTGATATATGAATATAAACATGTAGGATTAAACTAGCATATAAGATTCAAAGAACTGTCAGTCTATCTCAATGGATTTGTTTAGTGGATTGGATATGTCTTCCAAAAAGAAAATTGGTTGAAAAAATAATACAGAAGGATAATGCATAAATTAGTAGCTGATGACTGTGAGCGATACCATGTCGTGGTCTTAGTTTTTTTTTTATCATTGATTTCATAGAACTCTTTATATCCGTTCGTATTTATAACTAGGCTTAGCGAAGTTTCTCTTTGGCAAAAATCGAGAAGGTGAGAAGTGAGAAGAGTTTTCGGCTGACTGTGAGGCATGATCCAGCCTTTGGAGTCTGGGTTATATTCAAGCATCGGTAGTGATGTTCAGTCGGTTTTATCTTGCTAGCTGTGGCTTCAATAGTTAGCTTGGCAGCAAAAAAAGTATTCGTCTTCTGGAAGTCATGAGCTCAATTGCGGTTAATTGTGTGCTCTTTTCGGAACTTTTCCCATTCTCGATTGAGTCTGCAAATAACTTGCAGGATTGGTCTTTTTATAAATCCTCTCTGTTCCGCTGGAATAGCTCTGAACTACCGTTAAGCCTGCATCATTTAAGGTGGAAAGCAAGGATGACTGTCGCGAATCATGAATATTCCGCCGTCTTTCAGCAAGAGGGCTATCGACCGAGGTTCATCCTTCATATCGGGTAGCAAAGTGACCATACCATTGCTGTTAACGTTCACATCGAACCAACCTATCTGTTCAGACACGGTGTTCGCTACAAGGCGGACATCACTTTGCGTATAGGTGATGGGTGTGCCAGCCGTTTGAGATAAATTCCTGGCATATGCAGAGCTGTGGAAGAAAAAATCTAGGTCATACACTTCTCGTGTTCCCAGGTGCCACCATGTCAGAGAGTCAACGCCTATATGGCATTGCTAATGCAATAGATACAATCATCCTCTGATGCCACTTCAGGGAGGTGAGGCTTTAAAATCGCTAGATTGCATTAGTCAATCGGTCATAGAGCCTATGGCTTACCGGTAAAAGAGTTCAAATCTCTATCAGCACCGTTGGCATGCACAACTGCCCTGTCATTCCAGTTAAGGAGATTATTCTGAACATCCTAATCCTGGTGCATTTTATGAGGGATGGCGCTGCTTTCGGATAGATGCCTATCGAGGTGATCGAACCAGGAAATGTTACGAGTACTTTTTCAAGTGCAGATGTATCGGTCATATACAAATATGCAACCCTGCTATATCCTGAATACCCACTTCGTTGGTAAATACAGGGTGCCCCGGATGCGATTCGAACGCACGACACCTTCTTTAGGAGAGAAGTGCTCTATCCCCTGAGCTACCGGGGCAACGGAAACTACTGTACCACGAAGTGCGACTCGGGCAGGTCGCTGATGGGCAGGCTAGGACCGTGTGCCTCCTGGAGAAAGTTAGCCTCCTATCCCGGTACGCCATATGGTCATGGTTTACAATTGCTCAACGGTCAAGCTGACTGTGTATCCCTTGGGAGGAGACCATGGCGAAATTCAGACAGTCCTTCCTGGTGAAGCATGTCTTTGGGTGGACGGCCAGACTGCTGGCGTTGGCCAGCTTGCTGGCCCTAGCGGCGCGTGCCTGCCCGGCATGGCTGTCAGCGATACCCTACCTGCCTGATCTGGCCGCTTTGACGCCCTGGTTCATCTTCATGAGTCTACTGGCCCTGGTCCTGGCTCTGATGGCTTCACGATGGTTCACGGCTTTGGTGCTTATCGCCGCCTTGGCCCTGAATGTCTACTGGCAGTACCCCTTCTACCAGGAAGGATCCCAGATCGGCGGGCAATTTGATCAGTCCATGGCCCTTGAGCATCCCGACCGGTACGACGATGTGGCGCGGGTCATGACGCTGAACGTCTACAAGGGTCAGGCCGATGCCGATCAGATAGTCAAGACCGTCAGCGACAACCGGGTCGAGGTGCTGGCTCTGCAGGAGGTCAGCGAGGATTTTGTGGACCGTCTGCACAAGGCCGGCATCGACCGCTATCTGCCCCACGAGCAGCTTTCCACATCTTCGAAGGAATACGCCAACGGTCTTTGGACAGCCGCGCCAATGCAGTCACCCTCAAAGGACGACGTAGGTTCCCGCTCTTCCATGATGCCGGCGGCCAGCATCGACTTCGGCAGGGGCAGGACCAGTGTCAGATTCGTCTCGGTCCATACCACCTCGCCGCAACCGGGCAGTTGGAATGCCTGGCGACGCAGCGTGTCCGACCTGGGAAAACTGCGGAAGCACGAACACACGCGATACGTGCTTTTGGGGGACTTCAACGCCACCTGCGATCATGCAGTTTTCCGAGACATGCTGGGGGAGCGGTTCAGTGATGGAGCACGTCAGGCCGGGCATGGCATGAGCATGACCTGGCCAGCCAACCGAGCTCCATTGCCCAGGTTGGTGGCCATCGATCATGTGGTGGTGGATCGGGACATCAGGGCCAATCGGCTGCAGGTCGTACCTATCGCGGGTTCGGATCATGCGGCCCTGCTGGCCACGGTGATGGTGGAGTAGTGGATTTTCAGGCATCCAAGTTGGACTGGGTGCCAGCCTGGGCCCCGGCGCTGGCCTGCTCCTGCTGAGCAGCATCAAGTTTGGCCCGCACTTGGCCCAGCAGCTCCTGGGCCCGCTTGGCCAGAGCCTCGCCGATCTCCCACTGACGCATGGAGGCATCCAGATCCAGGCCGCCGGCCTCCAGCGCCTGAACCGCCTGGATCAGCTGGTCCCGGGCCTGCTCATAGGGCAGTTTGGCGATGGTTTCGCGTTCCTTCTGGCTCAGGGCCGAGGCCAGTACCGGCTGTTCCTTGCCCTGCTCCTCATCGGTGTCGCTCATTTATGCTCCTCTTCTTATATAGTGCGTTATCAAATTCCTGATGATTATATGTAGCTGACGACGTGGGATCGGTCACTGCCCGCTGACGACCCTGGTCTCGATCCTGCCCTCTTTGACGGTCAAGGTCAGATCCTGATCGGCCTGAACCTGCTGTGGGCTGACGACCACCTTCCCGTCCAGAGTCTGCACGACTGCGTATCCGCGATCCAGCGTGGACTGGGGAGAGAGGGCGGTCAGCGAGGACTGGAGCTTCTCCACGGTCAGGGAGGCGTCGTCCACGATCCGCCGAAGGGCGATGTCCAGGCGGACCAGCGACTCGTCAACCAGCCGCTGGGGCTTGTCCAGCATGGTCTGCGGCTTGGTCAGGCTGGGGCGGTTGGCGTATCCCTCAATCAGCCGTGTCTCGCCCTCGACCATATTTTGGATGCGCGCGTTTATGCGCATCCTGGCCTCTTGGATGATGCCCTCCTGCTCGACCAGGTCGGGCACCACCCGCTTGGCGGCGTCAGTGGGGGTGGAGGCACGCAGATCTGCGGCCAGGTCAATCAAGGTCCAGTCGTCCTCGTGGCCTATGGCCGAGACGATGGGAGTGACACAGGCTGCCGTGGCGCGGACCACGGACTCGTCCGAGAAGCCCAGCAGATCCTCGAAGCTGCCGCCGCCCCTGGCCACGATGATCACATCCACAGCCGGATCAGCATCCAGCTTCTGGATGGCTTCGACCACTTCGGGCGGGCACTGGGGGCCCTGGACGTGGGCGTGTACCACGGAGAATTCGATGGTGGGCCAACGCAGGCGGGCGTTGGTGATCACATCCCCCTCGGCTCTGGCCTTGGGCGCGCAGATCAGGCCGATGCGCCGGGGGAATTCGGGCAGGGGAACCTTGTTTTCCGCATCGAAGAGGCCCTCGCCCTTGAGCTTGCGCCTGAGCTGGTCAATCTGCTCCTTCAGGTCACCGGTGCCTACGCGCTTGATCCGGTCGGCCATAAAGCTCAGACGGGTCTGTTTGATCCACAGGTCGGGTCGCCCGTGCACCACCACGCGGTCGCCCTGACGAAATTCCCTGGCCTGGGTGGCGAAGGCCCGGAAGCCCATGACATTGATGGAGATGTCCTCGAAGTTGTCACGCAGGGTCAGATATGCCGAACCGGTCCGGCGGGTGTTGATCTCCACGATCTGACCCTCCACCCAGGCTCCGGGCCAACGGGCCACGGCGTCGTGGTACTTCTGGCTGAGCACGCTGACCGGCCAAGGGTCTTCCTCGGTGGTGTCACGTGCCAGGCGGGGCAGCTGATCCAATGGTTTGGGAGCCAGTCCTGACGGTGCTGGGCCAGCCGGCGCACCCATCGACCCGCGCATGTTCGAACCCATGTATGCTCGCACCTGATACCTCCTGACCATCGGTTCCGCCAGTCTGACCAACCTATCTGGCAACGGCCTGTACAGGATGGTATGCGGGCTGGTCGGTGAAGGAAACGTTCTCTCAGGGTCTCTCAATACGGGGACAATTCCCTATTCCCTGTAAGTCCTTCGCAGGCCTACTGTCGACTGCTCCTGAGCCGATTTCGCCAAGGGCACAGCGGCTTTTCTTCCATTTGCGGGCAGGCTGTCATTGAGGCGAAAGCGTGGAGGACGAGGGTTGCAACCAAGGCCTTGATGCACCTGTCCCAGTCTGTGGCTTGCCTGTATCGGTGGTGGTTCTGCTGGCGGCTGTGTCAAAGGAGACAGTCTTGATTCCCTGATATTGCAAAAGTTATTCACGCTCTGGCGGTAGCATAAATAGGGTAAGCCGGATATGATGTGGTGTCTGCTTTTTGGACCCATCATGCGGCGGTCTCACGGATTGAGGTAGTTTCATGTCTGATGGCGTCGACATAGCGGGTCGATATAAGGGCACAGGACCGCGGGATCTCCTGCGTGTGGGTCTGGACATCGGTTCCACCACAGTCAAGGCCGTGGTCCTGGGCGCAGGTGACAGGCTGGATCAGGCGCTGTTCAGCGACTATCGCCGCCATCACGCCAATGTGCGGCAGTGTGTGGCCGAGCTGGTCACCGACATC
The DNA here is from genome assembly GCF_030758775.1 of Bifidobacterium asteroides. Taxonomy (NCBI): domain Bacteria; kingdom Bacillati; phylum Actinomycetota; class Actinomycetes; order Bifidobacteriales; family Bifidobacteriaceae; genus Bifidobacterium; species Bifidobacterium asteroides. The sequence goes on from NZ_CP132384.1 coordinate 586,218, forward strand.
AAGCTTTCCCTGTCACGGGTCGGTCTGGCCGGCAATCCCATCAGCCTGGTGATCACCGGTTCGGGCGGGCTGGAACTGGCCAGCCAGCTGCAGGCCGAGTTCGCCCAGGAGGTCATTGCCGAGACCGAGGCCATCAACGCCACCTACCCCGAGGGGGACGTGATCATCGAGCTGGGCGGCGAGGATGCCAAGATCACCTATCTGAAGCCCACGCCAGAACAGCGGATGAACGGGTCCTGCGCAGGCGGGACCGGAGCCTTCATCGATCAGATGGCCACCCTGCTCAACACCGATGCTTCAGGCCTGAACGATATGGCCGCCAAGTACAAGACCATTTATCCTATCGCCTCGCGCTGCGGGGTCTTTGCCAAGTCCGACCTCCAGCCCCTGATCAACGACGGAGCCGCCAAGGAGGATCTGGCTGCATCCATCTTCAATGCCGTGGCCACACAGACCATTTCCGGTCTGGCCTGCGGACGTCCCATTCGTGGCAACGTGATCTTTTTGGGCGGGCCCCTCTTCTTCATGAGCGAGCTCAGGGAAGCCTTCAAGCGGATCCTTCAGGACAGAGTCAGCCGTTACATCATCCCTGAGAACGCACACCTCTATGTGGCCTACGGCGCTGCCATCATGGCTGGCCGCCGCGAGCAGGACGACCAGGACAGCGCTGTGCAGGTCAAGACCGACTATTCGCCAGAGACCGATGTGAACGACCCCTTCGGCCCGGCCTGGGGGCTGGATCAGGCGGAGGTCGACAAGGCACGGTCCGAGAAGGCCTCGAACCTGGACAAGATGGCTCTGCAGGATGCCATGCAGGACGGCCGCACCACCACCTTGGTGGACGGTGAGCATAAGGCTCCCGCGACCGAAACCGCCAAGGATGCCAGCCACAATCAAGACATGAACTTTGACCTGACTTCCTTGGATGGCGTCCTTTCCGCCCTGAAGGGCCTGGAGAACATGCCCTCCACGGCCAGAACGATCCGCCCGCTCTTCCTGAACGAGGAGGAGCGCAGTGAGTTCAACGACCGGCATGGGGCCCAGGTCATCCCCACCGGAGACCTGTCAGGAGCCAAGGGGCCGCACTTCCTGGGCATCGATGCGGGCAGCACCACCATCAAGGCCGTGCTGATTAACGACGACAAGACCATCGTCTGGTCCACCTACGGGGTGCATAAGGACAGCCCGCTGATTGCCGCCGCCAACATCGTCAAGGAGGTCAGGAAGTCCCTGCCGGAGGGGGCCTACATCGCCCGTGCCTGCGCTACCGGCTATGGTGAGGGCCTGGTCAAGGCCGGCCTGCATGTCGACGAGGGCGTGGTCGAGACCATGGCCCACTACCGGGCAGCCGAGGAGATCAGCCCCGGGGTCACCTCGGTCATCGACATTGGCGGGCAGGACATGAAGTACATCGCCGTCAACGACGGGGTCATCGATTCCATCTGCGTCAACGAGGCCTGCTCGGCCGGCTGCGGGTCCTTCCTGCAGACCTTCGCCCAGTCCATGGGCATCAGCATCCAGGAGTTCACCAAGCAGGCGTTGGCTTCCGAAGCCCCGACCGATCTGGGTTCACGCTGCACGGTCTTCATGAACTCCTCGGTCAAGCAGGCTCAGAAGGAGGGCGCCTCCCCGGAGGATATCGCCGCCGGGCTCTGCTACTCGGTGGTCAGAAACGCCCTTTACAAGGTCATCAAGCTGCGCGATGCCAACGCCCTGGGGCCTGTGGTCGTGGTCCAGGGAGGCACCTTCCTCAACGATGCCGTCCTGCGGGCCTTTGAGCTCCTGACTGGTCGCAAGGTGACCAGGCCCAACATCGCCGGGCTCATGGGAGCCTATGGTGCTGCACTGACGGCCCGCATGCACTGCCCGCAGAATGATGAGGTCGAGGATCTGACCGCTGCCGGCTCCCACATGGCCAACGGGGTGAAGTCCGTGGGCAGTACACCCACCACCCCCAATAAGGCTCCGACTTCCACCAAGCCAAAGTCGTCACCGGCCGCCGTCAACAAGATTGCCTCCAAGAACGACCAGGGGTTTAAGGCGACCCTGCCTGACCTGAAGGTGCAGGACGGCCATGTGGTCAGCTCCATCCTGGCAGGGGACGATCTGGACAACCTCTCCATGACCACCACCCACGATGTCTGCAAGCTCTGCCAGAACCACTGCAAGCTGACCATCACCGAATTCGAGGACGGCGGCCGCTACGTGACCGGGAATCGCTGCGAACGTGGCGGCGACAAGAACAGGAAGCGCTCCGACAGGCCCAACCTCTACGACTTCAAGTACAAGCGGGCCTTCGCCTACCGTCGTCTGACCCCGGACAAGGCCACCAGGGGCGACATCGGCATTCCTCGCGTGCTCAACATGTACGAGGACTACCCCTTCTGGTTCACCCTGCTGACCTCCCTGGGCTTCCGGGTCATGATCTCCGGGCGGTCCAACCACGAGCTCTTCGAGAGCGGGATGGAGTCCATCGCCTCCGAGAACATCTGCTACCCGGCCAAGCTGGTCCATGGGCACATACACTCCCTGGTCGACAAGGGCATCAAGACCATCTTCTATCCCTGCGTCACCTATGAGCAGGAGCTGGTTCCCGATACGGACAACCATTACAACTGCCCCATCGTGGCCAACTACCCGGTGGTGATCGAGGCCAATATGGCCGAGCTCAAGGAGAACGGCGTCCGCTTCATGCGGCCCTACTTCAACCTCTCCAACAAGGAGAAGATGGTCGAGCGGATCGTCAAGGTCTTCGACTGGGCCAAGGTGAGCGAGGATGAGGCCAGGACGGCCGTCCAGGAGGCCTACCGTGAGGATGCCCGCTTCAAGGAGGACGTCCGCCAGGAGGGGCTCCGTGCCCTGGCCTACATGCAGGAGTATGGAGTCAAGGGCGTGGTTCTGTCGGGCCGTCCCTACCATGTGGATCCCGAGGTCAACCACGGCATTCCCGAGACCATCTGCTCCCTGGGCATGGCCGTGCTCTCCGAGGACTCCATATGCGAGCTGGACGTGCATAAACTGCCCAAGCTGAGCGACTATATCATCCCGGCGGCGGGGGAGCGGGCCCTGGCCTCCAACAACCCCACGGCCGCCAAGTTCCGCAAGACCGTGCCGAGCTTCGGCGACGACCATCAGAAGATGCCCTTGAGGGTGACCGACCAGTGGGCCTACCATTCCAGGCTCTATTCCGCAGCCAGGTTTGTCTCCGAGTATCCCGACCTGCAGCTGGTCCAGCTGGTCAGTTTTGGGTGCGGCGTGGATGCCATCACCACTGACCAGGTTCAGGAGATTCTGGCCGACAAGGGCGATGTCTATACGCAGCTGAAGATCGACGAGGTCTCCAACCTGGGTGCAGCCAAGATCCGTCTGCGCTCGCTGAAGGCCGCCATGGATGAACGCCATCAACGGGATGTGGCCCAAGAGAATGGCGAAGGCCAGAAGGAAGCCCCCGTCAAGGAGCAGGCGCCTGCCAAGGTCGCGGTCAAGGATGCTGATCCGTTGCCTGACCTGGTTCAGGCGGAGGAATCATCTGATTCTCAGGGTTCTCAAGAGTCTGCAGACCGCATTGAAGCAGTGGATGCGAATGCGTCTGACAAGCCGGCATCCGATGGGTTCCGGTCCACCAACGCGCAGAAGATCAGCCTGTCCCAGCGCAAGTCCGACATTGTGGCTCTGGCGCGGTTTGTGGCTCTGCACGACAAGAGTGATCAGGGTCTGATAGGTCTTCACCCTATGGGCATCCGGCCCATTCGGGAGACCATAGCCTCGCGGCAGAAGGATCAGGAAGTCGAAACCAAGTCGGCAGAGCCTCCGGCCGAACACGGCCAAGCTGCTCAGCCCAGCGGGGCCGCCGCCAAACCGACCCTGTCCAAGTACGCCACTGAGCATCGCTTCACCAAGGAGATGGGTCACAAATTCACAGTGGTGGCGCCGCAGATGTCGCCTGTGCACTTCTCCCTCCTGGAGGCGGTCTTCTCCAGCGCCGACTACCACTTCGAGCTCCTGAAGCATGCCACGGCCGAAGACATCAACACCGGTGTCAAGTATGTCAACAATGATGCCTGCTTCCCGGCCATCATCGTGGTGGGGCAGCTGGTCAACGCCTTCCTGTCCGGCAGGTTCGACCCACACAAGTGCGCGGTCATTGTTACCCAGACCGGTGGCATGTGCAGGGCCACCAACTACTATGGCCTCCTGCGCAAGGCCCTGGCTGATGCGGGCTACGGCTACGTGCCGATCATCACGCTGAGCGTGCAGGGGTTCAAGGCCAATCCGGGCCTTCAGGTAACCCCGGCCCTGCTGCACCGCGCGGTCAAGGCCTTCTACCTGGGCGATGCCATGATTGAGTGCCTGCTCAGGGTCCGCCCCTACGAGCAGAAGCCCGGCTCGGCCAACAGGCTCTACAAGCTTTGGGACACGATCTGCAAGGAGACCATCGAACACCACGGGTACTCCAAGACCGCCAAGAAGGTCTACGGCCATGGATATCTGCCTTACCGCACGCTGATGAAGCGGATGATCCGGGCCTTTGACCAGCTGCCCCTGCGCAATATCCCCCGCAAGCCTCGAGTGGGTGTAGTCGGAGAGATCCTGGTCAAGTACCATCCTGATGCCAACAACCACGTGGTCGACCTGATCGAAAGCCAGGGCTGCGAGGCTGTACTCCCCGGTGTCTGCGACTTCATGGTCAACGGCATCTCCAATGCTGAATGGAACGAGGAGATGCTGGGCACAGGCGGACCAGTAGGTGTCAAGAAGATCGTCCTCAAGGCGGCGGATGCCTACCGTGCCCCCATGATCGCCGGCTTCAAGGCCTCCCATGGGAAGTTCGACATTCCCGCTCATATCACCGACCTGAGGGATAAGGCCGCTTCGGTCACCTCCCTGGGCGTTCAGGCGGGAGAGGGCTGGCTTCTGACCGGCGAGATCATCGAGCTGATCCAGTCCGGCGCCCCAAACATCGTCTGTGCGCAGCCCTTCGCCTGCCTGCCCAACCATGTGACAGGACGCGGCATGTTCGGCAAGATCCGCAGGACCTACCCTGAGGCCAACATCGTCTCCATCGACTACGATCCCGGCGCATCGGAGGCCAACCAGCTCAACAGGATCAAGCTGATGATCGCCGCCGCCAAGAAGCCGGGCGGCCAGCAAAAGCTCAGCCAGGACCACAGGGCCAACGTCGAATCCCAGGCATCTGGATCGACCGGTCGGGATGCTGGGCAGGCAGCACCCGTCCAGGACGAGGAGAAGGTTCTGGAGAGCCTGTAGCCGCCAGGCCGAGGCCGGTTCCGGGACTAACCCGCCGGCCTTGGAGCTGCTGAACCACGAAGATCAAGGAAAGAGGGGTTTCCCATGACCAGCCGCGAAAAGATCAAGGCTCTGCTGGACACCGACCAGATCTACATTGCCGATACACCCGAAATGAAGCAGGTCCAGGACGCCCAGCAGGATCTGGTCTTCGAGTTCAACGCCTGCCGTCCCAGCCAGGCGGAGAAAAAGCGGGACCTCTGCAAAGAGATGTTCGGTTCATTCGGCGAAGGCAGCTGGATTGAGGGGCCAGTGCGGGCCAATTGGGCCTGCAACACCTACTGGGGGAGCAAATGTTACGCCAACTTCAACCTGGTTCTGGTCGACGACGGACGCATTGACATAGGCGATCACACCATGTTCGGACCCAACGTCAGCATCGTCACCACGGGGCACACCATTCGCCCCGATATACGCGTATATGGAACGCCCCAGTTCTCGGTTCCGGTCAGCATAGGCAGGAATGTATGGATCGGAGCAGGCGCCATCGTCATGCCGGGAGTGACCATCGGCGACAACACGGTCATCGGGGCAGGGTCCCTGGTCACCAAGGACATCCCCTCTGATGTGGTCGCCTACGGCCACCCCTGCAAGGTCGTCCGTCCCATCAGTGACCACGATTATGAATACTACTGGGGGGATCGTCGGTATCAAGCGCCTTACGATGCCCGGCCTTTCAGGATGGATCAGGAAGGCTGATTGGTTGCTGCTTCCTTGGATGTCCCTGTCGGCTGGTGTCCGGCAACTGCGGTTTGGCCACTGCAATGCCTGTGCTGATCAGCAATATCCATCCCAGAGTGGTGAGGGAAAAATCAGCGCTTTGAACCGGTCCCATTCCTGGATGTAGTCGATTTTCGGCTCACGCAGCAGCCGTATCTGTATGCCGTCCATGACTTCCAGACTCATCCTCACCTTGTCCTGCATGTCTGTTGCCCACGCTATGCCATCAGGAAGCAGCCAGGGGAATTCAGAATAGCGCTTCCAGACCTCTGCCGGCCTGCGGATGAAATAATCATGCAAGGGGTGGCTGGCCGAAATGGCCTCTGTCTCTAGGACCGTATACAGCTGTGTGAGTTCGGGCTGGTCGGCATTGTGGGCGACCAAATAGTCAAAATAGGCCGGAAGATGCGGATGTTCGGGGTCGGACCCGGGAAGGCCGGTCTGCAGGAATTCCTCTGGCGTGCCATCGGCATCATAGATATCCGTGACCAAGAGGGAGAGCAGGCCTTCCTTGCTGCCCACATAATGAAGGACGCCCGGTTGCGACATCCCTACCATGTCAGCGACGTCTTTGAGCGATATGCCGTTGTACCCATGTTGGCTGATGAGGCGGGCAGCGGCCTGTGTGATTTCCGCACGTCTCACCTCTGGTGATTTTCTGGTACGGCTCGTCATTTCCTGGTCTTGCGGCTCCTTTTCACAGCTTTTGGATGTCTGGATCCTCCCGGTGGTTTGATACCTATGGTACATGGGGGCGTATCGGCAACAGCAAAAGGGGTATGGCTCGCCTAAAGCAGGGTTCCGACTCTTCTGGGAAGAGAAAAAGAAGCCGTGGCACTCGTGGACCTGCATTGGGTCGATGACTTGACAGAACCATTGAAAGCCTGTTAGGTATATCATTATCTAATGATCAGTAGATATGGATTTTTCCACCATTGGAAGTGTCAGAGAAGACTAGTTGAAAGATATCGGCACCATGAGCGACTCAACAACCCTGGCATTGGATGATTCGGAACCGCTGCAGGCGCATAAGGCTGCCTTGGAGCCGTCAACCGATCTGGGATGGACTAGGGAAGAAAGCCAAGGCTTCCAGTCAAAGCTGGAGCCGCGATCTTTCAGCACCATCGCTCTATGAATTGAGTCCCGTCAATCAAGATTGGAGTTCATCATGTCAGACAATGCGGGCAGCACGCGCCTTCCGGACAGGCTGATCTTCGGATGCGCCTACTACGACGAATACATGCCCTATGAGCGGGTGGACAAGGACATGTCCATGATGAAGTCCGCCGGCATCAACACCATTCGCATCGCCGAATCCACCTGGAGCACCCTGGAGCCCCAGCCTGGCGTATTCGACTTCAGCCATGTGGACCGGGTGCTGGATGCTGCTGAACGCTTCGGTATTCAGGTCATCGTGGGCACGCCCACCTATGCCGTCCCCGCCTGGCTGGTCGCCATGCATCCGGATGTTCTGGCGGACACCCCCAAGGGTCCCAGCCGGTATGGCGCTCGCCAGATCATGGACATCGTCAACCCCTCCTACCGGTACTATGGCGAGCGCGTCATCCGCAGGCTGGTGAGCCATGTGGCCGACAACCCCCAGGTGATCGGCTACCAGGTCGACAACGAAACCAAGTACTACGACTGTGTATCGCCCGACATGCAACGGCTCTTCGTCAAGGATCTGCGACGGCGTTTTGGCAATGACCTGGGCTGTCTCAATGCGGCCTTTGGCCTTGACTACTGGTCAAACAGGATCGACTCCTGGGAGGATTTTCCCGATCTGACCGGGACCATCAACGCCTCCCTTGGTTCGGCATTCGACCGCTTCCGCCGCAGCCAGGTCAGCCGCTACCTGGCCTGGGAGGCTGACATCGTGCGCGAATATGCCCGCGAGGACCAATTCGTCACCCACAACTTCGATTTCGACTGGAGCCCAGGCTGGTCATACGGCCTTCAGCCCGCCGTCGATCATTTCGAAGCGGCCGAATGCCTGGATGTGGCCGGCGCGGACATTTACCACCCTTCTGAAGATGACCTGACCGGCAAGGAGATCGCCTTCGGCGGGGACATGACCCGCAGCCTGAAGGGCGGTGCCAACTACCTGGTTCTGGAAACCGACGCCCAGGGGCAGAACGGCTGGCTGCCCTACCCCGGGCAGCTGAGGCTGCAGGCATACAGCCATCTGGCCTCGGGGGCTGACGGGGTCATGTACTGGCACTGGCATTCCATCCACAACTCCTTTGAAACCTACTGGAAGGGGCTGCTTTCACAGGACATGGAACCCAACCCCACCTATGAGGAGGCCGGCCAGTTCGGCAGGCAGATAGCGCAGAAGGGTGTGGGTGAGCGCCTGATCAACCTTCAAAAGCGCAACAAGGTCGCCATCATGGTGGGCAACGACTCCCTGACCGCCTTGGACTGGTTCTCCCTGGAGACCGGTTTCCCCCGTCAGCAGGGGCAGATCTCCTACAACGATGTGGTCAGACGGGTCTACGATGCCCTCTTCGAGCTCAACATCGAGTGCGATTTCATCAGCGACAAGGCTGACCGGTCCCATCTGGACTCTTACGCCATGGTCGTGGTCCCTGCCCTCTACAGCACCGATGAGGATACGTTGACGGCCCTGGCCGACTACGTCCATCAGGGAGGTCACCTGGTGGCCACGCTGCGCTCCTTTGTGTCGGACGAGAACCTCAAGGTCTGGCATGAGAAGGCTCCGCACCTGTTGACCGACGTGTTCGGCATCGACTACAACCAGTTCACCCGTCCCGGCAAGGGGTTGACCCTGGATCTGCATGGAGCCGAAGCCGACCAGGTTGGACCGGCCTGCCAGGGGCTGATCGAGCTGCTGAATCCGCGTTCCGACACGCAGGTCCTGGCATCCTATGACCACCCGGTCTGGGAGCGGTATGCGGCTGTGACCCGTCATGATTACGGCCACGGCAGCGCGGAGTGGATCGGCACTCTGCCGTCGGCCCAGGGCATGCGGCAGCTGCTTTCGGATGCGGCGGATGCGGCTGGCTTGAGCGGTCCTGCCCGGGATCTGGCTGGCCTGGTCACCGTGCGTGAGGGCATCAACGCCCTGGGGGAGCAGGTCGCCTACCTGCTCAATTATTCGTCCAAGGAGGTCAAGCTGGACGCGCCCTACGGGGGGCATCTGCTGGTGGCTGACGGGCAGGCTGATCCAGGGGCTCATGTGGACCAGGGACAGTCCATGACCATCGGACCCTGGGATCTGGCAATCATCGTCCGGTAGACCGGCTTCAGTCTGATCGGCTTCAGACTGACCGGACGCAAATATGAGTGGATGAGTGCTCAGTAAGAAAGGAAGGTGCCCAGATGGCATCAAGGAAGTTGACAGGGGATCTGCCCTACCGCAATCCCGACCTGAGCGTGGATGAGCGGGTGGCTGATCTGCTGGGACGGATGACCCGGGAGGAGAAGGTGGGCCAGATGATGCAGCTCGATGCTCGCCAGGGAGTGGACAAGGAGGTGGTGGACCAGCATGCTGGATCCCTGCTGCATGTCTCTCCGCAGAACATGATCAAGGCTGACAAGGCCGTTCATCGCACCCGTCTTGGCATTCCCCTGCTGATCGGGGACGACTGCATCCACGGCCATTCCTTCTTCCGCGGGGCTACTATTTTTCCCGAGCAGCTGGGCATGGCAGCATCCTTCGATCCTGAACTGGTTCAGCGGATGGGGCGGGCCACAGCCCAGGAGGTCGCCACGACAGGCGTCCACTGGACCTTCTCCCCGGTGCTATGCATCGCCAGGGACACCCGCTGGGGCCGGGTGGACGAGACCTTCGGCGAGGACCCCTTCCTGATCGGCGAGATGGCCTCGGCCATGGTGCGCGGCTACCAGGGCGGATCAGCCATGACCGGGACCCTGCCCAAGGATGCTGTGCTGGCCACGGCCAAGCACTTCGCCGGCTATTCCGAGACCCAGGGTGGGCGTGACGCCTCCGAGGCCGACCTCTCGCACCGTAAGCTGCTCTCCTGGTTCCTGCCGCCCTTCGAGCGCCTGGCCAAGGAGGGTGTGGCCACCTTCATGCTGGGCTACGAGTCCATCGACGGGGTACCGGTCACCATCAACAACTGGCTGCTCAACGACGTGCTTCGAGGGGAGTGGGGCTACCAGGGCACCCTGATCACCGACTGGGACAATGTGGGCCGGATGGTCTGGGAGCAGAAGGTGCAGCCCGACTACACCAGGGCCGCTGCAGCCGCCGTCAAGGCCGGCAACGATCTGATCATGACCACGCCCGGCTTCTACCAGGGGGCCTTGGATGCGCTGGATGCCGGGCTGCTGCGTGAGGAGGACCTCGACCGGGCGGTCAGGCACATCCTGGCCCTGAAATTCCGCATGGGGCTCTTCGAGGATCCGCGTCTGCCCGACCCCGAGGCCCAGAAGGCGGTCATCAACTCACCGGAGCACCAGGAGCTCAACCTCCAGGTGGCCCAGGAGTCGGCAGTCCTTTTGAAGAATGACGGCATCCTGCCCCTGTTCGGCGGGGTGGATGCCGATGGCCGCCCCGGTGATGACTCAGCGCACAGCATCGCCCTGGTCGGTCCGCTGATCGACGATGCCCAGAACCAGCTGGGGGACTGGGCCGGCGGTTCGGGTCAGTGCGACTGGATCAAGGACCAGCCTCGGGAGATGATCTCGACCGTGGCCGACGGTCTGCGCCAGGAGCTGCCTGAAAACTGGCGGCTCGGCTGCGAGCAGGGCGTCGACATGCTCCGTCTGGTTGACGATCCCGCGGGTCCGCTCTTCCCTGATGGCCAGCCCAGGCCCAGGGTGGCGGCCCCGGCCAGGATCGATCAGGGCCGCTTCGACAGGGCCGTAGGCCTGGCCAGGCAAAGCGACCTGGTGGTTGCTGTGGTAGGCGACGTGGTCCAGCTGGTGGGCGAGGGCCGTTCGACTGCCACCCTGGAGCTCTACGGTCCTCAGCGCGATCTGCTGGACGCCCTGGCACAGACGGGCAAGCCCATGGTCATCGTGCTCATGTCCTCCAAGCCCCTGGTCCTGCCTCCGTCCGCACAGTCGGCCAAGGCTCTGATCTGGCAGCCCGATCCTGGTATGCAGGGCGGTCGTGCCTTGGCCAGGATTCTGACCGGCATGGTTGAGCCCACAGGCAGACTGCCTATCACTTTTCCCAGGCACGCAGGCCAGCTGCCGGTCTACTACAACCAGATCCGGGGCCAGCATGGTGACCGCTATGCCGACCTGACCCAGGAGCCGGCCTTCGCCTTCGGCCAGGGGATGGGCTACACCACCTTTGCCTACGGAAAGCCCCAGGTCGACGGATCGGATGCCGTCGGCCCTGAAGACAGGGTCAGGGTGACTGTGGACCTGACCAACACCGGCCAGCGGCCAGGCACCGAGGTGGTCCAGGCCTACATCAGCGACCTGGTGACCTCGGTCAGCTGGGCTGACCGCGAGCTCAAGGCCTTCCAAAGGATTCAGCTGGATCCAGGGCAGACCCGGAAGGTGGTTTTCGATCTTCCGGTGGCCGAGTGGGCCCTGGTTGATGCCGACTGCAATCGCAGGGTCGAGCCCGGTCAATTCCAGGTGCTGGTGGGATCCTCCTCGCGCAGGGAAGACCTGCAGGCTGTGACGGTGACCGTGGGCTGACGGCCCTCCGATAGCGCAACTCCTCGCGTGTTGGTTGCCCATGGCCCTCGCCCGCTTCTACCATTGCAGCATGAGGAAAAGCGTAGGCGCTGGGTATGCGCACCTGTTGACGGTCCCAAATCCTCGGCATGTGGCCAGCCTGGTCGACTACTTCACACGCGGATCCAAACCACGGTCCCAGTGGCGGTTCGGTATTGAGATCGAGCATCTGCCGGTGCGCAACGACGGGTCCGACGCTCCGGTTCCCTATGAGGGGGAGCGGGGCATCGAGGCTCTGCTGTCGGCCTTGGAGCCCTGCTACGACGGTGATAAGGAATACCGGGAGGATGGCCACCTGGTCGGGCTGAGCAGGCCGGGCTGCGTGGTTTCCCTGGAGCCCGGAAGCCAGGTGGAGTGCTCCCTGGGCGTGGTGCGCGACAGCCGGGAATTCGAGGATCTCTACCGTCGTTTCCGTGCCGAGGCCGACCCCATCGCCGAGCGGCTGGGGTTCCGTCTGGTCGAATATGGGTACCGTCCGGCTGGGTCCTATGCGGATGTGGGCCTCAATCCCAAGGAACGCTATGCGGTCATGAACACCTACCTGGGCCGCATCGGCCAGTGCGGGCCCATGATGATGCGCAGCACCGCCTCCACCCAGATAAGCATCGATTACCGGGATGAGGACGATGCCATCGCCAAGATCCGTCTGGGTACGGCTATCGGGCCCATTTTGGCCTACTTCTTCCGCAATACTCCGATCTTTGAGGGGAAGCCCAACCGCATGCCCCTGCGACGCCAGCGGATCTGGGATTGGCTCGACACCCAGCGCACAGGCCTGATTCCGGGGCTGTTCGAGGACGGCTTCGGCTGGGAGGACTACGCCGTGGATATGCTCTCCACCCCGCTCATGGTGGCGGATGTCTCCCACACCCCTGAGGTGGACGGGCCGCAGGGTCGGCAGTTCTTCATTGCCTGGCATGAGAACGCCGGGGAGATCTATCCTGACCGCCGGCTCAACGATGCCGAGATAGCGCACATCCTGACCACGCACTTCAACGACGTCCGTTTGAAGAATTACATCGAGCTCAGGCACTGGGATTCCCTGCCTATGAAACGGGCCAGCCGACTTCTGGAGATCGTCGGCGGTATCTTCTACGACTCGGATCGATTCGCCGGACTTGTCGGGCTTTTGGACGGGGTGAGCGAGGAGGACGTGCTCCAGGCCAAGGCCGACCTGCAGGCCCACGGCGGGCAGGCCAGCCCCTATGGGCACTCTCTGGACTTCTGGCGGCAGGCGCTAGGTGCCGAGAACACTCTGGATGATCTGCCGGGCGATCCGCGCCATCCTGAACGCTTCCAGTCCTGACGACTGTTTCGTTATGCGAACGGGCAGATCAGGTTTCCTGAGGATGGTATAATCTGGTCACCAATGGGCCTTGATCCGTCATCAGCGGGGAGCCCTCGGAAGAACGGGTTCGCTTGCGGCGATCCTCAGTAGAACCGACGGGCGGGCCCGCATAGCCCAGTTCAAGCGGTCCGGCGCAGGTCATTGGCCGGGCAAGCGAGGTGGTACCGCGGTGGGCCCCATGGGTCCCTCGTCCTCGACATGGCGACATGAACGACCAGCGAGGAGCGTGAACGGTGAATCAGACCACTGATACCTCAGATGCGACAAAACGGGATGGCGCAGTCTATCCCAAGGCGGTGGTGGACCCGGCTCTGGCCAAGGTGAAGCCCAATCCCTCCTTCCCCCATATGGAGGAGTCCGTTCTGGACTACTGGGACCATGACGACACCTTCAACAAGTCAGTAGACCGTCGCCCTTCCGGCGATCATGCCGACAACGAGTTCGTCTTCTTCGATGGCCCGCCCTTCGCCAACGGCCTGCCCCACTATGGGCACCTGCTGACCGGCTACGTCAAGGATGTCATTCCCCGCTACCAGACCATGAAGGGTCACAAGGTCAAGAGGGTCTTCGGCTGGGACACCCACGGCCTGCCCGCCGAGTTGGAGGCTCAGCGCGAGCTCGGCATCGACAGCGTGGATCAGATCGAGCAGATGGGCATCGAGAAGTTCAACGACGCCTGCCGCGCTTCAGTGCTCAAGTACACCAGCGAGTGGAAGGACTACGTCCACCGTCAGGCCCGCTGGGTGGACTTCGACCACGGATACAAGACCCTGGATGTCTCCTACATGGAGTCGGTCATGTGGGCCTTCAAGACCCTCTACGAGAAGGGCCTGGCCTATGAGGGCTACCGGGTGCTGCCCTATTGCTGGAAGGATCAGACCCCGCTGTCCAACCATGAGCTGCGCATGGATGCCGATGTCTACCAGGACCGCCAGGACACCACCGTCTCCGTGGCCGTCAAGCTCAGGGACGAGGACGCCTATGCCGTCTTCTGGACCACCACCCCCTGGACCGTCCCCACCAACCTGGCCATCGTGGTCGGCGCTGATATCGAGTACTCGGAGGTCAGTCCGGTCTCCGGGCCCTTCGCCGGCAAGCGCTTCTACATCGCCACGGCCCGTCTGGGCGATTACGCCAAGCAGCTGGGGGAGGACTACCAGGTGGTCCGCACCCTCAAAGGGTCAGAGATGGAGGGCTGGCGGTACTGGCCGGTCTTCCCCTACTTCGCCGGAGAGCAGGCTGAATCCGAGGGCGGCACCCCCGGCCCCAATGCCTATACCATCTACACGGCCGATTACGTCGACACCGTGGAGGGCACCGGCCTGGTCCACCAGGCTCCCTATGGCGAGGACGATATGAACACCCTGAACGCCAAGGGCATCCGCAGCGTGGACGTGCTCGATGCAGGCGCAGTCTTCACCGAGCAGTGCCCTGACTACCAGGGCCTGCAGGCCTTCGAGGCCAACATGCCCATCGTCCGCAACCTGCGCGCAGGCGATGGCCCCCTGGCACAGATCCCAGCCGAGCACCGGGCCCTCCTCTTCCAGGAGAAGAGCTACGTCCACTCCTACCCCCACTGCTGGCGTTGCGGCACCCCGCTGATCTACAAGCCGGTCTCCAGCTGGTTCGTCTCCGTGACCAAGATCAAGGACCGTCTGCTGGAGCTCAACCAGCAGATCAACTGGATCCCCGGAAACGTCAAGGACGGCCAGTTCGGCAAGTGGCTGGCCAATGCCCGCGACTGGTCCATCTCCCGCAACAGGTTCTGGGGCTCGCCCATCCCGGTCTGGGTCTCGGACGATCCCAAGTATCCTCGGGTGGACGTCTACGGGTCCTTGGATGAGCTCAAGAAGGACTTCGGCCGCTACCCGACTGATGACAAGGGGCAGATCAACATGCATCGGCCCTGGATCGACCAGCTGACCAGGCCCAACCCTGACGACCCCACCGGCAAATCCACCATGCACAGGATCACCGATGTGCTGGACTGCTGGTTCGAGTCGGGCTCCATGCCCTTCGCCCAGTTCCACTACCCCTTCGAAAACAAGCAGTACTTCGAGGACAGGGATCCCTGTGATTTTGTGGTCGAGTACATAGGCCAGACCCGCGGCTGGTTCTACACCATGCACATCATGTCCACGGCCCTCTTCGACCGCCCGGCCTTCAAGAACGTGATCTGCCATGGCATCGTCCTGGGCTCCGACGGCCAGAAGATGAGCAAGCACCTGCGCAACTATCCGGATGTGAACGAGGTCTTCGACAAGTACGGATCCGACGCCATGCGCTGGTTCCTGATGAGCTCGTCCATCCTGCGCGGCGGCAACCTGGTCGTCACCGCCGATGGCATCCGCGACACGGTCCGCCAGGTCATGCTGCCGGTCTGGAGCTCCTACTACTTCTACACGCTCTATGCCAACGCGGCCAACAAGGGCGCCGGCTACCAGGCCCAGGCGCTGACGCCGGAGCGTGTGGCCGACCTGCCGGAGATGGACCGCTTCCTGCTGGCACGCACCCGTCGGTTGATCCAGTCGGTGCAGAAGGCCCTGGACGACTTCGCCATCTCGGAGGCCTGCGATGCGGTGACCGACTTCATCGATGTGCTGACCAACTGGTACATCCGCAACAACCGTGACCGCTTCTGGGGCGAGGACCACCAGGCCTTCGACGCCCTCTACACGGTTCTGGAGGCCTTCGCCCGCCTTCTGGCCCCCCTGGCGCCCATGGAAGCCGAGCAGATCTGGCGGGGCCTGACCGGTGGCGAGTCGGTCCATCTGGCCGACTGGCCCTTCCTGGCCGACGAGGCCACCGGGCAGGAGACCGAACTGGGACAGGTCCTGCGTGACGATCCTGCCCTGGTAGCCGCCATGGAGAAGGTCCGCGAGGTGGTTTCGGCCACCCTGGCCCTGCGCAAGGCCGAGCAGATTCGCGTCCGCCAGCCCCTGTCCCTGCTGACCGTGGTGGTTCGTGACCCCGACGCGGCCCGCCCCTACGTGGACGTGCTCAAGTCCGAGCTCAACATCAAGGAGGTGGAGTTCTGCACCCTGGACCAGGCCGGTCAGCATGGTCTGCGGATCATCCACGATCTCAAGGTCAACGCCCGTGCGGCCGGACCCCGGCTGGGCAAGCAGGTCCAGTTCGTCATCAAGGCTTCCAAGCAGGGCGACTGGTCCGAGCAGGACGGCCAGGTGGTCGTCACCACCCCCGACGGAGCGGTGGCCCTGGAACCCGGCGAATACGAGCTGGACAACCGGATCGAGCAGGAGGATGGTTCCCAGGCTGATCGTTCGGCCTCCGCAGCCCTGCCCACCGGCGGCTTCGTCATTCTCGACACCCAGCTGGACGACGATCTCCTGGCGGAGGGCTATGCCAGGGATCTGATCCGCCAGGTTCAGGATGCTCGGAAGACCGCTGGCCTGGACATCGCTGACCGGATTCGGCTGACCCTGACCCTCCCCAAGGAGGATGCCTCCAAGGCTCAGCAGTTCAGCGACCTGATCGCCCGCGAGACCCTAGCCACCAGTCTGACCGTCAATGCTGGCGATATGGACCAGCCGCAGGTCGACCTGGTCAAAGCCTGATCATAATTGCATGAAAAGGGCTTCCATCTGACAGGAGATGGAAGCCCTTTTTCATACGACCTGCCTGGCTAGGTGCTCGTCTGCGCCACGCTTGGCCGTGCGGCTGGCAATATTGCGATGGAGCGCCGGCTGTTGATCAGCCCTTGACCTTGTCGCTGACCTGGTCCAGGGTCTGTATATCCTGGTCGCTCAGTTCCAGATGGGCAGCGGCCAGAAGGGCCGGCAGCTGCTCGGGGGTGCGTGCAGAGGCGATGGGGGCTGCGATCCCAGGCCTGTGGTTGAGCCAGGCCAGGGCTACGGTGGCCAGCTCGACCCCGTGGGCCTTGGCGATGCCGTCCATGGCAGCGACCACGTCCAGTCCCTCCTGGGTGAAGAAGTCCTTGACCATGCCCTCGCGCTGCTTGCCCTTGAGGTCGTCCATGGTCCGGTACTTGCCCGTCAGGAAGCCCGAAGCCAGTGAGAAGTAGGGGAAGACCGCCAGATCCTCGTCCTTGGCAACTGGCATAAGGCCATTCTCATAGTCCTTGCGGTAGACCAGGTTGTACTGGGGCTCCAGAGCCACCGGCAGGGTCAGGCCCTCCTTGCGTGCAATGCTGAACCATTCGCGGATCCGGTCAGGCGTGTAGTTGGACAGGCCGATGGCCCGGACCTTGCCCTCCTTGACCAGCTTGTCGAAGGCTGCCGCAGTCTCCTCCAAGGGGGTGGAGCTGTCGTCGTAGTGGGCGTAGTAGAGATCGATCACATCCAGGCCCAGCCTGAGCAGCGAGGCGTCGGCGGCGGCCTCGATGTTCTTGGCTGACAGGCCTGAGTACTGGGGGTGCTGGCTGACCTTGGTAGCCACCAGGACCTTGTCTCGGTTGCCGTTCTTGGCCAGCCAGCGGCCCAGGACGATCTCGGACTCGCCGCCGGAGTGGCCTGGGGCCCAGGCCGAGTAAACGTCGGCTGTATCGATCAGGTTGCCCCCGGCTTGCGTGTAAGCGTCCAGGACCTGGTCAGACTCGGATTCGTCGCTGGTCCATCCGAAAGTGTTGCCGCCCAGGACCAGGGGGAAGATTTCGGCGTCGATGCCGCGTAGTTTTGCCATATTCATCCTTTCGGGTTGAAGGCTCGTAAAGCCGAGTCTATTACGGCTTATGCGCCCGAACCGATTGTTCAGACGAGTCCATCATGTATGGTGATGAGAGGAAAGGCCGGAATGGTGCGGTTCTCAGGTCCGGCCCCAAGGGTTTTAAGCTCGAAGGAGAACACTCATGCATCTGGGCATCGCCATTGTGATCGCCGTGCTGGTCCTGGCGCTGATCATCTTCCTTCTGGGGATTTTCGTGGTGCCCCAGCAGCAGGCGGACGTCATCGAGCGCTTCGGCAAATACCATCGGGTGGCGCTGGCGGGCATCCACGCCAAGATCCCCCTGGTGGACCGGATAGCCGCCAAGACCAACCTGCGGGTCAACCAGCTGAACGTCAAGCTGGAGACCAAGACCAAGGACAACGTCTTCGTCACCGTGGAGGTCTCCGCACAGTTCCGGGTGGAGGCGGCCAACGTGTCTACGGCCTACTACGAGCTGGTCGACCCGGCGGGCCAGCTGCGCTCCTATATGGAGGACGCCCTCAGGTCGGCCATTCCCGCCCTGAGCCTGGATGACGCCTTCGCCCGCAAGGACGACATCGCCTCCGACGTGCAGCAGACCGTGGGCCAGGAGATGCAGCGCTTCGGGTTCTCGGTCATCAAGACCCTGGTCACGGCTATCGACCCCTCCACCCAGGTCAAGCAGGCCATGGACTCCATCAACGCGGCCCAGCGTGAGAAGGAGGCCACCAGGGAGCGTGCCGAGGCCCGTCGGATCGAGATCGAGACCCAGGCCAGGGCCGATGCCGAGAAGACCAGGATGCAGGGCGAGGGCCAGGCCAACTACCGACGGGAGATCGCCAACGGCATTGTGGACCAGATCAACAGTCTGCGGGCCGTGGGCATGGATATCGATGCGGTCAACAATGTGGTGCTCTTCAACCAATATCTGGATGTGATGCGCTCGCTGGCCGAGTCCGACAATGCCAAGACCCTGGTTCTGCCTGCGGCGACCCCTGGGGGTTACAACGAGCTCTTCAACCAGATGACCGCAGCGCTGATGACCGCCCAGAGCACCCAGGGCAGTGCGGATCCCCGCCACGGCCGCAGGAGTGCGGGCGCAGAGGGCGGGGCCGGGACGCCGGCTCTGTAAGGCCGTGTCCTAAGAAGCAATTTCCGCATGGCAGGTCCTGCGGGGTCGGGGTTCAGCTTTTCAGGAAGTCGGCTATGGCCTCGGCGGCCCGATAGCCCTTGTCGTACATGGCGTTGAGTCCCTTGAGCGACTTGCTCAGCGTGGTCAGTCCGCACAGGCTGTCAGGGGCCAGGATCAGCACCCGACCCTCCTTTTCGGCCTGCTTGGCCAGGGCCACCTCGTCGTTGTAGGTGCGGTAGCGCTCCATCAGGCGCTCGCCGGCCGCCGGATAAGTTCTGGCCAGGATCCGGGCCGGCAGGACATCCTTCTTCTGTTCGCGCAGAATATCCCTCTGGCGGGTCAGAACCAGGACGATGCGCTCGTAGCCCTCGTCCATGGCCTTGCGGACCGGGACCGGGTCGGCGATGCCGCCGTCCAGATAGGGCACCCCATCGATCATGTAGGGCTTGTTGGCCACCGGCACGGTGGATGAGGCCTTGAGGATGTCATAGTTGTCCTGGGCCAGGTCGGACTTGTCAAAGTAGACGGTGGATCCGTCAGTGGCCTTGCAGGCGACTACGGTGAACAGGGCCGGATTGGCCTTCAGAGCCTGGTAATCCAGCGGGCATTCCCCGTCGTGGGCCGACAGTTTGCCATAGACGTAGTCCAGGTCGACGAAGGTGTGCTTGGTCAGGAAGTTGCTCACGCTCGCGTACTCCTTGCGGGAGGAGTAGACGGTGTAGAAGCGGTAGCAGCGTCTGAGCTGGCCCGACAGGAATGAGGCCAGATTGGCGCTGCCGGCCGAGACCCCGTAGCAGTGATCGAAGGTGATGCCCTGCTCCATGCAGCGGTCGAAGACGCCGGCGCCGAAGATGGACCGGTAGCCGCCGCCTACGTCGATGACGGCTGTTCTTTTGCGTGCCATGGCACCTCGTTTCCTGACAGATATCCGAGCTTGATGACAGCTTATGCGCGAACGTTGGACAAGCCGTTCAGGGGCGGCAGGAGGCCAGCAGCCGCTTGGACAAATCCAGCATGGCCGGTGAGGGATCGGAGTTGGCGATCTCTACTCTGCCGGTGCCGGGGCCCGGGTTGAGGGCATCGGCCTGGGCCAGCAGATCCTTGAGGTGGCGGGCCGTTCCAGGGTTGCCGTCGATCAGCGCCAGGCCTGGCGGGCAGATGCGGGCGATGGACTGGCGGAAGAAGACGAAGTGGGTGCAGCCCAGGACCAGGGCATCCAGGGTCTGCAGGTCATAGGGGTCCAAATAATGGTGCAGGGTGGCATCGACCAGGGCCTGGTCATTCAGCCTGTCAGACTCCACAATGGTCACCAGATCCGGGCAGGGCTGGGTCAGGATGGTGTGCTTGCCGGAGAAACGTGCCATCAGGCGTGAGAACTTGGCCTCCTTCAAGGTCAGCGGGGTGGCCGTGACCAGTACCCGTTGGGGTCGGCCTCCGCCACGTGTGCAAGCCAGCTTCAGGGCCGGCTCCATGCCGATGACCGGGACCGGGTAGCGTCGGCGCATTTCATCCACGCAGACGCTGGTGGCGGTGTTGCAGGCGATGACCATGGCCTTGACGCCCTGGTCCATGAACCGGTCGCCAATGACCTGGCAGCGCTGGGTGATCTGATCCGGCTTCTTGATGCCGTAGGGGGCGTAGGCGGAATCGCCAAAGTAGAGCAGGTTTTCTTGAGGAAGGAGGTTGCGGATGGCTGCAGTGACGCTCAGACCGCCGAGTCCGGAGTCGAAGATCCCGATCGGTGCATCTGATGTCATCTGATCCGCTCCTTTCGCAGCCGAAGAACCACCCTAGCCTGTCGCCGAAGGGCCGTACGCTACAAACATGAGTATTCCCCGGACTGTTTACAAAATGCAAGCCACCGGTAACGATTTCGTGGTCTACGCCGATCCCCGGGGGGATCTGGAGCCTACGGCCGACCAGGTGCGCTGGCTGTGCGACCGTCATTTCGGGGTCGGAGCCGACGGGGTCATCCGGCTGACCCACCCGGCCGATGTCAGCGACCTGAACCAGGAGCAGGTGGATGCCTGCGACCGTTTCGGCTGCCAGTGGTTCATGGACTATCGCAATGCGGACGGTTCCTTGGCTCAGATGTGCGGCAACGGGACCCGGGCCATCACCCTCTTCGCCCAGAAGCAGGGGCTGACGCCGACTATGGAAGGCGCCTCCTTCCTGCTGGGTACCCGGGCCGGGGTCAAGCGGATCGTCTCGCGCAGTCCGATGAAGTGCGACGGCGATCATGTGTTCAAGGTCAAGGTCGGGGCCTGGCGGATGGGGCCGGTGGGGCAGCAGCTTGTCGATGGCGGAGCCTTGGGAGGCTCGGCTCCTGGCACCATGGTGGATATGGGCAATCCTCATGCAGTCGTCCTGACTGCAGTCGCTGCCGAATTGGAGGCCGGTGGACTGCCCGGGACCGTGACCGAACTACTGGCTAGGACCGACCTGCCCGATCCGGGCGATCTGGATCTGTCGGCCCCGCCGCGGGTCAGGCCCGGGCTGGCTGAGGGGCAGAATGTGGAATTCCTGCGTCTGGATGCCCTGGATGCCGACAATGGCAGCGGTCGGGCCACCATGAGGGTCTATGAGCGTGGGGTGGGCGAGACCCTGTCCTGCGGTACCGGTCTGTGCGCCAGCGGCGTGCTCTTGCGAGCCCTGACCGGGGTCGACCATTGGACCATCCAGGTGGGCGGGGGCCGTCTGAAGGTGGATGTGGATTCGCAGGATGTGTGGCTGACTGGACCGGCCAGAATGGTCGCCCGTCTGACCCTGGAGCATGTGCCAGACTGCTGATCAGCCGAAGAGGGCGGATCCCTCCACAGCCAGGACGATAGTGGCCAGGGCGACCAGCCAGACCAGGTCGACCATCAGATCGAAGTGCCGCTGATAGTAGGTCAGCAGCCATCCCGACCTCTTGCGCGGCAGACCCTGCTGGATGACCGTGGCATGGCTGAAGGCCATGAACTGCAGGCTGGTGGCGAAGGTCATGACCAGGCACCAGGGGCAGAGGGCGTGGATGACGAAGAGCGACTGCGTGAACAGCCAAAGCGCATAGGCCAGGGCGGCAAGCGAGGCCAGCCAGGTCCCTGCCGCCAGCAGCGCAGGCATCTTGATACGGCACAGACCCACTACGGCCAGCGTCAGGAAGACAGCCTCAGCGACCAGCCCCAGAAAGGCATTGGGGATCGGCAGTGTGCCCAGGCGGATCAGCTCGGCTTGGGGGGACTGGGCCACGGCTGAGCAGGAGACCACCGAGTTGATGTCACAGCTGAGCTGGCCCTGGGGGTGACGCGCCAGTTGCAGGGTTTCCGCTGACAGGACCAGGCTGGCGTAGAGCGCCGCAAACGAGGTCAGGGCGGCGATCAGATAGCTGGAAGGGGCTGACGAGGTCGGTTCGCTCATGGGGTCCATCACCTCAATGGTCGGGAGGGTTCTCTGAGACGGGAACGCGTTCACGAGTTTAGGATGGAGGCATGACGCATGAGGATACTGTCACGGTCTCCGGCTGGGACCTGCACTGCCACACCGTGTTCTCCGACGGCACCGTGACGCCCCGGGGAATGGTCGAGCAGGCGCAACAGTTGGGACTGGAGGGTCTGGCCATCACCGACCATGACACCAATGCGGGCTGGGATGAGGCCCGTCAGGCGGCCCAGGACCTGGGAATGCCCCTGCTGCCAGGCACCGAAATCACCGCCCAGGATGGCCATGTCTCGGTTCACATGCTGGCCTACCTCTATGATCCTGAGGATCCGGTCATCGCCGGGCTCTTCGCCAAGACCAGGGAGGCCAGGCTGACCAGAACCAGGACCATGGTCGAGCGGATCTCCCGGGATTACCCGATCACCTGGCAGGATGTGCTGGATCAGGTCAAGGAGGGGTCGAAGACCACGGTGGGCCGCCCGCATATCGCCGATGCATTGGTCAAGGCCGGTGTCTATGCCGACCGCAGCCAGGCCTTCGCCGGGGTCTGCTCCTCCGGAAGCGCCTACTACCTGCCAACGCCCTCGCCGACCACCCACCAGGTGCTGGCAGCCGTCAACCATGCAGGCGGCGTCCTGGTCGTCGCCCACCCCGGTGCAGTCAGTCGCAATCCCGTCCTGCTCTCCGATCAGCAGATCGCCGCTCTGGCCGGGGAGGGACTGGGAGGCCTGGAGGTCTGGCATCGGGACAATCCGCCCGAGCAGCGCCGACGGCTGCTGGCCCTGGCCCAGCGCTGGGGGCTGCTGGTGACCGGAGGATCGGACTGGCACGGCCAAGGCAAGCCCAATCGCATGGGGGAGAACAGCACCAGTGACGAGGTGGTGGCCCGAATCGTGGACAGGGCCCGGGGGAGCCGTCCGGTGGCCTGGAAGGGTTAGCGGATACGAATCGGGGGCGGTCGGACCACAAGGACCCGGCCGCCCCCGTCAGGCGATCACAGCCTCAGTCGGAGGAGCCTCCCAGGACACCGAAGCCGACCGGATGGGTGGTGTCCGAACCGACCACTGCGTAGCCCAGGGATTCCTTAGGAACAATGATGTGCCGGCCCTTGTCGTCCACCAGATCGATGGGTCCGCCCTCGTTCAGGGCCTGGGCGATGTGGGCAGCCACCTCGTCCGCCTTGGCATTGGTGCTGAAGTTGACCGTCCGGGCCACATTTTTGATGCCGAATTCGATATCCATTGCTACCTCCAAGGTTGTTTTCCGTCGCCCAGACCTGCCGGCCCACGGTTCTTCCGGTCTCATTATTCGCTGGCCCGGGTGATTACGCTCTAAGCGTCTCCCTGATGCCCCTCCGGGGAAGAGCCGCTTTCCGGCGGTGATGCCGATGCCTGTCCGTCTGCAGTGAGCGTGGGGGTCTGCTCGGGCAGGGGCTTTCTGGGAATGACGACGGTCTCAGCCTGATCGCTGGCGAGGGCTTGAGCTGACGAGGCATCATGCGGCTGGGAAGCGGCCTCTCCTGCCCCAGCGGGGTTCGAGGACTGGCTGTCTACGGACGGGTCGCTCGTTGCAGCCTCTGGGTTCGCCTCGCCATCCGTATCCTTGTCGCTGGTGGCTGGACTGCCGATGCCGCGGAAATGATCGCTCAGGCCTGATTCCTCTTCTTTGGCAACAGGAGCAACAGCTGGTGGCCTGGGTTGATTGTCGCTGCCAAGGTTTGTGCTCTGGGCCTGTCTGATGGGCTTGTTCCTGGCTTCGGAATGGTCCATGGCGGTCTGGGTCTGAGCCAGGTCAGCCATTTCTGCCCTGCTGATGGCGATGGTGGCCGAGCTCTCATCCGAGGGTTCAAAGGAGGGTTCCTTAGGTGAGGTTGCCGCATCAGCCGCGGCGAGGCCCTGTTCTGATGCCGGATTCTCCTGTATTTTCGCAGCGGAGGGATCTTCAGCTTTGTCGTCGCCGAGCAAAGTGCCCACGGTGATGGTGGAGGGTGCCCCAGTGGGTGACGAACCGGAAGTCTGCTGCTGACGACGGGCGCGCTGGTTCTGCTCGTGGTCGCCCAACTGCTGGGCCAGACGCTCCACCTGGGCCTTGAATTGGATGATCCGTTCGTTGTCGGCATGATCCAGGGCGGTGATGAAGTCGCCCACCTGCTCCATCTGCAGCCAGAGATTGGCTCGGAGCATGATCAGGTCGTCCAGCCGAGCCCCCATCATCCTGCCGTAGGCTGCAATGACTGCGTTGCGGCGGGATCCATCCAGCTTGGCGAAGATCCAAGCCAGGTCACGGGCAGGATCGTTGACCTGCATGTCCTGCCAGCCGTAGACACCGCTCAGCCCGGAGCCTGCATAGAGCAGGTCGCCGTCGGAGAAGCCTCCATGCACGGTGCATGTTTCAAAGGACCAGAGTCCCTCGGTCGCCACGATGGATGCCCAGGAATCGGTGATTTCCTTGGGCACGTGGCCGTCCATCCGCAGCCGCTTGATCCATCCCCGCAGTTGGGCCGCGATCTGGGCAGTGGAGAAGGCTGGGTATCCGTGGGTTTTCAGAAAATCAGGGCGCACCCGGTGGATGGCGCCGATGGCGGTGCCTGCGGCGGTGCATTCGTTCAAAGTCAGCAGATGGAGGGGACGGATTCGGCCTGGGCAGTGGGTCATGACGGCAACAGCTGTGGTGCCGGTCGGACTATCGGCCTTCTCGCCGGGCTGGTAGGCCAGGATGTGCTCGACCCTGAAGCCCATGGCCGCCATCTCCTTGGCATCGGCCAGAGCCTGAGCCGCCTTGACCCGAGCGGCCAACCGGCGCTTGCCGGCTTCCGAGCTGGTGGCCCAGACGTCGTAGACGTTGCCGGTCGCGTCCTGGACCACCGCACAGTCCACGCCCTGTGCGCGGTCAAGGCTGCTGAGCTGGTCGCAGTCCCGCGCGCCGGTCATGGGCACCTCGGGCATGGCGGCCGACGCCAGGGCGGCCAGGGTCAGCTTCGTTCGTTCACTCACATTCTCAAGGATAATACAAGGACTGTTGTGAATACGGTTGTCCACTTGACCACATGGGCACGCCGCAGCGGGTTCCGGTACCGGCCTTTGACACAATGGGGGTGTGCATGAGGATGAGGAACGATTGCTGCAGGGTCTGGATCCTGCCCAGCGGCAGGCGGCCACTGTGCTTGACGGGCCTGTGCGGATCGTCGCAGGGGCCGGGGCTGGCAAGACCAGGACCATCACCCGGCGGATGGCCTATGCCTGCGCCAGTGGCAGCTGGGAGCCCTCCAGAACCTTGGCAGTGACTTTTTCGGTCCGTGCCGCAGCCGAGATGCGTGATCGTCTGACCAAGCTTGGCGTGTCGGCCTCCCTGCAGGCGGCGACCTTTCACTCGGCGGCCCTGCGCCAGCTCAGGCGGGTCTGGCCCCAGGTCAGCGAGACCTATCTTCCGGATCTGATCGAGGATGTGGCCCCCCTGGTGTCCTCCGCCTGCCAGCGGGTCTGCGGTGAGGAGGCCGACCCGGGCCAGGTCAGGGACCTGACTGCGGAGATCAACTGGGCCAAGGTGGGGCTGATCGCCCCTCAGGACTACGTTCGGGTCTGCGCGGCCAGTCACCGTCTGCCGCCGGCTGGTCTGGAGGCTGAGCGGATGGCCGACCTGTACACCGTCTTCGAGAGCTCCAAGGCCGCCCATAATCAGATGGACTTTAACGATATTCTTCTGCTGGTTTGCCACATTTTGGAAGAGGGCGGCCAGGCTGCTGCTGACATTCGAGACCGCATCGGCTGGCTGACCGTGGACGAGTACCAGGATGTCTCGCCCCTGCAGCATCGGTTGCTCAAGCTCTGGCTCAACGGCAGGCAGAACCTGTGCGTGGTGGGGGACCCGGCCCAGACTATTTACTCCTTTGCGGGGGCCACCTCCTACTACCTGCTGAACTTCCCCCAGGAATTCCCGGGAATCAAGGCCGATCTGGACCTGTCCACCGACTACCGGTCCACGGGAAGAGTGGTTCACTACGCTAATGGCATTCTGGCTCGCTCGCCGGTGCGTGGCGACTACCTGAAGCTGGCATCAGCCCGCCAGGAGGGCAGCAGGGTCGCGATGACCCGTTACGAGGACGATGGTGAAGAGGCTGGGGCAGTGGCCTCCCGTATATCCTCCATGATCCGGAAGGGGGCCCGCCCCGGCCAGTTCGCAATCCTGACCCGGATCAACGCCCAGCAGACCCTGATCTGCCGTGCCCTGCACGAATGCGGGATCGGCTACCGGGTGCGCACGGAGTCGGGCTGGCAGAACCAGTCGGTCGATCTGAGCAAACATGAGGTGCTGGAGCAGCTGGAGAGCGGCATGGGCCAGGGGAGGGTCACGGTCTCCACCATTCATGCTGCCAAGGGGCTGGAGTTCGCCCATGTCTTCATCGTGGGCTGTGCCGAGGGGCTGATTCCCTTTGGCTCACCGCCCGAGGGGGATGCTCTGGAGGAGGAGCGCCGCCTTATGTATGTAGGGGTGACCCGAGCAGAGGACACCCTGCATCTTTCCTATGCGGAGCACAAGGACGGCAGTGCCTTTGCCCGGCGTGCTCCCAGCCGGTTCATTCACCGCTGAGCGCTGTCGATCCGGCCCCTCGGAACGCGGGGAGAGGGAGTGCGATTCAAGCTTGGTTGCCGTCCGAATCGCCCTTGTCTGAGTTGTTCTGGTCCGGGTGACCGCTGTCGGGGTCCTTGGGATCGGTGCCGGCGCTTTTCTGATTGCCGGGGGCTTCGTGGTCTGAATGCTCCTGGTCATTTGAAGCGTCGGAATCGGAAGCGTCGGCAGAGGAATCCTTGTCTTCGGCATTCAGCAGTTTGTCCAGCTCGGCATCCCAGTCCACCGAGGTGGCGGAAGTGGAGGCCTTCTGCTCGGATTGCCCATCTGCAGAGGTGGATGCTCCGCCCTGGCCGCCTTCGACCTTGACAGGCAGGGAAGGCAGCAGGTCAGGATGGGACCAGTGGCCGTCACGGCCCTGGACTCCCTCCTCGGCGGTGATGCGCTCCCAGAGGTCGGCGGCCTCGCGCAGCCGCTTGGGGTGAAGATGCAGGCCCAGCAGGGACTCGAAGGTCTGCTCGGCCGGCCCCCCCACGGCGCGCTCGCGTCGGGTCATCTCCCGCAGCTGCTCCAGGTGGGGCAGGTGGGCCATGCCGGCATTCCAGACCACGCAATCCACCCAGCCGTCCACCAGGGCCAGCAGGTCGCCCAGGCTGTGCAGGGCCTCCTTCTGCTCAGGGGTGTCCTCGATGCCGACATTGCTGAGGTTGATGGCGCCGGCGATGGATTCGGGATTGATCTGGTCGGCGTCGCGCAGCTGATCCTCCACCGCGTCCAGGTCGATGGAGACCCCCCGGGCGTACTTGCCGATCAGGGCCTCGAAGCGCGGCATCAGCCAGGGGACGGCGGCGTAGAGCCGGGCGTGGGCGGCCTCCTTGAGGGCCATGTAACGGGTGACCTCGTCCAGATCCAGTTCCAATGATTTGGCGTAGGCCTTGATGTTCTGCGGTATAAGGGCTCCGGCGGGGTTCTTCAGCAGCGGGATGCCCTGGTCGAATCCTCCGCGGACCTCCTTGGCCAGCTCGCCGGCGGCCTGCCCCAGCTGCATGGCGAATGAGGTGTTCCCCAGCAGTCTCATCAGCGTGGTCGGATCCTTGAGATTGTCGGGCAGGGGGATGGGCACAGGTCCGGCGAACATCCCCGAAATCTCGCCCTGGCCGAAACCTTGGAAGCGCTGGTTTATGACGGAGGTCAGGGCCTCGCTGACCGCCTGGGCCACAGGCGAGGCGAACTGGACCCAGGCGTCTATGCTGCCCTCGATCCATCCGGCACGGGTCAAGGCTTCGGTCTGGCCTGGGGCGGGGTCGAAGGAGCAGACGGTGTCCAGCCAGAGGTTGGCCTCGCTCATGACCCGGGCCACCCGGTCGCCGTCCTCGGCTGTGACGGCGGTATCGGACTGGTCGGCCCTGGTGCGTCCCAGGGCGATGTTCTTGGCCAGCACAAGGTTGATGGGCCCCTGGTCGGCCTGGGCCTGCATGTCAGCCGGCGTGTTCAGCCCTCCGGCCGTGAAAGCCTGAATCAGGGCCTGAACCTCGGCGGGTTTGGGCAGCTGATCGGCTCCCTGGGCCGCCATCTGCGAGCGGATGGACTCAGGCAGCTGTGAGAACTGACTCCAGGCCAGCTCGCCCTGCACCGGGCCGAAGCACTCGATGAGCCATTGGTGGATTGCATTCTCGTCCATTGCTTTGATTCCAGTCCTCGCCAAGGCAGGCCGTCCGCCATCGAGGTTGACGTCTGCCGGGATTATCGTCTTCATCAACCATAATATTGGAGCTATGACACTTCCGCACGGGAAATCGGATCACTGCGCCACAGGCGCACCCGAAAAGCAGATCGGGACGCTTGGCGGACCCACCCGCAAAATGCTGGCCGGCGGTCTTCTGATCATTCTGGCCCTCCTGGCGCTTTTCCTCCCCTCGCCATATACCATCGAGACGCCCGGACCCACCCAGGATGTGCTGGGAAGTTCAAAAGGCTCACCGGTCATCAAGGTCAAGGGCGGCCAGGTCCACCATGACAAGGGCCGTCTGCTGATGACCACGGTCAATGCCCGCGGAATCCCCGGTTATCCGGCCTCCAATCTGGATGCCCTGGTGGGCTGGGCCGACCCCCACGCCACGGTGCTTCCCCAGGAGGCCGTAGTGCCTCCCGGGCAGAGTGTGGAGGAGTACAGGCGCCAGGAGCAGGGTGATATGCACGGCTCCCAGAAGGCTGCCTCGGCCCATGCTCTGGCCTTCCTCAAGGCCCGGGGATATGACGTCTCAGGCCTGCAGTTCAGCATGAGGGTGGCCGACATCGGCGGTCCCTCGGCCGGGCTCATGTACACCCTGGGGGCCATCGACAAGATCACTCCGGAGCAGGAGACAGGCGGTCTGACCATCGCAGGTACCGGCACTATGGACCAGAAGGGACGGGTCGGTGCCATCGGCGGCATCCAGCTGAAGATGCTGGGCGCCAGGCGGGACGGCGCCACCTGGTTCCTGGCCCCGGCGGCTAATTGCCCACAGGTGGCGGGTCATGTGCCACAGGGACTGCGCGACGTGCGGGTATCCACCTTGGACGAGGCCTATAAGGCCCTGGTGGCCATCGGCCATGGCCAGGGGGAGGGGCTGCCCCGCTGCACAGCCACCAAGGGTAGGTAGACAAGGCCGGCCCAATTGGTGAATTCCGGCAGTCTTGTTATGCTGAAGCCGTGGCTGAGACTACAACCTATACAGCGGAAGAGTTCGGTTTCCATCCCGGCGATATCGTTCAGGAATGGATGTGGGACGACGATGTCGACGACGGGATCCGGACCAGGATCGAGGATCTGACCGGCGAAGAGCTGGTGGACGAGGACTATGACGCAGCCGTGGATGGGGTCATCATCTGGTGGCGGGACGGCGATGCCGAGGACGATTTGGCAGATACCATCATGGATGCCTCGGCCATGGTCAACAAGGGTGCGCCGTTCTGGGTGCTGACCCCCAAACCCGGCAGACCTGGGGCATCGGCTCCAGGGGTCGTCTCCAATGCGGCCAAGACCGCGGGCATGAACGCCCTGATGCCCACCACCGCCAGCAAGGATTGGAACGCCACCCAGCTGCGGGCTTTCGGCAAGGGCAAGTAAGTTTTTCTGGCTGCAGAAGCGCCAATGAACGAGGTGGTGGGCATCAGGATCAACCGATGCCCACCACCTCGCTGTCTTTCATAAGGGATTCCCTCAGGAATCCAGTTTGGCCAGCGGCCCTTGCTGCTCGCCCTTCTCAGCAATGGCCGGAGACGCCGTCGTGGCCTTGTTCTGATATTCGGCCAGCAGGGTGCGCGAACGGATGTCGCAGAGGTTGGCCACCAGGGCCATGATCAGAATGACCAGGCCTACCAGGAAGATCCAATGAAGGCCGTCGAAGACGATGGTGCGGGCCGGGCCCAGCAGACGCGATGGAATGCTCCCTGCCGTGGCCGGGTTGATCATGCTGTTCATCATGTCCTCGGTCAGTCCCTTATGTTGAGGCACCTCGCGGGCGATGACCGTGTTCATGACGATGCCGAAGATGGAGACCATCAGGGTCTGCCCCAGGGAGCGGGCCAGGGTGTTGAAGCTGGTCGAGGCGCCCACGTCTCCTGAGGGCACCACGCTCTGGGCGGTGATGGTCGAGGTGGTGATGGTCAGTCCGAAGCCGAAGCCGACCACGGCCGAGATGACCAGGAAGACCCAGTAGGCGGTGGCTTGGGGGACGGCTATGTAGCAGATGCAGGCCGTCAGGATGAAAGCCAGGCCGATGTTGGTGGCCCGGTGCGGCGGGTGATGCATGGTCAACGGTCCGGCCAGGTAGGCGCCCAGGAGCCAGAGAATGGAGGATGGGGTGACCACAAAGCCGCCCAGTGAGGGGTTCATTCCCAAAACAGACTGCATCCAGATGGGCATGTAGGTGTCGAAGCCCATCAGGAATCCGGCCACCAGAAGCATGCAGATGTTCTGGATGACAAAGGTTCTGATGCGAAAGAGCCGCAGAGGCAGGATGGGGTCCTCCTGGCGGCCCTCCACATGAAGCAGCAGGGCAAAGGTGACCACGGTGGCTGCAGCCAGGATCAGGGTAATTCGCGTATCGCCCGCCGATCCCAGGCTCTGCAGGCAGAGCATCAGGCAGATCAGGCAGACGCTGAGCAGCCCGATGCCGATGTAGTCGACGCGGGTTTCACGCGCCTTGATATGTTCGCTCAGGAAGATCTGGATCATGATGATGACCAGCAGGCCGATGGGCACGTTGATGGCGAAGACCCAGTGCCAGCTTATCTGCTGGACGATGAAGCCTCCCAGCAGGGGGGCGATGATGGAGGCGATGCCCCAGGCCGAGCCGTTCAGGCCGATCATGCCCGCCCGCTTGTCCAGGGGATAGATGTCGGCCAGGACGGTGTAGGTCAGCGGCTGGATGGCGCCGGCCCCCAGGCCCTGCAGAAAACGGGCGCCGATCAGCTGGGGCATGGACTGGGAGAGGGCGCACAGGGTGGATCCGATCACGAAGACCAGCAGTCCGATGGTCAGCAGCGGCTTGCGGCCAAAGCGGTCCGAAAGCTTGCCGTAGATGGGCGTGGTGACCGCCGTCATGAGCAGATAGATGGAGTAGACCCAGTTCATGATGGACAGCCCATGCAGGTCCCCGATGATGGTGGGCATGGCGGTGGAGACGATGGTCCCCTCGATGGCCGTCATGAAGGTGGCGATGAAGACCGCCACCGTCACCAGGGTGCGGTTGGTCTTCCTGCCGCTGCCTGTATCGACTGTCTGTGACAATCCGAACCCCCTTTTATACGGTGTATATGGTGTGTTTCTCTTCTTTTTGCGGACAAGGCCCGCGAATTCCTAGTGGATTATAGCCGCACCGTGCGGCCTTGTCACCGTGTATTCTGCTAAGGTAGTGTGCTGGTCCCGTGGCTCAGTTGGTTAGAGCGCCACCTTTACACGGTGGATGTCCCCGGTTCGAGTCCGGGCGGGACCACAGGGGTTTTTAGGGGGCGTGCCCGAAGTCGCGTCTTAGCGCTCACGTAGAATCGATGCACGACGATCGTTGGCAAGAAAGGTCAGGAGGTCGATGCCTGATGTCAGCTAAGCCTGATGCCCGTGGAACCGAGGCGACCATCGCGCGCTCGGGCAAGCGCAAGTGGGGGTATGACACCAAGCAGGTGGACGCCTTCCTGGAGCGGGCGCACTCGCTCTATGAGAGCCAGGATCCTGATCTGACCCAGGAGGAGATAGCCAACGCCTCCTTTGACCTGTGCAAGAACGGCTACATCATCACCCAGGTGGATGCAGCCCTCTCCCGACTGGAGAGGGTGATTTCCGACAGGCAGACCAGCTTGGAGATAGCCCGGGTGGGCGTGGATGGTTGGACGACCAGAATGGTCAGTCTGCAATCGGAGCTGACCACTCATGCCGGCAGGCCCTCAGGCAGCGTCTTCAAGCGCGGGGATCCCGGCATGCCCTCATACGACTGCAAGCAGGTGGAGCGGCTGATCGAGCAGGTCCTCAACAAGACTTCTGACCAGCTCAACCTGCAGGAGGGGCGGAAGACGGACTCGGGCAAGTCGAAGAACACCGACATCACGGCTGACCGCGTCTCCAACGTCATCTTCACCCAGCGGCGGGGGCCCAAGGGTTATGACGAGCGCCAGGTGGACTTCTTCCTGGCCAAGGCCGTCGAGCTTCTGGAGCAGCTGGAGTCCTTCGCCAGGGTCAGCGAGAGGGCCAAGAGAGCAAGCGCGAGTTCAACGGCGCCTGCCGCTGTTCCTGCGCAATCGCAGCTTCCTGTGCAGGACTCTTCAGCCTCGGGCGTTCAGCCGCTGATCGGACAGAGTCAGGAACCCGCTTGGAGCATCCCCAATGCTTCCCCTGTTGCGGAGGACCAAAGCAGTCAGGACGATTTCGCTCAACTGCATCAGGCGGAACGGGCCATCTTCGATGCTCCCGCTGCCAGCACGCAGACGGTGCCGACGGCCCAGCCCAACAGCTCCCTGAGTGCCCTGGCTTCAGCGGTCAACCAGCGACTGGCTCAGGACGGCGCTGGAGCGGCTGTGGATACCGGTGTTGATACACCTTCAACAGCTTCAGCCCGGTCTGCATCCTCAGTCGATGTCGGCGGCGGAGCGGCCGTTGCTCCTACAAATCCGGCTGTCTCCGGTCGGCCTGAATCGGTTATGCCCACCTCTGCGCCATATACTCCTGCAGTCTCCGCTGCAGGCTCGGCTGCACCCGCGCCGGCTGTACAATCCGTGCCTTTCAACCCGACGGCCTCTCCTTCGCCTTCCCCCGCACCGCAGACTCCTGAGCCGACGGTATTCCAGCCGACCCCCTCGACACCTGCCGCATCCGCCCCCGCCACAAGACCGGAATCACCGGTGTCCCCCTCGAACGAGGCTGACGCCGAAGACTCTTCTGTGCCAGGATCCACCTCAGTTATCTCGTCGCCTTTCGTCGACGGACCTCTGGGCGCAGGCGGGCCCTTGGGCAGCTACGAGGAGCCGGCACCAGCAGCACCTGAGACCCAGGAGCGTCCTTGGGCCGAAACAGCCGAAAGCAGCACGGATACGCCCGACTGGGCCAAGCCTCGGTACTCACAAAACACGCAAGGGAACAAGCAGGACCAGGATCCGGATTCCTACCTGAACTCCCTGCTCAACCAGGATCTGCCCAAGATGGATCTGGACATCCCTGATATTTCATTCCCGGCCTTCGGCGACGAGGGGGAGCAGGATAAAGGCGGTCGATGAGTCAGTTGGCAGTGATGAGTGAAGGCGTGCAGGCCGGTCTGCCGGTCGAGCGTGAACGTACCCTGGCGGATTGGTCGCCTAGGGACGATGCCGACCAATCTCGCAGTCTGGTTATCCTGGGTTCCACAGGATCCATCGGTACCCAGGCCTTGGATCTGATCAGTCTTCATAGGGATCGGTTCCAGGTGACTGGATTGGCCGCTGGTGGTGCGCATGTTGAGCTCCTGGCCCGTCAAGCCCGTGATTTTGGCGTGACCCGTCTGGCTCTGGCCGACAGGGCCCAGGTTCCGGCCCTGCAGGAGGCGCTCAAGGCCCTGGGATTGACTGGTATCCAAGTAGAAGCAGGCATGGAGGCGGTCCAGGCTCTGGCCGGCTCCGGCAGTGATCTGGTCCTCAACGGCATCACCGGATCAGTCGGTCTGCGCCCGTCCATTGCGGCCCTGCAGGCCGGATCCCAGCTGGCTCTGGCCAACAAGGAGTCCGTGGTGGCCGGCGGCCATCTGCTCTTTGATGCCGAGATACGGCCGGGTCAGATCAACCCGGTCGACTCCGAGCATTCAGCCATCTGGCAGTCTCTGCGTTCGGGGCAGCATGGAGAGGTGGCCCGTCTGGTGGTCACCGCATCGGGAGGTCCTTTCCGGGGCTGGAGCCGACAAGCCATGCGCGAGGTCACCCCTGAGCAGGCCCTGAATCATCCGACCTGGTCCATGGGCCCGGTGGTCACCATCAACTCATCCACTATGGTCAACAAAGGGCTGGAGGTCATCGAGGCCAGCCGGCTCTTCCGAATCGAGCCCGAACGGATCACCGTGGTGGTTCACCCCCAGTCCGTGGTCCACTCCATGGTCCAGTTCCAGGACGGGGCCACCATAAGCCAGGCTTCCCCTCCGGATATGCGTCTGCCCATCGCCCTGGGCCTGTCGGCGCCCGTCCGTCTCGACCATGTGGCTGCGGCCTGCGACTGGTCCAAGCCCAATACATGGACTTTCGAGCCCCTGGATGATGAGGCCTTCCCGGCGGTCAACCTGGCCAGGCGG
Source organism: Bifidobacterium asteroides (assembly GCF_030758775.1). Classification (NCBI taxonomy): domain Bacteria; kingdom Bacillati; phylum Actinomycetota; class Actinomycetes; order Bifidobacteriales; family Bifidobacteriaceae; genus Bifidobacterium; species Bifidobacterium asteroides. The sequence continues at coordinate 620,842 of NZ_CP132384.1, forward strand.
GCCCTGGGCAGCTGCGAGCCCATGACCGCGGTTTTCAATGCCGCCAACGAGCAGGCGGTCAGGGCCTTCCTGGATCACCGGCTGCCCTACCTGGGCATCGTCGAAACCATCCGTTCGGTCATGGATGCCATGGAAACGCATCTTCCGGGAACATTCACATCCGTGGAGGTAATGGAGCAAGTCGAGCATGAGGCACGCCAAAGGGCTGATGCTTTGATAGACATGACAGCGTGAGTAGCATTCCCAAGACCGAACAGTCAACATCCTCTCAGGGGTTCCGCAAGACAGGCGAGCAGGCCATCAGCCAGACTCCGCTGCATCCTCGTCGCCGCTCCCGTCGGATCATGGTGGGGCCTGTGCCGGTCGGCGGGGGAGCCCCCATATCGGTGCAGTCCATGACCAACACGGTCACCGCTGACATCAATGCCACCCTGCAGCAGATCGCCGAGCTGGCCGCCGCCGGCTGCGACATCGTACGGGTGGCTGTGCCCAGCCAGGACGATGCCGACGCGCTTCCCATCATTGCCAAGAAGTCGCCCATCCCGGTCATCGCCGACATTCACTTCCAGAGCAAGTACGTCTTCCAGGCCATCGATGCGGGCTGCGCAGCCGTCAGGGTCAACCCGGGCAACATCCGCAAGTTTGACCAGGTCGGCCCCGAGATCTGCAAGGCCGCCACCGATGCAGGCATCTCCCTGCGCATCGGGGTCAATGCCGGCAGCCTTGACAAGGACATTTACGCCCGCTACGGCGGACCCACCCCTGAGGCCCTGGTCGCCTCGGCTTTGAAAGAGGCCCACATGTTCGAGGACGTGGGCTTCCATGACTTCAAGATCTCCGTCAAGCACCACGATCCCGTCACCACGGTCCAGACCTACAGGCTTCTGGCCTCCAAGGGCGACTGGCCCCTGCACCTGGGCGTGACCGAGGCCGGGCCCTCCTGGCAGGGGACCATCAAGTCCTGTCTGGCCTTCGGCGCGCTTCTGGCCGAGGGCATCGGCGACACCATTCGTGTTTCCCTGTCCGCACCGCCTGTGGAAGAGGTCAAGGTGGGCTGCAAGATCCTGGAGTACCTGGGGCTGCGCCAGCGCCACTTCGACATCATCTCCTGCCCCTCCTGCGGCAGGGCCCAGGTGGACGTGATCGAGCTGGCCAAGGAGGTCACCGAGGGGCTCAAGGACATCACCGCCCCCATCCGGGTGGCCGTCATGGGCTGCATCGTCAACGGACCTGGCGAGGCCAGGGAGGCCGATCTGGGGGTGGCTTCTGGCAACGGCAAGGGCCAGATCATCATCAAGGGCAAGGTGGTGCAGACCGTGCCCGAGGACCAGATTGTCCCCACGCTGCTGGAACGGGCCAAGGAAATCGCCGCCCAGATGGATGCCAAGGCGGCGGCCCAGGGTGAAACCCTGCCGGAGGCAGGGCCCATGGTGGTCCCGGTCACCGGCCGTGCCAGCTGAGGGCGTAAGCGCCATCCCCGCCACCGGCTACAATGGCCGACGTGTCCCAAGAGGTTGAGCGTTCCCTCCCTGCAAGCGGGTGGAGCAGGGTCAGGCGGCTCATGACCAGCCTGCCCGTCTTCATCATTCTCATGGGTCTGCTGGCCTCGGTCTCCCACTTGACCGCCGTCCCCTGGAAATACGAACCAGTGGATCAGAATTTTCCCACGCTGACTCCGGACACCGCGGTCACCTTCGACTGGCCTGCTGGGGTTGACAGGGATGCCGTGGGGCAGTACCAGGTCGAATCCCGTCACCAGGAACTGAGCGTGGAACGGCCAGCCACTGGCGAGCACCAACGCATCCGAATACTGATCCGCGCCCCCAAGGAGGCCTCAGGGCATCGGCCAGCCGTAGTCTTCATGCACGGCGCCGGTTACGGCACCTGCGACAACTCCTTCGGGGATGTGGCCCGAACCCTGGCCTCTGCCGGTTTCGTCACCGCCGTGCTGGACAAGCCGGTCTGGTCCACCAATGATGCCGACCGGGACTATCCCGCCTCGGCCAAGGCCTACGAGCGGGTTGCCAATCTACTGCGCGACCGGGCTGATGTGGATGCATCCAAGGTAGGCATCTATGCCACCAGCGAGAGCACTTGGATCGCCGCCATGCTGCTGACCATGGACCACCGGATCGCCTTCCAGATCCTGTTGAGCCCCATGGTCTATTCGCCGCGGCACGCGATGGGCTTCTTCGTAGCCCAGGATTTCGCCATTGCCGGAGCCAACCAGGGCTACCAGTCGGTGGTCCGTCGGCTCTTCAGCACCGATGCCTCCCTCTTGGGCCTGAATAATCTGGACATCGACCCCACCGACCGCAGCACCTATGCCATTCCCACCCTGCTGGCCTACGGGGCCAAGGATGTCATGACCGCCCAGGTGGAGGGGGTGCAACGCGTGCTCGCCCAGGCCCACGCCTCGGGCAACGAGAACGTCACTGTGCGTTCCTACCCGGTCTCCAACCATGTGCTGCGTTTGGGAGATGAGGCCCGGACCGGCACGCCCCTGGCCGACCACTACCAGCAGGACATGGTCGACTGGGCGGTGGGTCAGGTCCATGGCCTGCATCAGACCAGCCCCAGCGTGGGTGGGGCCACCATCCACCAGTCCATCGCCGTGCCTACTGACCTGCGGGGGCGACGCTCGCTGACCATCTATATGCTGGTCCTGCACCTGCTGACCCTGGTGCTTTTGCTGGCGGCCTTGATTATGGCTTTGGTGGCCGGTCTGATGAAATTATTCCGTCTGCGCCGGCGCAAGGACCCGGTCCTGGGCTTCAGCCATGGCTTCGGCGGCACCTTGGTCACCATTACCGGCACCACCCTGGCTACCCTGGTCCTTTTCGGAGCTGGTCTGGGCCAGGTCATCATGGCCGTGGTACGCCTGGGCTGGGGCGGCGTGCCCGACCAGGCTGGGGTCAGCTACTGGAGCTGGCCGGTCATCCAGGTGGTCTGCGCCCTGGTCATCTGGGCCTGGTCGCGCACCTTCGCCCGTATGGTCGAGGTAGCCTCACTCAGGGGATTGGACCGGCTGCCCGACCAGGTGCGCACAAGCAAGGCCGGCGGCCCCAGTCTGCGCCAGCAGATGCGGAGCATGGATCCCAGGCCTGTGCTGGCCTCCACCCGCTTTGGCGTCGCGCTCTTCACCGTCACCACCCTGGCCATGTTCGGAGTCCTGCTGATCTTCGCTTTCTGGGGCCTGTTCATCTACCAATGAAAGGACGGGGCCGTCGTGGCTATCTATCGTGACGAGGGCCTGGTCCTCAGAACGGTCAAACTGGGTGAGGCAGACCGGATCGTCACCATTCTGACCAGGGGGCACGGCAAGGTCAGGGCCGTGGCCAAGGGGGTGCGACGGACCAAGTCCCGCTTCGGCGCGCGGCTGGAGCCATTCATGCGTGACGACCTGCTCATCTCCCGTGGCCGCAACCTGGACATCGTCTCACAGGCGGTCTGCATAGCTCCCTATGCGGATGCCATATGCGCCGACTATGACCTCTATGCCAACGGGGGCGTCATGCTTGAGACCGCCGACAAGCTGGTGGTGGGCGAGCACGAGCCGGCCCCTGAGCAATACCGTCTGCTGGCCTCCGCCCTGGCCAGCCTGGCTGGTCACCGGCATGGACCCCGTGACATCGGCGCCTCCTACCTGCTGCGGTCCCTGGCGCTGGCTGGCTGGAGGCCCCGGCTGGATTCCTGCATCGTCTGCGGCCGGACCGACCAGCTGACCCACTTTTCGGTGCCTGGCGGCGGGGTGGTCTGCAGCCGGGACAGGCCTACCGACGCCGTGGCAGTGGATTCCGCCACCCTGGCCCGCTTCCGGGCGCTGAGCAGCGGGGACTGGTCCAAGCTGGACGGCAAGGACTCCACCCCCCTCTGCGACGGTCTTGTTGAGAAATGGGGCGAATATTACCTGGAGCGGCCCATCAGGTCTCTGCGGCTATTAGATTCTTGAAGCATGAGCTTTGACCCCGTCGACTACACTTCTCTGGATGTGCCTGCAGCCCCCTTCTCCGACCCCGCGCGTATCCCGCAGTTCCCCAAGGGCTCAGTCCCGCGGCACCTGGGTGTGATCATGGATGGGAATGGCCGCTGGGCCAAGCAGAGGGGCATGGAGCGCACCCAGGGTCACCGGGCTGCCGAGCCGGTGGTCTTCGACACCATAGCCGGGGCCATTGAGGCCGGGGTCCGCTACCTGAGCCTGTACACCTTTTCCACGGAGAACTGGAAACGCTCGCCCTCTGAGGTCCGCTTTCTCATGGGCTTCTCCCGGGACATCATCCACCGCCGGGTGGCCCAGATGGACGACTGGGGGGTGCGCGTGCGCTGGGCGGGTCGTCGGCCCCGGCTCTGGAAGTCGGTCATCGACGAGCTGGAGGCGGCCATGGAGCGCACCCGCCACAACACCAGGATCGATGTGATCTTCTGCATCAACTACGGGGGCAGGGCTGAGCTGGCCGATGCAGCCACAGACATCGCCCGAGAAGTCGCGGCTGGGCGAATCAAGGGCTCCAAGGTGACTGAAAAGATGATCGCCCAGCACCTCTACAACCCCGACATTCCGGATTGCGACCTGGTCATGCGCACTTCTGGGGAGCAGCGCACCTCCAACTTTCTGCCCTGGCAGGCGGCCTATGCGGAGCTGGATTTCGTCCCTGAGCTCTTCCCGGACTGCGGGCGTGAGGTGCTCTGGCGGGCCATCGACGATTACATCCACCGGGACAGGCGCTTTGGCGGCGCGGAGAATGCCTGAGAAGACAGAACCTCCAATTTTGTGAGGTTACCCATAGTCGTCCAAATTTACACGTCTGAACACCCTCGTAACGCCCATGAAAGGTAGTCTGTGACTTATCACAGCGGAGCAGGCCATGTGTCCGCCGTGGAAATCAGCGCAGCAAACGAAACGAAGGAGTCGACAGGCGTGGACGACAAGCAACGCATCATGCAGATCATCGAGGACAAGTCACAGGAGTTCATCGAGGCAGCCGATCATATTTGGGGCACCCCCGAGACCAGGTTTGCCGTCAAGGAATCGGTCCAGCAGCATTACAAGGTGCTGGAGCTGGAGGGCTTCGAGATCGAGAAGGGCGTGGGCCATATGGACTACGCCTACGTGGCGACCTGGGGTTCGGGCCGTCCGGTGATCGGCATCACCGGCGAATACGATGCCCTGGGAGGGCTCAGCCAGGTGGCCGACCTGGGCGAGCACAAGCCCCTGGTCGAAGGCGGCAACGGGCAAGGCTGCGGCCACAACATCCTGGGCATGGCCGCCGTCGCGGCAGGCGTGGGCATCAAGACCTTCATGCAGGAGAAGGGCCTCAAGGGGACCATCAAGGTCTTCGGCTGCCCGGCTGAGGAGTCGGGTTACGGCAAGGCCTTCATGGCCAGGGACGGGGTCTTCGACGGGCTGGATCTGGCCCTGTCCTGGCATCCCTCGGATGTGACCCAGGCCTGGGGCTCCTCCAGCCTGGCGGTCCTGCAGGCCTACTTCGACTTCACCGGTGTGCCGGCCCACGCGGCTGCGGCTCCCGAGCTGGGCCGGAGCGCCCTGGATGCCGCTGAGCTGATGAACGTGGGCGTGCAGTTCCTGCGCGAGCACATGATCGATGCGGCCCGTGTGCACTACGCCTTCATCGACGCAGGCGGCGAGTCGGCCAACGTGGTGCAGTCCCACGCCCGTCTCTACTACTTCGTGCGCGCCCCCAGGATGGATCAGGCGCAGGATCTGTTCAAGCGTGTTGAGAAGATCGCCCAGGGTGCGGCCCTGATGACCGAGACCCAGGTCAAGGAGGAGTTCGACGCGGCCTGCTACAACTTCATTCCGAACCATCCGCTGACCGAGGCCATAGACAGGAACCTGGACCTCGTCGGCCCACTGCCCTTGGACCAGCAGGAGGTGGACTACGAGCGCCGCTACACGGACACGGTCCCCGAGGCGGGCAAGCAGCGGGTGCTCAGCCGCACCAAGGAGGCCTTCCCTGATCTGACGGATGAGGAAGTCAGGAAGATGGCCGAGTCGACCATGGCCCTGAAGAAGTATCCACTGGTCTTCACCGATACGGCATCGGGATCCACCGACGTCGGCGATGTCAGCTGGCAGACGCCCACCGCCCAGTTCAGCGGCGGCTTCGAGCCCCAGGGCACTTCTGCTCACTCTTGGCAGTGGGCGGCCAACGGCAAGTCCTCGGTGGCTCACAAGGGCCTGCTGGCTGCGGGCAAGACCCTGGCCCTGACCGCCTACGATGCCTTTACCGATCCGGATCTGGTCAAGGCCGCCAAGGAGGACTTCGACAAGACCTTCGCCGGTCAGGAGTACAAGGTCGTCATTCCTGACGATGTGATGCCCCACTGACCTCTACTGTTCGGCTGCCGCCAGGCCCTGTGATCTTTGCGGATCACCTTGCCCGGCGGCGGCCGGTTTCTACTGAAGGATGACAGACCAATGGCAATCAAGCAATCCTCAAAAACGGCGAGCGGAACGCTGATCTTCTCCCTGATGGCCGGTTACTCGATCGTGTACATGGACAAGAACATGATCTCGACCGCCATCATCCCCATCTCCGAGCAGTTCCACCTTGACTCGGGGCAGACAGGCATCATCATGTCGGCCTTCTTCCTGGGATACTCGCTCATGCAGATTCCCAGCGGCTGGCTGGCCGACCGGCTTGGGGCCAAGCGTGTGCTGATGGCCTCCATGATCATCATCGGTCTGTTCAGCTACTTGTTCGGCCTGGCCAATGGTCTGGCCTTCTTCATCATCGTCCGGTTCTTCGCTGGCATGGGCCACGGCGGCTACCCGCCCTCCTGCTCCAAGTCGATCGCGGAGAACTTCCCCCAGGAACGGCGTACCTTCGTCCAGTCGCTGATCCTGTCGACCTCGGGCATCGGCGGCATTCTGGCCTTCGTCCTGGGCGCCAACCTGGTCGCCATCAATTGGCACCTGGCCTACGCTGTGCTGGGCACCCTCTACCTGCTGGCCTTTGTCTGCATCCTGATCTTCGTGCCCTCCAAGCCCCGCCAGCCCGAGGCTGACCAGAAGCCCGGAGCCAAGGGGGCAGGGTTCCTCGAGGTTCTGAAGAACCGGAACGTGCTGGTCCTCTTCGTGGCCATGCTGCTGCTGAACATCCTCCTGTACGGCAATATCTCCTGGATGCCCACCTTCATCAAAAACACCTTCGGGCTCTCGATCGGTCAGGCAGGCATCCTGCTGGCGGTCAACGCGGTCTTCTCGACCGTTGCTACCATCTACGCTGGTCAGCTGCTCTCGAAGCTCTTCCTGGGCAGGGAGAAGTTGGCCATCCTGGGTGCCGGGGTGATCAGCGCCGTCCTGGTCGTATGCTTCGTCTTCTCGCGCAACATCTGGCTCTCCCTCCTGCTGCTGATCCTGGTATCCTGCGTCTCCGTGGTGGCCTTCACCGGCATCTTCACCTGGCCCCACAAGATCATGGACCCGCATATCATCGGCTCCGCCATCGGCATCATCAACACCGGCGGCACCCTGGGTGGATTCCTGGCCCCCATGATCATCGGCTACCTGGTCAAGGCGGCCGGCGGTTCCTTCGTCGGAGCCTTCCTCTTCATGGGCGCGGCGGCCATCGCCTCCGGGCTGATGGCTCTGCTGGTCAAGGTCGGCAAGTAAAGCCGAAGTCGGATCGGCCACACCAATGGCTTCCGGTCCCGCAGATCAAAGGTCTGAGACCTAGTCATGACTGGCGATCTCCGGCAAGGAGTCAGTGCTAAAGGACCGGTGCTTCCTCTAGGATTTCCGATTCATTGGTTCTGACCATGGATGTTTGAAGGCGATGCTTGAAAGCGATGCTTGAAAAACAAAAAGACCTGCCCCCTGAGTGATTCAGAGGGCAGGCCTTTCCTTGTGCCGACCAGGACAGGGGATCAGCGATCCGGCTCTTCCCAGATGGTGCCCAGCCTGGCGATGGAGAGGGAGTCGATCAGGGCCTTGCCCTCGCCGGATTCGGCGATCAGGCGGATGCCGCGGTGCCCTTCGGCGGGGAAGGAGTAGGAGGACATGATCTCAAGCCCGTCGTTGATGACGACCTCGATCGAGCCCCGGTCCACGATGATGCGCAGCTTGAGCTTGCCCGAGGACTTGTCGACGGGAGCAGTGCGGTAGCCACGGTCCCCATAGGTGTTGCAGTGGCGGTCGAGCACCACGCGGCCCAGCTGGTCGTCATAGCAGACCAGCGTGTGGTCACCTGATTGGGTCCGATGAATCTCCAGGCCGATGCGCTCGGCCTGGGACTTGTTCAGGTCGATTTCCATAGCGATGTCGGCGGTCTGCGCGTCGTCAACCAGATCCTGGCTGCCGTTGACCTCCAGCTCGATGGGACCGAAGTCCTGCCTGTCCTGGTCCAGGTCGGAGAACTCGCGCACCGGCAGGCAGCGCAGATGATCACCGGCCAAGGTGACCTCGCGGGGTACCGTGAACTGGCCGCACCAGCCATCCTCCTGCATGGGGATGGGTTCGGTGAATGGGCTCATCCAGCCGAAGACCAGCCGGCGGCCGTCAGGGGCCTGGAAGGTCTGCGGGGCATAGAAGTTATGGCCGTCATCCCAGAGGTGGAACTCAGTCTCCTGCTGGAAGTCGCCGCCGGGCTGCCAGCTGCCGATCACGTAGCCGGCGTTGTTGTGGTTGCGGGCTTCGAACCCGTGGGGCTTCAGGCCCATGGCCGAGTAGCAGATCACCCACTTGTCCTCCAGGGGGAACATGTCGGGGCATTCCAGCATGAAGACCTCAGGGTCGGGGTGCCGGTAGATCACTCGGTCGAAGGTCCAGTGCTCCATGTCATTGGAGGTATACATCCAGATCTCGCCCCGGTGGGCGGGGGTGCTGACTCCGAAGACCATGTACCAGAGCCCGCCCATCTTCCACACCTTGGGGTCACGGAAGTGCAGGATCTTGTCGTCGGGGCAGGGAACCACAACACCTTTCTTCTCGAAGTGGATGCCGTCGGAGGAGACGGCCATGCACTGCTCCTGGAGGTTGCCGTCATCTTCGTTGACCCCATTGCGCCAGCGGTGACCGGTGTAGTAGATGGTCAGGCGGCCGTCGTCGCCCACAACGGCTGATCCGGAGAAGACTCCGTCCTTCTCGACCTCAAGGGTGGGCGCCATGGCCAGGGGCTCACGCCGCCAGGTGACCAGGTCGGCGCTGGAGACGTGACCCCAGTGCATGTTTCCCCACTCGCTCCCGTAGGGGTTGAGCTGGAAGTAGGCATGGTAGCGCCCCTTGTAATAGCTCAGGCCGTTGGGGTCGTTGATCCATCCGGCCTTGGAGGCGATGTGGCACTGGGGATACCAGCGGTCATTGCGGGTGGCGAAGAGCCGGTCGATGCTCTTCTGGGCCTTGTCCAGCTGAGCGCTCATGTCGGCGTTTTCCTTGGTTGTTGGCTGGTTCATCCTTGAATCCTTTCGGGTTGGATGGGTGCTGATTACGGTTGACGTTGGGATCAGCCCCGGGTCACGGCGGACTTCTGCGAATCCCTGATGAAGGGATCGCCGTCAACCTGCTGGTCGTCGCGCTTGAGCACGAAGATACCGTAGATCAAGGCGACCAGTACTACCAGTGAGATGGTGTAGAAGGTGACCCGGTCGCCGGCGCGGTCGTGGAGGATGCCCAGCGGGGTGGACATGGCCACCTGGCCGACCTGGGAGGCGATCTGGAAGCCCACCATGTAGAGGGTGGCGGACAGCTTGGGGTTGAAGTGCAGGGTGAAGTAGCGGAAGGCCGGCAGGCTGAAGAGCGGGACCTCAATGGAGTGGAAGAGCTTGACAACAGAGACCATGACCGGATCGTGGAAGAAGCCGCACAGGCCGATCCTGGCGAACATGACCGTAGCTCCCAGCAGAAGGGAGTTACGCACGCCGATCTTGCGCATGATAATGGGAACCACGCCCATCATGGCTGATTCCAGGAACACTTGGATGGAGTTGAGGATGCCGTAGACCTCGTGACCCTGTTCCGGGGTGGGGAAGAGGTTGGCATAGTAGTTGGGGAACATCTGCTGGTCGAAGACCGTGTAGAAGGTGTTGGTGAAGATCACAAAGACGATCAGGAGCCAGAGGGCGGGCATGCCCAGGACATGGATCATGTCGCGCAGGGAGGGCTGGGACTTTTCGCCCTCGGGGGTGGACTCTCGCTTGATCTCCTCGCGTTGCTCATCGGGGATCCAGAAGGCGTAGACCAGGAGCATGCACGCGCCGAAGGCGGACCCCAGCCAGAAGTTGATCATCGGGTTGATGTTGAAAGTGAACCCTGCGATCAGAGCCACAATGGCGTAGCCGAAGGAGCCCCAGGCGCGGGACTGGCCGTATTCGAATCCGAATTTGCGGCTGTACCGCTCGGTGATGGCCTCGATCAGGGAGCAGCCTGACATGAAACCTGCGGATAGAACGATTGAACCGAGTACGGCGCCCAGGATCAGGTTGGAATGCATGAGGGGGGCGTAGATGAACTGCACGAAAGGTCCGACCAGCGCTGCAATGGCGGCGATGAAGATGGCGAGCCTACGCTTGACCCCCAGCTCGTCCTGTATTACCCCGTAGACAAACATTATTATCAGCGTGCCCACGGAGTTGATGGAGTAGATGTTGCCGACCTGTGTGTTCGTCATGCCAAGGCCGTTGATCAGCCATGGCGAGTAGAAGGACCACCAGATGCCCCAGGCGCAGAAGAAGAAGAATATTCCGGTAGAGGATTCCAAATATGATGGATTCCTCCATGCTGATGATTTGGCGGCCATGCTGCCCCTCCCTCACTTGTTGTGCACCGCTTCTCCGCAGTGCCTTCCGGTTCGATGCACTTACTGTGTGCAGAGCGAATCCTGGTAGGTATAGTAGGCCGTCAATCGATTTACGTCAAACGATTGACGGTTGGTGTGCTTGCCTGTAAGTACGATTAGCAACTAGCAATGGAGGTTGGCCGATTGGCAATTGGCACGAAATCCTCCAGGATTCAATCTTGCTTCACCGTCTTGCGATGAGGACGGATGTGATTCGGCTTTAGTGGGTGGCTGGGACCGTGTTCAAGGTGGCATCGAGGCGGGTGGAGCCCTTGCGGATTAGGGCGCAGTGAATGCGCACCACGCCAGCCTGATCGAGTGGCGGCAGGACGGCACGGGTTTTGGGCAGGGGCAGGGCAACGCGACGGGGATTGATTTGCGCCAGCAGTCGTCGCACCGCCCAGAAGCCCATCTCGTAGTGGGGGAGTTCGATTGTGCTCAGGGGAGGTGCCATTGTCTCGGCTATGACCTGGTGGTTGTCCACGCCCACCAGATTGAGGTCCCTGCCGATGACCAGATGGCGGGCTGCGGCCGCCTGGTAGAGGTAAATGGAGCGCGAATCATTGAAGCAGAAGACCCCATCGGGGTGCTGGTCGTCCATCAGGTCGTTCGCCTGATCCATGGCATCCTGGTTGAAGCCCACCAGTCGGATCAAGGACTGGCCTGCAGGTAACCCAGCTTCCTTGAGAGCGGCCTGATACCCCCGCATTCTGTCTTCTTGCGCCGGCAGATCCTGTGTGGTGCCCAGGTAGGCCACCCGGCGGCAGCCTGATTCAATCAGGTGGCGGGTGGCATCGTAGCCGATCAGGAACTCGTCGGGGGCGATGCTGGGACAGCGGTTGGCCCGCTCCGCCGCGTTGACCACCACGGCAGGGCAGGAGCGCAGAGCCTGGGGCAGGTCAACATCCTGGTCATACATCTTGGCGAAGAGGAAACCGTCCACCCCATAGCGTTTCAGGGCCTGGATCTGCTCGGCTTCCCGAACGCCCCCTTCGGTGGAGACGGTGAGAAGCACATAGCCGCGCTCGGCTGCCGCATCCTGCGCACCCTGAATGATGGCGCCGGCGTATGGCGTGGTGGCCACCTCTTGGCTGATGAAGCCCAGCATGCCGGTCTTGCTGGTGCGCAGCGACCGAGCCATGGGATTGGGCCGATAACCCAGGGTCTTGGCTGTGCTGCGCACTTTCCGGGCGGTCTCCGACTTGACTCTGCCCTTGTCGCGGCCGTTGAGCACCAGAGAGACTGTGGAGACGGACACGCCTGTGCGTTCGGCGATCTGCTTCATCGTGATCATGGGCACACCTTAACTTGCTCAGGCGATTTCAGCCCGGCTGATCTTGAGCGGCAGGGAGCTTTCAGCGGCTTTCCCCGCCCAGAATCCGGTCGACCCGCTCCACCTTCTCATGGATCTGATCCCGCTTGCCGGGACGGATGTCCAGCCTGAGGCTGACGCCGGTCCTGTATCCCTGCTCGGCCAGGACCCGTGTGGCTTCTTCCACGACCTCCATGACCCTATGCAGATCCCCTTCGACGACGGTGCTCATGGCATTGGTCTGGTTGGGCAGCCCCGAATCCCTGATGACCTTGATGACCTGGGCCACATAGGTGGACAGCTCCTCACCCTGACCAGAGGGCGCAATGGTGACCTCGGCTACGGTGTTCAGATAGGATGGGTCGTTCACATTAGGCATATCGGGAACCTTTCCTCGTCGACTGGGGTTGGCAGGCAGGATGCCCGGTGTCCCCTTGCGGTCACCTGCGCGGCCTCCCGCACCTTCCTCAAGGGTAGGCCTCTGCGCTGACAGCAGGTCACCCGCCGAAGGTATGCTGGAGGCCGGTCATCAGGTCGTATGTCCCCAGGAGGGGCTCCCGAGCAGAAGGTGTGATCAGTGGCAGTATCGAAACTGGATGAGGTCATCTCCCTGGCCAAGCGCCGAGGATTCGTCTTTCCCGCAGGGGAGATCTACGGCGGGACGCGCTCGGCCTGGGACTATGGCCCCTTGGGCGTGGCCCTCAAGGACAACATCAAGCGTGAGTGGTGGCGGACCATGGTGGTCACCCGCGACGATGTGGTCGGCGTGGATACCTCGGTCATCCTGCCCACGGCGGTCTGGGAGGCCTCGGGCCACGTGTCCGTATTCAACGACCCCCTGATCGAGTGCCTGAACTGCCACAAGCGGCACCGGGCCGATACCTTGGAGGAGGCCTACGTCGAAAAGCACGGCCATGATCCGGAAAACGGCCTCAAGGACATTCCCTGCCCGGACTGTGGCACCAAGGGTCAGTGGACCGAGCCGCGCGACTTCAATATGATGCTGCAGACCCACCTGGGTCCTGTACAGGACGAGAAGAGCCTGCACTACCTGCGCCCCGAGACCGCCCAGGGCATTTTCGTGGACTTCAAGTCCGTCATGGCCTCCTCCCGCTCCAAGCCCCCCTTCGGCATCGCCAACATGGGCAAGAGCTTCCGCAACGAGATCACTCCCGGCAATTTCATCTTCCGTACCCGCGAGTTCGAGCAGATGGAAATGGAGTTCTTCGTCCACCCTGGTACCGACGAGCAGTGGCACCAGTACTGGATCGACGCCAGGACCCGCTGGTACGTGGACCTGGGCGTCAAGCCCGAGAACCTGCGCCACTACGAGCACCCCAAGGAGAAGCTGGCCCACTATTCCAAGCGGACCGTGGACATCGAGTACCGGTTCGGCTTCCAGGGCTCCGAGTGGGGCGAGCTGGAGGGCGTAGCCAACCGCACCGACTATGACCTCAAGGCCCATGCCGAACATTCGGGCGAGGATCTGAGCTATTTCGACCAGGCCAGCGGGGAACGGTATATTCCTTACGTGATCGAGCCCGCTGCCGGCCTGACGCGCTCGCTGATGGCCTTCCTGGTCGACGCCTATGACGTGGACGAGGCCCCCAACACCAAGGGCGGGGTCGACCGGCGCACCGTGCTGCGTCTGGACCCAAGGCTGGCCCCGGTCAAGGCCGCCGTCCTGCCCCTGTCCAAGAAGCCCGATCTGCAGCGGATCGCCCATGACCTGGCCGCCGACCTGCGCCAGAACGAGTGGATGGTGGACTACGACGAGTCCGGCGCCATCGGTCGTCGCTACCGTCGCCAGGACGAGATCGGCACGCCTCTGTGCATCACCGTGGACTTCGACACTCTGGACGACAAGGCGGTCACCATCCGCAACCGCGACTCTATGCAGCAGGACCGGGTGGCCCTGGACCAGGTGGAGGACTATGTGCGCCGGGTCGTCGGTGAGCAGCGGGTGCGTTATCCCATGGGCCCATCCGACCTGACCGGCTCACGTGCCGCTGACGGCTACACGGACCTGGCCAGCGAGCCAGGCACTGACGAGAGCGAACCCATCAAGGTGGCCGAGGCCGGTGGCCGGTACTGAGACTGATCGCCCGACCCCGAAGGCTGCCCCTGTGCAGCTGGGCCCGATAACCGTGCCTGTGCCGGTCATGCTTTCGCCTATGGCGGGCGTGACCAACTGGCCCTTCCGCCTGCTCTGCCGGGAGTACGGTCCCGACGGACTGTATGTGGGTGAGATGGTGACGGCCCGGGCCCTGGTGGCGCGCAACCCCAAGGCCTTCCGGCTCTGTCGCTTCGCCACGCAGGAGAAGGTGCGATCCCTGCAGCTGTATGGGGTGGACCCGCAGATCATGGAACAAGCTACCCGGATGGTGGTTGATGCGGGCTGGGCCGATCATATCGACATGAACTTCGGCTGCCCGGTTCCCAAGGTCACCAGACACGGCGGCGGGTCCGCCCTGCCCTGGAAGACCGACCTCTTCGCCGAACTGGTCCATCGGGTGGTCGCCGTCTGCTCGCCTGCCGGGATCCCCGTCACCGCAAAGATCCGTGTGGGCATCGATCACCAGCACGAGACCTTCCTGGAGGCGGCGCACATCGCCCAGGAGGAGGGATGCGCCGCCGTGACCCTGCATGCCAGAACCACGGCTGAGTACTATGGCGGCCATGCTGACTGGGACCGGATCGCTCAGCTGGTCCAGGCCGTTGATATCCCCGTCTTCGGCAACGGCGACATCTGGACCGCCGAAGATGCCTTGGATATGTTTGCCCAGACCGGCTGCGCAGGCGTGGCCATCGGTCGGGGTTGCCAGGGCCGTCCCTGGCTCTTCGCCGACATCGCGGCGGCCCTGGCTGGCTCCCCGGAAAGGCAGGAGCCAACCCTGGGCCAGGTAGGGGCCATCATGGCCCGCCATGCCCGGCTTCTGGTCGAGTTCTACGACGGCGACGAGCGCATGGCCGTCCACGACATGCGCAAGCATGTGGCCTGGTATTTGAAGGGTTTCGCGGTGGGAGGCCAGGTGCGCCGCGACTTCATGGCCTGCGAGAGCCTGGAGGAGCTGGACCGCTGCATCGCCGATCTGGATCAGGACATGCCCTATCCACGAGCCGTGGCCGGCAAGCCCCGTGGCCGGGTCCGCTATGCCAAGAAGGTCCGTCTTCCCTATGGCTGGCTGGATTCGCGGACCACCACCCATCAGGAGCGCGAGACGCTCTTCGGCAACGACCCCATGGATGCCTCCTACTGAAGCCGGAAATATTCCTGTCGCCAACCGTGCGCATCGGGGTCTAGAATCAGGGTTTAGAATACGGACAGAACGGCGTGGAGGTTCTCTCGGAAGGCCAGGGCGGTTGGCTCTGTCCTCCCGGACCCTAGGCACATGGCCGTCAGGGAGGGTCGGAACGCCTGTGGGCAAATGCGTGTTGGCGTATACGACCTGCGCTAGAGTTGAGCGTAACGTGAGTGACGGGAGCATACTGTGAGCGAGATTGCCCAGAATGACAATTTCAATGACAAGACCAACATCAAGGTCGTTGGTGTTGGTGGAGCCGGTGGCAATGCTGTCAATCGCATGATCGCCGAGGGTCTGCAGAATGTCGAGTTTGTTGCCATCAATACCGATGCCAAGGATCTCCTGCGCTCAGAAGCCGATGTAAAGATCTCCCTTTCCGATGCCAACAGCCGCGGCCTGGGGGCCGGAGCCGATCCAGAGAAGGGCGCCAAGGCTGCCCAGGACCATCAGTCCGATATCGAAGAGGTTCTCAAGGGCGCCGACATGGTCTTCGTCACTGCAGGGGAGGGCGGCGGCACAGGCACTGGCGCCAGCCCACTGGTTGCGCGTGCAGCCCGTCAGCAAGGCGCACTGACCATCGCCGTAGTCACCCGGCCGTTCACCTTTGAGGGACCCAGGCGCTCCGCTTCCGCCGAATCGGGCATCGAGAACCTGCGCAAGGAGGTCGATGCCCTTATCGTTATCCCCAATGATCGGCTTCTGGACCTCTCGGATCGCACAGTCTCGGTCATGGATGCCTTCAAGACCGCCGACACGGCCCTGCTGGCCGGTGTTCAGGGCATCACTGACCTGATCACCATGAACTCCTACATTCACGTGGACTTCTCCGATGTCACCGCCATCTTGAAGGATGCAGGCACCGCCCTCTTCGGTATCGGCGCAGCCAGGGGCGAGGATCGAGCCACCCAGGCCGCCGAGATCGCCATCTCCTCCCCGCTCCTGGAGGAGAGCATCGAGGGTGCCCACGGGGCCCTGATCAACGTGGCTGGCCCCACCGACCTGAGCATGCAGGAGGCATCTGCCGCCGCCCAGCTGGTTCAGGATGCCATCCATCCCGAGGCGCAGATCATCTGGGGCCTGGCCTTGGACGACGCCTACGGGGACGAGGTGCGGGTCACGGTCATCGCCGCCGGATTCGATCCCACACCAAAGAAGGACGAGACCCCGGCCCCTGCAGTGGACACGACCACCACGCCAGCAGCGGCCGCCCCGGTCCAGCAGCCCCAGCAGCCGCTGACGACCCCTTCCGCCCAGGCGGAGTCAGATGAGACTTCCGAACACGATGTGGTGCCCCCCGCCTCCGGCGACGACGGCACCTCCGACCCGGGATATCTGGATATCCCTGACTTTCTGCGGTAATCAGGCGAAGGAGCAGGTATGGCAGGATTGATGAAGAACGCAATGTCCTTTTTCGGCATGTCGGACGTCGTAGACGACGATGACGACGACCTGGCCGACGATGACGAGGCCCGCGATGGCTTCGACACCGATCACTCTGTGACTCCCATGGCTCCGCAATCCACGTCCAGCAGCCAGGAGGCCGAGTCCACGCCCTTCCAGAGCCGGATCAACCGCATCACCACCATCCATCCCAAGTCCTATGAGGATGCCCAGATGGTCGGCAGGGCCCTGCGGGACGGAGTGCCGGTGGTCCTCAACCTGACTGGCGTGTCCGAGTCGGTGGCCTACAGGATCGTCGACTTCTCGGCAGGCGTGGTCTTCGGGGTACGCGGGTCCATCGAGCGGGTCACTCCCAGGGTCTTTCTGCTCAGTCCTGCGCAGGTCAACATCAAGGTGGAGGAGCCCGAGTCAGGCTCTTCGGCCAAGGGGCTTTTCGCCCAGTGAGCGATGCCCTGGCAGCCGTGTCTGCAGGAGCCTAGAGACGCATGCTTCTTCTTTTTATTCGATATCTGATAGACATCTGCATTGAGACCTACCTGCTGATCCTCTTCGTGCGGATGATTCTGGACTGGGTCCTGGTTCTGTCGCCTCGCTGGTACCCTCGTGGCTTCGTGGCCTCGCTCATTCGGGTCATCTATGCCTTGACTGAGCCGCCCCTGCGCTGGCTGCGCCGGTATATTCCGCCTCTGCCCATGGGCAGGATCCAGCTTGACGTCTCCTTCATGGTGCTCTACGCGGCCCTGATCATCATCCAGGTGCTGTTGGGGTAAGAGCAAGACCGTGGATACGGCAGACTCCGTGCTAGCATGCAGTAAGAGAACACAATCGGGCTGGTTGGCCTGAAGCGAGGTGGAGAAACATATGGCTCTATTGACGCCTAATGACATAAGGGAGCATACCTTCCAGACAGTGCGGTTTAAGGAAGGCTACGACGTCGACGAGGTCGACGACTTCCTGGATCAGGTCACCGATACGGTTGAAGCTCTGGGTAAGCAGGCCATGCAAGGCAACGCTGCTTCCACCCAGTCCCTGGGTACCGATGTGGCCTCGCTGAACTCGAAGATTTCCGACCTGACGGCTCAGGTCGAATCCCTGCAGAAGGAGAACCGGGATTTGAAGCAGGCCCAGGGGTCCGCCGCCCAACAGCCTGCCGTGGATGCCCAGACCAAGCGACTGCTGGCCGAGTCCCAGAGCCAGGTCAAGACCCTGGCCTCCCAGAACGACCAGCTCAAGCGTCAGGTCGAGCAGCTCAACTCCCAAATCGACCAGCTTACCGCCCAGGCCGCCGCAGGCAACAACACCCAGGCGCTGACCAACCAGCTGACGGCCATGCAAAAGGAGCGCGACCAGGCCCGCCAGCAGGTCCAGGCTCTGACCAACCAGCTCAATGCCTCCCAGCAGGGCATGGCCACGGCCCGCCAGCAGGTCACCCAGGCCCAGAAGGCTTCTCAGGAGCAGCAACAGCGCACCGAACAGCTGAACAAGGAGCTGGAGGAGTCCCGCAAGCGCGAGGAGCAGCTGCGTCAGCAGGTCTCCAAGGCCGAGCCCTCCACCGAAACGGGCAGCCTGCAGCGGATCGCGGGCGCTGGCGCCGAGGCCAGCAGCGAACCCGAGAGGGCCACCGCCATGCTCACCCTGGCCATGCAACTGCACGATCAGTACGTCGACAAGGGCAAGGCCAACGCCTCCCAGCTGGTGGCCGAGGGCCACGCCCAGCACGACGACATCGTCAAGAAGGCGGAGGACTACTCCAAGAGGACCCGCGCCGAAGTGGACGAGTATTCCAAGCGCGTGCACTCCGAGGCCGATGGCTACTCACAGCGCGTACGCTCCCAGGCTGACGAGTACTCGGTCAAGACCCGTTCCGACGCCGACGCCTATTCCAAGCGCCAGCACACCCAGGCCGACGAGTACGAGACCCAGGTGCAGACCCGTGCCCAGGAGTACGACAAGAACACCCGCGACAGCGCCGACCGCTATGCCGCCGATGTCAAGAACAAGCTCATGGATCAGTCCAAGGTTCTGGAGGAGAACATCCAGGGTCTCAAGCAGTTCGAGGCGGGCTACCGCAGCAAGCTGACCGAGTTCCTCAACCAGCTCATCAACCAGATCTCGGACACCAGCAATTACCAGTCCATGGAAAAGAAGTCCGAACAGGCCCACTGATTCCATCCGGTAATGACCAAGAACACATACAAGAGACGGCTGCGCGGGCGCGTGGCCGTCTTCGTCGCTCTGGCGGCAGTGGCCATAGCGTTGGATCAGGTGACCAAGGCCTTGGCCTTGGCTCGGCTGGGCAAGGGGGTCAGTGTGGCACTGCCGGGTCCTCTGCATGGTCTGCGACTGGTGCGCAACCCTGGGGCTTCTCTTGGATTGGGATCCGGGAGTACCTGGGTCATATCCCTGATCGCCCTGGCCGCCTGCCTGCTCATCATTGTTCTGGCCCTGCGGACCACCTCCATGGCCTGGACCCTGGCCCTCTCCCTGGCCTTCTCAGGGGCGGCAGGCAATCTGATCGACCGGGTGGCCTATGCATCAGGCTTTCTTGACGGTGCCGTGGTCGACTTTCTGGACTACGGATGGTCGGTGGGCAATGTGGCCGACATCTATCTGACTCTGGCCGGTATTGCCGTGGTGGCGCTCATTGCCTGCAACGTGCAGTTCAGCGACAGATCCCAACCCAAAGAACATGGGGGAGCGGCCAAGTGACCCGGCTTCTTCCCACGCCGGATGCCCTGGTGGGTCGGCGCCTGGATATGGCCCTGTCCAAGATGCTGGGCCTGTCCAGGGCCAAGGCCAGCGATCTGGTGGCCCAGGGCCATGTGCGGATCATGGGCCGTCGGGTGGACAAGGCCACCACCCTGATGAGCGGCGATCTGATAGAGCTGGACGAACCCGAGCCGGCCACACAGGTGGAGCCGGTGGCTGAGGACATGCCCGTGGTCTACGAGGATGAGGACGTGGTCGTCGTTGACAAGCCGGTTGGGGTGGCGGCACATCCCTCCATAGGCTGGACCGGACCAACTGTTCTGGGCAGCCTCCTGCAGCGGGGCACCCACATCACCTCCATGGGGGCCCAGGGCCGTCAGGGCATCGTCTCCCGCCTGGACGCAGGCACCAGCGGCCTTATGCTGGTCTGCAAGTCCGACCTGGCCTACAAGGAGATGCGCCGGCAGTTCGCTCGGCATGAGGTGGTCAAGATCTACCACGCCCTGGTCCAGGGCAATCTTTCCCAGGACAAGGCCACCATCGAGGCTCCCATCGGCCGGGCCCGGGTCTCGGACTTCCGCTTCACCGTCACCCCTGCAGGCAAGGAGGCCATCACCCACTGGGACGTACTGGAGCGCTTCGGCTCGGCCACCCTGGTCAGCGTCAATCTGGAGACCGGGCGCACCCATCAGATACGCGTGCACTTCTCTTCCATAGGCCACCCCCTGGTGGGCGACCACATGTACGGGGCCAACCCCGACCTGGCGGAGCGACTGGGCCTGAAGCGGCAGTGGCTGCACGCCATGCGCCTGGAATTCCGCCATCCCCGCACCAAGATCTGGACCAAGGTGGTCTCCTCCTATCCGGCTGATCTGCGCCGCGCCCTGCAGATAGAACGCCAGAGCGCCACTGGTATACGCAGCTAGCGGACTCCGGCGATTCGGCCAGGGTCCTGGGTAAGTTGGAGATATGTCCTCAACCCGGTCAGACTTCGTTCACCTTCACACCCATACCCACTATTCCACCCTGGACGGGGCCAGCAGGATCCCCGACCTGGTTGCCGAGGTGGGGCGGCTGGGGCAGCCGGCCGTGGCCATCACCGACCACGGCAACATGCACGGGGCCTACGAGCTCTGGCGGACGGCCGTGGATGCCGACATCAAGCCCATCATCGGCATCGA
The DNA here is from genome assembly GCF_030758775.1 of Bifidobacterium asteroides. Lineage (NCBI taxonomy): Bacteria > Bacillati > Actinomycetota > Actinomycetes > Bifidobacteriales > Bifidobacteriaceae > Bifidobacterium > Bifidobacterium asteroides. Next base: position 641,546 of record NZ_CP132384.1, read on the forward strand.
GGCCTACGTGACCCCTGAGACTGCCCGCCAGGACAAGAGCCGGGTCCACTGGGGAACCGACGAGCAGCGTTCCGACGATGTCTCCGGAGGCGGCTTCATCACCCACATGACCCTCTGGGCCAGCGACGACACGGGTCTGGTCAACCTGATCAAGGCCTCCTCGGTGGCCAATCTGGAGGGCTTGGTCGGCAAGTGGCCCCGCATGGACAAGGACCTGCTGTCCACCTACCACCAGGGGGTCATCGCCACCACCGGCTGCCCCTCGGGCATCATCCAGACCAGGCTGAGGCTGGGCCAGTTCGACGAGGCCCTGCGGGCGGCAGGGGAGTTCCAGGACATCTTCGGCAAGGAGAACTACTACGTGGAGCTGATGGACCACGGGCTGGAGATCGAGCATCGGGTGACCAAGGAACTGCTGGAGATCGCCCGTCGTCTGGATGCCCCCCTGGTGGCCACCAACGACTCGCACTATGTGCGCAAGGAGGACGCCTCGGCCCAGGATGCCCTGCTCTGCATCAACTCGGGATCCCGGCTGACCGACCCTGGACGCTTCAAGTTCGACGGCACCGGCTACTACATCCGCTCGGCACAGGAGATGCGGGAGATCTTCAAGGAGTTCCCCGAAGCCTGCGACAACACCCTGGAGATCGCGGAACGCTGCAACGTCATGTTCGACGATCACGAGGACGGGGCCTTCATGCCCCGCTTCGACTGCCCGGAGGGCTGGGACGAGACCTCCCTCTTCCTGAAGAAGGTGGACGAGGGGTTGAAGAACCGCTACCCGGACGGGGTGCCCGAGGAGGTCTCCCACCAGGCCGACTACGAGTGCGGGGTCATCTGCCAGATGCAGTTCACCGGATACTTCCTGGTGGTGGCCGATTACATCAACTGGGCCAAGCAGCATGGCATCATGGTGGGGCCGGGCCGTGGATCGGCGGCAGGATCCATGGTGGCCTACGCCATGGGCATCACCGAGCTGGATCCGCTCAAGCACGGGCTGATCTTCGAGCGCTTCCTCAACCCCGAGCGCGTCTCCCTGCCCGATATCGACGTGGACTTCGACCCCGAGGGGCGCATGAAGGTCCTGGACTACGTGGGCCGCAAGTACGGCTCCGACAAGGTGGCCCAGTGCGTGACCTACGGCACCATCAAGACCAAGCAGGCCCTGAAGGACTCGGCCAGGATCATGGACTACGAGTACTCGGTGGGCGACCAGGTCACCAAGGCCCTGCCGCCCACGGTCAACGGCAAGGACATGAGCCTCAAGGAGATCTTCGACCCCCAGTCCAAGCGCTACCCGGAGGCCAAGGAGTTCCGTGACCTGTACGAGTCCAACCCGGACGTCAAGCGGATCACCGAGGAAGCCAAGGGCATCGAGGGCATCATCCGCCAGACCGGCGTGCACGCCTGCGCCACCATCATGGCCTCCAACCCCATCACCAATACCTCGCCGCTGATGGAGCGCACCGACGGTACGGTGACCACCACCTTCGAGTACCACACCTGCGAAACCCTGGGGCTGGTCAAGATGGACTTCCTGGGGCTGTCCAACCTGACGGTCATCAGGGACACGGTCGCCAACATCAAGCGCAATGGCAAGGAGCCCATCAGCATCGAGAAAGTCCCCCTGGACGACAAGGAGACCTATCAGCTGCTCTCCCGGGGCGACACCCTGGGCGTCTTCCAGCTCGATGGCGACGGGATGCGATCCCTGCTGCGCATGCTCAAGCCCGACAACTTCAACGACATCTCCGCCCTGATCGCCCTCTACCGGCCAGGGCCCATGGATATGAACTCGCACATCAACTATGCCAAGCGCAAGAACGGGCTGCAGAAGATCGAGCCCATTCATCCGGAGGTGGCCAAGCCCCTGGCGGGCGTGCTTGACGAGACCTACGGTCTGATCGTCTACCAGGAGCAGGTCCAGTCCGCAGCCCGGATTCTGGCCGGCTACTCCCTGGGCCGAGCCGACGTGCTCCGAAGGGCCATGGGCAAGAAAAAGCCCGATGTCCTGGCCAAGGAGCAGGTCCCCTTCTTCCAGGGCATGAAAGAGCACGGCTACTCCCAGGAGGCCGCCCAAGCGGTCTGGGACGTCCTGGTGCCCTTCTCCGGCTACGCCTTCAACAAGGCGCACTCCGCGGCCTACGCCCTGATCGCATACTGGACCGCCTACCTGAAGACCCACTATCCGGTGGAGTTCATGGCCGCTCTGCTGCAGAACGAGAAGACCAACAAGGACAAGACCGCCCTCTACCTGGGTGAGGCCAGAAGGATGGGCATCCGCATCCTGGCGCCTGACATCAACGAGTCCGTGGCCGAGTACTCCGCTGTCGGCGACGTGGTCCGCTTCGGCCTGGGAGCCATCCGCAATGTGGGCGACAAGGTGGTGGCGGACATCATCAAGGAACGCCAGGGGCCCCGGGGCAAGTACGTCAACTTCATGGACTTCGTCAAGCGGGTGCCCATGGAGGTGCTCAACAAGCGAACCGTGGAATCCCTGATCAAGGGCGGCGCCTTCGACGGCATCGACCCCAACAGGAGGGCCCTCTTCCAGATTCATGACGAGGCCGTCGACCAGGTCATGCCCATCAAGCGCAAGCAGGCCGAGGGCCAGTTCGATCTCTTCGCCGACCCCGATGACGACGTGCCCCAGCAGGATGCCTTGGGCGATGCCCAGGTGACCGTGCCCGACATCGACGAGTGGGACAAGTCTACCAAGCTCAACTTCGAGCGGCAGATGCTGGGTCTGTACGTGTCCGACCATCCCTTGAGCGGCATGACTTCGGTTCTGGCTGGCATGCGTGACATGTCCATCGCCCAGCTGCTCAACCGGTCCAAGGGCATGGACGGCAAGGCGGTGACCCTGGCGGGGCTGGTCACTGCTGTGGACCGCCGGGTCTCCAAGAAGGGCAATCCTTGGGCCATCGTCACCATCGAGGATCTGGAGAGCTCCATTCAGTGCATGTTCTTTGGCAAGGTCTACGACGCCCACTCCGACGACCTGGTCCTGGACTCGGTCATCCGGGTGAAGGGTGTGGTCGAGCTGCGGGACGAGGCCACCAACATCCGCGTCACCGATATGGAGGTGCCCGTCCTGGAGTCGGCGGACGAGCGGCCTCTGACCATCACCCTGCCCAGGCAGGCCCTGGATCGGGGGCACATGGAGCGGCTGGCCCGGATACTCAAGTCCCACCCCGGCTACTGCCAGGTTCGTCTGGCGGTCACCGACGACCGGGGCAACGTCCGCCTGCTGACCTTTGGCGACGGATTCCGCACCAGGCACGACACCTCCATGATGGCCGAGATCAAGTCGGTCTTCGGACCCTCCTGCCTGCCGTCGGCCTAGGATACGCCCGGAACCGTCTCACCATATGGGACGGCGGTGAGTCGCTGGCTTTGGCGACACAAAAGTTCACTACCATCAAAGTATGTCAAAGCTCATGATGAGAACCATGGATCTGCGCGGGAAAACCATGTCTCGCGCCCAACTCCTCGCCGCCATGCCCCGAGCCGATATGGGTACCCGGGAGGCCAGCGCCCAGGTGCGGCCCATACTGGACCAGGTGCGCGAGCATGGGGCTGCGGCCCTGCGCGACCTGGAGGAGAGGTTCGACCATGTGCGTCCCCATGATCTGAGGGTCCCGGCATCGGCCATGCAGGAGGCCTTGGACGGGCTGGACCCCAAGGTCAGGGCGGCAATCGAGGAGTCCGTTAGCCGCATCCGCAAGGTCTGCACCACCCAGGTGCCCAAGCCCATGGCCACCGACCTGGCACCCGGCGCCCGGGTCAGCGAGCGGTGGATCCCGGTTCAACGTGTGGGTCTGTACGTGCCTGGAGGCAAGGCCCTGTACCCCTCCTCGGTCATCATGAACGCGGTCCCCGCCCAGATTGCCGGTGTCGATTCCCTGGCTGTGGCCACTCCGCCTGCCTCTGACGATCCCCGCGGTCTGCCAGCGGCCATCATCCTGGCCACCTGCGCCATCCTGGGGGTGGACGAGGTCTATGCCGTGGGCGGCGCCCAGGCCGTGGCCATGTTCGCATACGGGGCCAAGGGGTCCGAGCCCCAGGACGGGGAGATTCTCTGCGATCCGGTTGACAAGATCACCGGCCCGGGCAACATCTTCGTGGCGACAGCCAAGCAGATGGTCTCCGGCATGGTGGGCATCGACGCCGTGGCCGGCCCCACGGAAATCGCTATTCTGGCTGACGGGCAAGCCAACCCCGACTGGGTTGCGGCAGACCTGATCGGCCAGGCCGAGCATGACGAGCTGGCCGGCTCGGTGCTGATCACCGACAGCCAGGATCTGGCCCAGGGTGTTCAGGAGGCTCTGGGGCGCAGGGTGCCTCGGACCGAGCATGCCGACCGGGTGCGCACCTCTCTGGGCGGCAACCAGTCGGGAATCATCCTGACCGACGGGATCGACCAGTCCATCGACGTGGCCAATGCCTATGCAGCCGAACATCTGGAGGTTCAGACGGCCGATCCTGATGCCGTCATCGACCGGATTCGAAACGCGGGCGCCATCTTCCGCGGCCCATACTCTCCTGTTCCCCTGGGCGACTACATGTCCGGGTCCAACCACGTCCTGCCTACCGGCGGAACCGCCCGGTTCGACGTGGCCCTGGGCGTCCACACCTTCATGAAGCCTGTCGAAGTCATCGAATATGACGAGGAGGGGCTCAAGCCCATCGCGGCCAAGATCAACGATTTCGCCGTAGCCGAGGACCTGCCCGCCCATGGCGAGTGCATTCTGAGCCGGTTCCTGGACGACCCCTATGACAAGGCCGACCTGGAAGCCAACGAAGAGAAGGCCGGTCTGCGGTGAGTGCCATACCAGCCGATCTGCCCCTGCGTACGGATCTGGTGGGAGAGGAGCCCTACGGCGCCCCCCAGCTGGATGTCCCGGTCTGCCTGAATGTCAACGAGAACCCCTACCCCTTGGATCAAGAAGTGGTTGAGGCCATCTGCCAGCGTGTGCGCCAGGTGGCCCCCGGCCTCAATCGTTATCCGGACAGGGAGCATGAGGAACTGCGGCGGGCCCTGGCGGCCTATCTGAAGAGGGAATCAGGGACCTCGCTCGAGCCCGAGCAGATCTGGGCGGCCAACGGGTCCAATGAGATCATGCTCCAGCTCTTCCAGGCCTTCGGCGGACCGGGCAGGACCGCCTTGGGCTGCGACCCGACCTACTCCATGTATCCCGAGTACGCCAGGGACACCTTCACCGACTGGGAACTGGCCCATCGGCTGCCCGATTTCAGCCTGGACATGGATGCGACCATCGAGCGCATCAAGGCTTTGAGGCCAGCCATGGTTCTGGTGACCAGCCCCAACAATCCCACGGGGACGCCCCTGCCCATGGATCAGCTGACCAGGCTTCTTGAGGCCTGCTCCAAGGTCCCTGTAGCGGGCGCGGATCCGTCCTCCCGACCCATCGTGGTCGTGGACGAGGCCTACATCGAGTTCCGCGACCCGGGCACACCCTCGGCGGTCAGCCTGATCGGGCAGTACGACCATCTGGCAGTCAGCCGGACCATGTCCAAGGCCTTCGCCTTCGCTGGCGCCAGGGTGGGCTATTTGGCCGCATCCCAGGGAATAGTCGACGCGGTCCGCATCGTCCGAATGCCCTACCACCTGAGTGCTTTGACCCAGGCTGCGGCCCTGGCTGCCCTGGAGCACACGGACCTCCAGCTGGCTCGGGTGGATCAGCTTCGCCAGACCCGTCGGCGGACCGCCCAGTGGCTGGCCGGACAGAAGTTCCATGGTCAGCCCTTGACGGTGGTGCCATCGGCGTCCAACTTCATCCTCTTCGGCATCTTCCCCGACCGGGATGCCGTCTTCGATGCCATGAAGGATGAAGGCGTGCTGATCCGGGCCGTGGGCCCCCAGGGCTACCTGAGGGTCTGCATGGGCACGGACGCGGAGATGGATCGATTCCGTCAAACCCTGGTCCATGTCCTCAAGCGGTTCTAGGAGGATGCAGACCAGCCGAACGGCTATGCTGGTGGTCTAGACGCCGTGCAGAAGACACAGTGCGAACTGGAGAGCGCGGCAGAAAGCGGAGGAGCAGCAATGGCAGGCAGAACAGCCACCATCACCCGCCAGACCAGTGAATCCAAGGTGAGCCTGAGTCTGGACCTGGATGGCACCGGAGTGACCGATATCGACACCTCGGTTCCCTTCTATGACCATATGATGACGGCCCTGGGCAGGCATTCCCTGATCGACCTGACCATCAAGGCCAGCGGGGACACCCAGATCGACGTCCATCACACCGTCGAGGACGTGGCCATCGTCTTTGGCGAGGCCCTGGCCCAGGCCCTGGGCGACAAGCGGGGCATCAAGCGCTTCGCCGATGCCACCGTTCCCCTGGACGAGGCCCTGGCACGAGCCGTGGTCGACATTTCCGGCAGGCCCTATGCGGTCTGCACCGGCGAGCCCGAGGGGTTCGAGTACGCCATGATCGGCGGGCACTTCACCGGCTCCCTGGTCAGGCACGTCATGGAGTCCATCGCCCTGCATGCCGGCATCTGCCTGCACCTGACACTCTTGTCGGGCAGGGATCCGCACCACATCGCCGAGGCTGAGTTCAAGGCCCTGGCCAGGGCTCTGCGCTTCGCCGTGGAGCCTGATCCCAGGGTGAAGGGGATCCCCAGCACCAAGGGGTCGCTATGAGCGCTGATGAACACGACAACAATGACAGCGAGGATCAGGGCTTGCCGGATTCCGGCCACCATCTGAGCGAGGAGGAGGTCGAGCGGGCCCTGGCCAGCTTTGAGGCCGAGTTCAATGAAGGCCAGAATCAGGCGGATCAGCCTGTTGGCCATACCGAATCAGGCGTGGCTGACGAGGCCGGTTTGGATTCCGGGTCCGCTGACGAATCGTCGGTGGAACCGGATGAGGCTGATGGCGTTGCTGCCGATTTCGACCAGGAGCTGGAAGGCCTGATCGGCAATCGGGCCAAGGCCGCCGTCATGGTGACCCGTCTGGCTTCGGCAGAGCTTTTGGCGGCCTTCTGCCAGATATCCGATATCTCAGCTTGGTGCATCCAGGCCCGTGAGGGTGCCGTGGCCGTCCTGAGAAACCTGGACGGTGACGGACCCGAGGCAGCCATCCGCGACCTGACCACGGTCGTATCCGGGCTCAGCGCCATCCTGGCGGTCAACCGGGCCGACAAACTCGAAGTGACCCTCTGGATCAGCGGGCAGTCGGGGCAGACGCTCGCACCGCCCATCCTCTTTGCCGCCACCGCCGACTTCGTGGAGGACCTGATGATCGGGACCACCACCGTGGACAGGCTGCGCCAGGATGGGGCCGCCATCTTCGATTCGGGGGAGTACAACCGCGAGAAGGCCATGGGCATCATCGCCTCGCACACCAGGTTCGGGGCCGGCGGATCGACCCGCCAGGGCCGCGTCGAGTAAACGTTCAGACAAAAGACCTGCTAGGAGGAACATGACCAGGATACAGGTGCTTGACTATGGGTTCGGCAATGTCAGATCCATGGTGCATGCCCTCTCCCAGCTGGGGGTCGATGCACAAATCAGCGCCGACCCGGACCTGGCCATGAAGGCCGACGGCCTGGTCATCCCCGGCGTGGGGGCCTACGGGGCCTGCATGGCAGGGTTGCGCGCCGTCGGCGGTGACCGCATCATCCTGGATCGCCTGGCCCAAGGGCTGCCGGTCCTGGGGGTCTGCATAGGCCTTCAGATCATGTTCCAGTTCGGGGACGAGGACGGCCGCAGCGAGCCCGGCCTGGGCCTGATCCCCGGTCGGGTGACCAGGCTGGACGCTGACGTGGTGCCCCATATGGGTTGGGACCATGTCCAGGCGCCTCAGGGAACACGACTGTTGGCAGGGGTCCAGGACCAGCGCTTCTACTTTGTCCACTCCTATGCCGCCATAGCGGTGCAGGGGGATGATCGGGCCGGCGTGGCGCAGCCCGATCTGTCCCTACGAGTATCGGCGTTGAATGAACACAGCGACAGGCAGCCAGGGTCAACAGAGGGCGCATTGTTCGGCGAACCGCTGGTTACCTGGGCCACCTATGGGCGCAGCAGATTCGTGGCCGCCTATGAATGCGGTCCCTTGAGCGCCACCCAGTTCCATCCTGAAAAGTCCGGTCAGGCCGGGGCGCGGCTGCTGACCAATTGGGTGCGGACCCTTCCCGGGGCTTCCGGAATCCCCTCCGAGAAAGGTGAATGAGATGCTGACGCTCCTACCCGCTGTCGATGTCCGCGACGGAAAGGCGGTTCGCCTCAGGCAAGGGGTCTCCGGCTCCGAGAAGGTCTACGGTGAGCCTGCCGATGCAGCCAAGGCCTGGGTCGACCAGGGTGCCCAGTGGCTCCACCTGGTGGATCTGGATGCGGCCTTCGGCACCGGAGACAACCGTGACAAGCTGGCCGCCCTGGTCACCCAGCTGGGCGATCGCGTCAAGGTGGAGCTCAGCGGCGGCATCCGTGACGATGCCAGCCTGGAGGCCGCCCTGGATGCAGGTGCCACCCGGGTCAACATCGGCACGGCGGCCCTGGAGGACCCGGAGTGGACCAGCCAGGTCCTGGAGCGTTACGGGCAGAGGATCTGCGTGGGTCTGGACGTGCGCGGACACACCCTGGCCGCACGGGGCTGGACCAGACAGGGCGGGGACCTTTTCGAGGCCATGGAGCGGCTGGACCGGGACGGGTGCAGCCGGTACGTGGTCACCGACGTGACCCGCGACGGGATGATGACCGGCCCCAACCTGGATCTGCTGGGACAGGTGGCTGACCGGACCCCGGCCAAGGTGACGGCATCGGGCGGCATATCCAGCCTGGATGACCTGAGCCACATCCTGGGTCTGGTGGATCGGGGCGTGGACAGCGCCATTCTGGGCAAGTCCCTCTATGAGGGGGCCTTCACCCTGGGGCAGGCACTGGACCTGGTCTCAGGGCATTGTTAACGCTATAAGCAAGTCAGCGAAATATAGGAATGGGAGCATAAGCTCTATGGATAAGCAAGAGGAATTCGCGCTGCGCACCGTCGAGGAGCGCGATGTCCGGTTCATTCGTCTCTGGTTCACCGATGTCTTGGGAACCCTGAAGTCGGTGGCCATAGCACCCACCGAGCTGGAGGTGGCCTTCGAGGAGGGGCTGGGCTTTGACGGCTCGGCCATCGAGGGCATGACCAGGGTCTCCGAGGATGACATGATCGTCAAGCCCGACCCGTCCACCTTCCAGATCCTTCCCTGGAGGGGCGGACCGCAGGGCACAGCGCGCATCTTCTGCGACGTGCTCACCCCGGACGGCGAGCCCAGCAGCGGGGATCCTCGGCACGTGCTCAAACGGGCCCTGGCCAAGGCCAAGGAGAAGGGTTTCATCTTCTACACCCATCCGGAGATTGAATTCTACCTGTTCGAGAATCAGGAGGACTGGTCCCAGACCCCGACCCCCATCGATGAGGGCGGATACTTCGACCATGTGCCCCGCAGCCCGGGGATGGACTTCCGCCGGGCCTGCGTCAACATGCTGGAGCAGATGGGCATCTCGGTGGAGTACTCCCACCACGAGGCCGGGCCGGGGCAGAACGAAATCGACCTGCGCTATGCCGACGCCCTGACCACCTCCGACAACATCATGACCTTCCGGACCGTGGTCAAGGAGATCTCCCTGGAGCGGGGGATCTACGCCAGCTTCATGCCCAAGCCCTTCACCGACCAGCCTGGATCGGGCATGCATACCCATCTGAGCCTGTTCGAGGGGGACACCAACGCCTTCTACGAGGTAGGCCAGGAGTTCAACATGTCCCAGACGGCCCGGCAGTTCGCCGCCGGCATCCTGGCCCATGCGGCCGAGATCTGCGCGGTGACCGACCAGTATGTCAACTCCTACAAGCGTCTCTGGGGCGGGGCCGAGGCGCCCAGCTACGTCTGCTGGGGGCACAACAACCGGTCCGCCCTCCTGCGCATACCCCAGTACAAGCCCGGCAAGGGCAACTCGGCCAGGATGGAGTTCCGCGGGCTGGATCCGGGGGCCAACCCCTATCTGGCCTATTCGGTGCTGCTGGCTGCCGGCCTGGACGGGATCGAGCAGAAGATGACCCTGTGCGAGCCCACCAGCGATGATGTCTGGGAGCTGACCGACGCCGAGCGGCAGGCCATGGGCATCGAGCCCCTGCCTGACAGTCTGGACGCGGCGCTCAAGGTCATGGAGAAGTCGGACTTCGTGGCTCAGGTGCTTGGCGAGCAGACCTTTGAATACTTCCTGCGCAACAAGCACCGGGAGTGGGCCGGATACAGCCGGCAGGTCACCCCCTACGAGCTGGCCTACTACCTGCCCAGGCTTTGAAACCGGGGCTCACTGGTCCGATCGGCCGAACCAGTTGTTGTAGATGATGACGAAGTTGCGGTTGCCGTAGCTCGAGCAGCGGTCGCCTTCGCCGTCGCCTGCCTGCAACGCTGCCTCGTTGGGCTGGTAGGGCGTATAGATGTAGAGCAGGGCGGTGGCGTCGTTCTCGATGTAGACCTTGCCGCTGCCGCAGGAGGCATCGGGGCTGAAGCGCACATCGTTCAGGGCCTTGGTCTGGTAGGAATACTGGTCCCGATGGGCCTGGTAGTAGCGGAATCGGTGGGCGGCCCCGTAGACCTGATTGAAGAATCCGGCATAGCGGGTGTCGCAGTCTGCATCGTCTGGGCAGGAGAGGCCCATGGCCGACTTGAGCTGGACCTGTGTGGGGGACTGGTTGGTGGCCACAAGATGCTGCTCCTTTTGCAGCATGGTCAGGAGGACCTTCTGGCTGATTCCACAGGAGCGGGCGGCACCGTCGATGATCTGAGCCGCGCTCTGCCTCTTGCCGCCCTTGTAGGCATCACATAGACCGTCACCGGGACGGTCGGGGACATCCATCTGCAGGCTGCGCAGGCAGGTGGATCCGCTGCATGAGGCCTCATGCTTGTTTAAAAAGTCCTGGACATCGTCGGCGTTCATATCGACGGTGTCATGGAAGCGGTGATCGGTGATGATTTTGCCTGGATTGAAAACGTACTCCTGGGACAGCTCCTCCTGGTGGCGGATGACGCGGCCGACCATCAGCCGGTAGGAGACGAAGCGGACGGCCAGGATGCACAGGGCGACCACCAGGACTATGGCCATCAGGGCGGCCCCCAGGGTCTGCGCGCGGCGGAGGGTCATCCGTCCGCGTTTGGTGCTGCCCCTGCGTGATCGTCCCGATGGTTTCGTGCTCATGGCTTTCCTTCCAGCACCTTCCTGATCCGTTGCAGGCTGACAGGGATGGCCGTCCCCAGCTCCTGGGCCCAGATGGAGACAAAGTACTCCTCCATCATCCAACGTCCCCTTCGCGCACGGTCCATGGCCTGGTCTCGTCCGGGACCGGCGGGCAGGGCCTGGGCCGCCTTGGCCGCCTGGTCCACCAGATCCTGGGCGGTCTGCGCCTGCCATGCCCATCGTACGTCACGGTCCTTGTCCCTGCGGGCCTTGTTCAGGCGCATCAGGTCCGCCTTCAGATATGTGCGCAGGCGGGGAAGGGCGTAGGGCGGGTCGGCGCCGATGAAACCCTTGGCCACCAATCCGCCGGCGTGCTGGCGGATCCACTGCAGGACCGAGAGCAGGGGAAGATCGGCCGGGCCAGACACGGCCTTGTCCACCTGGGCCGAGGTCTCCAGAATGGCGACAACATCCTTGGCCACCTGGTAGACGGTGTCCTCGTAGACCTGGCTGACGCCGGCCACAGCCTCTTGCAGGGACCGGTCGTCGGTGATGGCCTCGGTGTGGGGGATCAGGCGCTTGACAGCAGCCATCTGCAGGTCTTCGGCAAGGGCGGAGGTGTCCGGGTAGGGGGCCGAGGCCAGCATCAGGGTCTCCCGGCTCAGCCAGCGCGAGGAGATCCTTTGGGCAGGCAGGTGGAGCTTGCCCAGGGCGGCCTGCCAGATCAGCTCCTCTCGCGGTTTGGTGGTGGCGCCGGACTGGTGAAGCAGGTCGGCGCTCTTGACCACCTGGCCCTGTCGGGCGGCCTTGCTGGCCTGGGAGTCAACCCGGGACCGGGCCGACTGCCGGGCCTGTCCGGCCAGGTCGCGCTGCAGGTCGGTCAGGGACTTGGACCTGCCCAGGACCTTGGGATGGCCGTGGCGCCGTTTCTCCTCCACCTGGAAGGTGGGCCGCAGGTAGTCGGGCAGTCGTTCCAGCCTGTCCTGGGTGAAGACCTCCGGGTGCAGCTGGGCTCCGACCGTGTCTATGGCCGCGGCGGTGAAGGCCTGCTCGAAGTCCGGCCAGCCCTCGGCGGGGATGGCTTCTGCACCGGTTTCGTCCCCGGACGCAGACTGCTGGTCAGCCGATCCGTAGGTGGCCTGCTCTGCCGAGTCAGGATCGGCGCCGGGCAGCAGGGGATAGTGGCCGTCTATCCAGGCGCGGATGGTCCGGGCGGCGTCAGGGGCGGGTACGAACTGGACCCGCAGGGCCTTGGGCAGGGACTTGATGGTGGCTGTGATCAGATCGTCCAGGAGGCCGGGCACGGTCCAGCTGAACTGTCCGGGCGTCAGCTGGTTCAGGCAGTGCAGGGGAATGTGGACCGTGATGCCGTCGTCCGGCTCTCCCGGCTGATAGCGGTAGGTCAGGGGCAGATCCATGGGCCGGCCGTCGGTGCCCAGGGTGTGCCAGTGGTCGGGGTAGTCTCCGGGTCGGTAGGAGGCGGACTGGTCGTTCAGGCGCTCCACCTTGTCAGGGTCGAAGTCCAGCAGGTGGGGGTCCGCATCGTGGTGCCGCCGCCACCAAGAGCCCAGTGCGGCCAGGGAAGTGGCCTCCTGGGGGATGCGCTCCTGGTAGAAGTCGTAGAGGTCCTCCTCGGTGACGGCGCCGGTCACCTGGCGGGTTCTGCTGGTCCGCTCACCGGCCTCGCTGAGCACCTGCCGGTTGGCCTGGATGAAGCCGTCATGCGGGAAGCGCTCGCGCACGTCACCTTGGACCAGGCCCTGGCGTATCAGCATGTCCCTGGCCTGGCCGGGGTTGATCCGGGCCCACTGGACCGTCCTGTCGCGCACGATGGGCAGGCCGTAGAGCAGGACCTTGGAAGTTGCGACCGCGGCACCACGGGAAGCCGACCAGTGGGGTTCGGCGTAGGTGGTCCTGGTCAGGGACTTGGCCAGGGGCTCGGCCCAGGCCGGATTGATGGCCGCGCAGCAGCGAGCCCAGAGCCGGGAGGTCTCCACCAGCTCGGCGGCCATGATCCAGGGCGGATTGGCCTTGGAGAGCGCAGATCCGGGGAAGATGGCGAAATGCGTGCCGCGCGCCCCCTGGTAGTCGTTCTTGGCCTGCCGGCGCGCCCGCTTCATGGCCTTGGCCCGGGCCGCGCCATGCAGGCCGGCGAAATCGGAGGCCTTGGGCTCGTGGATCACCTGCATGCCCAGGCTGGAGAGCAGGCCGGCCAGCATGGAACGATGGATGCCCTGGTCGTCCCAGGAGCAGACCAGGGCGTGTGCCGCCTGCTGCCCTATAGGCAGGGCCAGCAGAGCCTGGTCCGGACCCTTGACGGGGACGGGGGAGCCTACCTTCATGTGCAGGCCCCGGCACATCTGGGCCAGCTGCCGGTAGAGGTCATGCCACTGCCGCATGCGCAGGAAGGCCATGTACTCCTGCTTGCAGGCCTTGCGCAGGGCCCCGTTGGATGGCTCCTTGTCCTGCGGGAAGAAGCGGTTCCAGATGTTCAGGGCGGTCAGGAAGTCGCTGGAGGGGTCCTCGTAGCGGGCATGGATCCTGTCGGCCTCCTCGCGCTTCTCCTCCGGGCGCTCGCGAGGGTCCTGCAGGGAGAGGAAGGCCACGACCACCAGAACGGCGGCCAGGGTGTCCGGGGTGGCGTCCTGGCCGGCCTGCAGGATCATTCTGCCCAGACGGATGTCGATGGGGATCCTGGCCAGCCGTCGTCCCAGATTGGTCAGCCGGATGAGGCCCTGCCGGCGGGAGATGGCCTGCAGCTCGGTCAGCTCCCGCAGACCGTCGCTGACCGCACGGGTGTCGGGCGGATCGATGAAGCCGAAGTCGGTGACGTCCTCGGCCGTATGGGCCACGCCCACCGAGAGCATGTGCAGGATGACTGAACCCAGGGAGGTGCGCAGGATCTCAGGATCGGTGAACTTGGGACGGGTGTCATAGTCATCCTTGGCATACAGACGAATGGCGATGCCGTCGGCCACGCGCCCGCAGCGACCAGCCCGCTGATCGGCTGAAGCTTGGGAGATAGGTTCGATGGGCAGGCGCTGGACCTTGGCCGACTTGGAGTAGCGGCTGATCCTGGCCAGTCCCGGATCCACCACGTAACGGATGCCCGGCACCGTCAGGGAGGTTTCGGCCACGTTGGTGGCGATGACGATGCGCTGATGGCCGTGGCGTTCGAAGACCCGGTGCTGTTCCTTGGCCGACAGGCGGGCGAAGAGGGGGATGATCTCCAGGGCGTCCGGACGGCGCATGTCGGAGGTCCGAGGGCCGAAGTGCCGTCGCAGGGCGGTCTCGTACTCGCGGATATCGCGTTCTCCGGCGGCGAAGACCAGGATGTCCCTAGGGCCGTCCACGTGGGTGGAGTGGATGACCAGCTCGGCGCAGGCCCGGGCCACCGCCTGGGGCATGTCCGGCTCCTCCCTGTCCGGTCCCTCCTTCTCGGAGTCGAACCCGGGGACATGCCGCATCAGGGCAGGGGCCGACCCAGCAGGCTCGTAGAGGGTCTGGACCGGATAGGTGCGGCCGGAGACCTCCAGCACGGGCACCTGGGTGTGCAGGGCCTTGGCGAAGTGGTTGCGGAACTTGACCGAATCAATGGTGGCCGAGGTGATGATCAACTTCAGATCGGGCCGTTTGGGCAGCAGGGCGGTCAGATACCCCAGCAGAAAGTCGATGTTCAGGCTGCGCTCGTGGGCCTCGTCGATGATGATGGTGTCGTAGGCCCGCAGCTGCGGATCGCCCTGGATCTGCGCCAGGAGGATGCCGTCGGTGACCACTCGCAGACGGGTGCTTCGGCTGGACTTATCGGTGAATCGCACCTGGTAGCCGATCTGATCGCCCAGCCTGGTGCCCGTCTCCGAGGCGATGCGCTCGGCCACGGTTCTGGCGGCGATCCTTCTGGGCTGGGTGTGCACAATCTGGCGGCCGTGGTCGCCGCGACCCATTTCCAGGAGGATCTTGGGGATCTGGGTGGTTTTGCCCGAGCCGGTCTGGCCCGAGACGATGACCACCTGGGAGGACTGCACGGCATGGACGATGTCCTCCTTGGCCGCGCTGATGGGCAGCTCGGCAGGATACTCGAACCTCATGCCCGGCCCACCTCGATGATCCGGTAGCCCTTGGACGAGGCATACTTCTCCGCCGTCCAGCCGGGGCCCAGGGCGTCAGACAGCCATGGAATCAAGGAGTCGGCGCCCAGGTTGCGCTGAACCACCAGGTAGGCCAGGCCCTGGGGCTTCAGCCTGGGCAGGTAGGTCATCAGCAGGTCGTGCAGGGCCGCCTTGCCCACCCGGATGGGCGGATTGGACCAGATCAGGTCGAAGCGCAGATTGTCCGGCACCTGTTCCGGGGTCAGGGTATGCACCCTGTCAAGGTTCTGGGATCGGGCGTTGCGGGCGGTCAGATCCAGGGCTCGCAGGTTGGTGTCTACAGCGTAGACGTTGGCCTTGGGCGACTGTATGGCCATGTTCAGGGCGATGGGACCCCAGCCGCAGCCCAGGTCCAGAAAATCGCCTTCGGACGGGGGTTGGGGGACGCGTTTGAGCAGGACCGAAGTGCCCAGGTCAAGCCTGCCTGACGAGAAGACCCCGTGGGAGACCTCCACCTGGCAGGTGCGGCCGGCCAGCTCCACCTGGATGGTCCGCCGCTGGTCGGGGGAGGCCGGACGGGCTACGAAGTACTGTTCGCCTCCGTCCTTCCCGGTCCTGGAGGATTGCCCCCGGCTGCTGCCATGGTCCCTGTGCGTCATGTCCATCCTGTCCGTCTTTGAAATCTGCCCGTCCCTCGGGCATCCGCTGATGTCTGCTAAGAAGATGATAATAAAGACTGTGTCATGATTCCGCCTACACCGGATTCGTTCCCTAGTCCATAGATCAATGCAGAGGTGCCTTTGACCCAAGAAAAACCGACCCAAGAACATGGTTCAGCAGTTGTCGATGCCCACCAGGACCCGCTCGCCCACAAGTCCGAGGTGCTGACCGGCAGCGAGGGGCAGGTCGGGCAGGACCAGGATCAGGAGTGGCAGGAGCGCAGCCGGCGCAATGCCTTCCGCCATGTCGAGGGACTGGGCGAGCTCCAGGACGTGACCGAGGTGGAGTACCGCAAGGTCCGTCTGGAGCGGGTGGTTCTGGTCGGCGTCTGGTCGGGTTCGCGGACCACGGTCGGTCAGGCCGAGGAGTCCCTGCGCGAGCTGGCCGCCCTGGCGCGGACGGCCGGGGCTCAGGTGCTTGACGGGCTGCTCCAGCAGCGGGTCAAGCCGGATCCGGCCACCTACCTGGGTTCGGGCAAGGCACGGGAGCTGGCGGATATCGTGGCTGGGCTGGGCGCCGACACCATCATTATCGATGACGACCTTCATCCCTCCCAGCGACGTGCCCTTGAGGACGTCACCAAGGTCAAGGTGGTCGACAGGACAGCCTTGATTCTGGATATATTCGCCCAGCATGCCACCAGCCGCGAGGGCAAGGCCCAGGTGGAGCTGGCCCAATTGGAGTACATGCTGCCCAGGCTGCGCGGCTGGGGCGGATCCCTCTCCCGCCAGGCCGGCGGCCAGGCTGCGGGACAGGCCGGCGGCATAGGCTCCCGCGGCCCGGGAGAGACCAAGATCGAGACCGACCGTCGGGTCATCAGGCGACGGATTTCCCGGCTGAAGCGTCAGATCGCCCAGATGGCCCCCTCGCGCCAGGTCAAGCGTGGGTCGCGTCGGCGTTACCAGCTGCCGGCAGTGGCCGTGGTGGGGTATACCAACGCCGGCAAATCCTCGCTGACCAACCGGCTGACCGGCTCCGAGGAGTTGGTGGAGAACGCCCTCTTCGCCACGCTGGACACGGCCGTCAGGCGCACCAAGACGGCGGACGGCCGGCTCTACGTCTACGTGGACACGGTCGGGTTCGTACGCCGTCTGCCCACCCAGCTGGTCGAGGCCTTCAAATCCACCCTGGAGGAGGTGGGGCAGTCCGATCTGATTCTGCACGTCGTAGACGGCTCCCATCCCGATCCCTTCGGGCAGATCAGGGCTGTGGACGCCGTGCTGGCAGACATCCCCGGCGCTGAGTCCATTCCCCGCCTGCTGGTCTTCAACAAGGTTGATCTGATCGATCGGGATGCCCGGCAGCGCCTTGCCAACCTTGAGCCCGAGGCCTTCCTGGTCTCGGCCAGGCAGGGTCGGGGTCTGGAGCCCCTGCGCAGACGAGTGGAGGAGCTGCTGCCCGCCCCCGCTGTGCATGTCCAGGCTATCCTCCCGTACACCAGCGGCTCCCTGCTGGAGCAGGTGCGGCAGCTGGGACGGGTGGATTCGTTGGAATACCGGGCCGATGGGGTTGCGCTGAGCGCTGATGTGGATGACCGGCTGGCAGCTGCCGTGCTTGACCAGGCCATCGATCAGAAGCCCTTGCAGGCTTCAGCGGGTGACACGCCATCAGCCGGGCTGAGCTCATAAGAGCAGGTGCGCGCCAGGTCATCTATGCTGGGTAGACTACGTATGTTGTCAGCGGCAAACCCGTTTCCCGGGTTCCGATAAGAGAGGTCCATAAAACTATGGCGGAATCATCAATCAAGCCAACCAAGCTAGCAATCGTGGGAGCCGGAGCCGTGGGGTCGACTCTGGCCTTTTCGGCGGCCCAGCGCGGTGTGGCTCGGGAGATCGTCCTTGAGGATATCAACGCCCAGCGTGTTGAGGCCGAGGTCCGCGACATGCAGCACGGATCCAGTTTCTACCCCACAGTCACCATCGACGGCTCGGACGATCCGCAGATCTGCGCCGACGCCGACATGGTGGTCATCACGGCCGGAGCCAGGCAGAAGCCGGGACAGACCCGGCTTGACCTGGCCGGCGCCACCATCAACATGATGAAGTCCATCATCCCTCAGATGGTCGAGGTGGCCCCCAACGCCATCTTCCTGCTGATTACCAACCCTGTCGACATCGTGACCCGAGTTTCCCTGGAGCTGTCCGGGCTGCCGGTCAATCAGATGTTCGGTTCGGGCACCAACCTGGACTCCGCCCGACTGCGCTACCTGATCGGCCAGCAGACCGGTGTCAACGTCAAGAACGTGCATGCCTACATCGCCGGCGAGCACGGCGACTCCGAGGTCCCGCTCTGGAGCTCAGCCACCATCGGCGGGGTGCCCATGTGCGACTGGATGGAGCTGCCTGGCCACGAGCCTTTGGATGCGGCCAAGCGCGAGGAGATCCACCAGGAGGTGAAGAACGCCGCCTACCAGATCATCGAGGGCAAGGGGGCGACCAACTTCGCCATCGCCATGTCCGGCGTGGACATCATCGAGTCCATCCTCAACGGCACCGACCGAATCCTGCCGGTCAGCTCTATGTTGGAGGACTTCCACGGCATATCGGACGTGTGCATGTCGGTGCCCAGCGTGCTCAACCGTGACGGGGTCAACACCCACATCAACACTCCGCTGAGCGACGGCGAGCTGGCCGCTCTGAAGCGCTCCGCCGAGACCCTCAAGGAGACGGCCAGCAAGTTCGGCTTCTGAGGATTTGGCATAAGACCCTTGCCTTGCAGCCCCTGGTGACTTACCTTGGTGACTGATGAATCGGGGTATGCATGAGTGCTCATGAAGGTGGTGTCCAAGGCGGCGGATCCGCCCATCGTCGACAGTTGCTGACGACCCTGGCGCTGACGGGATCGGTCTTTGTTGCCGAGGTCGTCGGCGCCTTGGTCACCCGCAGCCTGGCCCTGCTGGTCGATGCCGGGCACATGATGACCGACATGGCTGTGCTGATCGCCTCCACGGTAACCGCTGTGTTGATGGATCGCCGCCCCACGAACCGACGGACCTGGGGCTGGTCCCGTCTGGAGGTCATCACGGCGGCTGGCGGTGCTCTGGTTCTGCTGGCTGTGGGCATCTATGCCATCGTGGAGGCCGTCTTGCGGCTCTGGTCGCCCGGTCGGGATCAGGTCCATCAGCAGGGACTGCTGCTCTTCTTCGGACTTTTGGGTCTGGCTGCCAATGTGGGATCCATCCTGGTCCTGGCCTCAGGGCACAAGGACAATTTGAACATGCGTGCCGCTTTTCTCGAGGTGGTTAACGATGCATTGGGCTCGGTGGCGGTTCTGGTATCAGCCGTGGTCATGATGATCACCGGCTGGGCCGGGTTCGATGCCGTGGCGGGAGGACTGATCGCCCTGCTGATGATTCCCCGTGCGATCAAACTGCTGGCCAGCAGCGTCTCTGTGCTGCTTGAGGAGACTCCGGCGGACCTCGACATGGCCAAGGTCAGGAAGCACCTGGAGGGCGTGCCTGGCGTACTTGAGGTACATGACCTGCATGCCAACAGTGTTTCCACCGGTCTGCCGCAGCTGACGGCGCATGTGGTAGTGCGTCAGGGCACGACGGCTGTTGAGAGCGAACGCATTCTTACCAGCATGCAACGCTGCCTGCGCGATCATTTCCCTGTTTCGGTCGAACACACGACCTTTCAGATAGAACCCCAGGGCCACCGGGATAGCAGCGGCGAGCATTTGGACATGTAGTCTTCAGACCTTGCGCAGAACGGTGACTACCTTGCCCATGATGACGGCGTGGGTGCCGTCGATGGGGGAGTAGGCCGGGTTGTGGGGAATCAGCCAAACGTGGCCCTCCTCGCGGCGGAAGGTTTTTACCGTGGCTCCATCGTCAAGCAGGGCTGCAACGATATCTCCGTTCTCAGCTTCCTGCTGGCGGCGGACAACGACAAAGTCCCCGTCGCAGATGGCGGCATCGACCATGGAATCCCCATGGACCTCAAGCATGAAGAGCTCCCCGGATCCGGTCAGACGTTCGGGCAGACGCATGACATCGTCCACATGCTGCTCGGCCAGAATAGGCTGGCCGGCGGCGATTCTGCCGACCAGGGGCACGTCGCGCGACTGCATGATGGCCTCGTCGGCCTGTGTATCAGGGAAGGGCATGATCTTGGCGATTCCAGCAGTTGGCTCAGGCTGATCCTGGACCAGCTCTATGGCACGTCCCTTGTTGGCAGTCAGACGGATATAGCCCAGATCCTGCAAGACCTGAAGCTGGTGCTTGACGGAAGAAGTGCTGCGCAGTCCCGCGTCTCTGCCGATCTCCCTGTAGGAGGGCAGGAATCCGCGCTCTGACAGGTGCCGCTTGATGGCTTCCAAGACCTTGGCCTGGCGATCGGTCAGTTTGGGTCTGGACTCCAGATTCGGACTCTTGGAGGTGGCTGCCTTTTCTTTCGTCGTCTCCTTGGCTGAGGGTGAGCCGGTTTCCTGAGATCCGGCGCTGTTGGCAAGAGTGGACTGGTTGAGGGAGCTCGTGGCCGTGGACCCGGTGAAGGGGATGGTACTCACGATGGGCTCCTTTCCTTGGAAACTGAACTCAGTCTAACCTGCCTGAAGTGAAAAATCAAACAAATGTTCGAATCAGCCTTGCCAAATAACCATCGCGGTGCCAGAATGAGAACATCTGTTCGATAGAACAAATGTTCGAAAGAGGTGTGCCATGGTTGTCCGTACCTGTGCCGGTTCCCGCATGTCTGCGCCGACGAACCCGTTTTCGGTCTGCCTGGCCTATGTGCGTTCTGTGTTCTCGTCCGTCTTGGCTCGTCTTCGCAGAGCTGTCAATGCCTGTCTGCCTGATCAGGGGTTTGCGGGTGTCGTCGTGCGCAGAATCGCGGTTTTCCTGGCTGTCGGAGCTTTGACCCTGGCTGGGTTCGGATGGATGGCTCGTCCGGCCAGCTCTGCTCCAGGACCACAGGAAGTCGTCACCAGAACAGTTCGTCCGGGCGACAATGTCTGGTCCTATGCGGCCGCAATCACCCCGCAAGGCGAGGATGTCACCAAGAACGTAGACCGCATCATGCAGATCAACAATATGTCCTCACCCAACCTGCGCGTTGGGGACCGAATTCTGATTCCCAGCGACGAGTGAGGCATCGGCTTTAGATCCAGAAGATGCACGACGGGGCCTCAATGACCTCTCGTTTGGATGAAGGCAGTAGCTGAATTCGAGGAGTTTGTCCAGTGTTATACGCTGATAGGCCCGGTATACGTGGGTCTTGAGATTCTTTGGCGCTATGATATTGCATATGCACTGTCCTTTCTGCCAGAATCCCGATACCAAGGTTGTGGATACGCGAATCAGCGACGACGGCCATGCCATCAGACGCCGCCGTGAGTGTCCGCACTGCTCGCGTCGGTTCACCACGGTGGAGACCTCGATCCTCTTGGTCATGAAACGCTCAGGCAATGCCGAGCCCTTCAACCGCGACAAGGTCATTGCTGGCGTGAGGAAGGCCTGCCAAGGCAGGCCCATCGACGAGAATGACCTGAAACTCCTGGGCCAGCAGGTTGAAGAGGATCTGCGCTCACGCGGCCTGGCTCAGGTGGATTCGGAAGAGGTCGGCAGGGCCATCCTGAAGCCTCTCAGGGAGTTGGACGAAGTGGCCTATCTGCGCTTCGCCTCGGTCTACCGCAACTTCAGCAACCTGGAGGACTTCCAGCAGGCCATCGACACCTTGCGCGCCGAAGACCAGTCTGCCGAAGACCAGTCTGCAATTCAGCAGTCCTAGAATTGGCTATTCTGGCATCGGTCATTCTGCCAGCAACAGGCCAGCAGCTTTCGTCAGTGTGCGACTGGGCCAGCTTGTGACGAGATCGGACTGTGTCTGGAAGCGAACTGGGGCGCCAGGCACGATGTAGGCCTGGCACCTAGGCACTTCATCCCAGGTCCAGCAGCCTGTGGTCCCCGGAAGTCTGGGCTATGACCAGCTCCTGTGTCGGTCGCGTCATGGCCACATAGAGGTCAGCCGCCGCGCTCAGCCTGGAAGGGGCTTCATCCTGAATGGCTCCAGGCTCAACCAGAACCACGGCATCGAACTCCAGGCCCTTGGTGTGACCGGTGGTCGTGACCGTGATCTGGTGCTCCTGAGCCTTGTCAATATGCAGCCGTGAGATTACTTCAGCTTCCAGGGCGCCAGGAACGATAATGGCCAGGCGTCCGGTGCCGTCCTTGCCCAGATGACGTTTTGCCAGCTCGCTTACCAGGTCAGGCAGCTGGTCCAACAGGCTTGCTTGATCCTCTGCCCGCAGGCGGCTGACTGAGCCTTCCACCTCTCGTACGGCCTTGAGCGTTGAAACTTCAAGACCTTCGGAGGCTGCGAAGGAGGAGGCCAGGTTGGATACCTGACGAGGGTTGCGATAGTCGATGGTCAGCTGTCGCAGGTCCCAACCATCCGGTCCGAAAAGCGCATCCATAGTGGCGGCCCAGGACCGGGTGCCGCCCAGGGCTGCGGTCTGGGCCACGTCCCCGACGATGGTGAAGGATCGGGAGGGGCAGCGCCGGATCAGCATCCTCCAGTCCATGGCCGTCAGTTCCTGGGCCTCGTCAACCACGATGTGCCCGTAGACCCATTCACGGTCGGCGGCCGCCTGGGTGGCTGCCTGGTTCTCGTCCTGACCGTTGATGGAATCAAGCAGCATCTGGGAGGTCACGATCCCTGTGCCGATGCCATTCTGGGCCAATGTGTCGCTGGCAAACCGCCGTTCCTCATCGCGACGGGCCTTTTCAGCCTGTTCGCGGTCCGCCTGGCGTGGGTCGGGGCCCAGCAGCTCCATGGCCTCGTCCATGATGGGGATGTCGGATACGGTCAGTTCGGCGCCATCCTGGCGGGTCAGCAAATCAATCTGTTCAGGAGTCAGCCAAGGGGCGAACCGGCGTAGACGGTCCGGCCTGGACCAGAGGTCGTTGACCAGCCAGCGGGGGTTCATGGGAAGCCAGGCCAGGTTGAGAGTCCTCCGCACCTGGTCGTTCAGCCGCAGCAGGGAGGTGACCCGGGCGAGTTCCTCGGCTCCGGGCTGATAGTCCACCCCTTCGGCATAGCGGGCGGTCATGGCGTTCAGGGCCGAGCGCACAAAGGTGTTCCTGGCTTTGTTGTGGGGCTGGTGGCTGCGTCGGGCATCGATCAGGGCCTGTTCCAGGTCGACCGCCAGCATGGGGACGGCCACCCCATCCACCTTGACCGTGGGCAGGGAGGCAGGCACCCGCTCACGGGAGGCGACGGCGTTGGCTACAGCCTCGGCCATGCGGATGTCCCCCTTGAGCCGGGCCACGTGCGGGTCCTCCTGGCGGTCGGTGCTGATGCCGGGGATGAGGTCGCCCATGGTGCGGCTGAGCACTCCGGTCTCGCCCAGGGAGGGCAGAACCTGGTCGATGTAGTGCAGGAAGGCGTTGCTGGGCCCGACGATCAGCACGCCTGAACTCTCCAGTCGGCGCCGGTGAGTGTAGAGCAGATAAGCCGCCCGGTGCAGAGCCACGGCCGTCTTGCCGGTGCCCGGTCCGCCCTGGACCACCAGCGGACGGGTCATGGGGGAGCGGATGATCCGGTCCTGTTCAGCCTGGATGGTGGCCACGATGTCGGTCATCTGCCCGGTGCGGCGGCTGGACAGGGATGCCATGAGCGCGCCCTCGCCGGCCAGGGTGCCGCCCTGGGCCGCCTTGTCCACTTCCGGGGCCGACAGGTCCAGAACCTCATCCTCGATGCCGGTGACCTGGCGGAAGTTGAGGGTGATGTGCCTACGCATGACGATGTCGCCGTGATCCGCCGGGGTGGCCTCGTAGAAGGGGCGTGCGGCCTCGGCACGCCAGTCGGTCAGGATTGGCTCGTGATTGCTGTCCAGCAGGCCCAGTCGCCCGATATATCGCCGGCCGCCCTGGGCTGTATCCAGTCGGCCGAAGACCAGACGGTCCTCTACGGCCCGCAGCTGGGTGAGCCGGTCCTCATACATGTTGGCGAAGGAATCCCGCTCGGTACGCTGCGTGGGGGAACCGTGGGAGCCGGCGGCCCGAACCGCGTCCAGTCTGGTCCTGGCCTGCGCCCGCAGCTCGTCCAGACGGCCGTAGGCCCTGTCCACCGCCGTCTGCTCTTCATGCAGCTGTGAGGAATAGCTCGACATGTGTGTCCGTTCTGTGGAATGTTCAAAATCGGATGATCCAATATACCGCTCGACCTCTACATTTTTTCGGTCCATCTGACCCCTGGCCGCGCCCTCCTTGCCGGGTGGCGAAACGCCGAGGCGAACCCGTCGGTGAGGCGAATGGTTGGATTTGGGCCTGAGGTGGTGTCGAGGTGGTGAGCAATGGGGATAAGTGGGGTAAAGTGGGGAGCACTGCGTAGGGGACGCTACCCGATGGGGCCGTCCCATGGTTACCAAACTGGCATTGGAGGTGGGGCATGGCCGATACATACGACGCAGATGCCGCCTCGCCTTCCCTGCCGCCCATGCTTCTGGGCACCTACACCCCCAAGATGGATTCCAAGGGCCGCCTGGCTCTGCCCGCCAAGTTCCGCGCCCAGCTGGGTCAGGGCCTGGTCATGGCCCGTGGCCAGGAACGTTGCGTCAGCCTGCTGCCCACCGAGGAATTTCGACGGATGGCCGTGCGCATCCAGCACACCTCCATGGGCGACAAGTCGGCCAGGGACTACCTGCGCGTATTTCTGTCCGGCGCCGTCGACCAGGTCCCCGACAAGCAGGGCCGCATCCTGGTCCCGCCCATGCTGCGCTCATATGCACGGCTGACGGGCCCCGTCGTGGTCATCGGCGTGGGCACCCGTGCTGAGATCTGGGATCAGGATTCCTGGACTGCCTACCTGGAGAGCAAGGAGCAGGGCTACGCCGACATTGCCGATGATGTTCTTCCGGCGGTGGATTGCTGATGGAGGCCCTGATGTCAGATCGCAATCCTCCCGACCAGGAGGCCGTGGACAGCGGCAGGGTCCACCGTCCCGTCCTGCTGGAACGCTGCCTTGCGCTGGCTCGACCCGCCTTGGAGCACCCGGGGGCCGTGGCTGTGGATTGTACGCTGGGCCTGGCTGGTCACGCCACCGCCTTTCTCAAGTCCTGCCCTGAGGCCCGTCTTATTGGCATAGACAGGGACAGCCAGGCCCTGGATCTGGCCACTGGCCGGATGCGCGACGAGGGTCTGGCCGACCGCTTCACGCCGGTTCACGCCCCCTTTGATCAGCTGGACCAGCAGCTTGATGCCCTGGGCCTGGGGCAAGTGGACCTGGTTTTCATGGATCTGGGATTGTCTTCTCTGCAGATCGACCAGCGCGACAGGGGATTCACCTACCGTCAGGATGCCCCGCTGGACATGCGCATGGATACCAGCCAGGAGCTGACGGCCGCGCAGGTCCTGGCCGAGTACGACCAGGCCCGGCTGGCTGACATCTTCTCCCGGTATGGGGAGGAACGCTATGCAGGACGCATCGCTCGGGCCATCGTCGAGGCCAGGCAGGAGCAGCCGCTGACCACATCGGCCCAGCTGGACCGTCTGGTCGACAGGGCAGTGCCGCGTGGCCATCGTCCGCCGGGCAATCCGGCCAAGAGGGTTTTCCAGGCCCTGCGCATCGAGGTCAACGGGGAGTTGGATCGTTTGAGGCGCACCCTGCCCCAGGCCATGCTGCGGCTGGCTCAGGGGGGCCGTCTGATTGTGGAGTCCTACCATTCTCTGGAGGACCGCATGGTCAAGCGCTTCATGGCGCCAGGGCTGCATGTGGACCTGCCGGCGGGCATGCCGGTGGTGCCCGATCAGGCCCGCCCCTATCTATCGGATCTGACTCATGGGGCCATTAAGGCCGACGCGGCCGAGCGGGAACACAACCCAAGATCGGCTTCAGTGCGTCTGCGGGCCGTGGAGATGATCGGAGCCATCCCCGAGGAGCGTCGCCATCGGCTTCAGGCCGAGGCCCGTGGTGAGGGCTCGGATGGTCGTCATCGCCGCGTCGGCCATGGTTCGGAATCGAGGCGCCGGTCATGACCATGCCAGCACGTTCAGTCCGTTCCAAGGCATCTGCGGACAAGGGCCATCCCCGCATTCAGGAGATGCCCACCAGGCCTGAGCTCAGTCTGATCAAGGGCACAGGCAAACCGGGCAAGGACCGCCATCCCGAACGAGGCCCGGTGGCTGAGGGGGCCAGGCGTCTGATTGGCTGGACGCGCACCCGCGGCAACCCCCTGCTGCGGATCATGGCCTCCGTGGTTTTTCTGGCTGCCTGCATGTTCGGTTCCCTGATGCTGCGCACCCAGATGGTCCAGGACTCCTTCGAAGCTACCCAGATCCAGCATGAGATCAGCAATCTCAACCAGGATGTCCAGGATGACCAGAACAAGCTCGACCAGCTCCAGGCTTCTTTGCCGGACAAGGCCCAGCAGTTGGGCATGCAGTCTCAGCAGGGCCTGAACTCCATCGATCTGCAGGGCTACAAGCCCCCTCAGGATGCCCAGGGCAAGGCGGGGCATCCATGAGTGGCAAGGGAACCAAGCGCTCCTGGCACCTCTCCTTCTGCAAGCGTTCGCTGTCTGTGGGCCTGATCCTGGTCCTGGTGGCCGCCCTGGCCCTGGGCAAGCTGGCCTATATCCAGCTCTTCGACGGAAGGTCCATGGCCCAAGCCGCTGCGGCGGGCCGCACCGTGCCGCATACCATCAAGGCCCAGCGTGGCCGCATCCTGGACGTCAATGGCCGCGTGCTGGCCCAGAGCCTGGAGCGGTACAACATCATCGGTGACCCCGAGGCGGCCGCCTCCTTCATACCTGTCAACTGCACCAAGCGCACAGGCAGCGACTGCCACAGCATCAAAGGCCACCCGGTGGGCGCTGACGGTGCTGCCGGCGTGGCCCGCCTCCTGGCGCCGGCCCTGGGAATGAACGCCATGGAGCTGGGCGGCAAACTCAGCGTCCCCGGACGGTACGTGGTCTTGGCCAAGCGGGTGACTCCCGAGGTCAAGCGCTCCATCGACAAGCTGGGGCTGCAGGGGATCATCACGGCAGAGCTGAGCAGCGAACGCACCTATCCTCATGCGGATCTGATGGGAGCCCTGATCGGGGGCATCGACGACAGCGGCAAGGGCGTGGCCGGGATCGAGCAGATGGAGAATCGGCAGCTGACCGGCTCTGACGGCTACACGGTCTACCAGCAGGGGATGCTTGGCCAGGAGATCCCCGGAACCGTGACCCGTCAGCGCAATCCGGTCAACGGCAAGGATGTGACCCTGACCGTTGATCAGGACGTTCAGTGGTACGTCCGTCAGGCCCTCAAGTCGGGCTGCCAGCGCTTTCATGCCGACTGGGCCCTGGCCGTCGTCCAGGACACCCGCACCAACGAGATCCTGGCCCTGGCCGACACTGACGATTACCAGGCTGGCAGCGACCAGGCCAAGGTCAACTCCTCGCGGGCGGTGGCGGAGACCTTCGAGCCCGGCTCCATCGGCAAGACCATCTCGATCTCCGGCATGCTTCAGGAGCAGGTGCACTCCATGAGCGACCGCTTCACTGTGCCCGACCACATCACCGTGGACAACCAGCAGTACAAGGATGCCTTCGACCATCCAGCCGAGCACTGGACCCTTGCCGGCATTCTGCAGAACTCCTCCAACGTGGGCATGGTCATGGCCGGCGAACACTACCCGGATCAGAAGCGCTACGACTATCTGACCCGCTTTGGCATCGGCCAGGCCTCGTCCCTGGGCCTGCCGGGGGAGTCCAAGGGCCTGCTGACTTCGCCTCAGACCTGGGACCGACGCACGCGCAACACGGTATTGTTCGGCCAGGGCTATGCCACCAACGCCATCCAGCTGACCAACGTCATCGCCACCCTGGCCAACAAGGGGGTCCGGGCCGACCAGACCATCATCCGCGGCCAGGGTGCCGTCAACGCCAACCGGGTGAGGGTAGTGGACGAGAAGGTGGCGGCTACGGTCATGAACGGCATGGAGTCGGTGGCTGAAAAGTACCAGAATACAGCCAAGGTGGATGGCTATCGGGTGGCCTCCAAGACCGGCACCGCCGAGGTGGCCGACAGCTCGGGCGGCCTGGGCGGCATCATCAGCGACTGGGTGGGCATCCTGCCTGCTGACGACCCCCATTATGTTGTCACCGTAGTCCTGAAGAATCCCCACAGCAGCGATGGCGTTTTCGGCAGCATCACCGCCGGCCCCATCTTCGCTCAGATCGGTGAATTCCTTATGCAGAAATACCAGGTCCCCACGTCTGGGCCCAGAACTGATGCTATCCCGGTAACATGGTGATACCGGCAGGCATCATGGCGTTCCCGGACGAAGGAGAGATTGCAGCATGAGTGCGCTGAGTGAATCAATCTCCCGACGGTTGACCCTGGGTCAGCTCAAAGGACGCTACGGGCTGACCTTGGTCCCCGATTTCGCTGAACCAGTTACGGTGACCTCACTGGTGGACGACCTGCCCTCAGTGCGGCCCGGCAGTCTGTATGTGCCAGCAGACCAGCAGGTGGACCAGGGCATGATCGAGGAGGCCGAGCGTCGAGGGGCTTACGCAGCCCTGCTGCCGACCTCGGCCCGTCAACAGGTGGGACGAGCCCGCATACCCCTGCTCTTCGGCACCATGCACGCCTGGCAGATGGGCCAGCTGCTGTCCAACGCCGCAGGGGACCCTTCGGGAGCCCTGGCCGTCTTCGCCCTGGTCGGTTCCCAGGTGCAGGAGCAGGTGGATCTCTTGGCCGACTTCCTGCACGTGCTGGGCAATCCCGTCGGCATTCTCAGCTCCAAGGGCTCATACTCGCTGGACCGGCGACTGGACCTGGAATATCCCCTGAGCATGTTCGATGTGCAACGCAGTCTGTCCATCGCCCTGGAGGACGGGGCGGCCGCCGTGGTCATCTCCGTGGACGAACAGACCCTGGCCAGGGATGCCCTGCAGGCGGTGGATCTGGATGTAGTGGCCCTGGGCGCCCAGGAGGGCTCCACGCGCGATATGCGGCACGTACGGCTGATCTCCAGGGCCCGCCGATATGGGTTCAGCCTGGGCGGGCACACCATCGTAGCCCGGCGCAACGAGGAATCCGACGGGCTGGCCCGGCAGTCCCTGCCCGCCGATGCACAGAGCGACGACCTGTCCCTGTGCATCGCCATGACCATGGCCGCCGGCGTCAAACGCAACAACATCAGGAGCGCCCTGCGCGTCTCCCGCGAAATGTCCTGAGAGGTGAGGATGAGTCAGTCTGTAGGGGCCGGGTCCATGCCCATGACCCTGGAAGAGGTCGTCGAATATGTGCACGGTCGGCTGGTCGAGGTCAGTCCTGGTCACGAATCCGACCAGCGGTCCGTGCGCATGCGGGTGGTGACCGACTCCCGTCAGGCCAAGCCCGATGGACTCTTCGTAGCCATCAAGGGCGAGCACGTGGATGGTCATGACTATGTTCCCGGCCTGGGAGCCAAGGGCTGCCGGGCGGCCCTGGTCGACCATCTCGTTCCGGGCGCTGACCTGCCCCAGATTCTTGTGGACGATACGGTTGACGCCTTGGGGCTGCTGGCCCGGGCCAGCATAGACCGTCGGCGCGCAGCGTCAGAACCCTTTACGGTGATCGGCATCACCGGATCCGTCGGCAAGACCACCACCAAGGATCTGCTGTCCTCTCTGCTGGCACTCCTTGGTCCGGTGGTGGCCCCTGTCGGGTCTTTCAACAACGAGATCGGCCTTCCTCTGACAGCCTTGGAGGTGGGGCCTGACACCCGGTATCTGGTGGCCGAGATGGGTGCCAACCACCTGGGTGAGATCGCCCGGCTGACCACAATGGTTCCCCCGGACATGGCTCTGGTCCTCAAGGTGGGAGTGGCCCACCTGGGCGAATTCGGCTCCGTGGATCGCATCGCCCAGGCCAAGAGCGAGATCGTGCAAGGTCTGGTGCCGGGCGGGACCGCCGTGCTCAACGCAGACGATTCCCGGGTGGCTGCCATGGCTGATCTGGCCTCTGGGCCTGTTCTGCGGTTTGGCATGGCCGCTGAGGACGGCGGTCAGGACCGCAGCCTGGACGGCTCGGCTCGCTACCTTGACAGCGACAGCCTGGACAGGCCGGCCTTCGAGCTGCGTCTGCCTGGCCAGCAACCAGTGCGGTTGCGTCTGGGCATCCCGGGACGGCATAATGTCATGAACGCCCTGGCTGCCGCCACGGTAGCCCACGCTCTGGGTCTGGACGCAGAACGCATCGCCGATGAGCTGGGTCGACAGCAGCAAATAAGCCCGCATCGGATGGCCCTGTCTTCGGTCCGGCTGCCGGATGCCTCCTTCACGCTGATCGATGATTCCTTCAACGCCAATCCCGACTCCGTGCGGGCTGGTCTGGACGCCCTGGCCGCCTGGAAGGGATCCGATGGCCCGGTCTATCGGATAGCTGTCCTGGGGGTCATGCTTGAGCTGGGCGGCCAAGGGGAGCGGCTGCACCAGGAGATCGGCGCCTACTGCCGTCGGTTGGGCATTGATGCATTGGTCGCGGTGGGCTGCCGGGATCAGCAGATGGACGGGTTGGTTCATGCCCTTGTCCGTGGCGCTGGCGGCCTATCTGGTCGGAGCGAGGAACAGTCTGGGGCCATGCGCGTCCTCTTCGCCCAGGATGCTGACCAGGCCGATCAAATGGTTCGCCGCCTATGCGCCAAGCATCCTGACCGGCAAAATCTTGTCCTGCTCAAGGGCTCGCACATGTCCGGCCTGTCCGGTCTGGCCGACCGGTGGCAGGGCTGAGCCATGAATCTGCTGGCATCCCCACAGCGGGGTAGAACGTTCAAGGACAGAATCCAAGAGTTGGAGTACACACTGTGATTGCCCTCATCATCGGAATCCTGGTCGCCCTGGTGGTGACGCTGGCAGGCACCCCCCTGCTGATACGGCTGGTCCACCGTCTGCACTACGGCCAGTACATCCGCCAGGATGGGCCCAAGTCCCACCTGGTCAAGCGCGGCACCCCGACCATGGGCGGGCTGATCATCAACCTGGCCATCCTGCTGGGTTGGGCAGCCTCGGCGCTCTACCGCTACCTGTCGCGGGGGGAATCCGTGTCCCTGTCGGCCATGCTGGTGCTGTTCGCCATGCTCTCCATGGGCTTCCTGGGCTTCATCGACGACTTCGCCAAGGTGCGCAAGAAGCAGAACCTGGGCCTGTCGGTCAGGGCCAAGTTCATCGGCCAGTTCATACTGGCCACCATCTACGCGGTGCTGGCTCTGAAGCTGCCCACCAAGAACGGGTACCCCAGCGCCCAGGCGGGCATCTCCTTCGTGGAGCAGCCCATCATCGACTTCAGAATGGCAGGCAGCGTCCTGTCCGTGGTGCTGTTCATCATCTGGGTCAATCTGCTGATGACGGCCTGGAGCAATGCGGTCAACCTGACTGACGGCCTTGACGGGCTGGCTTCAGGCTCCTCCATGATCGCCTTCGTGGGCTACACGGTCATCGCCTTCTGGGAAAGTTACCACTTGAAGGGCGGCAGCCATCCCGGCCATGCCTACGCGGTCTCCGACCCCCTGGACCTGGCCATCATCGCCTGCTGCGCGGCCGTGGCCTGCTTCGGCTTCCTCTGGTACAACACCAATCCGGCCTCCATCTTCATGGGAGACACCGGATCCTTGGCCCTGGGCGGGCTCTTCGCAGCCCTGTCCATCGCCACTCATACCGAGCTTCTGGCGGTCATCCTGGGCGGGCTCTTTGTGGGTGAGGCCGCCTCCGACGTCATCCAGGTGGGCTACTTCAAGCTCACCCACAAGCGGGTCTTCAAGATGGCGCCCATCCACCACCACTTCGAGCTGATGGGTTGGCAGGAGTCCAAGGTGGTTGTCCGGTTCTGGATGGTGGACCTGATCTTCGTCCTGCTGGCCCTGGTCTGCTTCTATGCAGACTGGGTGGTCCGCTCTGGGCTGCCCATCTGAGCGCGTCCATTCACGGTACCGGACTTCGGCAGCCGGTATCATGCCAAGCAGATGCCGGAGCTAGCGGAATGAGGTGTTCATGGATATGGACTTGAGCCAGAAGCATGTACTGGTCGCCGGGCTGGGCATTTCCGGACGGAGCGTGGCCGCAGCCCTGCGAGGCCGGGCGGCCGGGGTGATCACTGTGGACCAGCGCGCCCCGCAGGCCGATCTTCATGACTTCGACCAGGTGGATTGGAGCCAAGTGGACCTGGTCATGGCCTCGCCCGTCTTCAATCCGCGCACCCCATTTGTCCTTGAGGCGCAGCGTCGGGGCATCCCTGTGGTCAGCGAAGTGGAGATGGCTTGGATGCTGCGGGTGCCCGCAGCCCGGACCGGCCGGCCAGCCCCCTGGATCGGAATCACCGGCACCAATGGCAAGACCTCGACCACCAGGATGGTCGCCGCCATGATGCAGGCCAGCGGGTTCACGGCCCCTGCGGTGGGCAACATCGGCAAGGCCGTCTCCACAGCCGTTCTGGACTCCGACAACGACATGCTCTGCGTAGAGCTGAGCTCCTTCCAGCTGCACTTCACCTTCTCGCCGACCCTGGAGTGCGCGGCCATCACCAATCTGGCCGACGATCACCTGGACTGGCACGGTGGCTTTGAGGCCTATGCGGCCGACAAGGCGCGCATCTACCGGGGCGTGCGCAAGGCCCTGGTCTACAACGCTGACGACTCCCGGGTCTCTGAACTGGCCAGGCAGGCGCAGCCAGCCCCAGGCTGCCGACGTGTGGGGTTCACCCTGGGTCGGCCCGAGCCTGGGCAGTTGGGCGTAGAGGATGGCTGGGTCATAGACCACAGCGGATTGACCGGTCATGACTTTGAGGAGGGCGTCAGGCTGGTCCGGGTGGCCGACCTGACGGATCTGTGCGAGCCTGACGGCACGGTCTACCCCCATCTGCTGGCTGATGCCCTCTGCGCCCTGGCTCTGGCCCTGGGTGCTGGGGCCAAGGTCGACGCGGCCATCGAAGCCATGCGTGCTTTCACCCCTGGCGACCACAGGATCAGTACGGTGGCCACCCTGGGCCAGGGTTCGCAGGCCATCCGTTTTGTCGACGACTCCAAGGCCACCAACGCCCATGCCGCCGAGGCCTCCCTGGCCAGCTACCATGACGGCCAGGTGGTCTGGCTGGCCGGCGGGTTGGCCAAGGGCGCCCGCTTTGACGATCTAGTCCGGTCCCGCAGGTCCAAGCTGGCTGCAGCCGTGATCATCGGCCGGGATCAGCAGCCCATGGCCCAGGCCATCAAGGACCAGGCGCCCGATCTGCCGGTTACCCTGATCGACCCTGGTGCCGGCGATCAGGTTATGGCCCGGGCCGTCCGTGCCGCTGGCTCCTATGCACAGCCTGGCCAGGTGGTTCTGCTGGCCCCCGCCTGCGCCTCCATGGATCAGTTCGCCTCCTATGCCGACCGGGGCGACCAGTTTGCCCAGCAGGCCGAACAGTGGGTCCACGAGCATGAAGCGCGACACTGATCCGCACAAGGCTCCCTCCCGGGGGTCTGGCGGCAAGGAAGACTACCGGGGCTGGCGGGCCATCCTCAACCCGCTCTGGTGCTACTACGGCTTTTTGGCCACGGTCGTCGCCACCACGGTTTTTGGCCTGATGATGGTCTTTTCCTCCTCGTCTGTGGATCTGGTGGCCCAGGGCAGCTCTCCCTGGAGCCAGGTTATTCGTCAGAGCATATACGCTGTGGTGGGACTGTTGCTGGCCCTTCTGGCTGTGCGGATCAGCATCGACCGCTACCGGAGCTGGAGTACGGGGTTTCTGATTGTCAGCCAGGGTATTCAGCTGCTGACGCGTACTCCCCTGGGGCGGTCTGCCAACGGCAATGAGGGATGGATCTCGGTGGGGGGCATCTCCATGCAGCCGGCTGAGCTGCTCAAACTGGCCCTGTGCCTGTGGCTGCCCCAGGCCCTGATCGAAGCCCAGCGGCAGGCTGGCAAGGATTCCGACCTGAAGAGCCTGGCCAAGGCCTATGCCAAGCCTGCCGCCGGTTTTATCGTCAGTTTCCTGCTGATCATGCTGGGCAAGGATCTGGGAACGGCCATGATCATCGTCATCATCGGCTTCGTGGCCTTCCTGGTCTCGGGCTTCCCCCTGCGCTGGCTGCTCAGCCTGGCAGTCCTGGGGATGGCGGCGGTCATCGGCTTCTCGGTCTATGGCAACAGCAACCGGACCCAGCGGATCATGGCCGCCTATGGCAAGTGCTCGGCGGATGACATTCAGGGTGTCTGCTACCAGTCCATCCATGGACTGTATGCCATGGCCTCGGGGGGGCTGACCGGGGTCGGGCTGGGCAACTCCAGGGAGAAGTGGAACTACCTGCCCGAGGCGCACAATGACTTCATCTTCGCTGTCATCGGCGAGGAGCTGGGCTTTGTAGGGGCGGCCATGCTTATTCTGGTCTTCGTGGTCATGGGCTGGTGCATGCTGAGGATCGCCCTGACCACCAGGAACCGGTATGCGGGCATGGTGCTGATCTGCCTGGATGTATGGCTGGTGGGTCAAGCCCTGGTCAACATCTGCGTGGTTCTGGGCCTGTTGCCGGTTATCGGCCTGCCCCTGCCCTTCGTGTCGGCTGGAGGGACCGCCCTGATCTCCTGCCTGGCTTCGGCCGGGGTGGCCCTGCAGATGATTCGGACTCAGCCGGACGTGAAGGCGGCCACGGACGGGTCATGAGATATGGAATGGATATGGCGGAAAGGAAGCGGATTCAGGGATGACGACAGCGACGAGGACCGTGAACGGGATGCCTGGGGACGACCAGGAGCATGCCGGTAAGGGCGCTGGCCCCCATCTGGTGCTAGCCGGTGGTGGGACGGCAGGGCATGTCAACCCCCTGCTCAGCGTGGCTGCGGCCATTCGGGAACGCTGCCCCCAGGCGGCTGTCAGCGTGATCGGTACTGCTGTCGGGCTGGAGCACGACCTGGTGCCGGCCGCCGGACTTCCCCTGGACCTGATTGAGAAGGTGCCCTTCCCCGTCGCCCCGGCAAGGCCGCCCTGGGCTTTCCCCGGCGTTGGCGGCATGAGGTGCAGCGAGTCCGAGAATATCTGCAGGAACGGTCGGCCGACCTGGTGGTCGGCTTTGGTGGCTATGCCTCGGCGCCGGCCTACAGGGCTGCGCGGAACCTGGGTCTGCCCATCGTCGTCCACGAGCAGAACGCCCGGGCAGGCATGGCCAACAAGCTGGGCGCTCGCTGGGCTGATTTCGTAGGTACAGCCTATGAGGATACCGGCATCCGAGCCCGGGCCGGAGTGCCTGTGCGCCGCGTGGGTCTTCCCCTGCGGCCAGCTATCGCCCGACTGGCCAAGCGGATGGAGGCTGATCCCTCGGGCGCTCGCCGGGAGTCGGCGCAGTCCTTGGGTCTGGATCCCGATAGGCCCATCCTGCTGGTCACCGGGGGATCCCTGGGTGCGCTCAGCCTGAATAAGGCGGTGGCTGGCGCGGCCCGGCAACTATTGGAGCGAACCCAGGTCATTCATCTGACGGGCCGCGGCAAGGCCGACCAAGTCAGAGAGCAGGTGGCGGCTGATCTGGGCGATGCGGCCATCAACGATTTGGACCCGGCCCACCAGGGCCGGGGGGACTACCATATGGCCGAATACTTGGAGCGGATCGATCTGGCCTTCGCCTGCGCCGATCTGGTGGTCTGCAGGGCTGGTGCTGGCTCTGTCAGCGAGCTGGCCGCCCTGGGGGTGCCCGCAGTCTACGTGCCCCTGCCCATCGGCAACGGCGAGCAGCGATTCAACGCCCAGCCAGTCGTTCAGGCCGGGGGAGGGCTCATGGTCGATGATGCGGCGCTGGACGCCAAATGGGTGGTCGAGCATGTCCCTGCTCTTATGGCTGATAAGGATAGGCTGGCTGATATGCGCCGCCGGGCCTGGGGGTACGGGATTCGTGACGCTGCCCAGGTTATGGCCGAGCAGATTCTGACCATGGCCGACCAACACCTTGCCCGCCAGGACTCAGGGAGGGCCTAATCGGGCATAATGGAGGCAGGCGACGGGCGACCCCGTCCTGGATGGTCCTGAACTGTTGGAGGAGATGCAACTACTGTGCCCAAGCATGAATTGAATACTGTGCCCGGTCGGCAGGACGGCGGCGACCGGTCCCTGCCGGTTCTGGACCCCTGCCTGCCTGCCTTGGCCCAGGCCGGAGTGCGCGACCCCAGGGATTTGGGGCCCACCCACTTCATCGGCATCGGCGGGGCCGGGATGAGCGTGCTGGCCGAGATGCTCCACCAGGAGGGGGTGCAGGTCTCGGGCTCCGACCGCGCCGAGGGGGACAAGACCCGCCGCCTGTGTCAGCTGGGAATCCCGGTCGCCATCGGCCAGGACGCCAGCAACGTGGCCGGGGCTCGCACGGTGGTCTGGTCCAGTGCCATCAAGCCCGACAATCCCGAAATTCTCGCGGCTCGTGAGGCCGGCGCCCGGCTGGTCCATCGCAGTGACATTCTGGCCCTGCTCATGGCATCCAGGATTTCAGTCACCGTAGCTGGAGCCCATGGCAAGACCACCACCAGCGCGCTCTTGGCCCACCTGCTGACCAAGGGCGGCCAAGGGGATCTGGCTGATTCCAGCTACGCCATCGGGGGCAGCCTTCAGAGCGGCCAGGGGCCCATGGACGGAGGGCATATGGGGGCCGGACGGGTCCTGGTGGCTGAGGCGGACGAGTCCGACGGCAGCTTTGGCAAGTACACTCCCGACATCGCCATCATCACCAACGTGGAGCCCGACCATCTGGACCACTACGGCACGGCTGACGCCTTCCACCAGGCCTTCGTGGAACATGCCAGGCATGCCCGCCGCTTCCTGGTGGTCTGCGGGGACGACCAGGGAGCCCTGGAGGTGCTGCGGCGGCTGCACGGGGACTGCCAGGCCAAGATCATCGTCTATGCTTCGGATCCCCAGCTGAATATGGACTCCCTGCCCGGGGTCCTCGGCCTGGTTCGCATCGAGTCCGAGTCCGAAAGCAGCGGCAGCGGTCGTGAGCATTGCCGTTTGGCTCTCCCGGCGCAGGTGCTTCAGGCAGCAGGGTTGGATGCCAGCAAGCCGCTCGAATTGCAGGTGGACTTGGCGATTCCCGGCATTCACAATGCCCGCAATGCAGCCGCGGCCATCATCGCCGCCATCCTGTTGGGAATGGATCCCGATGCAGCCGCCGCTTCTGCAGCCGACTTCCGTGGGGCCTCTCGACGCTTCGAGGTCCGCGGAATCCAGCACGGGGTCACCGTAGTTGATGATTACGCCCATCATCCTACGGAGATCGCCGCCCTGCTGACAGCCGCCAGACGGCGTTATCCGGGGCGGACCATCAGGGTGCTCTTCCAGCCTCACCTGTATTCGCGAACGGCCATCTTTGCTGACCGGTTCGCAGATGCTTTGTCCCTGGCGGACGATGTGACCGTCACCGACATCTTCCCCGCCCGCGAGCTGGCCAGCGATTTTCCGGGCGTGGATGCCGGGACCATCCCTGCCGCCGCTCGCAAGGCATCGAATCAGGAGTCCCGGGATTCCGGGAAGAGGTCGACCGGAGCTGTCTTCCGGGCCTGCCCGGACATGCATCAGGCAGCTCTGGATCTGGCCGAGCGGGCAGAGCCGGGGGATGTGATCCTGACTGTGGGCGCCGGTGATGTCACCGCCATGGGAACGGTCATTCTTGACAAGCTTGCTGAACGGGACGAGCAGTGAAGACCGGCAAGGGTCGCAGCGCCTCCGGCGGAGCCTCTTCCAGAAGCAGGGCCGTCCGGGCTGCCAAGGCCGCACGGACAGCCCGGTCTGGGCGCACCGCCAAGCCTTTGGGAGAGGAACCGCAGACCGGCAGAAACGCCAGATCGGGAAGGTCGGCCGCTTCCGATGCTGCGGGATTGGCAGGTCGCCGGTCCAAGGCTGAAAAGACAGGCGGCAGGGGCAGGCGTCTCAAGCGGTCCAAGCGTCTCAAGAGTCGTCCCAATCGTGCCAAGAATGCAGGCGGATCCCGGACGCGTAGCCCAAGGTCGGCCTCTTCATCCTCCCGCTCGCTGGTCAAAGGCAGCAGCGCCTCAGCCTCCAAGTCTGTGGCATCCAAGTCTGCAGAATCTCGTTCGACGAGTTCGGCCGGCGGATTCGTCGATGCCCGGACCATACCGCCGGACCGACCCGTCTCAGGCAGGATTGGCACCGACCAGGAGGATCAGGGGCTGGGGATCTTCGTACGGCCCAAGGTTCTGGACTTTCAGGCCCGGGTGCGCGAGAAGAAGAAGGTCAGTCGCAGGCTGGTCCTGATCCGGACAGGTGTCGTCCTCCTGGTCATGGCTCTGATTGCAGGACTGTCATGGCTGCTTTTTCTCTCGCCGGTCTTCCGCCTGCAGACCGAAAAGATCGATGTCAGCGGCGGCAATGCATGGGTGTCCAACGATCGGGTGGCCTCAATCGTGGCTCATCAGGGGGATCGCTCGCTGCTGCTGATTTCCACTAATGGAGTCGAGGAGGAGATCAGCGGCATGGCCGGGGTGACCGATGCCAAGGTCCGCAAGAGTTTTCCGCACGGTCTGGAGGTGACCTTCGATGCCCAGGAGCCCACTGCGGTCTTCAAGGATGCACAGGACAGACTGACGGCCGTAGACAGACAGGGAAGGGTGCTCAATACTGTGTCCAAGCCGGTGAAGGGAGTGCCGGTCATCCAGGTCTCCACCGTCAACCGTGCCCAGCAGGATCAGGCGGTCAGGCAGACCCTGCGGATACTGTCGACCATGCCCGAGGCCATGCGTCATTCGGTGACCAAGGTGACTGCGGAAACCCAGGACTCCATCACCACCGAGCTGGACCAGGGCAAACATGTCATCATCTGGGGCGACGGCTCCGACCTGAAGCTCAAGCAGGCGGTGGTCGACAAGATCATCAATGATCCGTCCAAGATCGGCGACAAGCATCAGTTGGATGTGTCGGCGCCCCTGCGACCCATCGTTAAATAGTCGCTGAAGGAGCAGCCGTCTTCAGCAGCCTGTCGGTATCCAGCAGGATGGTCACCGGTCCGTCGTTGACCAGATCCACTCGCATGTGGGCGCCGAATTGTCCGACGGCAACTGGCACACCGGTCGCGGCCAGGGCTCGGTTCAGGTCCTGCCAGACGCTTTGGGCGTGTCGGGGCTCTCCGGCCGCCATGAAGCTGGGACGATTGCCGCGACGCAGATCCGCATAGAGGGTGAACTGGGAGATGGAGAGGATGGAGCCGCCGCAGTCCAGGACCGACCGGTTCATCCGGCCCTCCTCATCGGCGAAGATGCGCATCCGTGTCAGCTTGCGCACGGCATAGTCCACCTGGGCATCGCCGTCGCTGTCCTGGACGGCCACCAGGAGCAGGAGACCCGTGCCGATGCTCTGTGGCGTGAAATCGGGATCCGGCTGCCCCTGCTCGTCGACCACATCGACCCGTGCACGGCTGACCCGTTGTATAACGATTCTCATGGTTCCAGTCTAAAGACTTCAGGCGTTGTTATAGTGCCGAAGGGAAAAGCTGGGCCGGTATTTGGTGGGGGTCAGGGTAAAGAGCCGTTTGAAGACCAGCATGAGGGATGCCCGCTTCAACGGAGGCATGACAGAGCGATTCTTGTCAACGGTCCAGTCAATGGCTATTTCCACAACTCTTTCGGTATGCAGCTTCAGGCCGAAGTCCACTATGCCCGTGTTATTAAGGTAATCCTGACAGACTGGATCATCGATACAGTCCTGATCAGTGTGCACGGATGATGTCATGATGAATTACCTGCTTCCCTCTGGGGGGCGGATTCTGGCCACTCATGGTTTGCGTCGGGTCGTCTCCGATCCGTCGGTGCCGCTCGGCTGTACAGACGCATCCGTCAATTGACTGCTGCGTCATGCTCCAGTCGGTCTGAACGTCGGTGCCCAAGGTGAAGGCGTGCTCGCCGGTCCGTTTGAAGCCCATGGCCTGATAGAAACGTTGAGCGGGCTCATTTGTTCTTAATTCGGTCGCTGGGATATGTCTGTGTTGATGGCCACTGTTCTCAGTTGACGACCTTGAGTCCGACCACGCAGGCGACCAAACCGATGATGAGCAGAATGCGGGCGAGTGAAACAGGCTCCGAGCCCGTAGCCATGGCGTATAGGACAGTCAAGGCAGCTCCGATGCCGACCCAGACCGCGTAGGCCGTGCTGGTAGGGATGTTGCGCATGGCAAAGGCTAGACCCATCATGCTGAGAATCAATCCAACGATGAAAACCATGTCCGGGACGATTTTGGTAAAGCCTTGAGACTTGCCTAGGGCGGTGGCCCAGACTGATTCACAGATGCCAGCGAGTATGAGTACGATCCACGAGGACATGGCTGCCTTTCGGCAAGTCTTGTCGCTGTCCGGGTACTTGACCATCGTCCGGGAACCTGCATCAGGTTCTGCGCATCAGAGTAGCACGGGTTGAATCGTAAGATGTTGAGTCAGATATTTTTATGGCGGTTCAAAGGCCGTAAATGATCAATGCCGATTCAATTCGTCAAAGATCCTGCACATTTGGGATTACATTGTTGCTTGTCCACGAGGAATGGAGAACGCTGCAACCTAGGTGATCTGGTCGATTAAAGCTGTCAAAAGCACACATGGTTACATCGCATGTCTTGGCTTCACCGCCTCACTAGCGTCAGTATCAGCTGCCACCTTCCTTTGAAGCTGGAAAAACTATGAGTGATGACTTTTTGTAGTCTTTCCTCGTTATCAGCCTCTGAGCTTATAGATGTTGATAAGTACTGACGATCATCGAAGATAGCAGCTAAATAGATTTTGCAGTCCTCTTGGTCGCAACAATTGAACTCTGGATCATTGGTGTCGATTTTATTTATCAAGCGTGTGATAGCGCGTTGACGTTCTGTTGCTTCAGGACTTATATCGTTTTTCTGTTTGAGGTTATCAGATTCTAGGGTTTTCTGAAGTTCCTGAGTTGATAAAGAAAGCAAGGGAACTTGATTTGTGGTGCGGGAAGCGGGATCACATATTTCTGCCCATTTCCCTTTTTCAGCGGGTATTATGACGGTATGCATCAAATACTCGCGATGAGTATCCACGGATAATTCGGAGCTTAAGTATGACGCCGCAATTTTTGTGAATGCTTCGTAGTGAATCTGTTCTATATTACGCTGGTCATCTTTTATCAAATTGCTAACCCACCATTTATGAATGGGAGCTAAAAACCAATTCCAGCAGGGTAGCAGATAGATGACGACGATCAATATCGGCACCAAAAGAGTGATTAAGAACATAGGCATAGTTGTTGGATTCAATACGATGGCAAAGGTAAGCACTGATATAAGCCAAGAAGACAATACTGTAAAGACTCGATATATCCATTTACAAACCATGCGACCCTTGTAGTGTTCTAGGTTCTTTCTACTTGGGCGACCGCCAACGCCGATGTCTAGCATAAACAGAGGATCTAACAAGCAAGGAACCAGCTCAAAAGCAACAGTTATAATAAACGTCCCTATAGAGGCCACTGGGTGATTGTTTATTCTGGCGAATAGCGCTGCTATTCCATATGTTATAAAAGCAGCAGGAGTAGTCATGAGTATCAATCCGCAAGTAATACGAAGAAAAGCATCGGCTTTCGGGTGTCTTCTGACCAATGATCCCTTAGCTAATGACTGATATTCATTGAGGTGATCTGATCTCAGCATTTCGTTTTCCTGTATCATGTGAAACGAAAAGACCTGTTTTACGCCATAGCTAAGAGCAAAGGCTGCGATATTGAGGCTGACGAATATCAATAACAGGCTCAGACCAAAATCGTTCTGCTGCAACATATCAGGAGATATGTAGCCTGTGACAATGCTAATAGCACATGACAGGAAACAGACGAATACAATGAATGCTCTCGCTTTGCTGGATGATTCAGGAGTTTTTGTTTCCAAAAAAGCTGTCACAATAATGACGCTTATGATTAATGTCCACAAAGCCAGCAGCATATTTGCAGAGTCTTTATAGGGATTGTCAAGCACGAAATTGTGGGGGAAGGTATTTTGCTTATACCAACTTCGCTCTGCTTTATTTTCAATTAAGTTATATTCTGCCAACCTGAGACCGATTCCTGATGCTAAAAGCAGGACAGAGTATGCTATTGCTACAAAGAATTGCCTTACATTTTCAGCGTGCCAGCTTTCTGCTGGATGGAATATTGGAGCAATACTCGAATGATCTCTTGTAGTGGACATAATTGAAACCCGCTCTATCATCGTCTCTCATTGTGACCTTATAAAGTTAAATATAAATATGATTAAAGGACATGTAGTTTGTATACTGTCCTGGTTGTGGATCGAGAAACAAGATGACCATCGAACTGGCCAGTGAGTTGGAATTGCTTGTTTGCTAGGTCTTTCCATTTAAAGGGTTTCACTCTAATGCTGTGACGCCTAGACGATGTAAGGCATACGCTCACAATGAGCTCGGTATC
Source organism: Bifidobacterium asteroides (assembly GCF_030758775.1). Taxonomy (NCBI): domain Bacteria; kingdom Bacillati; phylum Actinomycetota; class Actinomycetes; order Bifidobacteriales; family Bifidobacteriaceae; genus Bifidobacterium; species Bifidobacterium asteroides. Next base: position 683,915 of record NZ_CP132384.1, read on the forward strand.
ATAAGGTTGAATCAGGGTTGATTCAGGGTCGTTTCAGGGGTTTGCCGGATGTTGTCTTACGCGCCGATCGGCTATTCATGTAAATACAGGAATGTAGTCGAGTGTACGCACGAGGACGTGGCAGGTGAATGAAACATGACTTGGGCCTTACGTGATTTGAAAGCCAATAGTGGCATCTGGGCTGGCGTCTTTATCGTTCTTGTGGTCACCCAAACCCTGCTCTGTGCCATGAGCGTGAGCATGGGTGTCAACAGCTATTACCAGGGTTTGTCGGCCAAGACCAGGGATCCTGCCAAGAGCCTGGCTTCGGTCCTGAGTCTGGTCTTTCTCACGGTCATTGTGCTCGGCTGTCTGGTGATCAAACAGACCCTGCAGGCATCGATTCGCCAACGTCGGCAGGGGCTGGCCCTTCTTTCGCTGCTGGGCGCTACGCCTAAGCAGATCCTGGTACTTACGCTTTTGCAGGTGATGATTTTGGTTCTACCAGCCTCCCTCGTTGCTGCGGCTCTTTCACCTGCGCTGGTTGGAAGGATCCTCGATTGGTATTCAGCTGGAATGCGAATACCGGTGCATTTCGCTTTTACCTGGCACGGTTTTCCCAGGTCTGCCCTGACTGGTCTCGCAGTGGGACTGGCTACGGCCGTCTTGGCGACCAGCCGGACATTGCAGGATTTGGGAAAGATGACACCAGTCCGGGTGGTGCGCCGTGCTGAGGAGAGCGAATCGATTGACCGGCCCCGACATGGACGTGGTCTTGTATCGCTTTTCCTTGGGCTGGCCTTGCTGCTATTGCCCTTGCCTGTCTTTGCCTATCTTTCGCACAGCGGCTCTGGGGCCTTAGAGCCTAAGCAGGTCCAGGCGGTCATAAGTGCCGTTGGAAGTGGACCGCTGTTTGCTATTTTCTTGCTGCTGATTGCCTTGGCACGTTCTGGGGGGCCAGTTATAAGCAGGGTCACTCAACTTTGGACTGCTCTGGTCCCCTCGTCATCTGCTGTCTGGCGGATAGCGCGTTCACAGTCTGTGGCCAGGAGTCGAGACACTACATTCGGCTCAACAGTAATAGCTCTGACTGCCTGTATGTTTCTGGTTGGTGGTCTGTTGGCTGCCGGAGGCACCAGTACCATCGCCATGAACAAGGTACCGGGAATAGAGAATGTCACATCGGGTGGAACCTTGGAGTTGCTCTATGGTTTCTGGGCAGCGCTGCTGGTCGCCCTGGTCGGTGTGATCGCGGGGTTTGCTATCGCCGCTCGGGATCGTGACCTAGATCTCGCGCTCCTGTCAATTGCCGGCGCAAACCCGCAGCAGCTGACTGCTATATCCATATTGGACGGCACCATCGTGATGACTACGGGCATTATCATCGCAGCAGGTGGCACCGGACTGGTCGGGCTGAGCACAGCTATGGTCTACTGGCCGCTTGTCCACAGCTTGTCCATGGTTTTTCCTTGGCAGTTCTTCCTTATATGCGGGTTCCCGATCATCGTCGTCGGTTCGCTGGCGACCATGCTGACGGCGCGGCCTGCTTTGCGGCGCTCGCCCATAGCCATTCTGCAAGGGGCCGTAGGCGAATGATTGACAATGAACTTTTACTCCTGGGCTCGCGATGCGTAATTGAGCGGTCTTGCCAAGCACTGATTTCGGCCATGGCTGTGTGACATATTCATCAACCTGCAGTTCCTTGCCGTATTGACCAGCGCTGGTCAATACAGAAAATACATGTTGGCTGCTCGAAGATGGGTATCGCCATTATGGCACGTTAATCTTGAGGAGATCCTACTGACGATTAACTCTTTAACTGAGAAGTAGATAAACAGTTGGCGGTCAAATTTGTGTATTGAGTACAGTGATTCGTGTCAGTCTGAACAAGACTCGATTACTCAGACTTCACTTATGTCACAGTGTTTGGTCATGGCTGCCAGTGGTCATCAAAGTGAGAATCATTCGATTTTTATCGCGCTTGTATACCAGGAGCCAGTCTGCGTCGACATGTAGCTCCTCGTATTTGGACCAGCGTCCCTTCAACTGGTGATTTCGGTATTTGCGTTTAAGCAGTGCTGAATTGTAGTCAGCCAAGTCGTCGAGCACTTGATCGAGCCTGCTTAAGTCGAAATGCTTCTTCTTGATTTTCTTGACATCACGCAGGAATTTTTGCGTATATGCAAACTCATACATGATGGATGATGTCTTTCATATCCTCTACATCACCCACGTGAGTGACCGGTGAAGTCTGAGCTTCCTCCATTTCCCTGTCAAATTCGGAAAGTCGAGAGCGAAATGGAAGTCCTCCTTCGCGCAACGACTGGGAGAGAAACATGTTAATCGCCGTGCCGAGATCAAGGCCTAGGTCTTCGAAAAGCTGTGAGGCACGACGTTTCATATCCTCGCTGGTGCGAATTTGGATTCTCGTTGTCTCTTTCATTACTTTCACCCGCTTCAATTGCTCTATTTGTCTTCTTTAGCTCCAAAATTATATCATTTATGCTCCGAATGGAGTTACTCTGGAGTTATTCTAACTCTACGAGTAAAGAAACGAGCATGACTTGAGGTTCATGAATTAGGCTGTTGCCAATGTGATGCACTAAATAATCCGTAAAGATGGATCTTTGAACCGTAAAAACGGTATAGAAAGGGCCGGCCAAGTTGCCTCGGCCGGCCCTTGCCTTGTGGAGCTGCGGGGAATTGAACCCCGGTCCGGTGACCGCACCCTCAGTCTTCTACGTGCGTAGTCTGCTGGCCTTTGTGGCTATCTGTCTGCCCCCACCTGTGTCGCAGACAACTGGTGGCGGGCATAGCCGCAGTAAAAGTCCCCGAACCGCCCTGTGGCGCAGCAGTTCAGGCAAGTCTTCTTAATGACGCTCAGCATCCCCCCGAAGGCGAAGGGGAGTGAACGGAGCAGCTGCTCACTGGTTAATCCTGGCGCGAAGCTCAGGCAGCGAGAGCGAACTCAGTGCGGTTAGATTTAGCACTTGTTGTTTGCGGGAGGACATTAACGAGCGGACCCCCGCGTTCTCGGCACGCTTCCCTGCGACGAACAGGTCACCGTCGAAACCGATCAGCCCCAATCTTGAATTATCAAGCTCCGCTGGTGCCATTGCGGACCAGCCTCGTCAGTATACAACAGATGGACGCTGTGGATATTCCCGCTTCTCCCTGGGCATTGACTTGAATCCTGGTCAAGCCATAGAGCCCAGTCGACTGGTGGCATATTCGCTGAAGGCGTGCACCTCCTCCACGTCCTCGTGAAAGGCCTCCCGCTTCGTGTCGTTAAAGAGGTAGATATTGAAGCGGGGCATGTCATCACCGGCAAAGGGGATGAAGCGCAGACCATCGCCAGGGTGTACGCCAGCCGAGGTGATCAGGCTGCAGACCAGGCTGGATGTAGTCACCATTTTCAGTGTTTCCACGTCGGAGACCTCGATCAGGTGGCTGACAGGTTCAGACAGGTGAATCAGCCGTTCAGCTGCCTGGGCATGGACGAAATCGCGGTTGAGGGTGGCGAAGGGGACGTCCCCGGGAAGCATGGCCAGATCCTCGGGGTGCAGACTGGTCATTCCTGCCGTGCCCAAACGTTCGGCCATGGACTGGGTGCAGACCATACCGAAGGGGAAGGATGCCAGCTTGGTCGTTTCAACGCCATCCACGCTCAGCGATTCGTCCACGCTGGCAACAGCCCCGTAGTCCACGCGGTGGGCCTCTATCTGGCCCAGGAGCTTTTGGGATCCTATGGTTTCTACGGTCGTGTTCTTGTCTGGTTCGGACTGCTTCTGCTTCCCTTGTCCGGAGCTCAGTAGCGATGAGATGATGGGCGGCAGGCCGATGGTGCGCCGTCGAATACCGGTCCGTGCAGCTAAAGCCTCGGGCAAGGAGTTGATCAGGTCCAGGGCCTGGCTGACATGATCCACCACTGTTCTTCCGGATTGGGTGAGCTGTGTGCCTTCGCCAGCGCCGAAGCGCTGCCGCAGAACCAGCCTGGTTCCTAGGCGCTTTTCCAGCCTTCTGATGGCCTGCGAGACCGCAGGCTGGGAGATGCCTGCCTCCAACGCGACGTCGGTGAAACTGCCGTACCGGGCCAGCATGGTAAGCAGCTCGAGGTCGCGGACATTATCCATATAGGTCATGAGCCGCTTCCCTTGATTGTTGCTCAGATTATTATTGCTTATCCGTCAACTTTGGCGAAAGACTACTTACCGCCACCCTATCATTGTCGTCTGGACTTAAGAAGATTGACACATGGGGAATATTGATACGGCTTGGCTCATGATTGTGGTCCGGCCAACACGATCGTCGTTCATAAATCGTGCTGGCCGGACCACAATCTCAATATTGCAGGAAGCGAAGGCGCTGGTTTCGCTCAGGCATCATAGTGCCACTGGGCCTTGGCCACGGCGGCGTCCACATCCTCAATCGGCTCACGGTTCAGACCCTCCTGAACCGCCTGTTCAGCCACAGCAGTGGCGACCCGGCGCGAGATCTCCTTGAGGTCGGCCACCGGCGGCAGCACGGCGGTTCCGGGCTTGTCCACGTCGATCATGTCGGAGATGGCGTAGGCTGCTGCCAAAAGCATTCCCTTGGTGACCAGCCGTGCCTTGGCGACGATGGCCCCGAAGCAGATGCCGGGATACATGAGGGCGTTGTTGCCCTGTCCGATGGAATAGGTGACGCCCTGGTAGTCAACCGGCTTTGAGGGGGTGCCGGTGATGACGAAACCGCGGCCGTGGGTCCAGGCGATCACGTCGGCAGCCTTGGCCTCAGCCAGTTCCGTGGGGTTGGAGATGGGGCAGATCAGCGGCCGCTCCACATGCTTGGCCATGGCCTCCACAACGTTCTGGTCAAAGGCTCCGGGCCTGGTCGAGGTGCCGATGAGCACCGTAGGTTGGAAGGCGTCGACAACTTGTGCCAGCGAGGTCTTGTCGGTGACCGAGGCGAACTCGTCCGGCTTGCGTGCATAACGGGTTTGGCCCTCGGTCAGATCATCTTGTCCCTGCTCGATCAGACCTTGACGGTCGAAGAGCAGGACCCTGCTGCGCGCAGTCTCGGTATCCATGCCTTGGCGGATGATCAGGTCGTCCACGATCTGGTCGGCGATGCCCACGCCGGCGGTCCCTGCGCCGAAGACCATGATCTTGGTGTCCTTGGGGTCGGTTCCGGCGATTTTTCTGGCGGCGATCAGTGCAGCCAGGACGGTTACGCCGGTGCCTTGAATGTCGTCGTTCAGGGTCAGTATGCGGTCCTGGTAGCGCTTGAGGACGGGCGCGGCCTCGGGCCTGCCGAAGTCCTCCCAGTGGATCAGGGCCTGCGGGTAGCGCTGGAGGACCTGTTGGACGAAGTCATCGATGAAGTCGTCGTAGCGCTGGCCTCTGACCCTGGCGAAGTGGTTGCCCACGTAGTCGGGATTGTCCAGCAGGGCCTGGCGGTTGGTGCCCACATCCACCATAACCGGCAGAACGCGCGAAGGGTCAATGCCGGCAGCAGCGGTGTAAACCGCCAGCTTGCCCGTCAGGATCTCAGCGCCCTGAGCGCCCCAGTCGCCGATGCCAAGAATGCCTTCTGCGTCAGTGCAGACCACCAGGTCAATGGGCCGATCACCGGCGTACTGGTCCAGGGCATCGCCGATCCCCTCGGGATGATCGATGGAGATGTAGGCCACATCGCTGCCCGAATAGAACTCGTCGTAGCGTTGGATGGACTGGGCCACGGTGGGGGCGTAGACGATGGGCATGTACTCGGTCAGGTGCTTGTCCATGCTCCTGTAGAAGAGCCGACGATCGGTGCGGCAGATGCTCATCAGATAGAGCCGCTTGTCCAGATCGGTGGGCTGGGCCAGGAAGCGGCGGTAAACGATGCGCTCGCGCTGTTCGTCATCCTGTATGGCAGCAGGCAGCAGCCCGTCCAGTTTTAGCTCGCGCCGTTGCTCATAGTCGAATCCCAGTCCCCGGTTGGCATAGGAATCGTTGATGGTATCGAATCCTGTCATGGTCTCACTTGTCCTTCACGATCGGGGCCGGCCGCGTTGCCGGACCTCTGCAATCAGCCTAGAAAAGCCTTGGACACACCGGCAAATAATCAGAATCTATATGCGTTTAAGCCCCCTTTGCCGCTCTTTGACGGGCCTTGGAGGTCATAGGCGGCCGCCAGTCATGGCGCTCCCTACATATAGGCAATGCTTATTTGTCGCCCCTGCCGCCAGCCGCATAGCATAAGTCCACATGAGCAAGCCGACGAAGAGGTCGGTGGTTTCCAGGCGGTCATACGCCGGATCATGAGCGAAGGAGCAATGATGGGTGAAACAGTACGAACACGTGAGGGCAGGGGAGACCCCCAGGCAGAGGCCAGACAGCCTTTCAATACGAGCCAGCTGGTCAAGGCTCTGATCTGTGTAGCGGTAGGGTTGGTCATCTTTCTGATTCCGCCTCCCAAGGGGCTGACCGCCCAGGGCATGCACATGCTGGGAGTCTTCGTAGGCACCATCCTAGGGCTGATTCTGCAGCCTCTGCCCACCTCAGCAGTGGCCATCATCGGCATGACCGTGGGGATGCTGACCGGTGCCCTGGATCCCAAGAAGGCGGCTTTCAACGGACTGGGCAGCGCATCCATCTGGCTGATTGTGGCGGCCTTCTTCATCGCCCAGGGCTTTGTCTCTACCGGGCTGGGCCGCAGGATTGCCCTGGTCTTTCTGTCTCGATTAGGCAAGTCCAGCCTGGGCACAGCATACGGACTCTCGGCCGCCGACCTGGTCCTGGCTCCGGCCACCCCGTCAAACACGGCTCGCCTGGGCGGCATTCTGTTTCCGATCATCACCTCCATCAGCGACGTGCAGGGTTCAAAGCCGGACACTGACGAATCCCGGCGGCGCATCGGTGCTTACCTGGCAATCACGGCCAACAACGTCAACGCCATCACATCGGCCATGTTCCTGACGGCCATGGCGGCCGGCCCGGTTGTCGGGCAGCTGGCCCAGAAGTTCCATGTGGACATCGGATGGGGTACCTGGGCCCTGGCCGGCATCGTGCCTGGCCTGATCTGCCTGATCATCATCCCCGCCCTGATCTACCGCATCTTCCCGCCAACTCTGAAGAATGTTCCTCAGGCTCAGGAGGATGCCAAGGACGAGCTCAAGGGAATGGGTCCGCTGAGCATGCACGAGTGGATTATGACTGTGACTTTCCTGGTCATGCTGGTCCTCTGGGCGACCGGTTCGGTGATCCATATCAACTCCACCACCGTGGCCTTCCTGGGCGTGGCCGTGCTGCTGTGCACCAAGATCATCACCTGGCAGGATATGGTGGCTAACAAGTCCGCTTGGTCCACGTTGATCTTCTTCGGCGTCCTGGTAGGCATGGCGGAACCGCTGAATACCCTGGGCGTCACCACCTGGGCGGGGGAGATCATCGCCGGACTGGTCAAGGGCCTGCCCTGGGTGCTGGTCCTGATCATTCTGACGGTCTTTTACTTCCTCATCCACTACATGTTCGCTTCCGAGCTGGCTCAGGTGGCGGCCATCTACACGCTCTTCGTCAGCGTGGCCGTGGCCGCCGGGGTCCCCGCCATGCCTGCAGCGCTGATGCTGGGATGCGCCAGCGGTCTGATTGGCGCCATGACCCATTACGCCTCCGGACCGGCGGCCTTGATTTACGGTGCCGGATACGTCAAGACCTCTGAGTTCCTGCGGATCGGCCTGATCTGCGGACTGGTGACCGTGGCCATCTTCCTGACCGTGGGCCTGGGCTGGTGGCGGCTCATCGGCATCTGGTAAATCCCGATTCCGTAGATATATGTTTGGTCCCGTCCAGTCGGCTATTGACAGCTCGACCGGGCGGGACCAAATCACGTTTAAAAGCGAGGGATCACTGACCCTGCTGGCCCAGATAGTCGGGGATGTGCTCGGGGTATTCGGGCCAGGCGCCTTGTTGGGTGCAGACGAAGGCGGCGGTGTTGACGGCAGCCCGGTGGGCCTGGGTCAGGGAGGCCCCCAGCAGACGGTTGATGGCGAAGGTGCCGGAGAAGGCATCGCCGGCCCCGACCGTGTCGGCTACGGTGATCTCAGGCGTGGGCAGGTGTGAGGACTGGCCGTCCGCCAGGCAGATTGTGCTGTAGTCGCTGCCGGCGGTCAGCACGATGGTGTCCAGATGCCACTGGTCCATGAACCAGCGGCAGAGCTCGTCGTCGGTGGCTCCGGGAACGTGGAACATGTCGCGCAGGGTGACCAGCTCCTCGTCGTTGAGCTTGAAGACCGTGGCCATGTCCAGCAGTTCTTGGATCAGGTCCTTGCTGTAGAAGGTGCCACGCAGGTTGATGTCGAAGAAGCGCATGGCATGGCTCTTGGTGTGGCGCAGCACCTGTAGGCAGGTCTCGCGGGACTGGCTGTTGCGCATGCTCAGCGTGCCATAGCAGACGGCATCGGCCTTGCTGGCCAGTCCGGCCAGGTCATCCGTGTACTCCAGATGATCCCAGGCCACATCCGGTTTGAAGACGTACTGGGGGATGCCCTCGGTCAGCTGAACCTCGACGGTGCTGGTGGGATGGTCGTTGTGCTGCAGCACGGCATCGACGCCGGCCTGGTGAACAGCCTCCTCCAGCTCCCGGCCCAGGTCGTCGCGTCCTACGGCGCTGATGGCATAGCCTTCCGCCCCGTTCTTGGCAGCATGGTAGCTGAAGTTGACCGGTGCGCCACCGGCCCGCTTGCCTGTAGGCAGAACGTCCCAGAGGATCTCGCCGATGCTGAGGACCATGGGTTTACTGGTCATGGTGTTCCTTTCCTGATGACGGGTGATGCGCCCGCCTTGTGCTTGTTGATTTCACAGCTGTACGGCCCATGCTGGCCGGGTGCTCCAAAAACTGGTTGGCCGCCACTGCCGCAGCGCCGGTCAGCGTGGCATCGATTGGAAGGCGGGAAAGCAGGATCTGTGTGTGCTCGCGCAGGCCGGGCAGGGCGCGCTGGGAGACTATGGCCCGAACCCGTTCCAGCAAGCGGTTTCCGGCGGCGGCCACCATGTCTCCGATGACAATTTGGGCGGGGTTGTAGGCGTTGACGATGGTCACGCAGCCATAGCCCACGTAGTCGGCTATCTGATCCACCAGAGCCTGGGCGGCCTGTTGACCAGAGCGAGCCCAGTCGAACAGGCTCGCACATGCCTTGGCGTGGGTCATGGCCTCGACTCCAGGGAAGTGATTCCGCACATCCGGCTGACACATGCGGCGGTGGATGGCTACAGCCGAGCAGTAGCATTCCAGGCAGCCACGGTTGCCGCACTCGCAGGGCAGGCCGTTCAGATCGATGCTGACGTGGCCGATCTCGGTGGCCGCTCCCTGGCTGCCGTCCACCAGGGCGCCCCTGTCTATGACTCCCAGCCCTACGCCTTCGCCCACCAGGAAGTAGGCCATGCTGGATGCACTCACGCGGGGGTCGAACAGGCTCTGGGCCAGCGCCCCGGCCCGAGCGTCCTGCTCGATGAAGGTGGGTACGCGGAAGGCCTGACCGAATTCGTGGATAAAGTCCACGCTGCGCCAGCCGGGCATGCTGGTGACCAGGGCGATGCGTCCGCTCTCGCGCAGATAAGGGCCCGGCACGGCCATGCCTACAGCCACGATGGCGGGATTCGTTTGAAGTCGTCCTGCCACTCGGGTTCGGACATCGGCTACGGCACCTGGGATGTTGCCGGGGTCGACGGGGGGCAGCTCCTCCGAGTCCAGCAGGCGACCGCTGATGTCGAACAGCCCGATGCTGACCAGGCTGCGGGCGAACTTGACTCCGATGACCTGGTAGCGGTCGGCGTTCAGGGCCAGGCCGATGGATCGGCGGCCGCCCTCTGAGTCCATACTGCCAGTCTCGCTGATCAGGCCCAGACTCATCAGGCGGGCCACCAGCTTGCCTACGGCTGCCGGTGTCAGATCGAGGTCCCGGGCCATTTGGGCTCGCGAACTGGTGCCTTGCTGGTGCAGATACTGGACGATGCGTGACTGGTTGAGCTCGGAAATGGCCTTCGGCGTGCTGGCGTAGGTGCTGATGCGCATATCGACCTCCTCCTTGAGTGGTACCGTCACGCGATCTTCGCGAACTTTATTAACAGTGTTTATATATTAACACTGTTTAGTATCTGCTCGCAAACCTTTCCATCTGTTCCAAAACTGTTCAAGGTGCCAAGGAGAGGATTGCCATCTGCGGCCGTCGAACTGGTCTGCTCAAGGGGCGGGGTTTCGGCTGGAAGCCAAGGTCGAACCATCCAGGCGGGAGTAGTCTGGTCTTCTATCCATCAATGTTGATTAGGTCGGCTATGCACTGGTGATCATGAACGATGGCGGAGGAGTTGTATGCAGGCAACGGATTGGAACCAGGGTTGGCATTATCGACATTTACAGGAGTCAGAAGAACCCTGGAAGCCTGTTGAGCTACCCCACGATGCCATGCTGGCAGAACCCAGAAGGGCCGATGCCCCGAGCGAGGCTAACAGCGGATGGTTCGTAGGGCGCGATTACGAATACTGCAAGAAGTTACGTGCTGACGGTCTTAGGCAGCAGGATTCGATGATTCTGGAATTCGAGGGCGTTTACCAACACAGCGAGGTCTGGCTGGATGACCGCCGCCTGAGCTTTCACCCTTATGGATACACGGGGTTCTTCGTCGACCTGAGTGGGAAAATCCGACCGGGGCAATCGGGCATGATCCGTGTTGTCGCCCGGAACGCCCAGCAGCCCAACTCGCGTTGGTATTCCGGAGCAGGCATCTACCGGCCCGTCACGCTCTGGAGTGCCGGCCCGCAGCATCTGTACCCAGACGGCATCAGAGTCTCTACGCTTGGGGTCAATCCCTGCGTCATCCGGGTCTCATTGCGGGCATCATCAGGCGGGACCGCGCAGGTTCGCATTATGCGCAACGACAAGGATGAATCGGGGCCCTTGACTGAGGTCGCAGTCCCTGTGGATACCGATGGCAGAGCCCAGGTCGATATCGACCTTCCTGGCGCCCAGCCATGGAGTCCGGAAAGCCCGACGCTATATGAATGCCAGGCGCTCTTCGTCTCCTCCTCGGGCTGCCATGACCAGGCTCAGGCGATATTCGGCATACGAACGGTGGCCTGGGGGGATCAGGGGCTGCTCATCAACGGTGTCCGCAGGATTCTCAAGGGTGCCTGCGTTCACCATGACAACGGGATCCTTGGCGCCTGCGCCTGGCCCGAGGCCGAGGAGCGGAAGGTGAAGCTGCTGAAACGTAATGGCTACAACGCCATTCGCAGCGCCCACAACCCCTGTTCGAAAAGCCTTCTGGCGGCTTGCGACCGTCTGGGTATGCTGGTCCTGGACGAATATGCCGACCAATGGTACATCCACAAGACCATCCACGACTATGCGCAATACCTCCCGAAATGGTGGCGCAGTGATCTGGCTGATATGGTTGCCAAGGATTTCAACCATCCATCGGTCATCATGTACTCCATCGGCAACGAGGTCAGCGAAACCGCCCAGTCCAAGGGGGTGGAACTGACCAGGCGCATGGTCGACTTCCTCCACGGTCAGGATGCGAGTCGTCCGGTTACCTGCGGGGTCAACATCTTCTTCAACTTCCTGAGTTCGATCGGGCTCGGGGTGTATTCGAGCAAGAAGGCGGCCAAGCAGGCGGTGCACGATGGGTCAAAGAAGAGCGTGTCACTTTCGATTAAGCGTCATGGATCTGTAGGGAGCCGATTCTTCAATGAGATGGCCGGAATCATGGGAGCGGACTTTATGAAGAGAGGTGCCACCCTGCCATCCTGCGACCGCCTGACCCGTGATGCCTTCGCACTTATGGACGTGGCCGGATACAACTATGGAATCAAACGATACCTTCAAGACCTCCGCAGATACCCTCATCGGCTCATCCTGGGGACGGAGACCTTCTGCAGCGATGCCGACGAGTTCATGCGTCTGGCCTCCCGTTGCCCGCGCCTGATCGGAGACTTCGTCTGGGCAGGTATGGATTATCTGGGCGAAGCCGGCGTGGGCGCTTGGGAGTATCGACAGGAAGCTCCACGGTTCAGCGGGCTGGGATGGCTGACTGCTGGTTCCGGTCGTCTTGATCTGACAGGCAGGCCGCTGGGCGAGGCCTTGTACACACGGGTGGCGTTAGGGGGCGAGACTGGGCCCTATCTGGCTGTCCGCCCTGTCAATCATTCGGGGGAGAGGCATTCCCCCAGCGCCTGGAAGATGACAGATGCCCTTGACTCATGGTCTTGGGACGGCTGTGAGGGCAGGACCGCCCAGGTGGAGGTCTACGCCCGGGCTCATGAGGTCGTGCTGATGCTGAATGGCCGTTGCCTTGGCCGTTCGCGTTGGCGGGGTAGCACTCGTTTCCGTTTCTCCTGTCCTTATGAACACGGCCTGCTGGAGGCCTTGGCCTACGACAGCTCGGGCGGGCTGATTGGACGGAGTCGGTTGCGGTCAGCCGCGCCTCAGACCACGGTCAGGCTGGCAGCCGATCGGGACTCCGTCCGCCCGGGAGGGTTGTGCTTTGTGAGGGCAAGGTATACCGACCAGCAGGGCATTGACAAACCCACGGTATCGGGGGATTTGACTGCCCGCGTGCAGGGTGGCCGACTGCTGGCCTTTGGGTGTGCCGCCCCATACAATCCCGAAGGGTTTTTGACCGGGCACACGCGTACCTATTACGGCCAAGCCTTGGCAGTGGTGCAGGCGGATCGGTCAGCAGGTTCAGACGGCTCGGACGTACCCAAGCAGCTTGAACTCAAGGTTTCCGACGGTCGTCACAGGGTTTCCCTGCACATTCCTATCCGTGAGCAGGTAGGGTCGCCGTCTATATAATTCAACGAATTGACAAAATCGATCCAGCCCTCTACTCTTATTGTTCAGGAGGCAGGAACTGGTTTCCTCCCCTGTGAACGCTGTAAAGGCAAATGCATTAGGCAAAGGAGCATTATGGGTCTGTGGGACGTTGACAAGATCGAATACGTGGGTCGCCAGGGTGTCAAGGAGGGCCTGGGCTTCCGTTACTACGACAAGAACAAGGTGGTGGCCGGCAAGCCCATGAAGGACTGGCTGCGCTTCGCTGTGGCCTGGTGGCACACCTTCAACCAGGGCCTGGTGGATCCCTTCGGCGATCCCACTGCGCAGAGGCCCTACTACCGCTACACCGATCCCATGGATCAGGCGCTGGCCAAGGTGGACTACGCCTTCGAGCTCTTCACCAAGCTGGGGGTCGATTTCTTCTGCTTCCACGACCGTGACCTGGCTCCCGAGGGCGACACCCTGCGCGAGAGCGATGCCAATCTTGACAAGGTGGTTGACCGCATCGAGGCCGCCATGAAGGACACGGGCGTCAAGCTGCTCTGGAACACCTCGTCGCTCTTCACCAATCCTCGTTTCGAGGCTGGCGCCGGCACCTCGCCCTTCGCTGACATCTATGCGTATTCGGCGGGCCAGCTCAAGCACAGCCTGGAGATCGGCAAGCGGCTCGGTGCCGAGAACTACGTCTTCTGGGGCGGCCGCGAGGGCTACGAATCCCTCTGGAACACCCGGATGAAGGAGGAGCAGGACCATATGGCCGCCCTCTTCCACATGTGCGTGGACTACGCCAAGGAGATCGGCTTCGACGCGCAGTTCCTGATCGAGCCCAAGCCCAAGGAGCCCACCCTTCACCAGTACGATTACGACGCGGCTACCACCATCAACTTCCTGCGCACTTACGACCTGCAGGATAACTTCAAGCTCAACATCGAGGGCAACCACGCCAACCTGGCCATGCACACCTATCAGCATGAGGTCCGCGTGGCCCGCGAGGCTGGATTCCTGGGATCCTTGGATGCCAACCAGGGCGACAAGCTGATCGGCTGGGACATGGACGAGTTCCCCTCGGATCTTTACGATGCCACCGCCGTCATGTGGGAGGTGCTGGCCAATGGAAGCATCGGGCCCCGCGGAGGCTTGAACTTCGACGCCAAGCCTCGTCGCTCCTCCTTCCTGCCTGAGGACCTCTTCAGGACCCACATCGTGGGCATGGACACTTACGCCGCCGGTCTGCTGGTCGCGGCCAAGATGCACGAGGACGGCTACATCGAGCAGCTGCAGCAGGAGCGCTACTCCTCCTTCGAATCCGGCATCGGTTCGACGGTAAAGGACGGCACGGCCACGCTGGCCTCCTTGGAGGAGTACAGCCTTGACAAGCCGCAGGCCGAACTGATCGCCGCCGACAAGTCCGACCATCTCGAGGTCGTCAAGGCCACCATCAACAACTACATCGTCGAGGCCCTGGCCCAGGCCTGAGCTTTAGACGGCTGTCGTCTCCTAGCTCCGCGAGCGAAAGCCCGCGGGGCTTTTTTATGCCCTGACCGAAGCAGACATTTTTGGCAGGGCGGACTCGAGTCTGCATAGGGGATACCTAGGGCGCGTCCGGTGCGTTGATGCCTGTGACAACCTCCGGGACTTCTGTGCCATGGCCCCGCTATCATGGTCGCATGTGAGCGTAAACAGTTACGCCTGTGAAACGTCTGCTGCCATGGCCACCGAGGAGGATGGAATAGTCATGTTCATACCACGTTATTACGAGGATCCAGCCACGCTGCATGTGGGGACCGAGCCCAACCGTGCCTACTGCGTGCCGGCCGGCGCCCCCATGGACACGCGTGGTGACTTGCGCAGGCGTTCCGATCGCTACCTGGACCTGGATGGGGACTGGGATTTTCGCTATTACGCCAGCATTGACCAGCTGGATGCCGAGGTCCAGTCCGCGCTCGAGGCCAAGGATCCGGTCTTCTTCGAAGCCGACTACAGCCCTTCCAGGGATGCGGGCCGAGGGGTGTACCAGCCCATCCATGTACCAGGAGTCTGGCAGACCCAGGGCTATGACAACCCCCAATACACCAACGTGCGCTACCCCTTCCCCTTCGATCCGCCCAGGGTGCCTGCCGACAATCCCTGCGGCATCTACCTGCGCGCCTTCGACTACGAGCCCGAACCCTCAGCGTCCCGGGCCCTGCTCAATTTCGAGGGGGTGGATTCCTGCTTCTATCTCTGGGTCAATGGGGATCTGATCGGCTACAGCCAGGTCTCTCATGCCACCAGCGAATTCGACGTGACCGACCACCTGCAGCGAGGCCGCAACCAGCTGGCCGTCCTGGTGCTCAAGTGGTGCGATGGCAGCTATCTGGAGGATCAGGACAAGTTCCGCATGAGCGGCATCTTTCGCGATGTCTACATCCTGCGTCGCCCCAAGGCCCGTCTGCGCGACTGGTTCGTCCACACCAACCTCGATGAGGACATGAGCCATGCCAGTGTGACCCTGGATCTGGATCCGACTGGCGTATCGGGCCAGGAAGATGCCGCTCTGGACGTCCAGGCTCTGCTGACCGACCCCGATGGTGTGGAAGTGGCCCGGGCCGAGCTGACGGGTTGCAAGGAGCCCGCGCAGTTTGTCCTGGAGGTTGGCCATCCTCGCCTCTGGAATGCCGAAGATCCCCAACTCTACCGGCTGACCTTGTCGACCAGGGCCAGCTCAACCGGCTCCGGCGACTCGGGTGAGGTCGTCACCGAGTACATCGGCCTGCGCACCATCAGCGTGGACGGCCAGGTGGTCAAGGTCAACGGCAGGCCAATTAAAATCCACGGAGTCAACCGCCATGATGGGGATCCGCTCACCGGCTTCGCCATCGATCAGAAGCAGATCATGCGCGACCTGACCCTGATGAAGGAGCACAACGTCAACGCCATCCGCACCTCCCATTACCCCAACAGCCCCCAGTATTACGCTCTCTACGACCAGCTGGGCTTCTATCTGATAGCCGAGGCCGACCTGGAGGCCCATGGCATCGAAGCCCTCTATCATGGTCCGGACTGGAAGGAGCCCGATTACTGGAACGGCCGCATTGCCGACGAGCCGCTCTTTACCAAGGCCATTGTCGACCGGGTCCAGCGCAGTCTGGAGCGGGACAAGAACCACCCCTCCATCCTGATCTGGTCCATGGGCAACGAAAGCGGCTACGGCTGCGGCATCGAGGCGGCTCTGGCCTGGGCCAAGTCTCGGGACCCCTCCCGTCTGACCCACTACGAGTCGGCCATCCATGGCTCGCCCCGTAAGGATCTGGACTATAGCAATCTGGACATCACCTCGCGGATGTATCCCTCCATCAAGCAAATCGAGGATTACTTCAGGCCGGAGGGTCCTCACGGCATCAGCAGCCACGGGGATGACGGGGATGGGGGCCGGAAGCCTTACTTCCTCTGCGAATACTGCCATGCCATGGGGCTGGGCCCAGGGGATCTGGAGGACTACTTCCGGGTCATCCAGGCCCATCCAGGGCTCCTGGGCGGCTGCATCTGGGAGTGGGCCGACCATGCCATCGACCAGGGCAGGGATCGCAAGGGCCGTCGGATCTATGCCTATGGGGGAGACCATGGCGAGTACCCCCATGATGCCAACTTCTGCATGGATGGCCTGGTCTATCCCGACCGGCGGCCCCACACTGGACTCAGGGAGTTCAAGAACGTCTTCCGTCCGGCCCGCCTGGTCGGCTACGATCCCCAGACCCGGCTGCTCACCCTGCATAACTACCTGGACTTCACTTACCTGGATGAATACCTGAGCCTGAAGTGGACTCTTCTGTGTGATGGGGAGCCTGTGGCCTCCGGGAAGCCTGAGCTGGATCGCGGGACCGGTCTGCACATCGCCCCCCATGCTGAGGGCACCGTGGGCCTGCCCGCCATGGATCCGCCCGAGCACGGCCGCCTGACCCTGCTGGTGGAGTACGCCCTGGCCAAGGCCGATCCAGTGCTTTCACAAGGGTATCCGCTGGGCTTCGATCAGCTTGAAGCCGCAGACATGGGGATGCCTGAACGTCCCAACGGCGTGGCCAGGGTCATCAGTGCCGACCCCGGCAGTGGAGCCCGGGGCGCCCACCGGCCGGTGGTCAGGCAGACTGATGCCCGCTTCGATGTGGAGGGGGCCGACTGGCGCTACGTCTTCAACCGCCGCACCGGCATGGTGGAATCCATGAGCATCGACAACCGCTCCCTGCTGAGCGCTCCTATGGAGGTCAACCTCTGGCGGGCACCCACCGACAACGATGCCATCATCAAGGAGGAATGGCGCAAGGCCGAATACGACCGGGCTGGTACCAGGGCCCTCTCCTGCCAGCTGCAGACCGATCAGGACAGGGGATTGACCACAATCAAGGCTGAACTGTCCTTGGTGGCACCCTTCATTCAGCCCATGGGCAGCATCCTCGTCACCTGGACCCTGAGCGACCAGGGTGGACTGGACCTGAAGATGGAGCTGCATCGGGATCCCGAGTTCCCCTATCTGCCCAGGTTTGGACTGCGGCTCTTCCTGCCCAAGAGCCTGCAGCGGGTCACCTACTGCGGCTATGGGCCCTACGAGAGCTACCGGGACATGCACCGCGCCAGCCACTATGGCGTTTTCCATGACACCGCATCAGGCATGGTCGAGCACTACCTGCGGCCCCAGGAGAACGGCTCCCATTATGGCTGCGACTACGTCCTGGTGGAGGATGACCGCTCCCTGCTGCAGGCGGCGGGGGATGGGCCGATCAGCTTCAACTGCTCCCCATACACCCAGGAGGAGTTGACCGCGAAAGGGCACGACCATGAGCTGGAGGAATGCGGCTCAACCGTGCTCTGCCTGGACTATGCCACAAGCGGCATAGGCTCCAACAGCTGCGGACCGGAGCTGGATCCCGCCTACCGCCTGGATGAAACCGATCTGGTCTTCGGACTGCATCTGCGGGTCCGCTCCAAGTGACCCCGGCTGGCGGGGCCCCTCATCCCCGCCAGCGCAGGTACTGCTGGTAGACCTGCTCGCAGGGGGCTCCCGTCAGCGTGGTCTCGATGTCCACCGGCCAGGCGGGGGGCTCCTCTTCCCCAGTCAGAGTCCAGGCTGCCTGGCGGGCAGCACCGATGGCCACATACTCGTCCGGCCGGGGCAACTGCACATCCATGCCCAGAATCCCTGGTGCGTAGGCTCTGACCGCTGGGGACTTGGCGCCGCCGCCGACCAGAAGGATCTTGGAGACCGTGGTGCCCAGCCGTTTCAGCAGCTCCAGGCAGTCACGCTGGGAGCAGAGCAGGCCCTCCACGAATGCTCTGGCCAGGTTGGTGCGCGTGGTGTTGGCCAGGGTCAGTCCCTCCAGCCTGGCGTGGGCATCTGGACGGTTCGGAGTGCGCTCGCCGTCGAAGTAGGGGATCAGGGTGATGCCCTCGGCCCCTGGCGAGGACTTCTCTGCCAGTTTGGCCAGACCGTCGTAATCGGTTCCCAGGGCGGCCAGGCCCGCGTCCAGGATGCGTGAAGCGTTGATGGTGCAGGCCAGAGGGAGCCAGTGGCCGGTGGCATCGGCGAATCCGGTGACCGAGGCGCTCATGTCATAGGCGGGGACCGGGCTGACCGCGGCAGCGACCCCCGAGGTTCCCAGGGAGATGGAGACGTCGCCCACCTGCATGGCCAGGCCCAGGGCTGTCATGGCGTTGTCGCCGCCGCCCGGTGCGATGATGCAGCCTCCGGGCACGTCCCTGCCGGCGATGCGGGGGTCGGCTTTGGCTCCGACCTGGTGGGGGCCAAGAACCTTAGGCAGGATGACCTGTTCGGCCATCCCGTCGGGCAGGGCCATGGCCAGCAGGTCACGCCGGTAGCTGTCGGCGGCGGGGTCGTAGTAGCCGGTGCCAGAGGCATCAGAGCGATCAGTGAAGAGATCCTCCAGCCCGGGTTCAGTCTCCGGGTCGGCCGCGGGACCATGGCCGGCGATAACCCAGCTCAGCCAGTCGTGGGGGAGGCATATGGCCGCGATGGCCTTGGCCTTATGCGGCTCCATCCGGCTGACCCAGGCCACCTTGGTGATGGTCAGCGAGGCTACGGGGGAGGAACCCACAGCCCGTACCCAAGCTTGCTTGCCCTGCATGGCCAGGCCCTGGTCTGAGTCCGGGTCTTTGTTTGGCCCGCCGGTTTCGGACTTGGCGAGCCGGATGATGAGATCGTCGGCATCAGGAGCCGAACGCGTATCGTTCCAGAGCAAGGCATCCCTGATTACTCGCCCTTGGCGATCCAGCAATACCATGCCGTGCTGCTGGCCACCCACGCTGAGGGCCGAGACATCGCCCAATCCGCCCGCCTGGGCGGAAGCCTCCTGAAAAGCCTTCCACCAAGCCATGGGATCGACGCTGGTGCCTGCCGGATGAGGAGCCTTGCCGAAGCGGACCAGCCGACCGGTCCGGGCATCGGTGACCCTCACCTTGCAGGACTGTGTCGAAGTGTCCACTCCCGCCACCAGGATCTCATTCATGTCAGCCTCCTTGCTTTCTGGGCTCCGTTCATTGGAGTACCCCATCATAGTATCTCAATTATTAAATCGATAAACTAAATGGTCTTAGTCTGAGTACCTTTAATTGCTTACCTGCCGTTAGGCTGGAACGTAAGATGTTGAAGAAGGCCCAGGATTCTGCGGGCCTGTGTTCCTTCATGAAAGGTTATTGAACCGTGACTGCCCTGCGCTCTATCAATCAGGATGATCTGAGGAACCACAACCTCTCGGTCATTATCGACACCATTCTGCGGTCACCTACCGCGCTCAGCAGGGCGGATCTGGCCAAGGCTACGGGGCTGACCAAGGCTACCATGTCGCTCCTGGCAGGGCTTCTGATCCGGAATCGGGTGGTGCGCGAGGAAGAGCCTGAGACTTCGCAGAGCAGCCATGGCCGACCCAGCACCCCACTGTCCATCGCGCACGGACGCTGGGCCGGTCTGGGCCTGCAGATCAACACCGATGGTTACGGATGTCTGGCCATGGATCTGGATGGGACCCTGATCGATTCGGCCTGGGTCAAGGATGATATGCATGAGGCTGAACCCGATCGGGTCTTCGCTGACCTGGAGAAACTGACCAAGCCCATCGAACGCAAGCTGTCCCGTCGGCACTACCGTACAGTGGGTTCGGGCCTGGCTCTGCCCGGCCTGGTCGGTGGCGACACCACCCTGCTCATGGCCCGCAACCTGGGGTGGGAACGTCTGGATCTGCAGGACTTTCCCCTGGTCCGTCGCCTGAGTCCCAGAGTGGGCAATGAGGCGCGTCTGGCAGCCCTTGCTCAGATTCCCGGCTACGCGACCCAGCGTCCTGCGGGCGGAGATGAGGGGCCACTTTCGCCCACCGACTCCTTTATTTACATTTCCACTGACATTGGCATCGGCGGCGCTGTGGTGCGTCGCGGGGCCGTCGAGACCGGAGACCATGGGTTCGCCGGTGAATTGGGGCATGCCTCGGTGGATCTGAACGGCCCAACCTGCCGTTGCGGCCGCCGTGGGTGCCTGGAGACCTACGCCGGGCGTAGGGCTCTGGTTGAGGCGGCTGACATCGCCACCGGAGCTGAGGCGGTCACACCCCAGGCCATGGAGGAGCTCTACCAGCGCTGGCAGCAGGGTGATGCCAAAGCGGTAGACGCCATCGACCGCGGGCTCGATGCCATGATCTCGGTCATCGCATCAGCCATCAATATTGTTGACGTGGATACGGTCATTCTGGGGGGATTCTGGTCGCACTTCGGTGGCAACCTGGCCCAGCGTCTGCAGGATCGGCTCAATCAGCTGACCCTGGGCCGGGATGCCGTGGACATTCGCGTGCTCATCCCCACCCAGGCCGACTATCCGGCCCTCAAGGGGGCAGCCCTGGTGGGCCTGCGTCGCTTTATCGACGATCCGCTGGATTTCTTCGAGGACTGACCCTTCGAGGGCGGAGCCGTCCAAGGGCACAATGGTCAACTTGAGACTAGTCGGGATTTGCAGGCAACTCCCTGCCGCCAACCTTGAAGAGGGCGTGGGCGTCTCCGCCATGCAGGCGTTCCAGATAGGTTCGGGCTCGGGCCATGCGTTCCACAGTGGTCTGGGCCAGCGGAGAGGGGAGTTGATCGGGGTCGAACCAGCCGACTGACAGGCTCTCCTCGTCGCCCACAAAGGGATCGGTGTTGCCGCTGGGGTCAGGCTGGCAGATGAACAGATGATCCATGTACATGGTCCGGTCCCCGTTGGCATAGGTGATCACCTCTTGGGAGGATGTGACCGCCGCCAGGTCGGTGACGATCACATCCACCCCGGTCTCCTCCTTGACCTCGCGGATCACGGTGTCGGCCGGGTCCTCGCCCGGTTCGTTGATCCCGTAGACCAGGGCCCACTGTTCGGTGTCGGAGCGCCGGCCCAGCAGGAGGCGGCCCTGGTCATCGCTGACGAAGGCCGTCACACCGTTCAGCCAGAGCAGGTCATGGCCTATGGACCGGCGCAGTCTGAGCACGAAGTCAGGGGTGGGCATATCAGTCCCTGTCCGGGTCGGCCAGTGCGGCCCGTTGCGCCATCCAGGCTTCCACCTCTTCGACGGTCTTGGGGATGCCAGCAGACAGCCACTGGGGTCCCTGCTCGGTCATGAGCACGTCGTCCTCCACGCGCACGCCGATGCCGCGGAACTCCGGAGGCACCAGCAGGTCGTTCTCCTTGAAGTAGAGTCCGGGCTCGATGGTGAAGATCATTCCAGGGGTGATGGGCGCGCCCTGGTAGGACTCGTACCTGGCCTCCGCGCAGTCGTGCACGTCCAGACCCAGGTGGTGGGCGCAGCCGCAGGCGTGCCAGCGGCGGTGCTGCTGGCCCTGGGGGGAGAGGGACTCTTCCACGCTGACCTTGAGGATGCCCCACTCGTGCAGTGTTTCGGCCAGCACCCGCATGACGGCATGGTGGATGTCCGAGTAGGTGGCGCCTGGCTTGGCGGCTTCGAAGCCGGCCTGCTGGGCCTTGAGCACGGTCTGGTAGATCCGCTTCTGCAGGGGGCTGAAGGTGCCGCCTACGGGGAAGGTGCGGGTGATGTCGGCCGTGTAGAGGCTGTTGACCTCCACGCCAGCGTCGATCAGAAGCAGATCGCCCTGCTGGACTGTCCCGTCATTGCGCATCCAGTGCAGGATGGGAGCGTGCTTGCCCGAGGCGATGATCGAGCCGTAGCCCACGTCGTTGCCCTTCTCGCGGGCGTTGGCGTTGAAAACGCCCTCCAGCATCCGCTCGGAACGGGGCTTGCCTACCACCTGGGGCAGGTGGGTCAGAATCCGGTCGAACCCGTCTTTGGTGGCGGCGATGGCCTTGCGCATCTCGCCCACCTCGTAGTCGTCCTTGATCATGCGGGCCTCAGAGGTGAATTCTTCGAGCTTGTCGTCGGCCTCCTCATTGCGGTCCGGACCGCCGATGCCGTTGGCCTTGCGGGCGGCCTCCACCTGATTCAAGACCTCCTGGTCGGCAGTGCGGATCACCCGCATCTTGACTGCACCCTGGTCCGGCCCCAGATCCTTGGCGATGGCATCAGGGAAGGAGGCGATGTCCTTGGTGGGGATGCCGGTCATGATGGCCAGCTCCCGCAGCCCGGCGCGGGGACCCACCCAGTACTCCCCATACTGGGAGGACCGGTAGTAATCGCGGGTGGACTGATCGGCCCGGGGATGGACGAAGAGCTCAGGGGTATGCGTCAGACCCTTGGCGGCCTCCGGGCTGTCGGGGTCCACCGGGTCCAGGACCAGGATGGCTCCGGGTTCGTAGTCCTCGCCCAGGCCCGTGTAGTAGGCAAAGGTGGTGTCTGGGCGGAAGGCGTAGTCGTTGTCGTTGTTTCGGGTCTTATAGGATCCGGCTGGGATGACCAGCCGCTCGCCGGGGAAACGCTGTCCCAGCTCACGCAGGCGGCGCTCCGTGTACTTGCTGGACTCCAGCGGCTCGATCTGAGGCTCCTGGGCCTGCCATCCGGTGGTCATGAACTTCTGGAAGGCGGGGGAGTTGGGACGCAGGGTGCGATTGTTCACCCGGTCTTCCATGTTCTGCTCATCCAGGTCCACATTCTTGGGATCGGTGTCTCCTTGTAGATGCTCCTGTGCGGATGCGGTCACGTCCAGCCTCCTTGAAATTCCGGTTATGACTATGTTGGTTCCATGGTAGTGCGTTCGGCCGATGTGACAGTCGGCTGATCCGGCCCTCAATCGGGGTCGGTCGCGCATAGAATGGGCGGGAAGCATCCACAGCCAGCAGGAGGCGCAGGCAGAATATGTCATTCGAACACCCCAACAGCAAGGGTCAGAATATTCGCGATGTCGAGCGGGCCATCATGGCGCGTCCCGTCGAGCATGACAGCCCCAACCTGGACCTGGACAGGATGGGGATGATGCTGGACCTGCTGGGCCATCCGGAGCACAGCTTCCGGGTTATCCACGTCACCGGGACTAATGGGAAGGGGTCCACGGCGCGGATGGCCGAGGCTCTGGTGCGGGCTTACGGTCTGCGCACCGGGCTCTACACCTCGCCCCACCTGGAGCGGATCAATGAGCGGATCGCCATCGACGGCCAGGAGCTCTCAGACGAGGACTTTGTGGATCTCTACCAGCAGATCGAGGATTTCATCGCCATGGTGGACGACCGCTTCGCCCAGCAGGGCAGGGCCCCCATGAGCTTCTTCGAGGTCCTGACCGCCATGGCCGTCTGGGCCTTCGCCGACGCCCCGGTGGACGTGGCCATCGTCGAGGTGGGGATGGGCGGCCGTTGGGATGCCACCAACGTCCTCGATGGCGATGCTGCCATCATCGGTCCGGTGGACATGGACCACATGCAGTGGCTGGGGGATACGGTCGAGCAGATAGCAGGGGAGAAGGCCGGGATCATCAAGCCCAAGTCCACGGTCATCGTCGGGGCCCAGCCTCATGAGGAGGCCGTCATGCCCATCATCGAGCAGGCCGTGCGTGAGCAGGGCGCCCCCACCCTTTTAAGGGATGGCAACGAGCTGGAGGTGGTCTCCCGCATGCCCGCAGTGGGCGGCCAGGTGGCTACGTTGCGCACGCCGCAGGGGCTCTACAAGGATGTGCCCATCGATAAGTTCGGGGAGCACCAGGCCCACAACGCCCTGGCGGCCCTGGCAGCGGCTGAGACGGTCATCCCCGTCAACGGGGCACTGGACCAGGATCTGGTGGCCGAGGCCTTGAGCCAGGTGCGCATCCCCGGACGGATCGAGCAGGTGCGCACCTCGCCCACCATCATCATCGACGGCGGGCACAACCTGAACGCGGCCCAGTCCCTGCGCTCGGCCATCGAGGAGAACTACGACTTCAAGCAGCTGGTGGGTGTGATTTCCATGATGGCCGACAAGCAGGTGGAGGACTATCTGGGCCTGCTGGAGCCCGTGCTGGACAGCGTCGTGGTCACCGAAAACTCCTGGAAGGGCCGGGTCATGCCGGCCGAGGATCTGGAACGGGTCGCCGTGCGGGTCTTCGGGCCCGACAGGGTGGTCCGGCGCGACCGGATGCCCGATGCCATCCAGACGGCTGTCGACATGGTCGACAGCGAGGATCAGACCGGGGTGGGCTATGGCCGCGGCGTGCTGATCTGCGGCAGCTTCGTCACCGCCGGCGACGCCCGCACCCTGCTGGCCGAGCGTCCCAATCCCGATCTGGCCAAACCTAAGGCGGAGCGCGCCTGATGTATCTCAAGGAGCTGACCCTCAAGGGCTTCAAGTCCTTCGCCTCGGCCACCACCCTGCGCTTCGAGCCGGGCATCACCGCTGTGGTGGGCCCCAACGGATCAGGCAAATCCAACATCGTCGACGCCCTGGCCTGGGTCATGGGCGAGCAGGGGGCCAAGAGCCTGCGCGGCGGATCCATGGAGGACGTGATCTTCGCCGGCACCTCCTCGAGACCGCCACTGGGCCGGGCTCAGGTCACCCTGACCATCGACAACACCGACCGGACCTTGGACATCGACTACACCGAGGTCACCATCAGCCGGACCATCTACCGCAACGGCGGGTCAGAGTATGCCATCAACGGATCCGACTGCCGTCTGCTGGACATCCAGGAGCTGCTCAGCGACACCGGGCTGGGCCAGCAGATGCATGTGATCGTCGGCCAGGGGCGGCTGGATGCCATCCTGCGGGCTGATCCGGCCGGCCATCGGGCCTTCATCGAGGAGGCGGCCGGCATCCTCAAGCACCGCAAGCGCAAGGAGCGGGCCCTGCACAAGCTGGCCAACACCGAGGCCAACCTGTCCCGCCTGGATGACCTGATCGGCGAGATTCATCGGCAGCTGGGGCCTCTGGGCCGCCAGGCCAAGGTCTCCCGCCGGGCCGACATGATTCAGGTCAGCCTGCGGGACGCCCAGGCACGCATCCATGCCGACGACGCCCTGACCTCGCAGAGGAAGCTAGAGAACCTGCGCTCGCAGATGGCAGAGACTCGGGGGCAGCTGGCTCGCGGGCAGGAGGATCTGACCAGGGTCAAGCTGCGCATCGAGCAGCTGGAGGGGCTGGACCGACAGTCCAATCCGGCCCTGGAGGCCGTCAACCAGCAGTGGAACGACCTGACCAAGCTGGGTGAGCGGGCCGGGTCCCTGGCATCCTTGGCCAGAGAGCGCAGCCGTTCGCTGGAGGCCGGCATGGTGGCCGACCAGGGGCAGGATCCCGGGGTGCTCAGGCGGAGGGCCGACGAGCTCAAGGGCCAGGTCGACCAGGAGGAGGGCCAGGTCGGAGCCGACCGGATCGCCCTCGATGGTTGTGTCCAAGCCCGTGCGGATCTGGAGCGGCGGTTGGCCGCTCACCGGCAGACCATGACCGAGCTGCGGCAGGCGGCCAGAAAGCGGCAGGCTCGGCTGGGCGATCTGGCCCAGCTGGTGGCCAAGGAGGAATCGGCCCTGGAACTTTCCAGGCAGCGCGAGCGTGACCTGTCCCGCCAGCAGGATCAGCTCAGAGAAGGCCTGGAGCGGGCCAGAAACCGGGTGCGGGACCTGGACAGCCAGGAGGAAGGTTCTGACCAGGACGGCAGACAGGCCCTGGACCAGGCAGGTCAGGTCAGGGACCAGGCCCGCAGCAGGCTCAACGACCTCCAGGAGCGCGAACGTCGAATCCAGTCCGATGCCATATCGGCCCAGGCCAAGGCCGATGCCCTGGCGGACACGCTGGACCATCGCGGCGCCGGCGAGGCCTTGTCCCAGGCGGGGGATCCGGCCCTGCTGGGTGTACTGACCGACTTCGTCCGAGTGGAGGAGGGTTGGGAGGAGCCCCTGGCCCAGGCCCTGCACGACTATGCCTCGGCCCTGGTGGCCAAGGATGGCCAGACGGTCGACCGGACCCTGGAGCGGGCCCGCCGGGATCGCCTGGGACGCGCCGCGCTGATCTCGGCATCAGGCCCGCTCAAGGGGACAGCCATAAGCTCCGGCGATGGCCCCTGGCGGTCGGCCGCCGACCTGGTGGCCCTGCGCGAGCATCCTGCCGATCCTGACCAGGCTCAGGGTGTGCTGGCGGCTGTTCGCAGTCTGCTGGCCTCTACAGCCGCCGTCGATGACGCTGATCAGGCCCGCCGTGCCTTGGAGGACGGATGGCAGCAGGCGTTGACCCGCCTGGGCGACCTCTACGACCGGGTAGGTGCTGTGGGCGGATCAGCCCCGGCCACCAGCGACCTGGCGTTGACTGCACGCAGGGATAAGGCCCTGGCGCAGGTGGAGGCCCTCCAGGATGAATCCCGAACGCTGCAACCGCAGATGGATGCGGCCCGTGCCGCCCTTGAGCGGGCCGAGCAGCAGCTGCAGGAGGCGCGCAACCGGTGCACCGAGGCCCGGGTCAAGGCCGAGCAGGCGGCTCGGGAGCTGGCAGCAGCCCGCAAGGAATCTGATCGAGCCCAGGCCGGGGTCAAGGATCTGGAGGACCGGCTGGCCCAGGTGCGCGACCAGGTGCGCACCCACGAACTCAAACTGGAAGACCTGAAAGCCGGCCTGGCCCGTGCCCAGGAGGACGGGGGGACTGATCCTGATGACCCGGAGGGCATGGAAGACCGGCAGCATGAATTGGAGACGGCCCTGGACCAGGCCCGCACCGCCGAGATGGAGGCCAAGCTGACCTGGACGGAGAGCGACCGGCGGCACGCCTCTCTGCTGCGTCAGATCGATTTGCTGCGGGATCAGGCCGACCAGGCCGAACGCCGTCGTCAGCGGATCAGCCAGGAGAACCGTCGCCGCAAGGCTGGCATGGCTTCCCTGGGGCTGATCGCGCTTAGGGCCGACCTGCTGGCCCAGCTGATCAAGAAACGGTTGGAGCATGCGGCCCGCCGCAGGGATCAGCTCAGGGCCAAGGCCTCGGCCCATGACAAGGAGCTGACCGATCTGCGGGCCAGCAGGGATGCCTTGGAACCCAAGGTGGCCGGTCTGCGCCAGGATGAGCACGGCCTGGATCTGGAGCGGGAGCGTCTGGCCGGCGAGGACGGCCGTCTGCGCCAGCGCATCCAGGATGACTTGGGCATGGAGCCGGGGGAGCTGATCCGCGAATACGGCCCCGACTGTCCGGTGCCCGTCCTGGATGACGAGGGCAATCCTGTGCCTTTGGACCAGGAAGCGACGGAGGAAGACGGGGATTCATCAGCCTTCAAAACAGTGCCCTACCAGCGCGGGGAGCAGGAGAAGCGGCTGGCCAAGGCCAAGCGGGACCTGGCTGCCCTGGGCAAGGTCAACCCACTGGCCACCGAGGAATACGAGGCCCTGGAGTCCCGCAACCGCTACCTGCACGAGCAGCGTCAGGATGTGATCGGGTCCCGGGACGATCTGATGGCCCTGGTCAAGGATCTTGATTCGACCATGGTCACGGTCTTCAAGGAGGCCTTCGACGACACCGCCCAGGCCTTCGAACGCATCTTCGCCACCCTCTTCCCCGGCGGGCGCGGGCGGCTGCGGCTGGAGGATCCGGATGACCTGCTGACCACAGGCGTTCTGGTCGAGGCCAGCCCGGCCGGCAAGAAGGTCCGCCGGCTCTCCCTGCTCTCGGGCGGGGAGCGGTCGCTGACGGCCCTGGCCCTGCTCCTGGCCATCTTCACGGCCCGGCCCAGCCCCTTCTATGTCATGGACGAGGTCGAGGCCGCTCTGGACGATGTGAACCTGACCAGGCTGCTCAAGGCCTTCGAACAGCTGCGGGAGCATGCCCAGCTGATCATCATCACCCACCAGCAGCGGACCATGGGCATCGCCGACGCCCTCTACGGGGTCACCATGCGGGGGGACGGAGTGACGGCCGTCATCTCCCAGCGGCTGAAGGATCCGAATCGTTCCGGCCGCGAAGAGCCCGAGCCCGATCAAGGGTGACCTCTGCCAGAACGGCCTGGGAGTCCACGATGGGCAGCTGCGGCATGGGGTAGGCCTCGTTGAGCACTGAGAGCTCGGTGCAGCCCAGCAGGACCGAGTCGCAGTGGTAGTCCTTCAGGAAGGCATCGAGAACGCCCAGGTAGCGGTCCCGGTCCAGTCGCCCTTCCTTGACATCGTCGTAGATCAGCGCACTGACCCGGTCCTGCAGGGCCTGGTCCGGGTCCACCAGCTGGTAGCCGGCGCTGTCGGCCGGGCCCTGGTAGATGGCGGCATGACGGGACCCCTCGGTGCCCATGTACCCCATGCGAGGATGGGATTTCGCCGGATAGTGCCGGTCAGCCCAGTCGATGGTGGCCTGGGGCATATCCAGGATGGGCACCGGAGTCAGGGCCTGGAGCCTGGGCAGAATCTGATGGGCGGTGTTGCAGGCCATGACCATGAAGGAGGCGCCCATGGCTGTGGCCTGGCGAACATCCTCGGCCAGATAGGGGAAGGGGTCATCCTTGCTGCGGCCCAGGATGAATTCGGTGCGGTCGGGCACGGTGGCGTGGTTGAAGACCACATAGTCCAGAAAGTCCTGGTCCCTGTGCGCCCCGGTCATCCGGTCCAGCACCCGCACGAAGCTTTCGGTGGCCAGTGTGCCCATGCCGCCCAGGACGACGAAGAAGTTCCTCATGCCAGTGTCCTCTTGTCACGGAAGTAGCGCCGGTAACGACGCCGATAGATGGAAAACATGTGCCGAATCAGCAGCCAGCGCTTGAAGTTGCGGTCCTTACTGTACTCCAGAGTGGTGCCCCAGTCTCCGCGGCGAATCATGGCCATGGCCTGTCGCTTGTCCTCGGACTCGGCGCAGTATTTGCGGAAGATGTCCTTGGGGATCTCCATCCAGAGGCGATGCCCCCGGCCGAAGACGGTGCGTCCGTTGAAGGGGGTGTCCAGAACCAGGTCGTCCACGAAGCAGCGGGCCAGGTTGAAGCCGTTCAAAGTGACCACGTAGCTGCTGCGTCCCTGGCGCAGATTGATCTCGAAGAGCTTGTAGACGCCGTCGCGCGGATCGTACTTCATGTCGAAGTTGGCCACACCGCTGTAGTTGATGTCCTCGAGGAAGGCCTTGATCCGGTCGAAGATGTCCTGGTTGTAGTCGGGCATAATGGCTGCGTAGTTGCCCACGGCCTCGGGAGTGGGGTCCTCCAGCAGCGGGTGTCCCAGAAACATCATGCGCACCCGGTGGTGGCGGTCCACATAGGCATTGAGCACCCTCATGTTGTCATCGCCCCCGGGCACGAAGTCCTGGATGACCATTTTCGAGGTGTACCCGGCCTGGTAGGACCTGCGGATCATGGTGTCCAGCTCCTCAGGGTTGCTGAAGATGAAGGCCTTCTTCCTCCCGGGGAAGTCGATGTCCAGCCACTCGTCGCTGTCCGCGGGCTTCATGGCCACCGGGTAGTCGAAGGGCAGCTTCCGGTGACGACCCGCCTTCACATCGTCGGCATCCACCGAGACGGTCTGCGGATGGGGCAGATCGTAGCGGTCGCAGAGTTCGTAGAAGGAGGACTTGAGCGAGAGGGCGCGGTTGAGCTTGGCGTCGATGGCGTTGAAGACGAACCGTTCGCGCAGTGGATCGCCGAACTCGTCCAGCAGGTTGGCGTAGGTGTCCCCGCAGGGCAGCAGGAGCAGGGTGGCTCCTGGGTGGTCCCGGTGATAGGCGTCGGCCCAGTCGTTCAGGGCCGGCACAAAGACCTTGGGATTGGCGAAATCCGGCACCAGGTGCACGTCGATGATCCTGCTGTACTTGGTGGGGGAGAGCTGCTGGTGGGCGAAGGCGGTGGAGACCAGTCCATAGGCCTCATGAAAGGCGCGCGCCATGCCGTAGGCGTTGATGTCGCTGCCCAGTATGACCGGTTGGAATTCTTGCATCTGTATGAAACCACCTACCATGTGCTCGTGCGCCCCGCCCTGCCGCGGGGCATTTGGCTTTCCATCTTAGGGTCCTGTCAGGATCGTCATCCCCGGGCTGCGCCGGTAGCTCCCAGGTTGTAGCTTTCGGTGCCCAGCAGGCGCGCCACCACGTGGTCATCGCCCTCATAGGGCACGTGGCCGCCGTCCGTCTTGAACCAGCGTTCCTCACCCTTGCCGATGACCAGCGTGACGCGCAGACGGTCCCCTGGCTGGCCCGGATCCCCCAGGGCCTGCTGGATGGCCTGGACCCTGTTCGGAACTATGCTGGCATCCAGGCTTGGGTTGGTCACGAAGCCCAGCATCTGCCGGTCCACCTGGTCCGCGCTCTCCCCCTCCTCGTCGTCGGCGGTCAGGATCAGCCGGTCGACGCGGTCCTGGGCGGCGCTGACGATGCCCTCCCTGCGGTCGATGGCCTTGCCGCCAGCGGAACCGGAGACCAGGGTAATCAGGGGTTTGCGCTCGCCGTAGCGCTCGTCCACAAAATCCAGTAGGGCGGTGACCGAGGCCTTGTTGTGGGCGTAGTCGACGTAGACTACTCGGTTGTCGGCCTTGAAGCGTTCCATCCTGCCGGCGATCCTGACGCTCCCCATGGCCCGGAGTGCGTCGGCATCGGGCTCCAGACCCAGACGGGTCAGCATGGCCAGGGCAGCGGCCGCGTTCAGGGCGTTGAAATCCCCGTCCATGGACAGGCTGACCGGCCTCATGGCTCCGCCGGCGGGTCCTATCAGGTAGTCGTCGCCCTGGCCGGGAGCCTTGCGAACCAGGAAATCGGCCTGTCGGGTTCCATCGCCGAATGTGGTCACCGGAATGCCGGCAGCGCGGGCATCCTGACGTATCAGGTCGGCTCCGCGCGCATCGGCTCCCAGAACCAGCTGCCGGCTGTTGTAGGTTATGCGGCGCTTGCAGTAGAAGT
Organism: Bifidobacterium asteroides; assembly: GCF_030758775.1. Taxonomy (NCBI): domain Bacteria; kingdom Bacillati; phylum Actinomycetota; class Actinomycetes; order Bifidobacteriales; family Bifidobacteriaceae; genus Bifidobacterium; species Bifidobacterium asteroides. The sequence continues at coordinate 714,892 of NZ_CP132384.1, forward strand.
AATCCTCGAAGCTGGGGTGTTCGATGGGGCTGATGTGGTCGGGGGAGATGTTCAGGAATGCCCCCAGGTCGAATGTCAGCCCGTAGACACGGTCCACCTTGTAGGCCTGGGAGGAGACCTCCATGACCAGGTAGCGCATGCCGGCGTCTGCCGCCTGGCGCATCATCCGAAAGAGATCCAGCGATTCGGGTGTGGTGAGCTGGGACTCTTCGTAGTGCCGGCCGTCCAGGCAGTTGTCCACTGAGGAGAGCAGGGCCGCTCGACCTCCGGAGATACTGGACAGCATGGCATGCAGGAAGTAAGCGGTGGTGGTCTTGCCCTTGGTCCCGGTGATTCCCACCAGCGTCAGCTGCTCCTGGGGATGCCCGTAAAAAGCAGCGGCCAGCAGGCTCATGGACTTGCGCACGTCGTTGACGATGATCCCCGGGGCCTTGGTGTGGGCGGACAGATCCTGCTGGGCCACATAGGCCTGCGGTCCCTGGGGATTGCAGGCATCCAGATATTCAGGCAGGAAGCGGCCCTTGCAGAAGAGCAGACTGCCGGGTCCAGCCTGGCGGGTGTCGTAGGTGATGTCGGTGAAGGGCTTGGATGACTGGGTGTCTTCTGGAGTATTCAAGGTCCACTGGTCGCCCTGGATCACCTCGCGCAGTTGATGATGTTTGCGCAGCAGCTCCAGAGTTGAAGCCATCGTCAGCGCCATGCCGGCTTCCCCCTTGTCTGTAGGTTCGTCACTTCAATCGTTCCCGTCCCGATTGGTGACCCCGATCGAGACCAGATACAAGTCTAAACCGCCTCCAGGCGAGGGCAGGACGATTCGACGACCCCTTGACTGAATGGGCAAAAAGCAGGAAGCGGATCGGCCTGGGAGCTGGGCTTCAGAGCCAGGAGTCGGTGACTGGACGGCGCCCCTGGGAGATCAGGTGCTGGTTGAACTGTTCCCGCCACCTGGCCTGCGCCTGCCGCTGCCAGTCCATAAGCGAGTCCATGGTGATTCGGGCCACCTGGGGGAAGAGGGTGGTCATGGGCTTGATCAGGTCGACGGCAGCCACCGTATCCGCTGTGGCATTGTGGAAGTTGCCATGGGGGACGACGCCGTAGTACTCGCTGGTCAGCCCCAGGGTGCGGCGGCCCGACCGGTGGGAGATCTCCCTATCCAGGACCAGGGGGTCCACTACCAGCAGGTCCCCCTCGCTCAGAGGCTTGACCGACTGCGCGCACCAGTGGGCGATGTCCCCATCCAGCATCTGTACGTCAAAGGGCGCGTTGTAGGCCAGCAGGGGGATGCGCTTGTCCTGGGCGCGGGCAATGAACCCGGCCATCTGCTCGGTGGCCAGCTCAGGCTCCATGCCCTCGTCGGCCAGCTGCTCATCGGTGAACCCGTTGACCCGGCTGGCCCCCTTGCTGATATGCCGGTGCGGATTGACTATCCAGGTGGCTACGACGTCCCCTGAGTAGCCCTTGGTCGGGTCGCGCAGAACCAGGCTGGCCGAAACGATGCCGTCCTTGCCCGGTCTGGTGCCCGTGGTTTCGGTGTCGAACCCCAGAAGCCAGGAGTCCCCAAGGCGAGTCGACCCCTCCTGTTGCGGGGCGGACGCGAGCGCCTGCTCCATGCTTGTGTACTCGGTGTTTTCCATAAGCGTGATTTCTCCTTCGTCATTATGGTAACCGAGGACCGACCGGCCCGCGACCGGGTCGAAACCGCCACGGGCGAGGGGGGATGGCACAATAGGGGTTGTGGCAGATACCAGCGAACTCGAAAGCAGAAAACGTCAATTCGAGGCCCTGGCCATGCCTGCGGTGGATGTGCTCTACCGCCAGGCCATGCGCCTGACCAACAACCCGGAGGATGCCCAGGATCTGGTCCAGGACACTTTCGAGCGTGGATTCAAGGCTTTCGACCGCTTCCAGCCCGGCAGCAACTTCGAGGCCTGGATGACCACCATCGAACGCAATGCCTACTTCAACCAGTACCACAAGGCCAAGCGGCGTCCGCAAAGGGCCAACGACTCGACGGGCGAGTACAACGACTGGGACATCTATTCGGCCTCGGAGCACGGGTCCGAGGGGCTCAAATCCGCCGAGCAGGAGTACATGGAGACCTTTGCCCCTGAGGAGATCATGGCAGCCCTGGACCGGCTCAGCCCGGAACGCCGACGGGTCTTCATCGATGCTGCCATCGACGGCAAGAGCTATCAGCAGGTGGCCGACGAGGAGGGCATCAAGATCGGCACGGTCATGAGCCGGCTGAACCGTGCGCGCTCGCAGTTGCGCCAGGAGCTGGAGCGCTATGCCCAGGAGCGCGGCTACCAGCAGGAGCGTGAGGCTGCAGGCAAGCCCTCAGCGGAACACCATGGCACTGGTGCTGCCAGGCCTAGTATAAAAAAAGAGATCAGCAACAAGGGGCATTGAGGGCCCCCGAAGATCGGGTATTAGGAAGCGGGCAGGAGCATGGACGGACGCGTGGAGATGAGTCACTACGCCTACGATGACGGCGGCTCTGTCAGGGTGTCCCACACCAGCCTGCGCATCTACCGGGATGCTTCCTGCGTTGATCCCAGCGACTGCTTTGATCCGGAATCCTGCTGCGACGAGCGTGAGCGCATGGTCATCGAGGAGCTGCGCCGGTATCTGCGTCCCGAATGCGCACCGGACTGTCTGCTGGATCGGCTCAGGCACATGTTCGATCAGATGGATGAACTGGAGCAGGGAACCCCGGATCGCGCTACGGACAAGTAGATCAAGTAGATAAGGTCAAGCGGATCCAGCCTGTTTCTTGGCAGAGGATCGCTTCTGTCCGGCTATTTCAGGCTATTGCACAGATCATGGTCATGCGAATGCAGCCATGGTTTTTTTTTTATGCATATATGCAAAACCCCGGCACCGTTGGTGCCGGGGCAGACGATCAGGTGTTCGGCCTCTTGCCGTGGTTGGCGGCCTTCTTGCGGCGATCCCTGCGCTTGCGTCCGCGCATGCCCATGATTGGACTCCTTTGCTACTGATGATCCGATAAGCCTTGCCGATTATCGCACACCGGGCTGACCTTTGTCGACCAGCCAGGCCGCTCAGAGCTGTTGTGCCCGGTAACCCACCTGGGTGGTGTATGCAGCGGCAGGCTGCAGAATGACCAGGTTCCGGCCTGTCCGGAAGGCATTGGCATAGGCGGTCATGGGCTCTACGGCAACGCCTGCCGGGCGCATGCCTGCGTCGAAGCCGGTTCCGGTGCAGACCTGCCAGGAGGTGATGGTCTCATCGCCCCAGAGCTGAATGCGGATGCCATCCGGCCTGGTGAACCAGGCCGAGCAGGTGCCGTCGTCGTCCGGTTCCACATCGGTCCAGGCATCGTCGAAGGACGCATCCTCGCCCAGCACAGGGCCCTGGCGCAGATCGGTCCGTCCCTGGACGGGCTCGGTGCCGGTGGGCAGCAGCCTGTCCGGATCGACCACCACATGGGTGCGGCAGGGGATGGACAGGGTGCAGGGGGCGTTGTCCTTCTGGATCTGGTCACCGACGCCCTGCTTGCCGTTGGACAGCCAGGGGTGGATGCCGAAGGCCCAGGGCGCGGCCTCGTCGCCCAGGTTCAGGGCCCGGGTGGTCATGGTCAGCCCCTGGTCGTCCAGGGTGTAGGTGACGGTGACCACCACGTCGAAGGGGTATCCGGCCATGTCGGGCACCCGCCAGGAGAGGCTGACGGAGTCTTCGGCCAGAACCTGCAGGTGCCAGTAGGCGCGGTAGCCGTAGCCGTGGATGGCGGTGCGCCGGTCGTGCTCATCGATGGGCAGGGTGTAGGTGTGGCCTTGGAAGTCGTAGGTGCCGTCCTCGATCCGGTTGGGGAAGGGGACCAGCACGTTCCCGTTGCTGCAGGGTACGGTTCCATCCGGGTCGAATGAGGCCAGCAGGTCCTTTCCCTGGTATTTCAGGACGCGCAGGATGGCTCCCAGCTCGGTCACTACCGCCTCGTAGTCCCCATGACGGATGCTGTACTGCTGTCCGGTCCGGGGCACGGCCCCGCCCATCATCTCGTTCGTATGCATGCTCCCACTTCCATAGTGCCGTTGATGCTTGGTACGCCACCATCCTAGCGCCTTGGCGGTCTTGGCTTCTTGGTGAAAGAGTGGCGCATGGACTACCGGGAGCTGCCCTGGTTTTCTACCATGGTCTTGCAATCACCGGGACCGTCCGGATTGACATCGATAAGGAGCGGCAGTGGCAGGATTTCGGACCACCGTGTGCGAACAGCCGACCCCGCAGGGGCATGGGCGGGTCATCCTGGCTGATCCGCGCGGGTTCTGCGCGGGAGTGGACCGTGCCATCCAGACCGTGCAGACCATCCTGGATGCGGACAACCCCCACCAGGGGCTGCCGCCGGTCTATGTGCGCCGGCAAATAGTCCACAACCGGCATGTGGTCGAGGATCTAGCCCAGCGGGGGGCTGTCTTCGTGGACGAGCTGGATCAGATTCCCGACCAGGCCGTTCGTGCCGGGGTTCCTGTGGTCTTCTCGGCCCATGGAATCGCCCCCTCGGTCGTCAAGGAGGCCCAGCGTCGGGGGATGCGTGTGGTCGATGCCTCATGCCCCCTGGTCAGCAAGGTCCACCGGGAGGTCCAGCGCTTCGTTCGCGACGGCTACCGGATTATTTACATAGGCCATCGGGGGCACGACGAGGCTGTGGGAGTCATGGGGGAGGCCCCGGACCGGGTTCATCTGGTCGAGCATGTGGCCGATATCGAGGCCTTGGATTTTGGGCCCGACACGCCCTTGGTCATGCTGACCCAAACCACCCTGAGCCTGGATGAGACCGCCGACCTGGCTGCGGCCCTGCGTCGACGCTTCCCCTGGATAGAGGAGCCGCCAGGCTCAGACATCTGCTATGCCACCCAGAACAGGCAACAGGCGGTCAAGCTGGTGGCTGGTCAGGCGGACTGCATGATTGTGGTGGGGTCGGCCAACTCCTCCAATTCGGTGCGTCTGGTCGAGGTGGCCCGTCAGGCCCTGGATGAGCGCTTTCCCGGTCAGGGCGAGCAGAGGGCCCACCGGGTCGACGATGCGGGCGAGCTGGATCCCGTCTGGCTGCAGGGCGTGGATTCGGTAGGGCTCACCTCGGGTGCTTCGGTTCCCGAAGACCTGGTTCAGGGGGTGCTGGAGACCCTGGCCTCCCGAGGGTTCACCCAGGTGACCCGGGCCCGGGCGGTTGACGAGCACATGCACTTCGTACTGCCTGCGGCCCTGCGCTCCGCACGGTCATCCAGGAAGCTTCCACAGCCGCAGGGCTGAGCTTCCAGGGCTAAGTTCCCTCAGTCGGTGGCCAGCGGGGCGGTCTTGGCCTTGAGAACACGGATCAGATCCCGCGGGTCCAGACCCAGGCTGATCCCGCGCTTGCCGCCGGAGACCATGATGGTGTCGAATTCCAGGGCGCCCTGGTCCAGTACGGTGATGTGTGCAGTGCGCTGTCCGAAAGGCGATATGCCGCCCAGGACATATCCGCTCTCCCGCTCGGCCTGGGCCTTGTCGGCCATGCGGGCCTTCTTGGCGCCCACAGCAGCCGCCAGGTGTTTGAGGTTCAGGTGGCCGGTCACCGGCACAATGCCGATGACCCGTTCCTTGCCTGTGTCGGCCATCAGGGTCTTGTAGACCGTGCGCGGGTCCAGGCCCAGCTTTTTGGCGGCCTCGATGCCGTATCCCTGGTCCATGTGGTCGGCATTGTGTTGATACTCGTGGATGGTGAAGGGAACTCCCAGACGCTCCAGCTGGGCCATGGCCGGGGTCGCGGCATCCGAGTCCGCCCGCTTCTTCTTGCTCATGACTCCATGCTAAGGTACTGACCGTTTAGGGAGGCTGAGGGGTGTCTTTGGCACCATCGCGCGGAAAGGGTGGTCCATGACCGCTGTCAATGCCTGGCTGCTCGATGCGGTGACGGGCGGCTGGGGGCTGGCCGTGCTCTTCCTGGCCGCCTTTTTGGATGCGCTGATCATTCCCATACCCACGGAGCTCATGGTCCTGGCCACGGCTTCGGCCTTCCGGGCCTCGGGACGACCTCTGCCTGTGCTGGTCTTTCTGGTATGCGCCCTGGCCTTCGCAGGCGGCGATGCCTGCACCTATGGGCTGGGGAGGATGGTCCCGCTGAATCGTCTGGCCGTCTTCCGTGGCGCCGCAGGCAAGGCTGTGACCTCATGGGCCCACCGGGCCCTGCTGCATGGAGGCGGCTTCTTCACGCTGGCCTCGCGCTTCGTGCCCTCGGGCCGGACCGTGGTCAATCTGACGGCAGGCGCGGCCCGGTACCCGCTGAACCGTTACCTGCCCCTGGCTGCCCTGGCCGGCCTGCTCTGGTCCATCTACATGTGGACCCTGGGGTATCTGGCCGCCTCATGGCTGGAAAACAACCCTCTGGCGGTCATGGCCTTCGGCTTTCTGGCGGGCATGGTCGTCGGCCTGGTCTGCGACCTGGCCATGCGGGCGCTCACCCGGAGGCGCTGATTACAAACAAGGGGCCCGCCCCCCGTAGGGAACGGACCCCGAAATCGTTATGGCCGGAAGAACCGGCCGGATGCTCAGTCGCCCAGCTTGGCGAAGTAGAGCAGGGTGCGGATCATGTTGCTGGTGAAGCCATACTCGTTGTCGTAGAAGGCAACGGTGCGGACCAGCTGGTCGTCGCCGTGGGTGTTGACATCGGTCTGGGTGGGATCGAAGACGCCGCCGTGTGTGTCGCCGATCACATCGGAGGAGACGATGCCCTCGTCGTTGTAGCCGTAGTAGTCCTTGCCCTCGAAGGACTTCTTGGCGGCATCGTTGATCTCGTCGACGGTGACCTTCTTGTCCAGGACGCAGGTCAGCTCGGTGACGGAGCCGGAGGGAACGGCCACACGCTGTGCATGGCCCTGCAGCTTGCCGTCAACGGAGGGAACAACCTTGCCGATGGCCTTGGCGGCACCGGTGGAGTGCTCGATGGTGTTGATGGCGGCGGCGCGGGTGTTGCGCGGCTTGTTGCCCTTGGGGCCGTCCAGCAGCATCTGGGAGCCGGTGTAGGCGTGGATGGTGGTCATGTAGCCGATGCGGATGCCGAAGTTGTCATCCAGCATCTTGACCATGGCGGCCAGGGAGCCGGTGGTGCAGGATCCGGCGGAGATGATCTTGTCGGAGGACTTCAGGGTCTCCTCGTTGACGCCGTAGACCACGGTGGGCGTGGTGTCGTCCTTGGCGGGGGCGGAGATCAGAACCTTCTTGGCTCCGGCGTTCAGGTGGGCCTGGGACTTCTCGGCCGAGGTGTAGAAGCCGGTGCACTCCAGCACATAGTCCACGCCGTCGTTCTTGACCCAGGGGATGTTGTTGGCGTCCTTCTCGGCATAGACCGGGTACTCCTTGCCGTCCACCACGATGGCGGTGTCGGTGGAGGTGACGGAGACAGGGGTGCCGTCGTCGTGACGGAAGGTGCCCTGGGTGCTGTCGTACTTGAGCAGATAGGCCAGAATGGCCGGGGTGGTCAGATCGTTGATGGCGGCAACCTCGATGTTGGAGGCGTCGCCGCCACGGGCCTGGAGCTCAAAGATGCGCCGGAAGGCCAGACGACCGATACGTCCGAATCCGTTGATGCCAATCTTTACTGTCATTCAATTCTCCCTTGGAGATTGGCCGTATACAGCACAAAAAATACCGGACCGTATATGGCCGATTACTGATAACATCTCATAGTTTATAGAACCCTATGTACTTATAGCAAGCGATAACGCGGGTTCTGCCAAGGAAAAAACGAACAAAAAAATTGGTAGGTTTTGTTGTCTGTTTGCATAACGAAACGATCAAGAATTGTGAGGATTTTCGTTCGTATCGGCCAGCCAATTCTCCCACTGCTGCTGACGGAATCCTACCAGGACATGCCGGCCATCCAGCAGGATGGGACGCTTGACCAGCATGCCGTCGGTGGACAGCAGCTGCAGAGCCTGTTCCGTGTCCATCTGCGGCAGACGTTTGCTTAAGCCCTGGCTGCGATAGGCCTGGCCCGAGGTATTGAAGAATCGTCGGACGGGCAGGCCGCTCATGTCCAGCCAGGCGGTCAGTTCCTCCTGGGTGGGGCGGTCCTCCTTGATGTCGCGCTCGGTGAAGTCCACATTGTGGTCGCGCAGCCAGGTGCGGGCCTTGGCGCAGGTTGAGCAGCGGCTGTAGCAGATGAAGAGCGGGTGCTGGGCTGTAGGTGATGCTGTCATAGTTTTTCCTTTCCAAGTGGGGTTTGAAGTCAAAAGCGAGGCTCAAGCCAGACGGCGGGAGGGACGGGTCTCCAGGGAGCCCAGGTCGGCCCTGGGCTCCAGGCTGGTGCTCCAGACCGGCTGAGGCGCCGAGGTGGGGTAGGTGACGAATACCGCTCCCTGTTTCAGGCCTATGTGGGCCGGTCTGCCGGGCAGGAACTCGTTGCTGACGCCGATCACCTCCTGGTTGGTCATGGTCATGCCATCCGTCTGGTATTTGAGGCCCTGCTCGACCACGCCCAGAGCCTGGTCGTCGGCTGCCAGGACGGAGACCATGGACCTGGGCGGGCAGTCCCAGGCGGGGAAGTCCAGGCTTCCAGGGCCAAGGGCCGTGACCAGCATCCCTTGACCCCAGAGTTCGGCCCGGCCCCCGCTGGCGGCGATCAGATGGATCAGGTTCAGGTTGGCCAGCGTGTGGTCCATGCGTCCGCCCAGGCCACCATATATAAGGAACCGTCGGCAGCCCCGCCGCCAGCCCACCTTGACCGCGGCCAGCAGGTCCGTGTCGTCCTTTTCGGCAGGCAGGACCCGACGGGGGATGTCTGTACGGAGCTTCCGGCTGTCGGCGGGCAGGGAATCGAAGTCGCCGACGACCAGCTCGGGCTCGTCCCCGTGCTCCAGGGCCGGCTCCAGCCCTCCGTCCGCTGCGATGACCAGGGCCTGACCGCCGCGTGCCGTCTCTTCGCCAAAGTACTGTCCTGCGCCCCAGATCCGGCAGAGCGGCGCCTGGACAGCCTCGCCCGACTGACCGTCATCCTGCATAAGAGTCTTCTTTCTGCGCTCGTCCCTTGGAGGCGCCTCCATCATCCCAGACCGGCCAGACCGACCAGGAAGCTCAGCCACCCCTGCACCAGGGCCATGTAGGTCAGGGTCCCGCAGGCGATGCTGACCATCATGTTCCGCCAGCGCAGGTGGACCAGGGTCGTGACCAGCAGGGCCAGGGCCTCGTAGAGCCCGTGGTCGCCTCCGGCCAGGTTGGTGTGCCTCAATGAATAGACCACCAGCAGCCCCATGACGGCGGCGGGCAGCAGTTGCCCCAGTCTGGTCACCAGGGCCGGCGGCCGACGCCCCTCCGGCCAGATGATGAAGGGCAGGAATCTGGTGGCCATGGTTCCCAGGACCACAATGCCTATGGTGATCAGTTGCTGCGCGGCGGTCATGAGGCCTCCCTTTGGCTGTGGAAGTCCAAGAGGATGAAGATGGCCAGGATGACCACCATGGACGGGATGATGAACCGGTCAGGTCCGAAGACCAGCAGGCAGGCCAAGGAGGCCAGCAGACCGATCATGGCAGGCAGACGGGCCTCGGCCTGCCGCCACTGCTCCAGAAAGAGGACCAGGAACATGGCGGTCAGCACGAAATCCAGCCCCCTGGTGTCGAAGTTGGCCAGGTTGCCCAGCACGGCGCCCAGGGTGGCGCCGCCCACCCAGTAGATCTGGTCGAGCAGGGTGACGAAGAAGAGGTACCAGCCCTTGTCGGTCCCGGCCGGGTGAGGATCGGCGGACTCCAGGGCGAAGGTCTCATCGCACATGCCGAAGATCAGGTAGGGCTTCTTCCGGCCGGTCCCTCGAAAGACCGGCAGCATGGCCAGGCCGTAGAAGAGGTGGCGTGCATTGACCATCAGGGTCAGCATCAGCGCGCCCCAGGGGTTGAAGGTGGACATGAGCAGGTCCACGGTCACGAACTCCATGGACCCGGCATAGATCAGGGCGCTCATGGCCACCGGGTAGACCACCGGGAAGCCACGGCTGGTCATCAGAAAACCGTAGGAGACCCCCAGCACCAGGAATCCGGCCATGATGGGCAGGGTCCGTGGGAAGGCCGCAGCCAGGGAGCCCAGGATGGTCCCGGAGGACTCCGCGTCTTCGTCAGCGTCTTCCTGCACTCGCTGCATGAACCGCCTCCTGACTTCGTTTGGGTGACTTTGTTTGGGGAATGGTCAGCAATGATAATCTCCTCTCGCGCTGCGCGGATAGGTTGGTCGACAATGTGAGAAGGCTGTCAAGACGGGACGGGCGTGGAATAGGCGCTCTCCCGCTCCTGTTGAACCTAGCGATAGGCACCGGTATGTGAGGAGGAATCATGGACAAGAACAAGATTTCGACCAACAACCCGGCCACGGTCGTCCTGGCAGGGGGATGTTTCTGGGGCATTGAGCGGTTCTTCCAGGAGGTGGACGGGATCACCGACACCCAGGTGGGATACGCTCAGTCCACAGTGCCCAACCCCAGCTATGAGCAGGTCTGCAGCGGTGTCACAGACGCCGTGGAAAGCGTTCGGCTGACCTATGATCCCCAGAGCGTCAGTCTGCGGACCTTGACCCTGCTTCTGCTGGATCTGATCGACCCCTTCTCGGTGGATCGGCAGGGCAACGACCGGGGCAGGCAGTATCGCAGCGGCCTCTACTGGGATCCTGAGGATCGCGAGCAGGAGGAGCCCGTCTTCCGCCGCGCCCTGGATGAGCTGGAGCGCAGGACCGGCCGTCACCCCGCTGTGCAGGTGGAAGCCCTGATCAACTTCTACCCGGCGGAGGAGTCCCACCAGGACTATCTGCTCAAGAACCCCGGCGGATACTGCCACATCCCTCTGGAGGCCATCGCCAACGCCGCCTCCCGCCAGCGCTATATCGAGCGCATCTGGTCCCTGGACCCTGAAAGCTACGAGGTCACCCAGCACTCGGCCACCGAGAGGCCTTTCGCCAACGCCTACGACGGGGAGTTCCGTCCGGGCATCTATGTGGACGTGGTCAGCGGACAGCCGCTCTTCTCCTCGGCGGACAAGTACGACTCGGGCTGCGGCTGGCCGGCATTCACCAAGCCCATCGATCCCGACCTGCTGGTCAACCGCAAGGACTACAAGCTGCTGGGCCGGCCCCGGATTGAGGTGCGGACGGCACAGACCGGCATCCATCTGGGACACGTCTTCGACGACGGCCCTGCTGACCGTGGCGGGCAGCGCTACTGCATGAACTCCGCCGCCCTGCGGTTCGTGCCGCGGGACCGGATGGAGGAGGAGGGCTACGGGGACTACCTGCCCCTGGTAGACCAAGTTAGCCGTTGACCGTTCTGCCTCCAGTGACACGCCGGAGCTTCTCACCCATGGGGTTCCGGCGTAGTCCACATATAAGTGAGGCCCGTCTGTTCCCTGTTGCCCTTTTAGGCTATTGTGGACTGCTGGTGGATTGATAAGGAGTCATGCCAATGTGCGGAATTGCTGGGTTCGTCAACGACACCTCTACCGAGGAAAAAACGGCCGTGCTCAAGCGGATGACGGATATCATCGCCCACCGAGGCCCCGACAACGAGGGGCATTTCGTTGATGGGCGGGTGGCCCTGGGCTTTCGGCGCCTGAGCATCATCGACCTGCAGGGCGGCGACCAGCCCATCTTCAACGAGGACTCCTCCATGGCCATCACCATGAACGGGGAGATCTACAACTACCGTGAACTGCGCCGCCAGCTGATCGACCTGGGGCACACCTTCTCCACCGAGTCCGACACCGAGGTCATCCTGCACGGCTACGAGCAGTGGGGTCACGAAGTGGTCAACCGCCTGCGCGGCATGTTCGCCTTCGTCATCTGGGACCGGGGACGCGGCGAGCTGTTCGGGGCTCGGGACCACTTCGGCATCAAGCCCTTCTATTACGCCCGGATGGGCGGCACCTTCATGTATGCCTCGGAGATCAAGAGCCTCCTGCAGCATCCGGACTTCCACAAGGAGCTCAATACCCAGGCCCTGCGTCCCTACATGACCTTCCAGTACCCGGCGCTTCCGGAGACCTTCTTCAAGGGGGTATTCAAGCTTCCCGAGGGCCATTGGTTCACCTTCCGGGACGGGAAGATGGACATCCACCAGTATTATGACCCGGCCTTTGGGGAGAGCAAGCAGGATCTGAAGGACCTGGTCGACTCCATCGACCAGACCGTCCAGGATTCGGTCAAGGCCCACCAGGTGGCCGATGTGGAGGTGGGCTCCTTCCTCTCCTCCGGGGTGGACTCCAGCTATGTCGCAGCCCTGGCACGCCCCCGGCACACCTATTCGATAGGCTTCGGCAAGGGGACCTACAACGAGTCCGACCAGGCTGGCGAGCTGGCCTCCATACTCAAGCTCAACAACACCACCGAGTCCCTGGACGGCGACCAGGCCTTCAGCTATTTCCCGCAGATTCAGTGGTATATGGACGAACCTGACTCCAATCCCTCCTGCGTGCCGCTCTTCTTCCTTTCCGAGCTGGCCAGCCGGGACCTGCGCGTGGTCTTGAGCGGGGAGGGCGCCGACGAGCTCTTCGCAGGCTACGTAGACTACGGCGTGCACACGCGCTCGCGCATCATCAAGGATGTCACCCGTCTCCTGGGCCGTCTGCCCCGCAAGGCCCGGTATGCCATCGGACGCTGGGCCAAGGGCAAGCACTTCCACGGGGCCTGGCACCTCTACGCCAACCTGGCCCCCGCCGAGGAGAGCTTCATCGGCCAGGCCAAGGTCTTCGACGAGGACGAGGCCGGCAGGCTGCTCAAGCCGGCCTACCGCAAGGCTCCCCGTGTCTGTGAGATCACTGGGCGAATCTATGCCCGGCTCAAGGGGCGCAGCCTGTCCGAGCTCAAGAAGAAGCAGTACCTGGACATGCATCAGTGGATGCCCGGGGACATCCTGCTCAAGGCCGACAAGATGACCATGGCCCACTCCCTGGAGCTGCGGGTGCCCCTGCTGGACCGCAAGCTGATGGATGTGGCCGAGAAGGTGCCTACCAAATATCTGATCACTGATCAGAACACCAAGTTCGCCTTCCGCAAGGCTGCCGACCGCCATATTCCCCGGGAGTGGTCCGCCAGGGAGAAGCTGGGCTTCCCCGTGCCCATCAGGGACTGGCTGCATCAGGAGCGTTACTACCGGCTGGTCCGCAGCATGTTCGAGCAGGACTGGGTGTCCGAGTTCTTCGACCAGGAGGCCCTGCTGCGCATGCTGGACGACAACTACGCCAAGCGCAACGACGCCCGCCGCAAGATCTGGACCGTCTACTCCTTCCTGACCTGGTATGACGTCTACTTCATCCACGACGGAACCAAGCCGGAGCTTCAAGATCTCGGAAAATAACGCGGTACCCTTGAAACAGCTTCACAGAGCTGGATAAGGGGGTACCCTCCATGGCTTTACGCCCTGATGTTGCCAGAAGCAGGATGGCGGATGCCGCCGAACTCTATTGGGTGCACGGCATGAAAGTTGCAGCCGTGGCAAGAGAGCTTGATGTGTCCACGTCAACTGTCTCGCGTCTGCTGTCTGAGGCGAAACGTCGCCACATCATCGAGTTCACCGTCAATCGTCAGGAGGACTCGGCGCTCGAGCTGAGGCATCATCTTGAGGAGGAGTTCCATATCCATGCAGTTGTTGTGGGTACTGGTGAGATATTGGATGCTACCAGGCGGAGGGTTGCCGTAGGAGATGCCGCTCAATCGCAGATTTGGAAGATGGTCAATTCCGATACGGTCATCGGGGTGGCGTGGGGCCGAACTATAGAATCTCTCTCCCTTCAGCTGATACCCAAGCATCTATCGGGTGTTGAGATTCTGCAGCTTCATGGTTTCGGGAATACACTTTCCTTCGGGGAAAATTATTTTACCCAGATCCTCACTCGCTTTGGCACCGCATATGACGCTCAAGTTCATTTGTTCCCCGCCCCTGCCATCTTCGATTCCAGTGAAACTCGTGAGATGATGTGGAAGGAGACCAGCATTCGTCAGATGCTGGAATTGCGGCGTTCCTTGGATCTGATCATAACCTCTGTCGGCACTCCGTATGGGGCCACGCCCAGCCCCTTGTTTAGTCCGGGAGTGCTGTCCCGTCATGATCGAGAAGAGCTTAAACGTGAGCATGTAGTGGGGGATGTGACCTCCACCTTCTACCGCAGCGACGGCAGCATGCGTGATTTGGCCATCAATAAAAGGTCGACCGGGCTGAGCCGAGAGGAATTGCTCAGGGTGCCGACTCGTCTGTTCATCGTAGCCGATGAAAACAAGGTTCAAGCCTTGACTACGGCTCTTAATGCCGGCTTGGTTACTCACCTGGTCATCGACCAGACGACGGCAGCACATCTGGTCCGGCAGTAGGCGATAGTTCTCCACGCACAAATACAGACGTGCATCGCGGCATGGTCTGAATTGTGGTGGATTTTATAGACTGATCAACCTGTTCTTTGCAGGACTATGCCCAAATGCTTGGCTGTTTATACAGCATCTTGTTTCATTTATCCGATACCAATAAATACCTGATAAATGAAAATATTCCCACAAATATCAGGTATATCATGCTGAATATCACCATTAATGCATAAAGCATTCGCTTTTGATGGGTATTTTTGCTATCACTGAAAGTACCGCAAGGGATGGCGATGTCCTGAAGCGGATCTCAAAAAACAGAAGAGCCCAGTGTCATGCTCCTGGGCTCACCAACTTTGCGGGTGAAGAGCTCGAGGACAGAGAGGACTGCGCACGATGGCGTGTCGGATTGATGATGTCGGTGAATTCGCAACGGAATCGATCAGAGGATTCGTCCAGGCCAATCCTGGGTATGTCAAGGCATGCCCGGGTGGCGTGATTCGTTCTACACGCTCCAGGAATGATCAGGTTGCGCTGGTAATCGGCGGAGGCATGGGGCACTATCCGGCATTCGCGGGACTCGTGGGGCCGGGCATGGCTCATGCGGCCGTGCAGGGCAATATTTTCGCATCTCCATCCGCCAGGCAGGTTGTTGACGTTTGCCGTCGAGCCGATCAAGGGCGAGGCATAATCCTCATCTTCGGCAACTACGAGGGGGATCGGTTGAATTTCAACCAGGCTGCACGCACGCTTCGTGCCGAGGGCCATGATGTGCGAGTTCTGCCGGTTACTGATGATCTGTATTCCGCCCCTCCGGATCGAATTCAGGAACGCCGAGGCATAGCGGGTGATATGGCGGTTTTCAAAATCGCCGGAGCCGCCTGTGCGGCCGGAATGGACCTGGATTCTGTGGAAGCCTTGGCTATACGTGCTAATGCTTGCACACGCAGCTTGGGTGTGGCATTTTCCGGATGCACGCTGCCCGGGTCGGACAAACCACTGTTCAGTGTCCCTGAAGGCCGTATGTCGCTAGGGCTCGGCATTCATGGGGAGCCTGGAATCGGTCAAACAGATCGGCCTACTATCGATGGTTTGGCGGATCTGCTGGTCCGACGCCTCATGGATGAAAGACCCGAGGACCGTCAAATGCATGGGGCGCATGTGGCTCCCATTCTTAACGGCTTGGGCGCTCTTAAGTCTGATGAGCTCTTTGCTGTATACGATGCTGTCCAACGACGTCTGTCACAGCTGGGTCTGCGATTGATCCAACCTCTGGTGGGGGAGTTTTGCACCAGTTTTGATATGAGCGGATTGTCGCTTTCCTTGTGCTGGCTGGATGAGGATTTGGAGCCCCTTTGGTGTGCTTCCGCAGAGACGCCGGCTTTGCATTTGGGTAATCATGTAGATTCCAGCCAGACGGATATAGATGCCCAAGTGTCCGCGCAGGAGGACGGTCCGACCGAAAAAGAAGAGCAGGCCACCCCGGAGTCAAAACAGGCTGCTCAAATCTTGGCCAGAATCATGCAGACTGTGATGCAATGCGTTAACGACAACGTGGATTATCTGGGACGAATAGATGCGGTGGCGGGTGACGGGGATCATGGACTCGGCATGCAGCGCGGTGCTGAAGCAGCGGCAAAAGCTGCAGATGAAGCAATAGCAACTGGGTCCGGTTGCCGAACTGCATTGAAGCAAGCGGCTGAAGCCTGGGCCGATAAGGCAGGCGGCACGTCAGGAGCGCTCTGGGGTGAATTGCTGACATCCCTGGCAGGTCATCTCTCCGATTCATCGAGACCTGGGAAGGAGGAGATTGCAGAGGGCTGGCGCGACGCTGACAAGCAGCTTATGGAGTTTGGCGGGGCGAAACCGGGAGACAAGACCATGATCGATGCCGTGCATCCTTTCGTGCAAGCTTTTGCCAGCGGCGGGGATTCGCTGGCAAATACTTGGAGCCACGCTGCAGAAGCTGCTCGCCATGGGGCTGAGGAGACAGCCGATATGCTGCCCAAGAAGGGTCGCGCGAAAGCCCATGGCAGCAAGGATCTGGGTACCCCAGACCCAGGAGCGGTCTCATTCGCCATGATTGTCCAAGCCGTAAGTCCCGTACTGAACGATTTGGCCAGCCAAGAACAGTGCAATGCCGACAAGGTGGTGCTCTCATGAGTGCGGCCGTGACCGATAAGCCAGTGATTGCCACCTGCCTGAATGGAGCGCCTCTGCAAGGAGCGGATGGTAGATCGATGACCAAGGCCGACCCAAGCGATTGGGCCAAGATTTTCACAGCGATAGCAGGCGCCGGTTTCCATTACGCCGAACTGTCGGATGCCTGGATCAGGCCGGCGGATATGACTCCTGCAAGGAGGCATGAATTGGTGGAGACTGCACACAGCTGCGGGGTTGAATTGCCCTCCTTGCATGTGCAGCGCGCCAGCGTCATTCAGCCGGGAATCGGGCAGAACAATCTGGCCTATGCGCACGCCAGCATTGACGCTGCGGCGGAGATGGGTATGAAAGTCTTTTCAACCGGACTGCATCAGCCCCTGAACTCCTCACAGCGCAAGGCCTTTTGGTTCTGGCTGGGACAGGGTCCGGTGGATCCGCCTGACGACCCTGAGCGCTGGCAGACCGCGGTACGCAGAATCAGAGAGCTGGGCCGGCATGCTAATGACGCAGGAATGGTCATGTCTTTGGAGATGTACGAGGACACCTATCTGGGTCGCGCTGACTCCGCCGTCCGTTTCGTATCCGAGGTAGGCCTGCCCAACGTGGGTCTCAATCCAGACGTGGGCAACCTGGTCCGCCTGCACCGGCGGATCGATGATTGGCGCGAAACCTATCGGAAGACGCTTCCATATGCGGTTTACTGGCATCTGAAGAACTACCAGCGCGACGAAGCCCCTGACGGTTCCTGGCATGTTGCTATACCCACAACCTTGCGTGACGGCATCATCGATTACCGTTGGGCGGTCCATTATGCCCAAAGCTGCGGGTACCAGGGCATGTTCATCTGTGAGCACTACGGAGGCGATGTTCTATCCGTCTGCGCTCACAACGCTGAATACCTGCAGAAACTGCTTTCCCGGCCGTGACCTTCGAAACGATGAACCAATCGGTCAAAGATTTGGGGAAATAAACCAACACCATATCCAACAAAGGAGTACATATGAGTGCAAATGCATCAACAAAACCACGTATTGCCATGACGTTCGGCGATCCGGCCGGCATCGGCCCTGAACTTGGCGTCAGGTTGCTCGCTGATCCCAAAAACCGCAAGTCCGCTGACATCTATGTTTTGGCTGACAGGGTTGAGGTGGAGTCCGCGGCCGAGAAAGCCGGTCTGGAAGTCCCCATTGCTGATCAGCCTAATGATGATGCGGTAGCCGTTCTCGACGATCATTCGCTACCTGAAACCGCTATCCCCATCAAGCAAACGTCCAAGGAAGCCGGCGAGCGCGCACTGCATCAGCTCAGTCGCGGACTGGATCTAGCGCGAGACGGCAAAATCGAAGCCATGGTCTTCATGCCGTTGAACAAGACCAGCCTGCACCTGGGCGGCATGAACGAGCTCGACGAGCTCCGTTGGTTTGCCAAGAAATTGGACTTCGATGGATTTACGAGTGAAATCAATATCATTCCAGGATTGTGGACTTCAAGGGTGACCAGTCATATGGGACTCAAGGACGTGCCGGGCCGTATCACCAAGGATGGTGTGGTCAGCGCTATCACTCTGCTGCACAACTTGTTGCATGACTCGGGCATAGCGGAACCCCGCCTTGGGGTTTGCGCTTTGAACCCCCATAATGGCGAGAACGGCATTTTTGGCCGCGAGGAGATTGATATCATTCGTCCTGGTATCGAGCAGGCGCGGCAGGCCGGCATTAACGTGGAGGGAACCTATTCGGCTGACACCATATTTATTGGTGCCAAGGACCGGTATGACGGTGTCGTGACGATGTACCACGATCAGGGCCAGATCGCTATAAAGCTGATGGGCTTTGACGGTGGAGTCACTGTCCAAGGCGGTCTTCCTGTCTTCATAGATACGCCTGCTCATGGAACGGCATTCGATCTGGTTGGAAAGAACAAGGCCAACATCACTTCAAGCCAGAATGCCTTCAACATTGCCTGCGCTATCGGATCAAGCAGGGTCAATCGCTGATCGTCAAGATCTTACCGACGGTCAGGTGAAGAGGATCGACAACGGAAGTCATCCATTTGCCTGACTGTTCGACGTGCCCCGGCATCCTCTTGATTTCGGGGCCGTCTTTTGGTCATACATTCAAGGAAAGAGTGTCATGCTTCCAGTTCTCAGCGGCATTGCCGCCATCATTGTTTTAATAGTTCTGATTGTGTACTGCAAACTGCATCCCTTTGTGGCGCTCATCATCTCATCTTTGGGCCTTGGTTTGGTCAATGGCCTGGGCACGGAGAAGACCGTCAAATCCTTTACTACGGGGTTCGGTTCTCAGCTGTCCACCACCGGTATCGTGATAGGTTTGGGAGCCATCATCGGTGGGATGCTCGTCAGCAGCGGCGGAGCCGAACGCATAGCCAACGTGATCGTGGGCAAGAGCAAGAAGGCTTTGATCCCTCTTGCTGTGGGTTTGGTGGCTTTGATCATCGAATTGCCCAATTTGTTTGAGGTCACCTTCGTGCTCCTCATTCCAATTGTGTTCTCTGTGGCTAAGAGGACTCATACCAGTGCGCTTTACGTAGCCATTCCTATGGCCGCCGGTATGATGACCGCCCATGGTCTGCTTCCTCCCGGCCCTGCAACCGTCATCGGTGCAGGTGCAATCGGAGTGGATCTCGGGTTGGTTTCCATGATCGGCATCGTAATCTGCATTCCTGTGTTCGCGGCCGGTGTCTGGCTGTTCCCCAAGCTCATGCAACGGTACTACCTTCGTTATCAGGTAAGTGATGGCTCTGAGTACGCCACCAAGGACGACGACCTGGCACAGGCTCCCGGCATAGTCAAATCACTGCCTTCGGTATTGCTGGCTCCGGTTCTGCTGATCATCGGCACCATTGGCAAGGCGGTCTTCTCCAAGGGCTCCGTCGGTTATGTGATTACGCAATTCTTTGGCAATACAGTGGTCGCCTTGCTCCTGTCGGCCTTGTACGCGCTGATCTTCCTGGGGCTCGGCTCGGGTATGACCGCCAAGAAGACGTTGAGTCAGAGCAAGACCAGTCTCAAAGGTGTGGTCAATGTTCTGCTGATCATTGGCGCAGGCGGTGGCCTTAAGGAAATGCTGCAGAGCACTGGTCTGAGCGATCAAATAGCGACAACCACAGCCAAGTGGGCCATTCCCACCGTTCTGCTGGCTTGGCTTATCGCTGCGCTCTTCCGTGTCGCTCTTGGGTCTGGCACGGTCGCTGTGGCTGCTGCGGCGGGCATCGTGGCTCCCATGGTCGCACAAGCAGATGATTTGCATAAGGCACTGGCTGTGTTAGCCATCGCCGTAGGCGCGATGATCTTCTCTCATGTAAATGACGGCGCCTTCTGGCTCTTCCAGGAGTATCTGGACATGACCGTTCCTCAGACGCTGAAGACATGGAGCTTCCTGGTGACTGTCCAATCGGTGGTAGGTCTGATTGCTCTGTTGCTGGTGGATGCCGTCATAGGCGTTGTGGTATAGGCCGCTAGCCCGCTAGGTCGATATTCGAGATTCAAGGAAAGGTGAAAGATAATGAGACTGGCGTTTGGAGCCGATCCTAATGCTGCAGGGTTGAAGAATGTGCTCATGGAGGAGGCAAGACGTCTAGGTCACGAGGTGATCGATTTTCCTACCGATGATCCGATCTACGCCAACGTGGCCATCGCCCTTGCGCAGTCTGTGGTTAGGGGCGAAGCGGATCGAGGAGTCCTGCTTTGCGGGACGGGTCTAGGCGTTTCGATCTCGGCCAATAAAGTGCCGGGAGCCTATTGCGCTTGCGTATCGGACATATATCAAGCCGAGCGTGCCCGCCGCAGCAATGATGCGAACATCATCGCCATGGGAGCTCAGGTTCTGGGGCCCGAAACAGCCAAATCCCTGTTAAGGGCCTATCTGGACAGTGAGTTCGATCCTGATTCCAGAAGCGGCCCGAAGGTGGCGCGCATCCGCGAATTTGAGCTTCATCAGCAATGATGAATCCGTGGGCAGCAGATAGTCAATTTTAATAGCGCAGAGTGGGGAAGATGAACAAGCCGATTGTAGCTATAAGCCTGAAAATGTATTTTACAAGAAAACAGACACTGGCATATTGTCGACGATTAGCCGATCTTCTCAATGCCGCAGCCCTTCCACAGGACAAGGTGACGATGGCGGTTTTGCCGGATTACCTTACGGTGGAGCAGGCTGGGCAGGCCCTGCTGTCCACGGATGTTCATCTTGGTATTCAGGATGTATGCGATCAAGATCGTGGCCCGTTTACTGGAGAGGTCTCGCCCCGGGATGCTTTTGATCTGGGTGTGACCGTGGCCGAAGTGGGTCATGAGGAACGCCGTCGCCTGTATGGGGAAGATGATGAACTCATCGGGCGGAAGGTTCGTGCATGCTGGCGCAATGGATTGACACCCCTGCTGTGTGTGGGTGAGCTTAGCAACCACGGCCCTGAGGCAGCCGCTGAATATTGCTTAAAACAGATCGAAATGGGGCTGGGTGAGAAGCCTGACCTTCCAGCCTGGATCGCATATGAACCCGTCTGGGCCGTCGGAGCTTCCCGCCCCGCTCCAGTTGAATACGTCCAAGAGGTATGTTCGATTATCAAAAACAAGCTTGGCCCCCAATGCCACAATTTGTCGCTCATATATGGAGGGGCTGCTGCTCCGGGATTGTTGACTGAGCTATGGCCAACTGTCGATGGGGTCTTTCTAGGCCGTTTCGCGCATGATCCCGCTGCTTTCATGGAAGTCGTGAAAGAGGCCTGGCGCCTGATCAGCCAGGACTCGGAGGTCCAGAACGGTCAGAGTTGACCGCTTATCGGCATTGTGCTAGTATATCCAACGGCTTGAGCAATCAAGAAAGCGGGTGACCCACCTGGAAGTCTCTCATGACTTCGGGTTCGAGGAGTGGCGATATTCTGTTGTATTCTACAGAATCGCCCATGAACGCGGAAGCGCGTCGTTTACAGCGATGGTCTTTTCGTCTGGACTCATGTGGATCGGCTGCAGGCAGTGGATGTTGTGGTATTTGAGAAGGAGTCATCATTAGCGACGAACCAAGGATTAACGACGATATACGAGTGTCTCAGGTACGCCTGATCGGGCCCAACGGCGAGCAGGTGGGAATCATTGCGACCTCCGTCGCCCTCAACCTGGCCAAGGAGGCCAACCTTGACCTGGTCGAGGTTGCGCCCAAGGCCAAGCCTCCGGTCGCCAAGCTCATTGATTACGGCAAGTTCAAATACAACGAGAAGATCAAGGCTCGTGAGGCCCGCCGCAATCAGAGCATGTCGGAGATCAAGGAGATCCGCTTCAGGTTGAAGATCGACGACCACGACTTCGAGGTCAAGGAGGGGCACGTGCGCCGCTTCCTGTCCGCCGGAGACAAGGTCAAGGTCACCATCATGCTGCGTGGGCGCGAGCAGTCCCGGCCCATCGGCGGCGTGGAGCTCCTGCGCAAGCTGGCTGACGACGTCGCGGATCTGGGCTCCATCGAGTTTGCCCCCAAGCAGGAGGGGCGCAACATCATCATGACCCTGTCGCCCAAGGGCAAGAAGGTCCACACCCAGTCCGAGCAGCGTCGGCGGGGCGGCCAGGCCCGTGCCGAGCGCAAGGCCCGTCAGGCGGCCCATCTGGCTGCCAAGGCCGACAACAATACTTCTCCCAAGCAGATGAAATCCAAGGAGGGCAGCAATGCCGAAGATGAAAAGTAACTCCGCCGCATCCAAGCGCGTCCGGACCACGGGTTCGGGCAAGCTCATGCACGCCGGGACCGGTATGCGCCACAATCTGGAGCACAAGTCGGCCAAGAAGCGTCGTCACCTGTCCACTGACGAGGTGCTCGCTCCGACCCAGTCCAAGAACATGAAGAGGATGCTGGCCCGCTGAGCGGGTGCTGTCGCGTCGAGTGAGATTTTAGAAAGCTGAGGAATATCTATGGCACGAGTCAAGCGGGCAGTCAACGCGCATAAGAAGCGTCGGGTCGTCCTGGAGCGGGCGTCAGGCTACCGTGGCCAGCGCTCCCGTCTCTACCGCAAGGCCAAGGAGCAGCTGCTTCATTCATATACATACAACTTCCGGGACCGCAAGGCCCGCAAGGGCGACTTCCGCAAGCTGTGGATCCAGCGCATCAACGCCGGATGTCGCGCCCAGGGAATCACCTACAACCGCTTCATCCAGGGGTTGCGCCTGGCCGGCATCGAGCTGGATCGCCGTGCCCTGGCCGACCTGGTCGTCAACGACATCGACACCTTCAACGCCATCGTGGCTGAGGCCAAGAAGGCCCTGCCTGCCGATGTGAACGCTCCGGTCGCAGCCTGATCAGCGGACCTGAACACCCTACTGCAAGAACCCCGCCTTTCGCGGGGTTCTTTGCATATTTGACCATTCCTCATGGGGACGGTAAGTTGATTGACGACAATGATGCCGGGAGCCGCCATGAACAGTGATCACAGCGCAGACGCGTCGGCTGTCTCGGCAGCATCGGCAGGTCAGGCCAGTCAGTCGCCGAGCAGCGGTACATCCAAAAGGGCCAGAATCAATCAGTCGCGCCCTATTTTGCGGTCTCGGATCTTTCTCTATGTGACGGAGTTCTTCTCGGGGATGGCCGTCATGGCCGCCGAGCTGGGGGCCTCCCGCCTGCTGGCTCCTTACTTCTCGTCCTCGCAGATCGTATGGACCATCATCATCGGGACCATCATGATCGCCCTGGCCCTGGGTGCTGTCGTCGGCGGCCGCTGGGCCGACCGGAACCCTGACCCGGACAGGCTCTACCTGTGCATTATGGCCGCGGCGGTCTGGATCGCCCTGATCCCCCTGGTCGGCAAGTATCTGATCATCCTGATCTCGGGGCTGCTGATCGTGGCCGTCTCCACCAACTTCCTGGTCCTGGCGGCCTTCATCTCCTGTCTGATCATCTTTGTCCCGCCCCTCTTCCTCCTGGGGACCATCACCCCCGGCCTGGTCAAGAGCGCCACCGACTCCCTGGACGACAACGCTTCGGTGGTCGGCCGGCTCAGCGCCTGCAATACCGTAGGATCCATCCTGGGCACCTTCCTGCCCACCTTTGTGACCATCCCGGCCGTGGGGACCTTCGTCACCTTTCTGATCTTCTCCGGGATACTGCTCCTGGTGGCCTTGGTCTACTTTCTTTCCTCCCATGCCCACCGCCTGGCCTGCCTGATCGCCACGGTGGCCTTTGTGGTCTCGGCAGCCCTGTCGCCGATGACGGGGTTCGCCTTCTGGGAGAAGGGCCTGGCCTACGAGGGCGAGTCCATCTACAACTACCTGCAGGTCAAAACCCTGGCGGACAGGACCATCCTCTCCACCAACGTCCTCTTCGGCGTTCAGTCGGTGACCATGAAGCACCCCGGGATGACCGGCATGTACTACGACACGGCCCTGGCGGCGCCGCTCATGGCTGATCAGGCCCGCTCGGCCCTGATCCTGGGCATGGGGACCGGGACCTACGCCCGGCAACTGAGGCGGTACTATCCTCGGATGGCCGTCCAGGGGGTGGAGATCGACCAGGCCATCAGCGACCTGGCCATCAAGTATTTTGATCAGCCCGCCGATATCCCGGTTTCCACCTACGACGGCCGAGCCTGGCTGGCAGCCAGTGGCCAGCGCTTCGACCTGATCATGGTCGATGCCTATCAGGACATCACCATACCCTTCCAGATGAGCTCCACCGAGTTCTTCGCCCTGGTCAGGAACCACCTGAATCCGGGCGGAGTCATGGTGGTCAACATGAACATGATCGACGACGGTCAGGGGTCCATCAATGCGGCCCTGACCAATACCATCACCAGGGTCTTCGGGTCTGATGCCATCCTGACGGCCGACGTGCCCCAGACCACCAACCGCGAGCTTTTTGCGCGTCGTCCCTCTTCCGAGGATGTCTCGGGACCAGGAGGGGATAGCCAGGGCAAGAAGGATGCGATGGGGGACTACCCGGGTTCCGACCTGTTGGCGGAGGCGGCCGCCAGGGTCAGCCCTGATCCGGACCTGTCCCAGATGATGGGGCAGGTCAGCTCCCGTCTGAGCACGGTTGGGGATGCCAAGGGGAGGGTATTGACCGATGACAATGCGCCGGTCGAATTGCTGGGCATGCACGCCATCGACCGGATCATCGGCAGGGAGGCCGGCCCCTACCGGCGGATTCTTCAGCAAAAAGGGATCCAGGGGCTGATCCAGGAGGTCTCTTGATCGGCCATCTTGATATCGGCCATCTGGATCCCAGGCGCGTTGGAAGCACGGGAACAGGGGAGCTGAGCGCTAGAATATGGCCTAAAGACCAGCACTGATGAAGAGAACCGGAGGTTAAGCAGTAGTGGACGGTGATCATCAGGAGGGGCTGACTGCATTGCTGGATCAGTTCCTGGCCTACACCGGTCTGGAGCGGGGTCTTGCCCCCGCCACGGTCAAGGCTTATCGGTCCGATCTGACCATGTACATCAACTGGCTGTCCGGCCGCGGCATCACCAGCCTGGAGCAGATTCAAACCGCCGATGTGGAGGGCTTTCTGGCCCATCTGGCCGACGAGAGTCCAGCCAGCCGCTCGCGGAGGATGGCCGCCGTCCATGAGTGGCACCGGTTCGCCCTCAAGCAGGGGGTGACCGACCAGGATGTCTCTCGTGCCGTCAAGGCTCCCAAGGGCACCTCGGCCCTGCCGGATGTGCTGGACGTGGACCAGGTGACCCGGCTGCTGGATGTGGCCGCCATGGGCGGGTCCAAGGATCCGGTCGTCCTGCGGGACAAGGCCCTGCTGGAGTTCATGTACGCCACCGGCTGCCGGGTCTCGGAGGCCGTCGGCACTGATTTGGAAGACATGGACCTTGACGAGCGGGTGGTCCGCCTGACCGGCAAGGGCGACAAGCAGCGTCTGGTGCCTATGGGCTCCTACGCCTGCCAGGCCATGGAGGCCTACCTGAATCTGGGGCGGTCCAGCCTGTGCGATCGAGCCTCCAAGGGCAGGGAGCTGCGTGCCGTCTTCCTCAACAAGCGGGGCAAGCGGCTGACCAGGCAGACCGTCTGGCAGGTGGTCAGGGATGCCGGCCGCCGGGCAGGGCTGAACAGACCCCTGCACCCCCACACCCTGCGGCACTCCTTTGCCACTCATCTGCTGGAGGGAGGCGCCGATGTGCGTTCGGTCCAGGAGCTGCTGGGCCACGCCTCGGTGACCACGACGCAGATCTACACACACGTCAGCCCCCAGGCCCTGATGGAGACCTACCAGACGGCCCATCCCCGCGCCCGCTGACCCGCCAACCCGCGAAAGCGGACGGAAACTTGATAGGGTAGAGGCATGCCTACGGATTTGTTAGGGCGCGAGTATGAGACGTTCGCTGCCCCGGAGCCTTTGAAACAGCACGGTCCGGCCCGTGTCCTCGCCATGTGCAACCAGAAGGGCGGCGTGGGCAAGACCACCTCATCCATCAACATTGCCGGGGCCATGTGCCAGTATGGGCGACGGGTGCTGATCGTGGACTTCGACCCCCAAGGCGCGGCCACCGTGGGCCTGGGCATCAATGCCAACAGCGTGGACAACACCATTTACACCGCCATGTTCGACACCTCCTTGGATGTTCACGAGGTGGTCCGGCACACCCGTTTTGACGGCCTGGACATCATCCCGGCCAACATTGACCTGTCGGCCGCCGAGATTCAGCTGGTCACCGAGGTCGGCAGGGAACAGGCCCTGGCGGCCACCATCCGGCCCCTGCGGCAGGAGTATGACGCCATCATCATCGACTGCCAGCCCTCGCTCGGCCTGCTGACCGTCAACGCGCTGACTGCTGCGGACGGGGTCATCATTCCCGTGGCG
Organism: Bifidobacterium asteroides; assembly: GCF_030758775.1. Taxonomy (NCBI): domain Bacteria; kingdom Bacillati; phylum Actinomycetota; class Actinomycetes; order Bifidobacteriales; family Bifidobacteriaceae; genus Bifidobacterium; species Bifidobacterium asteroides. The sequence goes on from NZ_CP132384.1 coordinate 741,186, forward strand.
GCCGAGTTCTTCGCCCTGCGCGGCGTGGCCCTGCTCATGCAATCCATAGAGAAGGTCCGCAGCCGCATCAACCCCGACCTGCAGATCTACGGGGTGCTGGTCACCATGTACACCAAGACCCTGCATTCGGACGAGGTGCTTCAGCGCATCTACGAGGCCTTCAAGGGCAAGGTGCTGCACTCCATCATCAGCCGGTCCATCAAGCTGCCCGACGCCACGGTGGCCGGCGAGCCCATCACCATGTTCGCCCCCGAGCACAAGACCGCCAAGGAGTATCGGGAGGTCGCCCGGGAGCTGATCGCCCGCGGCATCGTGGCGTGAGCGGATCAGCGGACGGCTTTGCCGTCGACCTGGATGTCTACCAGGGGCCATTCGACCTGCTGCTGGGCATGCTGGCCAACCGCAAGCTCTCACTGACGGAGGTCTCGCTGGCCGCCATAACCGGGGAGTTTCTGGACTATGTGCGCACCCTGGACTTCGGCCAGGGGCTGGACCAGGCCAGCGCCTTCCTGGACGTGGCCTCGGTGCTGGTGGAGGCCAAGAGCGCCGCCCTCCTGCCTGTGGAGGACGAGTCCATGCGCGACCAGGCCTCCATGGATGCCCTCCGGGAGCGTGATCTGCTCTTCGCCAGGCTCCTGCAGTACCGGGCCTTCAAGCAGGCAGGGCAGGACTTTCGAGCCAGGCTGGCCGCCAACTCGGGCCGCTACCCGCACCCCGGCCATCTGGAGCCCCAGCTGGCCCATCTGCTGCCTGATCTGGTCTGGACCCTGAAGCCGGAGGATCTGGCCCTGCTCTGCGCCAACGCCCTGGTCAACGCTCCGGCCTCCCAGGTGCGTCTGGACCAGCTGCACGTGCCCCTGGTCGACCTGAACAAGGAGGCCGACCAGGTTCGCCAGGCCCTGCTGGCACAGCCCGGGCAGCCGGTGGCCTTCGCCGATCTGGTCGCCTCCTCCAAGGGCCGGGCGCAGGTGGTGGCCCGATTCCTGGCCGTGCTGATCTTCTTCAGGCAGGAACTGATCCAGTACCGTCAAGATGGCCCCTACCAGCCGCTCTACCTGCGCTGGGTTGGGCCGACACAGGAGCCGGAAACGGCCTTGATCAGTGAGGGGGACTTTGCATGAGCCAAACCTCGGCTCCCGATACCCGTCCCGAATACGTGGACTTTGACGTGCAGGACTTTCCCGGGGGGCTGGCCGCCTGCCTGGAGGCTATTCTGGTGGCCACGGACCGGCCGCTGACCGCAGAGGATTTCTCCCGGGTGCTGGCTGTGGATCCGGACCCGGTCAATGCCGCCCTGGAATCGCTGGCCGAGTCCTATGGCGACCGAGGATTCGAACTGCGTCGGACCGCCCGGGGCTGGCAGCTGACCAGCCGGGCCGCTTACCAGCCTGTGGTGGCGGCCTTCGTCAAGGACGGCCAGACAGCACGCCTCTCCCAGGCGGCCTTGGAGGCCCTGGCCATCGTGGCCTACCGCCAGCCCATGACCCGTGCCCAGGTGGGGCAAATCCGCGGGGTCAATTCGGACGGGGTCATCCGGGCCCTGCTGGTGCGCGGCCTGGTCCGCGAGGAGGGTCTGGACGAGCAGACCCACGCCGCGCTCCTGGTCACCACCGACCTCTTCCTTGAGCGGATGGGCCTGCAATCCTTGGAGGATCTGCCCTCCCTGGCCCCCTTCCTGCCCGACGAGGACTCGGCTCTGGCCCAGGCCCGCCAGGAGCTGTCCGACCAGCTTCAGCCTCCGGACCCAGTCCAAGGTTCGCCCCAGGGCGAGGAGGAGTGAACGCCTGTCACACAAGGCGGTTACACTTGTCTCTGTTTGTCCAATTCCGGGATAGCATTCACGAGAATGAGGTTTTGATGGCGGTACGCGGCGATATACGAAATGTGGCGATTGTGGCACACGTTGACCACGGCAAGACCACCCTGGTCAACGCCATGCTGCAGCAGTCGCACGTCTTCTCCGAGCGGGAGGAGGTGCCCGACCGGGTCATGGACTCCAACGACCTGGAGAAGGAGAAGGGCATCACCATCCTGGCCAAAAACACCGCCGTCAAGTACACAGGTCCGCTGGCCGCCAAGCTGGGCGAGCCCGACGGCATCACCATCAACGTGGTGGACACCCCAGGCCACGCTGACTTCGGCGGCGAGGTGGAGCGCGGTATCTCCATGGTCGACGGCGTGGTCCTGCTGGTGGACGCCTCAGAGGGGCCCCTGCCCCAGACCCGCTTCGTCCTGCGCAAGGCCCTGGAGGCCAAGCTGCCCGTCATTCTGGTCATCAACAAGACCGACCGTCCCGATGCCCGCATCTCCGAGGTGGTCTCCGAGTCCACCGATCTGCTCCTGGGACTGGCCCAGGACGTGAGCGAGGAGGGAGTGGACCTGGATTTGGATTCCCTCCTGGACCTGCCGGTCATCTACTGCGCAGCCAAGGCCGGCAAGGCCTCCGTCAATCAGCCCGCCGACGGCGCCGTGCCCGACAACGACGATCTGGAGCCCCTCTTCGAGGCCATCCTGACCAACATTCCCGCCCCTGAGTACGAGGAGGGCGCCCCGCTGCAGGCCCATGTGACCAACATCGACGCCTCCGACTACCTGGGCCGCCTGGGCCTGGTGCGCATCTACAACGGCACCCTGAGCAAGGGCCGCCAGTACGGCCTGTCGCGCGTGGACGGATCCATCGAGAACTTCAAGCTGACCGAGATCCTGCGCACCAAGGGCCTGCAGCGCTCGCCAGTGGACGAGGCCGGCCCCGGCGACATTGTGGCTGTGGCCGGCGTGGAGGACATCATGATCGGCGAGACCATCGTCGACCAGGACGACCCCCGGCCCCTGCCGCTGATCCACGTGGACGACCCGGCCGTCTCCATGACCTTCGGCACCAACGATTCGCCCCTGGCCGGCACCGAGGGCAAGGACCACAAGCTGACCGCCCGCATGCTCAAGGACCGTCTGGACCGCGAGCTGATCGGCAACGTCTCCATCAAGGTGCTGCCCACCGACAGGCCCGACGCCTGGGAGGTCCAGGGCCGTGGCGAGCTGGCCCTGGCCATCCTGGCCGAGCAGATGCGCCGCGAGGGCTACGAGCTGACCGTGGGCCGCCCCCAGGTGGTCACCAAGACCGTGGACGGCAAGCTTCAGGAGCCCATGGAGTCCGACACCATCGACGTGCCCGAGGAGTACATGGGCGCGGTCACCCAGCTGATGGCCGACCGCAAGGGCCGCATGGAGACCATGACCAACCACGGCTCCGGCTGGGTCAGGATGCAGTTCACTGTGCCCTCCCGTGGCCTGCTGGGCTTCCGCACCGCCCTGCTGACCGCCACCCGCGGCACCGGCATCTCCGCTTCAATCTCCGCCGGCTACGCCCCCTGGGCGGGCGACATCAAGACCCGGCAGAACGGATCCATGGTCTCCGACCGCTCGGGCAAGGCCAGCCCCTATGCCATGCAGAAGCTCCAGGCCCGGGGTGAGTTCTTCGTCAAGCCCCAGTCGCCCGTCTATGAGGGCCAGATCGTGGGCATCAACAACAAGCCCGGTGACCTGGACATCAACATCACCCTGGAGAAGCACATGACCAACATGCGTTCCTCCACCGCCGACGTGCTGGAGACCCTGACCCCGCCCATCGACATGAGCCTGGAGGAGTCCCTGGACTTCGCCAACGATGACGAGTGCGTGGAGGTGACCCCCGAGTCCATCCGCGTGCGCAAGATCATCCTGGACAGGGATGCCTGGTACAAGTGGAACGCCCGCCAGCGCAGGGCCAACAAGAAGTAACCCTTCTCCCACAATCAGATTCAGTCCGACCCGGCCCGCCCCACGGTGACCGGGTCGGACTAGTCTTGTACCCATGAAGTCTCAGGTTTCCAAATCCAAGGATCAGGCCCCCTCCCATTCGGCGGGTGAGTCCGGCAAGAGGAGTCCTTTCCGCTGCCTGCTGGGCCTGCCCATCGGTCTGGCGGTGGGCGTGCTGGGAACCCTGGTCCAGCGCTCCGGGGCCGCCCAGGGTCTGCCTTGGGGGATGGTCCTGGCCTATCTGCTGGTGGCCCTGGCCTCCTGGTGGGTCCGTTGCGACAGCGGCACCATGGGTCTGGCCCTGCATCTGGTGGCCTCGACGGTCACGGTCTGGCTGCTCTCCATGCGGGGGCCTGGCGGCGACGTGCTCATGCCCTATGCCGACTTCCCCACATTCTTTGCCAAGTATGCGGTCTTTCTCTGGATGGGCGGGCTGGTCCTGATCCAGACCCTGGCCATCTGCCTGCCGGCCTCCTGGTTTGCTGACGGTCCCCTGCGTCGTCAGGGGCGATCAGCATGAGCCAGGATCCGTCAGGAAAGCCGGCGACTCTGCCCGGCCGGATTCCCCTGCACTTCCTGGGTCCCGAGGGGACCTTCACCCATCAGGCCGCTCTTGAGGCAGCCAACCTCATGGAGACAAGGCTGGACTGCAAGGCTGACTTGCACCCCTGCTCGGATGCGGCTGCCATCGTGGCCGCCGTGGAGGAGGGCCGAGGCTGGGGAGTGCTGGCCTGGGAGAACAACGTGGAGGGCCATGTGGTGCCCAACATGGATGCCCTGATCGACGCTCAAGCGGTAGCGGGCTTCGGCATGGTCCGCCTGCCCATCGTCTTCGACGCCTTCGTCCGGGCTGACCATGATCCCCTGCGCCAGGTCGCCGCCCATCCCCATGGACTGGCCCAGTGCAAGGGCTTCATCACAGAGACCGGCCTCAATCCGGTGACGGCCAACTCCAACGCTGCGGCCTGCCGTGATCTGGGCCCCGATCAGGTGGCTCTGGGTCCTCGCATCTGCGGGAGCCTCTACGGACTGGAGACCTACCGGCGTGAGGTGCAGGACTATCAGGGCGCGCGCACCGACTTCCTGCTGCTGGCTGCCCGGGACCAGGCAGCCCGGCTGGCACGCCGTCTGGCGCCGGGCGGGGATTTCGAGTCCATCGTCACCTTCATCCCCCTGAATACGGGGCCGGGCGTGCTGGCCAACCTGCTGGACCGCCTGCGCGATGCGGGCCTGAACATGACCTCATTCATGTCCCGGCCCATCAAGGGGCACGACGGGACCTACAGCTTTGTAGCCAGCATCGACGCCGCGCCTTGGCAGAAGGGGCTCCATCAGGTGCTGGCCGACCTGCTGGACAGGGGGGACTGGCTCAAGACCCTGGCGGTCCATCCGCGCACCCCGCATCCAGCGCCCCCCATCCGTGAATGGATGCTGCCCAGGGCGGGGGCCTTCCGGGGCGAGGACCCCGACACCGAGACGATCAGCAAGGAGTTGTTATGGTAGATGAATCCGCGTCTTTCCCGCACATGGACCTGTCAGGGCCCGAGCACATGCACCCCATGGCGGGCATGGCCGCCTCGCCGGTGCTGACCTCGGCCCACAAGATCGCCGTGGCGGGGCTGGGTCTGATCGGCGGATCGCTGGCCCGCCGCCTGGCCGCCCGGGGTCGGTTCGTGATCGCATGGAACCATAATGACCGTCCCTACGAGCAGGCCCGCAGCCAGGGGATCCATTGCGTGGACACCCTGGAGGAGCTGGCCAAGGGCAAGGCAGACGTGCTGGTGCTGGCCACCCCCTTGCGGGCCATGCCCGAGGTGCTCCAGGCCCTGGCCCCGGTGCTGACCCGAGGCACCACCCTGACCGACGTGGGCAGTGTCAAGGGGCCGGTCCGCCGTCAGGTCGAGCAGGCCGGTCTGGCCGATCGGTATGTAGGCGCCCATCCCATGGCCGGCAGCGAAGGCTCCGGCTATGAGGACTCGGACCCGGCCCTTCTGGAAGATGCCCTCTGGGCTCTCTGCGTCGATGAACATACGGATTACAGCCGCTTCCTGACCGTGGCCGACATGGTCACCCAGGGACTGGGCAACCGGCTGATCGCCCTGGACGATGCCACCCATGACCGGGCCGCGGCACTGATCTCGCACATGCCCCATGTGGTGGCCACCGCCCTGGCCAACATGCTGACGAAGTCGCCTGACCGCCGAGTGGCCTCGGCCCTGGCGGCCGGATCCTGGCGGGACATGACCCGTGTGGCCCTGACCGATCCTGAGCGGACCCGGGCCATGGTGGAGGAGAACGCCGGCCAGGTGGCCGACCTGCTGGATGCCCTGGCCGAGAATCTGCAGGGCATGGCCTCCCTCTTGCGGGACCAGGAGCCGGAGGCCGACGAAAAGCGCCAGGACTTCTTCCTCCAGGCGGACCCCTTCCGGCGCTACAAGGCCGCCCTGGGCGACCGGGAGCAGATGTCCACCACCGACCTTGAATTGGATCCGCAGGAGGGCAACTGGCGGCAGGAGCTGCTGGATTCAGCCCTGCGCGGTGAGCAGGTCTCGGCCTTCCTGACCACCAGCCGGGCCCGGGTGCTGCACCCGCCGGTCATCGACTGAGATCAGGTGGGTCCGGGCGGGGCGAACGGCGTTCCGGGACCGGCTTCAGGGCCACCATGTCTTCTGCTGGCAGGGTCACACGTTCCCCGGGACGCGACCCATTGGCCGCCGGGTCCCTGTCCAGGATCAGCCGATGTCCGTCCCAGTCGACCACATGGCCCACGTAGTCTCGGAACTTGGGCCTTCCATCCTCCGGGTCCGACCCCAGGGCGATCCTGACCACCAGCCGCGATCCGGCCGGTATGGCTGCTGGCAAACGCATGGCCATCCACCTCCTGGGCCAGTATCGCCTGCGGCTGCGACGAGGGTGAAAGCGCCTAAACTGTATTGCACATACTGCACAGTCAAGCGAAGGGAGCGCCATCGGTGGATCATGATCTGCAGGACTTCACCGACTATCTTTCCCGGGTGGCAGGCAAGAGTCCCAATACCGTGCGATCCTACCGGGCCGACCTGTCGGGCTTTCTGCATCTGATGCATCTGCACGGCATCGATGACCCCGCGCAGATCGACCTGGCCACCATCAGGTCCTGGCTGGCCCACGAATCCGCCACCCACGCCCGCTCGACCATGGCCCGGAAGACAGCCGCGCTGAGGTCCTTCTTCGGCTGGCTGAGCAGGCACGGCCGCATCAAGACGGACCCCACCCTGGCCCTGAGCAGCCCCAAGCAGTCCGAGCACCTTCCACGGATCCTGACGCACGACCAGGCCCGCACCCTGATGGATACGGTCGACCATGATCCGGTCGAGCCCCGGCAGGACCAGGATGTTCAGGCGGCCCTGCAGGTGCGGGACGCGGCCATGCTGGAGCTGCTCTACGCCACGGGCATGCGTGTGGCCGAGCTCTGCGGGCTGGACCTGGATGACGTAAACCGGCGCAGCCGCACCGTAAAGGTCCTGGGCAAAGGATCCAAAGAGCGGGTCCTGCCCTATGGTCTGCCCGCCGATCGCGCTCTGGATCGTTGGCTGGGGGAGGGGCGGCCGGTCCTGGCGGGCGCAACGGCCAAATCGGCCCGCAAGGCAGGTCAGGCCCTCTTCCTGGGTCAGCTGGGCGGCAGGGTTGGTCAGCGTCAGGTTCGCAAGGTGGTTCACCAGGCGGCCGGTCAGGCCGGGGTGCCCGACATCGCCCCCCATGCCCTGCGGCACTCGGCCGCCACGCACATGCTGGATGGGGGAGCCGACCTGCGCGAGGTTCAGGAGATGCTGGGCCATTCCTCCCTGCGGACCACCCAGCGCTACACCCACGTCTCCATCGAGCAGCTGCGAGCCCGGTACAGGCAGGCTTTTCCCCGGGCCTGAAATCCGGCAAATGAGATACGACTTGTCTCGGGAAACATCCTGGTATCAGAATATGGCGTATTCTAGCTTGAAAATCAGTCAAAGACTTTCGGGATACAGGCGCAATGTTGGTAACCAGCCAAAGGGAGCAGCAGGAATGAAGAAGAGTTCACGGCTCACGGTGGCCTCAGCCGCCATCTGTGCCTTGGCGCTCTTGGCCAGCGGCTGCGGCAGCGGAGGCAGCAGTACCAATGCCGAGGATGCCGAGCAGTCGTCCAGCAGCGAGTCCAGCAACAACGCCGTGGTGTCGGTCCGTGGGTGCGAGCCGGCCAATCCGCTCATTCCCAGCAGCACCGCGGAAAGCTGCGGCGGGCAGGTCGTGGATGCCATCAGCTCCAAGCTGGTCCGCTTCGATGGCCAGGGCAAGGCCCACAACGATCTGGCCTCGGAGATCAAGGGCAACGACGACATGTCCCAGTACAGGATCACCCTGGCCGACGGGCGCAAGTTCTCGGATGGCACTCCCATCACCGCCAAGTCCTTCACCAGGGCCTGGTCCTGGAGCGCCAATGCGTCCAACGGCCAGCTGAACGCCAGCTTCTTCTCCAACATCAAGGGCTTTGATGACCTGCAGAGGCAGGGAGCGCCTGCGGATGCCCAGTTTTCCGGATTGAAGGTCATCGATGACAAGACCTTCACCGTGGACCTCATTTCGCCCTCGTCCACCTTCCCCATTCAGGTGGGCTATACCTCTTTTGCGCCCCTGCCTGAATCCTTCTACAAGAATCCCAAGGCCTACGGGGAGAACCCGGTCAGCTCGGGTCCCTACAAGTTCGAGTCCTGGCAGCACAACGTCATGATCAAGCTTCGCAGGAACGACGACTACGACGGGGAGGTCAAGGTCCGCAACGGCGGCATCGACTATAAGGTCTACACGGATCTGGGTTCCGCCTATTCCGATGTGCAGGCGGGCAACCTGGATGTGATCGACAGGATTCCCACCTCCGCTGTCAAGACTTTCATGACCGACAGCATGGTTCAGAGTTATAACAAGCCCGGCTCCACCCTGCAGATGTTCACCATTCCTACCACGATGGAGCATTTGGGCCAGGATCAAGAGGGCCACCTGCGTCGCCTGGCCATCTCCATGGCCATTGACCGGAAGATGCTGATCGACAAGGTCCTGGGCGGTCTGGGCGTGCAGCCCACTGACTTCACCGCACCGACTATCCCGGGCTATACCAAGGATCTCAAGGGTTCGGACAACCTCAAGTACAACGCCAAGAAGGCCAGGGAGTACTGGGCCAAGGCCGATGCCATCAGCAAGTGGCCGGCCGACAAGAGCTTCCAAATGCTTTACAGTTCAGATGGCGGTGCCAAGGACTTCTACGACGGCATGGCCAACTCCATCAAGAACACGCTGGGCATCAAGGCCGAGGCCACTCCTGTGCCCACCTTCAGCGAGTTCCGCGGCAACATCAAAAAGCGCCTCTACACGGATGCGGCCTTCAGATCCTCCTGGTCACCCGACTACCCATCGCCTGAGAGCTATCTGATGAGCAACTTCGCCAGCTCGGCCGCCGATGGCAACGGATCCAACGATGGCGACTACAAGAACCCCAAGTTCGACGCTCTGCTCAAGCAGGCTGCCAAGGCCAAGGACACCGATGAAGCCAACAGGCTCTTCCAGCAGGCTGAGGAGATCCTTCTACAGGACATGCCGGCGGTTCCGCTCTATTATGGAAACAACATTGGCGCCTCCGCCAAGAAGGTCCATGGGATGCGTCTGGGCTGGGATGGCTATCCGATCTTCCCGGAGCTGTCCAAGGACCAGTAATGATCGTGCCGGAAACGGCATGAACCGCCGTCGATGACTGGCGGTTCGGGAAACCAACCAAAGGAAAGAGCAAGATATATGAAGAAGCAATCGGCCCTGACCATTGCGGGCGCCGGACTGTGCGTCATGGCGCTCACGCTGGGCGCCTGCGGCGGATCCGGCGGATCCGGCTCCTCTGCCCAGGGGACCAACGGCGGCAGCTCGAATGCCGTCATCTCGGTCTTCAATCCTGAGCCGGCCAATCCGCTCATCCCCAGCATGACCAACGAGGTGGGCGGTGGCAACCCCATCGACGTCATGTTCTCCAAGCTGGTCCGTTTTGACGACAAGGGCAAGCCGGTCAACGAGATCGCCAAGCAGATCAAGGCCAACGAAGACAACACCCAGTACACCGTGACCATCAACGACGGCTGGAAGTTCTCGGATGGCACCCCGGTCACCGCACAGTCCTTCACCAAGGCCTGGTCCTGGGCGGCCGACATTGCCAACAAGCAGCTGGGTGCCAGCTTCTTCGCCAACATCAAGGGCTATGACGATCTGCAGAAGGAGGGCACCCCTGGCGATGCCCAGCTGTCCGGCCTCAAGGTCATCGACAACAAGACCTTCACCGTTGACCTGACCTCGCCCTCCTCCACCTTCCCCATCCAGGTGGGCTACACCGCCTTTGCGCCCCTGCCCGAGTCCTTCTACAAGGACACCAAGGCCTTCGGCGAGAAGCCGGTGACCGTGGGACCCTACAAGTTCCAGTCCTGGGAGCACAACAAGGCCATAAAGCTGGTCAAGGATCCCTCCTACAAGGGCGGCATCAAGGTCAAGAACGGCGGCGTGGAGTTCCGCTCCTACACCGATGCCACCGCAGCCTACCGCGATGTGCAGGCCGGCAACCTGGACGTGCTGGACACCCTGCCCGCCTCGGCTCGCAAGACCTTCCAGACCGATAACACGGTCCAGGCCATCAACGATCCGGGTTCGGTCATCCAGATGTTCACCATCCCCACCTACATGAAGCACTTCGGCCAGGATCAGGAGGGCAAGCTCCGTCGCCAGGCCATCTCCATGGCCATCGACCGGCCGACCATCATCAAGAAGGTGCTGTCCGGAACCGCCAAGGAGGTCCACGACTTCACCGCCCCCGTCATCCCCGGCTACTCAACCAGCATCAAGGGATCCGACGTGCTCAAGTACAACCCGTCCAAGGCCAAGGAGCTCTGGGCTGAGGCCAACAAGATCTCCCCCTGGGGCGAGGGCGACAGCTTCAAGATCGCCTACAACGCCGACGGCGCCCACAAGGAGATCTATGACGCCGTCACCAACTCCATCAAGAACGCCCTGGGCATCCAGGCTTCGGGCAACCCTCTGCCCACCTTCAGCGAGTTCCGCTCCAACGTGCAGAACCGCAAGTTCACCGACTCGGCCTTCCGCTCCGGCTGGCAGCCCGACTACCCCTCGCCGGAGAGCTACCTGTCCAGCAACTTCGCCAGCTCGGCCGCCAACGGCAACGGGTCCAACGACGGCGACTACAAGAACCCCGAGTTCGACGGCCTGATGGACAAGGCAGCCTCCGCCAAGAGCATCGACGAGGCCAACAAGATCTACCAGCAGTCCGAGGAGCTGCTCTTCCGCGATCTGCCTGCAGTTCCGCTCTACTACCAGAACTCCAACGGCGTGGCCGCCAAGAACATCCAAGGATTCTCCTTCACCTGGAAGGGCGTCCCTGCTTACTACAACATCAGCAAGTGAGGTGACGGGAGCCTGAATCCCGCACCTCAGAACTGATATCGCCCGGGCCGGCACGGAAGGATCCACTCCGCGCCGGCCTTGGCGTCTTTGCACCCCTGTTGAGGTGTGCTGGTAGACTCAAACAAGAATTTTTGCGGCGGCCCCGATCCCCATGCCGATCCCGGTCGCGGATGACAAAGGAGAATAGCCGATGGGAAAATATCTTCTGCGACGTATTCTGCAGATGATCCCCGTCGTTCTCGGCACGACACTGCTGATATACGCGCTGGTCTTCGCGCTTCCCGGCGACCCTGTGGCCGCCATGTTCGGGGACAAGCCGGTCAATCAGGCCGTTGCCGCACAGATACGTTCGGAATACAATCTCGACAAGCCCTTCATCGTGCAGTACGTGCTCTTCCTGAAGAACGCGCTGACCCTGAACTTCGGCAACACCTTCGCCGGCCAGCCCGTGATCAGCGTGATCGGCAGGGCCTTCCCGGTGACCATCAAGCTGGCCCTGATGGCCTTCGTCTTCGAGGGCGTCTTCGGCGTGATCTTCGGCATCATCGGCGGCCTGACCAAGGGCAAGTGGTCGGACAACATCATCCTGGTCCTCTCCCTGCTGCTGATTTCGGTGCCTACCTTCGTCACCGGCTTCATCCTGCAGTACCTGTTCGGCGTCAAATGGCATCTGCTGCCGGCTACAGCAGGAGCCAATCCGGGCTTTATCGATCTGCTCATGCCGGCCGTTGTGCTGGGGTCGGTGTCCATGGCCTCCATCATCCGTCTGACCAGGACGGAGATCACCTCCAACATCTCCGAGGACTACGTGCGCACGGCCCGGGCCAAGGGCATGAGCAATCGGTCCGTCATCGTGCGGCATGTGCTGCGCAACTCCCTGATCCCCGTGGTCACCTACCTGGGCGCCGACATCGGCGGACTCATGGGCGGGGCCATGATCACCGAGCGCATCTTCAACATCCAGGGTGTGGGCAACACCCTTTACCAGGCCATCCTGAGGGGCGAAGGCACCCTGGTGGTCTCCATCGTGACCATTCTGGTCCTGATCTTCGTCATCACCAGCCTCCTGGTCGACCTGCTCTACGCAGTGCTCGATCCGCGGATCCGGTATGCGTGAGGGAGAGGGACCGACTATGAGTGAAACGGCAATGAACGAGTCAAGCGAACAGAACGAAAGCCAGGCCCGCGTCTACTTTCCCGACCCCCTGCCGGGGCAGGAGCGGTTCGTGGCCCCCGTCGACGAGACGCCCCTGCGCGAGGTGGACTCGGTGGATGAGGACGTGCCGCCCACCAGCATGTGGGCCGACGCCTGGAAGACCCTGAGGCGCAACCCGCTCTTCATCATCTCCGCAATCCTGGCGATCGTGGTCATCCTGGTGGCCCTCTTCCCCAACCTCTTCGCCAGGCAGGACCCCATGGCCTGCAGCCTGTCCGACTCCTTGGAGCCCGGCCGGCCCGGGCACCCCTTCGGCTTCGACCTGCAGGGCTGCGACGTCTACAGCCGCGTCATCCACGGGGCCCGGACCTCGGTGTCCATCGGCATCATGACCACCATCCTGGTCACCGTCTTCGGCGGCCTCATCGGCGCCATCGCCGGTTTCTTCGGAGGCTGGGTTGACGCAGTGCTCAGCCGCATCACCGACATCTTCTTCGCCATCCCCATGATCCTGGGCGCCATCGTGCTCCTGCAGATGTTCCGCACCTCCACCTCCCTGTGGAAGATCATCCTGACCCTGACCCTCTTCGGCTGGGTCAACATGGCCCGCATCACCCGCAGCGCCGTCCTGGAGGCCAAGAACCTGGAGTTCAACACCGCATCCACGGCCCTGGGCTCCACGCCCCTGCGCAACCTCTTCCGGCACATCATGCCCAACTCCCTGGCCCCGGTCATCGTCATGGCCACCATGTCGCTGGGCACCTACATCGTCTCTGAAGCCACGCTGAGCTTCCTGGGCATCGGCCTGCCCTCCACCGTGGTCTCCTGGGGCGGGGACATCTCGACGGCCCAGAACCTCCTGACCACCAACCCCTCGGTCCTCTTCTATCCCTCCGCAGCCCTGGCCATCACCGTGCTGGCCTTCATCATGATGGGCGACGCGGTCAAGGATGCGTTGGATCCCAAGAGCAGAACGGCCTGAGTGAGGAAGCATGACTGAAGCAGACAAGAACATGACCACCAATCAGGAGCAGCAGCCTCTGCTCGACGTGCAGGACCTGCAGGTGGACTTCACCGCCGATGGGCGCACCGTCCACGCAGTTCGCGACGCCTCCTTCAACGTCTACCCCGGCCAGTGGGTGGCCATCGTGGGGGAGTCCGGCTCGGGCAAGTCCACCTCGGCCATGGCTGTGCTGGGCCTTCTGCCCGGCACCGGCAAGGTGACCGGCGGCAGCATCCAGCTCAATGGCCGCGAGCTGGTGGGCCTGGACCGCAAGGACTACGAGGCGCTGCGTGGCTCCCAGGTGGGTCTGGTCCCGCAGGACCCCATGAGCAATCTGAACCCGGTCTGGCGCATCGGCTCCCAGGTCAAGGAGGCGCTGACCGCCAACCACATGGATGTCTCCCGGGAGAAGCGCTCCCGGCTGGCCAAGGCCCTGGCCAGCGATGAAGAGGTGACGCTCAAGAAGTCCGACGACGAGCTCTTCATCTCCTCCAAGGACCTGCCCGGCCTGCTGGAAGCCGCCCGTCAGGCCCTGAGCGATGCCGGGGTAGCCGACGTGGACAAGACCATGGAGGCTATGAAGGCCGAGTGGGATGTGGGCTCCGAGACCCGCTGGGGCGTGGCCAAGTCCCTGATCGACGCCGGTGTGGATGACGATGCGGCCTGGAAGCTGGCCAAGGAGCATGTGACCGGTTCGGACATGGACGACCGCATCGCCGGTCTGCTGTCGGAGGCCGGTCTGCCCGAGGCCGCCACCAGGGCCCGGCAGTATCCGCATGAGTTCTCGGGCGGTATGCGCCAGCGTGCCCTGATCGCCATCGGCCTGGCCTCCCGGCCCGACCTGCTGATTGCGGACGAGCCCACCAGCGCCCTGGATGTGACCGTCCAGAAGCGGATTCTGGACCACCTGCGCAGCCTGACCGAATCCCTGGGCACCGCCGTGCTCTTCATCACCCACGACCTGGGGCTGGCGGCCGAGCGCGCCCAGCACATCGTGGTCATGTACCGGGGCCAGGTGGTGGAGTCCGGGCCCAGCCTGGAGGTCCTGCAGCACCCCCAGCACCCCTACACCAAGCGGCTGGTTCAGGCCGCGCCCTCGCTGGCCTCCCAGCGCATCATCTCCGCCAAGCAGCGCGGCCAGGATGCCGAAGACCTGCTGGAGCACCACGTCAAGGGCGAGAGCACCCTGGAGCGCAGCGAGCATGTCATCACCGTGGAGCACCTGACCCGCGAGTTCAGGCTGCCCCGGCGCAAGGAGATGTTCAAGGCCGTGGACGACGTCTCCTTCTCGGTCAAGCGGGGAACCACCCTGGCCATCGTGGGGGAGTCCGGCTCCGGCAAGTCCACCGTGGCCAACATGGTCCTGCACCTGCTCAAGCCCACCTCGGGCCGGGTGACCTACGAGGGCCAGGACATCGCCGGCTTCGGCAGCCACGAGCTCATGGAGTTCCGCCGGCACGTGCAGCCGGTCTTCCAGAACCCCTACGGCTCCCTGGACCCCATGTACTCCATCTACCGCTCCATCGAGGAGCCCCTGCGCATCCACAAGATCGGCAACGCCAAGTCCCGGCAGAAGCGGGTCAAGGAGCTGCTGGACATGGTGGAGATGCCCGAGTCGGTCATGGGGCGCTACCCCAACGAGCTCTCCGGCGGACAGCGTCAGCGCATCGCCATCGCCCGGGCCATGGCCCTGAATCCGGATGTGATCATCTGCGACGAGGCCGTCTCCGCCCTGGACGTGCTGGTCCAGGACCAGGTGCTGCGGCTGCTCAACGACCTGCAGGCCGAGCAGGGGCTCAGCTACCTGTTTATCACCCACGATCTGGCCGTGGTCAGGCAGATCGCGGACGAGGTGGTGGTCATGCAGCACGGCCGTCTGGTGGAGCACGCCACCACCGACGAGGTCTTTGACCACCCGCAGCGCCAGTACACCAAGGATCTGCTGGACGCCATCCCCGGCGGCAAGCTGCGCCTGGGTCTTGACTAGGTATCCTTTGCACAGACTCACAAGGAAATGAGGCATCATGGGATTGTTCGGTTTCGGCAGGAAACGCGCCAAGAAGCAGGCTGAGGAGGCCGTCGAGGAGTCCAAGGACGTTGAAAAGTCCACGGAGAAATCAGACCAGACCTCTCAGGCGGACCGCGTTGAGACGGCTGCGGAGCAGGACGAAGCCGAGCAGAGCGGGAAAGGCCCCTGGGACAGTTTGGATTCCGATGCCCCTGACACCGATGAGTACCTGGACATCGGCGCCCTGATGCTGCCCTTCCTTAAGGGTAGCGAGCTGAGGCTCAAGGCCAATTCGCAGACCGGCGACGTGCTGGGGGCCACCATCACCTACGGGTCCTCCAGTCTGGAGCTGGAGCCCTTCGCGGCCCCCAAGTCCCTGGGCCTCTGGGACGAGGTCCGGGCCGACCTGCTCAAGGCCAACCCCTCCTGCAAGGAGGTGGACGGCGTCTTCGGCAAGGAGCTGACCCTGCCCGTCAAGGTCAAGGGCAAGAACATGCTGACCCGGGTGGTGGGCATCGACGGACCCCGCTGGATGCTGCGAGGCATCTTCTCCGGCCCTGCAGCCAAGGGCGGCAAGGAGAAGGATGTGCTCGACGGCTACCTGGCCGACCTGGTGGTGGTCCGTGGCGATGAGCCCCTGGCCCCCCGTGACCTGGTTCCCATGCATGCGCCCGTCACCCCCAACCAGCGCCGCGGAGAAGCCGAAGACCCGGAGTCCCAGGACGATGAGAGCGCGCAGATCCCCGGCAGGCCAGAGGGTCCCTTCGACTCGGACCAGCAGACCGAGGTGAAGACCACCCTGTCGCGTGGACCCATGTTCTCGGAGATCCGCTAAGGCTGTGAAGCAGAAGCATTCCGGGCTGGCGGCGCTGGCCGACGACGACTTCTCCGTCATGGAGGCCATCGGCGGATGGCGGGGGATCGTCGAGTCCCTGCTGCCGGGGCTGGTATTTCTGGTTTTCTTCCTGGCCACCGGCCGTCTAGGTCTGACCGTGGCGGTTTCGGCGGCCCTGGCCGTTGTGCAGCTGCTGATTCGCCTGGTCCAGCGGCAGTCCTTTCTGGGTGCGCTGACCGGTCTGCTCTCGGTGGGCATCTGCCTGGTGGCCGCATGGCTGACCCGGGATGCCCGCAATTATTATCTGCCAGGATTTCTGACCAACGGATTCTGGATCATCGTTCTCGGGGCATCGCTGCTGGCACGGACGCCCGGCATCGGCCTGCTGGTGGAGTATCTGCGCCGGCCTGTGGTCTCCGGGTGGAGGCAGTGGCTGGACTCCTGGCGCAGTGAACCGGACCTGGTCCGGGCCTATAATCAGGCCACTCTGGTCTGGATCGCCGTCTTCGCGCTGCGCCTGCTGGTTCAGGTGCCGCTCTACCTGGCCGGTTCTGTCGGGTTTCTGGGCGCTGCACGCCTGATCCTGGGCCTGCCCCTGTTTGCTCTGGGCATCTGGGTCAGCTGGCTGCTGATCGGCGGCCCATACCATCGTCGTCAGGCTGACCAGGTTCAGGCCGACCAGGAGGTTCATGCCGATCATGACTGAGACCAGGGTTCGTCTGCGCATCGAACGCTATGCCGACCAGGGCCGTTGCGTAAGCCATCTGGAGGACGGCCGGGTGGTCTTCGTCCGCTTCGCCCTGCCCGGGGAGCTGGTGGAGGTCCTCCTGGACGAGCCTCACGGCCGGGCCGGCAGGTTCGCCACGGGCGAGGTCACCAAGGTGCTGGAGGCCAGCCCTGATCGCCGTGAACCCGCCTGGCCCCTGACTGGACCCTTGGCTTGGGGCGGCGGCCTTGGCGGGGCCGATCTGATACACGTCAGCCTGCCCGGTCAGCTGGCCTGGAAGGCCGATCTGATCGGTCAGCAGATGGCCCGTCTGGGCGGGGTGGACGTCCAGGTGCCGGTGGCCCGGGTACCGGGCGATGAGGAGCTGGGCGGCCTGCACTGGAGGACCCGAATCGAGCTGGTGGCCGACGATCAGGGGCGCCCCTCCATGCGCCGTCGGGGTTCGCATGACCGTCTGCCGATTCAGACCATGCCCTTGGCCACCCAGGAGCTGCTGGACCTGGCCGACGAACTGGGCATCTGGGAGGGCGGCCTGCCCGCCGGTGCCCGCATACGCCTGGCCGTGCCCCAGCCGCGCGACGGGGGACCGGTCGGCGACAACTACGCCCTGCTGGTGGACGGTCGCCTGAGTAAGGGGAGCCGCCTGCTGACAGAGCGGCTGGAGGCCGGAGGAGGGCCTGAATACCAGGTCCGGGCCGACGGATTCTGGCAGGTCCACCGCCAGGCACCGGTCGTGCTGACCAAGGCGGTCCTGGACCAGGCCAGGCAGGCCCTGGACGGGGTTGCCGAACCGGTCGTCTGGGATCTCTACTGCGGATCGGGGCTCTTCACCCTGCCCCTGGCCGCTTTGGCCGACGGACGGGCCCGGCTTCTGGCCGTGGAGGGGTCCGCCGGAGCCATTGCCAGCGCGAAACACAACGTGAAGCAGGCCGGACTGGACCGGGTGGTCCTGCGTCGAGGGGACGTGGCCAAGGTCCTGGCTGGGGGTGCGCCCAAGGGGCTGGGACATCCCGACCTGATCCTGCTGGATCCGCCCAGGGCCGGCGCCAAGGCTCAGGTCTGCCGGCTGCTGGCCGCCAGCGGGGCTGGGACCATCATCTATGTGGCCTGCGACCCGACCAGCCTGGCCAGGGATACGGCCACCCTGATCTCCCTGGGCTACAGCCCCAAGCACCTCGAGGCCTTTGACATCTACCCGATGACCCACCACGTTGAGACTGTGGCGGTCTTCACCCGCACAGCGGGAAGGCGGCGCTGACATGAGCCGCGCCGGGCAAGTCTTGGCAGCGGTCAGGCGGCTGGCGGGTCTGTTGCTGGCGGCCGCTCTGCTGGCAGGCCTGCCCATGCTGACCGGCTGCGCCCCCAAGGACAGGGCCGTGGGCGACTCCTGGCATGAGGGCACCGTGCCCCACGACGGCGTGGATCGCTCCGACACGCTCGTGGCCTTGATTGGATGCCCGCAGAAGGGTGATAAGGAACCCGATACCGGTCTTGACAGCCGCATTCTGGCATCCTTGAAGGCCGAACGCATGAAGGGCTATTTCTCCTCAGCGCAGTCCACCAGCGATCAGCAGGATGGCGTGCAGGATGCCGTCAACCGCGGGGTCAGCCTGATTCTGATCCGCCGGCCCGGAGCCGGCGACTGGACCCCAGCCCTCAAGGCAGCCCGGAAGGCGGGCATCCCTGTGGTAGAGTTCGCTCAAAGCGCCAAGGCTTGGACCCCTGACCCAGGTAGGCTCTACTATGCGGCTACAGTTCACCCGGTGGATCCTGCCGGGAATCCACACGCGCCCCTGCTGGCTGATGCCCTGCAGACCATTGTGGATGACGAACCGCATGAAAGGATTATGGCCGTGCGCCTGAGCGCCGACTGAGAGGGGGGCCAAGGATGAGCACAGGCAGTGATCAAGAGCTGACTACGGGCACAGCAGCGGGCACAGGCTTTCCGGACACCGACCGGCCGGGGTTGAGCTCCCAGGAGGTGGAGCGGCTGAAGGCCCAGGGTCTGGTCAACGTCTCCCAGGACCAAACCTCGCGCAGCCTGGGCCAGATCATCCGGGACAACGTCTTCACCCTCTTCAACGGGATCATCCTGACCGCCATGGTGGTGGTCCTGCTGACCGGCCAGTGGAAGGACGCGGTATTCGGCCTGATCATCATCATCAACACCGGCATCGGCGTGGCCACCGAGCTCAAGGCCAAGCACACCCTGGACGGGCTGTCCATCCTGGTGGCCTCCGACTATACGGTGCGCAGGGATGGGCGCAACCTGACCGTGCCCCACGATGCCATCGTCAAGGGGGATCTGCTCTGGATCCGCTCCGGGGACCAGGTGCCCGCCGACGCGCAGATCATCGACACCTACGGCCTGGAGCTGGACGAGTCCATGCTGACCGGCGAATCGCGCACGGTCAAGCACAAGCCGGGGGACCAGGTCTACTCGGGTTCCACGGCCGTCTCGGGCATGGCCCTGGCCCAGGTGACCGCCGTGGGCGCCGACTCCTACGCCGCCACGCTGACGGCCAAGGCCAAGGTCTACAAGAAGGTCCACTCCGACCTGAACGAGGGCATCAACACCATCCTCAAGGTCATGACCATAGTGGTCATTCCCCTCTGCCTGCTGCTCATCTTCACCCAGATGCGGACCGTGGGCGGCTTCCAGACGGCCCTGGCCACCGGAGCCTGGCGGCAGGCCGTGGTGTCCGCCGTGGCCGGGGTCGTGGGCATGATCCCCGAGGGGCTGGTCCTGCTGACCTCCCTGAACTTCGCCCTGGCCGCCATCCGCCTGGCCCGGCATCAAACTTTGGTCCAGCAGATGGAATCCGTGGAGACCCTGGCCCGGGTGGATGCCCTGAATCTGGACAAGACCGGCACCATCACCGACGGGGGCATCGTCTACGACGACCTGCACCCGCTGGCCGAGGATCTGCCGGCCCAGCAGCTGCGGCAGGCCCTGGTGGACGTCTGCGCGGAGGAGAGCCCCAACGCCACCGGCCGGGCCATTCTCAAGGGGATGGGCGACCTGCGCCCGGGCAGGGCCGTCAGCCGCCTGCCTTTTTCTTCGGCCCGCAAGTGGAGCGCCGTGGCCGACCGGTCCGGCAGAATCTGGTACTTCGGCGCCCCGGAGGTGCTCCTGGCATCCCAGGCGGGCAGTTGGCCCCAGGTGGACCAGCAGGTGGCCGACCTGGCCGACCGTGGCTACCGGGTGCTGATGCTGGCCGCCCCCGACGGGTACCCGGGCACCGACCAGCCTGACTACTTCACCAGCAGCCCCGACCTGCCCGCGAACCTGAAGCCCCTGGCCCTGATCACCTGCTCGGAGCACATCCGCGACGACGCCGCCGAGACCCTGGCCTGGTTCCGCCAGCAGGGCGTGCGCTGCCGGGTCATCTCGGGCGACAACCCGGCCACCGTGGCGGCCATTGCCCACAAGGTGGGCCTGACCGGCGACCGGGCACCCCGGGCCATGGATGCCCGCCAGCTGCCCAAGGACACTGCAGCCCTGGCCGATGTCCTGGAGGATGTGGACGTGCTGGGCCGGGTCCTGCCCGACCAGAAGAAGGCCATCGTCCAGGCCCTGCACCTGAAGGGCCACACGGTGGCCATGACCGGCGACGGGGTCAACGACTCCCTGGCCCTGAAGGAGGCGGACCTGGGCATCGCCATGGGCAATGCGGCGGCCGCCACCAAGGCCGTGGCCCAGCTGGTCCTGGTGGATTCGCGCTTCTCCCACCTGCCCGACGTGGTGGCCCGGGGTCGGCAGGTCATGGCCAACATGGAGCGTGTGGCCGGCCTCTTCCTGGTCAAGACCGTCTACTCGGCCCTGATCTCCCTGGGCGTGGTCCTGACCGGCATCCCCTTCCCCTACCTGCCCCGGCACATCACCTACATCGGCGCCCTGACCATCGGCACCCCGGCCTTCTTCCTGGCCCTGGCCCCCAACACCAGGCGCTATCGGCCCGGCTTCCTGAAGCGTGTGGTCACCTTCGCCCTGCCCTCGGGCATCGCCACGGCTTTGATTGAGCTGGCGGCGGCCTGGAGCCTGCCCGGCCTGCTGGGACTGGACCTGGCCCGGCCCGGCGACCTGGGGCGCTGGCGTTCGGTCTGCGCCATCGTCCTCTTCTGCATGGGCGTGCTGGTCCTGACCCAGGTGGCCCGGCCCCTGCGCTCCTGGAGGGGGCTGCTGGTCCTCTTCTTTGCTGCAGCTGGTGTGATCGGGGCCCTGATTCCCGTTGTGGCGCGGTTCTTCGCCATCAGCCTGCCCACTGGTCCGGCCCTGGCCGCCACCGTGGCCTTCGCCCTGGCGGGTGCCCTGCTCATGGTCCTGGCCGTCCTGGGCTATCCGGCATGCGCACGTTACATAGGCCAGGTAACACATAGGCGCTAAGAATGAACCTCACAAGCACAGATAAGCGTCACTGACGGCATGGGGTCCTCCCGCCGCCGGTCCACATGGGCGCAAGGGCAGTGCCTGAGCGTCCAAGGAAGGGGTGGTGCATGTCAGAATCCGCACAAGATGCCGGTCGTTCCAAGCTCAAGGTGGGCTCCGAGGAGTTCGAATACTACCGGATCAGCGACCTGCCGGGCATCGACCACCTGCCCTACAGCCTGCGCATCCTGGCCGAGAATCTGCTGCGGCACCAGAACGGGACCACGGTGACTCGGGACCAGCTGGACCAGCTGCTGAACTGGGATCCCAAGGCCCAGCCCGACAGGGAGATCCAGTACAGTCCCGCCCGGGTGCTCATGCAGGACTTCACCGGCGTGCCCTGCATGGTCGACCTGGCCACCATGCGCGACGCCGTCAAGGCCCTGGGCGACGACCCCTCCCTGGTCAACCCGCTCATCCCCGCGCAGATGGTCATCGACCACTCCGTCCAGGTGGACAGCTCCGGCGTGCCCGGCGCCCTGGAACACAACATGGACATGGAATACCGGCGCAACAGTGAGCGCTACCGTTTCCTGCGCTGGAGCCAGCAGGCCTTCCAGAACTTCCGCGTGGTGCCCCCGGGCACCGGCATCATCCACCAGGTCAACCTGGAGTACCTGGCCCAGGTGGTCATGCGCAGGGACAGGACCCAAGGGGAGGGGCCGGCCCTGGTCTACCCGGACTCCTGCGTGGGCACCGACTCCCACACCACCATGGTCAACGGCCTGGGCGTGCTGGGCTGGGGAGTGGGCGGCATCGAGGCCGAGGCGGCCATGCTGGGCCAGCCCATCTCCATGCTGGTGCCCCAGGTCCTGGGCTTCAAGCTGACCGGATCCATTCCCGAGGGGGTCACCGCCACCGACGTGGTGCTGACCGTGACCCAGATGCTGCGCGAGGTGGGCGTGGTGGGCCGGTTCGTGGAGTTCCACGGCAAGGGCCTGGCCCAGGTCCCCCTGGCCAACCGGGCCACCCTGGGCAATATGAGCCCCGAGTTCGGCTCCACCTGCGCCATCTTCCCCATCGACCGAATCACCCTGGACTACCTGCGTCTGACCGGCCGCAGCGACGAGCATGTGCGCCTTGTGGAGGCCTATGCCAAGGCCAACGGCCTGTGGATGGACCCGGAGGATGCCGACTGCCCCGAGCCCGAGTATTCCCAGGTGCTGGAGCTGGACCTGTCTACGGTGCGTCCCTCCATTGCCGGCCCCCGGAGGCCCCAGGACCGCATCCTGCTGGACCAGGCCCAGAAGACCTTCCATCGGGACCTCAAGGATTACAGCGACCAGGACAGGGACGGCGATGGCCAGGCTGTGCCGGTCAGGAAGGCCGACGGCAGCGAGTTCAGCCTGCGGGACGGGGATGTGGTCATCGCGGCCATCACCTCATGCACCAACACCTCCAACCCCTCGGTCATGGTGGCCGCCGGTCTGCTGGCCCGCCAGGCGCGCGCCCGGGGCCTCAAGCCCAAGCCCTGGGTCAAGACCTCGCTGGCTCCCGGCTCCCAGGTGGTGACGGACTATCTGAACCGGACCGGCCTGAGCAAGGACCTGGACGCCCTGGGCTTCGAGCTGGTCGGCTACGGCTGCACCACCTGCATCGGCAACTCCGGACCCCTGGACCCGGCCATCCACCAGGCCATCGCCGACCACGACCTGACGGTGACGGCCGTGCTCTCGGGCAACAGGAACTTCGAGGGCCGCATCAGCCCGGATGTGAAGATGAACTACCTGGCCTCGCCGCCCCTGGTGGTGGCCTACGCCCTGGCCGGCACCATGGACTTCGACCCCTGGAGCGACCCCCTGGGCCAGGACAGCCAGGGCAAGCCGGTCATGCTGGCGGACATCTGGCCCTCCCAGGAGGCCATCGAGTCCGTGGTGGGCACCGCCCTGGATCGGGACATGTATCTGCGCGACTATGCGGACGTCTTCGGCGGGGACGAGCGCTGGCGGAAGCTGGAGGTGCCGGAGGGCGAGCTCTTCCACTGGGACCAGGATTCCACCTACATCCGCCGCCAGACCTTCTTCGACGGCATGAAGGCCCAGCCCGACCCCCTGGAGGACATCCACGGGGCCCGGGTGCTGGCCCTGCTGGGGGATTCGGTCACCACCGACCACATCTCGCCCGCAGGGGCCATCAAGGCCGACGCACCGGCCGGCCGCTACCTGCAGGAGCACGGCATAGCCCCCAGGGACTTCAACTCCTACGGATCCCGGCGCGGCAACCACGAGGTCATGGTCCGGGGCACCTTCGGCAACATCCGCCTGCGCAACCAGCTGCTGGCCTCGGTGGGGCTGGATGTGCGCCCGGGAGGGTTCACCTACGACTTCCTGAACGGCCAGGAGACGACCATCTTCGAGGCGGCGCAGGACTATGCCAGGCAGGGCACGCCCCTGGTGGTACTGGCCGGCAGCGAGTACGGGACGGGCTCCTCAAGGGACTGGGCGGCCAAGGGCACCCGGATGCTGGGCGTGCGGGCCGTCATCGCCAGGTCCTTCGAGCGCATCCACCGCAGCAACCTGATCGGCATGGGCGTGCTGCCGCTGGAGTTCCCAGCGGGTCAGTCGGCCCAGAGCCTGGGTCTGGACGGCCAGGAGACCTACGACCTGGTTGGCGTCGACGCCTTGAACAGCTCCCTGCCTGAGCAGGTCCAGGTGCGGGCCCAGCGGCCAGACGGCAGCATGGTTGAGTTCGTGGCCAAGGTGCGCATCGACACCCCTGGCGAGGCCGAGTACTACCGCAACGGCGGCATCCTGCAGTACGTGCTGCGTGGGTTGCTGGCCAGGGCCGATCAGGAGGCCTGAAGATACAAAAATCCCCGCCACCAATGCCAGGGGCGGGGATTTTCTTTTTGTCAGTTGCGGTCGCCGACCAGATCCAAGATGTAGAGGAAGAGGTTGACGAAGTCCAGGTAGAGGTTGAGGGCGCAAAGGATGGAGACCCGCTTGATGGCCTCCGGCCCCTGGCTGCGGTAGGTGGCGAAGATGGCCCTGGTCTGCTGGGCGTCATACATGGTCAGCCCAGCGAAGAGGATGATGCCGATGGCCGAGACCACGCGCAGGGCCGTGTTGGAGGGGGCCACGAAGAGCATGACCACCTCGACCAGGATCAGCATGAGCAGGCCGGCCATGAAGATGGACCCCATGCCCAGCATGTTGCGCCGTGTGGTCAGCGCCAGCATGCTGAGGACGAAGAAGAAGCCTGCGGTGATCACCAGGGTCAGCATGATGGAGGGCAGGGAGTAGGTCATGAAGATGGTGCTCAGGGTGAAGCCCATCAGGGCCGCATAGAGGTAGAACATGACCCGGGCGGTGGAGGTGCGCATGCGCATAACCCGGAAGCTCAGAATCATGGCGAAGGCCACCTGGACCACGGCCATGCCGATCCACCCCAGGGTGCCCGTGGCCTGCATGAAGGCCAGGAGCAGTCCGGTCCGGGCGGTCAGGTAGGCCGTCAGGGCGGTGACCAGCAGACCGACGGCCATCTCCGCATAGGCGCGGGACATGGAGACCCGTTCCGCCTTTTCAAAGCTGTATGCTGCGTTGGTGTCGATGGGCGCGCCCATGCCGTAGGGCTCACCACCCTGCATGGTCGGCATCGGCTGCTGTGTGTACTGACCGTATGGGGCCTGCGGCCGCGGATTCCCGTTAAAAGCCATCTGCTCCTCCTTGTCTTCCCGTCTGTGGCGGGATGGTCGTCTTGTTCAATTCTACATGGCCGGTTTGGCCATATAACAGGTGTTTGCTCTGGTTGGAATCAGGCGGGGATGGCCGCCAGGGCGGGGTGGTTGCATGCCCACATCCCGCCGTGGCGGTTGCCCCTCTCCTGATGTGCCGTCCAGACTTTGCAGGCTGGACGGAGTGTGGTGGGGGCGCGGGAGGGAAGTGTCGGCTCTCTTGGGGTTTGAGCCTTGATTGACACGTTTCCTCCCTGCTCCCCCTTGATGGGCCGGGGGCGGGGGGATTGATTCGCCGCCCGGCCGCTCTTACTCGTGTGAAGCATGTGACAGACTATGTGTTTCCCTCCGGTGGCGGCGTGAGGCGAGGACCCCGCCCATGCCGGTCATGCCGGTGGCCAGGGCGAGCAGGATGCCCTCACCGCCTGCATGGGGGAGCATGCCTGTAGGTGTGTACGTGTATCGGAGGGAGGTGTCGGGCTGTTGGGGTACGCCGCTCAGCGTGTAGTCCACGCTGACCGTGACCGTCCCCGGTGCGTGTGCCGGTGTGAGCACGCTGATGCTATTGCCGTCGCCGCGCGTCAGGCCTGATACGGTGGTCTGGTCGAATCTGACGCCGGTGATCACCGGCTGTAGGTTGAACGATACCGGCAAGGGGGTCAGACTTCGGCTGCCTGCATTGGGATTGCCGAGCTGGCCGTACTGGTTGTCTCCCCATGCTTTGGCGACTCCGTCCGTGCCGATCGCCAGTGAATGCCGCCATCCTGCGCTGATTTGTATGGCGTTCATCCAGGGTCCGGCCGAGCTCGTGGACTGCGCGGAGGCAAACACCTTCACCGGGGAATGCCGGTCAATGGTGGCGTTGTCGCCGAGCTGACCATAGTCGTTGTAGCCCCATGCCCAGGTGTTTCCGTTCGTGTCGACGGCCAATGAATAATAGACTCCGGCGTTCACCTGTACGGCTGTCACTGCGCCTGCGCTCTTGGGGTATTGCACTCGCACGGGAAGAGGATTCGCAATTAGATCACTTCCGGTGCTGGTGCCGTTGCCGAGCTGACCATGGCTGTTTTGTCCCCATGCCCAAGTGGTTCCGTCCTCGTCGATAGCCAATGCGAACCAGCTTCCGGCGCTCACTTGGACGGCTTTCAGCCAGGGGCCTGCCGCAGCCGTGGACTTGTTGGAGGCGAACACGCGGCTGGGCGTGGGGTGGAAACTAATGTCGTGGGTGTTGTTGCCGAGCTGGCCCTGGCGGTTGTAGCCCCAGGTGTACACGTACCCGTCCTGGCCGATGGCCATGTCGAAGGACCAGCTTGTGCTGATCTGCACGGCGTGGAAGACGCCGCTCGCATCCGAAGGGTCCTTGACCGCAGATGGGACAGTCTGCGGGCTCGAGTAGTCATCACCGGCTTGTTTGTTTATGTTGCCCCAGGTGTATACGGTGCCGTCGGCGGCCAATGCCATGGAGTTCCAGGCTCCTGCGGCGACCTGGATGGCTTTCAGCCCTTCGCCGGTGTTGCCGGGCCCGTGCACGCGCACGGGGGTTGAGGAATTGGACTTGGTGTTGTTGCCGAGCTGCCCGTGGTCGTTGAGCCCCCAGGCGTACACGTACCCGTCGCTGCCGATGGCCAGGGAATGGTAGCCGCCGGCATAGGCCTGCACGTAGGTGAAATCCGTGGGCGCGCCTGCAGGCTTTGGCACCGGGACGGGCGTGTTCCGCTGGGCGGTCGTGCCGTTGCCGAGCTGGCCGAACTTGTTGTTGCCCCAGGCGTAGGCGTTCCCGTCGCTGCCCACGGCCAGCGAATACCCCGTCAGATCGTACGGGGCGTATCCACCGGAGCTGATCTGGTTGAACCTGATGCCACTGGTGCTGTCTGGTGGGGTGATGGTGGTGGTCTGGTTGCCGAGCTGGCTGCCCTTGTTGGGGTTGATTCTCCAGGAGGTGTTGGGGTTTTTGCTGGTCCATTTGGCGGTGAGGGTGAGGTTGCCGGTGACGGGCTTGCTGAAGTCGTAGGCGATGTTGCCGGTGAACCATCCGTCGAACTGGTAGCCTTCGCGCGTGGGGTCGGGGGAGGGGCGCTGGACCCTGCCGTAGACTGGCTGGATGCTCTGGTCCTGGGGGGTTGGGCCTCCTTCGCCCGTGTTGAAATGGACCGTGTAGGCGGAGCCCTGTTGGCCGTTTCTGGTCAGGGTCTGGTCGACCGTGTAGTTGAGGTTTCTGGTGAAGGACTGGCCGTCCTGCCTGCCGGTGATGAGGATGGCGGCTTGTCCGGGCTTGCGGGCGGGCATGTTCGCCCGCCATGAGTCGTTGTTCCTGCTGAGCGTCAATGCGTGGCTGTCCATGCTGGCTGATTCCAGTGTGGGCGCCTGGGTGGTGTCGACTCTTACTGGCTTGCTTGGCTGGCCCTGCCCGTCCAGGCTCCACCTGTATATGTCGCCTTTCCTGCTGATGGCGGTGATCCTGCTGCCGGTGCTTGTGGCCTGCATGTATTGCTGGTTCCCGTCGTCTACCCGGGTGGGCGCTTCGCCGGGCTTCCAGGCCCAGACGTGGCCGTGCGTATCAGTGATGACGGCCTGATCCTTGTTGGCAGTGATCCGGCTGGACTGCACGCCGTCCGGCAGGCCGGAGGCTGTGGAACTGGTTGTGCCGTCGACCAGGTACCGGGCCTGTCCCTTTGCATCCAAGAACAGGAATCCATGGTTGAGGGCCTGGGCTTGGACGATACGGGTTTCCGGCTGTTGCTTGATGCATTCGGGCTTGGCGCTTCCGGTCTTGCTCGTGTCCCGGGTCCAGGTTTGCCCGGCCGCGTCAACGATGAGGATCCGGCTGCCGGAGGCTGCAGCGGTGACGGCCTGCGCCTTTCCGGGCAGGCTAATTGTTTCCTGTCCGTCGGGCTTCGGGCTCGTGCTTTGGCTGTCTTGGAAGGCGTGGACCTGTCCCTGCCGGTCCAACGCCAGCAGCAGGCCGTCGCTCAGGCTGATGCTGGTGAACCTGGCATCCTTGCCGGTGTCGAGGATGGCGGGCGTGGGCTGTCTGCTGGTCCAGCTGTAGATCCGCTGGTCGGATCCTAACGCGGCCTGCCGGCGGCTGCCGGCTGCGGCCTGCAGGTAGCGGAACCCGTCGGGGGCCTGGGCGGGGGAGGGAACTGGTTTGGGCGTGCTGTCCTGCGTCCAGGTGTAGATGCGGCCGTCGCCGGCCAGGCCGACTATCTGGTTTCCTGCGGCGTGGATGCTGGCGAACTGAGGCTCCTGCAGGTTGGGCGGGCTGATGGTCAGCCGGGCGCCGGAGGCGGGCCCATGATCAGGGTTCAGCGTCCAGTCCGTGGTCTTCGACCACTGGGCTTTCAGGGTCGTGTCCTGGAGGATGGGAGTCTGAAAGTCAAAAGGCTGGTTGCCAAGCGTCCACCCGTCGAACCGGAAGCCCTCGCGCACTGGGTTCTGTTGTGGGGAAGCGGCGAGCGTCCCGGTTTTCACGCTCGTTTGGGTGGGTTTGCTGCCGTCGGCCGGGTCGAAGCGCACTGTGTGCGAAGCCTGACCATCCGTGTTCTCTGCTGGTTTGGCCTGGGCGGCGTCTGCGCTGCCAGGTGTTCCCGTCGTCGATGACGGGGCTTCTGGCGTGGGGTTTAACGGTGTGGTGGCTTGTATCGGCGATGGCGAGGGGAGTGGAGTGCTGGTCGCGCTGCTGGGGGAAATGCCGGGGGTTTGCTTAGCTACGCGAGGGGTCTGACGACCCCCCCCCCCGGTGAGTATGGGAGCGTCCGCCTGGGCGGATGCGACGCCCAGGCCTGCCAGCAGGCCGATCAGGACGGTCATCATCGCCAGGATGCGACGCAGACGGGAAACCAGATGCATGAAACCAAAACCCCTTCACCAAACACCAAGCAGAGCAAACACCGCTTGCCTAATAAAGTTCTGTCTGTCGGAAAGTTGCCCAATGCTCAACGTCAGTCCGTGCAACAGATTGCACAAATCCTGACAAAAGCAAGTTGTCTTCTCGACATCCCCCGCTTTTCACCCTACCACCCAGCCCACAGACAACACACACGAGCCAGGTCAGTCATCGACGACAATGAATTTTTTGGTTGAGCAAAAGTATTTGTTAACAACAATTATCTGGAACTGGGAGCACGGACGAAGACCGATCGGACTTGGGGTTCTGTGCCGCTTGATCGGTTTGCCCAAGTTTCCTTCTTACCATTGCAGAGGCGAGATGTGCATGCCTGCTTCCAATTCCTGTCAGCATCAGTCGACAGTAGTGTGGTGGTGGGGGTGCAAGAGGAGTGCCGGCTCTCTTGGGGATGAGCCTTGTATGTGGCATTCCTTCGTGCGCCCCCGTTGTAAGCCGGGGGTGGGGGGATTGATCCGCCTCCGGCCTGTCTTACTCGTGCGAAGTGTGCAGTAGCCTGTGCCGTTCTCTCCGGTGGCGGCGCGAGGCCAGGACTCCGCCCATGCCGGTTATGCCGGTGGCCAGGGCGAGCAGGATGCCCTCCCCGCCGGCTCTTGGGAGTACGCCTGCAGGCAGATATGTATATCTGAGGGAAGTATCGGGCTGCTGGGCTGTGCCGCCCAGCGTGTAGTCCACGCTGACCGTGACCGTGCCCGGCACGTGTATTGGCGTGAGCACGGTGACGCTGTTGTCTTTGCCATGCGTCAGGCCTGATACGGCGGTGCTGGTCGAATTTGACGCCGGTGATCGCCAGCTGCAGGTTGAACGTCACCGCCACAGGAACAGTCGATAGGCTGGTGTTGCCGTTGCCGAGCTGGCCAAAGCCGTTGTACCCGCAGGCGTATGTGTATCCGTTTGGGCTCACGGCCAGCGAATGATGGTCTCCGGCTATGAACTGTGTGGCTTTTAGTCCTTTGCTCTTGTCGGTGGGGTTGGCTGGGTCGCACACGTGCACAGGAACAGACGAATTGCTGTAGCTGGTGCCGTTGCCGAGTTGGCCATACTTGTTGTATCCCCAGGCGTAGGCGTATCCGTCGCTGCCAACGGCCAGTGAATGATAGTATCCGCCGCTCACTTGTACGGCTTGCAGGCCTTTGCTTGAATCGTAGGGGTTGGCCGGGTCGCGCACGTGCACAGGGACAGACGAGTCGTTGTAGGTGTTGTTGTTGCCGAGCTGGCCATTGCTGTTGTATCCCCAGGCGTAGGCGTATCCGTCGCTGCCCACCGCAAGTGAATGATAGGTTCCGGTGCTCACCTGTGTGGCTTTCAGTCCTATGCTTGTGTCAGTGGGGTTGGCGGGGTCACGCACGCGTACCGGAACAGACGAATCTGCATAGTAACCGTTGCTGTTGTTGCCGAGCTGGCCACGGGAGTTGTCTCCCCAGGCGTAGGCGTATCCGTCGTTGCCTACGGCCAGCGAATGCTCGTATCCGGCGCTGACTTGCACGTAGGCCAAATCTGCAGGCACGTCTGTAGACGTCTTGGGATCGGGTGTCCTTCACCATGACCGGCGTCGTCCTGCTGGTGGTCGTCCCGTCGCCGAGCTGACCGGAGCTGTTGTATCCCCACGCGTAGGTGTTCCCATCGGCTGCCCACGGCTAGTGAATGATAGGTCTCCGCCGCTCACCTGTACGGCTTTCAGTCCTTTGTTCGTGTCGGTGGGGTTGGCGGGGTCGCGTACGCGCACCGGAACAGTCGATAGAGCTGTGACTGTTGTTGCCGAGCTGGCCATTGGTTGTTCCAACCCCAAGTGTAGGCGTATCCGTCGCTGCCCACGGCTAGCGAATGCGAGCCATCCGGCGCTGACCTGCACGTAGGTGAAATTCTCAGGCACGTCCGGGTACGTCGTGCGATCAGGTTTCTTCACCAAGACCGGCGTATGCCGATCGGTGGTTGTCCCGTCGCCTAGCTGGCCATACTTGTTCCATCCCCATGCATAGGCGTTCCCGTCGCTGCCCACACCCAAGGAAAAACCAAGATCAAAATCTTTTGATCCGCTGAGTTGGTTGAACCTGATGCCTCGGCTGGTGTCTGGCGGGGTGATGGTGGTGGATTCCCTGCCCAGCTGGCTGCCCTTGTCGGGGCTGATGCTCCACTTGTTGTTCCCGCTTTCGGTCCACTTGGCGGTAAGGGTCAGGTCCTTGCTGACGGGCTTGCTGAAGTCGTAGGCGACTTCGCCGGTGAACCATCCGTCGAACTGGTAGCCTTCGCGCGCCGGGTTGGGGGTGGGCCGCTTTACTCTGCCGTAGGGGTCTGAGATGTTCTGGTCGGCGGGTTCGGGGCTTCCTCCGTCCGCATTGAAAGTGACTGTGTGGGTCGTGCCCTGCTGGTCGTCTCGTGTCAGCGGCTGGTCGACCGTGTAGTTGAGGCTTCTGGTGAAGGGCTGGCCGTCCTGCCTGCCGGCGATGGTGATGGCGGCTGGACCCGGCTTGCGTGCAGGGATTTCCGCCTGCCAGATGCTGCTGGTCTTGCTGAGTTTGAGCGGTTGGCTGTCCAGGCTGGCTGATTCCAGGGTGGGGTCGGTGCTGGTGTCGAGTCTGGCTGGCTTGCCGGGCTGACCCTGCTCGTCCAGGCTCCATTTGTATATGTCGCCCTGCCTGCTGATGGCGATGATCCTGTTGCCTGCAGCTGTTGCCTGCACAAACTGCTGGTTCCCGTTGTTTGTGCGTTTGGGCGCTTCGCCGGGCTTCCAGGCCCAGAGGCGGCCGCCTTTGTCGACGATCATGGCCTGGTCATTGTTGGTGGCGGCCGAGCTGGCTTTCATGCCTTCTGGCAGGTTGACGGCTGTGGAATCGGCTGCGGTGTTGGCCAGATACCGGGCTTGCCCGTCCGCATCCAGGAGGAGAAACCCCTGGTTGAGGGCTTGGGCTTGGATGATGCGCATGCCGGGCTGCTGTTTGATGCGTGCGGGTTCGGCTTTTCCGGTGCTTGTTCTGTGTCCCAGGTCCAGGCTTGCCCGTCTGCGTCCAGGGCGAGGATCCGGCTGGCGGAGGCGGCGGCGAGTGACGGCCTGCGCCTGCCCGGGCAGGCTGGTTGTCGGCTTGTTCTGGCGAGCTTCTGGTTCGGATTCTGGCTGCCGGTCTGGCTGTCTTGGAAGGCGTGGACCTGTCCCTGCCGGTCCACGGCCAGGAGCCGGTCGCCGTTGATGCTGATGCTGGTGAACCTGGTGTTCTGGCTGGTGTCGAGGATGGTGGGTGTCGCTTGTCTGGCTGGTCCAGGTGTAGATCTGCTGGTCGGATCCTAAGGCGGCCTGCCATCGGCTGCCGGCTGCGGCCTGCAGGTAGTGGAACCCGGTCAGGAATGCTTGAGCGGGGGAGGGAACCTGTTCTGGGTGTGCCGTCTTGCGTCCATGTGTAGATGCGGCCGTCGCCGGTCAGGCCGACAATCTGGTCTCCTGCGGTTTGGATGCTGGCGTAGCAGGGTTCCTGCCGGTTGGGCGGGCTGATGGTCAGTCTGGCGCCGGTGGCGGGCCCGTGGTCCGGGCTCAGCGTCCAGTCCGTGGTCTTCGCCCACTGGGCTTTCAGGGTCGTGTCCTGGAGGATGGGGGTCTGGAAGTCGAAAGGCTGGCCGTCAAGCGTCCACCCGTCGAACCGGAAGCCGTGACGTACTGAGGATTCTGTTGCGGCGGGAGTGGCGAGGGTGCCGGTTTTCACGGTTGACTGTGTTGGCTTGCTGCCGTCTGCTGGGTCGAGGCGCACCACATGTGAAGTTTGATCATCACTATCGGATGGCTTGGTTGAAGCGGATCCTGTGTTGTCCGGACTGTTCGTTGATGATTGCGAAGTATTTGGACTTGGTGTTGCGGAGCTTAACGGCGAGGCTGGTTGTCAGAGGCGATGGCGAGGGCAGTGGGGTGTTTGTTGCGTTGCTGGGGAGAGTGGCGGGGGTTTGCTTAGCTACGCGAGGGGTCTGACGACCCCCCCCCCCGGTGAGTACAGGAGCGTCCGCCGCGTTTGCGGACGCGACGCCGAGGCCTGCCAGCAGGCCCAGCAGGACGGTCATCATCGCCAACGCACGACGTAGACGGGAAACCAGATGCATGACTCGTAAACCCCTTCACCAACACCAAGCAGAGCCAGCGGCTCGCTTAAAAGCGTCTTGTTTGCCGGAAAGCCGTCCTGTCTTTCAACGCCAACCCTGCACCGGATTGCAGGAACTGTGGCGGAAACCAGCCGTCTTCCCGTTACCCCTGTTTTTCACCATACCACCGGTCTGACAAGCAACACACAAGCCGGATCCGAACGCCCGACGGCTGTGATTGCAGTAATTGGGCATAGTCGGCTGCTTAGGGCAATTATGAAATTGCATGAAAGGGGCTGGCTAGGATCAGGTGGGGATGGCCGTCATGGCGGGGTGGTTGCATGCCCACATCCCGCCATGGCGGTTGCCCCTCTCCTGATGTGCCGTCCAGCCCTTGGAAGGCTGGGCTGAGTGTGGTGGGGGCGCGGGAGGGAAGTGTCGGCTCTCTTGGGGTTTGAGCCTTGACTGACACGTTTCCTCCCTGCTCCCCCTATGTGGGCCGGGAGCGGGGGGATTGATTCGCCGCCCGGCCGCTCTTACTCGAGTGAAGCGTGAAGCAGTTGGTGTTGTTCCCTCCGGTGGCGGCGTGAGGCGAGGACCCCGCCCATGCCGGTCATGCCGGTGGCCAGGGCGAGCAGGATGCCTTCCCCGCCTGCCTTGGGGAGCACGCCTGCAGGCAGGTACGTGTACCTGAGGGAGGTGTCCGGCGTTTGGGGTGCGCCGCCCAGCGTGTAGTCCACGCTGACCGTGACCGTGCCCGGCTGGTGCGCGGGCGTGAGCACGCTGACGCTATTGCCATCGCCGCGCGTCAGTTCTGACACGGCATTGCTGGTCGAATCTGACGCCGGTGACCACCAGCAGCCAGGTTGAACGACACCGGCACAGGAGCCATACTTGACGATGTTGTGTGCTGCCGTCGCCGAGCTCGCCATACTTGTTGTTTCCCCATGCCCAGGCGTTGCCGTCGCTGCCCACGGCCAGCGAATGAGTGTCTCCGGCGCTGACCTGTGTGGCTTGCAGTCCTTTGCTCGCGTTCCCGGGGTTGGCGGGGTCGCGCACGTGCACAGGAACAGACGAATTGCTGTAGCTGGTGCCGTTGCCGAGCTGGCCATACGTGGTTGTCTCCCCATGCCCAGGCGTTGCCGTCGCTGCCCAGGGCCAGGGAATGCCGCCATCCGGCGCTGACCTGCAGGTAGGTGAAGTCCGCTGGCAGGTTCGGGTACGTCTTCCGGTCAGGCGTCTTCACCCTGACCGGCGCAGACCGGTAGGTGGTGCTCGTCCCGTCGCCGAGCTGGCCGTGGTCGTTGTCTCCCCATGCCCAGGCGTTGCCGTCGCTGCCCAGGGCCAGGGAATGCTGGTATCCGGCGCTGACCTGCAGGTAGGTGAAGTCCGCTGGCAGGTTCGGGTACGTCTTCCGGTCAGGCGTCTTCACCCTGACCGGCGTATACCGATAGTTGTTGCTCGTCCCGTCGCCGAGCTGGCCACTGGTAGTTGTTTCCCCAGGCGTAGGTGTTCCCGTCGCTGCCCAGGGCCAGCGAATGATAACTATCCGGCGCTGACCTGCACGTAGGTGAAATCCGCAGGCGCGCCTGCAGGCTTCCCCACTTTGACCGGCGTATTCCGGCTGCTGCTCGTCCCGTCACCGAGCTGGCCATAGGTGTTGTCTCCCCAGGCGTAGGCGTTGCCGTCGCTGCCCAGGGCCAGGGAATGAAAGCGCTCCGGCGCTGACCTGCACGTAGGTGAAATCCTTAGGCAGGTCCGGGTACGTGCTGCGGTCAGGCGTCCTCACCGTGACCGGCGTATTCCGGCTGCTGCTCGTCCCGTCGCCGAACTGGCCATTGCCGTTGTTTCCCCAGGCGTAGGCGTTGCCGTCGCTGCCCAGGGCCAGGGAATGAAAGGCTCCGGCGCTGACCTGCACGTAGGTGAAATCCTTAGGCAGGTCCGGGTACGTGCTGCGGTCAGGCGTCCTCACCGTGACCGGCGTATTCCGGCTGCTGCTCGTCCCGTCGCCGAGCTGGCCATTGCCGTTGTTTCCCCAGGCGTAGGCGTTGCCGTCGCTGCCCACCGCCAAGGAAAAACCATAGGGATTAGTACCGTCGTATGTTGATGCGCTGATCTGGTTGAATCGTATGTCTCGGCTGGCATTGTCGGGCGGGGTGATGGTTGTGGATTCCTTGCCCAGCTGGCTGCCCTTGTTGGGGCTGATGCTCCACTTGGTGTTCCGGCTTGTCGGCGTCCAGTGGGCGGTCAGGGTCAGGTCCTTGTCGACGGGCCTGCTGAAATCGTAGGCGACCTGACCGGTGAACCAGCCGTCGAACAGGAAGCCTTCACGAGCCGGGTCGGGTGAGGGGCGCTTCGCCCTCCCGTACGGGGCGGGGACATGCTGGTCCGCTGGTTCGGGGTTTCCGCCGCCCGTGTCGAAGCGGACCGTGAACGCGGATCGTTGTCCGGCGCCTCTGGTCAGCGGCTGGTCGACCGTGTACGCAAGGCTCCTGGTGAAGGGCTTATCGTCCTGCCTGCCCGTGATGAGGATGGCGGCCGGCCCGGGCTTGCGGGCGGGCATGTCCGCCTGCCAGGAGCCGTTGTTCTTGGTGAGTTTGAGCGGCTGGCTGTCCAGGCTGGCTGATTCCAGGATGGGCGCTTGTGCGGTGCCTAGCCTGTCGGGTTTGCCAGGCTGGCCCTGCCCGTCCAGGCTCCACCTGAATATGCCGCCCTGGCTGCTGATGGCGCTGATCCTGCCGCCGGCAGCGGCGGCCTGCACGTAGGCTTGGTTCCTGCTGTCTGCGCGTATGGGCGTCTTGCCGGACTTCCAGGCCCAGACGTGGCCGTCGGTATCAGTGATGACGGCCTGGTCCTTGTTGGCGGCGGTCGAGCTGGCCTGCACGCCGTCCGGCAGGCTGAGTTGGATCATGGCGGCAGTGCCGTCTGGCAGGTACCGGGCCTGCCCGTCCGCGTCCAGGAGGAGGAACCCCTGGTTGAGGGCCTGGGCTTGGACGATGCGCATGCCCGGATCCTGCTTGACGCGTGCGGGCTTGGCGCTTCCTGTCTTGCCTGCATCCCAGGTCCAGGCTTGCCCGTCCTCGTCCACGATGAGCGCCTGGCTGGCGGTGACGGCGGTGACGGCCTGCGCCTTTTCGGGCAGGCTGGTTGCGGCCTGCTGTATAAGTTCCGGGTTCTGGCTGTCGGCCTTGCTGGCCTGATAGGTGTGGACCTGTCCCTGCCGGTCCACTGCCAGGAGCCGATTGTCGTTCATGCTGATGCTGGTGAACCTGGCATCCTTGCCGGTGTCGAGGATGGTGGGCGTTGCTTGTCTGCTGTTCCAGGTGTATATCCGCTGGTCGGATCCGAGGGCGGCCTGCGATCGGCTGTCGGCTGCAACCTGCAGGTAGTGGAACTCGTCGGGGGCCTGGGCGGGGGAGGGCACCTGTTTGGGCGTGCTGTCCTGCGTCCAGGTGTAGATGCTGCCGTCGCCGGTCAGGCCGAGGATCTGGCCGCCTGCCGCTTGGATGCTGGCGAACTGAGGTTCCTGCCTGTGGGGCGGGCTGATGGTCAGCCTGGTGCCGGTAGCGGGCCCATGGTCCGGGCTCAGTGTCCAGTCCGTGGCCTTCGACCATTGGGCTTTCAGGGTCGTGTCCTGGAGGATGGGGGTCTGCAAGTCGAACGGCTGGCCGTCGTATGTCCACCCGTCGAACCGGAAGCCATCACGCTGCGGGTTCCGTTGCGGGGGAGCGGCGAGAGTCCCGGTTTTCACGGTCGTTTGGGTGGGCTTGCTGCCGTCGGCCGGGTCGAAGCGCACTGTGTGCGAAGCCTGACCATCCGACTTTTCGGATGGCTTGGCAGGAGCGGAGCCTGCGCTGCCGGGTGTTCCCGTCGTCGATGACGGGGTTCCTGGGCTTGCTGTCGTGCTTAACGGTGTGGCGGCTTGTATCGGCGATGGCGAGGGCAGCGGGGTGCTGGTCGCGCTGCCGGGGGGAATGCCGGGGGTTTGCTCAGCTACGCGAGGGGTCTGACGACCCCCCCCCCCGGTGAGTATGGGAGCGTCCGCCTGGGCGGATGCGACGCCCAGGCCTGCCAGCATTCCCAGCAGGATGACAGCCATCGCCAGGGTGCGACGCAGACGGGAAACCAGATGCATCAAACCAAAACCCCTTCACCAAACACCAAACGGAACCAATGCCGCTTGCCTACTCAAGTTCTGCCTGCCAGCGCCAACCCTGCATCACATCGCATGAACTAAAGGCGCAAGCCAGCCGTCTTCTCGACATCCCCCGCCTTTCACCCTACCACCCAGCCCGCCGACAACACACGAGATGCAAATGCACAGCGGTGGGCCTTAAGCAACAACTGATCCCATCTTGCCTGGCAGATAGAATGGGCAGACAACACGTCACGGCCGCTGATCGGCCGATAAGGAGCATGACTATATGACCGGAAACGTCACCGACACCGTCATCACCCTCAACAATGGGGTCAGCATCCCCCAGCTGGGTCTCGGGGTCTTCCAAACACCTGATGGCGAGGCCACCAGCCAGGCCGTCACCTGGGCCCTGCAGGCGGGCTATCGCCACATCGACACCGCCATGATCTACGGCAACGAGCAGTCCGTGGGGGAGGGTCTGCGCCGCTCCGGTGTCGACCGGCGGGATGTCTTCCTGACCACCAAGCTCTGGAATGACGACATCCGTGCAGGACGGGCCAAGGAGGCCTTCAAGGAGAGCCTGGACCGGCTGGGCGTGGACTACTTGGACCTCTACCTGATCCACTGGCCCGCCAAGGGCTGGCAGCAGGCCTGGGAGGACATGGAGGAGCTCTACACCCAGCGGCGAGTGCGGGCCATCGGGGTCTGCAACTTCCAGAAGCACCACCTGGACGAGCTGCACACCATCAGCGGCACCAAGCCGGCGGTCGACCAGATCGAGTCCTCGCCCCAGTTCGTCAACGACGACCTGATCGACTACTGCCACGGCACCCTGCGCGTGGATGTGGAGGCCTACAGCCCCCTGGGCGGCACCGGCGGCAGCCTGCTGGCCGACCCCAGGCTCAAGGCCATGGCCGAGCGCTACGACCGCTCCCCGGCGCAGATAGTGCTGCGCTGGCACCTGCAGCGCGGGGTCATCGTCATCCCCAAGTCCACCCACAAGGAGCGGATCGAGCAGAACGCGCAGGTCTTCGACTTCGAGCTGAGCGATGAGGATATGAAGGCCATCACCGCTATGAACAGGGACGAGCGCACCGGCGCGGATCCCGACAACTTCGACTTCTGAGGGATGGTGGTGCAGGAGGAGACCCGACCTTGCAGGCGGGGCCTCCTCCTGGGACCCGGCGGAAGCCCCAACCCTTCCACCTGGCCTGGTTTCTATGGTAAAGGATTTGTGAGGATTCAGCTAATCCTTATTGTTGCTGATGGCCTCGTCGTCGGAGTCCTGCTCCTGGGGAGAACCTGAGATGTCGCGGTGGATGGACTGCATCTGCACCTCGATGTTCTGCAGGGAGCGGGCGCAGTCCAGCAGGGTCTGCGAATGCTCGGCCAGGCGGGCGTCGGGCAGGTCGGACTTGTAACGCAGCTGGTGCTCCAGGGAGGCCCAGTAGTCCATGGCGATGGTGCGGAACTGCACCTCGACCGGCGTGTAGTGGGGGCCCGAGGTCAGGAAGACCGGCACGGCGTAGATGACGTGCAGGCTGCGGTAGCCGTTCATCTTGGGGTTGCGGATGTAGTCCTTGACCCTCAGCACCTGGATGTCCGACTGGTCGGAGAGGTAGCGTGAGACCGAGTAGACATCGTCCCGGTAGTTGCAGATGACGCGCACGCCGGCCACGTCGAAGATGTGATCGCGCACCGAGGGGATGGTGACGGGCAGGTTCTTGCGGTGCAGCTTGCCGATCAGGGAGTCCACGCTCTTGAGCCGGCGCTCCATGTGGTGGATGGGGTTGTGGCTGAACCGGACCTGGAATTCCGTGTCCAGCACGTCCAGCTTGGTCGAAATCTCGTACATGGCCCCCTCGTAGGTCTGCATGAGATTGACGAACTCCGTTATCTCGTCGATGTCCAGCTTGGGACGGTCCTTTTCGTCCAGGTCGGACAGTCGCTGCTTCATTTCGGATGCGCTCATGGCACTGTTACGGTCGAGTATCACATGAACCTCCCATGCCGCCGTTCGTAACCATGACTCATGGTACGCACAGGCCCCGATGGCCGCGGGACCCGACCTGCGCATACAATCATGGCTTATGGAAGCAGGCGAGGGCATGAGCGCGACCGCTCAGCGTAAGGACAGCAGGGGCGTCTACTATGTGCGGACCCTGGGCTGCCAGATGAACGAGCATGATTCCGAGCGGATCGCCGGGGTGCTCCGGGCCCAGGGCTACCAGCAGGCCACGCCCGAGCAGGTTCGTGCGCGCGAGGTGGACGTGATGGTGCTCAACACCTGCGCCGTGCGAGACAACGCCACCCAGCGCATGTACGGGACCATCGGGCGCTGGCACAGGTTCAAGCAGCACAAGCCCGACACGCGGATCGCCGTGGGCGGCTGCATGGCCCAGAAGGACCGGGAGCGAATCGTGAAGGCGGCGCCCTGGGTGGATGCGGTCTTCGGCACCAGGGACATCGGCTCGCTGCCCGGCCTGCTGGACAAGGCCCGCAAGGACGGGCGGCCCCAGGTGGGGGTGTCGCAGGAGCTGCGGGATCTGCCCGGGCGGCTGCCGGCGGTCAGGGCCTCGCGCTCGCAGGCCTGGGTGTCCATATCGGTCGGCTGCAACAACACCTGCACCTTCTGCATCGTGCCCTCGGTGCGCGGGCGGGAGCGGGACCGGTCCATGGACGACATCCTGCAGGAGGTTGAGGATTGCGTGCGCTCCGGGGCCCGCCAGGTGACCCTGCTGGGGCAGAACGTCAACTCCTATGGCTGGTCCACGGGGGACCGCTACGCCTTCGCCAGGCTCCTGCGGGCCTGCGGCCGGGTGCCTGGGCTGGAGCGGATACGCTTCACCTCGCCCCATCCGGCGGCCTTCACCGACGATGTGATCGCCGCCATGGCCGAGACGCCCACGGTCATGCACCAGCTGCACATGCCCCTGCAGTCGGGTTCCGACCGGATTCTGCGGGCCATGCGGCGCTCCTACCGGTCCCAGCGCTTTTTGCAGATACTGGACAAGGTTCGGGCCGCCATGCCCGATGCCCTGATCACCACCGATATCATCGTGGGCTTCCCAGGGGAGACCGAGGAGGACTTCCAGGCCACCATGGACGTGGTGCGCCGGGCGCGCTTCTCGTCCGCCTTTATCTTTGAGTATTCGCCGCGTCCGGGCACGCCTGCCGCGCGCATGCCACAGCTGCCCAAGGCCGTGGTCCAGGACCGGTTCGAGCGGCTGCAGGCCCTGCAGGAGTCCATCACCCTGGAGCACATGCAGGCCTTTTTGGGCAAGGAGGTGGAGGTGCTGATCGGCGACGGGCACGGCCGGCACGATGGCAGCACCCACCGGGTGACCGGGCACGAGCGCACCGGGGTGCTGGTCCATGTCGGCGTGCCCCAGGGGATGCCTGCGCCAAAGCCCGGGGATCTGGTCACCTGCACCGTCACCCAGGCCGGGCCCCACTATCTGATCGCTGACCCGGATCCCCGGGCGGGGCAGGTCTATGACATCCGCTGAACCCCGCATCGTCTCCATCGTGGGTCCCACAGCCTCGGGCAAGACCGCCCTGGGCGTGGCCCTGGCACAGGCTCTCCAAGCCCGCGGGCAGGAGGCACATATCGTCAATGCCGATGCCTACCAGATGTACCGGGGGATGGACGTGGGCACGGCCAAGCCTTCGGTAGGGGAGCGGCAGGCGGTGGTCCACCACCTGATCGACATCATCGAGCCGGAGGAGGCCATGAGCGTGGCCCGCTTCCAGACCATGGCCCGCTCCCTGATAGCTGACCTGCGGGCCCAGGGAATCCGGCCGATCCTGGTCGGTGGCTCAGGGCTCTATACCCGGGCGGTCATCGACGATCTGTCCTTCCCCGGCACCGACCCGGCGGTCAGGGCCAGGCTGGAGGAGCGGGCCCAAAAGGAAGGTCCCGGGCTGCTCTTCCGCCAGGTGCAGGAACGGGACCCGGAGGCTGCGGCCCGGATGGATCCTCGGAATGTGCGGCGGACCGTGCGGGCTCTGGAGGTCATGGAGATCACCGGACGGCCCTATTCGGCCAGCCTGCCCCGGTACCGCTACCTGCTGCCCGCCCTGCAGCTGGGGCTGGACCTGCCCCGGGAGGAGCTGGACCGCAGGATCGACCAGCGCACCCAGGCCATGCGCGACCAGGGGCTGGTCGACGAGGTGAGCAGACTGCGCAACCGCCTGGGGACCACGGCCTCACGCGCCCTGGGCTACCAGCAGATTCTGGACTACCTGGACGGCCGCACCGACCTGGATGCCGCCTTCGGTCTGATAGCGCAGAAGACCAAGCGTCTGGCCCGCAAGCAGATGGGCTGGTTCGGCCGGGACCCGCGCATCCACTGGCTGAATGCCCTGGCTCCGGATCTGGCCCGGCAGGCACTGGATCTGGTGGACCAGGCTGACCAAGGCTGCTTCGATCAGGCGGACGCCCAGGCC
The DNA here is from genome assembly GCF_030758775.1 of Bifidobacterium asteroides. Lineage (NCBI taxonomy): Bacteria > Bacillati > Actinomycetota > Actinomycetes > Bifidobacteriales > Bifidobacteriaceae > Bifidobacterium > Bifidobacterium asteroides. Next base: position 782,823 of record NZ_CP132384.1, read on the forward strand.
GACCAGTCGGATCAGGGGAGGGTGACCAGACACCATTTGGGCGCGCTTTGACTTCAAGTACTTGAAGTTCCTAGGCTGGACGGGTATGACCACCATCACGCAGCCCCAGGCCGACCTGGAATCCGGGCCCTGGTACACCATCCGCCAGGCCTCGCTCATGTCGGGGATGCCGGAGACCACCCTGCGCTACTACGAGACCATCGGCATTATTCCGCCCATTGCCAGGGACCCCTCAAGCGGCCACCGTTGTTACGACCAGGATGATCTGGACCTGCTGGAGACCATCTCCTGCCTGAGCGCCACGGGCATGTCCCTGGAGCACATGCGGGAGTATCTGGGCAACCGTGCGGCGGGGGCCGAGGCCGCCGGACGGCAGATCGAGCTCCTGGCCGAGCAGGGACGGCGGCTGGACCAGCGGATGGCCGGCCTGCGGGCACGGAAGCGGTATGTGCAGCTCAAAATACGATACTGGGGGCGCGTCCGCGACCACGACCAGGCCGGGGCGACGGAACTGATCAATCAGAGCGCCCAGATCATCGAGGCCGCCAAGCGCAGCGGCAACGAGCGGCTGCCAAGCTGAGGCTGCCGGGCTGAGGCTGCCAATTCAGTGGGCTGGGCCCTGGTCCCATCCGGCGATCAGAAATATTCGGGTTGGGTTGACCGGGCGGACCATGCCCGCAATCAGGGCCTGCAGGTCATCGGTGCTGCCTCGGAGCGCTCGCTGGATGGCCCGGCGGTGGGCGGTCGGATCAGCCTGTCCCCAGTCCAGGTCCCAGCCGGCATCGTGGGACAGGCGCGAGAGGAAGATACGCAGGGTCATGCCGTCACAGTCGGCGAAGGGGTGCAGGCAGGAGAGCTCGTCGTAGTAGTGGGCCAGGCGCTCCACGAAGACCGGACGGTCCAGGCTGGCCAGGTTGCGTTCGGCTGCCAGCTCCTGGCCGATGGCCGCAGCTCCCTGCTCCAGCATGGATGCCGGATACAGGCTGGCGTCGTTCTCCGGTTGGGGTCGGCGCAGCGCTCGCTCTTCCGGCAGGCCGGGAAGCAGTCGGCGGTGGATGGCCCGCAGCTCCGCAAGATCGCCCTCGGTCGCCCAGGGTCGCTGACAGACCAGGATGGTCCGCAGAAAGAGGGCATCCGTCAGGGCAGCCGCCTTGGCCTCCAAGCGCCGGGCCTGGTCGGCCAGAGCCTCGGCCTGCCTTCTGTCCGCCACAAAGTCGCTGGCCGCCTGAAGGGCCGAAGGGCCGGGCTGACGGTCATCCAGAAGCAGGTTGCGCAGGGCGAAAGCCACGGCGCTCTGACGTTCGGCTGGTGTCATGCCAACGATGCTAGCCCTGGCGGCCCACCGTCTGAAAGAGTTGTGCACACTGACCCGTCGGGCCCGGCGCGGACCGGGGTTCTGGGTAGGCTGAAAGGGTTATGACACGTAAGCAGCAAGCAGACGCACGCGGTCGCGGCCGGGCCGCAGCCAAGGACAGCCATGACCCGGAACCCTTCTGGCACAAGGCCTTGCTGGCCCTGCCCCGGGGCCTGGGATCCCTGGTGCGTGCTGTGGTCGGCAAGAACGGCGACAACTCCGCCTACCGCAAGGACGGGCTCTGCTTCGTGCTGGTCATCCTGGCTGTGCTCTTCAGTGCCAGCGAATGGTTCCGCGTGAACGGCTTCTTGGGGCGGGGGCTGCATGCTCTGGCTGCGGGCGTTCTGGGGCTCTGCAGCATCATCCTACCGGTGGTCCTGCTCTTTGCGGCCTTCCGGCTGGTCTGCTACACCGGGCGCGAGGCCGGCAACCTGCCTGTGGTGGGCGGGCTCATGGTGGTGCTCTGGTCGGTCTGCTCCATTCTGGACGTGCTCATGGCCTCGGACCATCGAGGATTCGACATGAGGGCCATCAGCGGCTCAGGCGGCCTTCTGGGGTTCTTTCTGGGCTCGCCCCTGGCCTGGGGGCTGTCCAAGGTCTTCGCCGTCATCATCTTCGTCCTCGTGGCTATTTTCGGCCTCTTCATCACCTTCAGATTCCATATGAGCGACCTGGTTGCCTTGCTGCGCGGCAAGAGGTCCCATGCCTCCGGCTCGGCTTCGGCGCAGACCGCTCCCAACGAGGTCAGGCTGGGGGATGACACCCTGCCTCTGGCCCCCGGCGTGCCCACCCACGAGGAATCGGACCAGGAGGATGCCAAGGATTCCGGCCGTGGCGGGGTGGCCGGCTGGTTCAGCCGCCTGCTGCATGGCCGCATTGGCAAGGATACGGACACCCATCTGGAGCGTTACGAGGCTGACGAGCCTTTCTCCCAGGCGGCTTCGCTGGAGGGGGCTGACCAGGCTGACCAGGGTGACCAGGTGTCCACGCAGAACATGCCCGCCGTGGAGGCGCCGGCCACGGCCGCTCTCCTGGATGCCAGGGAGCAGGCGCACCCCAAGGTGGATCCGGCCGCGCTGTCCGGCGTGGGGGCCTCGGATCCATGGGCCGCTGCCGCAGCCGCAGCCGACACCGTGCAGATGGACGCCCAGCCCGCTCCAAGAGCAACAAATCAGGCTGCCGGAACCCAGGGTGCGGGAGCTCAGGCTGCAGACGCGTCAGGTGCCTCCGATGACCGGCAGGTGGACGAGAGCCGGCCCTATGTGCTGCCCAGCACGGACCTGCTGGTCAAGGGCAAGCCCCACGCGGTCAGGACCTCGGCCAACGACGCGGTCATCAAGGCCCTGCAATCGACCTTCCAGCAGTTCGATGTGGACGCCAAGGTGGTCGGCTTCCTGCGCGGGCCCTCGGTCACCCAGTACGAGGTGGAGCTGGGGCCGGGCGTCAAGGTGGAGAAGGTCACCAACCTTCAGCGCAACATCGCCTATGCGGTGGCCAGCTCGGACGTGCGCATCCTATCGCCCATCCCCGGCAAGTCGGCCATCGGCATCGAGATTCCCAACGTGGACCGCGAGATCGTCCACCTGGGCGACGTGCTGCGCTCCGACAAGGCCAAACAGGATGACAACCCCATGATGACCGCCGTGGGCAAGGACGTGGAGGGCCACTATGTGACCGCCGACCTGACCAAAATGCCCCACCTGCTGGTGGCCGGCGCCACGGGCTCGGGCAAGTCCAGCTTCATCAACTCCATGCTGGTTTCGCTGATCATGCGGGCCACGCCGGAGCAGGTCCGCCTGATCATGGTGGACCCCAAGCGCGTGGAGCTGAGTGCCTACGCCGGCATCCCCCACCTGCTCACGCCCATCATCACCGAGCCCAAGAAGGCCGCCCAGGCCCTGGAGTGGGTGGTCAAGGAGATGGATGCCCGCTACGACGACCTGCAGTTCTTCGGATTCCGGCACATCAAGGACTTCAACAAGGCCGTGCGCGAGGGCAAGGTCCACGCCCCCGCCGGCTCCAACCGCAAGGTGGCCCCTTATCCCTACCTGGTCGTGGTGGTCGACGAGATGGCCGACCTGATGATGGTGGCCAAGAACGACGTGGAGAGCTCCATCCAGCGGATCACCCAGCTGGCGCGTGCCGCCGGCGTCCACCTGGTCCTGGCCACCCAGCGGCCCTCGGTGGATGTGGTCACCGGCCTGATCAAGGCCAACATCCCCTCCAGGCTGGCCTTTGCCACATCCTCCTCAACCGATTCCCGAGTCATTCTGGATGCCACCGGCGCCGAGACCCTGATCGGCCAGGGCGACGCCCTCTTCCTGCCCATGGGCCAGGCCAAGCCCACCCGCGTCCAGGGGGCCTGGGTCTCCGAGTCCGAGATCCGCAAGGCGGTGGATTATGTGCGCACCCAGCGCAAGCCCCACTACCGCGAGGACATCGAGCAGATGGCCGACAAGGCCAACCACAAGAACGAGATTCAGGAGGAGATCGGCGACGATATGGACGAGCTGCTCCAGGCGGCCGAGCTGGTGGTGACCACCCAGTTCGGATCCACCTCCATGCTCCAGCGCAAGCTGCGTGTGGGCTTCGCCAGGGCGGGGAGGCTGATGGACCTGCTGGAGTCGAGGGGAATCGTAGGGCCATCGGAGGGTTCCAAGGCCCGCGAGGTGCTCATCCAGCCGCCGCAGCTGCAGCAGGCCCTGGCCTTCATCCGAGGCGACGCCCCCTCCATGGATCCCGCCCCGGATGAGCAAGCGCAGGGCTGAACATCGGCCCAAAAAGCTGGGCCTGGTCTACCGTTATGATGAAACTGCCGCCCGGCATCTCTTGCTGGACGGCCCGAGCGCACGAGTATCGCGTATAAGGAGTGGCAATGCAGGAGCATGCCGAGTCAGAGACCGGTCGTGAGAGGCGCAGGCTTCTCGAAGGATGGAATTCACCCCCAAACCTGGTCACTTACACCCGTATCCTCCTGGTCCTGGTCTTCATCGCCCTGGATCTGATGGCCGGTCCCTGGGGCGAGCGCAGGCCCGGCATGCGGTGGACCGCCGCCGTGCTCTTCATCCTCGCCGCCTCGACCGACAAGCTGGACGGGTGGCTGGCCCGCCGGTACAACCAGGTGACCGAGCTGGGCAAGCTCATGGATCCCATCGCCGACAAGCTGCTGATCTGCTCGGCGCTGATCGTGGCCTCGGTCTTCGGCGAGCTCTGGTGGTGGGTCACCCTGCTCTTCCTGGTCAGGGAACTGGGCATCACCCTGCTGCGGGTCCTGGTCATCAACAAGCAAGGGCGGGTCATCGCCGCCTCACAGGCTGGTAAGTACAAGACCCTGTTTGAATGCATCGGCCTGGGCATGCTCATGATGCCCCTGTCGGCCGTCTGGCCCTGGTACCTGGTGGCCACCCGTGTGGTCATCCTGGTGGCCCTGGCCCTCTGCCTCTACTCGGGAGCGGAATACGTGTTGGGGATGCGGCGATGATCGGCAAGAGTGTGCAGGGCCGTTGCGACGACCTGGCTGGACGGATCATCGACACCTGCCGTGACTCGGGCCTGCTGCTGGCCGCCGCCGAATCGCTGACCGGTGGGCTGCTGGCCGATGCCTTCGTCAGGATTCCCGGTGCGTCAGACGTCTTTCTTGGGTCGGCCGTCACCTACGACATCGCCGCCAAGGCCGCCATCCTCAAGGTGGACCAGGACCTGCTGGCCACCCAGGGTGCGGTCCATCCGCGGGTCGCCCAGGAGATGGCCGAAGGCACGGCCAGGCTCTACACCAGGCCGGGGCACGAGGATACGGTCATCGGCATGGCCACTACAGGCGTGGCCGGGCCGGGCCCTGACGGGGACGATCCTGCCGGGCTGGTCTACATCGGTCTGGCCCTGCCCGTCCGGGTGATGGGTCGGCGTATTGAGACCGGCCTTCAGTCCCATGCCTACCGGACCTATGCCTACGAGCTGCATCTGGATGGCGACCGCGAACAAGTGCGTCGTGGTACGGTCATGCGGATTCTGGACCAGCTGGATCGGGCCCTGCACTCGCGCGGCTGACGGCCTGATGTTCACAAGCCGATGCAGGACCTTGTGCATACGTGACCTTGGTCACAAAGCAAGCCCTTCGGGTTCCTCCCCTGGAATAATCCACCGGCTCGTCTGTTGGTCACTGTGTAAGAAGTTGAACACGATAATGGCGAAAGGGGCTGCTATGGCCAGCACCGAGACCGTGATGACTCGAACCAACGATACCTATGATGTCAAGCCGGCCGCACCCGGAGTAGAGCGCAATGCGCGGGTTCGTGATCTAACGCCCGCCCAGCGTCGTGCCGTCGTCTTCGCCCAGCAGCAGGTGATCCGTGCCAAGGCCGCCAAGAAGGCCAAGGAGGAGCGCCAGGCCAACCTGAACAAGATGTGGATGGAGGAAGACGGCATGGAAGCAAGCCGTCAGCGGGCGGCCTCCAACAACGACGGCCGGGCCGTCACCCATACCGTCTCCCTGCGCGAGGCCCTGGGCCACGTGCTGCGCGAGCTGAGGACCAACGATCACAAGACCCTGCGTGAGGTCAGCGAGAAGGCCGGCGTGTCCCTGGGCTACCTGTCCGAGGTGGAACGCGGCCAGAAGGAGGCCAGCTCCGAACTGCTGAGCTCCATCGCCGACGCGCTGGGCCTGGGTGTGCCGCAGACCCTGCGGATGGTGGCGGACTACCTGGAGTCCACCCAGGAGTAAGCATGTCAGGTCCAGTCGATTGACTCGGCGGACCGTTCTTGAGGGCGTCCGGTTCTGAGGAACCAGGCGCCCTCTTCTGCTGACTGTCGGTTGCTACCGTAGAAGGGGTGTGACAGGGTGGGTCTTGGACGAAAGGTGATGTCGGGTGCGTGAACGGGAATTCTGGCAGCTGCTGGAGGAGGTCTTCGGCCGGGTCTACGGACGCAGTCTGGCCCGTGACCAAAGGCTGACCGCCCTGGATGCCATGACCGTAATAGAGGCCCTGGATGCGGGCGTGGAGCCGCGCGTGGTCTGGAATGTGCTCTGCGATCAGATGGAGATTCCCGACTCCCGGCGCTGGGGAAAGGACCACAATGCGCCGCCCCTGCCGGCAGCCTGATCGGCGGGTTTTATCCTCCGCGAATTTATTTTCCATTCCAGGCGATTTTCGAACATTTGTTCGCATGGTCGGGTATACTGATACCCATGGTCCGGTGACCATCGGCACGTTCGACCACATCGGGCGCCGGGACCGCAGACAGGTTCCGACGGCGGATAGGCTGTCAATCGTGAGGTCGTCAATCAGGATGTCGTCATCGTGAGGTCGGTTACGAAGAAGGAGAGCCATATGGCACGTCAGAGCAACAGTGGCAAGGCGAAAAAGGAAGAAGAGGGCGGGATCGACCCCCGTCGCCAGGCAGCCTTGAACACGGCCCTCGCGCAGGTGGAGAAGAGCTTCGGCAAAGGTTCGGCCATGCGTCTGGGCGACAAGCCTGCCCAGGATGTGGAGGTCATTCCCACCGGGTCCCTGGCCTTGGACATGGCCCTGGGCATCGGCGGACTGCCCCGCGGCCGCATCGTCGAGATCTACGGTCCGGAATCCTCGGGCAAGACCACCCTGGCCCTGCATGCGGTGGCCAATGCACAGGCCGGCGGTGGAGTGGCGGCCTTCATCGATGCCGAGCACGCCCTGGATCCCGAGTACGCCAAGAAGCTGGGTGTGGACACGGATTCCCTGATCGTCTCCCAGCCGGACAACGGCGAGCAGGCGCTGGAGATCGCCGACATGCTGATCCGGTCGGGCGCCCTGGATGTCATCGTCATCGACTCGGTGGCCGCCCTGGTGCCCAAGGCCGAGATCGAGGGCGACATGGGCGACAGCCACGTGGGTCTGCAGGCCAGGCTGATGAGCCAGGCCCTGCGCAAGATGACCGGCGCCCTGTCCCAGGCCAACACCACAGCCATCTTCATCAACCAGCTCAGGGAGAAGATCGGCGTCTTCTTCGGCAGCCCGGAGACCACCACCGGCGGCAAGGCCCTGAAGTTCTACGCCTCGGTCCGCCTGGACATCCGCCGCATCCAGACCCTGAAGAATGGCGACGAGGCGGTGGGCAACCGCACCAAGGTCAAGGTGGTCAAGAACAAGATGGCCCCGCCCTTCAAGGTGGCCGAATTCGACATCCTCTACGGAGAGGGCATCTCCAAGGAGGGTTCGGTTCTGGACATGGCCCTGCAGACCAACATCGTCAAGAAGTCGGGCTCCTGGTTCACCTACGAGGGCGATCAGCTGGGTCAGGGCAGGGAGAACGTCCGTCAGTTCCTCAAGGACAACCCCGGCCTGACCAAGGAGATCGAAGATAAGGTCAAGGTCGCCTTCGGCCTTATCCCTGCTCCTTCCGAGGACGACAAGGCCGATCAGGCTGATGCTGACCAAGGCAGCAAGGAAGACGATTCTGCTCCTGTCGACGTCAACACCACTGTGCCCACGGCCCAGGCTGCATGACCCGATGATCTCGGCCGAGGACTTCCTCAAGGAAAATCCTGTCCGACTGGCGCAGACCGGGGATCCTGCCGACTCCAGCACAGAGTCGGACGATTCTCGGTCGGACCAGTTGCAGCCAGACTCTGCGGGTGCGCCTGCTCCAGCAGAGTCGGTGTCAGTCCTTGATCCTGCCCTTGAGCAGAAGGATGACAGCTTCAAGGAGGACAGCCGCCTGGTGCAGTCTCCTGTCCTGGGTCTTGGGCATGGCGCCCGATTCGGAGGCAGTCTGGAAGATGCAGACAGTGCTGCCAATGCTGATATGGGTGACGAATCCCTGGCAGGTCGCCATTCTCGTGGTCGCCGTTCTGCTCGTGGTTCCGATAGAAGAACCCGCCGTCGTGGCCGTCGCCCACGTGCCGGCGGCTTTGGCGGCGGGTCCGCGCCTGCAGCTCCGCGAGCAGATGCCGATGATGCGGATGCTTGCCGGGAGGCTGCTCTGACCCTGCTGGATGCGGCGGCTCGTTCGAGTGGAGCTCTGGCCCGCCGTCTGGTTGACAAGGGGTTTGACACAAACGTGGTCGATCAGGTGATCGACCGGCTGACCAAGTTGGGTCTGGTGGATGACCAGGCCTATGCCCAGGATCTTCTGCGTTCCTGTCTGCATCGCACCATGGGGGAGCGCGGTGTTCTCTCGGAGATGACCCGCAAGGGTTTGGATCGGGGACTGGCTGCGCAGGTGGTGGCACAGGCCTCTCGTGAGGGACTCTTCGTCGACTCCGCCTACGAGCTCGGTCGCAAGGTGGCCCGCAAGACAGCCGGACTTGATCTCAAGGTGCGTAAACGGCGATTCTGGAGTGCTGGATCGCGCAAGGGCCACTCTCCCGGCCTCCTCAACCAGGTGGCAGCAGACCTTTTCGTTTCTGACGACCCTCTCGATTGAGTCGATTGCTGCCAAGGCACCACACGGTAAAAAGAAGATGAGACCTCTCATATACCCCGGGTTCTGTCATCGACCGGATAAAATCCGGACGACGGATGGCCATCCATCTCGACCTGACGTTGCCGCCAGGCTCTAGCGGCCTACCCGAAGGCGGGACGAGCAGCCCCTGAATGCCTTCTGCTTGGCCTTGCTCCCGATGAGGCTTGCCATGCGGTCGGCGTTACCGTCGACCCGGTGGTCTCTTACACCGCCGTTTCACCCTTGCCCGCCTTTGCCAGGCGAGCGGTCTGTTCTCTGTTGCGCTATCTCTCAGGTTGCCCTGGGCGGACGTTATCCGCCATCGTGCTCTGTGGAGCCCGGAAGTTCCTCAGCCCTTCCCAGGAGGAGGGGCCGCGGCCATCCGAGAGGTCTCGGGGATTCAGCATAGCGGAACTGAACGACCAGACCAACGGCCAGGATCCCGCTCTGGCCTCAAGCTCAATCAGTGAGTCAGCCCTGCTCTTCGGATACAATCGGAAGCACAGTCGATGGTGACCAAGTCCGCCATCGCACCAGCGGTTCGTCCGCTCACAAGTGCAAGGAGATTCCCATGGAGATCGTCATTACCGGTCGACATACCCAAATCAAGCAGCGGTTCCGCGATGTTGTGGACAGCAAGATGAACAGGGTGACGGCCATCGCCCCCGATGCCCAGCGCATCCAGGTCGTTCTGACACATGAAGGCAATCCCCGCCAGGCTGACAGCGCCAAGAGGGTGGAGCTCACGGTCCAGGCCGGCAAGACCGTGATCCGCGCCGAGGCCTCCAGCGCCGACGAGTTCAGCGCACTGGACATGGCCCTGGACAAGCTGACCCAGCGTCTGCGCCGGGTCCGCGACCGCCGCAAGGACCACCGCCGGGGACTTGAGCATCCGCCCCTGCCCGCCGACCTGCCCGTGGATGATCAGACAGGCGATGAGGGCGACCAGGGAGACCAGGGCCAGGAGTCCAACCCCGACAACAGCGCCCAGAGCGCCGTGGCCTCGGACCTGGCTCCGGGCCAGTCGGTCGAGGTGCAGGTGGGGGACACCCCCATCGTCATCCGCCGCAAGCTGCACATCGCCGAGCCCATGAGCATCGACGAGGCCCTCTACGAGATGGAGCTGATCGGCCACGACTTCTTCCTCTTCGTCAACAAGGAGACCCAGCGGCCGTCGGTGGTCTATCGTCGGCACGGATGGAGCTACGGCGTCTTCGAGATCGATACGCCTGAGCATGTAGGCCAGAAGAAGTAACAGCAAAACGGATAGACGAGCGGATATTGAACTGTGGGGCGATTCCCCGGCGGCAGATTGTCCTGACCTCCGGAGAATCGCCCTTCTTCAATGCCCGTTCCGGCTGCCAAGGCCGCAGTTGGGTTCATGGAATAATCGGTTTCGAGAAAATCGGTGCATTCGCGTAAGATAATCAAGGTCTGGGCCTACGTCAGCTGAGGGCGTGCGAAGGCCATAAAAGAACGGTAGGGAGCGCAACGTGGTAGCAGTCTTGGACAAGGTCCTCCGTATGGGCGAGGGTCGTCAGATTCGCAAGCTTCAGGGGGTGGCCAAGGCGACCAACGCCTTCGAGGATCAGATCTCGGCCATGAGCGATGAGGAGCTCAAGGCGCAGACGCCCAAGTTCAAGCAGCGACTGGAGAACGGCGAATCCCTCGATTCCCTGATGCCCGAAGCCTTCGCCACGGTTCGCGAGGTTTCCAAGCGCACCCTGGGCCAGCGGCACTTCGACGTCCAGCTGATGGGCGGCGCGGCCCTGCACTGGGGCAACATCGCCGAGATGAAGACCGGCGAGGGCAAGACCCTGGTGGCCACCCTGCCCAGCTATCTGAATGCCCTGGAGGGCAAGGGCGTGCACGTGGTCACGGTCAACGACTACCTGGCCTCCTACCAGAGCGAGCTCATGGGGCGCATCTTCCGCTTCCTGGGCATGAGCGTGGGCTGCATCATCACCGACCAGCGCCCCAACGAGCGCCGCAAGCAGTACCAGGCGGACATCACCTACGGCACCAACAACGAATTCGGCTTCGACTACCTGCGCGACAACATGGCCTGGGACAAGGACGAGCTGGTCCAGCGCGGCCACCATTTCGCCATCGTGGACGAGGTCGACTCCATCCTGATCGACGAGGCGCGTACTCCTCTGATCATCTCCGGACCCGCCGAGGGCGATGTGACCCGATGGTACCGGCAGTTCGCCAAGCTGGTCCCCAAGCTCACCAGGGACGAGGACTACGAGGTCGACGAGAAGAAGAAGGTCGTCGGCATTCTGGACCCCGGCATCACCAAGGTCGAGGACTACCTGGGCATCGACAACCTCTACGAGCCAGCCAACACCGCCCTGATCGGGTACCTGAACAACGCCATCAAGGCCAAGGAGCTCTTCCTGCGCGACCGCGACTACGTGGTCCAGAACGGCGAGGTCCTGATCGTGGACGAGCACACCGGCCGTCTGCTCAAGGGCCGCCGCTACAACGAGGGCCTCCACCAGGCCATCGAGGCCAAGGAGGGCGTGGAGGTCAAGGCCGAGAACCAGACCTTCGCCACCATCACCCTGCAGAACTACTTCCGCATGTACGACAAGCTGGCGGGCATGACCGGAACGGCCGAGACCGAGGCCGCCGAGTTCATGAACACCTACAAGCTGGGCGTGCTGCCCATCCCCACCAACAAACCCATGATCCGCAAGGATCAGGACGATCTGATCTACCGCTCCAAGAAGGAGAAGCTGGCCGCCATCGTCCGGGACGTAGCCAAGCGGCATGCCAAGGGCCAGCCCATCCTGCTGGGCACCGCATCCGTCGAGTCCTCCGAGGTGGTCTCCTCCCTGCTGGACGTGGCCGGCATCGACCACCAGGTGCTCAACGCCAAGCAGCATGCGCGCGAGGCTGCGGTCGTAGCCGTGGCAGGGCGCAAGGGCGCCGTGACCGTGGCCACCAACATGGCCGGGCGCGGCACCGACATCATGCTGGGCGGGAACGTGGAGTTCCTCGCCGATCAGAAGCTCAAGGAGCAGGGCTACTCGCCCGACGACACCCCTGAGGAGTATGAGAAGCGCTGGCCCAAGATGCTGGATTCCGTCAAGGAACAGGTCAAGGATGAGCATGAGGAGGTCGTCAAGCTGGGCGGCCTCTACGTGCTGGGCACCGAACGGCACGAGTCCCGCCGCATCGACAACCAGCTGCGCGGCCGTTCCGGCCGTCAGGGCGACCCTGGTGAGTCCAGGTTCTACCTGAGCCTGGAGGATGACCTCATGCGCCTGTTCAACACCCAGCTGGTGGCTCGAATGATGTCCTCCAAGAGCCTGCCCGAAGGTCAACCCATCGGCACCAAGAGCGTCTCCAAGGGTGTGCGCAATGCGCAGAAGTCCGTTGAATCCCGCAACTACGAGATCCGCAAGAACGTGCTCAAGTACGACGATGTGATGAACAAGCAGCGTCAGGTCATCTACGGCGAGCGTCAGGCCGTGCTCAAGGGCGAGGACATCCACCAGGACATCCTCCGCTTCATCCGTGAGACCGTGACTTCATACATCCATGGGGCGCAGAACGGCTCGGACAAGCCTCAGGAATGGGATGCCGACGGGCTCTGGAAGGCGCTGGCCTCCGTCTATCCGATCAGTCTTGACCAGGACGAGACCATGGACTCCCTGGAGGGTCTGAAGGGTGACAAGGCCGTCAAGGCCCTGGCGGACAAGATCGTGGAGGATGCCGAGTCCATCTATCAGGATCGCGAGGATGAACTGGGCGAGAAGGGCTCAAGGCAGCTGGAGCGCCAGGTGGTCCTCTCCGTCCTGGACAGCAAGTGGCGTGAGCACCTCTATGAGATGGACTACCTCAAGGACGGCATCGGCCTGCGCGGCATGGGTCAGCGCGACCCCCTGGTCGAGTACCAGCGCGAGGGCTACCAGATGTACAACTCCATGATCGACGCCATCAAGGAGCAGACCGTACAGCTGCTCTTCAACGTGGACCTCAAGCAGATCGCGGCCAGCCAGGAGAACGAGCGGCGGGCCCGCGAAGAGCGCGAAGAAAACGAGGGGAGCCAGTCCGAGGAAGTCAACTACCAGGCGCCTGAAGAGCCTGATGCCGAGGATGAGACCACCGACATCGACGAGACGGCCGAGGAGCGTGATGAAGATGCCCCGGCAGGCAGCGTACAGGAGGACTCAGACGAGGATGCCGCTGACGCGCAGTCGGGTCTGAGCACGTCCGCCGAGGACTCGGAGGCTCCCGACGCTTCGACCCCGGCTCCCGTCGGGCCTGCGCCCATCAGCCATGCCGAGGGCAAGGTTCCTGCCAATAAGCGGCCCAAGGCCGTGGAGGATCACTCGCCTTGGGCCGATGGCCGCACCTTCCCGGGCACACCCCGTAACGCCCCTTGCCCCTGCGGCTCCGGACGCAAGTACAAGATGTGCCACGGTCAGAACGAGAAGAAATGACAGGTACGCGTAAGCATTAGCGGCTTCTGCAGATAGGGTTGCCCATCTGGTTGACGGCCATCGCTCGCAAGGGCGGTGGCCGCTTTCATATATTGGATTGCCAATTTCCATATATTGGTAGCAAAGTGACCAAAATATGGGATGGCCTTGTGCAGGGGAGGGGCAGGGCAGTAAACCTAGAGCAAACAGCGGGGCATCCGGCCCCGTTTCTTCAAAGGGAAAAGAGTCATCATGCGGCCACTTAGCTGGAAATCCGTCCTGAACTCCTTGGTGTCCGGTCGACACCTGAGCGCGGATGAGGCCGAGTGGTGCATGAACGACCTGATGGACGGCAATGCCGACCCGGTGCAGGTGGGCGCCGCCCTGTCCATGCAGTCCACCCTGGGGCTGACCAGCCCTGAGGTCGAAGGGGCCGCCAAGGCCATGGTGGGCCATGCTGTGCCGCTGAAGGTCAGGGGTGACGTGACCGACATCGTCGGCACCGGCGGCGATGGGGCAGCGACGGTCAACCTGTCGACCATGGGCGCCATCGTGGCTGCCGCAGCAGGGGTCAGAATCGTCAAGCATGGCAACCGGGCCGCGTCCAGCAAGAGCGGCACCGCCGACTGCCTGGAGCAGCTGGGCCTGCCCTTGGATCTGCCGCCGCAGGAGGTGGCTGCCATGGCTGACCGCTACGGCATCACCTTCGTCTTCGCCAAGACCTTCCACCCTGCCATGCGGTTTGCCGGGCCTGTTCGCTCGTCGCTAGGGATTCCGACCGTCTTCAACCTCCTGGGACCCCTGACCAATCCGGTCAACCCCCGCTATGTGGCCATCGGATGCGCGCAACGTCAGCTGAGCCCCATGATGGCCCAGGTCTATGCCTCACGCGGCCAGGAGGGCATGGTCTACACCTCGATCGAGGGCCTGGACGAGATGGCCCCGACCGGTCCGGTCTCCATCTGGGAGATCCACCAGGGCAAGGTGGAGGAACGCTCCTTCGACCCGACTCGTGAACTGGGCCTCGACCCGGTGGATTTGGACGACCTGCGCGGCGGCGATCCCGCCTTCAACGCCAGCGTCGTCAGGGACTTCCTGGCTGGAAAGTCGGTTCCTTCGCGTTCCACGGCCCTGCTCAATGCGGCCTCGGCCATCGTGGCTGACGGCACGCAGATTGACGCCGGTCCCGAGGCCGACCTGAACGTGCGGTTTGCCCAGGCCTATCAACTGGCTACCGAGGTTGTGGACCAGGGCAGGGCCGCCGACCTGCTGGCAGCCTGGATCCACGGAGCCCAGGAAGCGCAGTCCCGCTGCCAGCAAGAGAATCGGGCATCCCGTCAGGTCTTGGTCTAGGTTCGCGGCTGCCAAGCCTGTTCGGGCCTCGCTGGCTGATCTCTCTGCCAGCGAGGCCCGACTGTTTTGGAGGCTTGTATACGGCGGCACAAGGCATTATCGCCGGTAGTGTCGCTGGTCGTCATCGAAGAGCCCGCTTGAATCGTCGCGGAAATTCTTCCGGTCGATGATCAGTCCTGCGATGCCTATCAGCAGGAGCAGGCCCGCCAGCAGGCCGGTCAATCCGGACCAGCGGGGGATGAAGATGGTCAGGAAGAAGCAGACCAGGCCCAGCGCCGTCATGATCGATGAAGGCCACCCGCCTTCTGCCCAGGTCGCTCAGGTCGGGGTTGGGCGGCACAAAGTTCGACGACTGGTCCATGACCTCGTCGGTGTCCAGCCAGCTGCTGCCTTGGAAATCGCGAGGCCCGGAGCCGCCGACGAAGGAGTCGCGCTTCAGGTCCTCGGCCCTCAGCGCTGCCTTCTTCTCGGACTTTCGAGCCTTCTTCTCGAATTCCTTGGCCGTCCTGGACGATTCCAGGGAACCCAGCTCGTCAGCGTGCGAGTTCAGGAAGTCCGCCCATTCCTCATCCCCCTGTGGGGACCCGGTTCCCGCCTCGCTGTTATACTGTTTCCCGGCGTCGTTATGCTTGTGCTCGGTCATAGAACCATCGTAACCTCGGCCGCACGCATTCGCTACCAAGGAGTCTCTGTGCTGTACTGGTTCTTCGTCAAACTGCTCGGTCCGTTGGCGCGTACCTGGTTCAAACCGACCGTTGAAGGCACGGAGAACATTCCCAAGCAGGGGGCTGCCATCATCGCCTCCAACCATCTGGCCGTCATCGACGACGCCCTCCTGCCCATCACCTGCCCTCGGATGATCCACTTCATGGGCAAGGCCGAGTATTTCAACGGCAAGGGGATAAAGGGCAAGTTCAAGAAGTGGTGGTTCAGCTCGGTCGGTGTCTTTCCCGTGGACAGGTCAGGCGGCTCCAAGTCGCTGGGCGCCATGGAAACGGCTCGTTCCATCCTTGAGCACGGGCACATCTTCGGCATCCATCCCGAGGGCACGCGCAGCCCTGACGGCAGGCTTTACCGGGGGCATACCGGGGCGGCGCGGCTGGCCTTCGAGACCGGGACGACGGTGGTGCCAGCAGCCATCATCGGCACCAGGCAGCTTCAGGAGCCCGGCCATGTGATTCCTCATAAGGGCAGAACCAAGGTCATCTATGGCAAGCCCATCACGGTGCCCTGCGTTCCGGTCAACAGCCTCACCCATGAGGAGATCCGCAACCTGACCGACCGGATCATGCAGGAGATCCAGGAGATGAGCGGGCAACGCTACGTGGACGTGTATGCCCAGGTCATCAAGGCGCATGAAAACCACGAGAACAGTCAGGAGCTGGACTGACTTCCCGGAAGTTCAGACCACAGTCAGGGTCACGACGGCCGGCGAGCCGTCATCGTTGAGCACCTTGACCTGACTGCCGGGATTGGGGTCCTGGATGCGCACCGTGTGGGTCAGGTTGCCCAAGGGAGCGGAGATGTTGACCTTGAGCCCGTACCCCTCCAGGATCCTGGTGGCCTCGTCCTGGCTCTTGCCTTTCACGTCGGGCATGGTGATGGACTGCGGCCCCTTGGAGATCACCACGTTGACCGCATCGCCCCAGTGCAGCTGCTCCTGGGCCTGGTGGGAGGCGGAGATCACCTGGTTGCGTGGCACCTTGTCGGACCAGTCCTCGCTGTAGCTGACCTTGAGCCGAAGGGCTTCCAGGGCCGCCTTGGCCTCATCCCTGGCCTTGCCGACGATATCGGGCATGGCCACGGGCATGCGACCCTTGGACAGGACCAGGCTGACCTTGGCATCGTGGCGGGTCTTGGTCCCTGGTGCCGGATCCACTGAAATGGCCGCTCCCTCGGGGATGTCCATGGAGTACTGGTCCTTGGAGGTGTCGTGGTCTATCCTGTCGAACCCGGCTGCCTTCAAGGCCTGCACCGGATCCTTGCCATTGGGTGTTTCCGGCGTGAGGATGTCCTTGGGCACCGTGGCCTGGCGCACCCCCTTGGAGACGGTCAATTTGAGCCTGCCGCCCCTCTTGCTGATATGGGCTCCGACCGTATCGGGATCCGCGGCCATGACGGCTCCCTTGGCCACCTGGTCGCTGAAGTCATAGGCGGTGTCGACCTGGATGCCGGCGACCTTGAGTGTGCGGGCGTACTTGGCGAAGTCGGCGCCGACGACCTTGCACTCCTGGTTCTCGGAGCAGGAGACGTCATCCGGCTTGGGCAGGGCGACATAGCTGCCCGGACCCAGGAAGTACCACCAGGCGCCACCGCCGCCTCCTGCCAGGGCCAGGACCAGCAGAACCACCAGCACGATGATCAAGCCCCGATGCCGGGGCTTGGGTTGAGCCGCTTCAGCGCCTGGCTGCATGATCTTCGCATCGGCGGAAGATGCTGTCGGATCCTGAGGCTGCAGAACGGTCGTGGTCTCGGCTCGGGAGGGGGTGTCCACATCGTTGAGCCGATAGCGTCTGGTCGCTGCCTCCGCATCGGTTTCGGGCGGGGCGGGCACAGACAGAACCGTGTCCGAATTCTCCGGGTCTGCGGCTGCCGCAGCCGCCTGGCTCGCCGACCCGGTCGCCTCAGGGTCGCGCTCTGAGGTTCCGGCGATGGCGGACTCGGGCTGTCCACTGGCTGCGGCTGCTGCGGCCCCTGCAGGCAGCACATAGTCCATGGCCTGTCGGTCCAGTCCCTTGACCACCTTCCTCAGGCTCTCCAGGGCCTTGCCTGCGTCGTCTGGGCGATGCTCGGGGGAGCGGTCGGTCATCTCGGAGACCAGGGCGGCCACAGACGGGTCGATTCCCGGGCAGACCCTGGCCAGGGAGGGGACGTCCTCGTGGACGTGCTTGAAGACGATGGTCACCGGATTGTCGCTGGCGAAGGGGACCGTGCCGGTCAGCATCTCGTAGGCGATAATCCCCACGGCGTAGAGGTCGCTCTGGGGGGAGGCCTCATTGTTCTCGATGGTCTCGGGGGCCAGGTAGGCGGCCGTGCCCATGAGCATGCCCGTCGAGGACAGGGTGGCCTGGGCGGCGGCGCGGGCCAGGCCGAAGTCGGTGATCTCCACGTGGCCGCGGTCGTTGATGAGGATGTTTTCCGGCTTGATGTCGCGGTGGATGACGCCGGCTCGGTGGGCGGAGGCCAGGCCGTCCAGGATCTCGCCCAGGATGCGCAGGGTCTCCTTCAGGGGATAGACGCCCTGCCGGGCCATGTCCCGCCGCAGGCTGATGCCGTGGACATACTCCATGACCAGGTAATCCAGCCCCTGATCGACGCCCGTGTCGTAGACTTGGACGATGTGGGGGTTGGCGATGGCGGCTGCGGACCTGGCCTCCCGGCGGAAGCGCTCCTCGAACTGGGCCCTGTGCGGCCCCTGGGCCAGCATGGTGTGCATGATCTTGACCGCCACATGCCTGGACAGCCGCTGGTCCAGGGCCTCGTAGACCGTGGCCATGCCACCCTGTGCGATCTCACGCAGAATGCGGTAGCGCCCGTCGATGATCCGGTCGCTGGTCCTCTCGTCCGCTTCACTCATGCTCGTCTTGTCCGGCCCTCTGCACCTCTGAGGCCTGACCGGCCTCGGCATCAATGGAAGATACACGTTCATGATACCCGGCGGTGGTGGCAAGCGGCAGGAAGCGTCGGCAGGCCTCTAGGAAGATGGTTCGGCCCCCTGTCGACAGATGCAGACGATCGGCCAGGGCCTGGGCTCGGGCCTGGGCTCGGACGGACAGGTCAGCCATGCGTCGACGGCTGGCCTCTACGGCCCCGCAGGACTGCATCAGGTCACGGACCATATTCACCTGGGTCTTGTTGCGGACTTGGGAGGTGCAGCTGTACAGCCGGCGGATTTCCTTGGCCTGGTCAGGATCGGCCATGGCCAGGGTGTCGGCCAGGAGGACGGTCCGCTTGCCCTCGCGGATATCGCCACCCACGGGTTTGCCGGTACGTCGGTCGTCGCCTGTTACATCCAGCAGATCATCCGCCAGCTGGTAGGCCAGACCCAGATCCAGACCCAGGGCGCGCACGGACTCTTTATGTTCTTCCAGGTCTGCTCCAGAGGCCAGCAGGCCCAGAGCCAGCGGGGCCAGGGTGGTGTAGGAGGCGGTCTTCCAGGCCATGGTGTGCAGGGCCTGGCGGCGCAGGCGTTCCGGATCGTCCAGACAGGCCTCCTCCATGCCCATGTCCAGGACCTGGCCGGTGACCACAGCCGTCTGCATGGCTTGAAAGGCCCTGCCGATGGCCGCCCCCTGAGGGAGCTTGGCAGCCGCCTGGAGGGCCATGTCCGTGCTCAGCGATGCCAGCAGGTCGCCAAGGAGGATGCCTAGGCCGGCGCCGCGGGCATCAGGTTTTGCGGGCGCCCGGCCGCTCGAATCGTTTCCGGCAACCGACCGGCTCAGGGCCAGATGGGCGGCAGGGCGGCCCCGACGACGGGGGGAGCCGTCGATGATGTCGTCGTGGACCAGCGCGCTGGTCTGATAGACCTCCAAGGCGCAGGCAAGGTCCACTACCGCCTGTTCACGGTCAGGATTCTGCTCGGACTCCAGAGCCCGCCAGACGTCGCAGAGCAGCAGGGCGCGCAGGCGTTTGCCGCCGCGGCCAGCCTCGATCGCCTGGAGGATGACCTCCTGCAAAGCCTCCTGGGAGGGGTTCTGATCCAGGGGTTGGTCCGGTCCGGACTCTGGAGCAATCAGATGGTCGCAACGGCGCTGGAGCAGTTCCTCCATGCGCTGTTCGACCCGTGCTGCAGTCACGCTTTTCATGCCTTAGAGCCTATCCGCATATCTGCCCAGCGAACAGGCTGCCAGGACCATGGTGGATGGATGACACCACTTGACCACATGATCGGTTGTGGCTTTCCTCGCGATTCCAGCTGGATCAGGATGGTGCCAAGGCTCCCGGTGCTCATACCGGGAGCGGATGGGAGGCGATGACGGCATGGACGATGCGCATGAATACGGCATGAAAGACCTGGTGGAGCACTACCGAGAGGGCCGACGACGATGGGGTGTGGAAGAGGCCGACAGACGATGGCTCCAGCAACCTCTGACAGACTGGACCGCTGGTTTGAAAGGGCCGCAGGCGTGCCAGCGGTTGGACTCCGACTCGGCCGACTGCCTGGCCGTGGCCATTAAGGAGACGCTGGCCATACGCGACGGACTTATTTTGTCCATTCTGGCACCCGGGCCTGGCCTGGACAGCGATCGGCTGATGGATCTTTGCGTTCGTCCCAACGATCCATCGAATGTGACGGCGCTCTGCAGCATCCTGGATGCGGTCTTCAAGGACACCGCAACACGGCCGGACCAGCCCCGTTGCCGTGCTGGGCTTGCCATGCTTGAAGCTATGGCAGATCAGGTTCCGCCTGGGTTTCGGTCCCAGCCACTGGCGGTCGCGGCTTATGTCGACTGGTGGAGTGGGGGATCCCGAGCATCGGGGTTTGCGGAGAAAGCTCTGGCAGACGACCGCTCCTGCAGCCTGGCCGCCATCGTCCTGGCCTTGATAGGCCGCAGCATCGACCCGGCTTGGAGGCAATTGGGCTGAATCGGGAATAATCGTCCCCCTGGGGTGGTTCACTTTAATGAGTCTACGATTTGACCTTGCCAGAGCTGTGCCCTAAAAGCAGTGTCGGCGGGTGGGATGATCCAGGAGGAGAATTTGGCCACGAAGGACACCAAGTCAGCCAAGACAGCCGCAGTGGATACCGAAAAGGGCCGGACCAGTTCAACTGCCGGCAAGACCAAGACCGCCACCAGGTCCAAGACCAGCAGCAAGGCGTCCCGCAAGACCGCGTCCCGCAAGAGCGCCGCCACTAGCACCTCGGCGACCAAGACGAACCGCCGTCCGGCCTCCAAGACCGCCAAGAAGGTTGAAGAGAAGCCCATCCTCCAGCAGGAGGAGCAGGAGCCCGACGAGGACCTGCTCGAGGATCAGGAGGACGACGACCAGCTGGACAAGAGCGAGGATCAGCTGGAGGACGAGCCCGACGAGGACGATCAGGAGGAGGATGAGGCCTCCCAGGTCCAGGACGAGGCCGAAGAGGACCGCAAGGCCGCCCATGCCCTCGCAGCCAAGGTCAAGGGCGCCTTTGTCGTCGACGATTCCGATGACGACGAGAATGTCACCCCCTCAGGCAATCCCAAGCGTCGTGTGGTCACCGCCGGCGCCACTGCCGATCCTGTCAAGGACTACCTCAAGCAGATCGGCCGCGTCAGCCTGCTGAACGCCGAGCAGGAGGTGGACCTCTCGGAGCGCATCGAGGCCGGCCTCTACGCCCAGCATCTGCTGGATACCGAGGGCGAGGACA
The DNA here is from genome assembly GCF_030758775.1 of Bifidobacterium asteroides. Taxonomy (NCBI): domain Bacteria; kingdom Bacillati; phylum Actinomycetota; class Actinomycetes; order Bifidobacteriales; family Bifidobacteriaceae; genus Bifidobacterium; species Bifidobacterium asteroides. The sequence goes on from NZ_CP132384.1 coordinate 803,731, forward strand.
TGGACTTCAAGCGTCGCCGCGAGCTCAAGTGGGCCGCCAACGACGGGAAGAAGGCCAAGGACCATCTGTTGGAGGCCAACCTGCGACTGGTGGTCTCCCTGGCCAAGCGCTACACCGGCAGGGGCATGCTCTTCCTGGACCTGATCCAGGAAGGCAACCTGGGTCTGATTCGTGCCGTGGAGAAGTTCGACTACACCAAGGGCTACAAGTTCTCCACCTACGCCACCTGGTGGATTCGTCAGGCCATCACCAGGGCCATGGCCGACCAGGCCCGCACCATCCGCGTGCCCGTCCACATGGTCGAGGTCATCAACAAGCTTTCCCGCGTCCAGCGTCAGATGCTGCAGGACCTGGGCCGCGAACCCACCCCCGACGAGCTGGCCAGGGAACTGGACATGCCCGTCGAGAAGGTCCAGGAGGTCCAGAAGTACGGCCGCGAACCCATCTCCCTGCACACCCCTCTGGGTGAGGACGGCGACTCGGAGTTCGGCGACCTGATTGAGGACACCGACGCCATCGCCCCCTCGGATGCCGTGGCCTTCTCCCTGCTGCAGGAGCAGTTCCAGCAGGTTCTCGAGACCCTGAGCCCCCGTGAGGCCGGCGTCATCAAGATGCGCTACGGCCTGGAGGATGGACAGCCCAAGACCCTGGACGACATCGGCCGCGTCTACGGGGTCACCCGTGAGCGCATCCGCCAGATCGAGTCCAAGACCATGTCCAAGCTGCGGCATCCCTCGCGCTCGCAGACCCTGCGGGACTTCCTGGATCAGTGACCTCTGCGCCCGGCGGGGAGGTCCTGGTGCTGTCGAGGCCTCCTTGCTAGAAATGGTCATCGGTGCGTAAGCGACCGCCCATGCGAGGACTCCTGTCCCCGTGGGCGCCATGAGGTGAACGGCGAGGTAAATGGTGGCGAAAAAGCCTGATAAGGGAAAGTCCTATGGTGCCGGCAGTCTGACGGTTCTGGATGGGCTGGACGCAGTGCGCAAGCGTCCAGGCATGTACATCGGGACCACGGATAGCCAGGGGCTCATGCACTGCCTTTGGGAGATCATCGACAACGCCGTGGACGAGGCTCTGGCCGGCCAGTGCGACCACATTAAGGTCATCCTGCACCAGGACGGCTCCATCGAGGTGGACGACAATGGACGAGGCATCCCCGTCGATATTGAGCCTCGCACGGGGCTGACCGGCGTGGAGGTGGTCCTGACCAAGCTTCATGCCGGCGCCAAGTTCGGCAACTCTTCCTATACGGCCGTGGGTGGTCTGCACGGCGTGGGCTCTTCGGTGGTCAACGCTCTGAGCTCCCGACTGGACGTGGAGGTGGACAGGGACGGCAAGACCCACCGGATGCGCTTCCACCAGGGCCATCCCGGCACCTACCAGGACCCGGATCCGGAGCATCCCTCGCCTGATTCGCCTTTCAAGCGCACCAGGAAGAACCGGCCTACGCCTCTGGAAGTGGTGGGCAGCGTGCCCAAGTCCCGGACCGGCACCAGGGTGCGTTACTGGGCCGACCCGGAAATTTTCAACTCGACGGCCCGGTTCAGCTACGCCCAGCTGATCGACCGGGTGCGTCAGACCAGCTTCCTGGTGCCCGGCCTCAAGATCACCGTGATCGACGAGCGCATCCCCGCCACAGGAAGCGCCGAGCAGGACCTGCGCCTGGAGGTTGACGGCGAACCTGCTGCGGAACCGGACGATCAGGACGTTCAGGGGAACCTTGGTGAACCGTCTGACAGCGGGGACTGGCCAGAAGAAGGCGCCAAAGACCAACCTGCCGAGGATGCGCAGGCGGATGATGCCGACCTTTCGGCCACCGAGCGGGCCGACCGGGCCATGCTGCAGCCGGAGGACGAGTCCGGCCATCAGCGGGTGGAGGAGTTCCTGCACACCGGCGGGGTGACGGACTTCGTGGACTTCCTGTCCAAGGGCGAGCCGGTCAGCGACATCTGGCGGATCAGCGGCCAGGACACCTACCAGGAGGAGACCCAGCGGGTGGGCCCCGATGGCGAGCTGCACGCCGAGCAGGTGGAACGTGTCTGCGGGGTGGATATCGCCCTGCGCTGGGTCAACGACTACGATTCAGTCGTCCGCAGCTTCGTCAATGTGGTGGAGACGCCCGGCGGAGGCATGCACGTGGACGGGTTCATGAACGCCATGACCCGCCAGGTGCGCAAGGCCGTGGAGGCCAACGCCCGCCGTCTCAAGGTCAACCTCAAGGACTCCCATACCAAGGTGGAGCGCGACGACGTCCTGGCCGGGCTGGTGGCCGTGGTCACGGTGCGCATTGCCGAGCCGCAGTTCCAGGGCCAGACCAAGGACGTGCTGGGCACGGCCCAGGTCAAACCCATCGTCACCCGGATGACCGACGACCAGTTCGGCCAGATGATCAGCGGCTCCAAGCGCGGCTTCAAGGAGCAGTCCGGCCAGGTGCTGGAGAAGATCGTGGGCGAGATGCATGCCCGCGTCCAGGCCCGGAAGACCAAGGAGGTCACCAGGCGCAAGAACGCCCTGGAATCGGCATCCATGCCCTCCAAGCTCTCGGATTCCATGCCCGGCAACGACGACATCGCTGAGCTGTTCATCGTCGAGGGCGACTCCGCCCTGGGCACGGCCAAGGCCGCCCGAAACTCCATGTTCCAGGCCCTGCTGCCCATCCGCGGCAAGATCCTCAACGTGCAGAAGGCCTCCCTGTCCCAGATGCTGACCAACAAGGAGTGCGCCTCCATCATCCAGGTGGTCGGCGCCGGCTCGGGGGCCAGCTTCGACATCGACCAGGCCCGCTACAACAAGGTCATCATGATGACCGACGCCGACGTGGACGGCGCCCACATCCGCATCCTCCTGCTGACCCTCTTCTACCGCTATATGCGGCCCCTGATCGAGAACGGGCGGGTCTACGCAGCCGTGCCGCCCCTGCATCGAATCGCCCTGGCAGGCAAGAACAAGGGGAAGTTCATCTACACCTATTCGGACGATGAGCTGGAGGGCAAGCTGGCCGACCTGCATGCCAAGCACATCGACTACAATCCCGATGTGCAGCGCTACAAGGGTCTGGGCGAGATGGACGCCGACCAGCTGGCCGACACCACCATGGATCCCAGGACCCGCATGCTGCGCCGCATCCGCATGGAGGATGCCGCTCAGGCAGCCGGCATCTTCCCCCTGCTCATGGGGGACGACGTGCCGCCCCGCAAGCAGTTCATCGTGGACAATGCCGACGACTTCGACCGGAGCAAGATCGACACCTGATCTGCCTTCGGCAAGGCCCGAAAGGGCGGGGAGAGGAGTGTGACGCACATGGGCGATCCCTTGGGCAGTTTCTCCCCGCAGACGGCCGACTGGTTTCGTCAGGCCTTCCCCGAGGGTCCCACGCCGACCCAGGTGCAGGCCTGGCCGGCCATCCGCGCAGGCGGCGATGCGCTGATCATTTCGCCCACCGGTTCGGGCAAGACCCTGGCCGCCTTTCTTTGGGCCATCGACGAGCTCATGACCAGGCCCCGGCGCTCCCGGAAGCCTGGGGTCGCCGTGCTCTACATCTCGCCCATGAAGGCCCTGGGGACGGATGTGGCCCGCAACCTGCAGGCTCCGCTGGAAGGCATCGCCGAGCGGTTTGAACAGCAGGGAGGCAAAGCGCCCAAGGTCCGGACGGGCATCCGCACCGGAGACACCGATGCCCGCGGCCGCAGAGCCCTGGCCGCCCATCCGCCGGACATTCTGGTCACCACCCCTGAATCCCTCTATCTGATGCTGACCTCCAAAACGGCTAGCACGCTGAAGAACGTGCAAACCGTTATTGTGGACGAAATCCATGTTTTGGCGGGCAACAAGCGCGGGGCTCATCTGGCCCTGAGTCTGGAGCGGCTGGACGACCTGGTCGGAGGGCCCGTGCAGCGGATCGGCCTGTCGGCTACGGTCCGGCCGCCCGAGCAGGTGGCACGTTTCCTGGGTGGCAGCCGTCCGGTCAGTCTGATCCAGCCCAAGTCGTCCACAGCCATGGACCTGCGCCTGATCGAGCCCCTGGAGGACATGGGCGATCTGGCCGCGCCGCCCGGTCAGTCAGGTGAGTCGGGTCAGGAAGGCGACCAAAGAAGCGGATCCATCTGGCCAGCAATCGAGCGGGCCATTCTGGACCAGGTTCTCTCCCACCGCACCACCCTGGTCTTCGTCAACTCGCGAGGGCTCGCCGAGCGCCTGACCGCCCGGCTCAACGACCTGCACCAAGCCGATCTGCAGGCCTCAGGTCATGGCCAGCCGGGTTTCTCCGATGAGACCGATGAGTCCACGGTCAGGGCTGCGCCGGCCAGGGAGCCCGCCCACTACGATTCGGCCACCGGTTCCACTTCCGAGAGGACTTCCGGCCAGAGCGTCGACCAACCCATTGCCATGGCCCACCATGGGTCGGTGTCCAAGGAACGCCGGCGCCAGGTGGAGGACGACCTCAAGGCCGGCAGACTGCGCTGTGTGGTGGCCACTTCCAGCCTGGAGCTGGGCATCGATATGGGCTCGGTCGATCTGGTCATCCAGGTCAACGCCCCGCTGTCGACCGCCTCGGGACTGCAGCGGGTGGGCCGGGCCGATCACCAGGTCGGTCGGGTATCCCAAGCCAGGCTTTTCCCCCTGACCCGCGAGCAGATCCTGGAGTGCACGGCCAGCATGGAGAGCATGGCCCAGGGCGACATCGAACCCACCATCATGCCCAGCAGCCCCTTGGATGTTCTGGCCCAGCAGACGGTGGCCGCGGCCGCCATGGGACCGCTCAGGGAGCAGGACTGGCTGGCCACGGTCAGACGGGCCGCGCCCTTCGCCCATCTGGACCAGCAGGTCTACCGGGCGGTGCTGGGCATGCTCAGCGGCGCCTACACCTCCCAGGATTTCACCGCCTTCCGTCCCATCCTGGTCTGGGACCGCCAGACCGGAACCCTGACGGCCCGACCCGGCGCACAACGACTGGCGGTGACCTCCGGAGGCACCATTCCCGACCGCGGCTCCTACAGTGTGGTCATGCCCTCCGAGGCCGCCGGCGGCAAGCCCCGCCGAGTGGGGGAACTGGACGAAGAGATGGTCTACGAGTCCCGCAAGGGGGACGTGATCACCCTGGGCACCACCTCCTGGAGGATCCAGCAGATCACCCGCGACCGTGTGGTGGTGGTACCCGCTCCGGGACGCTCCGCCAGACTGCCCTTCTGGCACGGGGAGGGCACCGGCCGTGACCCCGCATTCGGCCGTCGTCTGGGCAGGCTGGCCAGGGAACTGTCCCAGGGCCTGATACCGGCGGTCCAGACTGCCTCCGGTCGGCCGGGCTTCACTCAACCCGTCTGTTCTCGTCTGCTGGAGGACGGCCTGGACCGTCCAGCCATCAACAATCTGGCCGCCTTTCTGACCGAGCAGCAGGCCTCCACCGGCCGGGTGCCCGACGACCGTCACCTGGTGGTCGAGCGCTGCCCCAACGAGGAGGGCGATCTGAGGCTGATCCTCCATTCGCCATACGGCCGCAGGGTCAACGAGCCCTGGGCCCTGGCCATCGCCGCCCGGCTCTCCCGCGAGCGCGGATACGACGGATCCGTCTGGGCGGGGGAGGACGGCATCGTCGTGCAGATCCCGGGCACAGATGCCGTTCCTGGAAGACCAGCGAATATTCGGATTCACCCCCGATCAGGTGGAGCGCGAGGTCCGACGTCATCTGGTCGGCTCGGCGCTCTTCCAGGCCCGCTTCCGCCAGTGCGCAGCCCGCTCGCTCTACATGCCCAGGATGGAGCCCGGCCGCAGGGTGCCGCTCTGGCAGCAGCGTCTTCGAGCCTCCCGTCTGCTGGATGCGGCCCTGAAGGAGGATGACTTCCCCCTGGTTCTGGAGACCATGCGCGAGTGCCTCCAGGACGTCTACGACATGCCTGCCCTGCGCGAGCTCATGGCCGACCTGGAGCAGGGGAGCGCCCGTCTGGTCCCGGCCTTTACCCGGACCCCCTCGCCCATGGCCTCGGGGCTGCTCTTCGGCTACCTGGGGACCTTCATGTACCAGTACGACATGCCCAAGGCCGAGCGCGACGCCGCCATGCTGGCCATCGACTCCGATCTGCTGGAACAGATGGTCGGCCAGGTGGACATGGCTGACCTCCTGGACCAGGAGACCGTCGACCAGGTGACCGCTGATCTGCAGCGGCTTTCGCCCAGGACCCGGGCCAGGGGGGCCGAGGGGCTGGCCGACCTGCTGCGCACCCTGGGCCCCATGGACCTGGCCGGGATTCGCCGGCGCATGCGCGGGCAGGAGGACGAACCGGTGACGCAGGCACAGGTCCGGGCCATGCTGGAGGAGCTGCGGACCCAGTCCAGGGTGGTTCCGGTCAGGTTAGGCGCTCGCGACTGCTGGGTATGGGCCGGTCAGGCAGGGCGGCTGACGGCGGTTCTGGGCCCTGGCATCATCCAGCCATCCGCCCAGCCGACAAAGGAATCGGAATCAGACAGCGAGGCCTTCGACCAGCTGGTCAGGCAATACGCCGCAGTCCATGGGCCATTCACCACCCAGGATCTGGCCGGCCACCTGGGCCTGGGCAGCGCTCTCTTGGAGGACAGGTTGCGTTCCCTGGCCGCTCGCGAACTGCTCATGACCGGGGTCTTCCCCCGGCCCGACCTGCGTGCCTACGACGAGCCTGGATGGGAGGGGGGTCAACCCCACCGAGGGTGGCTGGATCCCGAGGTCTTCCGCCGGCTGCGCTCGCGGTCCCTGGCCAAGGCCAGCAAGGCCGCCAGTCCCGTCCCCGGCCATGTCTACAGCGACTTTCTTCTTCACCGGCAGGGTCTGGCACCCCTGGGCCAGGAGCCCTTGATGGGCGCCGAAGGACTGCTGGAGGTGGTCGGGCAGCTGGAGGGGCTGGCTCTGCCGCCCGAACTCTGGGAGTCGGCCATCTTCCCGGCCAGGGTGCGTGATTACGGTCCCGCATTGATGGACGATCTGCTGGCCTCGGGCCAGGTGGTCTGGGTGGGGTCCGACCAGGGGGAGGGCCCGCTGGGCGCCATGACCTTCTACCTGGCCGAGGACCTGGATGAGGAGCTTCCAGCACAATCCGCTGGTTCTGCATCGGTCACGGATGTGGCCGGCAAGTTGAGCAAGGCGGGCGACGCGGGTGATCTGGAAGAGACCATGCTGGATGTTCTGGCCGACGGGGGAGCCTACCGTTTCGATCGGCTTCTGCGCGCCTGCGCCGGTCGGGGCGGGAATGACGTTGAGTCTCCTGGTTTTGAAGCCCCCGATCAGGAGGCCGTGGCACGGTCGCTCTGGGATTTGGTCAGGCGTGGACTGGTCACCAATGCCTCCCTGGCTCCGGTTCGGCGCCTGATCCGAGGATCAGGGTCTCAGTCCTCGGGGAGGACCCGACGCTTGCCCCACGGCCTGCGTGGACACGGCAGGCCCAGGGGTCGTGCAGCCATGATCTGGGCGGCCAGCTCAACAGCGCTGTCAGCAGCTGCTGAGGGGTTCTGGACCCTGGTTGTCGATGAGCGCGAGGCAGCAGGAGGCTCAGCGGGAACGGACATGGCCGGTTCACGTGATGGACCTAGAGACAGCCAGGACGGTGACCGCCAGCGGACCGTCAGCCTGGTCCACGAGGAGCAGGCCATCCTGGACCGCTATGGGCTCCTGGCTCCGGTGCTGCCTGAGGTGCGGTCCCTGCCCGGCGGATTCTCGGCTCTCTATCAGGTCTGCAGGCGCATGGAGGAGGCCGGCCGGCTGACGCGAGGGGTCATCGTCGACGGCTTCGGCGGCGCCCAGTTCGCCCCCAGAGAGGTGATCGACCAGCTCAGGGACTTCCAAGATGATGAGCGCACAAGCGATGGCGAAGGCGGATCGGGGCAGCGACCTGCCGAACCCGTGGTCATGGACGTGACCGATCCCGCCAACCTCTATGGCACGGCTCTTGCCTGGCCGACCACATCAGGGGATGGCGGCGGACGGCCCATTCGGCGGATAGGAAACCTCCTGGTGCAGAATCATGGCCGCGCCCTGGTCTATGCGGCGCCCAAGGGGCATCATCTGCTGGTCTTTGGTGAGCCCGAGCGTGGATTGCTGGAGGCCGCCTTCGCCCAGCTGGCCTCATGGCTGAGCCGGGACGGACAGGGACGCATCCTCTTCAGTGATGCCAATGGCCGGCCCCTGACCATGCGCGAACCGGTGGGGATGGCCCTGGCCACAGCCGGGTTCACGGCCGGTCCGGGCGGCATGGCCCTCTACTGAGCCCTTGCTGAGCGCCCTCAGGCCACGAAGGCGATGGGCGCTGCCAGCTCCTGGCCGGAGGCGTCCCGGCGCATGTCCACTTCGGGCAGTTCGACCGGAGAGCCGGCGGCGGTGCTGGCGTGCAGGGGCCAGGCGCCCACCCGGGCCAGCAGCAGGGTGTCCTGACCCTTGAGGAAGCGTTGGGAGCGCACGCCTTTCGTGCCGCGGCCCTTGACCGGATACATCTCCAGCGGGGTCAGCTTGGCCGACCCGTTCTCGGTGCCGGGCAGGGCCTCGGAGTCGCCGGCCACAGTCAGGACCACGGCCCCGGCCTGGGTGCTCATGCCATCCTCGCCGGTCTCCTGATAGGTCCAGCCAATCTCCCCGGCCGGCACGACCGCGAAGGCGGCGACCTGGCAGCCCTGGGCCAGCCGGATGCCCACCATGCCGGCCGCGTTGCGGCCCTGGGGGCGAACCTTGTCCCCGGTGAAGGTCAGCAGGCTGGCATCCGAGGAGATGAGCACCATCCGGTCCCCGTCCTGGCAGGGGGCTGCGAAGACCACCTGGTCGTCCCCCTTGAGGTCGATGACCGACCAGGAGTCCATGGTGGTCGGGGATTCGCGGTTCCAGCGCTTGACCGTGCCCAGCCGGGTGCCCAGGGCCAGTGGCGCGGAGTCGTTCATGTCGATGACGGTGACGGCGTGCTCGTCGGCCTGGGGTTCGGTGCTGGCGGTCCCGCCCAGGAGCTCGTCAGCCACGATGCCCCCGCTCAGGTTGGGGTTGGCGGTGGCCGGGATCAGCGGCAGGTCGGCCACGGGGGCGGTGATCAGCCTTCCAGCCGTGGTCACCAGGCCGTAGGTGGCCAGGGTAGTGGTGGCGAATATGGCGATGACCTGGTCGTCATGCCCCCGGTCCTGGTTGCGCGGCCGGGACCGCCAGGCATCCAGGGCGCCCGGGGTGCTGCGTGCCAGCAGTCCGGTGGCGCTCATCATGACCGTGCAGGGCTTGTCCTCCATGTGCAGGTCGCCGCCGTCGCCGCCGCGGCTGGTTCCTCCGCTGGCCATCAGTGCGGCCTGTGGGCCGGCACCCGTCTTGCCGGGGGTTTGCTGGTCGCTAGCTGCCGACTGCACGGGGGCCAGGTCGCCGGAGGGCTCCTGGTCCAGGATGACCGTGCGCCTGGGCGTGCCCCACTGGGCCACCGCCTGGTCCATCTCCTGGATGACCACCCGGTCCAGCTCGGCCGATGAGCCCAGAATCCGCTCCAGCTCCTCCAGCTGCTTGTTGAGGTCGTCACGCTCGCCCTCCAGCTCGATCCGGCTCATCTTGGTCAGCCGCCGCAGCCGCAGGTCAAGAATGTACTGGGCCTGGGTCTGATCCAGATCGAAGACCGCCATCAGCCTGGTCTTGGCCGCATCCGCGTCGTCCGAGCTGCGGATGACCTGGATGACCTCGTCGATGTCGACCAGGGCCAGCAGGAGCCCCTCGACCAGGTGCAGACGCTCCAGGGCCTTCTTGCGGCGGAACTCGCTGCGCCGATGGATGACCGTGCGCCGGTGCTCCACCCAGACCTCCAGCAGCTCCTTGAGCCCCATGGTTCTGGGCCGTCCGTGGACCAGGGCCACGTTGTTGATGGTGAAGGAGTCCTCCAGGGGCGTGTACTTGAAGAGCTTGCCCAGGACCTTGCCCGGATCGAATCCCGTCTTGATCTCGATGACCAGGCGGGTCCCGTTGTGCCGGTCGGTCAGGTCGATGGCGCTGGAGATGCCCTCCAGCTTGTGGTTGCGCACCCCATCCGAGATGCGTTCCAGAACCCGCTCGGGGCCCACCATGAAGGGCAGCTCGGTGACCACGATGGCTTTCTTGCGGGCGGTCACGTTCTCCAGGTGGGTGACGGACCTGGTCACGAAGGCCCCCCGGCCGTGCTCGTAGGCCTTGCGGATGCCGTCCCGTCCCACGATGACTCCGCCGCCGGGCAGATCCGGGCCGGGCACGTAGCGCATGAGCTCGTCCAGCCCTGCGTCCGGGTGGGCCATCAGATACTTGGCGGCGGCCACCACCTCGCCCAGGTTGTGGGTGATCATGTTGGTGGCCATGCCCACGGCGATGCCTGAGGCCCCGTTGACCAGCAGGTTGGGGATGGCCGAGGGCAGGACCTGGGGCTCCTTGAGCTTGTTGTCGTAGTTGGGGGAGAAGTCCACCGTGTCCTGGTCGATGTCGGCGTTCATGCCCAGGGCCGCAGGAGCCAGCCTGGCCTCGGTGTAGCGGGAGGCAGCCGGCCCGTCGTCCAGGGATCCGAAGTTGCCGTGGCCGTCGACCAGGGGCAGGCGCATGGCAAAGGGCTGGGCCAGGCGCACCATGGCCTCGTAGATGGATGAGTCGCCATGGGGGTGCAGCTTGCCCATGACCTCGCCCACGGCCCTGGCGGACTTCATGTAGGGGCGGTCGGGGTTGAGGTTCATCTGGCCCATCTGGTAGATGATCCGCCGCTGGACCGGCTTGAGTCCGTCACGGGCGTCGGGCAGGGCCCTGGCGTAGATGACCGAGTAGGCGTATTCCAGGAAGGACTTGCTCATCTCCTCGTTCAGAGGGGTTTCGACGATGTGCTCCTTGACCTGCCGGGGGTCGTACCCCGCCGCCTTGCTCCTGCGATGAGTTGCCATGCTCCAGCTCCTGCTCCTTCATGTTCCGCCTTATGATAACCGGACGGTCCGCCAAAGCATTGACAGCAGGGATGCGGTGTCGGCCTGGGGCCTGACCGTGCTTGAATGGGTTGTATGGGTCTGGATACACCTGACATGAAGGAACTGCTGCAGCCGAGTCCGCCTATCCAATACGGGGACCGGGCGGGGGACAACCATGTTGGCGGGGCCAGGCATCTGTCCGCCGTCCTGCCCGCCCTGAGCGCCTGTTTGGGAACGCCTGTGGCCACCGACGTCCACCCGTCTGCCAAGGCCCTCCAGGAGGCCCTGGGACTGCCGGAGGCCCGGTCGGTGGTCGTCGTCCTGGTGGATGGGCTGGGATTCTGGAATCTGGTCAGCCGCCAGGGCCATGTGCCCTACCTGCGCTCGCTGCTGTCCGAACCCATCAACCAGCGTCCCCTCTACACCAGCCTGCCCTCGACGACCGTGGCGGCCATGGGCGTCTTCGGCACCGGAACCAGCCCTGGGCTGACCGGCATGACCGGCTACACCCAGCTGAATCCGGACACCGGCCAGCTGGGCCAGATGATCCAGTTCAGGGGCGCTCAGGATCCCGAGAACCTGCAACGCCGTCCCACGGTCTTCGAGACCCTCCAGGCGCAAGGGGTGCGTGTCACCTCCTCGGGCCTGCCGCGTTTTCGCGATTCAGCCCTGACCCGCGCGGCTCTGCGCGGCGGGGAGTACCTGGCTCACAACCACTCCCGTCAGCGTCTCCTGGCCGCCTGCCAGGCTGCCAGCCAGCCGGGTCTGACCTACCTCTACATCCGCGATGTGGACAAGGTGGGCCACCACAGCGGCTGGGAGGGCGAGGAGTGGGTGGCCGCTCTTGAAGCGACCGATGCACAGCTGGCCGAGCTTCATCGCCGCCTGCCCGCCGGGACGCTGACGGTGATCGTAGCCGATCATGGCATGGTTGAGTCCGATCCGAACCAGCGCATTGACATCGCCCAGGATCCGGAGCTGAGCCAGGATGTGCGACTGGTGGGCGGCGAGCCCAGGGCGGTCATGCTCTATCTGGACCAGGGGGCGGATCCCCAGGTTGTGGCTACACGCTGGCGTGAGCGTCTGGGGGATCGGGCCTGGGTGCTGACCCGTGACCAGGCCATCCAAGGGGGAATCTTCGGTCCTGTGGATGCCCGGATTCGACCCATGATCGGCGACCTTCTGGTGCTGGCCGGCGACCGGATCACCCTGGTGAATTCTGCAGATCAGACGGATGCTGCAACCAGGCTGCCCGGCGTCCATGGCTCATGGACCCGTCTGGAGACGCAGATTCCCTGCCTGATCGACCTGGTCTGACTACTTGCCGAAGAGGATCTCATCCCAGCTGGGCACGGCCGACCGTCCGGAGTGTTTTTTGGCCCGCTTGCTGCGGCGGCCCTCCTTGGGCTGATCCTCCTGCTCGTCCTGTCTGGCATCATCGCCTGGATCCTCTTGCCGGGGCTGCTCCTGGTCCGCCTGGCCCTGCCCATGGTTCTGCACGGGCAGGACCATGGTGGATTCGTTGTCTCTGATGGGAGGATGCTCGGCCGTGTCAGGGTCCTCGGTCAGTTCTGCACTGGGGTGGCTGGGCTCCCGCTCGGCTGTCCGCTCCTGGCTCTCCTTGGGCTTGCCATAGAGCCAGGCCGTGAGTGCCGCCTGGCGTTCACCGCTCTCCTGGCCCTCCGATCCGGCATCCTCTTCTTCTATTTGGGTAAAGGTATCCTTCTGGCTTGGAGGCCGCCTGTCGGTCTGATCGTCAATCGCTTCAGCAGGCCGATCCTGCCCATGGTCGTCCGTGGAATTGTCCAGCAGCATCCTTGCCGCCCCGTTCAGGCAGGTCACCGTGTTGTCATGCATGTTCCATGCCCAGCGGGCGTTGAAAATCCGTTTGTCCAGCGTAAACACGCCGTTGATGTTCCAGGGTTCGTACCCTCGTCTGGTGGCCTGCCAGGAAACCTGTGTCAGGCTGACCCCCGCACGGGCCAGCACCTTGCCGATCAGTTCCTGATAGTTTCGCCCGCCCGACCCCTTGGGCGCCGGCATGGTCAGGAACTGCTCGATGGCGTACTTCTTCTCGGTTTCCACGGGAGCCGCGAAACGCCGTACCAGCGCTTCGTTGACAGCGTATTGCTGAGCCACCTGCTCGGGGCGGGCACCGGCGCGCACAGCCGCCTGAATGGCCGAGACGGGCAGGGGCTTGGACTTGCCGGTCTGGGGGTCCACGTCCTCTTCCTCCTTGACCTGCTTGGCCTCAAGAATGGCGCGATCAAGCGCATCGTCGACCCTTACGGCGAAGTGCCGGTGGTCACAGACGAAGACCAGATCGCCCCTGTCGTCGACATGGTCAAAGCTGGCCACCCTGGTCCCATTCTCAGACATGCACGCCCCTATCCTCTTACGGTTCCTTTACACGGCCTCAGGTATTTCCATTGTGCCCTATGGTTCGTATTTTACGTGCTTTTGAAATCGTGTATCCTATGCGCAGTACATATCGTGTGAAATGACCGGCATACGAGGTGGCTGGTCGAACAAGGAAAGGGTACACGATGGCACAGGATTACGATACCCCGCGAGACAAGGACGAAGACGAGGAATCCCTGCAGGAGCTGGGCAAAAGCGGCCAGGATGCCGGGGCCGATCTGGACGACGACGAGAACGCCATCGCCGAGGACTACGAGCTGCCGGGCGCCGACCTGAGCAATGAGGACTCTTCGGTGACTGTCATTCCCATGCAGGGCGATGAATTCATCTGCTCCAACTGCTTCTTGGTCAAACACCGGAGCCAGCTGGCCTACACAACCCCCGACGGCAAGCCCGTCTGCAAGGAGTGCGCCGCCTAATGGCCTACGACGAGTCCTACAACGAGCCAGAAACGGTCGAGGTCCTGTTCGAATCCTTGGATGGGGCCGAGGTGCCGGAATACGCCATGCCTGGCGATGCAGGAGCCGATCTGCGAGCCAGGGTGGCCGTGGATCTGGCCCCCTTCCAGCGGGCACTGGTTCCCACCGGTGTCGCTCTGGCCCTGCCCAACGGGTACGTCGGCCTGGTTCACCCACGCTCGGGGCTGGCAGTCAAGATGGGGGTGACCGTGCTCAACGCGCCAGGAACCATCGATGCCGGGTACCGGGGCGAGATCAAGGTGCCGCTGATCAACTTGGATCCGCATGAGCCGGTTCACTTCGAGCCTGGGGAGCGCATTGCCCAGCTGATCATTCAGCGCTACGTGCAGGCCCGTTTCGTGCCCGCAGAACGTCTGCCTGGCTCGGTGCGTTCGGATGCCGGATTCGGCTCGACGGGCCGATGAGGCATCTTTCGGACACGGACGGCCTGAATGGGTCAGGCGCAAGTGTAGGATTGGTGCATTATATTCAGGATATTGGAGGCTTGAATGGTCACTCCGGAGGGCAGCGTCTGCAGCAATGATGTCGGCGAGCAGGCCCCTTCCGGCCTGTCCTCCAGAGCCTTGGGCTGCGAGATCAGCGACGATGCGCTCAACCCCCTGATGCCCATCCAGGAGATCTGCGCTGCCCACCATCCTGGCGAGGACCTGTCCATGCTCCAGCGCGCCTATGACCGGGCTGTAGTCCAGCATGCCAACCAAAGGCGCAAGTCCGGCGAGCCCTACATCATTCATCCGCTGGCTGTGGCCCAGATCCTGGCCGACCTGGGCATGGGTCCCACGGTGGTTTCGGCCGGCCTGCTGCACGACACCGTGGAGGACACCGACTACACCCTGGAGCAGTGCAGGAATGAGTTCGGCGACACCGTGGCCGGCCTGGTGGATGGGGTCACCAAGATATCCAAGATGGACTACGGCGATTCGGCCCAGGCCGAGACCATCCGCAAGATGATCGTGGCCATGAGCCGGGATGTGCGCGTCCTGGTGGTCAAGCTGGCCGACCGGGTCCACAACGCCCGCACCTGGCGCTACGTCAAGGCTTCGTCAGCCCAGCGCAAGGCCCGCGAGACCCTTGATGTCTACGCGCCCCTTGCCAACCGGCTGGGCATGAACGCCATCAAGACCGAGCTGGAGGAGCTCAGCTTCAAGACCCTCTATCCCAAGATCTACAACGAAATCGTAGTTCTGGTCTCCCGCAGGGCGGGCCAGCGGGAGGTCTACCTGAAGCAGATCCTGGACGAGATCCACGAGGATCTGGATGCCCAGGGCATCAAGGCTCAGGTGACCGGCCGGCCCAAGGACTACTTCAGCATCTACCAGAAGATGATCGTGCGAGGGCACGATTTCGCCAACATCTACGACCTGGTAGGGGTGCGCATCATCGTGGATACCATCCGCGACTGCTATGCGGCCCTGGGCGCCGTCCATGCACGCTGGAGCCCGGTGCCTGGGCGGTTCAAGGACTACATCGCCATGCCCAAGACCAACCGCTACCAGTCCCTGCACACCACGGTGGTGGGCCCGGGCGGCAAGCCGGTCGAGATCCAGATCCGAACCTGGCAGATGCACCGCCGTGCCGAGTTCGGCATCGCCGCCCACTGGAAGTACAAGGAGAACGGTTCCGCAGGCCGTGAGCTCTCCCAGCCGGACAAGTCCGATGTCAAGCGCGAACGCCAGGAGGGGGAGCTGACCCAGGAGGACAACCTGACCTGGATCCAGCAGCTGGCCGACTGGACCAGCGAGACTCCGGACTCCAACGAATTTTTGGGCTCTCTGAAAGACGATCTGGGCTCGGCCGAGGTCTATGTGTTCACCCCCAAGGGCAAGATCATCTCCCTGCCGGCCGATTCCACGCCCGTGGACTTCGCCTATGCCGTCCACACCGAGGTAGGACACAGAACCATGGGCGCCAGGGTGAATGGCCGTCTGGTCCCGCTGGATACCAAGCTTCGCAACGGGGACACGGTCGAGATCCTGACCAGCAAGTCGGACACTGACGGACCCTCGCGCGACTGGCTCAGCTTCGCCAAGAGCCCCCGCGCCCGCAGCAAGATCCGTCAGTGGTTCAGCAAGGAGCGTCGTTCGGAGACCATCGAGGAGGGCAAGGACGAGCTGATCCGCGCCATGCGCAAGCGGAACCTGCCCGTGGCCACCCTGTTGACCCCCGAAGCCATGGTGGGGGCCGCCGACGAGCTCAACTATCCCAATGAGAAGGCGGTCTACGCTGCCATTGGCGACGGACAGGTCTCCACCCAGAACGTGATCTCCCGGCTGGTTCATGACGCTGGACGGTCGGCCCTTGAGGACGAGGTGGAGCAGGAGGCCATTCCTCTGCAGCGGGTCGCCAAGTCCAGCCGGCCGGAGACCTCCCAGGGGATCTCGGTCAAGGGCGTGGACGATGTCTGGGTCAAGCTGGCCCGTTGCTGCACCCCAGTGCCGGGAGATCCCATCACCGGGTTCATCACCCGCAACCAGGGCGTCTCGGTCCATCGGTCCGACTGTCAGAACCTTCTGGACCTGCGCAAGAAGCAGCCCGAACGGATCATCGAGGTCTCTTGGACGGGCAAACAGGGCACCTTCATGGTCCAGATCCAGGTGGAGGCCCTGGACCGGCCCCACCTGCTCTCGGACATCACCCAGGTGCTGTCCGACCACGGCGTCAACATCCTGTCGGGCAGCCAGTCCACTGGCCGTGACCGGGTGGCGGTCAGCCAGTTCGTCTTCGAGATGGGCGATCCCCAGCATCTGAACACGCTCCTGGCGGCCGTCAGGAAGATCGACGGGGTCTTCGATGCCTATCGGCTGACCGGAGCCAAGGGCTCGGCCAGTCCCCATATGCGGGCCATCTGACCTTCCCTCTCAGCCACCAATATATCCGCTTATCCTCTGCGCTCTTTCGACGGCATTCTTCCTGTTGTGCTGTCGAAGTGATCATTTGCTTCCAGCCTTGAAAATTCACTGGGCCGCAGTCTGGAAGACGGCTGTGAACGGTGGTTACAGAAGGACCCCCGGTGGTCGATGACCAGGCCGGGGGCCCTGACGGAAACGGGTGCGATCAGCGCACGGCGTTCATCCACTGTTCCTTGGTGGCCTTCTCGGCCTCCAGTTCCTGCTTCTTGGCTGGATCCTGCTCGGCGGCGATCCGACGGTCCAGGTCCTCAAGCTGGGCGGCCAGCTGCTGCTCGAAGCTGGAGACTCGGGCATCGGCCTCGGGGTCGGACTGGTTCCAGGCCGCATCCTCCACGGCCTTGATCTGCCGGTCCACGGCATCCATCCTGCCCTCGATCCGGCGCACGTCGTCACGGGGGACGAAGCCGATGGCGTCCCATTCCTCCTGGATCTTGGCCAGCTCCTGCCGGGCCTGCTTGGCGGCCTTGGTGTCCTTGACGGGCAGCAGGGCCTCGGCCTTGGCCACCAGGGCCTCCTTCTTGGTCAGATTTTCGCGCTCGTTGACCGAGGTCTTGTCCCGGTCTGCCTGGCGGGCGTTGAAGAAGACATCCGCGGCCTGGCGGAACCGAGCCCAGAGTGCGTCGTCATCCTGGCGTCCTGCCCGTCCGGCCTGCTTCCAACGGTCCATGAGCTCGTTGAACTGGTGGGAGGTGGGTCCCCAGTCGGTCGAGTCCTTGATCTGGTCGGCCTCGGCGATGATCTCCTCCTTGATCCGCTTGGTCTCGGACCGCTGGGCATCACGCTGCTGGGCCCACTTGCGGCGGGCCTGGTTGAAGGTGGTGCGGGCAGATGAGAAGCGCTTCCAGAGCGCGTCCGCGTCGGCCTTGTCGATGCGGATGGTCGTGCGCTGGTGATGCTGCCACTGCTCGAAGAGGGAACGGAACTTGTCCGCTGTGGACCGCCAGTTGGTGGAGTCGCCCAGGGATGCGGCCAGATCTTCGGCCTTCTCCACGATGGCAGTCCGCTCCTTGATGGCCTTGGCCATGGCATCCTTGCGGGCCTGCGCCAGCTCGGCCTTGCACGCCTGCCCCTGTTCAGCCAGCTGATCCAGCTGTGTGCGGAGGGCGGCGAGGTCGCCGACGGCCTCGGGCTGCTTGGTCTCCTCTTTGAGCGAGGTGAGGGACTCGTCGATCTCGTGGGCCTTGATCTTGGGGCTGCGCAGCCTGGAGGCAAAGAGGTTCAGCTTCTCCTTGAGGTCCAGGTATCGGCGGGCATAGAGGTTCAGGGCCTCCTTTGTGTCTGCGTTGGGGAACTGACCTACCTGGCGCTCCTGATCGCCCTCGCGGACGAATACGTTGCCCTGCTCGTCCACCCGGCCGAAGGCTTCGGCCTCGTCGATCTCTTCCTGGCTGTATGAGGGAGCGGCTGGAGCGGCCTTGACGCGAGGGGCCTTGTGGGCCAGAGCCGCAGGGGAGGGGACTGCCTTGGGCTTGGGCGCAGCCGGTGCCGGTGCGCTCTGGGTCGGAGCATCCTCTGCGGGAGCAGTTTGCTCGGCGGCTGCCTGTCCCTGTCCGGCTTCGGGTGCCGGCGCAGCGGCGACCTGGCCCGCCGCATCCACGGTGTGGTCCTTCTGCGGTGTCGAGGTGTTCTCGGGTGTAATGGCGATGTTGTCGGCCATGGCCAGCTCCTTAGGCTTGTGTGTTGGAGAGATCGCAAAATATGGCAATACCATTTTCCTTGACCTCCTATAGTATAGGTTCTTATGGCAAAAGGCACATCTCTATCCGGTTTCCCTGAATGGCTTCCTTCACAACGAGTGGTGGAGCAGCGCATCACCGACACGCTCCGCAAGGTCTTCGAATTGAACGGCTACATCGGCATTGAGACCAGGGCCGTGGAAGAGGGATCCAGCCTGCTCAAGAAGGGGAGACCAGCAAGGAGATCTACCTGCTTTCCCGTCTTCAGGACCTGGGGCAGGAAAAGGATGTGCCGGTGGAGCGCCGGCTGGGCCTGCATTTTGACCTGACCGTGCCGCTGAGCCGCTACGTGGTGGAGCACAGCAACGATCTGACCTTCCCCTTCAAGCGCTGGCAGATCCAGAAGGTCTGGCGTGGGGAGCGCCCCCAGGAGGGACGGTTCAGGGAGTTCGTCCAGGCCGATATAGATGTGATCGGCAACGGGGAACTGCCCGACCACTACGAGGTCGAGGTCCCCCTGGTCATGCTGAGCGCCCTGGAGGAGCTGCGGGCCTTCGGCCTGCCCAAGCCCACCGTGCACGCCAACAACCGCAAGCTTTCCGAGGGGTTCTACCGGGGTCTGGGCCTGGAGGATGTCGAGGGCGTTCTGCGCGAGATCGACAAGCTGGACAAGATCGGTCCCGATGAGGTGGCCAACCTGCTGGTCAGCGAGTGCGGCGCCAACCAGGACCAGGCCAGGGCCTGCCTGGATCTGGCTGAGCTGACCGCTGACGATGGCCAGCAGCTGCGCCAGCGCTTCGACGCCCTGGTCGACAAGGTTGGCATCGATAAGGAGTCTTCTTCATATGCCCTGGCCATCGAGGGACTGGAGACGCTGGCCATGATCATCGACGAGGCCGCCCGCATCCGGCCTGGCTCGGTCATCGCCGACCTGAAGATCGCCCGCGGGCTGGACTACTACACCGGCTCGGTCTACGAGACCTTCCTGGAGGGGGCGCAGTCCCTGGGGTCCATCTGCTCTGGAGGCCGCTATGACAACCTGGCCAGCCAGGGTAACCGCACCTACCCGGGTGTGGGGCTGTCCATCGGGCTTTCACGCCTGCTCTCCTACCTGCTGGCCCAGGGGGTCCAGGCCTCAAGGGTCTCCCCGGCTGCGGTCATGGTCGCTGTCTGGGACGAGGAGGACCGTACCGCCAGCAACCACATCGCCCAGGACCTGCGTGACAGGGGGATCGCCGCTGACGTGGCTCCCACCGCGGCCAAGATCGGCAAGCAGATCCGCTATGCCGACCACCTGGGCATCCCCTATGTCTGGTTCCCCGCCAAGGAGGGCCAGCAGGAGGGCGACCAGGTCAAGAACATCATCACCGGCGAACAGATTCCGGCTGACCTGGTGTCGTGGACGCCGGATAGCCTGTATGCCCGGCAGAGTGTGGAATACCAGGCCTGACGCAGGGGCAGGCCGAGCATTATGGAGGTACAGGAAAGCATGGGCCAGTCGGCTTACAGAACGAGCTACGCCACGGATGTCACGCAGGATATGGTCGGTCGCCAGGTGACGGTGGCCGGGTGGGTGGATCGCCGCCGGGATCACGGAGGCGTGGCCTTCATCGACCTGCGTGACCGTTCCGGTCTGGTGCAGATCGTCATCTACGATGAGGAAGAGGCCCGGCCCCTGCGCAGCGAGTACGTGATCCAGGTCACCGGCAAGGTCCGCGAACGCCCCGAGGGCAACGACAACGAGCATCTGTCCACCGGGCACATCGAGATCGTAGCCGACAAGATCGAGGTTCTGGCCAAGTCGGCCGCCCTGCCCTTCCAGGTGTCCACAGCCCTGGAGAACGAGGCCGAGAACAAGCTGCCCGGCGAGGATGTGCGGCTGCGCTACCGTTATCTGGACCTGCGCCGCCCCTCCATGCAGCGCAACATCCGCCTGAGGGCCGCCATGAACCGTGCCGCCCGTGCCGCCTTGGACAAGATGGACTTCTGCGAGATCGAGACGCCGACCCTGATCAAGTCCACCCCCGAGGGTGCCCGCGACTTCCTGGTGCCGGCCCGTCTGGTGCCCGGATCCTGGTACGCCCTGCCGCAGTCCCCACAGCTGCTCAAGCAGCTGCTGATGGTGGGCGGCTTCGAGCGTTACTACCAGATCGCCCGCTGCTACCGCGACGAGGACTTCCGTGCCGACAGGCAGCCCGAGTTCACCCAGCTGGACATCGAGATGAGCTTCGCCTCCCAGGAGGACGTCATGGCCATGGCCGAGCAGGTCATCGCCGAGGTCTGGAAGGCTGCAGGATTCGAGGTCACCCTGCCCATTCCCAGGATCAGCTGGCAGGAGGCCATGGACAAGTACGGCTCCGACAAGCCTGACCTGCGCTTCGGCAACCCCATCGTCGAGCTGACCGAGTACTTCAAGGACACGCCCTTCCGGGTCTTCCAGGCCCCCTATGTGGGTGCCGTGGTCTACCAGGGCGCGGCCAACCTGCCCCGCAGGCAGTTCGATGCCTGGCAGGAGTGGGCCCGCCAGCGGGGTGCCAAGGGTCTGGCCTATGTCCAGTTCACCGGCGATGGCACCCTCAAGGGTCCCGTGGCCAAGAACCTGTCTGATGCCGAGCGCCAGGGCCTCAAGGAGGCTGTGGGCGCCTCGGACGGGGATGCCGTCTTCTTTGCAGCCGGACCCCGCGAGGCCTCGCAGACCCTGCTGGGTGCGGCCCGTGTGGAGATCGCCCGCCGCCAGGGGCTGCTCAAGCCCGACGAGTTCGCCCTGACCTGGGTGGTGGACTTCCCGCTCTTCAAGCCCACCGACGACCCGGATGACGACGATGTGGCCGTGGGCCATTCCAAGTGGACCTCCATGCACCACCCCTTCACCATGCCCTCGGCCGACTGGATCGACCGTTTCGACGAGGATCCCGAGCACGCCATGAGCGACTCCTACGACATCGTCTGCAACGGCGAGGAGATGGGCGGCGGCTCGGTGCGTATCCACCGTGACGACATCCAGGACCGGATCTTCAAGGTGCTGGGCATCGGCCCCGAGGAGGCCCAGGAGAAGTTCGGCTTCCTGCTGGATGCCTTCAAGTACGGCGCTCCGCCCCACGCGGGCATCGCCTTCGGCTGGGACAGGACCGCACAGATCCTGACGGGGGCGGATTCCATCCGCGATGTCATCGCCTTCCCCAAGTCCGGCGGCGGCCAGGATCCCATGACCGGGGCTCCGGCCCCCATCTCCGACCAGCAACGCGCCGAGACCGGCGTGGACTGGGAGCCGGATGAGGAGGATGCCGACTGAGCGCATCCCCCCGCTGATCGGCGAGAGTCTTCAAAGGGCTGGAATCCTGCGGGGTTCCGGCCCTTATTGTGTATGCCTTGTTATGCGCTGCGGACCGATCGGGCCGGGCTTTGCCCTTGCCTCGGCTTGACGGGAGAACCGTTTCTATGGCCGTTCTGCAACAAAGGATGAGTAAACTGCCCAATATGAGCGAAACAACCAAACATCCGTCGGAGCGGATTCTGCCGGAGAAGCCGGCCTCGGATCGCCCCGTCAAGGACAAGTCCGGGCCGCTGGTCGAGCTGGCCCACGTCGAGAAGCATTTTGGCAGCCTGCACGTCCTCAAGGACATCAACCTGCAGGTCGATACCGGCGAGGTGCTGGTGGTGGTCGGGCCCTCAGGCTCCGGCAAGTCCACCATGTGCCGGACCATCAACCGCCTGGAGTCCATCGACTCCGGCGTCATCAGGATCGAGGGGGAGCCCCTGCCCCAGGAGGGACGCGACCTGGCTCGGCTCAGGGCCGAGGTGGGCATGGTCTTCCAGTCCTTCAACCTGTTCGCCAACAAGACCATCCTGGAGAACATGACCCTGGCGCCCATCAAGGTGCGCCACATGCCCAAGAAGGATGCCGAGGACCTGGCCATGGATCTCTTGGCCCGGGTGGGCGTGGAATCCCAAGCCTCCAAGATGCCCTCCCAGCTCTCCGGCGGGCAGCAGCAGCGTGTGGCCATCGCCCGCGCCCTGGCCATGCAGCCCAAGATCATGCTCTTCGACGAGCCCACATCAGCCCTGGACCCGGAGATGGTCAACGAGGTGCTGGATGTCATGATCCAGCTGGCCCAGGAGGGCATGACCATGATCTGCGTGACCCATGAGATGGGCTTTGCCCGTCAGGCGGCCGACCATATCGTCTTCATGGCCGATGGGCGGATCCTGGAAAAGGATGACCCCGACGACTTCTTCGACCACCCCAAGACCCAGCGGGCCGCCGACTTCCTGTCCAAGATTCTGACCCACTGAAGCAGGAGGGAAGCATATCCGCATGAATGCAAGCATGCATGGCATGGGCCGGCCGCTGAAACGGCTGGCCAGGAATCTGACCGCGATCCTGTGCGCTCTGGGTTGCCTGGTCTCCCTGGCGGCCTGCGGCTCCGACAAGGAGGCAGGCAAGATCCGGGTGGGCATCAAGTTCGACCAGCCCGGTCTGGGCTTCAAGAAGGCCGGGACCTATGTGGGCTTCGACGTGGACGTGGCCACCTACATCGCCGACAAGCTGGGCTACAGCGCCGACGACATCGTCTGGAAGGAGGCCCCCTCCAAGCAGCGGGAGGCCATGCTCCAGAACGGCGACGTGGACATGATCCTGGCCTCATACTCCATAACGGATGAGCGCAAGCGGGCCGTCTCCTTCGCCGGACCCTACATCGTGGCCGGCCAGGACCTGCTGGTGCGCAAGGAGGACCACCATATCCGCGGCCCCGAGGACCTCAACGGCAAGCGTCTGTGCTCGGTGACCGGGTCCACCTCGGCCGTCACCGTCAAGAAAAAATTTGCCAAGGAGGTCCAGCTGATGGAGCAGCCCGGCTACGCCGAATGCGCCACCGCACTCTTCTCCGGCATCGTCGATGCGGTCACCACCGACGACATCATCCTGGCCGGCCTGGCCTCCGCCTCCCGTGGAAGACTGCGGCTGGTGGGCAAACCCTTCACCCAGGAGTACTACGGCGTGGGCATCAAGAAGGGCAATACCAAGCTGGCCCATAAGATCAACGCGGCCCTGGCCGACATGGAGGCCAACGGCTCCTGGCAGCGGGCGCTGGAGAACAACACCCGGGGCACCCACTACAAACCCGACCCGCGGTTCAATCCGCCCAAGCCCACGGAAGGGGAGTGAGATGTCAACCATCATCGAACTGTTTTCCGACTACGACATCCCGGCGGCCTTCTGGGTCAACATCCAGCTGACCCTCTGGTCGGCCCTCTTCTCGCTGATTCTGGGCATCATCCTGGTGATCATGCGCATCTCGCCCATCTCCTCCCTGAGGACCGTCGGCCGAGGGTATGTTGAGTTCTTCCAGAACATGCCACTGACCATCATCATGGTCTTCATGGTCCTGGGGGCCTTCGCCCAGCTCAAGATCAGCTTCTCGCCGGAATTCTCCGTCAACTTCTTCTGGCTGGCGGTGACGGGCCTGTCCCTGTATACGGCGGCCTTCGTCTGCGAGTCCCTGCGCTCGGGCATCAACACGGTGCCCCTGGGTCAGGCCGAGGCGGCCCGTGCCCTGGGGCTGAGCTTCTTCCAGTCGGCCTCGCAGATCATTCTGCCCCAGGCCTTCCGCGGGTCGGTGGCGCCCCTGGGCAACACCTTCATCGCCCTGCTGAAGAACTCCACCGTGGCTGCAGCCGCTTCCGTGGCTTCCGAGAGCTCCTCCCTGATGAGCGAGATGATCGAGTTCCACGCCAACGCCATTGTGGCCATCTTCCTGATCTTCGCCCTGGGATACGTGATCCTCGTTCTGCCCATCGGGGCGCTGACCACGTACCTGTCCAACAAGCTGGCAGTAAGGAGGTGAGCGGCCATGGCACAGGACAATGAGAGCTCGCTGCTCTTCGATCAGCCCGGTCCCAAGGGCCGGCGCACCATACGAATCGTCAACTGGATAGCCGCTGTTATCTTCGCCATAGTGGTCATCCTGGTGCTGATGAGGCTGCACAACCCTCCGGACGGCGAGAACCAGCTGAGCTGGGAGCTCTGGCGTCCGGCCCTGGACTACGAAGCCTGGTCCGACTTCTACCTGCCCGGGCTCTGGCTGACCATCAAGGCCTCGGTTGTGGCAGTGATAGGCTCGGTCATCTTTGGGTTCGTCTTCGGCATCGGCCGTCTGCTGCCCAACGGGCTGGTAAGGGCGGTCTCGGGCGTTATTGTGGAGTTCTGCCGGGCCGTCCCGGTGCTGATGATGATGATCTTCTTCTGGCGCTGGTTCGCCTTTGCCGGAGTCAGCCAGGCCTCCTACTGGGCCGTCGTGCTGGGTCTGATCCTCTACAACGGCTCCGTGGTGGCTGAGCTGATCCGTTCGGGTGTGGGCAACCTGCCCAACGGCCAGCGCGAGGCCTCCCTGGCCCTGGGGCTGACCAGGACCCAGTCGCTGATGCAGATCGAGGTTCCCCAGGCCGTCTACGCCATGCTGCCGGCGGCTGTTACCCAGCTGGTCGTGGTCCTCAAGGACACGGCTCTGGGCTCCATCATCATGTACACGGATCTGCTGCAGGAGTCCCGTCGTCTGGGTTCCATGTACTTCAACATCCTGCAGACCCTGGTGGTGGCCTCGGTGGTCTACTTCTTCGTCTGCTTCCTGCTGTCCCACTTCGCCCGCTGGCTGCCCAAGAAGATGCAGGAGCGCACTGCCGCTCCCGCCGACTTCGTGGAGCCGGCCGCGCCCGTGGCCATCATGGATCCCTCCAATGTCAACCAGATAGCCGTGGCCAAGGAGGTGGACGAGGACCGGTACGGCGGCGCGCCGCTGCAGTACCACGCCCATCACCGTGGATCCAACGCCTCCATCCAGCACTGGAGGAAGACCCGCTACATCCAGGGCTATGACAGGACCCAGCCCGACACGCTGGTCGATCCGCACAAGGCGAGCCTGGAGATTCCTGACTTCCTCAAGCCTGGACGCGGCGGCCGCTCCGACGGCGATCAGAAGGACGAGGGCAAGAAGCAGGAGGGCAAAGACCAGGGCTGACCGGTCCTCAGCTCCCATGATTCCAAGCCAGTCTCCGGCCGGACTTGTGTGCCTGGCCGGATAGACTGGTGGACATGGTCCAAGAACATGCTGATTCCTCAACCGCCTCAACCGACCAGCCCGCCTCACTGGGCGACCTGATCCCCGAGGCGGGAGGCCCCCGCAACCTGACCGAGGATCAGAATCTACGACCGCTTCTTCTCCTGGGTGGCTTCCCGAGGCATCACCCCCTGGCCGCACCAGGAGGAGGCCGTGCTCTCCCTGGTTTCAGGCGACCATGTGATCCTGTCGACCCCGACCGGCTCGGGCAAGTCCATGGTGGCCCTGGCCATGCATTTCATCGCCTTGTGCACCGGGAGGCGCTCCTATTACACGGCCCCCATCAAGGCTCTGGTCTCTGAGAAGTTCTTCGACCTGGTCTCGGTCCTGGGCCGCGACCGGGTGGGCATGATCACCGGCGACACCCACATCAACACGGATGCTCCGGTCATCTGCTGCACGGCCGAGATCCTGGCCAACCAGGCCTTGAGGGAGGGCAGGCACGCCGACATCGGCTGCGTGGCCATGGATGAGTTCCACTATTACGGAGACCCGGACCGAGGCTGGGCCTGGCAGGTGCCCCTGCTGACCCTGCCCGATGTGCAGTTCCTGCTCATGTCGGCCACCCTGGGCGACGTGGATCAGATTGCCCAGGATCTGGAGCGCAAAACCGGGGTGGGTGTGGACATCGTCGCCGATGCCCCCCGGCCGGTGCCTCTGGACTACCGGTATGTGGACACCCCTCTGCCTAGCACTGTAGAGTCCTTGCTGGCCGATGGGGATTCGCCGGTCTATATCGTTCATTTCTCCCAGGATGCCGCCCTGGAGACGGCCCAGGCCCTGTCCAGCACAGGGGTCTCCGACCGGGGGCAGCGCGACCGGATCAAGGAGGCCATGGCCGGCACCCGTTTCACCACGGCCTTCGGCAGGATTCTGCAGCGGCTGCTGCGCACCGGGGTCGGGGTCCACCATGCCGGCATGCTGCCCCGGTACCGGCGCCTGGTGGAGCAGCTGGCCCAGGATGGCCTTCTGCCGGTCATCTGCGGCACGGACACCCTGGGGGTCGGCATCAACGTGCCCATCCACACCGTCCTGCTGACCGGACTGACCAAGTTCGACGGCTACAAGATGCGCCGTCTGCGGGCCCGGGAATTCCACCAGATCGCAGGCAGGGCCGGACGCATGGGCTTCGACACCAGCGGACTGGTCGTGGCCGAGGCACCCGAATACGAGATAGAGAACGCCAGGGCCGTGGCCAAGGCGGGCAACGACCCCAAGAAGCTCAAGCGGATCAAGCGCAAGAAGCCCCAGGAGGGGTTCGTCACCTGGGGCAAGGGGACCTTCGACAAGCTGATCGAAGCCCGTCCCGAGACTCTGACGCCGCACCTGAAGATCTCCCACGCCATGGTCCTCAACGAGGTCGACCAGGGCGGGGATGCCAGGAGGCGGGTGGAGGACCTGATCGAGGACTCCCGTCAGACTCCGCAGCAGAAGGAGCATCTGCAGGACCGGGCCGACGAGATCTTCCAGACTCTGACCGACACCGGGGTCATCGAGACCGAAAAGAACCCGGACGGCGGCCTGGACTACTTCACGACCGTGGACCTGCCCGAGGACTTCGCCCTGGACCAGCCCCTTTCGCCCTTCCTGCTGGCCGCCCTGGAGCTGCTGGATCCTGAGGATCCTGATTACGACATGAACCTGCTCTCCATGGTCGAGGCCACCCTGGAGGATCCCCGGCAGATACTCAAGGCCCAGCAGCGGCAGGCCCGCGACGCGGCCATCCAGCAGATGAAGGAGGATGGCCTGGAGTACGAGGAACGGATGGAGCGCCTGCAGGAGGTGACCTGGCCCAAGCCCCTGGAGGAGCTGCTGGGCGAGGCCTTCGACCGCTACCGTCGGGACGTTCCCTGGGCCAACGACTTTGAGATCCATCCCAAGTCCGTGCTGCGGGACATGATCGAGACGGCCTCGGACTTCAACGGCTACATCGCCCGCTACGGAATATCCCGGTCGGAGGGGACCCTGCTGCGCTATCTGTCCGATGCCTATCGGGCGCTCAGCAGGACGGTTCCCGAAGAGTTCATGGATGAGCGGCTGGAGGACATCCTGGCCTGGCTGGGACTGATCGTGCGCTCGGTGGACTCCAGCCTGGTGGATGAGTGGGAGGCCGCAGGCAGGGGCGAAAGCGGCGAAGTTCCTAGCGGGCTAGATGCCGCCCCGCCCAAGGTGGAGGACCAGGTGGTGGCTGACCGGCGTGGGCTGACCCTGCTGGTGCGCAACGCCATGTTCCAGCGGGTGGAGCTGGTGGCTGCCGACCGGCCGGAGGCCCTGGCCGACCTGGATGCAGACTGGGGCTACGGCCTGCGGGCCTGGAGCGATGCACTGGACGACCTCTACGAGGACCATGAGCAGATTCTGACCGATGCCCAGGCCAGGTCCTCGGACTTCTTCAGCCTGGACGACCGTGATGAGCGAAGGGGCCGCACCTGGCGGGTCCAGCAGATCTTCGACGATGTGGAAGGCGAACGCGACTGGGGCATCGCCGGCATTGTGGATCTGGATGCCACCCAGGAGAGCGGTCAGGTGGTCTTCAAGGAGTACCGGGTGGGTCCCATCGAGGAGTTGATGGAGCTTTAGGCCGAGGTCCTTTACAGGACCTTGGAGAGGAAGGACTGCAGCCGAGGGCTCTGCGGGTGGCCGAAGATCTGCTCGGGCGTGCCCTCCTCCTCGATGATCCCGGCATCGGTGAAGATCACCCTGGAGGAGACCTCCCGGGCGAAGGCCATCTCGTGGGTGACCAGAATCATGGTCATGCCGCCCTCGGCCAGGGAGCGGATGACTTCAAGCACGTCGCCCACCATTTCCGGATCCAGGGCCGAAGTGGCCTCGTCGAAGAGCATGATGTCCGGGTGCATGGCCAGTGCGCGGGCGATGGCCACACGCTGCTGCTGCCCGCCCGACAGGTCCGTGGGCCTTGCGTCCGCCTTCTCCTGAAGCCCTACGGTCTCCAGCAGTTCCAGGGCCTGCTGCCGGGCATCCTCCTTGGGGGTCTTGTGCAGCATATGGGGGGCCAGCGTGATGTTGTCGGCCACGCTCATGTTGGGGAAGAGGTTGAAGTGCTGGAAGACCATGCCCACGTGCTCGCGCAGCTTGTCGATGTTGGTCTTTGGATCGGAAATGTCGATCCCATAGACGCTGATGGTGCCCGAAGTGGGCATCTCCAGGGCGTTGATGCAGCGCAGCAGGGTGGACTTGCCCGCGCCCGAGGGGCCGATGATGGAGATGACCTCGCCCGGCTTGACCTCCATGTCGATCCCCTTGAGGACCTCGGTGTCGCCGTAGCGCTTGTGCAGGTCGCGGATGGATACGGCCATCTGGGATGTTCCCTGGCTGAGGCGACTTTGGTTCTGACGGATGCGACGGGTCAGTCGTCCGGTGTCCATGTCCGGGTCCTCGAAGTTCATCGATGCAGCCTCCTATCGAGCATATTGGCCATCCAGGTCAGGGCGCTGATGGCGACGAAGTAGATGACGCCCACCATGAACAGGGTCTCTGTCACGCGGAAGTTGGCCGCGTAGATCTGCTGGGCCTGGTAGAGCAGTTCGCCGAAGCCGATGGCCAGCAGCAGGGAGGAGTCCTTGAGCATGATGACCAGCTGGTTGATGATGGAGGGCGTGGCGAATCTGACGGCCTGGGGCAGGATGACCCGGCGCAGGGCCATGCGACGTGTCAGGCCCAGGCTGCGGGCACCCTCCATCTGCCCGACGTCAACCGAGTCGATGGCGCCGCGCACGATCTCCACCAGGTAGGCTCCGGAGTTCAGGGACAGGGTCAGCGCGCCGGCCAGCCAGATGCTGATGCGGTGGCCGATCAGCTGGGGGACGCCCAGGTAGAAGAAGAAGGCCCAGACCAGGACGGGTGTGCCCCTGAAGATCGCCACATAGATCCGGGCGATCCAGGACAGGATCCGGTTGGGGCTGATCCGCCACAGTCCCAGGATGATGCCGATGGCCAGGGCGATGACGAAGGATATGGCCGTGATGGCCAGGGTGTTGCGCAGGCCCAGCATCAGGGAGGGGAAGGCCTGGCGGACCAGCTCGAAGAATCCTGGCCTGGAGGCGGGGGCGCTCTTGCTGGAATGGCCGCTGCCCACATAGGCATCGACCAGTTTT
Source organism: Bifidobacterium asteroides (assembly GCF_030758775.1). Lineage (NCBI taxonomy): Bacteria > Bacillati > Actinomycetota > Actinomycetes > Bifidobacteriales > Bifidobacteriaceae > Bifidobacterium > Bifidobacterium asteroides. Next base: position 833,333 of record NZ_CP132384.1, read on the forward strand.
TTATAGCTGCCGTCGGCCTTCATCCTGGCCAGACCCTCGTTGAAGGCGGCCACGAACTCCTTGTTCTCGCCCTTGCGGACGGCCGCCCCGTAGGAGGCGCCAGGCTCCTTCTTGGTCACGGTCTTCAGCCCGTTGCCCTGGGCGATGCCGTAGGCCAGGACTGGGTAGTCGTCGATGACCGCCTGGGCGTTGCCGGACTTGACCATCTCGTACATGGTGGAGGACTGGTCCACCGCCTTGACGCTAAACCCGTACTGGGCCGCACGCTGCTTGGCGAAAGCCTCGCCCTCGCTGCCGGTCTTGACGGCCACCACGCTGCCTCGCAGATCCTTGTAGCTGTGGATCTGGTCGTTGTCCTTGGCGATGGCCATCTGCACGCCGGAGTCGAAATAGGGGTCGGTGAAGTCGTAGACCTGCTTGCGCTGGTCGGTGATGGTCATGCCGGCTATGACCACGTCGGCCTGCTGGGAGTTCAAGGCCTGCAGGGCGGCGTTGAAGCCCAGGGACTGGATCTGCACCGAGAAGCCCTCGATGTCGGCGATCTTGCGGATCAGATCCATGTCGATGCCGACCAGCTTGCCGGAGGAGTCGCGGAATTCAAAGGGGGCGAAAGTGGTGTCGGTGGCGACGCGGAAGGTGCGTCCGTGGACCGCCTGCGCGGCGGGGGAGTCCTGAGCCGCCTGCGCCGGCGTGGCCAGGGGGGCGACGATCAGGGCTGAGAGCCCTAGGACCAAGGCCAACAGGCCGACGGCCCACCTGCCTGGACCCGATGTCCATCCCTGGCGAACATGCTTGGCGATCACTGGCAATTCTCCTTATTGTTCCGACCTGTGCCGGTACCGGTTTCTTCCAGGCGGCAGGCCTTGCTGCTGCCTATGGCCTTCCTGAAAATATCCAGGCTGATGACCAGTAAACTGTACACATACCGGGTTTCCGGAGCCCAACTACGCGCTGGGCGATACAGCTATATGAGTTCCCAGTCTAGCGCGTTCGTCCTTCTGATTGCGGCAGATGCAGGCTTATGCTGGTGAGGGCGGGGAGCCATAGGGGCCCCGAGGAATGAGGTATTGCAGATGGTTGATGATCTCTTCCAGGCGGCGGATCCCCCCGAGGAGCACACCCTGCCTCTGGCGGTCAGGATGCGGCCCAAGAGCCTGGACGAGGTGGTCGGCCAGGACAAGGTCACGGCTCCTGGAACCCCTTTGGAGCGGCTGGCCCGGTCGGATCCGAACAACCGCCTGACGGCTCCCAGCTCGGTCATTCTTTTCGGTCCTCCCGGGGTGGGCAAGACCACCCTGGCCTACATCGTCGCCCGACAGTCCGGACGGCATTTCGAGGAGCTTTCGGCCGTCACCTCGGGGGTCAAGGAGGTGCGGCAGGTCCTCGCCCAGGCTCGGGAGCGGCTGGTCAGCCAGGGCCAGGAGACTGTCCTCTTCATCGATGAGGTCCACCGCTTTTCCAAGTCCCAGCAGGATGCCCTGCTGCCCAGCGTGGAGAACCGGGATGTGACTTTTATCGCAGCCACCACGGAGAATCCCAGCTTTTCGGTCATTGCGCCCCTGCTTTCCCGCTCGGTGGTGGTCAAGCTGGAGGCCCTGGACGACCAGGACCTGGCCAAGCTGGTCCGCAGGGCCGTCAAGGACCAGCGGGGGCTCAAGGACCAGGTGCGGCTGGATGCAGAGGCTCTGGACCAGATCGTGCGCTTTTCCGGGGGCGACGCCCGTCGTGCTCTGACCATTCTGGAGGCTGCGGCCGGGGCCGTCACCGAGGGCGGGCCTCGTGCCAAGGGGGCGCGCCGGCCCCTGATCAATGCCAAGGTGGTCTCCTCGGTCATGGACGTGGCCGCCGTCCGCTATGACAAGAAGGGCGACGACCACTATGACGTGGCCTCGGCCTTCATCAAGTCCATGCGGGGTTCCGACGTGGATGCGGCTCTGCACTACCTGGCTCGGATGATCCGGGCAGGCGAGGACCCGCGTTTCATCGCCCGACGGATCATGATCGCCTCCGCCGAGGAGGTGGGCATGGCCTCTCCGGAGGTGCTGGAGATCACGGTCGCGGCTGCCCAGGCCGTGGCCATGGTGGGCATGCCGGAGGCCCGGCTGATCCTGGCCGAGGCAGTCATCGCCGTGGCCACTGCGCCCAAGTCCAACGCCTCCTACCTGGCCATCAACCAGGCCCTGGAGGATGTGGACGCCGGGCATATCGGCCAGGTTCCCCTGCACCTGCGCAATGCCCCCACCAAGCTGATGAAGGCCTGGGGCAACCATGAGGGCTACCAGTATGCCCACGATGCGCCGGATGCGGTGGCGCCCCAGCAGTACATGCCCGACGAACTGGTCGGGCGACGCTACTACCACCCCAATGATCGCGGCTATGAGCGTCAGCTGGGTCCACGACTGGAGGCCATCAGGGCCATCCTGGACAGGGCGGCCGGGCCGGGGGGAAACGCCGGGTCTGGGCAATGACCGTCCAGACTCCTATACTGGGCACCCAATAGACGTTGAGCAGCCACACAATGACCGAAACGCCGCAGGGTCCAGGCCTTCCATATTGACGGTCGCCATGCTCCCACAAGGAGCCTGTCGTCGTCGGCAGGTCTGGCATGGACGCATGGGGCATGCCTGCCTCATGCACGGGCGCGAGGGTGACGATGTCGACAGCGGTCATTGACAATGCAGACATATCCGAACAATCAAAGGGCCTCGGCGTGGCCGAGGACGACCTGGCGGTCCGCGAGATTACCCGGCGAGTAGACAATGCTCGTGAATCGGCTACTTTTTACAAGATCGTGGCCCTGGTGGCCGCGGGAATGCTCATGGACAGCATCGATGTCTATGTGGGCAGCGCAGTAGCCAGTTCAGCACTGAGCACCGGGTGGTCCACGGTCGCCCAGAATTCCCTCTTCCTGTCGGCTGGTTTCCTGGGGCTCCTGGTGGGCTCGCTGCTGGCCGGATTCATCGGAGACCTGCGAGGGCGCAAGACCGCCTATCAGATCAACCTGCTGCTCTTCGGAGGCTTTACCCTGCTGGGCGCTCTGGCCCCGAACATGGCCGTCCTCTCGGTCTGCCGCCTGGGGGCCGGCCTGGGTCTTGGCGCCGAAATCGTCACCGGATTCTCCATGGTCAACGAATTCGCTCCCATCAGGCATCGCGGCCGCTGGAGCGCCATCGTCTCGCTGGTGGCCAACACCGGAGTGCCCCTGGCCATGCTCCTGTGCGCCTGGATCATTCCGCGCTGGTCCTGGCGGCCGCTCTTCGTGGGCATTGGTCTGGCAGCGGCGTTGATCTGGTACCTGCGGCGTGACATCCCTGAGTCCCCTCGATGGCTGGCCCAGCACGGGCGGATAGACGAGGCCACCCAGGTGGTCGAGCTTCTGGAGGCCAACAACGCTCAGGGTAATTCAGGCTCCGGTTCTGCCAGTGGCTCCGCCCTTGTTGGGAAGGATGAAGGCACTCAAGCACCTGCCCAGGCTTCGGGCAGCATTGTCCGCGGCCTGATTGTGGCCACTGTGGCAGTCTCGGCCACCAATGTCTGCTCCTACGCCTTCACCTCCTGGGTGCCCACCATCCTGCTCAAGCGGGGCATCAATCTGAGCGGATCCCTGTGGATCAGCACCCTGATGATGCTGGGTGCCCCCCTGGGCTGCCTGATCGGATCCCTGCTCTTGGACCGGATAGGTCGTAAGCGGATCATCGTCACCGCCTTCCTGCTGACAGCGGTTTTCGGTATGCTCTACGCCGCGCAGACCAGCCAGGTCACGGCCATCCTGGTGGGCATCCTGCTCATGGCCAGCCTCTACGTCCTCATGTCTTCAGTGGTGGCCGTCTATGCGCCCGAGCTCTTCCCGACCACGGTCCGCTTCCGTTGCGTGGGCATTGCCAATGCCGTTGCCAAGCTCTGCAATGTGCTCATGCCCGTGCTGATCGGTGCCATGCTCAGCGTATGGGGGAGCACCTCGATCTTCGTCACCATCAGCCTGGTTGCCCTGGCCTCCATGCTGGTTGTAGGCCTGATGGGATGGGAGACCTCCGGCCGTTCGGTGGGCTGATACGGTCCGGCATAAGGGCGTAAAAAGCCTGAAAAAGCTAGGGGCCTGACACAAACCCAACCGTCCAAGGACGGCGACAGGTTCGGTCGGGTCCCTTCTTCAGTATGAGGGATCAGAGCTGGTTGGCCAGGAGCCGGTTGTAGACGCAGCGCAACTCGTTCTGCAAGGTCTCAGGGTCGATATCTGGATTCTGTTTGAACAGATCGATCCACCAGTTGTTGACCGATCTGATTCGCTTGCGCGCTATGCCTGCGCCTGACCTGGTCAGAGCGATGATATTGACCCGGTGATCGGCGGGGTTCTGTTCACGGCTGACCAGGCCCAGGGCTTTTAAGGCTTTCAGATCCCGGGCCAACAGACTGGGATCTACGCACAGGTCCCGGGCTATCTGGCGCTGGCTGAGGCCTGGATGGTCATAGAGGTATACGATCAGATCACCCTGGGTGCCCCGTAAGGTGGAGTCGCCTGTATACCGGCTGGCATCGTTGCGTGCATGCCGGTAGATTCCGGCTATACAGCTGCTCAGGTTGTGGTAGTGGCTCTTCTTCAACATCGCTGCTGCCCCCTAGCTGGTAAGGAAGATCGAAGAGTTCTGCGGGCATGGTTAACCCAATGACCGCATGGACCCCTTCTGCGCCGTTCCCCTTCCAGGCCTATTTCCGGCAACTCCCTAGCCTCGGCCCAGCACGGACGACGCATTTTTCATCATATCAATACCGTCGACACCATGGGGATGATCCACAATCAGGACATGGATCAGGCAGGCCATACAGGGCTTTCCCGCCTTCATCCGGCTCCTGGACCGAGGTGAATTGCCTGCTTGTGCGGCCAAGTGGAGCTAAGCATCCGACGAGGCAGGGTCGGCCAAGGTCGGGGACTATCACCGTCATTGCTCCACGGTATGCTAAGATGTTCGCTTTTTAGCGCTGATATCTGGAAAGGACTGGCATGCGGGTACTGGACTTCGATGGCACCATCTACGATGGCGAGAGTCTGCTTGACTTCTACCTGTTCACCGCCCGCAAGGATCCGCGGGTGCTTCACTACCTGCCGATCGCCCTCTTCTATGCTGTCCGCTACCGTCTGGGCCGGGTCACACTCAAGCAGCTGGACTCGGCCATGCGCCGGGTGGGCTCGCGCTACCTGCGTCGCCTGACCTCGCGTCCCGGCTTTGACATGGACCGGTTGGTCAACCAATTCTGGGATGCCAACATGCACAAGATCATGGATTGGTACACCCCCCAGGCTGACGATGTGGTGGTGACCGCCTCCTTCGATCTGGTGGCGGGGGAGGCCTGCCGCCGACTGGGCATCACCCGCTGCATCGGCTCCACCCTGGATTTGGAATCCCTGACCGTGGGCTACCTCAACTTCGGGCCTGACAAGCCCCTGCACTTTCAGCGGATCCTGGGCCAGAAGACGGCCATTGACGCCTTTTACACCGATTCGGCCTTCGATCTGCCCATGATCGATCTGGCGCGGCGTGCCTATATGGTGGAGCATGGCCGGGTCCGTCGCATCAAATAGGTCAACCCTGCCAATTCCCGCCAGGATCCGTCGGCGGGTTCAGCCCCGACCAACCCTGCTATCGTTCTGCTTAGAAGCAAGTGAGCATAATGGCATGCTGAGAACGAGGGAGGGCTTCTTGTGAAAGAGCCGGCCACGATACTGATTGTCGACGATGACAGGGATCTGGGCGAGATGCTGTCAATAGTGCTGCAGACGAAGTCCTACAGGCCGGTGACCTGTACGGATGGATCCAGGGCAGTGGAGATATTCCCTACGGTGGAACCTGATCTGGTGCTGCTGGACATCATGCTGCCCGGCATGGATGGGATTGGCATCGCCCGGTGGATCAGGTCCAGATCCAATGTCCCCATCATCATGCTGACGGCCAAATCCGATACCAAGAACATCGTCGAGGGTCTGGAGGCTGGAGCCGATGACTATGTGGTCAAGCCCTTCAGCACCGATGAACTCCTGGCCAGGATTCATGCACGTCTGCGTCCGGTCTCGGTCCGGGCTGATCAGCAGGGGCAGGAGTCACCGGCCGCCATCCATGGCCTGATAGAGATCAACCGCCAGGAGCACACTGCGGTCAAGCGGGGCAAGCAGCTTTCCTTGACACCCACGGAGTTCGAGCTGCTTTACGTGCTGGCCTCGCATCCCGGGGAGGTGCTCAGCCGGGGAGAGCTGCTGCGGAAGGTCTGGGATTACCAGGATATGGGCGATACCCGTCTGGTCAACGTCCACGTGCAGCGTCTCAGGCAGAAGATCGAAGACGATCCCGAAAATCCCAGAATCATCGAGACGGTTCGGGGCATCGGTTACAAGTATGCGGCTGAGCAGCCAGGATCATGAGCAGTCGCACGAGGCACAGGGTGGTGTCTTCCGCAGTCGGGATGTTCCTGCGCAGGCTCTACAGAGCAGTCAGGAGCTCCCTGCAGATACGAATGGTCCTTCTGGCAACGGTTTCGGCACTGCTGATCGGCGTCGTCTTCATGACAGCCTCCCTGTATTCGGTCAGGACCTCCCTCTTGAACCAGGTTCTGCGACAGGCACAGGCCGACTTTGCCGCTGAGCTGGCCAGGGCTCAGGGAGGACTTGACTCCGCAGACATCACCGGTGATGAGGGCAGCTATCAGAAACTGGTGGTCAATATGGCAGCCAACGTTCAGAATGAGGGGGCGCCCAACATGGTTGGGGTCTTCATCTGGCCGGATGACTCCACAGCCCGCAGGTTCGTCCCCGTATCCACTGCCCCGGGAGACAGCGACCTGATCACCCCGGAAATCAGGAATGCCGTCGTCTCGAATGGCAGCCACTCATACTCGCAGATGATCAACACGGCCGACAAGGGTCAGTACCCGGTCCCGGGCATCGTCATGGGGTCCATGCTGAGGCCGGCCACTACCGGAGGGATCGAGTTCTATGCCATCTACTCCTTCGCAGACCAGCAGCGCTCCGTGCTCTCCGTGCAGATGGCCCTTCTTGCGGTCAGCGTGGTGACCAGCGTTGTGATGGGGATCATCGTGTTCCTGGCCCTTCACTCAGTCATCCGTCCGGTGACCAAGGTGGCAGGTGCCGCCAAGGGATTGGCCCAAGGGGAGTCGGACGTCCGGGTCACCGAGGACCGGACCGATGAGCTGGGCACCCTGCAGCGTTCCTTCAACGTGATGGCTGATTCCATCAATGAGAAGATCGGTCAGCTGGAGGAGGCCGAAGCCTACCAGCGCAGGTTTGTATCAGATGTCAGCCATGAGCTGCGGACCCCGGTCACCACCATCCGCATGGCCACGGACCTGCTCTTCAAGACTCGGGACGACCTGGATCCCAGCAAGCGCAGGACCGTGGAATTGCTGGACAAGCAGGTGTCGCGCTTCGCCAGCATGCTTGAGGATCTTCTCGAAATATCCAGGTACGAGGCTGGCCAGACATCGCTGAATCCGGACCTGTGCGATGCCTGCGGTCTGGTCCGCAACGTGGTCCAGCAGGTCGCCCAGATAGCCAGGACGAAGGGGGTTGCAGTGAAGGCGCTCCTTCCCGACCACAAGGTGATGATCACCGTCGATGCCAGCCGTTGCACTTCGATTCTGCGCAACCTGGTCAACAATGCCATCGATTTCGCCGAGGACGGGCCGGTGCAGCTGCGGCTGGCCGTCTCGGAGCACGCCGTGGTATTCAGTGTGCGCGACTGGGGAACCGGCATTGCGCCCGAAGACCTGACTCATATATTCGAACGGTTCTGGCGGGCCGATCCGTCGCGGTCTCGATTGACCGGCGGTACAGGTCTGGGGCTGTCGATCGCCTTGGACAATACCGACCTCATGCATGGCCTGCTCCAGGTGCGCTCGCAGGTTGGGCAGGGGACCTGGTTCCTGCTGACCCTGCCCAGGGATGTCTCCGAGCAACTGGATCAGGGGAGTGCGCCGGTCCGATTCCAGCCTGGCCATGGTCTGGACGTGGAAGGCTTCTTCGAAGAGGCTGCATCATGAGCATTTTCAGACCGTCACGCTGGCCAAGAGCCTTTCGCCCTGTGCGGATGCTGGGGCTGTGTGTGGCCATGGTGGCTGCTCTGGTCGCAGGAGGCTGCGCCAATCCATTCGGGCTGCCGACCTCAGGGTCGGTCCGTCAGCTCAGTCCCATCGAGAATCAGCCCCATCGCGTCTTCTCCTCCCCGGAGGGTCCTGTGGACGGAGCCGTGCCAGAGAGCATTGTCAAGGGCTTCCTGGCGGCTCTGCCTACCGGCATTCAAAGCGATGGCTTTGCTGTCGCCAAGTCCTACATGACCAAGCGGGCCTTTGCGGGATGGGATTTCAATGCATCCGTCTCGATCTATAAGGGTTCCCCTGTCTATGACCGCGTGGATGACGAGGGCAGCGGGAAGAGGACTGCCCTTGACCTGACCACCGAGTGCATTGGCTCCTTGGACGCCCATGGAATATTCTCCGTCACCGAACAGGACTGCGGCTCAGGGTACAGGACCGAACGGTTTGAGCTCGCTAAAGTGCGCGGCCAATGGCGGATCAGCAAGGCCCCGGCGGGGATAGTGATCTCTTCGGATGATTTCATGCAGGTCTACCGTCAGGTCGTCATCTATCAGTTCCCCTTGGCCAAGGGTGTGCCTGTTCCCGACAACCGCTGGTTCGGCTGGCGAAACTGGAGGACCCTGGCCCTTAAGGAACTGCTGAAGGGCCCTCCGGCCTGGCTGCGGGATTCCGTGACGAACTTCAACACCGCCAAGGTCTCCCTGGCAGTCGATGCGGTGCAGCAGGTCAAGGGACGCATGGAAATCAGGGTAAGCAGCTCCTTCGCCTCCCTGAGCAGCGAAAACAGGGCCATGCTGGTCCATCAAATGCGGATGCTCTTGGGCGACGGCAATGGCGAGTTTGATCTGCGGGTGGTCGATGCGTCAGGGATTGACTACTCCCACGCGGATGACGACCTGACCATAGCTTCAGGGCAGACTTCCAACCGCATCTACAGTCTGGGCAGCAGCGGGGTGGTAGGTTTCAACTCCTCGAACCTGATCAGGGTCGGTCAGCCTCCCGTCTTTCATGAGCCCAGGGGGCTGGTCTTTTCCTCCAACGGCGGTGCGCTGCTGTCTGATCAGGGCCAGGTGACCTGTCTGAAACCCGATGCTTCATCCTGCGGAAAACTGTTTGCCGGCACACCCATTACCGCCATAGCCGGCAGTTTCACCGATGAGGTTTGGGCTGTCAGGCAGAGTGATTCCGCCATCCTGGTCGACGCAGGCAAGCCGGGTGCCTTGGAATTCGCCCTGCCCTGGCTGCATGGGCGGCGTGTGGTCGCCCTGACTGTGGCACCTGAGGGGCAGCGTCTATGCCTGGTGCTCGAAGATGGTTCGCAGGGTATGAACACCCTGGTCATGCTGGGTATTGTCCGAGGCGAGAATCAGCGGCCGAAGGGCTTGAGCGACCAGATCCAGGTCATCGCCCGACATCGGTATATCAGGGCCTTGACCTTCTACAACGACGACACCCTGGTCTACAAGGATGGCGACATGGATGCGGGCGGCCATTCCCAGATCGCCCCTGGCCCGGAGACGATCCAGCATTTGCCGGCCGGAACCACAGGCTTGGCTGCAGGGCAGGTCAATCAGATGCAGAGCCTGATCGCCCTGGACCGTTCGGGCATCGTTCACTGCCTTTCCGGAGCCCTGGAGGGCATGTGGTACATCATTGATTCCCAGGTGGATACGGTTACCAGCGGCAGGTGACAATCACCGGGATGGGTGGGACCGGCTGCGGCTCGGCTGCAGCTTGGCTGTCGGTGTGGTTGAACTGTTATCGATTTGTTATCACTGCGCCTTGAGCTCGGCAAGAGGAAAAACGATACTGAAAATCGTGGATGTCATCATCGATGATCATAATGCTGTGGCTTCGATGCTGACTACTCAAGGAGGAGAACAATGAATACAGTACTGAAGAAGGCGCTGACCATCGCCACGGCCTCGGCTGCGGTCTTGGCCATGGGAGCTTGCGGCTCTTCCGGATCCAGCTCCAGCAAGGGCGGCGACAAGCAGAAGACCATCGGATTCGTTGCTGTAGGCCCTGAGGGCGGCTTCCGCACGGCCAACGAGAACGATCTGAAGAAGGCCTTCAAGAATGCCGGATTCAACATGATCTATTCGCCGACCCAGAACAACGATCAGCAGAAGCAGATCCAGGCCTTCAACAAGTTCGTCAACGACGAGGTTGATGCCATCGTCCTGTCCTCCACCGAGGACAGCGGATGGGATGAGTCGCTGAAGAAGGCCAAGGAGGCCGAGATCCCGGTCTTCCTGGTCGACCGCAACGTGCAGACCAAGGACGAAAGCCTGGTCGCCTCCCACATCGGACCTTCCAACGAGTGGGCAGGGCAGCAGGCGGCAGAGTTCGTCAACAAGAACTTCCCCGATGGAGCCAATGGCCTGATTCTGGAGGGCCCTGCTGGCCTGTCGGTGGTCAAGGACCGCCAGAAGGGCTGGGATTCCAAGATCGGTGGCAACATCAAGGTTCTGGAGAGCCAGTCGGCCAACTGGTCCACTGACGAGGCCAAGACCGTCACCGCCGGACTGCTGGACAAGTACAAGAGCCAGAATGTCCAGTTCATCTTCTCGCAGAACGACGAGATGGGCCTGGGCGCTGCACAGGCTGTCGATGCCGCAGGTCTTAAGGGCAAGGTCAAGATCATCACCATCGATGGCACCAAGCCTGCTCTGAAGGCACTGATCGACGGCGATCTGTCGCTGGTGATCGAGTACAACCCGCTCTTCGGCGAAACGACCGCCAAGACCGTCAAGGATTACCTGGACGGCAAGAAGGTCAAGAAGAACATCGTCATTGATTCGAAGGTCTTCACCGCCGACGAGGCCAAGAAGGTCATCGATTCCAGAGCGTACTGATCTATCGCTGATCGCGTAGGACGCACAGGACGGCGCACCCGGGAAGGTTGCGGTACGCCGTTTTTTATGGGCGGGAAAGGGTCTTTGGGCCGCGGTACCGCCCCCCGATCAGCATTCAGTTTGATGAGGCAAGACAATGACAAAAGAAGCACCCTTGGTCTCCATGAAGGGAATCAGCATTGAATTCCCTGGTGTCAAGGCGCTCGACAATGTCGATCTGCGTCTGTTCCCCGGTGAGGTCCATGCCCTCATGGGGGAGAACGGCGCAGGCAAATCGACCATGATCAAGGCGCTCACCGGGGTATACAAAATCAACGCGGGAACCATCACCGTCAACGGCCAAAACAGGATTTTCAACGGCACAGCCGATGCGCAGAACGCCGGCATCGCCACGGTCTACCAGGAAGTCAACCTGTGCACCAATCTGAGCGTGGGCGAAAACGTCATGCTCGGGCACGAGGTGAGGGGGCACCTGGGCATCAACTGGCGCAAGACCCATGAGGCGGCCAAAGGCTTTCTGGCCCAGATGGGCCTGACGGATCTGGATCCCCACACTCCGCTCAATGAGATATCCATAGCCATGCAGCAACTGGTGGCCATCGCCAGGGCCATGGTCATCGATGCCAAGGTCCTGATCCTGGATGAGCCGACATCTTCGCTGGATGCCAATGAGGTTCAGGATCTGTTCCGGATCATGCGCAAGGTCAGGGACCGGGGCATCGCCATACTGTTCGTTTCCCACTTCCTGGACCAGGTCTACGAGATCGCCGACAGAATGACCATTCTGCGCAATGGCAAATTCGTCGAGGAGACCATGGTCAAGGACATGCCGCGCGATGTCCTTATTACCAAGATGATCGGCAAGAACGCCGATGAGCTCTCGCTGATCGGCACCAAGTCGAGGAAAGAGACATCCCAAGCCGCAACAGACCGGCCTCTGGCCAGCGTCCGCGGCTTCGGCAGAAAGGGCAGCATCTACCCCTTCGACATGGATCTTTTCAAGGGCAAGATCATGGGACTGGCCGGCCTGCTGGGTTCCGGCAGAACCGAAATCGGCCGCCTGCTCTTCGGCGCAGACAAGCCCGACAAGGGTACCTACACCTTTGATGGGAAGAAGATCTCCATCGACAGCCCAGCCAACGCCCTGAAGAACAAGATTGCCTACTCTACGGAGAACAGAAGGGATGAGGGCATCATCGGCGACCTGACGGTCAGGGAGAACATCATCCTGGCCCTCCAGGCCACCCGGGGCATGTTCAGGCCAATCCCCAGGAAGGAGGCTGATCGGATAGTCGACAAGTACATCAAGGAGCTCAATGTTCGCCCGGCCGATCCCGACAGGCTGATCAAGAACCTTTCAGGAGGAAACCAGCAGAAGGTCCTGCTGGCCAGGTGGCTGGCCACGGATCCCGAGCTGCTGATCCTGGACGAACCGACCAGGGGAATCGACATCGGCGCCAAGGCGGAGATCCAGCAGACGGTGCTGGATCTGGCCGCTCAGGGCATGAGCGTGGTCTTCATCTCCTCTGAGCTTGATGAGGTCGTCCGCCTCTCCGATCAGATAACCGTCCTCAAGGACCGTCACAAGATCGACCTGATGGACAACGATGACACGGTTTCCCAGCAGACCATCGTGGAAGACATAGCCAACACCTCGGTCTCCGGACAATCTCAAGGAAAGGAGGAAAGATGAGCAAGCCCGCCAAGCAGCAATCGGAGGATGAAGGTCCATCCTTCCTGCGCCGTATATTCGGCAATCAGCTGATTTGGAGCGTGGTCGCCTTCCTCGCGCTGATTGTGGTCTGCACCCTAGTGGATCATTCCTTCCTCAGCCTGTCATACAATCCGCGCACAGGCGGCCTGGCAGGACCCCTGATCACCATGATCCAGGAGTCTGCGCGATACCTGATGATCGCCACCGGCATGACCCTGGTCATCTCGACCTCGGGCATCGACCTTTCGGTCGGCTCGCTCATGGCCGTGGCCGGAGCTGCAGCCATGCAGATGCTGATCAACGGGGTGAACGTCTGGATGGCCATTCTGATTTCCCTGGCCGTAGGTCTGGTTCTGGGCTGCATCAACGGCGCCTTGGTCTCCATTCTGGGACTCCAGCCCTTCATCACCACGCTGATCATGATGCTGGCAGGCAGGGGACTGGCCAAGGTCATCACCAATGGGCAGAATGCCGACGCTTCAGGCGTGGCCGGCAGCGGACCGTTGCGCTGGATGGCCAATGGCTTCATTCTGGGAATCCCGGCCAATTTTGTCATAGCCGTGATCATCGTCTGCCTTGTCGGTCTTCTGATGAGGAAGACGGCAGCCGGCATGATGATCGAGTCGGTGGGCATCAACCAGGAAGCCAGCCGAATGACCGGCATCAAGCCCCGTCGGATCCTCTTCCTGGTCTACGCCATCTCGGGTCTGCTGGCCGCTGTGGCAGGGCTGTTCGCGACTGCTTCAGTGATGAGGGTCGATGTGGTCAAGACCGGTCAGGACCTGGAGATGTACGCCATTCTGGCTGTGGTCATTGGAGGCACCTCCCTGCTGGGCGGCAAGTTCTCGCTGCTGGGAAGCGCTTTCGGCGCCGTGATCATTGCGATGATCCGCAAGACCATCATCACCCTGGGCATTGATTCAGCCGCCACGCCAGCCTTCTTCGCCGTGGTGGTCATCATCATCTGCGTCATGCAGGCGCCCAAGGTGCACAACGCGGTCGCTGAGTTCAAACGCAGGCGTGCCATGAGGCAGTCTGCAGAGGTGGTGGCATGATGAAGAAGAGTGCAAGCAGACAAGCAGGTTTCCGGCTGAGCCCCAGGGCCATTCCGACAGTTGCTGCCGTGGTCATCTTCCTGCTCATGCTGATCATGGGCCAGGTGCTCTTCGGCACCTATATCCGGCTGGGATTCATGTCCTCCCTGTTCATGGACCACGCCTACCTGGTGATCCTGGCAGTAGCCATGACCTTCCCCATCCTCACCGGCGGCATCGATCTGAGCGTTGGTGCCATAGTGGCCATCACCGGCGTGGTCGGTGTCAAGCTCATGATTGCCGGTGTGCCGGCGTCACTGGTCATCGTCATCATGATCGCCATCGGTGCGGTCTTTGGACTGCTGGCCGGTGTGCTCATTGAAGAGTTCAACATGCAGCCCTTCATCGCCACGCTGTCCACTATGTTCCTTGCCAGGGGCATAGCCTCCATCATCTCGACTGACTCGCTCAATATGCCGCAGAACAACAACTTCAGCTGGATCGGCGGCGAGGGACTGAAGATCATCGACAACCCGAAGATTTCCAATGATCTTTCGCTGAACTTCGGCGTGGTAGTCGCTCTGGTCGTTGTGGCAGTCAGCTATGTCATCCTCCACAAGACCAGGACGGGCCGTACCATCTACGCCATCGGCGGTTCCCGGTCCTCGGCCGAGCTGATGGGCCTTCCGGTCAAGCGGACGCAGTATGTCATCTACCTGACTTCGGCTGTCCTGGCCTCCATCGCTTCCATCGTCTATGTGGCTGGCATCGGTTCAGCCAAGAACACCATGGGCGTGGGCTGGGAGCTGGACGCTGTAGCTGCGGTCGTCATCGGCGGCACCCTGATCACTGGCGGTTACGGCTACGTGCTGGGTTCTGTCATAGGTGCGCTGGTCCGCTCGATCATCGATCCTCTGACCTCGGACTTCGGAGTCCCGGCTGAGGCCGTCACCATCGTGGTCGGTCTGATGATCCTGGTCTTTGTCATCCTCCAGCGTCTGGTGACTTTCGTGAGAAAGGAATGAAGCAGGGCTTTCCTGGATGATCTGAATGGGGGCTGATGCCGTGGCGATTGCGGCATCAGCCCCCATTCGCATTGCTGGTTCATGATTCGAAGGGGAAGACCAGGCCCCACTGGCGGCGCAGAGAGTCCATGAGCTCCATGATCCGCAGGGTGTCCTTGTGGGGCATCTGGGCGCACTCGATCTTGCCGTCCAGAATGGCCTGCGCTGCACTGGACACCTCATACTCATAACCGGTCAGCTGGTCGGGAATGGGGTAGTGCTTCTTCAATTGGTGATCCGCGTCGTACAGGTCGATTGACTCCACGTTGTTGATGTTGGCGCACTGCAGGTAACCCTGGTCTCCGCAGATGCTGCCGGTCCGGTCACTGGCCGAGACCATGGAGCTGGTCGCTGCCCCCATGGATCCATCCTGGTAGAGAATGGTCGTGGAGTTCTGGCTGTCCACGCCCTCCGGGCTGCGGACCCAATCCGTGCAGACCCGCTCAATAGGCTTGGGTCCCATGACCATGTCGATGAAGTTGAGAGGGTAGACACCTACGTCGAGCAGGGCGCCGCCGGCCAGGGCCGGGTCGGTCATTCTGGCCTTATCCACGGTGACATATCCCAGGTTGGCGGTGACCGTTCTGACGGTGCCGATTTCTCCCGAGGAGACGATGTCGTCGATGATGGAGCGCGAG
This sequence comes from Bifidobacterium asteroides, assembly GCF_030758775.1. NCBI lineage: Bacteria > Bacillati > Actinomycetota > Actinomycetes > Bifidobacteriales > Bifidobacteriaceae > Bifidobacterium > Bifidobacterium asteroides. The sequence goes on from NZ_CP132384.1 coordinate 848,741, forward strand.
GGCATGTACCTGGTCCAGATGGCCTCGGTGCAGAGCAGGCCTGTGCTCTCGGATGTTTCAATGACCTGCCTGGCCTGATCGGCGTTGGCGGCGAAGGACTTCTCGACCAGCACGTTCTTTCCCGCCTTCATGCAGGCGATGGCCTGTTCGGCGTGGAGGCTGTGAGGCGTGGCGATGTAGACCAGATCCACTTGGGGATCGTCCAGGAGCTCCTGGTAGGAACCATAAGAGTGCTCGAATCCATATTTTTTGGCGAAAGCGGCTGCGCGATCCCCATCCCTCGAGGCCACGGCGTATGGGGCAACCAGATGGCTGTATTGCTGGTCTTTGGCCATCATGACCACCGTCTTGGCCAGGGCGTTGGCTATCCGTCCGGCGCCGAGAATGGCGAAGTTGACCCGCATGCCCTTCTGCTCAGCCTCTTGTCCTTTGCCGTTCAATCTACTCATCCTTGACTCCTTCGTTTGGATGGTCATCTGCTGTGATGGCCTCATACAATTTCTTCAGGGTTTCCTCGGCATGTCGGGTGTCCAGCTGGCACTCCCAGACTGTGAAAACCCGCCAACCCATGGCTTTCAGTTTTTCGCCCTGTTCCTGATCCCGCAGACGGTTCCTTGTCAGCTTTGTGGTCCAATATTCCACATTGGATTTGGGAAGTGAGAATTTGGCACAGCCCTGATGCATGTGCCAGAAACAGCCATTGACGAATACCATGGCCCGCCACTTGGGCAGTACCACATCAGGATGGCCCGGATACCTCTTGTCGTTCTTGCGAAACCGCAGACCGCGCGAGAAGAGGTAGGACCGGACCTGTCGTTCTATTGATGTCTCCGTGCCCCTGATTCGGGACATGGTGTAGCTGCGTGTGCCGGGCTGGAATCTGCTGGGTGTCTTTTTCGAAACCATCCCCGGCCCGGCTCAGAGGACTTCGACGCTGTTGATGAAGACCGGCTCAAGGGGACGGTCGTTCGAATCGGTGGCTACGGCGTCCAGCTTGTCGACTACCTTCCGGGAATCCTCATCAGCCACTTGGCCGAAGATGGTGTGATGCCCGTTGAGCCAGGGGGTGGGCACGGTGGTGATGAAGAACTGTGATCCGTTGGTGCCGTGGGTCTTTCCTGTGGCCGGATCCCGGCGCAGCCCTGCATTGGCCATGGCCAGCTTGTAGGGTTCCTCAAAGGTCAGAGAGGGATCGATCTCGTCATCGAACTCGTAGCCTGGGCCGCCCGTGCCCGTGCCCAGCGGGCAGCCGCCCTGGATCATGAAGTCCTTGATGATCCGGTGGAAGGTCAGGCCGTCATAGAAGGGATCCTGACGCTTCTGGCCCGTCTCGGGGTCGGTCCAGTTTTTGCGGCCTGCGGCCAGATCCAGGAAGTTGGCTACGGTTTCAGGGGCCTGATCGTCAAAGAGGTCCAGGCGAATATCGCCCTCCGAGGTATGCATGATAACTGTGCTCATGTCACCAATCCTTTCATAAGATGGCGACTCACACTGAGGATCCGAAGGGCATCAGGGCCAGGCGGGCCATCTTGAAGGCCTGCAGACCGAAGGGGATGCCCACCACGGTCAACATGGTGACCAGTCCGGCCACCAGATAGGCCAGGGCCAGCCACCAGCCGCCCAGAATGATCCAGAGCAGATTGGCCAGCCATGATCCCAGCCCGCCGCCATAGATGACCTGTCGGCCAAAGGGGGTCAAAGTCAGTCTGGCCATCTTGAAGGCCTGCAGACCGAAGGGGATGCCCACCACGGTCAGGCAGAGCAGGATGCCTATCAGGGCCCATGCCAGGGCAATGGCCAGTCCTCCCAGCAGCAGCCAGCAGATGTTGCCGATCAGGCGCATGTGGATCCTTCCGTCAGGGTGGCGGTGACGGCCTTGGCGCAGGCGGTCACCTTCTCGATGATGATAGTCAGTCGTTTCTGCCGCTGCTCGGGGGCGAGCTCCTGGTCCAGGGCATCAATCAGCCGCATGCCTGATTGGACGATGCCTCGCGTCACCTCCACGCCCATGGCCGGATCTGCTGGGCGCAGGGCCGTCCATGCCTGGATCAGCGGCTGGTTGACCTGTCGGTGGAAGTCCAGCAGGGCTTTGACCTGCCGGCCTGTGGACTGGTCGCTCCCTGGGGCGGGCTCATGGGAATTCGAAGGGTTGCCATAGATCAGGGCCTGGCGTAGCTGCTCGTCGTGCTGCTCGGCGTAGAGGTTCATCAGCCAGCCGTGTCCGTGCAGTCCGGCCTGCTCCAGATTGGTGCGGGTCCAGACCTCGATCGTCCGGCGCGGGTCTTCTGCCTTGCCCAGGGATTGGTCCAGGGCACGGCCCCAGTCGGGCAGGTGCCGTTCCATGACCATGTCGCAGAGCTGGTCGGCGTCCCGGGCGTAGCGGTAGAGGGAGTTCCGGGCAAGATTGGCGCGCCGGGCCACCTCGGCCATGGTCAGTTGGCCTCGCCCGCCAGTGCGCAGGATGGCCTCGGCGGCGGCGATGATCTGGTCCAAGGTCTTGGCGCGGTGCTCCTGGAGTGTGGATTCGCGGATCCTGGGCATGGTTCTCCTTGGTCCGGCCTCCTGGGTGCAGCGATTGGGAATCGGGCTGGGCCGGTCTTGGGGCATATGATATGGCCTATTTGCTGAGGAACCAAGCTGTAAGGACTGGTTCAGCGTGCGGCTTGTCCGCGCTGAGTGAACTTGCCAGATATGTTTTCGCGACGTATAGTCGCAAAAAATTCGCAGACCAGGGTGAGGGGAGCTCCGATGACCGGATCGGCAAGTACGGACGTGAAGATGGGCATCCAGAAGAACCGTCAAGAGTCTCAGGAGGCAGCACCGCCCTGGCGTGCCCTCTGGGTGCTGGCCCTGGGTCTGGCCATGATTGTGCTGGATTCGTCCATCGTCAACGTCTCCATCCCCTCCATCATCGCTGCCATCCACATCAACCTGGCTCAGGCCCAGTGGGTGACCGCCCTCTACAGCATCGTCCTGGCGGCCCTGCTCCTGCCTTCCGGTCGACTGGGGGACATGATCGGACGCAAGCGGATCCTGCAGGTGGGCACGGTCATCTTTGTGCTGGGTTCCGTCTTCGCCGCATCGGCCTCCTCCGGCTCAATGCTGCTTCTGGCCAGGCTTGTTCAGGGAATCGGTGGTTCCCTGGTCATGCCATCCACCCTGTCTACCGTGTCCGCCACCTTCCGGGGTCGTCACCGGGCTACTGCATTCGGCATCTGGGGGGCCGTCATGTCCTCTGCTGCGGCGGTCGGCCCCTTCCTGGGCGGGGTCTTCACCAGCACCATCGGATGGCGGTGGATTTTCCTGGTCAATCTGCCCCTGGGCCTGATCGTCCTCCTGACTAGCGCAGTCTTTGTGCCCGAGACCAAGTCAGCGCCCCGGCGGACCGGCGACCGGTGGGGGATGCTTGCCGATTGGAAGGGCATACTCCTTTCGGCCCTGGGGTCGGCTCTGGTCGTCTTTGCGCTGATCGAGGGGCAGACCTACGGCTGGTGGCGCCCCCGCGCTGCACTCGATTTGGGCCCTCTGCACTGGTCCGCATCGGCACCCCTGTCGCCGGTCCCGGTCAGTCTGCTCCTGGGGTTGGCCCTGCTGGCCGCCTTTGCGCTGACCGAGCTGGCCAGGGCGCACAGGGGCAGGATGGTCATCCTGGACGTTTCCATGTTCGCCATCGGCACTTTCGGCTGGGGCAACCTGACGGCCGCCATCGTCAACGCTGGTCAGTTCGCAGTCATGTTCATCCTGCCCCTCTATCTGATCAACGCCAGAGGCCTGAGTCCACTGGGGGCCGGATCCATCCTGGGCGTCATGGCTCTGGGGTCAGTTGTTTCGGGCGGTCTGGCCCGGGTGGTCTCAGCCCGTCTGGGGGCCGGCGGCACGGTGCAGACGGGCCTGCTGATGGAGATCGTCGGCGTGGCCCTGTCCATTCTGCTCATGCGCGGGTCGGTGCCGGTCTGGCCCATGACCCTGACTCTGATCATCTACGGTGCCGGCCTGGGCTTTGCCTCGGCACAGCTGACCAGCCTGGTGCTCTCCGGTGTTCCGGTGGCCCAGTCAGGCCAGGCTTCGGCCACCCAGTCCACCATTCGTCAGTGGGGGACTGCCCTGGGTGCTGCAGTCTCCGGTTCCGCACTCTCCCTGGCTCTGAGCCTGGTGCTGCCAAGGCATCTGACGGCGCTCAAGGGGATCTCGGCGCAGATGGCCGATGGCCTGGTCAGATCCGTTCAGTCCTCTGCCGGGAATGCCATCGTCGGCCTGCGCGCCCAGGGCACACGGGGTCGGCTTGGAGCCCTGGGTCCTCAGGTGACCAATGCCCTGACCGAGGGATTCACCCAGGGCGCCCAGTGGGCCATGGGCTTTGCAGTCCTGCTGCTTCTCGTGGGACTGGCTGCCTCGGTGCTGGTGCGTCGGGCCGCCCGCAAGGCTGGAGCCGACAAGGTCTGAGGCGTCCGCGATCCTGCTTTTCCCGGGTCCCTTCCTGCACGGTTTAGAATCATGGGTATGGGCATACAAGACGAACAGCCGCAGCGGGATGGCGATCTGCTGGTGGCTCTGGCTCAGATCGACACCTGTGTGGGCGATCTTGACGGCAACGCTGACATTATTATGGACTACTCCCGAAAGGCGGCGGGGCAGGGGGCGACCCTGGTGGTCTTTCCCGAGATGAGCCTGACCGGCTACCCAATCGAGGACCTGGCATTCCGCGCCAGCTTCCGTCGGGCCGCCTGGTCTCGGGCCGACCGTCTGGCCAGGCAGCTGGAGGAGCAGGGTCTGGGCAATCTGTATGTGATTGTGGGGACTGTGGGCACCGATACGGATCAGGATCGACCCCGCAACCGGCTGGTGGTTCTGCACCAGGGTCGGGTCGAGGCCGGCTACGACAAGCACTTCCTGCCCAACTACGGGGTCTTTGACGAGTACAGGATTTTTACTCCGGGGGACAGAACCGTGGTCCTGGAGGTGCAGGGGCACCGGATAGGGCTGGCCATCTGCGAGGACATCTGGCAGGAGGGCGACCCCATCAGCGACCTGGCTGGACGGGACATCGATCTCTTGGTGACCATCAATGGCTCCCCCTTCGAGGAGGGCAAGGGGCATGTCCGCTACGAGCTGGCGACTCGCCGGGCCAAACAGGTCGGCGCGCCTCTGCTCTACCTGAACCAGGTGGGCGGGCAGGACGATCTGGTCTTCGACGGCGGCAGCTTTGTGGTGGACCAGGATGGCACCCTGCTGGAGCGCTCGCCCAGGTTCGTCCAGGATCTGTCCACGTGGACCTTGCCTGCACGAGGGGAGCGCCCAATGCCCAGCAAGTCATGCATGGCCGAAGAGATGCCTGGAGACGAGGAGGTCTATCGGGCCTGCGTGCTGGGGCTACAAGACTATATGGCCAAGAATCACTTCACTGGCGTCTGCCTGGGGCTCTCAGGCGGGATCGACTCGGCCCTGGTGGCCACCATGGCCGCCGATGCCTGCGGGGGGGAGCACGTGCGCGGCATTTCCATGCCCAGCCGCTATTCCTCGGAAGGCTCCCGGGATGATGCCGCCGACCTGGCCCAGCGTCTGGGCGTGCGTTACGTGGTCCAAGCCATAGGCCCGGAATTCAATGCCTTCCAAGGGCAGCTGCATCTGGAAGGGGTGGCTGAAGAGAACCTGCAGGCCCGGATACGCGGCGTCATCGTCATGGCTTACGCCAATGCCGAGGGGCTTCTGGCCCTAGCCACAGGCAACAAGTCCGAGCTGGCCTGCGGTTACTCAACTATTTATGGCGATGCGGTCGGAGGCTACGCGCCCATCAAGGATCTGCTCAAGACCCGGGTCTGGCAGCTGGCCCGCTGGCGCAACGCCCAGGCCCAGGCACGGGGCGAACGTGAGCCCATTCCGGTCAATTCCATCGTCAAGCCACCCTCGGCCGAGCTGCGCCAAGGGCAGAAGGACTCTGATTCCCTGCCCGACTACAGCCTGCTTGACAAGGTTCTCGAGGCATACATCGAGCATGCGCATGGTCGGGCCGACCTTCTGGCAGATGGCTTCGATCCCGACACGGTCGACACGGTCATGCGGCTGGTGGATCGGGCCGAGTGGAAGCGGCGTCAGTACCCGCTGGGGCCCAAGGTCACCTCCCTGGCCTTCGGCCGGGACCGTCGGCTGCCTGTCACCAACGCCTTCAGGGAATGATCACCATGGGTTCCGAACAAGAGCAAACGGCCTGGTACTTCAACACCGTCACCGGCGAACCCGAACAGGGCAAGCTGTCTCCCCAGGACAGGCGGATGGGCCCCTACCGCAGCAGGCAGGAGGCCCTCGATGCCTGGAAGATCGCCAAGCGCCGGAACAAGGAATGGGATGAAGAAGACCGTCGCTGGCGGCAGGCCTGGGAGGGAGACCCTGGGCAGGGACAGTCATCAGCTGACAGATGAAGCTCCTGCTGGATCGCTCACTAGCGTTAGCGACCAGTCGGCCATTCAGGCAGAACGAATCGGGACTCAGACGGTGTGCCGGGCGAGTTTGCAAGATATGGGCGTGGCGTCCATTGCGAGTCTGCCCTTAGTGTGATATAGCTCACGTCGCGATTCGGTTTCCCGTGGTAGTGCGCACCCTATACTTGAAAGTGACAGTGGTGTGAGGAAGCGCCATTGACCATATCAACAAGGAGTTGACTATGACAGCAGTTGAGACCAACACCGTCTCTCCCGCAGAGCTGCAAGCCAAGGCTTGGAAGGGCTTCAAGGGCGAGGACTGGAAGAAAGACATCGACGTTCGCGACTTCATTCAAAAGAACTACACTCCGTACACCGGTGACGAATCCTTCCTGGCACCGGCCACAGAGAAGACCAAGTTCCTGTGGAACTACCTGGATGACAATTTCCTCGCCGTGGAGCGCAAGCAGCGCGTCTACGACGTGGACACCCACACTCCGGCGGGCATTGACGCCTTCCCGGCCGGATACATCGACGGCAAGCCTGCCGGCGAGACTCAGGATGACGTGATTGTCGGCATACAGACCGACGTGCCCTGCAAGCGTGCGATGATGCCCTACGGCGGCTGGCGCATGGTTGAGCAGGCCCTCAAGGAGGCCGGCAAGGAGCCCGACCCCGAGGTCAAGAAGATCTTCACCCGGTATCGCAAGACCCACAACGATGGCGTCTTCGACGTTTACACCAAGAGGATCAAGCTGGCCCGCCACAACAAGATTCTGACCGGTCTGCCCGATGCTTACGGCCGTGGCCGCATCATTGGCGACTACCGTCGTGTGGCCCTCTACGGCATTGACGAGCTGATTGCCCGCAAGAAGGCCGACAAGGATTCGATTCCTTACCGCAACGACTTCACCGAGGAAGAGATCGAGCACTGGATCCGCTTCCGCGAGGAGCACGCCGAGCAGATCAAGGCTCTGAAGCAGCTGCTGAACCTGGGCAAGGAGTACGGCCTGGATCTGAGCCGTCCTGCCATGAACGCCAAGGAAGCTGTCCAGTGGACCTACATGGCCTACCTGGCCTCGGTCAAGAGCCAGGACGGCGCCGCAATGTCCATCGGCCGTCTGTCCGCATTCTTCGACGTCTACTTCGAGCGTGATCTGGCCGCTGGCCTGATCGACGAGACCGATGCCCAGGAGATCATCGACAACATCGTGATGAAGCTGCGCATCGTGCGCTTCCTGCGGACCAAGGACTACGACAACATCTTCTCGGGCGACCCCTACTGGGCCACCTGGTCCGACGCTGGCTTCGGCGATGACGGCAGGCCCATGGTCACCAAGACCTCCTTCCGTCTGCTGGCAACCCTGACCCTGGAGCACCTTGGACCCGGCCCCGAGCCCAACATCACCATCTTCTGGGATCCGAAGCTGCCTGAGGGCTACAAGCGCTTCTGCGCCCGTATCTCCATCGACACCTCCGCCATCCAGTACGAGTCCGACAAGGACATTCGCGCCCACTGGGGCGATGACGCTGCCATCGCCTGCTGCGTTTCCCCCATGAGGGTCGGCAAGCAGATGCAGTTCTTCGGCGCTCGCGTCAACTCCGCCAAGGCCCTGCTCTACGCCATGAACGGCGGCCGTGACGAGATGACCGGCATGCAGGTCATCGACAAGGACGTGATCAAGCCTGTCACCCCCAAGGAAGACGGTTCTCTGGACTTCCAAGAGGTCAAGGACAATTACGAGAAGGCCCTGGAGTGGCTGAGCGAGACCTATGTCGAGGCCCTGAACATCATCCACTACATGCACGATAAGTACGACTACGAGTCCATTGAGATGGCCCTGCACGACAAGGAGGTCTACCGCACCCTGGGTTGCGGCATGTCCGGCCTGTCCATCGCCGCTGACTCACTGTCGGCTATCAAGTACGCCAAGGTCTACCCGATCTACAACAAGGATGCCAAGGGCACACCTGAGTATGTCGAGGGCGCTGACGACGACCTGATCGTCAACTACAAGACCGTCGGCGAGTTCCCGATCTACGGCAACGACGACGATCGCGCTGACGACCTGGCCAAGTGGACTGTGTCCACCGTTATGGGCCAGATCAAGCGTCTGCCCGTCTACCGTGGCGCTGTGCCGACCCAGTCCATCCTGACCATTACTTCCAACGTGGAGTATGGCAAGAACACCGGGTCCTTCCCCTCCGGCCACAAGAAGGGCACCCCGTACGCTCCCGGCGCCAACCCCGAGAACGGCATGGATTCGCACGGCATGCTGCCCTCCATGTTCTCCGTGGGCAAGATCGACTACGACGACGCCCTGGACGGCATCTCGCTGACCAACACGATCACCCCTGACGGCCTGGGCCGCGATGAGGATGAGCGCATCAACAACCTGGTGGGCATCCTGGACGCCGGCAACGGCCACGGGCTCTACCACGCCAACATCAACGTCCTGCGCAAGGAGCAGCTGGAGGATGCCGTCGAGCACCCCGAGAAGTACCCGCACCTGACCGTGCGCGTCTCGGGCTACGCCGTCAACTTCGTCAAGCTGACTCGCGAGCAGCAGCTCGACGTGATCTCCCGCACCTTCCACCAGGGCGCGGTGACCGACTGATCGCCCTTGTGCGATAGTCAACCGTTGATGAGACGGTGAATCATGGGGCGGGGCGCACCAAGGCCCCGCCCCCTTTTCGTCTTTTTCAGGAGGATCCAATGACGGAGACCACCACCTTCCATACCACACAGCCGCACATGCTCAAGGAATCCAAGGTCTACCAGAGCCAGACCCTGATGGGCGGCCTTTCGGGGTTCGAATCGCCCATTGGACTGGACCGGCACGACCGTATGAATGCCCTGCGCACGGGCGACATCGGATTTGTTCACTCCTGGGACATCAATACCTCAGTGGACGGGCCGGGCACAAGGATGACCGTCTTCATGAGCGGATGCCCCCTGCGCTGCCAGTACTGCCAGAATCCTGACACCTGGAAGATGCGCGATGGCCAGCCCGTATACCTACAGGCCATGATCGATAAGGTGGCCCGTTACCAGGACCTCTTCAAGAGTACGGGCGGAGGAATCACCTTCAGCGGCGGCGAGTCCATGATGCAGGCAGCCTTTGTCTCACGCGTCTTTCGCGCTGCCAAGGAGATGGGCGTCCACACCTGCCTGGACACCTCGGGCTTCCTCAATCGCAACTACACCGATGCCATGATTGACGATATCGACCTGTGTCTGCTGGACGTCAAATCCGGCGACGAGGCCACCTATAAGAAGGTGACCGGCGGCACGTTGGCCCCCACAATCGAATTCGGCAAGCGTCTGGCTGCCCGTGGCAGCAAGATTTGGGTTCGCTTCGTGCTGGTGCCGGGGCTGACCGACTCCGAGGAGAACGTCGAGAACGTCGCGCGGGTGTGCGAACAGTTCAAGGATGCCATCGAGCACATTGACGTGCTTCCCTTCCATCAGCTTGGACGGCCCAAGTGGCACGAGTTGCGCATTCCCTACCCGCTGGAGGACGCCAAAGGCCCTTCGGCGGCCCTGAAGGATCGGGTCAAGAAGCAGCTTGAGGCCCACGGCTTCGTGGTCTACTGAGCCGCAGAACCCACTGTGGTTCCCGGGCGGTCCTAGGAGCAACCCGAATAATCAACTTGTGACTCCTCACGGCAGATGCCGTGGGGAGTTTTGTTTGCTTGGGCGCAGGCCAGCCAGCCAATCAGCGAATGACCGACTCACTGAATGCCTTGCACGCTGAATGACCGACTTAATGGTGGGAAGAGCCAATGGGTGGCGGATCCAATAGATGACCGACACTGTAAATCGATAAATTGCTGACCAGTCATGCTCGGTAAACGATTGTCAGCGGGTTGAGGCCATGGACTATGCTTTCAGGCGAGTGTTTTCCGGGCCTGGTCGGCCCGGTGGCGTTATGGAAGACAAACTAAAAAAGAGGTTGAGCGCAGGTGACCACGGATCCTAAGACGCAGCTGCTTTCAGAGCCCGCCCAGGGTGTACCGTCGGTCATCGACGATATGGCCGGATACCGCCGGGCATGTCGGCTGCTGTCCCAGGGGAGTGGTGCGCTGGCCGCGGACGCTGAACGCGCATCAGGCTTCCGCTATGGCCACGACGACTACCTGGTCCAGTTCAAGCGCCAGGGGGCGGGGATATTCCTGCTGGACCCACCGGCTCTGACGCAGGCGGGCTGCGACTGGTCGGAATTCAATAAGGCCGTTGATGGTGCCCAGTGGATCATTCATGACTCCCCCCAGGATCTGCCAGGCTTCTACGCACTGGGCATGAGGCCCTCATCGCTCTTCGACTCCGAGCTGGCGGCCAGGATGCTTAATCTCGGTCATTACGGCCTGTCTGCAGTGACCGCACACTATCTGGGGCTGACCCTGGCCAAGGAGCACTCTGCCGCAGACTGGTCCTACCGCCCACTGCCGCGTGATTGGCGCAATTACGCCGCCTTGGATGTGGAGCTGCTGGATCAGGTGCGATCGTGCGAGCTGGAGGATCTGCGCCGTCACGGCAAGGATGAGTGGGCCAGGCAGGAATTCACCTGGCTGCTGGAGCAGGGCAAAATCCCCAAGCCGGAGCCCGAGCAGCCCTGGCGGCATATTTCGCATATCAATGCCCTGCACAATGACCGTCGAGGCCTTGCTGTGGCCCGTTCGCTGTGGACCACCCGAGACCAGTTGGCCCGGCGCAACGACATCGCTCCGACGCTGCTCCTGCCCGACAAGGCCATCATCGAGGCCGGCAGGCTCAAGCCCCGCAACAACGCCCAGTTCCGAGCCATCAGATCCTTGAATGAACGGGTCAGAATCCACACCGGTGGTGAGCAGGACCGCATGTTCGAGCGCTATGCTCCCATCCAGCGCCGGGTCAGACCCTCAGTCTGGAAACAGGCCATTTTGGATGCGTTGCATCTGCCCGCCGAAGAGCTGCCTGTGCCTCCCAAGCCGCGGTGTGAGGAGACCAATGCCCCTAAGTCCATGCAGGTCTGGCGGCACCGCCACCCGGAACGATATGCCAGGCTGGAGGCAGCGCGCAAGGCGGTGACAGAGGTGGGACGCCAGACCAACACCCCCGACGAGATTCTGATCAAGCCCCGCTACCTGCGCAACCTCTGCTGGACCGATCAACCGGAGAAGCGGGATGTGGCCGACTTCCTGCGTCAGGAGGGCGCCCGTCCCTGGCAGGTTTCGCTCCTGTCAGAGTCCCTGACTCGCGCTATTATGTAACGGTTGCCTTACTGGCAGATCAAACGGTTTGGATGAATTGGAGCGCAGCGTGAAAATCAGCGTCAGAAACCTCGAGCCCACCAAGGTCAGGCTCACCATCACCGTCGATCCCGATGAGCTGAACCCCTACCTGGATCAGGCCCGTAAGGAGATCGGCAAGCAGGTAACCATTCCCGGCTTCCGCAAGGGCCATGTGCCCGGACCCATCATCGATCAGCGTGTGGGCTTTGCCAGCGTGGCGGGCGAGGCTGTCAACGCCGGCGTGCCCGAGCTCTACTCCAAGGCTCTGGAGGAGAAGCAGCTGCACGCCATGGCCCAGCCGCAGATCGATGTCAAGGACATGCCTTCCTCGGCCAAGGACGACACCAAGCTCAAGTTCACCGCTGAGGTGGAGATTCGTCCCAAGTTCGAGCTGCCCGACATCGAGGGCATGGAGATTGAGGTCCCCAAGCCCGCCGTCACCGACGAGGATGTGGACAAGCGTCTGGACAACCTGCGTCAGCGCTTCGGCACCCTGGTCAGCGTGGATCGTCCCGCCTCCAAGGGCGACTATGCCAACATCGACCTGGATGCCGTCATCGACGGCGAGTCCGTGGACTCCCAGCAGGGGGTCAGCTACGAGCTGGGCTCCAACACCATGCTGGACGGCCTGGATGAGGCCTTGGACGGGTTGTCCGCCGGGGAGGAGACCACCTTCGAGGGCACCCTGGAGGCCGGCGAGCACCAGGGCGAGAAGGCCCAGATCAAGGTCAAGGTCAACTCGGTCAAGGCCGAAGAGCTGCCCGACCTGGACGACGAGTTCGCCAAGGAGGCTTCGGAGTTCGAGACCCTGAAGGAGCTGCGCGAGGACGTGCGCAAGCAGTGCCAGGTGGATGCCGAGGGTCGGCAGGCCACTGACGCACGCGACGCCTTCATCGCCAAGCTCCAGGACGGCCTGGACATCCCGGTGCCCAAGGGCATCAAGCAGTCCATGGTGACCGATCAGCTCAAGAACACCGGCAAGGATCCCGACAAGGCCAGCAAGGATGAGAAGGCCGAGGCCGAGAAGAGTGTCGAGAAGGAGCTGCGCGACCAGATGACCCTGGACGCTCTGGCTGAGAAGCTGGGCATCACGGTCAGCCAGGCCGACGTGACCAACTTCCTGGCTTCCATCGCTCAGCAGTATGGCATGGATCCCAGCGCCTTCATCAACGGCATCGTCCGCAACGGCCAGCTGGGTTCGGCCGTGCAGGAGGTCGGCCGCTCCAAGGGCATGCTGGCCGGCATGCGGGCTGTTACCTTCAAGGATCCCGATGGCCAGGAGGTGGATCTGAGCCGTTTCCTGGGCGAGGATGAGCCTGAGGCCCAGGAGGAGCAGGACGAGAGTGTCCAGGCTGCCTCCGCCGCGGCCGAAGTGGCTGACCAGCTCTCCCAGGATCAGGAGTAGCTTTCAAAGCAGCGAACAGGGCCGCACCCAGTGGCGAAACAGCCTGGGTGCGGCCCTGTCGTAGCGGTTGCGCAAAGAGCAGAAAGACCAAGACCGCGTCGATTGCGGGGGCTACTCTCAATACAGATACGTTTATCGAAGGAGACAGGGTGAACAACTCATTGGCAACCAGTCCCGTGATGGAGGAGGGGGAGGCCCCTACGCCGACCGATCCCATCTTCAACCGACTGCTCAAGGACAGGATCATCTGGCTGGGGGACGAGGTCAAGGACGCCAACGCCAACGTCATCTGCGCACAGATGCTGATGCTGGCGGCCGAGGATCCCAAGAAGGATATCTGGCTCTACATCAATTCGCCTGGCGGCTCCATTACGGCCGGCATGGCCATCTACGACACCATGCAGCTGATCGAGCCCGACGTGGCTACGGTCGCAGTCGGCATGGCGGCCTCCATGGGCCAGTTCCTGCTCTCCAGCGGGGCCAAGGGCAAGCGCTTCGTCACCTCCCATGCACGGGTGCTCATGCATCAGCCTTCGGGCGGCGTCGGAGGCACGGCCACTGATGTCAGGATCAACGCCGAGCTGATCATGGACATGAAGCGCACACTCTCCCAGCTGACGGCCGAGCAGACCGGCCACACCTTGGAAGAGATCTACCGGGACAACGAATACGATCACTGGTTCACGGCCCAACAGGCCCTGGAGTACGGCTTTGTCGACCGGATCGTGACCACCCACGGCACTATGACCGCGGATCAAGGGAAGTGAGCACTCCACATGGCATCTGAAGAAGCGCAATTCGTAGCACGGGCCCGTCGACTGGCCGGCCCTCGCGGCCTGGGCGCCATGCCCACCGACCGCTATGTGCTGCCGCAGTTCGAGGAGCGCACCCCCTACGGCTATAAGCGCCAAGACCCCTACACCAGGCTCTTCGACGACAGGATCATCTTCATGGGCGTCCAGGTGGATGACACCTCCTCGGACGACATCATGGCCCAGCTGCTGGTTCTGGAGAGCCAGGATCCCAACCGCGACGTGATCATCTACATCAACTCGCCGGGGGGATCCATGACGGCCATGACCGCCATCTATGACACCATGCAGTACATCAAGCCCGATGTGCAGACTGTCTGCCTGGGCCAGGCCGCTTCGGCTGCTGCGGTTCTTCTGGCGGCCGGAACCAAGGGCAAGCGGCTGATCCTGCCCAACGCCCGTGTGCTGATTCACCAGCCGGCCATGGAGCAGGACTTCGGCAAGGCCACCGAGATCGAGATCCAAGCCAAGGAGATGCTGCGCATGCGCACCTGGCTGGAGGAGACCCTGGCCAAGCACACCGGCCAGGATGTTGACAAGATCCGCAAGGACATCGAAGTGGACACCATTCTGACCGCCCAGCAGGCCAAGGATTACGGGATGGTGGACGAAGTCCTGGAGCACCGCAATTAGCTCCAGTGACTGCGCGCAAGATTGATCGTCCGGATGGCGGCGGATCCTCGGGACCCACGGCCTCCGGACGTTTTGGCATCATGGACGATGCCGGTCAGAATGTGATTTCGGCGATCCTTGCGGATTCTCCGGGAAGGGAGAGCCATGGGCCGTGTGGTCAGCTACAATGACGGACTGAATCGCTGCGAGTTCTGCGGCAAGGACGAGCACCAGGTGCGCCGCCTGGTCAAAGGGCCTTCCTGCGCTATCTGCGACGAATGCATACGCCTATGCGCCCAGATCATCCAGGAGGACATGGCCAAGGATGCCGCCGACCAGCGGGTGACTCTGCCTGCGCCCTCAAAGATATTCGCCTATCTGAACCGGTATGTCATAGGCCAGGAGGCTGCCAAACGCACCCTGTCGGTGGCTGTCTACAACCACTACAAGCGCGTCAATATGGACCTGGGAGACCGAGGCCGTATTGCCGACGCTGCGTTTGGAGGCAAGGATGCGGCCCCGCGCGTCCAGGTGGACAAGTCCAACATCCTGCTCATGGGTCCCACCGGCGTGGGCAAGACCTACCTGGCCCGAACTCTGGCCACCATCATGAATGTCCCCTTCGTCATTGTGGACGCCACCAGCCTTACCGAGGCCGGATATGTGGGCGAGGACGTGGAGTCCGTCCTGCAGGGGCTGCTTCAGGCTGCCGACGGCAACATGGATCTAGCCCAGCGCGGCATCATCTACATCGATGAGATTGACAAGATCGCCAGAAAGTCTGGCGAGAACACCTCCATCACCAGGGATGTGTCCGGCGAGGGGGTTCAGCAGGCCCTGCTCAAGATCATCGAGGGCACCCAGGCCCGTGTGCCGGTCCAGGGTTCGCGGCGGCACGGCGATGTCCGCACGGTCGTCATGGACACGGCCAACATCCTCTTCATCTGCGGCGGCGCTTTCGTCGGTCTTGAGGAGATAGTCCGCCGGCGGCTGGGTCTGCGGGAGAGCGGATTCTCGGCAATTCAAGGGAATGACAGAGTGCCCGACGACCGGGTCATGAGCCAGGTCAGGGCCGAGGATCTGGAACAGTTTGGCCTGCTTCCTGAGTTCGTGGGTCGTCTGCCGGTCATCTCCACCCTGGAGCCGCTGGGTGCCGATGAGCTGCGGCGGGTGCTGACCGAACCGGACAATGCCCTGGTCGACCAGTACCGGCGCATGTTCCTGGATGACGGGGCCGATCTGGTCTTCACCGATGCCGCCCTGGACCGTGTTGCTGCCATCGCCCTGGAGCGCAAGGTGGGCGCCCGGGGGTTGCGCGGAATCATTGAGCACACCCTGGAGGCGACCATGTTCGAGCTGCCCGACAGGACGGATGTCTCCCGTGTTGTGGTGGATGCCGATGCCGTGGACGGGACGGGATCGCCCCGCTACGAGACCGGGCAAGGCATGGCCGCAGCTACTGGTCGTCGTTTGGCCTGACCCCGCCGTGATGAGCATCGCTGTTGGCCGGGCCCGATAGGATGATCATTGATGCCGGAAGGGAGGACCCATGGGTGCTCGTAGCGCTGTCGTGGTCACGCACAGCCGGGTCCGGGCAAGCGGCCACCTGGTGGACGAGGTCGAGGAGCAGTTGCGCCGGGACGGATTCCGCGTCTCGGTTGTCGACAATATCGCCGCCCCAGAGTTCGGCAGCCCCAGCCAGCAGGTGGCTGACGACACCGAGATCGTCATCGTCCTAGGCGGCGACGGGACCATTCTGCGTGCTGCGGAGCTGGTCAAGGGCACCCAGGTGCCCATCCTGGGGGTCAATCTGGGTCACGTGGGGTTCCTGGCGGAGTTCGAGAGCTTCCAGATAGGGGAGGCCATTCGCCGGGTGGCTGATCATGACTACTCCATCGACGAGCGCATGGTGGCCCATGTGGACCTGTGGATACCCGGGGCCGATCGACCACTGAGCGACTGGGCCCTCAACGACATGACCCTGGAACGATATGATCGGGGCAAGATGATCGAGGTATCGGTCCGAGTGGACGATGTGGAGATGAGCTCCTTCGGCTGCGACGGCATGATTGTAGCCACCCCGACCGGTTCGACGGCCTATGCCTTTTCCGTGGGTGGGCCCATCGTCTGGCCGGATGCACAGTCGCTGCAGATGGTGCCCATAGCTGCCCATGCCCTCTTCGCCCGATCCCTGATCATCGGTCCAAAGTCGCAGTTCACCCTGGACATTCTGGGTGATTCCCAGTCGGCCGGCTGGATCTGCAATGACGGGCGCCGTCAACGGCCAGTGCCTAAGCGGTCCCGCATCGTGGTGAGGCAGTCCCATGACATCCTGAGGCTTGCCAGGCTGTCCGGGGTGCCCTTCACCAGACGGCTGGTTTCCAAGTTCGACCTGCCGGTGGTCGGCTGGAGGGAGCAGCATCGCCCCTCGGCAGCTGCAGACGGGCAGGACCAGGGGGAGTCGCAGGAGTCGAACAAGGAGCACTGATGCTGGAAGAGCTGGAAGTACGAGACCTGGGTCCCATCCATCATGCTCTGCTACGGCCTGCCGCTGGCATGACGGCCATCACCGGGGAGACCGGGGCTGGCAAGTCCATGCTGCTCAACGCCATCAGGCTGATCTCGGGGTCCACTGCCCGCCCCCAACTGGTGTCGCCTGGAGCCCGTGAGTCCTGGGTGCAGGGGATTTTTGATGCCGGAACAGCGGGAGCTGAGAATCCAGTGATCGCTGCCATCACCGAGGCTGGCCTGCCCTTGGAGGATGAGGGGCAGATCTTCCTGGCGAGAACCATGCCTGTCAAGGGGCGTTCCCGTGCCGCTCTGAACGGCAGGACGGCCCCTCGTGGCCTGCTGGAGGAGGTGGCTGGCATGCTGGTCACCGTCCATGGCCAGGCGGATCAGATGCGTATGGCCAGTCCGGCCCGGCAGCGCGAGTTTTTGGATGCCTATGCCGGTGACGGTCTGCAGCTGGAGGCTTTTTCCAAGGCCTGGAGGCAGTACCGACAGGCCCAGGACCATCTGGAGGAGCTGCGCAACCAGCAGTCCGGCGCTATGGCCCAGGCTGATTATCTTCGCGAGTCCATCGCCCGGATCGACCGTGTCGACCCCCATCCCGGCGAGGATCGTGAACTCAAGGCCCAGAGAGACCGGATCGAGCACGCTGCCCAGATCAGTCAGGGAGTCATGGCTGCACTGTCTGCCCTGGACTCCGGCCAGATTGACCCTGACGCCGACGCGCCATCAGCCACGGCCCTGGTAGAACGAGCCATCGCCGCCTTGGAGGGCATCGGTGTAGAGGGGGTCTTTCAGGAGTCGGCCCAGCGGTTGCGCTCGCTGAATGCCGACCTGTCTGACCTGGTCTTCACCCTGAGCAGCCAGCTGGACGACGAAGGCCAGGAGGGCGATCTGGACAAGATCAACGCCCGCATCCACGATCTGGATGAGCTGACCCGGCGCTGGGGACCAGACATCGACGACGTTCTGGCCTGGCGCAAGAAGGCTGCGTTTGAACTTGAGGACATGGATGCCTCACCTGAGAAGCTGGAGGAGCTTCAGGTCCACGTTGAGCAGCTTCGCGGGAGCGCCCTGAAGGCCGCACGGAATCTGTCTGCGTCACGGGGCAAGGCTAGCACGAAGGCTGAGCGAACTCGTCGACGGCGAATTGCGCTCCCTGGCCATGTCGGGTGCCGGGCTGGAGATCCGTGTCAGGCCACGCCGGGACCAGGACATGGACGGGCATGGCCTGGATCAGATCGACTTTCTCTTCAGGCCGTATCCGGGTTCGGACCTTCTGCCCATGGGCAAGAGCGCCTCGGGCGGCGAACTCAGCCGGCTCATGCTGGCCCTGGAGCTGGTGGCCGCCGAAGGCCGGACCTCATCGGGATCTGACGGCGCTGGAGATGGGCATAATGGTCTGGATTCCCAGGTTGGCGACCCGACGATGACCTTCATCTTCGACGAGGTGGATGCTGGAGTCGGCGGTCGGGCTGCCGTCGAGCTGGGTCGTCGTCTGGCCCGGTTGGCCGTCACCGCCCAGGTGATCGTGGTCACCCACCTGCCGCAGGTGGCTTCCTGGGCCGATCGGCAGTTCGTCGTGGCCAAGGGGCGTGAAGGCGGCGATGCCGTAGAGACCCTGGTCCGCCAGGTGGAGGGCGAGGACAGGGAGCGGGAGATCGCCCGGATGCTGGCGGGCAGCGAGTCCACTACCTCCCTGAAGCACGCCCAAGAGCTTCTGGCCTCCAGCAGGCTCCAGGCCCGATAGATCTGATTGTCGGCTCAACTTTGCCATGCCGAAGTCCCTCGATTCAGCGACTTTGACCAGTTGCGACGACTTTGTTGCTGACGACTTTGTCGCTTTTTGCGGCCGTGCTGCTGCATGCTCGACATCTGTCCTTCTGTTGCTTTTCATTCTGACGCTTTGACGGTAGGCAATCGGCTGTTGGCGGCCGTGCGGCAACGAACATGCTGGATTTTCGTTGATGACACCGTATCCGCCCTCGACATGCACAATGCGGCGGCGACCTGGCCCAAATGGATTTTGTCTGAAATTGTGATCGGCCGGGGATTTCGGCACCAGAGACGTATCTATCAATCCATGAACCACCCCTTGGAAGATCAAGGTCGGAGTTTGTCTCCATGATTAAACTGTTATAGTGTATATATGAACACCGGCACAGCTCAGCCAGGGTCGTGCCGACAATCAATGAAAGGGGCTTGGATGAAGCTGATCATCTCATCCCTGTCCGGGCAGCCGATTTATCGGCAGATCGAGGACCAGATACGTTCGGCCATCCTGACCGGAGACCTGAAAGCGGGGGAGGGACTGCCTTCCCTGCGACATCTCTCACAGGAGCTCAGGGTGTCCGTGCTGACCGTGACCCGCGCCTATACCGAACTCGCTCAAGAGGGTTTGGTGGAGAACATCCAAGGCAAGGGGACCTTCGTGGCCGACAGCGGCGACCAGGTCATGAGGCAGCATCTGGAGGACCGCGTGCAGTCCCTGCTGGGAGAGGCAGTCGATACGGCTCGTCGGGCCGGCATGGAGCCGGATCGGATTCGCGGCCTGCTCGACGGTCTGATTGGCAACAGGGGTTCTGCGCCCGCGTCCGAAGAAGGAAAGGAATAGCAGCATGTACGCATCACCGGTGATGACAACCTCTGGCGAAGATGTCGACTATGCCCTGCGCGTCAGTGACCTGGGGAAAAGCTACGCCAAGGCCGACGGCACGGGTTTCCGCCTGCACCAGGTCACCATGGACCTGCCCATGGGCTACATCATGGGATTGATAGGCCCCAACGGCGCAGGCAAATCCACTCTGATCCGGCTCTTGCTCAATATGACCCATCGAGACAGCGGAGCAATCAGCATTCTGGGCCGTGATCCCTTGAGCCGGGAGGAGGAGGTCAAAGCAGACCTGGGCGTGGTCTTCGATTCCATTTATTTCCCGGAGGCATGGAAGGTCAAGGCCGTCGAGCCAGTGATGGCACCCATGTATCCCTCTTGGGACAGTGATCGCTATCAGGACTATCTGCGTCGGTTCGGCCTGCAGGAAAACCGCAAAATCGGCAAGCTTTCCCGCGGCATGCAGATGAAACTGATGCTGGCCGTCGCCCTCAGCCACGATGCAAGGCTCTTGATTCTGGATGAGCCCACCAGTGGTCTGGATGTCCTGGCCAGGGACGAGCTCATGGATATTCTGCTGGACTACATCGGCGACGGCCGTCACTCGGTGCTTTTCTCCACGCACATCACCGCGGATCTCGAACGGGTGGCTGACTTCGTCACCTATATCAATCGGGGGTCTGTCTTCTACACCGGCCCCAAGGACGAGTTGATGGAGGCTTTCCAGGTCGTAAGAGGGGGGCCGGACGATCTGGCTGGAGCGCAAATGCCGCATCTGATGGGCTTGCAGCGCTCCGCCACAGGTTTCGAGGCTCTGGTGCCCACTGAACGCTTGAAGGATTTTCTGGCATCGGCTTCCCCAACCGCCATGGAGCCTTCAGAGGACCGCTACCTGGTGGAGCGGGCCGACTTCGACAACATCATCAGACTGACCGCGGGCTCACCTGCCGCGACCGACAAGAACAAGGAGGTGGAGTCATGAAGGCGATAGCCGAGCAGATCAGGCTGGACATGCAACGTTTCTCAGGAGCAGGGAGAACTTGGGTTGGTGTGTTGATTTTCCTGTCCGCGCCGCTCATCGGAATCCTGCTGAACCTGGTCATGGCCCTGACAGGCCATGATGGGGATGATGCACGGACTGCCTTGACGGGAGCAGTGGCCGGCATGGGAATCGGACTGATTGTAGGCCTGGTATCTGGTTTGTTTGTCGATTTCAGCAATGCGGCGATTCGGTTGAACGGTCTGCTGCCCATAACACGCGATCACCAGGTATTCGGACGCTATGCTGCTGTCAGTCTGCTGGTCCTGGTTCAGTCTTGCGGCTATGCAATATTCTATTTCTGCGTTGCTGATTCGTTTTTGCAGGGTCAGGACCATTGGCGTGCTACCGTCCTGTTTGCTCTGGGATTGTTCATGTCGGAGTCTTTGCTCTTTGCAGTAGCTGCGCCCCTGTTTTATTGGCTGGAAATGGCCAAAGCCGTGATAGCTTTTCTGGCGCTTCTTGGTTTGGTACCAATAACGGCCCTTGTCGGCAGTTGGCTGCCCTTTGACTGGGGGGCCGTCTGGAATTCAATCATGCGTTTTTTGACATCCGACCTGTGGCGGCCGGTGCTCCTCGGGCTGGCGGTGATTCTGGCGGCTGATATGGTTTCGATAGCCATATCTCGCAAGGTCTATGCCAGGAAGGAGATCTGAGCCGATTCGCTCAGGCTTCAGGACTGCATGACCACGTGGCGGACGTAGTCGGACATGTCTCCTGGATCGATGCAGTCCTGGAAGCGCACAGGCGCGTTTTCCAGGGTGCGCAGAGCCTTGGGGGGCCTGGTGTTGGTGGCCTCGGCCAGGATGTCCATGCAGTCGAAGTCGCTGTCCGGGGTCTCCAGGCCCAGGGATTGGCAGACCACCCGGGGGAACTTGTAAGGACTGGCTGTAGACAGCAGTACTCGGGGCACGGCAGGATCCCTGTCGGTCTGCCCGGTCATGACCTGGTAACCGCAGGCCGTGTGCGGATCGATCAGGTATCCCCGGTTCTCCCAGCAGTTGCCGATGGCTGATCCCACCTGGTCCTCGTCGGCCCAGCCGCAGGAGAAGAGCCCGCGGATTCTGGTCAGCAGGGCCTCAGGCACCTGGTAGCGTCCCCTGGACTCCAAATCGGCCATAAGCGAGGCGATCAGTTCGGTGTCGCCGTCGGCCATGTAGTAGAGCATCCGTTCCAGGTTGGAGGAGATCAGGATGTCCATGCTGGGGGAGGTGGTGGTGTAGAAGGGGCGGTTGCGGTCATAGACGCCTGTGGTCAGGAAGTCGTTGAGGACCCGGTTGCGGTCCGAGGCCACGGTCAGACGGGCCACCGGAAGGCCCATCATCTTGGCGTAGTATCCGGCCAGCACATCGCCGAAGTTGCCGGTGGGCACGCAGAATTCGACCGGATCCCCAGGTCTGATCACTCCCCGTTCCATAAGGGACCCGTAGGCCAGGAAGTAGTAGACGACCTGCGGGGCCAGGCGGCCCACATTGATGGAGTTGGCCGACGAGAGAACGGTTGAGGCCTTCTCGTCCAGCTCGCGAGCCAGATCAGCGTCGGCGAAGATGGACTTGACTGCGGACTGGGCATCGTCGAAATTGCCCCGAACCGCGCAGACCTGCAGGTTGCCGCCCTCCTGGGTGACCATCTGCAGGCGTTGGATCTGACTGACCTTGCCCTGAGGATAGAAAACAGTGATGCCCGTGCCCGGCGCGTCTGCGAAACCGGCCAGCGCCGCCTTGCCCGTGTCTCCGGAGGTGGCCGTAAGCACCATGATTCGTTCGCCATCGTCCCCGGCCAGGGCCATCAGTCTCGGCAGCAGCTGCAGGGCCACATCCTTGAAGGCCGAGGTGGGCCCGCGGAAGAGCTCCAGTACGAAGTCGTTGCCGCCCAGGTCCACCAGAGGGGTGATTGCCGGATCGGACCACTGCTCTCCGTAGGCTGCGTCCAGGCAGGAGTCCAGCTGAGCGGAAGAGTAATCGCTCAGCAGTCTCGAAAGGACCAGTTTGGCCGTGCCCTTGTAGTCCAGGCCGGCAACGTCGGCAGGGTCGATGGTCAGTGCGTCCAGTCCATCGCTGACGTAGAGTCCGCCGTCAGGAGCCAGGCCTCGTCTGATGGCCTGCTTGGACTGCAGCTGCTCCTTGCCGCCTCGGGTGCTGTGGTATGTGCTCATGGTTGCCTGCCCCTCCGCCATGTCGCCGAACTGATCATTACCAGGGCATTCTACCCCGTGCAGGGGTCCGAACCATGGCCTTGCTCGGCTCGCGGAGGAAACTGTCTGTGGACGCCAGGGCCTGCCAGGGGTCGGCATGGCGTACAGTGTTGCCCACCAGCCCCTGTATCCGAGGCTGTACGTTACAGACAAAGGAGCGACCCATGGTCGAAGAGAACCCGGTACAGCAATCCTACGATGTCCTGAACTCTTCGATCTCGCAGGTGGATCCGGAGATCGCAGCACTGCTGGACGGGGAGTTGGAGCGCCAACGCGGCGGTCTGGAGATGATCGCCTCAGAGAACTTCGTGCCCAAGGCTGTCTTGCAGGCCCAGGGATCCGTGCTGACCAACAAGTATGCCGAGGGCTATCCCGGCAGACGCTACTACGGGGGTTGCGAGTGGGTGGACCAGGTCGAGAACCTGGCCCGGGACCGCGCCAAGGCCCTGTTCGGCGCCGAATATGCCAACGTGCAGCCGCATTCGGGCGCCCAGGCCAACGCCGCCGTCTATCAGGCCCTGATCAAGCCCGGCGACACCGTGCTGGGCCTGGCCCTGGACCATGGCGGCCACCTGACACACGGCATGAAGATCAACTTCTCCGGACGCTTTTACCATGCTGAGTCCTACGGGGTCGATCCGGACACCTTCCGCATCGAGCCCGAGATCATCCGCCAGCGGGCCCTGGAGACCCATCCGGCCCTGATCATCGGCGGGTGGAGCGCTTATCCGCGCATTGAGGACTTTGCAGCCATGAAGGAGATCGCCGATGAGGTGGGGGCCAAGTTCTGGGTGGATATGGCCCACTTCGCCGGCATGGTTGCGGCCGGTCTGCACCCCAGCCCGGTGCCCTATGCCGATGTGGTCTCCTCCACGGCCCACAAGACCCTGGGCGGACCCAGGTCCGGGTTCATCCTGGCCCGTCAGGAGTATGCCAAGAAGCTCAACTCCTCGGTCTTCCCCGGCAACCAGGGCGGCCCGCTCATGCATGTGATCGCCGCCAAGGCTGTGGCCTTCAAGCTGGCCGGCACGCCCGAATTCAAGGAGCGGATGGAGCGCACTCTGGAGGGCGCCAAGATCCTGGCTGAGCGCCTGATGGCCAAGGACGTGGCCGACAACGGCATCACCGTGCTCACTGGAGGGACTGATGTCCACCTGGTCATGGTGGATCTGCGCAACAGCGAGATGGACGGCCGTCAGGGGGAGGACCTGCTGGCCAGGATCGGCATCACCGTCAACCGCAATACGGTCCCCTTCGATCCGCGTCCTGCCTCTGTGGCCTCCGGTCTGCGCATAGGTACCTCCGCCCTGGCCACGCGCGGATTCGGCCCGGCCCAGTACGAGGAGGTGGCTGACGTGATCGGCACTGCGCTGGCCCAGGGTCCCCAGGCGGATCTGGATGCCCTCAAGGCCCGGGTGGACCGGCTTGTGGATGCTTTCCCGCTCTATCCTGAGCTGGATCAGACCCACTGATCGGCCTTGGAGGAGGGAGGTGCAGCAATGCCCTCCCTCCTCCTGTCGTCATTGCCTCCGCTGAGGGTTACAATCGGTACAGAATATGGGTCTGGCAGGCCCGTGAGGGCGAAAGGATCTGACGAACATGAGTAAAAACGACGACTCCGATCGTCAGGATGTGTTTGATCGGGTCTGCGCCATGGCCGATGCTGCGGCGGCTGCGCAGGCAGGTCTGGCAGGTATGACCGGCCAGGCAAGGAATGCCCTCTTGCTGGCCTTGGCCGATGCGCTGATCGATAAGGCTGAGCAGATTGCTGCGGTCAATGAGCAGGACTGCGCTCAGGCTTTCGAAGAAGGAATGAGCGCCGGTCTGATTGACCGTCTGCGCTTGGATAAGGTTCGTATTGCGGACGCCGCCCGTGGCGTGCGTATGGTGGCGGGGCTGACCGATCCGCTTGGCGAGGTGGTTCGCGGCCATGACATGCCCAACGGCATGCGGCTCAATCAGGTGCGGGTTCCCCTGGGCGTGGTGGCCATGATCTACGAGGCCCGGCCCAACGTCACCATCGATGTGGTGGCCCTCTGCCTCAAGTCCGGCAATGCGGCCCTCCTGCGGGGAGGTCACGCGGCCCAGCGCACCAATCGCGCCCTGGTTGAGCTGATAGGCGGGGTCCTTCGCGAACAGGGGTTGGATCCGGCTCTGGTGGCTTCCGTTGACCGATATGGTCGTGAGGGGGCCCAGGCTCTGATGAAGGCGCGCGGTCATATCGATCTGTTGGTGCCTAGGGGTGGCCGAGGGCTGATCCGCAGCGTAATCGAGCAGGCCACTGTGCCCACCATCGAGACCGGGGCAGGCAATGTCCATATTTACGTGGACCGCTCAGTGGATATGGATCAGGCCATCCCCATCATCGTCAACGCCAAGACCCAGCGGGTGGGCGTCTGCAACGCCGCTGAAAAGCTGATCGTGCACAGGGATGTGGCCGCTGAATTCCTGCCCCGCGTGGCCCAAGCGCTGACGCAGGCCCAAGTTGAGCTGCACCTGGATACGGTCTCCATGGACATCCTTGCCGGGCAGGGTCTGCCTGAGGATCTGCTGGTTCGCGCTGAGGAAGCCGACTGGGACCGTGAGTATCTGGATCTGAAGATGGGGGTGCGTGTGGTGGACTCCATGGATCAGGCCATCGATCACATCAACCGTCACTCCACCGGCCACACCGAGGCCATCCTGGCTCGGGACTATGCGGCTGTGGAGGAGTTCTCCCGTCGGGTGGATTCGGCCGTGATCATGGTCAATGCTTCGACCAGATTCACCGATGGCGGCATGTTCGGCATGGGCGCCGAGCTGGGCATCTCCACCCAAAAGCTGCATGCCCGAGGACCCATGGGTCTGCAGGAGTTGACCACCACCAAGTGGATCGGCTACGGCAGGGGGCAGGTGCGGCCGTGAATGAGAAGATCGAAGAGCTCTTCCAGCGCGAGCACGACAATCCGCGCATCTGGCTGAGGGTGGCTTCCGAACGGCTGAGCCTGTTGCGGTACGTCTTTTTGGTGCAAATCGAGGATGGTATCCCGGATGCAGACCAGCGCTCCTGCCTTGAGTACGCCGACGCTGTCCTGATTGGCTGGCCTGACGAGCATGCCGATGATGTGTACGACCTGGACCAGGACCAGCTCAATCAGGTCAGGCACAACATCACCGTCATGGAGGAGCGGGTGCCGGTCTTCCGCAAACAGGAGCAGGAGGGGCGCATCGCCGACCTGTCCGATTCATTGGTAGCTGTCACCGGATGCGTGGCTCAGGTTCGTCGGGCCTACCAGCCGGGCTTCCCCCTGCCCACCTATTCCGAGATCCGCCGGGTGGTCCAGGAGGAGTGGAATGCCGACATGGAGCGGATCGATCCTGACCGGGTCGACCCCAGCGCCGAGCAGATGCGCCAGGAGGCCAAGTCAGAGAACGAGGAGAACGCCTCGGAAGCTAGACGGGAGGGCGAGCAGGGGTGAACCGGATGATGTCTGAACTGTCCAAGGAGGGGGAATCCGGGCAGGAGCCATCAGATATTGACGGATCCTGTAGGCCTTCTCACCATAACCGCCGACCCCGGGTGGGGATCATGGGCGGCACCTTCGACCCCATTCACAACGGCCACTTGGTGGCTGCCTCGGAGGTGGCCTGGGTCTACGACCTGGATGAGGTCATCTTTGTGCCCACCGGCCGTCCGGCCTTCAAGCTGAACAAGACGGTGACCAATGCTGAGGACCGCTATCTGATGACCGTGATCGCCACGGCCTCCAACCCCAAGTTCACCGTCTCCCGGGTGGACATTGAGCGTCCTGGCATCACCTACACCGTGGACACCTTGCGCGACATCAAGCGGATGCGTCCCGACAGCGACCTCTTCTTCATCACCGGGGCGGACGCTGTGGCCGAGATCATGCGCTGGAAGGATGCCAACCGGATGTGGGATCTGGCCAAGTTCGTCGCCGTCTCCAGGCCCGGCTATTCCTCCAGCCTGGACGATCTTCAGGTGCCTGCTCAGCGGGTGGATACCTTGGAGATTCCGGCCCTGTCCATCTCGTCCACAGATGTGCGCCGTCGTTCGGCCAGGGGCATGCCGGTCTGGTACCTGGTTCCGGACGGGGTGGTGCAGTACATCAACAAGCACGGGCTCTACCGCTCGGCTTCCTGAGCTGCGCATGCTGTCGGACTCGCCAACACGGACAGCCCGGCTGTGTCAGCGCGCGCCATTATTATGGAGGCTGTCCGCTTCAGCGAAAACAACGTTTGGAGATATGGTGAGCGCGATACTCAAAGGCAGACCAGGAAAAAATCTCATACTTGTCACAGGCCGGACCCATCCCAGACTCGCGGCGGACGTGGCCGATCAACTTGGCATCGACGTCCTGGAGACGACGGCATACGACTTTGCCAACGGCGAGATGTATGTGCGTTATACGGAGTCGGTGCGCGGTGCGGATGTCTTCGTCCTGCAGACCCACTCAGACCCGGTCAACAAGTCCATCATGGAACAGCTGATCATGATCGACGCCCTCAAGAGGGCCTCGGCGCGATCCATCACCGCGGTCTGCCCGCTCCTGGGCTACTCCCGTCAGGACAAGAAGCACCTGGGCCGCGAGCCCATCTCCTGCCGGCTCATGTTCGACCTGCTCAAGACGGCTGGCGCGGACCGGATCATGTCGGTTGACCTGCACGCCGCCCAGTCCCAGGGCTTCTTCGATGGGCCTGTGGACCATCTGATCGCCATGCCTGTGTTGGTGGACTATGTGCGCGACCGGATGGACCTGTCCAAGGTGGCCGTGGTCTCGCCGGATGCCGGCCGCATCCGGGTGGCCGAGCAGTGGGCCCAGCGCCTGGGAGGCGTGCCTCTGGCCTTCATCCACAAGACCCGTGACATCACCCAGCCCAACAAGGCTGTGGCCCATCGGGTGGTGGGCGACGTGCGTGGCCTGGACTGTGTGCTGGTGGACGACCTGATCGACACGGGCGGCACCATCACCGAGGCCTGCAACGTCCTGGAGGAGGCCGGCGCCAACTCCATCACCATCGTGGCCACTCATGGCGTCATGTCCGGGCCTGCCGTGGAACGGCTCAAGTCCTGCCAGGCCAAGGAGGTCATTGTCACCGACACGGTCCCCATTCCCCAGGAGAAGCGTTGGGATGGATTGACTGTGCTGTCCATCGCGCCCCTGCTGGCCTCGGCCATCAAGGCGGTCTTTGAGGATGGCTCGGTGGCCCGGCTCTTCGACACGTATCCGGCTCATCACGGCCAGGGCTTCCTCTTTGCCTAAAGCCCTGCCTGCCCGGCATGGCGTGGCGTAATCGTCCGGCTGTGGCATAATAAACCTGGCGGGGCCTCAAGGGTTCCGCCCTTCCCCCATGGTGTAAAGGCAGCACACGGGTCTTTGGAACCCTTAGTCTTGGTTCGAATCCAGGTGGGGGAGCTTACGCTCGCCGATTCCGGTCGGAGACGGCCTCCTTGGGGTCGGTGACCAACCGAAAGGAACTGTCTTGGCAGTCAAGAAGATCGAAACCTGGCTCACCGACATGGACGGCGTGCTGGTGCACGAGAACACGGCCCTGCCCGGAGCTGCCGAATTCATCGACACCCTCAAGCGCAACAACCGCCAATATCTGGTGCTGACCAACAATCCCATCTATACCCCTCGTGACCTTTCGGCCCGCCTTGGTCGTTCGGGCATCGACGTGCCCGAGGATCGGATCTGGACCTCGGCCCTGGCCACCGCCGACTTCGTGTCCCGGACCATGCCGCGGGGATCGGCCTATGTGATCGGCGAGGCCGGGCTGACCACGGCCCTGCACGAGGCCGGGTTCATTCTTTCCGACATCAACCCGGACTATGTGATCCTGGGCGAGACCCGGACATACTCCTTTGAGTCCATCACCACAGCCATCCGCCTGATCCTGGGAGGCGCCCGCTTCATCTGCACCAACCCGGACGCCACCGGCCCCAGCGAGAACGGCGTCCTGCCGGCAGCCGGCGCGGTGGCGGCCCTGGTGACCAAGGCCACCAATCGGGAGCCCTACTTCGTGGGCAAGCCCAACCCCATCATGTTCCGCACGGCCCTGAACAGGGTGGGCGGCCACTCCGAGACCACGGCCATGATCGGCGACCGGATGGACACCGACGTGGTGGCCGGAGTCGAGGCCGGTCTGAACACCTTCCTGGTGCTGACAGGCATCACCACACGTTCCGAGGTGGAAACCTTCCCCTATCGCCCTGACCAGGTGGTGGACTCTATTCAGGATCTGATCGACATCGCCGAGAGCGGGGTGGTGGAGTTTTGAGCGGCGGGAAGACGCTGACCGCTGGCATCATTCTGGCCGCAGGCGAGGGCACTCGCATGCATTCGGCTCATCCCAAGGTTCTGCACACCTTGGCCGGCAAGACCTTCCTGCAAAGGGTCATGACATCGGTGACCGCCCTGAATCCCGAACTGACGGCCGTGGTGGTTCATCATCAGGCCGACCTGGTGGCGCAGGCTGCACGCTCTTACGATCCCCAGGTGCGCATCGTGCGTCAGGACAGTCGACCGGGCACAGGGCGTGCGGTCCAGTGCGCCGTGGATCAGCTGGATGGCGAGCTCCAGCACGACGGCCAGGTGCTGATCGTGGCCTCGGACATGCCCCTGCTGGACGCGGATACGCTGCAAAGCCTGCTTGACTATCATGTCAATTCCGGCGACGGGGCCACCGTGCTGACGGTCAATCTGGACGACCCCACCGGATACGGCCGCATCATTCGTGACCAGGATGGACGGGTTCTGCGCATCGTCGAGCAGCGTGATGCCACCGGCACTGAGCTGGCCGTCAAGGAGGTCAACACTTCGGTTTACGTCTTCGAGGCTGACCTGCTTCGACAAGCGGTCCGTGGCTTGGACGACAGCAACGCCCAGGGGGAGTTCTATCTGACCGATGCCCTGGAGACAGCCCGTCGCTTGGGCCGGGTGGGAGCCTTCGCCGCTCCTGATCCGCTCAAGGTCGAGGGTGTCAACGACAGGATCCAATTGGCTGATCTGGCCAAGGCCCATAACCTGCGGGTCTGCCAAGAGTTCATGCGCCAGGGGGTGACCATCCTGGACCCGTCCACCACCTGGATCGAGGACGACGTGGTCATCCAGCAGGATGCCGTCATCCTGCCCGGATGCTTCCTGCAGGGTCATACCGAGATTGCCTCGGACGCGGTCATCGGCCCCTATACCACACTGATTGACGCCATCGTCGAGCCGCAGGCCAAGGTGGAGCGTTCCCGCGTGCAGGAGACCAGGATCGGGGCCCGGGCCAACATCGGCCCTTGGACCTATCTGAGGGCCGGCAACGTCCTTGCCGAGGACACCAAGGCCGGGGCCTTCGTGGAGATGAAGAAGGCCACCATCGACCACGGGACCAAGGTGCCCCACCTTTCCTACGTGGGTGATGCCCACATAGGCCACGACAGCAACGTGGGCGGCGGGTCCATCACGGCCAACTATGACGGCGTGCACAAGAACCGCACCGAGATCGGGTCGGAGGTGCACGTGGGCGCAGGAAACCTCTTCGTGGCACCCGTCCAGGTGGGCGACGGGGTCACGACCGGGGCCGGATCGGTCATCCGTCATCCGGTCGAGGACGGAGCCATGGTCTACTCCACCAATGACCAGCATCAGGTTCCGGACTGGAAACCCGCCTGGGAGCGGTAATCATGGGAGCATCGGCTTCACAACAAGGAAAGGCGTGACAAGTGCCAGCATTGCAGGAATCCATCGACGCGGTCCTGGTGGCCGCTCGGGCTGCCAACGATGTCAAGGCCATGGACATCGTGGCCTTCGACGTCTCCCGGCCCATCGCCATCACCGACATCTTCATGGTGGCCACCGGCAGCAACGAACGTCAGGTCCTGGCCATCGCCGAGGAGGTGGAGAAGCAGCTCCATCTGCAGAAGAACCTGGATCCCCGCTCGCGGGAGGGCGTCCAGGAGGCCCAGTGGGTTCTGCTGGACTACGGTGACTTCGTCATCCACATCATGCACAAGCAGGCCCGGGCCTACTACGATCTGGAACGGCTCTGGAAGGACTGCCCCCAGGTGGACCTGCAGCTGGAGCACCCCTTTACCCTCGCCGATG
This sequence comes from Bifidobacterium asteroides, assembly GCF_030758775.1. Taxonomy (NCBI): domain Bacteria; kingdom Bacillati; phylum Actinomycetota; class Actinomycetes; order Bifidobacteriales; family Bifidobacteriaceae; genus Bifidobacterium; species Bifidobacterium asteroides. The sequence continues at coordinate 879,711 of NZ_CP132384.1, forward strand.
ATGACCCGGATAGCCAGCTGGCCTCCAAGGCGGACGATCTGAATGGGGATGATCTGCGCAGCCGTTTCGCCGACCCTCAGGAAAGCCATGACTGACTCGGTTGCCGCCGTCGAGGATGGACGGCATGTGCGCTCCATGACCGTGGTCCGCCACGGACAGACCTCATACAATGCAGGGCACCGGATGCAGGGCCAGATCGACATCCCCCTCAACAGTGTTGGCCGCTGGCAGGTGGAGAGGGCTGCCGAGGAGCTCCGGGCTGAGTACGTGGATGGCGCTCCTCAAGACCGTCACCTGCTGGTGGTCTCCTCTGACCTGGGTCGGGCTGCCGCCACCGCCCATGCCTTTGCCGATCCCTTGGGCCAGACGGTCCATCTTGATTCCGGGCTGCGCGAGCGCAGCTTTGGCGAGTGGGAGGGGGCCAGCGCCGAGGAGGTTCGTCAACGTTGGCCCGAAGACTATGAATCCTGGTCCCGGGGTGCCGGGGGAGAGCTGCTTCACGGTGCCGAGACCAAGGCCCAGGTAGGCAAACGAGGCTTGGAAACCCTGAATCGTTGGATCCACCGGGCTGGTTCGGATACGGATCTCATGGTCTTCTCCCATGGGTCCTTCATAGCCCAGGCCCTCCAGGCTCTGCTGGGCATGGCCAGTGAATATCCCGAATACCTGGGTCTGGTCACCATGCGCAATGCCCACTGGGCGCGATTGATGCCACGAGACCTGCCGGACGGCGGTCTGCGCTGGTCCATGATCGACTACAATCGCGGTCCTGCCATCGCCATGCGTGGGGACTGGGACAATCCCCGAGGGCTGGTCCAGACCGACTGACCATCACAGGATCGCCATGACGACCAGCTACCATAAGAGCGCAGCAACCAGCCGTTGGATTAAAAGGGGTCGTAGTGAAGCAGTTCTTTCATGACATTTCCTGGGCGCAGATCGTCGCCGGCGCTCTTGCAGCCATGACCTCCTTCTGGCTGGCCGCCAAGATCGGCGTGGCGGGATCCATCATTGGCGTAGCCATCGGTTCCATCGTTTCTGCTGTGGCCTCGCAGATCTACAAGAATGTCTTGGAAGCCTCTGGTCAGAAGCTCCAGGAGTCCGTGGTGGGCAGTGCCGACCAGGATGATGACGATTCCAAGACGGATACGGACAGCGATTCAGCCGCTGATGGGCAGACCAGGGTCTTGCCGGCACAGGGGAAAGGCGCTTCGGACGATTCCAGCGGTGCTGCCGACGGGTCCACCCAGGTCATGGCGCCGGTTGATGGATCCACCCAGGTCATGCCTCCTGTCGGTGATGAAAAGACGGCAGCCAAGACCGGCAGAACCATTTCGTCCAACAATGGTCCTCGGGCCCATGCGGCCCCCATCGCGGCAACGAGCAAAAAGAAACTGGATCAGCGCCGCCGCAACGTCATTATCGTCTCAGTGGTCAGCGCTCTGGTGGCCGTGCTGCTGTCCGCCCTGGCCATCAATGCCCTGACCAAAGGCGAAGGCACCGACAAGGTGGTCCGCAACGTGGTCAGCCCTTCGACCAGCCAGGTAACCCCCAGCCAGGAGGAGGAGACCCCCTCCAAGCCTGCACAGCGTACTGAGCAGCCTGAAGACCAGGCGACCCCGGGTGCCCCCCAGAATCAGCCTTCGGGAACGAATCAGCACCAAGGCAACGAACAGGGATCCGGGCAAGGTCAACAGCAGGGAGGGAACCCCACGAGCTCGCCTTCGCCGTCTGCCGATGCGACCGGCTCCACGCCCAGCCCCTCAAATACGGCTTCCACACCCCAGTCGTCGCCGACGAGCACGACCAATTCCTTGCCTCATAACTGACCGGTCGCACGGCGCGGCACACCCATCTCACCATGTAATGTGACTAGGGTCACTTTCAGACGGGCCAAGAGGCTCGTCACTAAGGACCTGGTCCCGAAGGCGGGATCAGCGATGAGAAAGGTGTATGTATGCGCAAGGTTCTGTGCTCTCCCGGCTCCTATGTTCAGCAGGAGGGCGCCATGGGAAAGCTGGCTGGAGAATACGCGGCTCTGGGCACCAAGGGCGCCCATCTGATCGTCGATCCGGTCATCGACGGGCTCTACCATGACGACATTGTCGCCTCCTTTGAGCACGATGGGATCCCCTACGAACTGATGAAATTCGGCGGCGAGTGCTCCATGGAGGAGATCGACCGTCATCGTGCCCATTTGGGCGACAGCGACGCGGTGATCGGCATCGGCGGCGGCAAGACCTTGGATACCGCCAAGGCTGTGGCCCACTTCGCCCACCTGCCGGTCATGATTGTTCCCACGGCGGCCTCCTCGGATGCGCCCTGCTCAAGGCTGTCCGTGCTCTACACGCCCGAGGGCGTCTTTGACCGTTACCTGCCCCTGCCTGCCAACCCCAATGTGGTCCTGATGGATACCGACGTGATCGCCAAGGCACCGGTGCGCTTCCTGGTATCAGGACTGGGCGATGCCTTCGCCACCTACTATGAGGCAGCCGCCTGCGTGCAGTCGAATGCGGTGACCATGACCGGAGGCCACGCCACCATGGCCGCCTTCGCCCTGGCCCGTCTCTGCCGCGACACCCTGCTCGAGGATGGGGTCAAGGCCGTGGCCGCTGCCAAGGCCGGTGTGCGCACAGCCGCCCTGGAGAAGATCATCGAGGCCAACACCCTGCTGAGCGGACTGGGCTTCGAGAGCTCCGGACTGGCTGCAGCCCACGCCATCCATGACGGGATGACCGCCCTGGAGGGCACCCACTCCATGCTGCACGGCGAAAAGGTGGCCTTTGGCACCTTGGCCCAGCTGGTCCTTGAGGATCGGCCCCTGGAGGAGACCCGCCGGGTCTACGACTTCTTCTGCAGCGTGGGTCTGCCCACCTCCCTGGAGCAGATCGGCATCGGCCAGGCCAGTGAGGAGGATCTGCTCAAGGTCGGCGAGCATGCCTGCGGCCCTGACGAGACCATGGGCAACATGCCCTTCGAGGTGACCCCGACCGATGTGGCTCACGCCCTGCGTGCGGCCGATCAGCTGGGCAAGCAGCTCTGATACGTCATTCTCTGGTCCCTCGTTGAGAGGCCAAGCGGCCGTCGGCATGAAGTCGGCGGCCGCCTTTGTTTCCTCCGGTTTTGCTCCGGTCACCATTGCAGGGAGCTGGCGGCCTTTCGTATGGCTTCTTCACTTGGGCATGTGGCTGGACCCCGATGGGTAGTGGAAAGTGCTCCTGCACAGTTGGCCAGCACCAGGGCCTCCTCAATGGGCAGACCTTGGAAGATGCCCGCGCAGAGGACACCCGAGTGTGCATCGCCTGCACCGTTGGTGTCTATGGCATGGACCTGCGGGGTGGGAATGTACTGGCCCTGCATTGCATCCTTGGGCTGGCAGTACCAGGCACCGTGGGCGCCGGCTCTGAGAACCACCGGACTGTCCAGTCTCAACGAAAGCGAGCGGCAGAGGGATTCCAACTCAGTAACGTCGCCAGTTTCGGGTTGGCACCCTAGACGTTTCGCCAGGATTGGTCCCTCGCGTTCGTTGAGGGACCAGATAGGATGCAGACCGTTGACCGCATCAAGCACATCCAATGTAATATCGGCCACCATGGGTCCCAAGTCGAAGAGCACCGGAAATCCTTCGCCCTGGTGTTTCTCAGCAAAACCGAGCAGGCTTCGGGTGTTGTCCTTGTGGCAGAAGGAATACCCGCTCAGGTAGATGACATCGCCGGGAACCAGGTTCATGCTTTCGTAGGTGCCCTCCGGCACCCGGGTCTCTGCGCCCCTCGCCGATACGAAGGTGCGTTCGCCCGAGGGCTCGATCATGGCTACCGAATATCCGGTATCACAGTCGTCCAGCACAGGCCCTTGTGCGGGAACCTGCAGGGCAGCAAGGGCTCCACGGGCCATGTCCGCCATCGGACCTGTGCCGATCGCCCCCATGTAGGCTACGGGCGTTCCCATCCGCCTGGCTGCCTGGATCACGTTGTATCCGCCGCCGACCTTTATGGCGCTTCGCCTGGCGAAAATGTCCCCTCCGCGTTCCGGGAGGTGGTCGATGTTCATGCTCAGGTCAATCACCACCTGACCGAGATGAAGGATGCTGGGTTCAGTCATTACTGCTGCTCCTCACCGCCACGGAGTCCTTGGAGAGGAGGTGCAAAATGGCATAGAGGATTCCTCCCAAGAGGAGGGATACCAGCCATGCCAGGCCGTTCCTGCCCAGGAAGCTGCCGGCCAGCGGTCCTGAAAACCAGACCTCGTTCTTGGAGACCTGGGCCGTCACGAACAGGAAGCCGACGACTATCCCCACCAGCCAGCTGACGATCGCCGGGAGGTTGATGCCGTGCCAGTACCAGTATGGGGAGTCGGCTCGCAAATTCAGAAGGCCGTCCGAATCGTAGCGCTTGCGGAAGATCATATCTGACAGGAAGATGCCTGCCCAGGTGCTCAGCGGCACTGCCAAGAGGGAGATGAAGGTGACGAAGGGGCCGTAGAATCCGTCGGAGCCCAGCGTGAAGTACAGGGCTCCGCAGGTGGTCACCACCACATCGACGACGACCGCATAGACGCGGGGAATTCTGATGCCCAGGGTGATGGTGGTCAGGCCGGCCGAATATACGGACAGGTTGTTTGACATGAGCAACCCAGCGAAGGCGGCAATCAGATAGGGGATCGAAACCCAGGCGGGCAGGGCGCTTCGAACCGCGGCGACCGGATCAGCGGCGGAGGCAATGGTGGAGTTGCCTGCTGTCAGGACCGATCCCAGGCCGATAACCACGACCAGGGGGATGCCGGCGCCGGCTGCTGCAGTCAGGATCAGAGAGCCGGATTTTACCGAGGTCTTTTGGTAGCGGGCCATGTCTGCGCCGGAATTGACCCAGCCGATGCCCGTCCCTGCGGCTATGGTGCCGACTCCGATAAGGAAGGCGCTGGCTGACCCGGGGGCATTGCCGATGAAGGAGGACCAGTCGACGGTCGTGGCCAGATAGATGGCTACCAAGAGGGTAAGGGCTCCGAATATCCAGGTGGCCCACTTCTGCACAGTGAGGATGAAGGCGTGGCCTGCGGCCGAGACCACCACGGTCAAGGCCACGAACACGGCAATACAGACGAAGGTCAGGAAGGGGGAGCGCTTGGCATCAGCTGAGGTGCCGAAGATGATGGCGATCAGGGAGAGCAGGGCAAAAGCGCCAGTCATCGTGTTCACCGTCTCCCAGCCCAGCCTGGACAGCAGAGCCACCAGTGTGGGGCCCGCATTGCCTCTGACGCCGAAAATGGCTCGGGACAGGGTCAGCGTGGGGGCGCCGCCTCTTCTGCCGGCTATGGAAATGATGCCGACCAGTGCGAAGGATCCGAAGGCTCCGATGGTCGTGGCGAGCACGGCCTGCCAGAGGTTGAGGCCCTGGGCAATCAGGGTAGCTCCCAGAGGGATTCCCAGGATCGAGATGTTGGCGGCGAACCAGACCCAGAAGAGCTGACCGGGCGACCCGTTCCTCTGATCCTCGGGCACGGGTTCGATGCCCCTTTGCTCAACTCTGGAGAGGATGGTGCCCTCTTTTGGTGCAGTTGACATGGATTGTCTCCTTTGACTCACGATGTACTGGATGCAGCGATGGATTGTCTGGTCAGGCCTGTGGTGTGGTCTGGGTGGACCCCATGATCTCGGGGTTGACTGGATTTTACATTCTTGTATTCCTGAAGGATTCTGTCGTATCCGTTTTGCGCTTTACCTTAGGGTAATCAGGCCACGGGCAGTTTTCTGCAGGTCAAGGTGAGATACCGAAGCCACCTGGGAGCAGAGTGCAGGGTTAAAGGCCTCGGGGCCGGTGCATGCGCCGGTCATTGCGCCGGTCATGGCAGCGATGGTGTCCGTATCGCCTCCCAGGTTGACTGCGACGAATAGAGCCGATTGGGGATCGTCGGCGAATCTCCAGGCCAGGGCAAAAGCGGCTGCCACAGACTCATTGGCCTCCACCGAGGTGCCGCAGTCTTCGATGAGGTGGCGTTCGAAGTCGTCCTCATCGCTGAATTCTTCGGACACTTGTATTGCCTGGCGGGCCCGAGCGGGAACCGATGCCTTAGGGGTCCAGGCTCCGGAGGTTTCCATGGCGGGTACCAGGCGCAAGGACTCATTCAGTGCCTGGCGAACGGTCATTCCTTCAAGTCCCAGACTGACTGTCGTAGCGATCAGCGCTGCGCCTTGAAAGCCTGCGACCGTGTCGTGGGTGACCTGGCAGGACTCGTAGATGCGATTGGCCAGCCGTCTGGTGTCTTCGGGCCTGTTGGCTATCCCTACCGGGGCGACTCGCATGGCCGCCCCATTGGTGGTGCCGGTCCTTCCTGTTGTCATGATGTCCGCGCCATGGCGAACCTGTTCCAGGGCCAGCTTGGTGGATGGCCCGAGCAGGTCGAGTGATCCGCGTGACTTCATGCCGTCCTCCCAGGCCAGAAGGCGCTTAGCGAACTCTTTGGGATCGATGTATCCTCTGCCCTCGATGATCAGTTCTGCGACAATCAGTGCCTGCTCGGTGTCATCGGTCACAGATCCCGCAGGCATACCGGGAGCTATCGGCTGATCCGCAATAGCATCATGAAGGGTGTCAACCCTGCCGTAGGCCTCATGGATGGCTGCTGGACTCATGCTCTGTGTGGGCATGCCCAGCGCATCTCCCAAGGACAGCCCAGTAAGTGCGCCCAGTGCGCCTTCCTCAATCGTGCTCATTGCCGCGCACCCCTCCCGAATTATTCGTTGTTTCGGACCAGGATCTTCTTAGCCTGAGTGAATATTATCAATACTATTGATCTGATCAGCTCGATAAGCATGATTCGTCATGATGATTGAACCCTATATCAGCCCAGGTAGGGTAGTACAGTTGCAGTGATCGCTTAATCGTTGAGCAAGCATCTTTAAAGGTCGAACGAACCAAGACAGTTGCAAGGATATGCTTCGTGCTCGAATACTATGAGTCGCATTCGTTGGAATCCATTGATCGTTTTGATTGCTGAGTTCTTGTTGCAATCAGGCAAGGTTTGGGTTTGAGCCTCGCAATGGCTGGGAGCCCATCTTATGTGACCATGAACTCCATCCTGCGTGCTTGCCAATCAGCAAAACGGGAAACTCTCAAATTGACAAGGAAAACTACGCGCGTAGAATTTTGCATTGTAGGCAAATGGAAACGCGTAAAAAGTCGCTTCCAATCTACGCGGGTAGAACAACGGTATTCAGCATCGAATCGCAATGATCCCCTGCAAGGAGGCATAAATGGGAGTGAACCGGGCCAAGAGAGAAAAACCTGAAACTGTGTATCAGCGATCCAGGTCAAATTCCGAATTGTCTGATCAACAGGAACAGGCAGCTGATGTCAACTTCCGCACCAAGGAGGGCAGGAAGAGCTTCTGGACCAATATCGTGGCCGTATGGTTGGGCACAACCATGGAATATGTGGACTTTGCCTTGTATGGTCTGGCTTCAGGGCTCGTCTTTGGCGACATCTTCTTTCCCGGGCAAACGCCGGTAATCGCTCTGCTCTCTTCATTCGCAACATATGCGGTCGGCTTCCTGGCCAGGCCTGTCGGAGCCTTTGTTCTAGGCAAGATAGGTGATAAGCGCGGACGTAAGTTCATCATGGTCTTCACGGTCATGCTGATGGGTCTGTCGACTACAGCCTTGGGGCTTTTGCCGACGTACCAAATGGTGGGTATTCTTTCTCCTATTCTCTTGATACTTTGCCGCGTATGCCAGGGATTCGGCGCTGGGGCCGAGCTGTCGGGGGGAGCAGTGATGCTCGCCGAGTATTCCCCCGTCAACCACCGTGGCCTGGTTTCCTCATTGATTGGCATCGGGTCCAATTCGGGCACCTTGCTGGCTTCTGCCGTCTGGCTTCTGGTTCTGCTTTTGCCTCACGACAGCCTGATTGCCTGGGGATGGAGGATTCCCTTCCTGGTCTCGATCCTGATTGCGCTTTTCGCTGTCTATCTGCGTCGCTCCATGCAGGAGACGCCCGCATTTCGTTCCTACCAGGCCAATAGGAAGAAGGAAGAGGCTATTCTGGCTGCCGCAGGCAAGCAGGAGAAGAAGTCCGAGGGTGGCTGGAAGGCCTTCTTCATCATGCTTGGTCTGCGTATAGGAGAGAACGGTCCCTCGTATCTTTCGCAGAGCTTCCTTATCGGATACGTGGTCACACTGGGCGTGAGCAAATCTGTGCCGACCACAGCCGTACTGATTGCTTCGTTGCTGGGCTTCCTGATCATCCCCTTCTCCGGATGGCTTTCCGACCGGTTCGGCCGCCGGATTGTCTACCGCGTCTTCTGCCTGCTTCTGGTCCTTTACGCCTTCCCCGCCTTTGCTCTGTTGCAGTCGAAGAACACCTTAGTTGTCAGCCTGGTGATAATCGTGGGCATGGGTGTGGCTTCGCTGGGCATCTTCGGAGTCCAAGCGGCCTACGGTGTTGAGCTCTTTGGCATTCAGCACAGGTATTCCCGGATGGCAGTCGCCAAGGAGCTTGGCTCCATCCTCTCCGGCGGCACGGCTCCGATGATCGCTTCGGCACTGCTGGCAGCCTTCAGCTCCTGGGTGCCTTTGGCTGCCTATTACTGCTTGATGGCAGCGATCGGTCTGGTCACGACATTCTTCGCCCCTGAAACCCGTGGCCGGGACCTGACCCTAGTTGACGATGCGATCTGATGAATCTCCATTGAATCGGTAATCTGTAAGGAGACCAGTTGCAAGGAGGGGAATGGTGACGAGGCGTCCGACAAGGGATGACGTGGCCAGGGAGGCGGGTACCTCATCTGCTGTGGTGAGCTATGTGATCAATCATGGTCCACGTCCAGTCTCCGAGCAGACCAGGCGCAAGGTCTTAGATGCCATCAGGCGAACCGGCTATGTGCCTAACAATATCGCCAAGTCGCTGGCCAACGGGACCAGCGATACCTACGCCCTGCTGGTGACAGACCTGGCCAATCCCTTCCTGGCACAGATGACCAAGGCTTTGGAGCACAAGCTTTTCTCCTTGGGCAAGACCCTCCTGGTCGGCGATTCCAGCGATGACCCCAGTCGCCAGATGGAGCTGTTGGAATCCTTCCAGCGTCAGCAGGTCTCTGGTCTGGTTTGGTATGGCGTGGACCAGCCTCTTCCCATGGATGCCCTTGAAACCTACCCGGGAACCGTGGTTATGCTCAACCAACCGGAAGGACAGGAATTGAGTCCCGCTGCAGGGCGCCGAGTTCGATTGGGCCTTGACGAAAGCGAAGAGGCCAGGATGGCTACAGCCCATCTGATAGGGCATGGCTATCAAAAGCTGGCCATCATTGCCGGCCCTCGGGAGCGTCTCAATTCGCGGGAAAGAATCCGTGGGTGGAAGAGGGCCATACGTGAATCCGGCTTTGAGCCAGGGCAGGAGATCTTCGTTCCCTACACCTGCCAAGGGGGGTACGAGGCGGCAGAGCTGGTCGATGATCAGGTCGAGGCTGTCTTTGCTTCGAATGAGCTTCAGGCCATGGGCTTTCTGGCTGGCATGGCCCAGCGTGGCAAAAAAGTGCCTGATGATGTGGCTTTGGCGGCGATGAATGGGACTGACCAATCCGCATATTTGATCCCCTCACTGACAGCCGTACAGCTATCTGAGGATGAGATAGCGGATAAGATTGCCAAGGTGTTGCTGAAACCGGACGGCGCCTATCAGGACACTGGCGATGATGGAGACGACAAACCAGGGGGTTACGAGACTTCCGTCGCTCCAACAAATCGTTCGGATGCTCCTGTCCGTACTGGTTTAGGCACAATTCCGGCAGCTCCACAGCTGGTCATTGGCCGTAGCTGTGGATGCAGCCAAAATGAGGTATGAAAACAGAAATGAAAGATGCAGTCAACATTATCGTCGACTGTGACCCGGGTAACGGTGTGCCCGGAGCCAACGTCGATGATGCCCTGGCCATTGCCTATGCCTTGCGTTCCGAAAAGCTCAGGACCAGAGCAATATGGACCGTGTTCGGCAACACTACCTCTGATCTCGGTTATTCCAGTGCAGAGGCCTTGCTGAGATCCATGGGACGCATGGATGTTCATGTCCGTCGAGGGGCGGATGGCCCGCTGCAGGGATCACGCCAGCCTTGGCTGACCAAGAGGCTGAATGCGGCCAGCAGCCCCGAGGCGCCAGAAGTATGGAGAAATGCCGTGGGATCGCAGGCAGGGTTCCATGCATCAAGCGCCGATAAGGTATCAGCCATACCAGAGGTTTCCGGGCCTGATCAGCTTGCGCAGGATGTGCTTGCTTGCAGCGGTCCGGTGTCCATTGCCGCCATAGGACCTCTCACCAACCTAGCCAGGCTGATCAGTGATGAGCCTCAGGTCATTGGCCATATTGAGAGGATCAGCATCATGGGCGGTTCCATTGGATTCGGTGATGAGGTGGACACCAACTTCGCCGTCGATTCGGTGGCAGCCCGGCGGGTGTTGGAATCCAGTATTCCCATCACCTTGGTTCCGCTTGATGTGACCAGGACCACGCATCTGAGCCAGCGATGCTGGGATCGTATGATCGCCGAGGCCGATGCAAGCAAGGCGCCGTGGAAGGACTCGATGAACCGTTGGTTGAGACCGTGGCTGACATACAGCAGACGAACTCGACCGGTCGATGGCATGTGGCTTCATGACCTTGTATCCGTCTTGGCACTGGCTGAAAGGGACCTTGTTGCTCTTCGTCCTGCACGGGTGAATCTTGCCGACTGCGGCAAGCTGTTATTGGCTGACAGGAATGGTGACCAGCCTGTTAGTGGTGTCAGATCGTATGAGGTGGAACTTTGCACTGGCGTGGATAATTCGCGCATGATTCAGGTCTGGCAGCAGGCTGTTCTGCCTCGCTGAAGTCGCGCGGGTGAGATTTACATCCGGGCCGAGCCCTTTTCACTATCTCATGAGTTAGTCATGGGGGCTGCAGCACATGTACGCGTCCAGTTATTCCGCAAGTGGTTGGACTCTGCGGTGGCGGTCATGTGCTGTTTGGCAGCCTCTTGGACCTTCGAAATCCCAGGAATATTGTCAACCTGCTTATAGCAACGACCCAAAACGCTGTCTGTATGACTATCGCCGGTCATGATGCCCAATTGCCCGTGGTGACGGCTCTGCCTTGCTTAGGGGTAGCTTTGCCAAAACACAATTGCAAGAGCCGAAAACCATGGCGTTTTCACAGATCGACCACAGTCAATGATGGCAGTTTGACTGTGCCAACACAGTCATTGGCAATGATCCAGACATGTATCGGCTGTTGCTGAGCATAAGGAAAGAAGAGAGCGATCTGGCGTTTGCAAGCCCAATGAATGGGCTATAGGAACTAAACGTGTTGTTTATGTTGGGGGTTTGGCCTTGTGGCTGTAAGCGTGTTGGGTGGTTGTTAATAGGTCGGGTTGTTAATAGGGGTCTTGCAGGGGTGCCCGTTCCTGTTCGATTGGGGAATGAGAACCAGATCGAAGAGGGCCAGGCATTGCCCCATATGCCATGGGCGGATGCGCAGGCATGGGCGCAACAGATCAGGCACGCAGCGCTGGATGTGTCCGTCCTGCTCGATCACGTCCACCGCGCGCAGGCAGGACCGGGCCCGCGCCGCGCAGTTGAGGGAGTTCCCGGACCGGCCGCTGACGGGCAGGACCCGGGAACAGATGGGGGCCATGGGCGCCAGGGCCTGGCGTAAACGGGTCGGCTGGTGCTGGAACATCAAGCCGGCAATCACACCGGACGGGGTGGTCCATCACACGCTCATGGCCGACGGCACGTATATGGCACACGGCTGGTGCCTCCTGATAGCGATCGACGGGCAGACGGGCCAGGTCATCGACCGGCAGTGGTGCCATCAGGAGAACACGGCGGCCTGCACGGCCCTGTCCTCCCGCATCCCCGGGCCCGACGTGCTCATCACCGACGGCCTTCGCGGCGTGCAGAAAGCCTGCCATGCCTGCTGCCGGGCACGCGCATCCAACGCTGCCTGGTGCACGTGCAACGCAACACCAAAACCGACCTGACACTCAAACCACGACTTCAGGCCGGCAAGGAACTCAAGCGACTCTCCGACCAGCTCACCCGGGTCCATACCATCGAGGAAGCGGTGCGTTGGGGTGAGGCCTTGAACGCCTGGCACGAAAGATGGAAAACCCTCATCGACGAACGCACCATGGCCAAGGACGACCCAGCCAACCCCAAAGCCAGCCACCAATCCTGGTGGTGGACCCACCAGGAACTCCGCCGCTGCTACCGCAGGCTCGAACACCTCTTCCAAGACAGGCCGCTCTTCGCCTTCCTGGAACCCGAACTCACCGCCGGCGGGCCAGTGGAACGCACCACCAACCGGCCGGAAGGAGGAGTCAACCCACCCATCAAACGCACCCTCCTGCAACACCACGGCCTACCCGAGAGCCACATGGGACGCGCCTGCGAATGGCGCTGCTGCATGAAAACCGACAACCCCGACCCCGCCAGCCTGATCAGGGACGAACACCACCAGCCACAACCAGCACCCAAACGGGAAACCAGACAGGAACAGGACGAGCCCGAACACTACGGCACCGCCATCAACTGGAACGAGTTCCACACACCAGTCAGATACCCCAACACCACACTCTGACCAACACACAACCAAACCCACACACAGAACCTAAAACAACGCGTTTAGTTCCTATAGCCCCTGATGCCGGAGAGACCGTTCTGTATCAGCATAGAGGCTAGATTGGCTGAGCTCTGATAAGGATGCGAAGGGTAAGGAATACGAGCGGTGTCCATCTCAGTTACACCCCTTTAGATAAAAAAGTGCCGCCCTAGTGTGCATATCATATAAATATGATAGAGGCAGTGGCGGCTTCTAACAAGCTTTAATATACTCGGGATATCAGTTAGAAAGCTTCATCAAGATAAAGCTTCACAATATAAACACATTTATTATCGGATGGTCTTTCTTCTATCATGAGCTACTGCAGATCACCCTTCAATCGGCAAACATAAAACTGGTCGGCTCGGCCGGGGTTGTGGTCATCGGCGGCTGCGCCTTGATGTCTGGCCGCCGCTGTCGCACGCCTGCGGCGTGCTGCTGAAGGGGTTGGGAATGTGGTGTTTGTGCCGCCCCCTTCCATTCTGGCCCGGGCCGCTGCGACTCAAGCCCCGAGCGTCTCCGCCCACACCCCGCTCCGGCCGAGGGGGCCGAACAGCATGCCCCCTCGGCCTCCGGGGGAGTGTTCGGATCCACGCGGGGGCTTGACTCTCCGCTATACCCGGGCCGCCATTCCAGGCGTCGGCACAAACAGTCCCGGCACCAAGGAAAGGAACACCCATGAACACCACAACCACAGTGACCATGCTGCCCATCGACGCCATCAGGCCCAACGACGCCAACCCCCGAAGCGAGATAGGAGACGTGTCGGAGCTGGCCATGAGCATCGCGTCCCAAGGCATACAGCAGGCCCTGGTCGTCACACCGGCGAACCAGGAGGGGCGGCACACCCTGGTCATCGGACACCGGCGGCTGGCGGCCGCCGAGCAGGCCGGCCTTGCAACCGTGCCCTGTATCATCACCGACATGGACGAGCAGACCCAGGCGGAGGTGATGCTGGTAGAGAACATACACCGTGACCAGCTCACCGCCCTGGACGAGGCACGCGGATACGCCCACCTCCTGGACCTTGGCGAAGACGTGGACCAGATGGCCAAAGCCACTGGCCGCAGCCGCAGCACCGTGCAGCGACGGCTCAAAATATCGTCCATCGACGACGAGAAAATACTCGCGCTGCCATCCCAGCTGAGCTTCGAGGAATTGGAGACGATAGCCGACTTCCGCGACGACGAAGGCCTGCAAGACCAGCTCATCAAAGCCGCAGGCACCAACAACTGGAACATGACACTGCACCAGGTCCAGGCCAAACGGTCGCTGGACAAGTGGATCGAACAGGCCCAGGAAGCCATCAAGCAGGCCGGGCTGCCCATCGTGCCGCTGACACCATCACAATCCTGGTCTGACCCGGAAGGTTGGCGCACCATCGCCCGATTCTCCCCGGATACCGACCCCGACCCCAAGCAGGCCCTCGACACATGGCTGGAGGAATGGGAAGGCGACAAACCCACGGCCGCCGGACTGCTCGACCGTGGCGGACAGTGGCGCGTCAAAATCACCCTGCTGGAGCCATACACCCAACAGGACCAGGAGGACGAACGCCGGCAAAGAGAGGATGACCTGGCCAGGTGGCAAGCCGAACAAGAAGCCGAAATCGCACCGGCCAAGCAACTGGACACGGCAAGCCACGACCTGCGGCTGGCCTACACGCAACGGCTCATGTCCCTCAAACGCCCCGCCAAAAACCAGTCCCAGGCCCTGTCCATGCTGGTCATCGCCCAAGCGAGCCAACGCACCTGGTGGGTCAGCCGGGACCAGGTGCGGGACACATGGCGCGCCATCGTCCAGGACCAGGAAGCCGAGCTGGCGCAAAAGGCCGACCTTGACGAGAGTCGCCGCACCCAGACGGCCTTCGCCCTGTGCCACGCCATCATGGAGACACAGATCAACCACGAGACCTGGCGCAGCCAAGACGACATAGACGGCCTGCTCAAACCCCTCTACCGTGCCCTCCAAACCGCAGGCTACGCCATCAGCGACGAAGAGCAATCCGGTCTCGACGGCGACCTGGTGCCCCGACCTGAAGAGGAAGACAACGAAGGGAACGAAGATGAAACAGACGACGGCGACCAGGAGGAGGACACCAAAGAGTGAATGAACCCCGCAGCCGGCCCCGCCACCAAGCGGGGCCGGCTGCCGGCGGCGGCGCAGCGATGCCTCGCGCCACCCCACGGGGTGGAATCGGCATCGTCGAACGCCCCGCGTTCGGACAGCCAGACCGCAACGCGAGGAACGCACGACTGGTTTGTATGTGCAATTTGTACTACACTCATGGTCATGGAGATCGAGATAGAGCAATCAGCCCGCAAGCACGGCTGCGCCGACGACGAAATCAGGCACGCGGTCCTCCACTCCATAGGCCACGAACAAATCGAGGGCTACGGCGACGAGATGACGGTGGTCTTCGTCGGCCAGCCACACCCCGGGGCCCTACCCGACAACCTGCTCGAAGTCATCGTCAGCAAATGGCAGGACGGCCAGCTCCACACCTTCCACGCCATGCCGCTGACCAGCCGGTGGCAACATCTCAGATACCAATAGACACAACCAACAAGGAGCCAGACCATGACCAACACACAGACACCCGCCGACAGGGCAGCACACGCCGAAGCACTCGACCGCATGGCCGACGCCGGCCAATTCACACCCATCGAAGGCACCCGGGTATACCGGGGCTACGACGCCGGCCCCCTGACCGACGACGACCTGCTCTCCATCTTCGCCGGCCGCCCCCGCGACGAACTCAAACAACCCACCAGCAAAACCTGGCAGGTACGCACCACCCCGGCCCTGGACCAATGGGCCGAAGCCGCCGTCAAAACAGAAGGCACCAACCTATCGGCACTGATCCGCCAAGCCACCGCCGAATACCTGGCACACCACTACCCAGGACTCCGAAGCCAGATGGCCTGACCCATCAGGGCAACATCATCAAGGGACCCCTCAACGGGGTCCCTTTTTCCATGCTCGGCTCGGCCGGGGTTGTGGTCATCGGCGGCTGCGCCTTGATGTCTGGCCGCCGCTGTCGCACGCCTGCGGCGTGCTGCTGAAGGGGTTGGGAATGTGGTGTTTGTGCCGCCCCCTTCCATTCTGGCCCGGGCCGCTGCGACTCAAGCCCCGAGCGTCTCCGCCCACACCCCGCTCCGGCCGAGGGGGCCGAACAGCATGCCCCCTCGGCCTCCGGGGGAGTGTTCGGATCCACGCGGGGGCTTGACTCTCCGCTATACCCGGGCCGCCATTCCAGGCGTCGGCACAAACAGTCCCGGCACCAAGGAAAGGAACACCCATGAACACCACAACCAGCCTCCAGGACGACGTCAAGCAACTGAGCCAGGACCCCCAACTCATGCTCACCGCAGGCCGACAGGCCCTCGACAGCATCATGCGCATACTCGACGGCACCCACCAGCCCGAAGCCATAGGACACGACCGGCTCACCCGCATGGCCGCGCTGATAGAAACCTCACTGCCGCACCGCGACGCGCTCCTGGTCGCCGCCATCAACCCCGACACCACCCGAGACGACCTGACCACCATCACCGAACAACCCCACGACCCCGCCGCCGTCAAACTCATCTTCACCAGCCTCACCACCTGCTTCGAAGGCCGGACCCCCGTCAACCAGGAACGCGCCGACAGAGCCTACAACCTCTTCGACCAGCTCACCGCCGCCGTCGGCCCCACCCCACACCTCAGCGCCTCCAGAGCCTACCTGGCCTGGGCCGCCCGCGACCCCGACCAAGCCAGCTCATACATGGTCCAAGCCCTCACCCTCGACCGAACCAACAACCTCGCAGCGCTCATCGCCCTGGCCCTCAGTAAGAACATCAACCCCACCGACGACTAACACCACACACAACCAAACCGAAGAGGTCTCCTCCCAAACCAAGGAGGAGACCTCTCCGCGTCCGATGCGTTTCTCCCGCCCCATAAAAGGGGCACTCGAATCCGCTTCATTCCCTAGGAATGATTGTTGTTTAGATTAATCATGCTTGTCTGCAGCATCAACGGCATGAATGACGAGTAGGGAGATGAGAATGGTGAGAACCTCAGTTATCAAAGATGAGAGCGCCATGGCTTCCCACCTGCTGAAGGCCAAGGCCATCAACCCCATGAGAAACACAAAACTCACAACTTCGCTAACAAGCTTCTTCAAGACCTTGTGACTGCTCATGCTAAACAACACATCCACCAACGCATCAGTTATGTAGGTACCAAAGAACCACAACAGAAAGATAACGATGGTACCCAAAACCCCACGCCACCCATGCACCCAGGAACGAACGCCACCGAAAGGGAGCAAGCGATAAGTGACACCAATGCCGACCGCAAAAGGAAAGACAAAACCCAACAACACAGTTCCGAAAAAACCAACACCGGTAATCGCATCCGAAACCGTTACATGGTCTGATCGTCCACGGTCACTCATCGCTCACCCCTCTCTCCATGAATCAGAGGAACAAAACAACGCGTTTAGTTCCTATAGGCCCATTTAAATCAGTTGAGTCAACATTGTTGTATAGGATATGCCCCGAATCCGGCCTATAAAAAGCCTCCAATAGGGAAAGCAGCGTAGTTTTACCTGAACCCGACGAGCCCACGATGACGGTTCTTTGGTGTGGGACTGCGCTAAAACTAATGTTCTGCAGAGTGGTATTTCGTTCATCATCTTTGTCCGCTGTATTGTAAGAAAAGCATACATCTTTGAACTCCAGCGTAATGTTGGCTGTATCAAACGAGGAATGCCCATCTGGGGAAAGCATATTGCTCGAACTTACGGTTTCGCTTTTATCGCGCAAAGATTCAATGTCTTCTATTCTCCTGAGTGGTCCTAAAGCTTTGAAAGCCGTGGTTATAGATGAGGAAAAGGAGCTTAGCGAAGAAACAACCATAGTCAAATACATTGAAAAGGAGATGAAATTAGAAATATCAAGATCCCCTTTCGCTATTTCCGCGCCGCCAAAGGAAAAAACGATTAGTAAGGTCAGCTGTATGGCGCAGTTCACAATGGACCGAATGATTGTTTCCTTGTTGGCCACTTTTACTGTTGCCCGATACACTTCTTCTGCGGTACCGACTACTCTTTTCGTTTCAGGCACTGTTGCCATAAAGGCCTTAATTGTGCGAATTCCAGCTAATGATCGCAGTATGGCATTAGACAGTCTTGCTGTCTTAGCTTGTACCAGTTCGGTATAGGCCTGCAGACGAGAAGAAGCAGCAATCATCAACAGAATGGATGTGCACGAAGTTATAAGTGCCACGGCAAAGAGTCTGGTATCAATGAACAGCATAGCGACAGCTGATCCGCAAGCTGTTAACAGATTCGCGGCCACTTTAAAGAAGTCTGATGACAGGGCTGAGCGTAACTCATTAGTATCTGAGATGACAGTTGAGACATAGTCACCCGACTCCCTCTTATCATACTCTTGTACCGGCAGGCCGAGGATACAGGTAATGAGATTGCTACGTTTATCGAAAACTATTTTCGCCGCAAGGCGGTTTGCCATATTGGATCCCAAACCATCCAGGACGATGCCTGCTACAAACAAAAGCGCCAAGACTGCAATTGGTCTCACCAACTTCTGACTCTGTTCTATGGCGTGTAGAAGATAATTGACACACAGAGGTTGTAGTAACGCCAGACCTGAAGACACTATACCCACAGACATCACAACAACAGTGATAGCTGTGTGCGGTTTCAATAGTCTGAATACATTAAAAATTGTGGTTTTTTGACGTTGCTGAGTTTGCATAGTTGACATGATTTCCGCTATTCGCCTATGGCTGTTTGGACGGTTTCAATTGCCGATCGCTTCAAACTAGAACGTGCAGAGAAAAATGTGGAAAGTGTTCCCGCGGCGATAATGGGCACAGCAAGGATAATGAAGAACTTCCAGGGGAAGACCACTACAAAGAGATTCTTGGAAAGAGGGAGGAATGTCACAGCGGTGAAAACTCCGACGAGCAAGGTGGCCCCCGCAGAGATAAGGATACCGGTGGTCACGAGGATGAAACCATCCAAGGCCGATATGGCAAGTAGCTGTCCGGGCACAGCGCCCGCGATGGAGATAAGGGCCAGATCAAGGTTGCGTTCCTTGGCAGAGATGGCGAAACTGGCGACCGCACCGATTACAGCAATGAGCAAGGCCGACCACAGGCTGGACATAAGCTCTATCGGTGTGGCTGATCCCATGTCTTTCAACTGGGGAAAGCCACTTATGGCAGCAGTACTGGTTTGACCTGTGATTAACAATCCACCGAGCAGGAACAGGCAAGCAGTCAGTGAGATGATGGTGGAGCCGAATGCCTTCCCGCGACTTCTCACAATGGCTTGTGCCCGTGCGATCTTCCAGACATCGGATTGCACAGGAACCAGATTCGTCCATGTTTTGGTGGCCCATTGGATGATGGGTCCTCCAGAATAGGCCAGAGCGACCAGAAACAGCAGTATCGCGATGATCGGGCCTAATGACATGGGTTGCATGATGATGCCCAATTGGGTCTTACTCAGAGTTTTGGGGTCGTTCAACACCAGGATAACGGCAGCGACAGCCGGTGCCAGCAGGGCGATGAAACCACCGATAATAAGGAATCTCCTCAGACCGCGCCCAGCTCTCGTGACGTGGACTTCCTCAGTTCCTGAACCTCTCAGCAGCTCAACCGGAAGCACTTTCCTCAAAGCACGCAGAGTAAAGAGAGCACCCAACAAAGCCACAATGAAACCGACTGCAAGCCCCCTCAAAGCAAAGTCTAAGAAACCCTGCCAAGTAAAAGTGATAAGCGGCGGTAACAGCACGGCCTCCAACTGGAACTTTAGAATCCGTGGGGCAAGAATTGGCGCCAGCGCCATACCAACGATGGAGGAGATCAGAGTCAGCACGAACACCTGCACCATGGTGAGGGTCAGCACCTGCCTAGGTGTGGCACCAAGCAGGGACAACAATGCAAGTCCCTTCCGCCGCTGCCTTATGGAAGCCTGAATCGTCACCATAATGACCAGGCAACCCAGGACCATTGCTATCTGGTAGACCGAGTCCACGTTAGTGCTGAGATGGTGAGATACCACACCCACTTCCCCCGGGGAATCATGTTTGAGATCATTGATTCCCTTGCATACACTCATGGCGCACAGAATCGTCTGCGTGACCACAAGCACAAGAAACACACCGGCCCAGATTCCTCTATTGGCTTTCAGATCATTCAACGCCCACTTCATGACTTACACCTTTCACGCCGCATCGCCATACAGAATCAGGGCAATAACTACGCTTGCTCTTCCACATTCCCTGATGCGACAAATCCGCCATCACTCATGGTGTATACGACGTCGCATTGCCGGGCCAGGCGGAGATCGTGTGTGACCACGACCACGCATTTACCGGGTCGATGGGAGAAGTCCCGCAACTGCGAGAAAACCAACTGTCCGGACTTCTGGTCAAGAGCACCTGTCGGCTCATCGGCGAACACAACATCGGGATCCGCGACCAAGGTGCGAATCAAGGATACCCGCTGCTGCTCACCACCTGAGAGCGAACTAGCTGCGTCATTGTCGTGCCCGCTCAAGTGGAACTTATCCATGAGGGCATCGATGCTTCCTTGATCGACCTTGCGATGGCTGAGAGTCAAGGGGAGCAGGATATTGTCACGAACGGTCATGGACGGGACAAGATTGTAGGACTGAAACACAAACCCGATATGCGATCTGCGAAACAAAGCCAAGTTACGCTGGTTCTTCTTAGTTAGTTCCTCACCCAGCACCCACACATTTCCTTGAGATGGCTGTTCAAGACCAGAAAGGCAATATAGCAAGGTGCTCTTACCACATCCAGAGGGCCCTGTAATTGCGGTCATGGCACCACCAGCAGCAACAAAAGAAAGATCATTGAATACCACAGTGGGAGTCCCGTCACCCGAGACGAAATTCTTACTTAGCTGTTCAGCTACTACCACACCATCACGCATAATATTAACCTTCATGGTACTGAGATCAGAGTATCGCCAGACCTCATGCGATTATAAAGCCCCACGACAACGAGTACTGAATCGGACATTTCTATTGAAACAAACGCCCCATATCTGAAAAAGATAGGTCCGTTATTGTACCTTAAATCACTGAGGATATAAGGTCCTGGTTCACCGCCTATTGCTTCCTCTAGTTTGAGGGTTAATCTTTCAAGATGCTCATCAGAAAAGGGATATATGGTTATGAATTTTCCACTAGAGCTGCGTCCTGCATATTTGGTATTGGAGGATCGGTACTGTTGTTTATCCCTGAGATATTTGAACATAACATGCTCTGAAATACAGATTTTAGAAACTTTTTCTAAAACTGATTGTGCATTGTCAAGGGAAGCCGTCACATGAATTTTTCATCCGTGGGTCCTCATTATGCAAGCAGTCGGCTGCATATATGTCCATACTACGGATTTATTTGAAGCCCATCCTATCGGACAGTCAGGTTCAGGATCCCATGACTCTTCGGCATGTGCCATGAGACTACGGCTATCGACAAAGAAAGGAGATCCTGGGTGCGTCGCCCGCATGTATACAGCTTCCCCAATCATTGCGTCTCCCATCGTTGCGGACTATGCTTTGTAGTAATATTATCAGAACCCGGTTCAGTGTCAACTTCTGTTTTAACTCGCTTCTTGAATATTAATAACTTGCTCATTGCCTTTGATAGCTAAGTACCCATACGTCGCCTTTTAAGATGGCAACTTTCCTTTGAGTAGAGATGGACCTTCAATTGCTGCATCCAATGATGTCAAGACACCAAGCCGTTTGCATAGCAAACTTTTCCCAGCGTCTATACTTACCTGATCCTCCCCCGTGGCTTCCATTCTGAATGATATTAACGACTGCGTCTGCACCGATTTCCTGGAGCAGTGACACCCACTTCAGAGATTCTGGGCTATAGGAACTAAACGCGTTGTTTATGTTGGGGGTTTGGCCTTGTGGCTGTAAGCGTGTTGGGTGGTTGTTAATAGGTCGGGTTGTTAATAGGGGTCTTGCAGGGGTGCCCGTTCCTGTTCGATTGGGGAATGAGAACCAGATCGAAGAGGGCCAGGCATTGCCCCATATGCCATGGGCGGATGCGCAAGCATGGGCGCAACAGATCAGGCACGCAGCGCTGGATGTGTCCGTCCTGCTCGATCACGTCCACCGCGCGCAGGCAGGACCGGGCCCGCGCCGCGCAGTTGAGGGAGTTCCCGGACCGGCCGCTGACGGGCAGGACCCGGGAACAGATGGGGGCCATGGGCGCCAGGGCCTGGCGTAAACGGGTCGGCTGGTGCTGGAACATCAAGCCGGCAATCACACCGGACGGGGTGGTCCATCACACGCTCATGGCCGACGGCACGTATATGGCACACGGCTGGTGCCTCCTGATAGCGATCGACGGGCAGACGGGCCAGGTCATCGACCGGCAGTGGTGCCATCAGGAGAACACGGCGGCCTGCACGGCCCTGTCCTCCCGCATCCCCGGGCCCGACGTGCTCATCACCGACGGCCTTCGCGGCGTGCAGAAAGCCTGCCATGCCTGCTGCCGGGCACGCGCATCCAACGCTGCCTGGTGCACGTGCAACGCAACACCAAAACCGACCCGACACTCAAACCACGACTTCAGGCCGGCAAGGAACTCAAGCGACTCTCCGACCAGCTCACCCGGGTCCATACCATCGAGGAAGCGGTGCGTTGGGGTGAGGCCTTGAACGCCTGGCACGAAAGATGGAAAACCCTCATCGACGAACGCACCATGGCCAAGGACGACCCAGCCAACCCCAAAGCCAGCCACCAATCCTGGTGGTGGACCCACCAGGAACTCCGCCGCTGCTACCGCAGGCTCGAACACCTCTTCCAAGACAGGCCGCTCTTCGCCTTCCTGGAACCCGAACTCACCGCCGGCGGGCCAGTGGAACGCACCACCAACCGGCCGGAAGGAGGAGTCAACCCACCCATCAAACGCACCCTCCTGCAACACCACGGCCTACCCGAGAGCCACATGGGACGCGCCTGCGAATGGCACTGCTGCATGAAAACCGACAACCCCGACCCCGCCAGCCTGATCAGGGACGAACACCAGCAGCCACAACCAGCACCCAAACGGGAAACCAGACAGGAACAGGACGAGCCCGAACACTACGGCACCGCCATCAACTGGAACGAGTTCCACACACCAGTCAGATACCCCAACACCACACTCTGACCAACACACAACCAAACCCACACACAGAACCTAAAACAACGCGTTTAGTTCCTATAGCCCAGCAATACTTGTATTGCGTCTCAGTGTAAAGTTCGCTGTAGCTTTTCGCGTTGTGGATTCGTATGGTGCTCGGGGTTTCGTCGGGCTGTGGATTGGGGTTGGGTATGGCTGGTGAGTTTCTGTCCCTTGAGGGTGTCTCCTATCATTACGGTTCGGGCGGGGCCGGCATCACCGACGTGTCCCTGCAATGCCCGCCTGGGTCGTGGACGGCGATCATGGGGCCCTCGGGCGCGGGCAAGTCGACCCTGCTGAATTGCGCCTCGGGCCTGCTGCCGGTCGACCAGGGCTTGGTGCACATCGGGCAGCATGACCTGGCCCGGATGGGAGAGGCCGACCTGACACGTGTCAGGCGTGACCTGATCGGGTTCGTGTTTCAGGACTACAACCTCGTCGAAGCGTTCACATGCCTGCAGAACGTGATGCTGTCCTTCCTCTTCGGCGGGCCGCGCATCGAGGTCGACGACGCCGTGCGGGCCCTGCAGGCGGTGGGTCTGGATGGTTTCGCCGACGTCTATCCCTCGGACATGTCGGGCGGGCAGCGGCAGCGTGTGGCGGTGGCCAGGGCTTTGGCCTCGAGGCCCTCGGTCGTCTTTGCCGACGAGCCGACGGGCGCCCTGGACACCGCCGGCTCCCAGCTGGTGCTGGACGCCTTCGGCCAGGTGGCGGCGCGGGGGTCCACGGTGCTGATGGTGACCCACGACCCGGATGTGGCGGCCCGTGCTGGCAGCACCGTGTTCCTGGTCGACGGCCGCATCCACTCGGTGTGGTCGGGCTGCACGGCCGAGCAGCTGGCCATGCACCTGGCCGAGACCACGTTGAGCGGGGCCGACCGGTGAGCGCGGGCATGGCCTCCCCGGCCCAGCAGGCGAGCCGACCCTGGCGCAAGCGGCCAACAAGGGCCAGCCTGTCCTTCTCCCTGGTCAGGGCCCACCGCTCCTCCTACTGGATCATGTGCCTGGCCGTGTTCGCCGCCACGACCCTGTCCTGCGCGACCCTGCAGGCACGTCAGGCGGGCCTGGCCTACGACGGCCTGCACGGCCTGGAGGGCCTGAACGCCTACCACCGCATTCTGACCAAGGCCTACTACGACCTGGCATTGAACACTGTGTCGCTGATCGCGCTGGTGTTCTGCCTGCTGGTGACGGTGTTCCTGGTCCTGTCATCGGTGTCCTTCCTGGTCCAGGAAAGGCGCCGGGAATACGGCCTGATGCGGCTCAACGGCGCCTCGGGCAAACAGGTCGTGGCCATGGCCCTGCGAGAGTTCTCCCTGCCCCTGGCCCTGGCCGACGCCGCGGGATGCCTGGCCGGATCCCTGCTGACCGTTCCTGTGGGCATGGCCTTCATAAGGGCCATGGGCACCACGGACATCGACCTGCTCTTCCACCCCAGGGCCCGCCTGTGGGTGGCGGCCGTGGCCTTCGCCCTGATGATGGCGGTCTGCCTGCTGGGCGTGTGGCTGGCCACGCGCAGGTTCGGGGCCGAGACCCCCCTGAAGCTGATGACACAACCGGCCGTCAAGGACAAAAAGGCCAGCCGGTTGCGGATCGTATGCTCCCTGGCCCTGTTCCTAGCCTCTATCACGGTCGCCTTCATGCCGGTCGACCGCTCGGAGTTCTACGACCGGCTGCTGGGCTTGATCGTCCTACTGATAATCACCGTGTACGTGGCCGCCCCCCTGCTGGTCCCCCCGGTAGCATCCCTGCTGGGCCTGCTGGCCGAAAAAACCGCGGCCGGACCGGGCCTGCTGGCCCGGCAACGGGTCCGCAGGGGCAGGGCAGGCGCCACGGCCATAGCGTTGCCGGCCATGATGGCGCTGACCATTCTGGTCTCCTTCATCCTCATCATGCAGGCGGGCCGCATGAGCTCGGTGGTGCTCAGCATCGAGCCCATGAAGGCCGACGTGGTGGCCTCCTCGGACGACCTGTCCCAGGCCGGCAGGATCTCGCGCACGCTGCAGGGGCTCGGACGGGAGGTCGGCACAGCCGACATCTACCAGACCCAGCAATGGGTCCTGACCGACAAGCACGGAAACATCCAGATGGACACCTTCCCCCAGGTCACCTGGGCCCAGGCCCGTGACCTGGCCGACCCCAGCCACAAGGACACCGCCCCCAAGGTGCTCCAGGGCAGCCTGGCCGACCTGGGCGCCGGCAAGGTGGCCATAAGCAGAGCATACGACAACCAGCGCAAGCCGGGCGACACGATCACCCTCATCGACCGCCACGACAAAAGACACCAGGTCCAGGTCGTGGCCGTCATCGAGCCGCCCAAGACCACCCCCCACGTGAACATGGACATGCTCACGACCGAGGATGGCCTGCCCAGGGAGGGCGAGAACGGCCGACTGTACGCCTTCATCACCGCCCGCGACCACACCCAGGCCGACGACATAGCCCAACAGATAAGGGACACCACCCACAAGATCACCGCCTTGAACAGGCAGGACTTCATCGACGACTACATCAAGACCAGCATCAAGGAGCAGCAGGGAACACCGCTCATGATAGCCGGCGGCACCATCCTGGCCCTGATATTCCTCGTCCAATCTATAGCCATAGGAATCAGCGAACGACGCATGCAGAACCGGCGCCTCAACCAGATGGGCGTCACCCGCGGCGCCCTCGCCTGGTCAGCGGCCATCGAGACCACACTCGACGTCACCGCCGGCATCATCCTCTCCCTCGTCGCCGTGGCCATCACCGAGGCATCCGTGGCGATAAGCTTCGTCCGGGACGGGGTCGGCATACAACACACACCCATCATCGCAGACATCTTCCTACCCATGTCCCTCCTGCTCCTGGCCGTCGCCATAGCCACCACCATCCTCTGCACACGCCTCACCCACAAGAACCAACCCACAAAACACTAGAGGCCAGGCCAACCATGAACTTTATCCACGTCGTCAGGAAATACATGCCGGGGCACATTCTTGGGCTATAGGAACTAAACGTGTTGTTTATGTTGGGGGTTTGGCCTTGTGGCTGTAAGCGTGTTGGGTGGTTGTTAATAGGTCGGGTTGTTAATAGGGGTCTTGCAGGGGTGCCCGTTCCTGTTCGATTGGGGAATGAGAACCAGATCGAAGAGGGCCAGGCATTGCCCCATATGCCATGGGCGGATGCGCAGGCATGGGCGCAACAGATCAGGCACGCAGCGCTGGATGTGTCCGTCCTGCTCGATCACGTCCACCGCGCGCAGGCAGGACCGGGCCCGCGCCGCGCAGTTGAGGGAGTTCCCGGACCGGCCGCTGACGGGCAGGACCCGGGAACAGATGGGGGCCATGGGCGCCAGGGCCTGGCGTAAACGGGTCGGCTGGTGCTGGAACATCAAGCCGGCAATCACACCGGACGGGGTGGTCCATCACACGCTCATGGCCGACGGCACGTATATGGCACACGGCTGGTGCCTCCTGATAGCGATCGACGGGCAGACGGGCCAGGTCATCGACCGGCAGTGGTGCCATCAGGAGAACACGGCGGCCTGCACGGCCCTGTCCTCCCGCATCCCCGGGCCCGACGTGCTCATCACCGACGGCCTTCGCGGCGTGCAGAGCCTGCCATGCCTGCTGGCCGGGCACGCGCATCCAACGCTGCCTGGTGCACGTGCAACGCAACACCAAAACCGACCTGACACTCAAACCACGACTTCAGGCCGGCAAGGAACTCAAGCGACTCTCCGACCAGCTCACCCGGGTCCATACCATCGAGGAAGCGGTGCGTTGGGGTGAGGCCTTGAACGCCTGGCACGAAAGATGGAAAACCCTCATCGACGAACGCACCATGGCCAAGGACGACCCAGCCAACCCCAAAGCCAGCCACCAATCCTGGTGGTGGACCCACCAGGAACTCCGCCGCTGCTACCGCAGGCTCGAACACCTCTTCCAAGACAGGCCGCTCTTCGCCTTCCTGGAACCCGAACTCACCGCCGGCGGGCCAGTGGAACGCACCACCAACCGGCCGGAAGGAGGAGTCAACCCACCCATCAAACGCACCCTCCTGCAACACCACGGCCTACCCGAGAGCCACATGGGACGCGCCTGCGAATGGCACTGCTGCATGAAAACCGACAACCCCGACCCCGCCAGCCTGATCAGGGACGAACACCACCAGCCACAACCAGCACCCAAACGGGAAACCAGACAGGAACAGGACGAGCCCGAACACTACGGCACCGCCATCAACTGGAACGAGTTCCACACACCAGTCAGATACCCCAACACCACACTCTGACCAACACACAACCAAACCCACACACAGAACCTAAAACAACGCGTTTAGTTCCTATAGGCCCCGATCTGGCGTTTACAAGCCCAACGAATATAAAAAGATCCCGAGGTGACCTCGGGATCCTATCTGTGGAGCTAGGGGGATTCGAACCCCCGACCTTCTCCATGCCATGGAGACGCGCTACCAGCTGCGCCATAGCCCCGTGCTTGCCTTGCTTGGTGAAGCCTTGCTTATAGTACACCGGGATTGGCGAATGGAGCAACTCAGTGTGTTGCCCCGGAATTGCAGGGATTGTGAGCTATTTGATGGATTTTATCCTCGAATGGTCTTGAGGCATTCCTGAGCTTGCAAGTGCGCTAGCATGATGAACAAGGGGCGACCAAGGGGGTCGGCAGCAACGGAAAGGCGGCGGACCATGACCGGCAAAAACGATGCCGAAGTGCGGGTTGAAAAGCGGAACGAGAACCATCCTGGGGACCAGCTCATCATCAACTGCCTGCCCTTGGACCAGAGTGAACGACAGGAATTCCTCCAGGCGGCTCCAGGCGTTCGTCAGGAGTTCATTGTCGACACGGACATGCGGCAGAGCATGCATTGGCTCATCGATGTCCCTGAATCCCTCCGATCGGAGGCCACGATCATTTTGGGTAATCCGCCGGCCGAGCAGGTAGTTGCCTGCCGTAACCTGGTCTGGCTGCAGACCAGCAGCGCGGGTGTGGATGCCTACATGAAACCGGGGGTTCTGCCTCCGGACGCCATGTTGACCAGCGCCTCAGGCGCTTACGGGCAGTCGGTCTCCGAGCACATGTTCGCCATGATGTGGGCTCTGATGAAGGACCTGCCGGCCTACCGGGACAATCAGCGTTTGGGACGTTGGGAACCTCGCGGGGCCGTCCTTTCGCCGCATGGCTGCCAGGTCCTGGTTTTAGGCACAGGGGATATCGGAGCCTCCTTCGCTCGTCTGGCCAAGGCCGTAGGCGCTCGGACCATCGGTATCAGGCGCCATCCCGACCAGCCGGTGGAGGGGTTCGACCGTCTGGCTGGTTTTGATGATCTGGATGCCCTGCTGCCTGAGATGGATGTAGTGGCTCTGGCCCTGCCTTCAACGCCGCAGACCCGGCACATCATCGATGACCATCGTCTTGCATTGATGAAGTCCACCGCCGTGCTGATCAACGCGGGCAGGGGAGATGCCGTGGACTGCATGGCTCTGGCCCAAGCCCTGGATAAGGACGGCATTTTCGGTGCAGGTCTGGATGTGACCGAACCGGAGCCCCTGCCTGAAGACCACCCGCTCTGGAGGCAACCACGCTGCCTGCTCACCCCGCATGTGGCCGGGGGAGCCTACCTGCCCTCCAACATGGACAAGGTTCGGGAAATCTGCCTGGATAACCTTCATCGGTTCATGGATGGCAGGCCCCTGCGCAACCGGATGAGGTGACCGCTGTGTCTACAGAGCGAAACCGCGGCGGCCGCAGCCAGCGGCGGACAGTGGTTCTGCGGTGGGCGGCTGTCCTGCTGGCGCTTGCATTGATTGTGGCGGGCTCCTTGGCCCTGGCTGGCAGGCTGGTGGGCGTCGGGCCTGCTCGCCATTCAGACAATCAAAACTCCTCCGCAAACGGCCCCAGGACCGCTTCTCACGGCCCTCCTGGATATTCTCCAGAGCAGACCGCGGCCCATTCGCCTCTGACCTCGCCTGTAGACTACAACCATGACGGCGTGGATGACTACACGGCCATGGTGCGTGGAGCCCATCAGGAGGCCCGCCGCCATCCTCATTATGACAGCGGCTACTACCAGGGCGGCTATCCCCCCGATGACCGAGGCGCCTGCACCGACGAGATCTGGAGGGCCTTCCGACAGGCCGGCTACGATCTGAAAGCCATGGTTGACGCCGACATCGCCTCGTCTCCTGGGGCCTATGCCGGAGTCATCAGCAGCCCGGATCCGAACATCGATTTCAGGCGCACCAACGTCCTCGGCGTATTCCTGTCCCGGCATGCCCAGCGTCTGACCAACGACACTGCGACCACCGACCAGTGGCAGCAGGGCGACATCGTCATCTTCGACACCTCCTGGCACATCGGCATGGCCTCCGATAGAAGGGACAGCCGTGGCATTCCCCTGCTTCTGCACAACATGGGCCAGCGCGACAGGGAGAACGACTACCTGGGCTCGCCAGGCCACCGTCCCATCACCGGGCATTTTCGCTTCGACGCCTCCAAAATCCAACCCGCCGTCCTGCGGCCATGGCGGGGATGACCGGGGACTACCCTGCGGAATTGAACACGGCGGTAACTGGTTGTCTGCTACTATCGGTTCGGCCAGAAACGTCGGCCAGGTTCGAGCACGAGAGGCGGTGATGGCGATGATGAGAGTATTCAGCACCATGAACGGGCAGATCGAGCAGATCGGCAAGGCTTCCAAGGGCTCATGGATATGCTTATCGGCGCCCACCGATGTCGAGCTGGCCAACGTCTCCCAGACCACCGGTATCGACCTGGCTGACCTGCGTGCCCCCCTGGACGATGAGGAGCGCTCGCGTGTGGACGTTGAGGACGAGTACACCATGGTCATCGTCGACATTCCCCGGGCTGAGGAACGCGACGGCCGGGACTACTACGAGACCATCCCTCTGTCCATCATCGTCACCGAGGATCTGATCGTCACCGTCTGCATGCAGGACACCGTCCTGCTTCATCCCTTTATGGAGGGCACCATCCGGGGTTTCAACACCTTCATGAAGTCCCGCTTCATCCTGCAGATCCTCTACCGCAACGCCACCCTCTACCTGCGCTACCTGCGCATCATCGACCGCGAGTCGGACCGGCTGGAGCTCAAGCTGCGCCACTCCATGCAGAACCGCGAAATTCTTATGCTGCTGGAGCTCAACAAGACCTTGGTCTACTTCGCCACCAGCCTCAAGTCCAACGAGATCGTCCTGGAGAAGCTGACCGGGCTGGAGCGGATCAAGCGCTACCCGGACGACGAGGACCTTCTGGGCGACGTGATCACTGAGAACAAACAGGCCATCGAGATGGCCAACATCTACTCAAGCGTGCTTTCGAACATGACCGACGCCTTCGCCTCCATCGTTTCCAACAACGTCAACAATGTGATGAGGATCTTCACCATCATCTCCATCAGCCTGTCAGTGCCCACGCTGATCTTCTCCATGTACGGCATGAACTTCAACCAGGGCATGTTCGGCATGCCCTTCACCGACAAGCCCTGGGGCTTCGCGGTCGTGGTGATTCTGTCAGGTCTGGTGACCGCCCTGGTGACCTGGTTCCTGACGCGCTCGAGAATGTTCAAGTAGGGGCCGATCATGTTTGCACGCAGGATTGCGGCGGCTCTGGCGGCGCTGGTTCTGGCCGTGCCCCTGAGCGGGTGCGGCCGCCAGGAGGATCGCTACCGGGCCGGCTCCATCGGGCCCAAGATCAGCGTGGGCATCTCCTTCGACCAGCCCGGGCTTGGATTCGCCCAGTCCGGCCAGTACCGGGGTCTGGATGTGGATGTGGCCCAGTACGTGGTCCACGAGCTGGGATACGCCGAGTCGCAGATCGTCTTCCGCCAGGTGAAGCCTGCAGACCGCGAGCGCATGCTCGAACAGGGTCAGGTGGACATGGTCGTGGCCGGCTACTCCATCACCCAGGAACGGCAGAAGCTGGTGGATTTCGCCGGACCCTACCTGGCTGCAGGGCAGGATCTGCTGGTTCGTCGAACCCAGAATGACATCGCCGGGGTGGAGGATCTGGCCCAGAAGCGGGTCTGCGTGGCAGCGGGATCCACCTCCGGGGCTCTGGTGCGCTCGCTAGCACCCCAGGCCCAGGTCCAGGAGCGTGAGGAGTTCCCCGAGTGCGTCACGGCCCTGCTCAGCGGGGACACGGATGCCGCCAGCGGCGACGATTTTGCCTTGGCCGGACTGGCTCATGTTCGTGGCGGCGGCCAACTGCGTTTGGTCGGCAAGCCCTTCTCCAACGAACATTACGGCATCGGCGTGCCCCACGGGGATCCGGAGCTGGTGGATGTCATCGACCAGGCCCTGAAGAGGATGATGCGGGACGGATCCTTCAAGGCCGCCCTGGGCCGGGCCTCCAGGTCCATCGGCTATTCCATTGATGCCGCCGCCCGCACGCTGCGGCCCGGCGATCGCTGAGCAAGGCTTCCGCCAGGATGACGGATACTGGACACTGGCTCGGCCGTGTCCATGTGAATGGCGATAATTCACCATATGAACGCGAATGAAGACAGGGATCATCAGCAGACCCAGGAATCCGATCAGCCCAAGTTCCGCTACGATGCCGCCATGGCGCAGACCATCGAGGAGCACTGGCAGAAGCGCTGGGACAAGGAGGGCACCTTCTGGGCAGCCAACACCAAGGGCGACTTGACCGATGCCCAGGGAGATCACGCCGGAGGCCGCAGTCCCTACTTCGTCATCGACATGTTTCCCTATCCCTCGGGCAAGGGCCTGCATGTGGGCCACCCCCTGGGCTACATCGCCACCGACGTGGTCAGCCGCTACCACCGGATGAAGGGTGAGAACGTCCTGCACGCCATGGGCTACGATGCCTTCGGCCTGCCCGCCGAGCAGTATGCGGTCCAGACCGGCCAGCATCCCCGGGTAACCACTGAGCAGAACATCGCCAACATGCGCTGGCAGCTGCACCGGCTGGGGCTCAGCTTCGACGACCGCCGCTCCTTCGCCACCATCGATACGGACTACGTGCGCTGGACCCAGTGGATCTTCTCGCGCATCTACGAGTCCTGGTACGACCCCGACTACCGTCGAGCCGACGGGGGGACGGGCTCGGCCAGGCCTATCAGCGAACTGGTCGAAGCCTTCAAGTCCGGCAGCAAGGCCATCCCTGGCCATCCCGACGCCTCCTGGGAGGACCTGGACGATGCCGAGCGCTCCGAGGTGCTCAACGACTTCCGCCTGGCCTACATCTCACGCTCGCCGGTCAACTGGTGCCCCGGGCTGGGCACGGTCCTGGCCAACGAGGAAGTGACCGCAGAGGGCCGCTCCGAGCGCGGCAACTATCCGGTCTACCAGCGTGAGCTCAAACAGTGGTCCATGCGCATCACCGCCTACGGTCACCGGCTTCTGGAGGATCTGGACATTCTGGACTGGCCCGAAAAGGTCAAGCTCATGCAGCGCAACTGGATCGGGGAGTCGCACGGGGCCTCGGTGGACTTCACCGTGCCCAGCCCTGACGGCGACCAGACCATGGAAGTCTACACCACCCGTCCCGATACGCTTTTCGGCGCCACCTTCGCCGTGGTCTCTCCCGAGCACGACCTGCTGCAGCACCTGCCCCAGGAGTGGCCTGAGGATGTGCCTGAGCAGTGGAAGGGCGGCTATGCCAATCCTGCGGAGGGCGTGCAGGCCTATCGCAGGGCCGCCGAGGCCAAGACCGCCAAGGATCGCGTGGACGAGGGAGGGGCCAAGACAGGCCTGTTTACCGGGCTGTATGCGCTCAACCCCATCACCGGGGCCAAGCTGCCTATTTTCACCGCTGACTACGTGCTGATGGACTACGGCACTGGAGCCATCATGGCTGTGCCAGGCGGCGATCAGCGCGATTACGACTTCGCCGTCAAGTATGGCCTGCCCGTCGTCTACACGGTCAGCCCGCTGGCCGATTCCGGACAGACCCTGGATGACTATCGCGGCAAGGCGCCTTTCGTCTCCCACGACGGCATTGTGGTCAACTCTTCTGTCCAGTCCACTCAGGCCGTTGGCGACCCTCTCAGCCTGGACGGTCTGCGGGTTGACCAGGCCATTGAGAAGATCACTGAATGGCTGGAGTCGGCAGGAGTCGGTCATGGGACGGTCTCTTACCGGCTGCGCGACTGGCTCTTCTCCCGTCAGCGCTACTGGGGCGAGCCCTTCCCGGTGGTCTATGACGACCAGGGCCTGCCCCACCTGCTGCCCGACGACCAGCTGCCGGTGGCCCTGCCTGATGTGCCCGACTATTCGCCCAAGACCTTCGACCCCGAGGATGCCCAGTCCAGCCCCGAGGCCCCGCTGAGCCGCAACCAGGACTGGGTGAACGTGACCCTGGATTTGGGCGACGGCCCCAAGGTCTACCACAGGGACACCAACACCATGCCCAACTGGGCCGGTTCCTGCTGGTACTACATGCGCTACATCGATCCCAAGGATGACCAGCACATGGTCGATCCGGAGGAATACGACTACTGGCTGGGGCCCAGGCACAACGCCACGGCCGGTGAGTCGGGCGGCGTCGACCTCTACGTGGGCGGCGTGGAGCACGCCGTGCTGCACCTGCTCTATGCCCGCTTCTGGCACAAGGTCCTCTACGATCTGGGTTATGTCTCGTCCAAGGAGCCCTTCCACAAGCTCTTCAACCAGGGGATGATCCAGGCCTACGCCTACACGGACCAGCGCGGCCAGTACGTGCCCGCCGCCGAGGTGGAGGAGCATGAGGAGGGCGGCAAGGTCAGCTACACCTGGCAGGGTCAGCCGGTCAACCGCGAGTTCGGCAAGATGGGCAAGAGCCTCAAGAACATCATCACTCCGGACGACATGTACCGCACCTATGGGGCCGACACCTTCCGCCTCTACGAGATGAGCATGGGACCCCTGGACGAGTCCAGGCCCTGGAACACGCGCAACGTGGTGGGCGGCATGCGCTTCCTGCAGCGGCTCTGGCGCAACGTGGTGGACGAGCAGACAGGTGAGGTGGTCCTGGACGAGGGTGAGCCCGACCAGAAGACCCTGAAGCTGCTCAACACCACCATCCACGACGTGACCGTGGAGATGGAGGCCATGCGTCCCAACACGGCCATCGCCAGGATGATCGTGCTCAACAATCATCTGACCGGGCTGAATCCGACGCCCAGGGCAGCCGTTGAGCCACTGGTGCTCATGCTTTCGCCCATTGCCCCACACATCTGCGAGGAGCTCTGGAGCCGACTGGGTCACAAGGAATCCCTGGCGCATGCCCAGTGGCCGACATGGGATGATCGCTATCTTGGCGAGGACACGGTCACTGCCGTGGTCCAGATCAAGGGCAAGGTCCGCGGCAAGCTGCAGGTCAGCCCCGACATCGCACCCGACCAGCTCGAGGCCATGGCCCTGGCACTGCCCGCCGTTCAGGAACGGCTGGGCGGCAAGGAGCCTCGCAAGGTCATCGTCAAGGCGCCCAAGATCGTTTCGGTCGTGCCGGCCTGACCTTGCACTGCCCGCAGCCAGGCTGTGGACAGGCGATGACCTTCGACCACATAGCCCCTCGACCTCATATCGGGGGGCTTTTTCATGCCAGGCTGGGTCCATGAGCATCAACATCACCCAGCCGCCGGCGCCGCCCTTGCAAGCTCTGGCTCTGAATCAATCTGCCCGGTCAGAGGGGTCAGCCGAAGGCATGGCCGAATCCCAGACTCGGCATAATCGGCCCGTCTGGTCGTTTACCCCGCTTCAGGCCTTGACAGCCATTCTTATGCTGGTGGTTGCCCTTGCTGTCAGCCTGACCCTGCTGGTCCAGCAGGAACGGGCGCTGGCTGCAGGAGTAGCAGTCGACGGAACCGGGGGCATGTCATCGACTCCGGCAAACGGCGATGCCAGCAGTGCTGCACACCGAAGCAAGCATGTTTCAGGAAACGTTCCCAGTCGGAACACCCATGGTGACGAAGGCAGCGAGCATACTGACTCGGTCTCAGATTCCGCTCAGCATGGTGAAAGGGCGGGCAATCCCTCTGCTGCTCCGGCCACCAGCACCTCCGCGGGAACAGTAGATCAGACTGGACGAGTGAATCTCAATAGCGCCAGCCAAGAGGATCTGGAGAATGTCAAGGGAATCGGACCGGTCACGGCAGCAAAAATACTGGAGCATCGTCGTGCTATCGGCGGTCGCTACGCCTCGGTCGATCAGCTTTTGGATGTCCCCGGCATCGGTGCCAAGACCCTGGCCCGATTACGCCCATATCTGGTGGCGCAATGATGGCCGGCCGGGCAGGAGATCGTCCTGCTGCTGATCGAGAAAACGGCAATCGCAATCTTCGTATGCTCCCCGCTGCCTGTCTGGCCTGGGCGATTGCCCTGCTGGTGCCGTGGCTTCTGGACCGAATCATGGGCGGATCCGTGGCCGGGCCAGCCAAAAGCGGCGGCTGGTCCAAGACGGCAGGGGAGTCCAGAGGTGGCATAGCTGGTGGGGGCACGGGCATGTCGGTCTGGTTGATGCCGCTTGTCTTGGCGCTTCCATTACTCATAGCTATGGTCCTGCTTGCCTTCAAACTCGTTTGTTTGGTCGCTGCAGAGAACTCCGATTGCAAGGGTCAGGTATTGCGTCACCCCTCTCGCTCATGCCCACAAAACCACCTGCCCCAAGGTTGTGAGTCTCCTTGTATCCCCACCGTGCCGACCTTGGCGTCCACTTGGTTTGGTCCTCGGAAACTGCCGACCTTGGCTGTCTTGGCTGCGGTGGCTCTGACTGCAGCATTGGCCGCCGCAGTCGGTCATGAGTCAGCGCGCAGCGGGCCGGCAGCCCGGCAGATCCGTCAGGGAAAAGCGCTGGCCGAGATTCGTGGCCGGGCTGTGGGCCCTATGAGTGCATCCTCTCGGCGAGGCTGGGACTGTCAGGCGGAGATCAGGCTGCAATGGGTGACTGTGGCCGGGGTGCGCATGCCTTCCGATGAACGGATCATGCTCTTCGCTGGAAGCCGATCATGCCTGCTGCAACAGGGCGGGCAGTATCGTGCGCGGGGCCTGTTGGAGCCCCCTGCTTACGGCCGTCCTATTCCCTGGTTGGCTGTGGAAGACGGCACAAAACAGGTCGAGCCGCCAGGCCCCTGTAGACGATTGATCGCCCGTATGCAAAGGGCCTTTCTCGAACAGACCGGCAGACTGGACGATCAGGGAAGGATCCTGGTGCCGGGTTTGACCATGGGCATCCTAGGCAACCAGGCCCTGCCCGGATCGGATGGCTCCCTGGGCAGACCGGCAGTGGAGCCCGCCTATGCAACCCGTCTGACCCAGGACTTCCGGGCATCGGGCATCCTGCACCTGATGGCTGTCTCCGGCGGGCACTTCATGATCCTGGCCTCGCTGCTGGTGAGGATCATGCGAGCCCTGCGCTCGCCTCCCTTGCTGATGGCCTTGGTTTTGTCTGCCGCCTATCTGGGTTTGGGCATGCTGATGGTTCCCGGGGATTCAGTCTTGCGGGCTCAGGCCATGGGGCTTCTTTCGGCATTGGCTCTGGCCGCCTGCCGGCCTGCCCAGTCATTGAACACGCTGTCCTGGTGCGTCCTGCTGGTTCTGATCCTGCGACCTTCCATGGCTGCCAGCTTCGGCTTCGCTCTCTCCTGTGGAGCCGTGCTGGGCATCGGCCTGGGTAACCGGCGGTTGTCGGCCCTCCTTGAGGATCATCTGCCGGCATTTCTGGCACGTCCATTGGCCACGACCCTGTGCGCCCAGGCCGGTACGCTGCCCGTGCAGGTGCTGATGAGTCCTGGGTTGCCTCTACTGGCTCCGCTGGCCAACCTGCTGGTCACCCCTGTGGTCGACGCTGCCACAGTGACCGGCCTGCTGGCATTGCTCACCTCCTGGCTCTGGCCACCAGTGGGTCTGTTGCTGGCCCGACTGACCTCCCTGGGTACCGGAGTCATGGCTTTTGCCGCCACCTGGCTGGGCGAAGCGGCTGCTCCGGCGGCCTGGCCACCGGGGCCGGTCGGCAGCGCCTGCCTGGTCGGTCTGGGTCTCATGGCCCTGATCGATCATCGGTTGATGCGATTCATCCGTGCTCGGGGGCGGGACCATTCATGGCCGGCTGTGACAGGGGCGAATTCGGGGGTTCCATTCCGACCGTCGGCCTGGTTGTCAGCCAAGGGCTGGCTGCGGCAGACCTATGGCCTTCTAGCCCAGCTGGTCTTCAAAAACGACCCAGGTTAATGTCCAGCGATAAAGGGAGATTTGAGTCATGACCAAAGCTCAGCAGGAGAACCCTTCCGTCCATCTGGTGGTCGGCGGCGATCCCTTCCTCAACGCTCAGCGTTTCAAGGAGCTGTGCGCGCAGGCATGCGCCGCCCATCCGGACAGCGAATACATAGAGCTGGACGCAGCAGACTGCGACGCGTACGCCTTTCAGGAGGCGGTCGGTCCCTCCCTGCTCAGTCAGACGTCTGTGGTTTGTCTGGATGATCTGCAGGCGGCTGATGAAGCCCTGAGCCAGGCTCTGATCGATTTCTGCCGTGAGAGCGCAGGGGCCGGATCCAGCATCGTCATCGCACGTCATGACGGGGGCAACCGGGGTCGCAGGCTTCTGGACCAAATGGCGCGGGCCGGAGCGGTGACGGAGCGGATGCCGGATCTGAAGAAGTTCGACGACAAGGTCGACTTCGTCTACGGGCGTTTCAAAGCCCATCAGCGCCGCATCCAGCCACGGGCTGCCCAGCGCCTGGTTGATGTCCTGGGCGAGCGCACTCCGGAACTGGCTGCCATGTGCTCCCAGCTCTGCTTCGATTTCGACCAGGATCCCATGACCTTGGAGATCGTCAACCGTTATCTGACCGATAACCCGGCTGTATCCGGTTTCGCGGTGGCGGACAGGGCCCTTGCCGGCAGTCCGGCCCAAGCCGTCGTCGCTCTGCGTACAGCCCTGGAGCAGGGCAACGAACCCGTCTCCCTGATTGGCGTACTGGCCCTGAAGCTGCGGACGCTGGGCAAGGAGGCGGCCATCGAGTCGGGATCCATTACCACAGCCGAGGCCAAGGCCGCCTACTGGCAGTTGCGGGAGGCCAAGAGACAGCTGCATGGATGGACCTCCGCCGGCCTGGCGGCCTGCATCGAGGCCTTGGCCCAAGCTGATGAGATCAGCAAAACCAGCAGCGGCGACGCCCGCTATGCCCTGGAACGGGCAGTGGAGCTGATCGCCGCCAAGGGAAGGACATTGGCATGAACTTGCAGGTCAGTGCCCGGCAACAGGACGGATTTGAACTGGCTGTGCCTACAGGCGAGGACATGCAAGGCCTGGGCAGAAACCTGGCCTCGTGTCTGCAAGGCGGGGACGTGATCCTCCTGTCCGGGCCTCTGGGTGCGGGCAAGACCACGCTGGCCCAGGGGCTGGGCCACGGACTTGGAGTGGACGGCCCTGTGGTCTCGCCCACCTTCACCATCGCAAGAGAGCTGCATGGCCATCTGTCCGACGGCTCGCCGGTTACCCTGATCCACGTGGATGCCTACCGGCTGGGTGGACAGGGCTATCTGCCTGGGGAGGATGCCGTGGATCGGCTCCTGGACGAGCTGGAGTCCCTTGGTCTGGATGAGGAATTGGAAGACCCGGGCCAAAGGACCATCATTCTGATGGAATGGGGCGAGCAGATGGCCTCTGTCCTGGCCGATCAACGTCTGGAAGTGACCATCGACCGACACGTGGATCCCCGGGAGGATCCTGAGGCGCCACCCAGCTCCCAGGGTCAGCGTATGGTACGTCTGCGTGGAGTGGGCCCGTCATGGGCCAATAGAATGGATCAGCTGAGAAAGGCGATGACGGCATGAGCGGGACCGATACGTCCCTTTTGGTGATCGATACCTCATATGGATCGACTGTGGGGCTGCCAGGGCGGGAGCCGTGCATCGAGACCGACTCGCGCTCGCACGTTGAACGCCTCCAGGTCAATATCGCCAAGGTCATGGATCAGGCTGGGCTGTCTGCAGACGATCTGCGGACCATCGTAGTGGGACTGGGGCCTGCGCCTTTCACCGGTCTGCGGGCAGGCATCGTCACCGCCAAAGCCCTGGCGTTCGCCACGGGTGCCCGTCTGCTGGGACAGGACATCCTGGAGCCGCAGGCCCGCTATGCCTACAGCAGGTTCAAGCAGCAGGGCCAAGACCATGCACGGCTTCTGGTTCTGGCTGTCAACGATGCTCGACGGCGGCAGCTCTATTACCGTCTCTTTGACGACTTCGGTGGCGCAGAGGCTCCGGCACGGCCGCTGACCGAAATGAGCATCGACTATCCGGCGGCTATTTGTGAGAAGATCGCGGCCATTGCGGAAGAGCGGGAGTCTGTGGATCAGGACCCTGTCACTCTGGTCATCAGCGGCCATGGAGCCACCCGCTATGCCGACCAGTGGGAGCGTCTGGATCAGCATTCCGATATGCGGGTTGTGCTGGACGAAGGATCCTTCCTGGAGGATCGGACACTGGGGACGGGCCTGATGGCTGCTTGCGCTACCAGACGTGCCCAGCATGGGCTGATCGACCCGGTGGAGCCACTTTATCTTCGCCGGCCGGATGTCTCCGTGCCCAATCCGCTTAAGCATGTGGCAGTCCAATCATGATCCGCAGGGCGGTCTTGGAGGATCTGGACCGGTTGGTCGATCTGGAATCGCGCGTCTTCGGCGACCAGGCCTGGAGCCGGCAGGAGCTGCGGTTCGAGTTGTCTGCGCCTTCACGCACCTACCTGGTATGGGAAGACCAGGGTGCCATACTGGGCTACGGAGGCTATTGGTCAGGCGAAAGGGATGCCGAGCTGATGACTATCGGGGTGCTGCCGGAAGCCCGGCATCGCGGCATTGCAGGATCTCTGCTGGCCAGGATAATTACCGGAGCCGATCGCGAGGGTCTGCAACGCATGAACCTGAAGGTCCGCGTAGACAACCCTGCGGCCATTGACCTCTACAAGGACTTCGGCTTCTCACAGACGGGTCTGTGCAAGGGCTACTATCAGCCTGAGGATGTTGACGCCTGGGCTATGACCAGACCTTTAAGCTCGGTTGGATCGGGTCCGGTGGGTTTTGTCAGCAACAAGCTTTCGGAGGGACAGGAAAGGATCATTGACCATGAGTGAGCCCCTGGTGCTGGGCATCGAATCCACCTGCGACGAGACCGCTGCCGCCCTGGTCCAGGGCAACCGACTGCTGTCCGACGTGGTCGCATCCTCCATGAACGAGCACGCCCGCTACGGCGGCGTCATACCTGAGATCGCCTCGCGGGCACACGCTGAGTCCTTTGTGCCGGTCGTCTCCAAGGCCCTGAAGGATGCGGACATGGACCTGTCCCAGGTGGATGCCATAGCGGTCTCGGCTGGTCCTGGACTGGCTGGATGCCTGGCTGTAGGCGTTTCCGGTGCCAAGGCGCTGGCTTGGGCGGCGAAAAAGCCCTTGTATGGCATCAACCACGTCATAGGACACATAGCGGTCACCCAGCTCCAGTTCGGCCCCTTCCCTCAGAATGCCCTGGCCCTGATCGTCTCCGGCGGTCACACCTCACTGCTGCATGTGGATGATCTGGCGCGATCGGTCCAGGTGGTGGGCACCACCTTGGACGACGCGGCGGGGGAGTGCTTCGACAAGATCGCCCGTCTGCTCGGCTTTCCCTATCCGGGCGGCCCCCACATCGACCGCCACGCCCGTCTGGGCGATCCTCATGCCATCGCCGTGCCCCAGGGGCTGACCAAGGGCCGGGCCGGAGCCGAGCATCCCTATGACTTCAGCTTCTCCGGGGTCAAGACGGCCGTGGCTCGATGGGTCGAACGCAGACAGCAGGCCGGGCTCGACATTCCCGTGGATGATGTCTGCGCCTCCCTGGCTGATTCCGTGGCCACGGTCCTGTCCCGCAAGGCCATGGCCGCCTGCCACAGGTTCGGCACGGATACCCTGATTGTCGGCGGCGGGTTCTCGGCCAATTCGCAGCTGCGTGGCAAGCTCCAGGAGTTCGGCGACCAGGAGGGCATCAAGGTCCGCATTCCGAAAATCAACCTGTGCACGGACAACGGCGCCATGGTGGCCATGCTGGGCGTCAATCTGGTTCAGGCCGGACTGGCTCCCTCTGCTCCTGACTTCTCCATCGATTCGGCCATGCCCATGGACAGGATTCTCATGTAATCGACACGCCAAGTTGTCGGATACGAGAGTCCTGACTATAGTATGGTAATTGTGTTCAGCGAGAGTTGAACGGGACATTCCCGCATAGCTCAGTTGGCAGAGCGTTCGACTGTTAATCGAAATGTCGCTGGTTCAAGCCCAGCTGCGGGAGCTTCCAACCGCCGGTCCTCCGGCGGTTTTTCTTTATATAAGCATACTGGTGCTATCTGCAACGAACAGGTTCGTCATTGCAATGGGCTAGCTTATTGGTTTCGACTGAGTGGCTGACAGGAGATAGTCGTGGCTCTGCCTCTCTATGTATTTCCTTTAACTCAGTGAATAGATAGTCGACTTTGAGCTGTACCTATGGATACAGCAGTCATAAGACCCGACAGATCCCTCAAACATCGTGTAGCTGCGGATGGCGTGTCGCGCTTCTTTTCAGGCAAATTAGAACAACGTTGTATGTGTTGTTGAATCAGCTCTTTCTTTTTGTTGTATAGTGTAGGCAGTGATGTGCAGGGTTGCACGAAGAAAAGCGAGGCAAAGAAATGATACTTCTTCATATTTCGTAGTGAAAACAACGTTGTACTCAAAACGTAAAACCCTGCACTGCTGATAGACACAAAAGGCAGGGGGAAGGAGACCAGATCCATGGAAGAACGGCAACAATCAAAGCCTGGAAAAGCGCATCTGATTCTGGACACGCGGACAAGGTCCATTCCCATCAATGAACGCATTTTCGGCTCGTTTGTTGAGCATTTGGGTCGTGGTATCTATACAGGCATCTATGAACCAGACCATCCGACTGCGGACAAGGCGGGATTCAGACAGGACGTCATTGATTTGGTAAAGGAGCTTGGTGTCACTGCCATCCGCTATCCCGGCGGGAATTTTGTATCCGGGTATCGCTGGGAGGATGGTGTCGGTCCGCGCTCCGAACGTCCTAAGCGTATCGATCTGGCCTGGCATTCGGGCGAAAGCAATGAATTCG
This sequence comes from Bifidobacterium asteroides, assembly GCF_030758775.1. Taxonomy (NCBI): domain Bacteria; kingdom Bacillati; phylum Actinomycetota; class Actinomycetes; order Bifidobacteriales; family Bifidobacteriaceae; genus Bifidobacterium; species Bifidobacterium asteroides. The sequence continues at coordinate 921,660 of NZ_CP132384.1, forward strand.
GTCTTCATGAGATGGCGGATTGGCTGGATGAGTTGGGCGGCAACGAGCTCATGGAAGCTGTCAATCTTGGTACACGGGGTATTCAAGAGGCCCTTGATCTACTTGAGTACGCCAATATTCCTTCTGGCACGGCTTTGTCTGACATGCGTCGACGCAATGGCCGTGAGCAACCGTTTGGAATTCGAATGTGGTGCTTAGGCAATGAGATGGATGGTACTTGGCAGATCGGGCACAAGACCGCCCACGAATACGCCAGACTGGTTGCTCAGACTGCAACGGCGATGCGCATGGTCGACCCCGATCTAGAGTTGGTGGCCTGTGGCTCTTCTTCGCACAGTATGCCTACATTTGGTGAATGGGAACGGACTGTACTGGAGGAAGCCTACAATCAAATCGACTTCATCTCCTGCCACGCGTATTATGAGCCGCACAATCGTGATATGGCTAGCTTCTTGGCTTCCGGCGTCGATATGGATGAGTTCATCCGCGATGTGGCTTCGGTCATAGCTGCAGTTCGAGGCAGACTCAAGAGCAAGCATCAGGTCTATATATCTTTCGATGAATGGAATGTCTGGTATCAGGATGCAGAACCGAGTAAGCCTCCAGTAGGCATAGGCAACTGGCCTCAGGGTTCCAGACTTCTGGAAGATATATATTCGGTTGCTGATGCAGTGGTGTTTGGCGATCTACTGATCACCCTGCTCAGAAATGCTGATATCGTGCATTCCGCCAGTCTGGCTCAGCTGGTCAACGTCATTGCACCCATCATGACAGAACCCGGCGGCCCTGCTTGGAGACAAACCATCTTCTTCCCATTTGCTCTGACTGCCAAATACGCCAAGGGTGGCAGTGTCTTACCCTCTCAGGAAGATGCTGAAACATGCGAAACCAGCCAATACGGCGATGTGCCGATGACGGACTCTGTGGTGGTCAGAGGAGCTGATGGTTCGCTGACTGTTTTTGTTGTCAACCGCAGTCTTGATCGGAGCGTGGAGTATCGTTCCGACCTTTCTGGACTTTATAAAGCTGGGAAAGTGGTTGTCCAGAGCCTTCATGATGACGATGTTGATGCTCGCAATACGCTTGAGGATCCCGAACGTATCGGTTTGCAGACGCGTAAGGACTTTACCTTTGAGAACGGCAAACTGAGCATCATGCTTCCTCCGGTTTCGTGGACGGCTATCCACTTAGATTGATAATTACAAATTGTTGGTTTCCACATATATTCAAAGGAGAAATAATGAGGAGAACTGTGAAAATCATTGCAGCGGCACTCTCGGGAGTCTTGGCGATTTCCATGGCTGCCTGTGGCGGTGGCGGAGGAGCCAAGAATGAAAGTCAGGCTGAGCACAGCGATAAAACTGCGAATGCTAATGCTCAATGCCAGAACAAGGTCAAGAAGCCAAATGCAGAAAAGGTTACCGTATGGGCCTGGTATCCGGCCATTCAGAAAGTAGTCGATGACTACAACGAGAATCATGATGATATTCAAGTGTGCTGGACGAATGCTGGTCAGGGAAGTCCCGAGTACACCAAATTCAATAATGCTATAAAAGCCAAGTCCGGCGGTCCTGACATCATCCAGCTTGAGTATGAAGCAATGCCGCAATTTGTCGCGGGAGCTCAAAAGCATCTGGTTGACCTCAGCAAGTATGGCATGAATGATCACAAGCAGGAGTACACGGAAGGCGCCTGGAAGAGCGTGAGCATGGGCGGCGGCAACTCCGTTTATGGCGTTCCTGTCGATCTTGGTCCCTTCGTCATGTATGTGCGTCAGGACATCTTCGATAAATACCACGTCAAGGTTCCTACTACTTGGAAGGAATTCGAGCAGGCAGGCAAGGATCTTAAAGCTGCTGGTTTCGACGGATTCCTGAGCGATTGGGCTCCTAACGGCACTGCTGTCAATCCTGCACTTTTTGCTCAGGCAGGAGAGAAAGTATACGAGTATTCGTCAAAGACGCCTGACAAGGTAGGTATTAAGTTGGATACCCCAGGCGTGCAGAAGGTTCTAGAATACTGGCAGAACCTGGTCAAGGAGGGTCTGGTCGACACCACGGACGCCAATACGACCGACTGGAACAACAATATGATTTCCGGCAAGTATGCCGCCTATGTTCAGGCTTCCTGGCTGACTGGCTACATCAAGGGTTTGGACAATTCTTCAAGCGGCAATTTCAGGATTTATAAGGCGCCGGTTTGGGATGACTCCACGCCTCAAGTCAACCAGGGAGGATCTGCTTGGGCTGTAACTGATCAGGCCAAAGACACCAAAGCAGCGGCCAGCGTTGCTCACGATCTGTTCGATTCAGATACAGCACAGCATATCGGTGTCACCGATGGTGCTTTGTTCCCATCTTGGAAGAAGCAGCTCGCATCGGATGCTTTCAAGAACATGCAAGAGCCATTTTTGGGTAACCAAAAGCCTAATGAAGTCACTATTCCAGTGGCAAATGCCTGGAAAGGCGACGAGTTCCTGCCCTTCCAGACTTATGCCTATGACGAACAGACTAAGTCTTTCTCTGCGATCGTTAAGAAAGGCAATGATTGCAAGGAGACCCTGAAGACTCTGGAAACCAAGCTGAACAATTATGCCAAGCAACAAGGTTTCACTACAGAGTGACTGCTCATTTAATTGGAGGGATGTCGTCATCGGTATCCCTCCTTTTAGGAGGTTCTGAAATGGCTTCGAACGCAATAGACAAGCCCAGAAAGACGAAATCCAATGTCGGCAGCAGTCATAGAGGGATGTGGGGCTGGTTCTTTACTGCTCCTTTTGGGGTCATCTTTCTGTTGTTCCTTGTGATACCGCTTGCTTACGCATTCTATGTATCGTTGTTTACTTATACACAGGTCAAAGGGGAGTCCTTCTCGGGGTTCGCCAATTATCAGCGCGTTTTTACTGACTCGATATTTCTGGTCGGTATGGGCCGCGTCATTCTTTACACCGTTGTCATGGTTCCGATCCAGCTGGGACTAGCGCTGATATTCGCTCTGCTCCTAGACTCCTTTAAGAACAAGTTTGCCTCAGTTTCCCGGCTGGTTATCTTCCTGCCTTATGCAATTCCTGGAGTCATCGGTGCATTGATGTGGGGATTTATGTACTCCAAGAATATGGGCCCGTTTACTACCATATTCGGGCTGTTTGGAATGCAGACCCCCGGATTCCTTACTGCCAACGGCATCTTCGGTTCATTGGTCAATGTCGTGACATGGCAATGGACGGGTTACTACATGGTGATTTTATATTCGGCCCTGCAGTCCATTCCGCATGAACTCTACGAGTCGGCCAGAATAGATGGGGCATCAGAACTGAAGATTGCTACAAGGATCAAAGTGCCGATGGTCTCAGGATCATTGGTCATGGTGACCATCTTCTCGCTTATCGGCACCCTGCAGTTCTATACAGAACCCACCATTTTGCGTAATCAGGCGCCGACGGTCATACCGCCGGAGTACACGCCCAATATGTATGCGCAAGCTCTTGCTTTCAATTACAACCAGACCAACTACTCTGCTACGGTTTCATTCGCGCTGGGACTGGTCGTGGTGATATTCAGCGTTTTGTTCATGAGACTGACTCGTAATCAGTCTGGATTGGAGGACTGACATGTCAGCCACAAGAACAAGCGGCGTTCGCAGAAGCGCCAGACGCATTCAAGGTAATACCAGCGTTTTCGTTTATGTAGTACTGATATTGGCCATGGTCTACTTCCTCCTGCCTGTATGGTGGTTGATCGTCGCTTCCACAAAGTCAAATTCGGGATTGTTCTTCGGTGCCCATGGCTCTATGTGGTTCGATAAGGATTTCGACCTTTGGAAGAACATCGGTCAGCTTACGAGCTATCAGGATGGCATTTATTGGCGTTGGATTTTCAACTCCTTCCTATACGCTCTTGTAGGAGGGTTCGGCGCCACAGTAGTGGCGGTTATGGCTGGATATGGTTTCTCCAAGTTCAGATTCCGCGGGCGAAATCTGTACTTCAACATCGTTCTCGGTGCTTTGATGATTCCTTCGACAGCCTTGGTGATACCCACGTTCCTGTTGATGTCTGACATTGGTATGACCAACACCATTTGGGCTGTGCTTTTGCCATCCCTGCTTAATCCAATGGGTGTTTACTTGATGAGAATCTACTGCATGCAATCCCTACCCGATGAAATGATTGAGGCGGCTCGAGTTGATGGGGCAGGTGAGTTGAGAACTTTCACACAAGTTTCTCTGCCTATTATGACCCCAGCAATTACTACAGTCTTTCTGCTTTCCGTCGTCGGTGCTTGGAACAACTTCTTCCTGCCCCAGGTTGTTCTCACTAATCCAAAGTTGTTCCCGATTACGGTCGGGCTGACCCAATGGCAGACAAAATCCCAGGCCGGAGCAGCATCAGAACAGGTTTGGAATCTGGTGACTTCTGGAGCCTTCATCTCGATCATTCCCATGGTCTTGGCTTTCCTCTTCCTACAAAGGTACTGGGTAGGAGGATTGACGGCCGGATCTGTCAAATCATGATTCAAGGGAGGCCTGATGTTAAAGCTACATTTTCTTAGTTGAGATAAACTGAAAATAGAATTGTTGTTACGTATTCCGAATTCGCACAAGTTCACTATGCGGAGTTGTGCGAATTCGGAATATATGTAATTGCCGATTGGTAAGGGGCTCTATTGACAACCAGAGTGACTATCAAGGATGTAGCCAGGCATTCTGGTGTTTCCATCAAAACAGTGTCCAATGTTATCAACGGTACTGGCAGCATGCGTGATTCCACCAGAAAACGCGTGCAGGACTCCATTCGTGAACTTGGCTACATGGTCAATGTATCGGCCCGTTCATTAAAAACGGGTGCGACTAAACTTTTAGGTCTGGGAATTTTCGATTTTTCGCAGCCATTCGCCCCTTATTTGGCAGATAAGGTCATAGACATATCACGAAAACATGGATATGGAACAGTAATTAGCACTTACGGGTCGGACGGATCAGGTCTGCCTGTCATCATGGATGAAATCACTCAGCTATCAGCAGATGGGTGGCTGCTTTTTTCGGACCAACCTTTAAAGAATGAAGGCATCATCCTTGATCAGCCCTATCCTATTGTTCTAGCCGGTGATTACAACTCTTATGATCGTGTTGACTGGGTGACTATGCCTAATACGAGAGCCATTCGGTATGTCACAGGCAGGTTGCTCGATATGGGATGTCGTCATATAGCAGTCTTCGGTGCACCGGAAAAGCCAAAGACGCGCAATGAATACATGTGCGCTACTGAAGGCCTGCAGGAACTGAGGATTAGGGGATATATCGAGGCCTTCGAAGAGCGGGGACTATCGGTGGATTGGCAGATGCTCCTGCCCAAGGATTGGATGGAAGGAGTTAGCGGCGTACAGGCTGTGACACAAATGTTGTCCAGAGGTATACGTCCGGATGCGATTATTTGCTTGACTGATGCCATGGCACTGGGTGCCTTGCATGGTTTGCAGAACGAGGGAATTCGTATTCCTGAAGATGTCCAAGTCGTGGGGTTCGACGATGTGCCGGAATCGTCTTACTCGACTCCATCGCTAACCACCATTGATCCGTGCCTGAATGACTATGTTGAGCATGCAATTGATATGTTGATTGAGCGCATCAATGGGTACAAGGGCAAACCGAGGACTTTTGTAACCGATTTCCGGCTCGTAGAGCGTGATTCGACCTTGGCTTTCCCAACAGAAAAACATACTGTAGCAGTGACTGCAACAAACCAAGCAGATGCGGCTTGACCTTTGAATGTGATTCGATACTTGCAAGAATGAGATTATTTGTTGAAGTATTTTTTAGTGAATTCAGTTTAAGACTGGCCATCTCTATGATTCATTGATTTTAATTCGCCGAATTGTCTAGTAGCCTGGAAGTTGTTTCTCAATGGTGTATCTATATTAGATGAAATGTACATGAGGATCTATATGCATTCAATAACTGTTAGCGTGGCCTTTACCTACTTTTATTAGAAGGGTTCTCGGTTTACGAAATATAAGATTCAGTCAACGCTTTTGACAAATCTTTTCCTCATTCCTTGCACTCTTGCACTCTTGCACGAACGATCACTATTAGGTTCCTCGCTGGACGAACTGTGCACGACTCCATATTCGACCACATGTTCCTGCTTGATTATTGCGGTTCCGGCATCAAGTCCATCATGATGGTGGACGCTCAATCGGGCATCCGTGATGACGGAATGAAGGTGCGATTATGGCCTGTGCGCGTGACCATAAGAAGAAGGGCATCCAGAGGGTTACCGGCCGGATGCCTGACATGCCTTCCGGCTGTCGGCCTCCCTGGTTCCCCAGGTCCCTGCTGGCATTGATGCTGGCCTTGGTCCTGTCGGCCGGAGGGCCTACGGCAACCGTCGCGGCTCAGCCTGCGCCGACCCTGCCTTCGGCTGCAGCTCCGGCGCAGATTGATCGAGTTACCTCATCGACCTCTGCCTGCCGCCGGGGCTGGCTGTGGCCCCTTGAACCTCTGCCTGGCGACAAGGCTGTTCCGCAGGTTATGCGTCCCTTCGATCCTCCGGATCATCCATGGCTGAGCGGTCATCGCGGGATTGATCTGGCAGTGCAACAAGGCAGGCGCATCCGGGCCCCGGCAGACGGTGTCATCACTTTCACCGGTTCTGTAGCAGGCAAGGACGTGGTCTCCATTCGTCACGGCAAACTGACCTCCACCTATGAGCCAGCGAAGAGCTCGTTGCCGGAGGGAACCCGGTTGCAGGCAGGCACAGTCTGGGGAAAAGTAGATGGGGTCTCTGACCATTGTGACCAAGATTGCCTGCACTGGGGGCTGAAAGATGGTCACAATCACTATCTGGATCCAGGCGCTAAAGTCGGACGGCATCGCATTCGTCTCAAGCCTCTATAGGAGTGCAGGGGTCCGCCTGCAAGACTCGCGCGTCTGCAGACCAAGTATATCGCAGGCCCGGGGGAGCGGTTAGAATCGTAAAGCATAACGCCGTTTCAGCAGGGAGTGGTCATGCAGAACATGCAGCAAGAATTTACGCGTCCGCTTGAGAAGCCCATAGACGCCGATGCCGGTGTCTTCTCCCTGCTTGAGGACAGGGTGAAGCGCCTGGGCGACGATCCTCTGATCGAATACCGGAGCGGACGCGAGTGGAACACGATAACGGCCCGGGAGTTTCGCGACCGTGTGGTCGCGCTGGCCAAGGGGCTTATGGCCCGGGGGGTAGACCGGGGGGATTCAGTGGCTATCGTCTCGCACACCCGGTGGGAATGGACTGCCCTGGACATGGCCATCCTGGCTATCGGGGCCGTGACGGTGCCGGTCTACGAGACCGACTCTCCCGATCAGATTCGGCGCATCTTCAACGACTCCCATGTCGGCATGGCCTTTCTGGAGGATGACGACATGAGGGCCCGGGTGGATGCGGTTCGCTCCCAGTGTGCCTATCTGAATGACTTGTATGTGATCACCAGGGGAGCGCTGACCACCATGACCGCCTACGGACGGGCGGTGGACCAGGCAGACTTCCAGGCCCGTGCCGACTCGGTGCAGGGTTCCGACTTGGCCACCATCGTCTATACCTCAGGCTCCACGGGCAAGCCCAAGGGCATAGAACTCAGTCATAGCAACATCGTCTTCACCGTTCGTTCGGGTACCCAGGCAGTCCCTGACATCTGCCTTGGTGAGGGCAGACGGCTTCTGCTCTGCCTGCCCCTGGCCCACGCCTTCGCCCGTTGTCTGCAGTTCTTCGCCATCGCCACGGATCTCACTCTGGGGCTTACCGGGTCCATCCGCAATCTGTTGCAGGACATGCAGACCTTCAAACCCACTTTCATCCTGGCTGTGCCGCGGATCTTCGAGAAAATCTACAACGCTGCCTCCCAGCGGGCCGGAACAGGTGCCAGGGGCAGGATTTTCCTGGATGCCGCAGGTGTGGCCAGGCAGTGGTCTCGTCATCAGCAGACCGGAAGCCGGGTTGCCATGTCGCTGAAGACCAAGCACCTCATGTATACGGGCACCGTCTACGATCCCATCCTGGAGGCCTTGGGCGGCCGGGTCCGGTATGCCATTTCGGGCGGCGCCCCCCTGGACAGGGACATTGCGGACTTCTTCAATGGCATAGGTCTGCCCCTGCTGGAGGGCTATGGCATGACCGAGACCATGGGTCCGGTGACGGTCAACCCCACTGAAGGCTACAGGCTGGGCACCATCGGCCTGCCCATGCCCGGCATCACCGTGGGCATCGACCAGGAGGGCCAGCTATGCGTCAAGGGCCCCGATGTCTGCATGGGCTACCACAACCATCCGGAAATCACCACCAGGCAGATTCGCGACGGCTGGCTGCTGACCGGCGATCTGGGCAGTCTGGACGAGGACGGGTTCGTTCGGTTGACCGGCCGGCGCAAGGAGATCATCATCACAGCAGGGGGTAAAAACATTTCGCCGTCGTTGCTGGAAACAGCCGTTGAACGTTCGCCCATCATCAGCCATTGCATGGTCATCGGGGACCGCAGGCCTTTCATTTCGGCCCTGATCACCCTGAATCTTGAGGAGGTCAACAGGTGGTTGAGGGACCAGGGCGCTGAACCCTTGGACGATGCCGCTTCGGCTGGGGAGAACCCCATCATCCGCACGGAGATCGATCGTGCGGTAGACGCGGCCAATGCTCAGGTCTCCCGGGCCGAGGGGATCCGTCGCTATCTGATTCTGGACCAGGACTTCACTCGTGAAAATGGACTGCTCACCGCATCATACAAGCCCCGTCGTCAGGAGGTTCTCAAGCGGTATGAAGACCAGATCGAGCAGAGGATCTATGCTCAAAGACCTGCGTCGGCTGGCTTGATGTAGCCTGTATCAATCAGAGCCGCCTTGAGATTGGAGGCTGAAACCGCAACCAGTGGCCTTGACAGGCGGCGCAGTTGCTTGCCGTCTTGGTTGACAGTCTGGATCGTATCCATGGCTGGCACCTTGCCCTGGCTGTTGAGTCCGACACAGGCCTTGGCAATATCAGCCGCAAGCCCCTGTCTGTCCTCCAGACCAGTCATCCACTGCCGTCCGTCCACGATTTGAGGGATGTTGTCGACGTAGGCGCCGTATCCACTGATGATGGGCCAGGCAGCGTGGTCGTCCGAGGGTGTGGAATCCTGAGTCCTGCCCGTGCCCTGTGAAGGATCCGCCTGCGACCCCGTCGGATTCTGCGCTGTAGGACTCTGAGCGGGTTTGGGCACGCGATTCCGGTGCAGATCCTGGCGACCGACCATGGATCCCACAATGCCTGATATTGAGATCTCTGGGTTGACGTCCGCTGAAGAACCCCGATATCCCAGATCCCCGAGCTCAGAGACCACACCGGAAACAATGAAGTCGTTCATGGCCAGAATGCCGTCCACCTCGGTGTGGGTCTTGGCGCCATCGTTCATGGCCAGGCGGGTCGCCAGCTCTTTGCCGGTAGCCGAAGCGTCCTTGCCCGGATCGAAGGCGATCGCCTGCCAGTCCTTCTCGGTGCTGTCTGCCTTCAGAAGCCCCGAGGGGCTGACAGCCCGTCCATCCTTGAAGTAGGGCCCCAGCACCTGCCAGATTCCAGCGAAAGCCTGGGCGGGGAAGGAATGCTGTTCATCCTGATCCTCTTGCTGGTTCCGCTCAGCCTGGCCTGCTTCACCGCCCTTGTCAGCAGGGGATTCATCAGATGATGCATCAGTTGTCCGGTTCGGCAGCAGAATCTCGATGCGGCAGGGGTTGTCCTTGCTGGCCTTGTCCAGCTCCAGCTTGCTGGCCAGCTTGTCCGCCTGCATCTGACCAATGGCCCGTGCATCGGACAATTGCACGAACAGATCCGGCTGGATGCCCGGCACTTGGTTGGCCAGCAGAACCACATGCATGCCGGCGCCCGAAGCCAGACGCAGAGACGAGACCAGACGTGCCCGCGCCTTGTCTTTGGAGTCGGCAACCAGAGACTTGCTGATATAGTCGCCATACTGGCGGGTAATGGAGTCAGGCGAGGTCATGGGTGCCACCACCAGTGTGGTCGGCTCTGAAGCCTTCCCGGTCTTGCGTTCTGAAAGACGGTTGACCAGGTAATCCTGCAGCTCCTTGCTCTGATCCTCCAGATTTCCGCTGGTGTAGGTGTCGATGTGTTTATCGGAAAGATGCTCCTTGGCCAGTGCTGCCTTGAGCTCAGGAACCAGCGCGGCCCACTTGTTGATGGGCGTGTGCTGGGAGAGCGTGATGCCGTCGGAGGGAGTGAAAATGGCCACCCGACCGGGGACATCAGCGGCCGCAGTGGTTCCCTGGCTCTGCGGGGCGCTCGGAGACTGCTGTCCACTGCCCGAGGCCGGACCACCGCAAGCAGCAGCCGAGGCTACCATGGCCAGGCCTGCCAGCAGGGCCAGCAAGCTGGACAAACGCCGTGCAAAGCCGGTCTTCTTCACGTTCGCTCCTTCGTTCCGACAGGGCCTGACTCTGGCCGGGTCCCGAGCAACCATTCTATGGGCTCTCGGGCAGGAGCGTATGAAGGGTCGATGTTTCGCGTACACGGTCCTCGCTGATGGGACAGACAGTGAAGGCGGATCTGAAAAGATCAACCGCCTGCAATAACCGTCCGCAATGGCAAAAGGCGGGTGTTTTTCTTTGATCTGCTAGTCTGCTTTGGCCGCCTTGTGTCCCTTGGCCCCTGCGGCACCTGAAGACATACGCTCGGCAAGAGCATGGTCCAAGGCGTCCATGAACCCTTCGGTGTCCAGCCAAGGCTGATCAGGACCTACCAGACTGGCAAGATCCTTGGTCATGCGACCGGAGCGAACGGTCTCGATGACCACGGATTCCAGTGTTTGCGCGAACTCGGCCACCTTGGGTGTCTCATCCAGCCGCGCCCGCTGCTTGAGTCCGCCGGTCCAGGCGAAAATGGAGGCGATCGGGTTGGTGGAGGTGGTTTCCCCCTTGAGCCAGCGCCGGTAATGCCTGGTCACGGTCCCATGGGCGGCCTCGGCTTCAACGGTCTGCCCGTCGGCCGTCATCAGCATGGAGGTCATGAGGCCAAGAGACCCGAACCCCTGAGCAATTGCATCGGACTGGACATCGCCGTCGTAGTTCTTGCAGGCCCAGACGTAGCCGCCCTGCCACTTGAGCGAGGAGGCCACCATGTCGTCGATCAGCCGATGCTGGTATGTCAGTCCTTCTTGCTCGAACCGGCTCTGGTATTCCTGCTCGTAGACCTGGGCGAAAATATCCTTGAACCGGCCGTCATAGGCCTTGAGGATGGTGTTCTTGGTGCTCAGGTAGACCGGATAGTGCCTCTGCAGGGCGTAGTTGAAGCAGGAGCGGGCGAAGTCGCGGATGGAGTCGTCGAGGTTGAACTGTACCTGGGCCACGCCTGGACCTGGGTAGACGGTCACCTCCCGTGTCACCGGGTCGCTCCCGTCTTCAGGAGTGAAGACGACGCTGAGCTTTCCCGGCCCCGGAACGGTGAAATCAGTGGCCTGGTATTGGTCGCCGAAGGCATGTCGGGCCACTACGATGGGCTTTGACCACCCGGGAACCAGCCGGGGGATGTTATCGATGACGATGGGCTCGCGGAAGATGGTTCCGCCAAGAATGTTGCGGATGGTGCCGTTGGGCGACTTCCACATGCGCTTGAGACCGAATTCCTTCACCCTGGCCTCGTCCGGGGTAATGGTGGCGCACTTGACGCCCACGTGCTCGCGCTGAATGGCCTGGGCCGCCTGCACGGTGACCTTGTCGTCGGTGGCGTCCCTGTTGCGGATGCCCAGGTCGTAATAGTCCAGGTTCACGTCCAGATAGGGCAGAATCAGCCGTTCCTTGATCATTTTCCAGATGACCCTGGTCATCTCGTCACCGTCGAGCTCGACGATGCGTCCTTTCACGGCGATCTTGTCCATGGCGGCCTCCTATCGGTCGGCGGGTCGGGGGCCGGATCCTGCTCCCGGTGCCGCAGTTGCGCTTGCGAACTGTTCTATCCCAAGTTTGTTACTCTCTGTTCCCAGGCTCGTAACTCGTTCGTAGCACGCCGGAGCGTCATCATGAGGCGCTAGGCTGGCAGACATGACACAGGATATCGAAATCGGTCTCGGCAAGAAGGCCACGGTGGCCTACACGCTCGATGATGTCTCCATACTCCCCTCCAGAAGGACCCGGGATCCCCAGGATGTCTCCACAGCCTGGCAGGTGGATGCCTACGAGTTTGACCTGCCCTTGCTGGCGGCGCCCATGGACTCGGTGACCAGCCCTGAGACGGCCATTGCTCTGGGACGATTGGGTGGACTGGGCGTGCTGGACCTGGAGGGGCTGTGGACCAGATACGAGGATCCGCGCCCCCAGCTGGATCGGATCGCCCATGCCTCGCCGGAGCAGGCGACCGGGGTCATTCAGGAGGCCTACCGGGAACCGGTCAAGGCGGAGCTGATCACCCGCCGTCTGCAGGAGATCCGCAAGGCCGGGGTCACGGTGGCCGGAGCCCTGTCCCCTCAGCGCACCCAGGAGTTCTATACCACAGTGGTCGATGCGGGCGTGGACCTCTTCGTGATCCGAGGAACAGCGGTCTCGGCCGAACACGTCTCCACCAGCCATGAGCCTTTGAATCTGAAGAAGTTCATCTACGACCTGGACGTTCCGGTCATCGTCGGAGGGGCCGCCACCTACCAGGCTGCCCTGCATCTGATGCGCACCGGTGCCGCCGGGGTGCTGGTCGGGTTCGGCGGGGGAGCCTCCTCCACCGATTCCGCCACCATCGGAATCCAAGCGCCTATGGCCACTGCCATCTCGGATGTGGCCGAGGCGCGTCGCGACTACTTGGACGAGTCGGGCGGACGTTACGTTCAGGTCATCGCCGACGGGGAGACCGGTACCTCGGGTTCCTTCGTCAAGGCCTTGGCCATGGGGGCCGACGCGGTCATGCTGGGCACGCCCCTGGCCAAGGCTACGGAGGCTCCCGGCCAGGGCATGCACTGGGGGGCCGAGGCTCATCATCCCGAACTGCCAAGGGGTCGCAGGGTCCAGGTCGGCCAGGTGGGGAGCTTGGAGCGCATACTCTTCGGTCCCAGCGACCGCACCGACGGCAGTCTGAATCTGATCGGGGCGCTTCGCCGGGCCATGGCTTCCACCGGTTATGTGGATGTCAAGAACTTCCAGAAGTGCCGTGTGGCAGTGACCCCCGGCCCCCGCTGCTGAGCAGAACAGGGCATTCACGGTCCATTTATCCACAATCTGTCTAAAGGCCGGTCCAGGTTGACCACATTCCTGAACCGGCCTTTACAATCCCTCAGCGCATTCCTACTCTGGACGTATTCGCTGTCGTTGCGTCGGTTGCCCAGTGCGCCTCGCCGGCATGGGAGGGGGGACAAGCACATCGGAGTGCGAGGAGAGAAGTATGACGGAGTATATGGATCTGGCACCGGTCTGGGATCAAGATCAAGCAACCGAGGAGTCGGCAGAACAGGAGAATGGCGGTTGGTGGCCGTCTACCTGTACGCAGGTGCCGCTGGGACTTGGCGACATCAATCTGACCGTGCGAACGGTCAACTTCATTCGGCCGGGGGATGCTGCCGGGCATGAGGGTCTGTCTGCGGATCTCAAGCGTATTCTTGTCAATCTGTGCGCCTTGGCATCCAGGGTCTTCGATGTGTTGCGGGGTCGTTTGCCTATGAAGAGCCTGGACCGTGTGCTCAACCGCGTCTGCATGGAACGATTGGCCCTGCTGGCCCAGTTGCTGCGGGATCGGCATCTGGGCATGGTCCGCACGGCGGATCATGTCGGCATGACATACCTGCCGCTGATTCCTAAACTGGTCGAGCTCTACCGCGTAGACCGTGACCGGTACGAAACCACCATCGGATTTCTGGTCGGCGAGCGCACAGTGCTGACCAACCTGATCGTCGCCAGAAGCGGTTCGCGCTGGGTTTGCGTCCGCTTCGACATGGGCTAGGCGGCGGCTTTGGCGGGGTGACCCATATGATGGTGGGTATGTTGCGTGAATATACGGTCGAGCTTCAACACCCGACGACGGACAAGGACACCATCTATTCACTCCTGGCAAAACGCACCGCCCGCGATCCTGAGGAGCTGGTTGCCCAGTGGCAGGATCCCATGACCCGAAACTGGCACGATGTCAAGGCAGGGCAGATGTCCGCACGGGTACGCGCCGTGGCCAAGGGCTTGATGGCCCTGGGCGTGGAAAAGGGCAGTACCGTGGTCATCTACGCCTCCACCAGTTACGACTGGGGGGTCACAGACTTCGCCTGCGCTGCCATCGGGGCGGTCTCTGTGCCCATCTATGAGACCGACTCGCCCAACCAGGCCCAGAAGATCGTCCAGGACGTGGACTGTGTCCTGGCCTTTGCCGGCGACTCTGAGCACGCGCAGATCCTGGAGCAGGTCCGGGGGTCCTCGCCCAAGCTCAAGTACGTCTTCAATTTCGAAGCCGGGGGCTTGAACGCAGTCAGTGAATTCGGCCAGGGGATAGAAGACGAGCGCCTGGATCAGGCCATCGCCCAAGTCAAGGCCGACGATCTGGCCACCATCGTCTACACTTCGGGCTCAACTGGTGAGCCCAAGGGCGCCATGCTCTCCAACCGGAACTTCGTCCACATCGTCTTCGTGGGCTGGGATGTGCTCTACCACATGCTGGCAGCGCCCTCCCGCCTGATGCTCTTCCTGCCCCTGGCCCACTGCTTCGCCCGCTACATCCAGTATGTGGCCATCGGTGCCCAGGGCGTGGTCGGGTACGTCTCCAACGCCAAGCATCTGCTGACCGACCTGCGCACCTTCCGGCCCACCTATCTGCTGGGCGTGCCCCGCGTCTTCGAAAAGGTCTACAACGCCGCCTCGCAGAAGGCCGGCACAGGCTTGGCCGGCAAGGTCTTCGCCAAGGCCACCAAGCACTTCATCAAGTGGTCCAAGGACGAGCAGGAGGGGAGCGGCCATTCGCCGCTGACACGCTTGGCCCACGCCTTCTACACCAAGACAGTCGGCAATACGATCGAGTCCGCTCTGGGTTCCAACCTGAGCTACCTGGCCTGCGGCGGCGCGCCCATGAATGCCGACCTGGCCCACTTCTTCAACGGGATCGACGGCATCACCTTCATTCAGGGCTACGGGATGACCGAGACGGCGGCCCCCTGCATCGTCAACTTCGAGGACGCCAATGAGGTTGGGTCGGTCGGCCGCCCTGGCTCGGGCATTACGGTCAGGCTGAGCGACGACGATGAGCTCCTGGTCAAGGGCCCCAGCGTCTTCATGGGCTATTACCACCAGCCCGAGCTTGATTCCACCGTGCTCGATAAGGACGGCTGGCTGCACACCGGAGATCTGGCCCAGATCGACGACCAGGGCTTCGTCTTCATCACTGGCCGCAAGAAGGATGTCATCATCACCGCCGGCGGCAAGAACGTGAGTCCGGCGCCTTTGGAGGATGTCATCAGCACCTGCCCCATAGTCTCCCAGGCCGTGGTCGTGGGCGACGGCAGGCCCTTTGTGGGCGCCCTGGTCACCCTGGATGCCGGGATGCTGAAGTCCTGGCTGACCTCCCAGGGCCTGGACGCTGACATGAGCATGGAGCAGGCCAGCCATAACGAGGCCATCCATGCTTTCATCCAGCAGTATGTGGACAAGGCCAACTGCAACGTCTCGCGGGCCGAGTCGGTGCGCAAGTTCCTGGTGCTGGACAAGGACTTCAGCCAGGAGGACGGCACCCTGACCCCCAGCCTGAAGGTCGTGCGCCCCGAGGTGCTCCGCCAGTATGCCGAACTCGTGGACAAGGTCCTCTATGCCCCCAGGACGCCTGCCAAGCCGGCCGCCAAGGAGAACGACATCGTCAGCAGGGCTCGGACCACCATGAGCGACTCCCTGGCCAGCATGACCGGACGCATGCGTGATGTCCGCCAGGAGGAGGAAGCGGCCCCGGAGGACGAGAAGGACGGCCGCGACGGCCGGGATGACGAGGAGTAAGCAGTGGCGATTCGTACAATCAGAGTGGTTCCAGATCCGGTTTTGCGCACCCCCTGCGATCCAGTGACCAGCATCACCCCGGCTGTGCGCAGTCTGGTGCGTGACCTGGTAGACACCGTGGACGACCCGGGCCGGGCCGGCCTGTCGGCCAACCAGATCGGCGTGGGCCTGCGTGTCTTCTCCTACAACATCGGCGGCAAGGTGGGCTACATCATCAATCCGGTCATCGACAAGACCTCCGGCGAGCAGTATGGCGAGGAGGGGTGCCTGTCCCTGCCCAACCTCTGGTATCCGACCAGGCGGGCCGACTACGCCCGAGCCCACGGCATCGACTTGGACGGCAAGACGGTGACTCTTGAAGGCCATGGCATCATGGGGCGGATGATCCAGCACGAGTGCGACCATCTGGACGGCCATGTCTATGTGGATCGGCTGGAGAGCGACGTTCGCCGCAAGGCCATGCAGCAGCTCAGATCAGCCAGGTAGGCAGAGGGCGAACGCGATACCCGAGGTCATTGGCCTCGGGTATCATGGTAATTCGGCGTGTCATTGCGCAGGTCTGCTGTCACGGGCGGGCAAGCGCGCCAAGAGTATTCCCGAACGCACGCCGCAAATTCGCGCCATGTCCGCGACGTCCTGTGTCGGTCGGCTCCTCGGAGTTGCACGCAGGTGCACATGGCCAGGCAATAACCGACAATGAAAGGTACGGACATGGCACAGATCACCATGAGCGAAATGCTGAAGGCCGGCGTCCACTTCGGACACCAGACCCGTCGTTGGAACCCCAAGATGAAGCAGTACATCCTGATGGAGCGCAACGGCATCCACATCATCAACCTCTTCAAGTCGCTCGGTCTGATCGACAAGGCCTATGACTTCATCAAGCAGACCGTGGCCCACAACGGCACCGTGCTCTTCGTGGGGACCAAGAAGCAGGCCCAGGAGGCCATCAAGGCCCAGGCCACCCGGGTGAACATGCCCTACGTCTCCGAGCGCTGGCTGGGCGGCATGCTGACCAACTTCCAGACCGTGACCAAGCGGGTCGGCCGCTTGAAGGAACTGGAGGAGATGGACTTCGACGACGTGCACGGCTCGGGGCTGACCAAGAAGGAGCTCCTGCTCCTGCGGCGCGAGAAGGACAAGCTGGAGCGCCAGCTGGGCGGCATCCGCAACATGAACCGCACCCCTTCGGCCCTGTTCGTGGTCGACATCAACAAGGAGGCCCTGGCGGTCTCCGAGGCCAACAAGCTGGGCATTCCGGTGGTGGCCCTGGTGGACACCAACACGGATCCTGAGCTCGTCACCTACCCCATTCCGGCCAACGACGATGCCATTCGCGGCGTCGAGCTGCTGACCAGGCTGATGGCCGATGCCGTGGCCGACGGTCTGCTGGAGCGCTCCGGCAAGGCCGCCAAGACCGAGGAGGCCTCCGACCAGCCCATGGCCGAGTGGGAGAAGAACCTGCTGGAGAACAAGGACGGACAGCCGCAGGAGCAGGCCCAGGAGACCGCCCAGGCTCCCCAGGCCGAGCAGCCTGCGCAACCGCAGCAGGAGACCCCCGCTGCTGATCAGGCCGCCTGAAATCTGGCGTCTAGATAGGAGAGTTTCATGGCAAAAATCACCGCTGCACTGATCAAGGAGCTGCGTGATCAGACCGGCGCCGGCATGATGGACGTCAAGAAGGCCCTGACCGAGGCCGAGGGCGACATGGCCCGCGCCAAGGAGATCATCCGCGCCACCGGCATCCAGGCCGCAGGCGCCCGTGAGGGCCGCAAGGCTCAGGAGGGCCTGATAGCCTCCACCGTCGTCGAGGGCGAACAGGGCCAGATCGGCTATGCCGTCGAGCTCAACTCCGAGACCGACTTCGTGGCCAAGACCCCTCAGTTCATCGAGTTCGGCCAGGAGGTCATCGACGACGTGGCCAAGGCTGATGCCTCCAACGCCGAGCAGGTCGATGCCGCTCCATCCAAGTCGGGCACCGTCAAGGAGACCGTTGAGGAGGCCGGCGCGCTCTTCCATGAGCACGTCAAGGTCGGCCAGGTGGCCCGGGTCGAAGGTCCCCGTGTGGAGATCTACGCCCACCGCAAGTCCGTGGAGATGCCTCCATCCATCGTGGCCATGATCGCTACTGACGAGGCCGGCGCCCAGGTGGCCCATGAGGTGGCCCTGCAGATCTCCGCCATGAGCCCCAAGTGGCTCAGCCGCGAGGATGTGCCCGCCGACGTGGTGGAGTCCGAGCGTCGCGTGGCTACCGAGAAGTCCCAGGCCGAAGGCAAGCCCGAGAAGATCATTCCCAAGATCGTCGAGGGGCGCCTGAACGCCTTCTTCAAGGAGACCGTCCTGCTGGAGCAGCAGTACGTCAAGGACACCTCCAAGACCATTGGCGACCTCTTCAAGCAGGCTGGCGGCAAGGCCCTGGCCTTCGCCCGTCTCGAGGTCGGCAAGGGCGACGAGGAGTAGTCGGTAGCCCAGCAGTGTCTTGGGTCGTCGCGTCCGATCCTGTCTGAGGGATAGACAGACGGCCGGCATTGATGATGACTGACGATAGGGGAGTGGCTTTTGTGGCCGCTCCCCTTCTTTCGTCCTGGGCCTATCACCTCAGCATGCTCAAGGAGGGGTTGTCGCGCAGCCTCGATACCCTATTAGCGGCGTATTCCGCCCGTCATCATGTCTGGAGAAAGGGTTTTTATGACCGGATCCGATTCAGCGCAAAACCCAGCATCGCCTCGTCGTGTGCTGCTCAAGCTCTCCGGAGAGGCCTTCGGGGGAGGCGAGGTCGGCATCGACGTACAGGTGGTCAAGCGGGTGGCCAAGGAGATCGTCCAGGCGGTGCAGAGCGGCGTTCAGGTGGCCATCGTGGTAGGCGGCGGCAACTTCTTCCGCGGAGCCGAGCTCAGCCAGGCCGGAATCGAACGCTCGCGCGGCGACTACATGGGCATGCTGGGCACGGTCATGAACTGCCTGGCCCTGCAGGACTTCCTGGAGCAGGATGGGCAGGCCACCAGGGTGCAGACAGCCATCACCATGGGCCAGGTTGCCGAGCCCTACATCCCGCTCAAGGCCATCCGTCACCTGGAGAAGGGACGCGTGGTCATCTTCGGCGCCGGATCCGGCATGCCGTACTTCTCAACCGACACGGTCTCCATCCAGCGGGCCCTGGAGATTCATTGCGTCGAGGTCCTCATGGGCAAGAACGGCGTGGACGGCGTGTACACGGCAGATCCCAACAAGCAGGCTTCTGCGCGCATGTTCACCAATCTGAGCTACCAGCGGGCCTTGGTGGACAATCTGGCTGTCATGGATGCGGCAGCGCTGTCCATGGCCAGGGACAACGACATGCCCATCCGCGTCTTCGGACTGGAGGGTGAAGGCAATGTGACCGGAGCGCTCAGGGGCCAGCGCCTGGGCACCCTGGTCCACGGTGGTCCTGATCGTACCCTGTGACCGGTTGCGGGCACACCCCGCGCCGCTTGGCCCCTGTGGCCCCATGGCCGTAGAGTATAAGAATGACGGACCTCGCGCGCACAGGCGGATGGTCCATACAGCAAGGAGCAGATCATGACCACAGTGGTGGACCAGGCCGGAAGGCAGATGGACAAGAGCATCGAGGCGACCAAGGAGAACTTCTCGGGAATCAGGACCGGGCGTGCCAACCCCTCCTTCCTCAACGACATCATGGTGGAGTACTATGGCACTCCCACGCCCATTAAGTCGCTGGCATCCATCGGCGTCCCGGAGCCTCGCACCTTGGCCGTCACCCCCTTCGACCCCTCCCAGGCGGGTGCGGTCGAGAAGGCCATCCGCGATTCGGACCTGGGCGTCAACCCCAGCCGTGACGGCAACGTCATCAGGGTCACCATGCCCGAGCTGACTGAGGAACGCCGCCGGGACTATGTCAAGCTGGCCAAGACCAAGGCCGAGGAGGGCAAGGTGGCCGTCCGCAACATCCGGCGCAAGGTCAAGGAGGAGCTGGAGTCCAAGGTCAAGGATGGCGACCTGGGCGAGGATGAGGGCAACCGGCTGCAGAAGGAGCTGGAGACCGTCACCAAGCAGAAGAACGACATGATCGACCAGCTCCTGGACGCTAAGGAAAAGGAGATCCTCGAGGTCTGATCCGCCTGGGGAGGATCCACACTTCATGAGTACTAAGGAAAGCTCCGCCGAGAAGGCAGGTCAGGATGCCGTCGCAACCCTGAACAAGCGGACCGGGCGCAACATGCCGCAGGCGGTGGCCACTGGCGCGCTTCTGGTGGTCATCATCCTGGCCTGCATCCTGGTGCGCATCGACGCATTCATCTACCTGATTGTGATTTTCATGACCCTGGGGCTCTGGGAGCTCAGGGTGGACTTTGCCACGGCGGGCCTGCATATACCGGTGGTCGAGCTCTGGATCTGCTCGGCGGCCACCATGCTGGCCTCCTTCTATGCGCCGGACCATGTCGCGGTTATGACCGCCGGAGTTCTGGTCACTGCTCTGGTCGGGGCTCTTGCGGCCACCCGCAACCATCGCCTGGGCGGTCGTCTGGTCAAGGCGGTGAATGCCAAGCTCTCGGGCAAGGATGCGCAGACCATGGCCGACGCCTCCTACGGTGCTGCAGAGCAGGGGAGCCGGTCCAGCAGCCTGGCCAATGTGGGCGTCACCCTCCTGACCGTTGTCTACATCACCCTCCTGGCCTGTCTGATAACCCTGCCCACCACCTTCGGCGGGCATCCTGCAGCTCATGCCTTCATGGTGATTTTCCTGCCCGCCTTAAGCGACATCGGCGGTCTTCTTTTTGGTTCGCTCTTTGGCAAGCACAAGATTTCGCCCCGCATCTCGCCCGGCAAGTCCTTGGAAGGTCTGGCCGGCTCCATGCTCTGCTGTCTGGTTGGCGCTTTGGTCATTTTCGCGGCCACCTATCCCATGGCGGATTGGGGAAGGATCTGGTGGGTCGCCCTGCTCATGGGCATCATGGTCGGAGCCACAGGCACCCTTGGGGATCTGAGCGCATCCTTGATCAAACGCGATCTGGGGATCAAGGACATGGGCCACCTGCTCAAGGGCCACGGCGGGGTGCTGGACAGGGTGGATTCCATCCTCATGTCCGCGCCCTTCATAACACTGGTTCTTTTGATTACCGGCCTGTGACCGAGATTGATGGTCGGATGACTGATACGGGATGAGGTAGAGGTATGACAGATGTCGACATGACTGGTGCCGAGCCTGAAACCGGCATCACCCCTGGTGGCAAGAATGGCGCCTTCAGGGACGTTCTGGCGGCCGACCATGCCCGTCGAGGCAAGCCGCCGCGTCACTTTACGGATATGGACCTAGAGGAGCGTCAGGAGGTCTGCGCTCAACTGGGTCTGCCGAAATTCCGGGCCTCGCAGCTGGCCAATCACTATTTCAACCATCTGTCCACCAATCCGGACGACTTCACGGATCTTCCTGCGTCCAGCCGCCAGGATGCCGCACACCGCTTCTTTCCTGAACTGATAGCCCCGGTCACCGTCCAGAAGGCGGATCAGGGGACGACCATCAAAACCCTCTGGGAGCTCTTCGACGGGTCCAGGATCGAGTCCGTACTTATGCGCTATCCCTCCAGGGCCACCCTCTGCATCTCCAGCCAGGTCGGCTGCGGTATGGGCTGCCCCTTCTGCGCCACCGGTCAGCTTGGATTGACCCGGAACATGTCGACCGGCGAGATTCTGGAACAGGTAAGGGCCGCATCCCGGATGATGAGGTTCGGACAGGTCGCCGGAGGACCCGGGCGTCTGAGCAACATCGTCTTCATGGGTATGGGCGAGCCCATGGGCAACTATCGGGCTGTGCTTTCCGCGGTCAGGCAGATCAGTGCCCTGCCGCCCAAGGGATTCGGCATCTCGGCCAGGAATATCACCGTCTCCACGGTCGGTGTGGTCCCCGGCATCCGCAAGCTGACCAAAGAGGGCATTCCGGTCCGTCTGGCCGTTTCCCTCCATGCTCCCAGCGACAAGTTGCGCGACGAGCTGGTGCCCATGAACAGGCGCTTCAACACCACCCAGGTTCTGGACGCGGCCCACGACTACTACCTGGCCAGCGGCAGACGGGTCAGCATCGAGTACGCCCTGATGCGTGGCATCAACGACCAGGCCGAGCATGCCCGTCTTCTGGCCAAGCGCCTCAACCATTACGGGGACGACTGGGCGCACGTCAATCCCATACCCTTGAATCCAATCGAGGGATCTCGCTGGACGGCCTCCAAGCCCGAGGACGAGCAGCGCTTTCTGGACATCCTCCACAAGGCCGGCATCACTGCAACCATGAGGGACACCCGCGGATCGGATATCGACGGTGCCTGCGGGCAGCTGGCTGCAAAAGCCGTCAAGCTCCAGGCCTAATCCGGTATTCTGCAATCAACATGCCATAGTGTGGACATCCTATGGTCTTCGGGCACTACAGAAGCTAGTGTCGTGACTCAAACAAATCGGTTCAGGCAGGAAGGCGGGTCGCATGACGGTAGCGGTTCGTGTCATTCCCTGCCTTGATGTCGACCAGGGCCGTGTGGTCAAAGGCGTCCACTTCAAGAATCTGCGCGATGCGGGCAACCCGGTCGAACTGGCTTCCGCTTACTACCAGCAGGGCGCTGACGAACTGACCTTTCTGGATGTGACTGCCTCTGGAAGCGGGCGAGCCACCATGGTGGACCTGGTCAAGAGCACTGCCGACCAGATCTTCATTCCATTGACCGTCGGCGGAGGTGTGCGGACGCCGCAGGATGTCGACACCCTCCTGCGGTCAGGGGCCGACAAGGTCGGCATCAACACGGCAGCCATTGCCAATCCGCAGGTCATCGGCGATATCGCCCAGCGGTTCGGTCGTCAGGTCCTGGTGCTCTCGGTCGATGCCCGCCGATCCAATGCCCAGGGCATTACCTCAGGATATGAGGTGACCACCATGGGCGGCCACCAGTCCACCGGCATAGATGCCATCGGCTGGGTCAAGCAGGCCCAAGAACTCGGAGCCGGCGAGATCCTCCTCAACTCCATGGATGCAGACGGCACCCGTCAGGGATTCGATCTGGAGATGATCGCCGACGTGCGCAAGGCCGTATCCCTTCCCCTTATCGCCAGCGGTGGCGCAGGCAAGGCCGCCGATTTTCCTCCAGCTGTCAAGGCCGGGGCCGATGCGGTCCTGGCGGCTTCCGTCTTCCATTTCGGCCAGGTGTCCATCAAGGATGTCAAGCAGGCGCTCCATACGGCCGGGTATCCGGTTCGATGGCAGGCCTGAACCAATCCCGCAGATAATTCGACACCGCATGCTGCATGGCATTTGCTGGCCATGTTGGCAGCCATCGGGGAAACCATACCCATACCATAAACAATCAACCGACAAGGATGTGTCGGACAAATCAGGAGAATGAGGATCAATGTCACAGTCTTCGAAGGACCAGGAAGCACGTTTGGATCCGAGCATAGCGGCCAGGCTGAAGAAGGATGCCAAGGGACTTGTGGCCGCTGTGGTCCAACAGTATGACAGCCGTCAGGTGCTCATGGTCGGATACATGGATGAGGAGGCCTTGAGACGGACCCTGACCACGGGAAGGGTCACCTTCTGGTCCCGCTCCAGGCAGGAATACTGGCGCAAGGGAGACACCTCCGGGCATGTCCAATACGTCAAGGGCGTCAGCATCGACTGCGACGGGGACGCCTTGCTTATCGAAGTCGACCAGGTGGGGGCGGCCTGCCACACCGGACACAGGTCGTGTTTTGAAGCCGGAGGACCCCTGCCTGCGGTGCAGGGCAATCGTACTCAGGCACAGATGCAGAGCGAGGAAGGGTAATGGGTAATCCAGTGCAGAAAGACGCTAAGGTTGTGACAGGGAATACACAAGAAACTGGAGGGAAGGGCTCTATGACCGTCTTGGATGAACTGGTGGCCGGCGCCGTGGAGGATGCAAGGAGCCGGGTACAGAAGATTCCCTTGGAAAGCCTCAAGCAACAGGTCAGGAGCATGAAGCGCAAACCTCTGGATGCCGCCCGACTGCTCAGGGAAAGCGTCGGCATTCCGATCATCGCGGAAATCAAGCGAGCCTCGCCATCCAAGGGGTACCTTGCCGACATCAAAAATCCCGCCGCCCTGGCCCGGCAGTATGCAAACGGGGGCGCTTCGGCCATATCGGTCCTGACCGAGGGCAGACGCTTCCTGGGATCCTTGGAGGATCTGCGGCAGGTCAGACAGGCCGTGGGCATTCCCGTGCTCAACAAGAACTTCATCGTCTCCGACTACCAGGTCTGGGAGTCCAGGGCCAATGGGGCCGATATGATCCTGCTGATTGTGGCGGCCTTGGATGACGCCCGCCTCAAGCACCTGCTGGACCTGGCCGGGAGCCTGGGCATGACCGCCCTGGTCGAGACCCATGATCGTCAGGAGATCGAGCGGGCCATTGCGGCCGGCGCCAGGGTGATCGGCATCAACGCCCGGAATCTGAAGGACCTGAGCGTTGACGTTGACCAGTATGCCCGCCTGGCTTCCAACCTGCCCAAGGATGTGGTCAAGGTGGCCGAGTCCGGAGTGTTCGGCACGGTCGAGCTGGAGCGGTACGCCCGGGCCGGGGCCGATGCGGTCCTGATAGGAGAAGGTCTGGTCACCTCACAGGACCAGGAGGGTACCGTCCGCTTGCTGGTTCAGGCTGGTCACCGCTTCAAGGCCGCCGAGGCCAGGCCCCTCTCAACCCATGACGGTCCCTATTTCGGCCCCTATGGCGGACGTTTCGTCCCTGAGGCCCTGGTGGGCGCCCTTGATGAGCTGGAGCGTGTCTACAAGGAGGCCAAGGCCGATCCGGCCTTCCGTGAGGAGCTGAACAGACTCAACCGGGTCTATGTGGGGCGTCCCTCGGCCCTGACACCGGCGCCTCGGTTCGCCAAGCTGATCGGCGATCGGGTCGGCGGTCAGGTCAGGGTCTTCCTGAAAAGGGAGGACCTGAACCACACGGGCGCCCATAAGATCAACAACGCCCTGGGTCAGGGGCTCCTGGTCAAGCGTATGGGCAAGACCCGCGTCATTGCGGAGACCGGCGCCGGCCAGCATGGCGTGGCCACGGCTACGGTCTGTGCCCTCCTGGGCTTCAAGTGCCGAATCTACATGGGGCAGATAGACGCCCGCAGACAGGCCCTGAACGTGGCCAGGATGCGAATGCTGGGAGCCGAAGTCGTCGAGGTGACCACCGGGACAAGGATTCTCAAGGACGCTATCAACGAGGCCCTGCGCGACTGGGTGACCAACGTGGAGACCACCCACTACCTGCTGGGCACGGTTGCCGGCCCCCACCCCTTCCCAACCATCGTGAGGGACTTCCAGAAGATCATCGGCGAAGAGGCTTCCGCGCAGCTGTCCGCATACGGCATCGACCATCCCGACGGGGTTGTGGCCTGCGTCGGCGGAGGCTCCAACGCCATCGGCATCATGAACACTTTCCTGGACGATCCCCGGGTTTCCCTTTACGCTTACGAGGCCGGCGGGGACGGGCCCAAGTCGGGCAAGCATGCCATCCGCCTTTCGCCCGGCACCGGTCAGATCGGCGTCTTCCAAGGGACCAAGTCCTATCTGCTGGAGGACGACCAGGGCCAGACCATGGACACCTACTCCATCTCCGCCGGCCTGGATTACGCCTCAGTGGGGCCTGAGCATGCCTGGCTGCACGACATGGGCCGGGTCAAGTATGACTATGCAACCGATAAGGAGGCCATGCAGGCTTTCAGCGACCTGTGCCGGACCGAGGGCATCATCCCCGCCCTGGAGTCCTCGCACGCCTTGGCCGGAGCCAGCAAGGCGGCCACCGACCTTTTGCGCAAGGGAATCAGAAATCCTGTCATTCTGATCAACATCTCGGGCAGGGGCGACAAGGATGTGGCCACGGCAGGCAGATGGTTCGGCTACCTGTCCGAGCAGGAGGCCAGCGCTTTGGAAGCCCAGGCCGGGCACAGCAGAAGCGATCAAGCAGAAGAGGAGGCCCGATGATGGTCAACCAGCAATGGCAGTGGCAGAAAGCGCCCGTCCAGCCCCAGCCTGTGCAATCCCAGCCTGTTCCAGCCTAAGGGGTTCAGCCGCACGGCCAGCCCGGTGGCGTCCACGCTGCAGGCCCTCCGCCAAGAGGGCAGGCCGGCATTCATCGGGTACTTCCCCTACGGTTTCCCTGACGTGCCCACATCCTTGGAGGCCATGCGGGTCATGGTGAAAAGCGGGGTCGACATCCTCGAGATCGGGCTGCCCTACAGCGACCCGGTCATGGATGGCCCGGTCATCCAGGCGGCCAGCAAGTGCGCCATCGACAATGGCGTCAAGGTCGAGGGTGTCTTCGACGCGGTCCGCCAGGTTCAGGCGGACGGTGCCAGGGCTCTGGTCATGAGCTACTGGAATCTGATCATGCATCACGGAGTAGCGGATTTTGCCGCCCGCATGGCCGAGGCCGGCGGGTCCGGGCTGGTCACCCCGGATCTGATCGTCGACGAATCCGGGGAATGGATAGAGCAGTCGGACCGGTATGGTCTTGACCGGGTCTATCTGGTCTCGCCCGACTCAACCGATGCACGTCTGCAGATCACCTCCCGTGCAGCCAGAGGATTCGTCTACGCGACCTCCCGAATGGGCGTGACCGGCGAACGTACCAGCATGTCCAACTCGGCCCAGAACCTGGTGGCGAGAGTCAGGCAGGCTGGTGCCCCTTATGTCTGCGTGGGCATCGGGGTGTCTACCGCCCAGCAGGCCTCCCAGGTCGGCGCCTACGCGGACGGGGTCATCGTCGGCTCGGCCCTGGTCCATTGCCTTCTGGATGACGAGGGCAGGCCACGAAAGGACCGCAGAAAGGCACTGGAGTCCCTGGCTGAGGTTTGCTCCGACCTGCGTTGGGGCATCTCCCAGGCCAGGAAGTGAGTGGGGCTGTAAGGCCCAGGGGCTAGATTGGGGCTTTATGACGCTTGCCTACATTCCATCGCCGGGAATATCCAGCTTCCATCTGGGGCCGGTCACCATCAGGTTCTATGCGCTGACCATGCTCTTGGCCATCATCGTGGCTGCCTGGATCACCGCCAGGCGCTGGAAGAAGGAGGGCGGCCGGACCGACCAGATTCTGGACATCGCCATCTGCGCGGTACCGGCCGGCATCGTCGGCGCCAGGCTCTACCACGTCATTACCACCCCTGAGCGGTATTTCGGAGCTGATGGCAATCCAGCCGATATTCTGCGCATCTGGCGTGGCGGTCTGGGCATCTGGGGTGCAGTCCTCCTGGGAGCACTGGCAGCCTGGGCCTGGTGCCGTCACAAGAGCTACCCGACCGCCCTGCTGGCCGACAGTGTGGCCCCTGCCCTTCTGGTGGCTCAGGCCATCGGGCGGCTGGGCAACTGGTTCAACCAGGAGCTCTACGGGGCCCCCACCACGCTGCCCTGGGGGCTGAAGATCGACGCGGCAGGTTCCGCCATCGGCAGCAGCGAACAGTGCTATGACGGGGCCACTTGCCCGACCGGCACCCTCTTCCAACCAACATTCCTCTATGAGATGATCTGGAACCTGATCGGCGCGGCCCTCCTGGTCTGGATCGGCCACAAGGCCGTGAACGTGCTCAAGGCCGGCTCCCTCTTCGCCCTCTATGTCATGTGGTACACCCTGGGGCGCACCTGGATCGAGGCCCTTCGCATCGACTTCGCCCACGAATTCCTGGGAGTCAGGGTCAACGTCTGGGTGTCCATGACGGTCTTCTTCCTTGCGGCTGCAGCCTTCGTCCTCATAGCGCGCAAGGGCAAGCCGACCTCCCTGCTGTCCGAAAAGCTGCGGACCATCACCGAGCTTGAGGTGCGTCAGGAGTCCGAGGCCCGGAGCAAGTAGGACAGGGGTCAGCTATCCGGGGGTCGGTAGGTGTGCAATTGGGCCACAAACCGGTGCCGCCGGTCTTCCGTACAACATAGAATAATCTCCATGAGCATTCAGATAGCACCCAGCATTCTTTCCGCCGATTTCGCCAACTTGGAGCGGGATCTCAAGGCTATTGCCAATGCCGATATGGTTCACGTGGATGTGATGGACCACCATTTCGTTCCCAACCTGACGCTTGGCGAGCCTGTGGTGGAGCGCATCTGCCAGGTGACCGACCTGCCGGTGGACGTGCATCTGATGATCGAGGACCCCGACCGGTGGGCCCCGGAATTCGCCAAACTGGGTGTTGCCTCCGTCACCTTCCACACCGGAGCCGTCCATGCCCCGGTCCGTCTGGCCCGCCAGCTGCACGACATGGGGGTCAAGGCCTGCCTGGCCGTGCGCCCTGCCGAACCTGTGGAGCCGATCTTCGACATTCTCGATGAGTTTGACATGATTCTGGTCATGACCGTGGAGCCAGGATTCGGCGGGCAGAAGTTCCTGGACAATCAGATGCCCAAGACCCGCCGTCTTCGTGACCAGATCACCGCCCGCGGCCTGAAGACCCACATCCAGGTGGATGGCGGGGTGAGTCCCACCACGGCTCCCATCGTGGCAGAGGCTGGAGCCGATGTCCTGGTGGCAGGCTCCGCGGTCTACGGCGCTGACGACCCGGCCAAGGCCATTGACCAGATCCGGCAGGCCGCGCAGGTAAGCTACAAGGACTGACAGGTTTTGCAGGAAGAATGGAGATAGCCAGATGAAGACCTTCGATGGGTTGTTTGAGGAGCTCACGACCAAGGCCAAGGAGCGCCCAGAAGGATCCTTGACTGTTGAAGAGCTGGACAAGGGCACGCATTTCATCGGCAAGAAGATCAATGAAGAGGCTGGAGAGACATGGATCGCCGCTGAGTATGAGGGCAAGGAGCGGACGGCCGAGGAGATGAGCCAGCTGCTGTACCACATCCAGGTCATGATGATCGATCGAGGCATCACCCTGGAGGATGTCTACAGATATCTGTGACCTCTGATCCTTTCCCGCTGTAGATTCGCTTCCGCAATTAGGAGGTTGCCGTGTTGAAGGTCGCGGTGCCCAATAAGGGCATGTTGTCCCAGCCCGCATGGAGGCTGCTGTCAGAGTCCGGCTATCGTCTGCGTTCCAATGACCGGCAACTGGTGGTCGATGACGTCGACAACGACATCCAGCTCTTTTACTTAAGGCCCAACGATATAGCGGTCTATGTCGGCTTGGGGACCATTGATCTGGGCATCACCGGGCGTGACCTGCTGCTCAACTCCGGAACCAGGGCCGTCGAGGTCATTGAGCTGGGATTCGGCGCATCCACATTCAGATTCGCCGCTCCGGAAGCCAGTGCTATCAACACCTTGCAGGACGTGGACGGCAAACGGATCGGCACTACCTTCGACCGGCTTCTTGAAGACTACCTGAACAGCAAGGGACTCAAGGCCGAACTGATCCACTTGGACGGCGCAGTGGAGTCCTCAGTCGAGCTCGGGGTAGCCGACCTGATCGCCGATGTGGTCTCCACCGGCACCACCCTGCGCAACGCCGGGCTTCGGGTCTTCGGCGATCCCATTCTGAAATCGGAGGGGATTCTCATCAGATCACCCCGTCTGGATCCCGATGATGAGCGGTTGGCGGTCATGTCCCGCAGGCTGGAGGGCGTGCTGACAGCCCGCCGCTATGTACTGATGGATTATGACATCCCGGTAGAGCGCGTAGCCATGGCGGTGGGCATCACGCCCGGCTATGAGTCGCCGACAGTCTCCTCCCTGCACGATAAGCAGTGGGCCGCAGTCAGGGCCATGGTTCCCAGGGACCAGGTGAACAACCTCATGGACCGCCTCTATGAGATCGGTGCGCGTGCCATCCTTGTAACTGCCCTTCAAGCTTCTAGAATGTAGTCGGATGGCACTGATTGATCGAATTTCACGCAGCAGGTACAGCCCTGAGCCACGGTCGGTGATTCTCACCGTACCCAATGTCATCAGCCTGCTTCGTATCCTCTCCATACCTCTTATTGCCTATCTGGTGGCCAACCGTCATCTGATCATTTCCTTGGTAGTCATGCTGATTTCGGCCCTTTCTGACGGTGTGGATGGGATCATTGCCCGCAGGTTCAACCAGGTCAGCAAGCTGGGGCAGATCCTGGACCCGGTTGCCGATCGGCTGCTGATTCTCTGTTCCGTACTTGCTCTGAGCATCGCCTCCATACTCCCATGGTGGCTTCTGGCCCTAGTCGGTGCCCGGGATGTGCTCATGGGGCTGTTGGTTTTGACGCTGGCCCAGCATGATTATGGCCCCTTGCCGGTGCACTTCGCTGGCAAGACTGGTACGGCCGTGCTCATGCTGGCCATACCGGCCCTGATTTTTGCGGATGTGGGCACTTCAGCCTTCTTCCGTTTCTTCCACCTGGTGGCTCTTGCGGCTGTCATCTGGGGGGTTGGCCTTTACTGGCTGGCAGGGCTGATCTACGCACGTCAGGGCATCGGGCTGCTTCGTCAGGACCGCCATCATGACTGAACCGCAGATGACCCCCCAATCCTTCCCCGTGCCGCCTGACCGTGCCTTGATTCACCGCCGGGCGGCTTTTTCGCATTCCAGCGCAGGTCTGGAACGCCACTATGTGGACCAGGAAAGCTCGGAGCCCGCCCAGGAATCCATGCGTCGGCGCATGGCTGATGAGTCTCTGAGGCTGATTGACGACCTGACCAACCGTCCCATGGACCCCATGTTCGAGGATGCCCGTCTGCTGCCCGCTGAGCGTAGATCGCCGCTGAGCGTCTGGGTCAATCGGATACTGGTCTTCGTCATTTGCGTGCTGGTCGGCCTGGCGGGCACGGGTATAGTTCAGGTGTTGCACCGGGACCCGCGTCAGAAGGTACGCGAGAAGCTCATCTCCCAGGTGGAGGGGGTCAGCAAGCGTGCCAATGACCTCAACAGTCAGATATCGGACCTTAACGGCAATATCGACACGCTCTCGGCTCAGGAGGGCGGCCAAGGGCAGAACAGCACGCAGGCCGCTGACGATCTGACCAACGGCACCAGCAAGGTGCAGGGGCAGGGCGTCGTCATCACCCTGGCCAACCCCATTGCCTCCAAGGATTCCCGGGACAATGCCGATCAGATCAAACTGCTCACCGACCAGGACCTGCAGTGGTTCCTGACCAAGCTTTGGTCTGCTGGGGCCGAAGCCATTGCCATCAACGGCAATAGAATAGGAACACAGACATCAGTGCGTACAGCCGGTCAGACCATTTTGGTGGGGACCACCTCGATCGAGTCACCCTACAAGATCGAAGCCATCGGCGACCAAGGCGCCTTGTCCGATCTGATGGTTCGCAGTGATCTGCAGGGCCGCCTGCGTGACCTCAAAAGGGCGAACATCACTGTCAATGTGGCCAAGCAGCGGCGCCTGAATCTGAATGCAGTGAGTTTGCCCAATCTGTCCTATGCCGGAAGGAGTCATTGACATGTCGGCAATTCTCGGCCTGATCCTAGGCGTGGTGGCGGGCATCTTCCTCAAGCCCGACATTCCCATTGTCCTGCAGCCTTATTTGCCTATCATGGTGGTGGCCGCCCTGGATGCCCTGATGGGCGCAGTCCGCTCCTACTTCGAACGCAGCTTCTCGGACCGGGTCTTCGTGGTTTCCTTCATCTCCAATGTGATCACGGCCACTCTTCTGGTCTTCCTGGGCAACCAGCTGGGCGTGGGTTCTCAGCTGTCCACGGCCGTCATTGTGGTCCTGGGCATCCGGATCTTCTCCAACGTTTCCGCTATTCGACGGTTCATTTTCAAGGGGTGAGCATATGAGACACACCCTGAGGAAGAAGCGCGACGAGGGAATGCCCAAGAGCATTCCGCCTAGGAGGCCCGGACGGGTCAGGGCTCCAGCCGACGATACGCAGACCGGTGCTTTTCCGGTGGTTCGCCGTCGGCCTCTGCGCACCCTCAATTCCAACGCCACCAGGGTCAGACTGGTTACCAGCGTCCTGGTGGCCCTTATGTGCGCCCTGTTGGGTTTCGGGTATGCGGTCCAGGTGCATAATAACCAGTCCTCCTACCAGAGTCTGTCCGAGGAGGAGCTGGTACGGGTGCTGGACGAGACCAGCAACCAGGTCGATAAGCTGGAGGAGCGCAAGAGCCAGCTCAACCAGCAGCTGACCTCCATCAAGTCAGCCGCCGACAAGCAGAAGGAGGCTGCCCGCATAGCCCAGCAGAATGAGCAGAGCAGCGGCATCCTGGCCGGACGGCTGCCTGCCCAGGGCAGGGGAGTGGTGGTAACGGTCACCGAGGACAGTGACCGGGTGGACGCCTCTACCATGTTCAATCTGATCGAAGAACTGCGCAACGCTGGCGCCGAGGTCATATCCTTCAACGATGTCCGGGTGGTTACCAGCACCTATCTGCTGGACACCCGCACCGGTCTGCAATGCGACCACGCCAAGCTGCGCAGTCCCTACATTGTCAAGGCCATTGGGGATCCGGACAGCCTGCAGAATGCCGTTCAGATCGCTGGGGGAGTGGGTTCGCGGATCAAGGTGCAGTTCCATGCGACCGTATCCGTGGAGCAGTCAAATAGTGTCAGAATCGACCAGGTTCGACGCGTGCAGGACTACCAGTATGCAAAGCCTGTAGAATAGGCAATTATGACAGATCCTATTCCCACTGCGGGCGAGACGACCATCATCGGCATGCCGGCCCTGAACATTCCAGTCACCTCCAACGGTGACCGTCCACTGACCAAGGACGACCTGGAGACCATGGCGCGATTGCCTGAGGGCACAGCCCTGCTGATCTCTACCAGGGGAGCGGTGTCAGGATCGCGTTATCTGTTGGACGAGGATCAGGTCAGCGTGGGTCGCGATCCGAAGGCGGACATCCTGCTGGATGATTCGACGGTCTCCAGGGCGCACGCCATATTCGTACGGACTGACCATGGTTTTCGGGTCGAGGATACTGGCAGCCTCAACGGCACTTACGTCAACCGCGAACGCGTGGACCAGGCCGACCTGCACAATGGCGACGAGATCATGATCGGCAAGTTCAGGTTGGTCTACTTCGATAATCGGGCAGTCATCGCCAAGAACTGACAGGGGGCACGGCATGGCCGAAGAGTTGCCGACGCTGGTGCAGGGGGAACTCTTTTCGCCTGAGCAGGCCGAGGGCACGACCCGGGGCTACCGGGGAACGGTCGCGGCCAAGGTGGCCGGCATTACCTATCGGCAGCTGGATTATTGGGCCCGCAAGCGAATCGTCGAGCCATCGATCAAGGCCTCGCACGGATCAGGCTCCCGCAGGCTCTATTCCTTCAAGGATGTGGTCATCCTGGCCGTCCTCAAGCGCCTCTTGGATGCCGGTGTCAATTTGGTCAATGCCACGAACACGGTGAACTATCTCGAGCGTCGAACAGTCGGTCAACTTGAGCATGTAACGGTGGTCTGCGATGGTGATCAGGTCACAGAATGCTCAGGACCCGATCAGGTCTTTGCACTGATGCAGTCCGGGCGTGCAGTTTTTGCTATCTCTGTGGGTGCCATCTGGCATCGTATGGATCTGGAGCTGCAGACCTGCGACCACGTGGATTTGACTACTGGACAGCTGACCCCGGGTCTGCCTGAACGACCTATCGACGAGCTGACGGCTATGCGTCTGCGTCAGCGCCTGGAGCAGCAGCACGAGCAGCGCCAGCGGGCTGCATGAATCTCGCGGTGGAAGACAAAACAGGAGAGAAAACAATAAGTAATTTGACATAACGTACATTATCGGCTTACTAGCTCATGATTGCGATTTTCATTTCTGGTCAACTTGGTGATGTTGCAAAGGCCACCCGAGTTCATCCGGGTGGCCCTACAGGATAAGATACAGTTCCGACCGAATCAATGCTGAGTCTGATTGTTGCCGAAGTAATCGTCAGTGGTTTGGCACAATCGGTCAACCTGGTCGATGACACGATAGCAGCCGTGAGATTCCAGTTCTCCGGGTTCGGCATAGCCCCAGCCGCATCCTAGGCAGTCAAGACCGGTTTCCTGCGCACCATCGGCATCGGTCCAGCGGTCGCCGACCATAAGGGCTCGGTCACCCTGGTTGGCGTCAAAGCCAAGCTGTTGCAGAGCGTGGGTGATGACCTGGGCCTTGGTGATTCGTGTGGAGTCCTTGCTGGCACCATAGACACCATCTACCAGTGGCGTAAGTCCGAAGTGGTCACATACCGGCTGAGCCTGGTACTCGGGTTTGCAGGTGGCCACGGCCAAGGTCAGACCATGCTCGTGCATACGATTCAGCTGTTCGGGAATGCCGTCAAAGACCGTAGCGAGCAGACGTCCAGGGATGTGTTGTCCTGGATGGTCAGGATCATCAAATGCCGCTATCTCACTGTAATAGCGCCGGTAAATCTGGACGCCCTTATCGATGTCTTCTTCTCTGATGCCGTTGCGGCGCAGGGATACTTCAACGGCAGGGCCTATGAATTGGCGAAGCTCGCTTTCATCGGGCACGGGATGACCAAGCTCTTTGAAAGTTTGCACCACGGAGGCGATAATGCCCGGATGCGAGGCGGTCAGGGTGCCGTCCAGATCCAGCAGAACCAGGCGGCGCGGTGATTTACTCATAGTCCGGGAACCATCCTTCGCGGTGCATTTTCAGACGCTTGTCAAGCACAGCCTTGAGCTCGTCCTCCGACCGGCGCTCCAGCAGCATGTCCCAGTGGGTCCTGGTCGGCTTTCCGGTCTTGCCGGACTCCTGCTCGTCATGCCCCTCAAGGTGAGCAATCTGCCCGCAGCGGCACTCCCACTCCTGCGGCACCTCAGCGCCTTCAGCCAAGGGCAGGATAGTCCGATGGCCTTTGGGGCAGACATAGGCGACCTCGCTGCGTGCAGCAAAATCCACATTCTGATCGGATTCCAGGGACTTCGCCCCAATACTCATGCCGCGAAGACTGCGCTCTGCCATGATTCCTCCATACTCGTGTCCGTCACTGCCTCCAAGCTACAGAACAGTGTTGACCTGATACTTATTCCCGGATTGTGCCCGTGTTCACTCCACGCCTGTATAAGCCACAATGCCGCGATTGACCTGGTCTGCGGCGATGCTGGCAGTCCTGGCCAGGTGATGCCCTCCCCTGCCCAAGTAGGGCTCCACCTGGACGATCTGCGTAAGCACATCGGACAGACGCTTGGCGTTGCGCACGAAGTCCCCCGCCGTCAGATCACTGTCCCGCAGGATGGTGGTCAGCGAGTCGCCGCAGGCCCAGTCGTAGATGGTCGGCCCCAAGCCAAAGTCGAGTTCAGGCGGCAGCTCCAATCCAGCCTGATCGCAGCGTTCCTGTACCTGGGACCACTGACGTTTCATATCCTCCATGGCGTCAACCAGTCTGGGAGCTCGATACCCGGCCCTCTCCCCCGGCTGCTCCCCTACCCCACGGCGGGATTCGTAGACCAGTCCGGAGACAGCCGCTGCAAGTTCAGCGGGCTCCAGATCGTTGAGGATGCCACGATCCAGGATCTCGGCAAGGCTCAGATCCTGCTCGCTGTAAATGCGCCGAAGCAGCTGCCCCTTCCGGGTCAGTCGGCAGTCGTCAGGATCCACGGGCCGGGTGTAGCGCAGGTCGGCCAGAATCTGGCAAATCCTGTCGAACTGGCGCGAGACCGACCCTGTCTTGGACTCGTACTGTTCCCGGGTGCGCTGCAGCTCCTTGTCCATGCGGATCCACCGGTTCCCCCAGCGCAGGTGCTTGGGCAGATCCGGGCACTGGCGGCAGGGATGGTTGCGCTCCTGCTCGCGCAGCTGGTCGATGTGCCGGTCAAGGTCTCGGAACGCCCGGTCGCGGGCCTTCTCGCTGGTAAATCGTTGGCGCTTCAGGCGGCGGCGATCGTTCTTCTGGGCTGAAGACAGGGCTGTACGGATGCGCATGAACTCGATCAGATCGCCACGGCTGCACTGGGCGGCCTTCCGGTAGTCCTCCAGGCCGTTGGTCAGGGTCTCGATGCGTTCCTCCAGCTCCGAGGCTGATCGGTTGGCCTCCCACTGGGCGAAGGAGTGGTCCAGGGTATCCCGAGCACGCGTATAGCTGGATGAGTTGAGCAGGTTGACGGCCATGTTGAAGGTGGGCCGGAAGCTGGAGTGCAGCGGGTAGACCCTTCTGCTGGACAGGGCGGCCATGGTCTTGGGACTGAAGTCCCGGTGATCGACCACTACTACATGGCCGATGTCGTCGATGCCGCGCCTGCCGGCCCGTCCGGTCAGCTGGGTGAACTCGCCGGGGGTCAGAGCTACATGGCCGGTGCCGTCGAACTTCTCCAGCTTCTCGACCACCACGCAGCGGGCGGGCATGTTGATGCCCAGGGCCAAAGTCTCGGTGGCGAAGACCACCTTAAGCAGTCCTAGTTCGAACAGATGTTCGACTATCTGCCGGAAAAGGGTGACCACGCCGGCGTGATGTGCTGCAAAGCCCTGTTCCAGAGCGAAGCGGAACTGGGCGAATCCCAGCGCCTTGAGATCCTCCTTGCTGAGCTGGCCGGCTGCCATGGAGTCCACGATGTGCCGTATGCGGCGGGCCTCCTCGTCGGTAGTCAGCTGCAGCCCTGCCCGGATGCACTGCTGGACTGCCTGGTCGCAGCCGGTGCGGGAGAAGATGAAGTAGATGCCGGGCAGCATGTCCATGAAGTCCAGCTCATCAACCACGTCGGCCCGGCTTGGACGATACCGCTCCCCCATCCGTCGCTCCGGCCTGCCGCCACGGCCATGGCGATGGTGATGCCCTTGGTCGCGGGCCTGGGCACGCTCCTGTCCGGCCTTGTCCAGCTGGGCCAGCCGGGAGACCAGACGCGGGTTGATCTTTGGGGTCTGCCGTCCTGAGCCGTCATGCCGATACAGATCCAGGATCTCTGGCTCGGTGTGCCTGTCGGCCTGGACCAGGACGTGCTGCTCCAGCGGCACGGGCCTGCGCTCGGAGACCACCAGATGGGTGCGTCCGCGCACCGAGGAGATCCAGTCGGAGAATTCCTCCACGTTGGACACGGTGGCCGACAGCCCCACAATGCGGGTGGAGGCCGGAAGATGGATGATGACCTCCTCCCAGACGGGCCCCCGGAAGCGGTCGGCCAGATAGTGGACCTCGTCCAGGATCACGTACTTCAGTGCCGTCAGGGTGGAGGACTGCTCATAGAGCATGTTGCGCAGGACCTCGGTGGTCATGACCACGATGTCCGCTTCGGAGTTGATGGAGGTGTCGCCGGTCAGCAGCCCCACCCGGTCCTCGCCGTAACGGTCGACCAGGTCGTGGTATTTCTGGTTGCTCAGGGCCTTGATGGGGGTGGTGTAGAAGGTCTTGACGTTCTGCTCCTGGGCCAGGAATACCGCGAAGTCGGCCACGATGGTCTTGCCGGCACCGGTCGGAGCGGCCACCAGGACGTTGTCGCCATCCTCCAGGGCGGTGATGGCCTCCAGCTGGAAGTCGTCCAGGGGGAAGGGAAGCTTGGACTGAAAGCGTGCGGGCGCCCCGGTCATGCGTTTGCGGTGACGACTGAAACGGGCATAGCGTTCCGCCGGCCCCGGTTCGGATGCTGATGAATCCTGTCCGTGGTGACGATGACCTGACATGTTCCTCCAAGAACTACCTATTGAAATGCTTCCACCGCCGCCAGATGAGGCCGTGGTTCCTCCTGCGCTGCTCCTTGCGCTCCAGCACCAGGGCATGTGCCTGGCTGTATCGCTCGGTTGACTGCGACAGGGGCAGGGCGAAGGCCGGTCCCTCTGTCCTATCCGTTGCCTGGGACTGCCCTACCGCCGGGGGTTGGGGCATGTGGCGGTTCAGATCCTCTGAGACCCGCCCTATGGAGCGGCTGGCTGCCATGGCATGTCGGATGGCGTAGACGGCTCCGCCGATCAGCATGGCCAGCATGAAGATCACCAGAAGGATCCAGATCCATCCAGGCATGGAACTCCTCTCTGACCGGGACTAGTGCCGGTCCTGCTCCTTGTCGTGAGCGTCGCTGATGGTGATCTCGCGCTGGGCGCGGGCCAGGATCATGGTGCGCAGGGTCTTGGGCGCCACTGCGGTGATGTGCTTGGCGTGGGCGATGCAGAAGGCCACGAACCAGGAGTCCGAGGATACGGTAAGGTGAACCTTCTGCCCGGATCCGCAGGGTTCAACCGAGGCGCCCGGCAGGGACTTGATGTAGGGCAGGTCAGGACGGTCGGTGATGAAGACCGCGGCCGTGCCGTTGTCGAAGGACCACTTGCGCAGCTCACTGACCGGCACGTCGGGGAACTCCACCTTGTGGCTGGGCTTGACGATGGTCGCATGTTCGATTCTGGCGATTCGCAGAACCTGCCACTGCCTGTTGCGCCCGGTGCCCTGCTTGAGGTGGCGGCTGGAATCCGAGGGCGCATCCGCAGCCTCGGTGCCCTCTGCTGCGTCGCCGATATCGGTCCATGCGGCGACATAGTAGACGCCCTCATCCACAAAGATCTTGGCAGGTGCCACCACCTTGCGGCGGGTCCGGCCGGCGGCGTCCGTGTACTCCATGTCCAGCAGGGACTCGGTCTTGATGGCTCGGCGGACCACTGAGAAGCTCTTGGGCTCGGTCTCATACCCAGTGAGTGATAACCATGGTGTCTCGCCAGGTCCTACGTGTGTGCGCAGGCGCTGGTAGAGCGACTCGGCCTGGGTGCGGGACTGCTCGGGCAGCAGGGGCGAATGGGCCAGGTAGTTGAGCGAGGCGGTCAGCATGCTCAGGTACTGGGGCGAAATGCCGGCCAGCCGTTCCAGCCCCAGCGAGTTGGTGGCCGAGACGATGCCGCTGTCATCCAGCAGGGACCAGTCGATGTCGAAGAACTGGCTGCCGGCCATCTCTCCGTCGTCCGAGACCGTGGTCAGGGTGTTGATGTCCTTGTGGATGGTGTTGACGTACTTGCGCAGCTCTTCCTTGCTGTTGGGGTGGCCGATGAAGCGCTCGGCCAGCTCGGCCAGGGAGAACTCCTCGCCCAGGTGTGCGGACAGGAAGAGCATGAGCCGCAGGCGACGGTCCACCTCGGACCCGGTCTGGAAGGAGGATGCGCTGGCTCGACGGGCATGCCGAAGGTCGGTGTCGTCGTCACTAAGGTCGGTGGCGAAGTGCTCGACGCTGGTGCGAGCGATCTCCGGTGAAATCACCGTTGCTGCTCCGGGGCTTATCGACTCGTCGGCCAGCTTGAAGCGGGCGGCGGCGTCCAGGCGCCGCCGGAAGGCGTCTGCGGCCTCCTGCGGGCTGACGATGGAGGCATCGGGGTGTTCCAGGACGAACATGGCCAGATCGTCCGAATCGGCATAGGCCACGTTCAGATTCTCCCCGTCCACGTCCACGGTGGCGGCGAAGCGGCGGGAGTCGATGACCTTGACCAGATTGTCGGGAATGCGCTGGGTACCTAGTCCAGGAGCTATGGAATCCAGACCCAGACCAGGGATGGGCACCTGCGGCACCCGGGGAGTGGTGCGCGAGGCCGGGCGGACCGGCTCTTCGCATGCCTCCTGGGACATGGCGATGGATCGGGCCAGATAGTTGGCTGCGGCCAGCACCGGCATGTCCTCCTGGTTGAAGTGCATACGGATGCGGGGCTCGTCCCCCAGTTGCAGGCGGTAGGAGGCGAAATCCTGCCCTTCGGACTTGGAGGAGTACTCGGGCTGGCGGGATTCGATGGCGATCCCCATGGCTGCCAGCTTGGCCCGGTCACGCTGGAACTGTTTGGCAAAGGCGGCCTTGGCGGCCTGATCGGCCAGCTCGCCATAGGAGTCGGCATAGGCTTTGACCCGCTGCGCTATCTGCCGAGAAGTCAACCATTGAGGGAAAGCGGACGATAAGACGGCCAGGACATCGAGTTCGTGTTTGCCCCACTTATCAGAGAAACGCCGTCTTCCGTTCGTACCTTCTGCCATCAGTCCTCGCGTATCGTTAAAATTTTGACTATTAGTGCGCCTAACGCACATCTGTCTATCATAGATTCATTTTCAGGAACGTGGGAGCCAAACACTCAAATACGGTCCCTTTTCTTGACAGGCTGAACCTTCTTGCGCCTGGCTTTAGACCCACTCGTCCGGTTCGATACCCTGGGGTCCCACATACTGGCCATTGGGCACGTATGAGGAACGCCCCTGGTCACTCAGATGGGCATCCGCATACAAGGTCACATCCCTGCCGAAGGTCCAGTCCCCCTCGATGGTGACCGAGTTGGCGGCTGCCAGGCTGGGAACCCCGTAGGGAAAGCGTTCGTCGAAGTCGGCGATGTACTTGTAGTAGCGTTCGTCCAGTTGGACGTTGGGGAAATCGTAGTTGCCATCCTCCATCTCGTAGGAGTCGGTCAGATGGAAACGGTCGGAGCGCATGATGAACAGGTCGTCGGTGGTCTTGACGGGCAGGAAGCGCATGCGGTCCACCTGCACGCAGATGGC
This sequence comes from Bifidobacterium asteroides, assembly GCF_030758775.1. Lineage (NCBI taxonomy): Bacteria > Bacillati > Actinomycetota > Actinomycetes > Bifidobacteriales > Bifidobacteriaceae > Bifidobacterium > Bifidobacterium asteroides. Next base: position 961,926 of record NZ_CP132384.1, read on the forward strand.
CCCCTCGAAGAGGGAGGCGGCGGAGCCCATGGCGGTCTCCAGCTGCACAACGGGTCTGGTGGAAGGGTCGGTGGGATCGACGGTCTTCCGGTTCTCGATGATGGGCAGGGGCAGCACCCCGTCGTATTCGGCCAGCTTGTCGCGCAAGGCATCGACCCGGACCCAGATGCTGTTGGTATTGAAGTAGGGATGCTTGCGGATGGACATGGCCGAGCTGCGGTCGTGCGGATCCACCTGGGACATCTCTCGCAGGATGAGGTGTCCGGTGGCCTTGTCGATGACGATATGGCCGCCTTTGCGGTCAGCCTCGGTCCGCTCGGCCACCTCGATCATGAAGGGCGCTCCGGACTGTGCGAAATAACCGGCCAGGGTCCTTGAAGGCCTGGCGCCCAGGTTGTCGGAGTTGGAGATGAACAGGTAGTCGATCCCCTGTTCCTTGAGTGTGTCCAAAAGGCCGGTCTCCCAGATGGTCGAGAAGATGTCGCCGTGGCCGGGAGGGCACCATTCCAGGTCGGGCTTGGCCGGGAAGTCGACAGGACGGCCGGTTTCGGCGTCGATTTTGGGTTCGATGTGCTGAATGATCTCCATGGGCACCTCGTTTTGGACGAAGCGGCGGTCCTGCTTGACCGCGCGCATGGTGTCTCGTGAGGTGCGGAAGGAGTTCATAAAGATCAGCGGCAGCGGCACCCCTAGGCGCTTGCGGGCTGTCAGCACCTGACCCATGATGATGTCCAGGAAGCGCATCCGACGGGCCTTGTGGCGACGGATGGGCAGCAGGGACTTGGCCTTTTCCAGGCCCATGGAGGTGCCCAGCCCACCGTTGAGCTTGATGAAGGCGGTGCGGGAGAACGCGTCCAGGGCCATATCCATATCCATGGCGTCGTGGATGTCTTTGGTACGGGGCACATCCTTGAGCGGGGTGATGTCCTTTTCACGCACGCAGGCTTTGGCATCTCCCCGTTCCCAGGTTTCGTAGAGGTGCCTGAACTGGTTGATGGAGACTTCGCTCATGCCCTTGTCGCGCATCTTTGCGGCCGAAAGGTCGAAAACGTCTGTGCTCATGGAACCCCTTCCGGGCTGGGACGACTTGCGGCCGACGCGGGTTGCGCCGACCGTCAAGAATCATGATAGCAAGTTGATCATGTGGCCCCGTCTGTCCGGACTGGTCTGCCGGGACTCGCCGGACCGTTGTCGGCCCCGCTGCGCTGTGCTACTATCTCTACTCGGTGCTGATGCACCGTCGGGCCGTAGCGCAGTTTGGTAGCGCACTTGACTGGGGGTCAAGGGGTCGCGGGTTCAAATCCCGCCGGCCCGACCAAATAGCAACGATTCCAAGGTCTTAGGCCTTGGAATTATTTGTAGTTCCAGGCCCTTTGATACCTATTTGCATATCTTCGGCGCCTCGCTCGTTCTTCATGTTTCCCTTCATTCGCCAACTGTGAGTTCATGATCGGCCAGAAGATCTTCGGGGTCGGCGTTGAGCTGAGCGTAAGCCGTCATCAGCTTCTTTCTCAGAGTCCACGGCAACGCGGCCGCGCCTTCCCTTGATGCTGATGGTCTCTGCGGATGCATTCCTGCGCTAATACAGGCGCAAGTTCTCTACGCCATCCTCCTCCATCCAATCACGTAGGTCGTGGAGTCAACCTGGATCAGTTGACGTTTGTGGCTGGCTTCGGCCTGGCGGACGGTCAGGGTTGAGGTCGCCGGTATCCTCCTGTTCTGTGCAGAACCACAAAGGAGCGTACCCAGGGCAACTGCGGGAGTCTGGTAGAGGGTCATAATCAAATCCACCGCCCTGTGTCTGGTCCGAGATGTCATCTCGTTGAGTGCCGTGTACGCTCAGCCTTAGCTCTGAGCGGCAATCGAGTCTTGAAGTTTTGTGTTCGGCGCCCGCACGATGTAAAGTTAGTGCTGTTAGAAGCCGCCACTGCCTCTACTGCCTTTCGGGGTGGAACGCATACTATGGCGGTATTTTTTTACCCGGAGGGCACATGGGATTCACAACTGCAGCCAAGTTGCCCCCATACCCCAGCCATCATTACCGCGACTCTGCAGAACTGGCCCAACTGCTTCTGGATAACGGGTTGACAGGCATCGGCGTGCAGGACCTTGCGGATCGTTTGGAATTGGTAGGCTATTATCGCCTCAAGGGCTACTGGTATCCTTTCCTTACTCCTATGGTGGGTAGCAGTAAACGAAAGTTGCCCTTTCTTTTGAAGACTGCTTGGGACCCCATTTGGGAACGGTACGCGTTCGACCAGGAACTACGCAACATCGTCTTCGATGGCATCGTCAGCATCGAGGTCTTTCTCAAAAGCTACATGGCTGCTGAACTTGCCAAAGCAACGGGTCCGTTCGGTTACCTTGAGCCTGCCGGTCTGCCTGGACTCAGCACCGAAGAGCATAAGAGTGCGATTGCCGGCATAGCCAAGGACTATGAGCGATCTTCGCTGCCACAGCTTAAGCATTTCAAGAGCACCTACTGCGACCCGCTGCCGCCCATTTGGATGCTAGTGGATTGCCTGTCCTACGGCGATTTCAAGAAGATCTTCTACAAGGGTGCTGACCCTGCCATCAAGCGCAGGTTGGCCTTGCAACTGGGAATCATGTCGAACAAGCCCGGTGTCGGCAATGAGAAATTGTTGCGCGGTTGGCTCGAGAATATCCGTGTTGCCCGCAACAAGACCGCCCACCATGACCGCTTCTGGAACTGCATAGACCCGAAGATGACACCCATCAAACCCAAGCTGTATCCCGCAAATGCCGACTGGTGGGGTAACGAATGGGAGCCCTTCCGCCGACCGGAGTCGAAAGGCCCTGCAGGATTCCTGACCATGGAACACTTCCTCCTGAAGCAACTGGGCGTCACTCATTGGCGTACAAACTTCATAGACCTGATGAACCGCTATCCTGGCATTCCACTCAAACCAATGGGCTTCCCGGACGACTGGCAAAAGCTGCCCATATGGCAATAGGGTCTTCTATCTTCTCTATTTAAAATGCGCGGTTTTGATTTCTCAATATGTATGTCATATTCGTACTAATATCCTCAAACAGATGCCGTCGTTAAGCGCTGAAACAGTACTAAGTGGTAACTCTGTCCGTGGCACTTTTTGAGCGGCAAGCTATCTACAGTTGCGTAGTGGCCGAGAACACTGCGGCATTGACTGCGGATATTTGGTGCAGCTGTATCAGCGAACATTGAGAAATCCTCATGATTCTTTTTAAGGAGTCCAATCAGTTTATAAAGATAAGTTTGAGGAATAGCCCAAGAAGCCGCTGTTTACTATGAGTCATGAACACAGCGAACATTCTCCAAAGAAACATTGCCGGGCAGTCCAATGTGCCTGACAGGCGCTCTTCTGGCAACAGGCAAATCCCAGAGGGTGAGGTTGATTCGCCTATCTACTACGGCAGTCCAAAACCGGTCGACGCCGATATTGTCATTCCCATATATAACGAGGAGGTTCAGCTGGCTGACTCCGTATCCACCTTATGCAGCTTTCTGGATCGTCACGCCAGAGATCTGACACCCTTTAGCTGGAACGTCGTGATTGCGGACAATGCCAGCACAGATGCCAGTTGGCAGATAGCCAAGGCTCTGTGCGACTGGTGCCCCAACCAGGTTCGTGCCTTGCGCCTCGCCAGAAAGGGCCGCGGGTACGCCCTGAAACAGGCCTGGCTCAGCTCCAGGGCGGCAGTCGTCGCATATATGGACGTGGACCTATCCACCGACATCGGCTCTACGGGCAGTCTTATTCTTCCCCTGCTCCAGGGCGGGGCTGACATCGCCTTTGGCTCGCGTCTTATGCCGCAGTCTCAGGTCACCCGCTCCCTCAAACGTGAATTCATCTCGCGCACCTACAACCTCATGCTCCGCTCATATCTGGCTGTCTCCTTTCATGATGCCCAGTGCGGTTTCAAGGCCATTACTGCCCAGGCTGCACATGTCCTGCTGCCTCAGGTGAAGGATGACGAGTGGTTCTTCGATACGGAGCTGCTTGTACGCGCCCAGCAGGCCGGGATGACCATGTTGGAGCTTCCTGTCCGTTGGGTGGAGGATGCCGGCTCGACGGTCGACATTCCCGACACGGTGAAGAAGGATCTGGAGGGCATGCATCGGGTCAGGGAGGGTATGGAGGCCCGAGCGGTCGATGGGCTTCGCGTCGACCTGGACTCCCCTGCCGTCTGGGATCAGATCCGCCAGTATGAGTTGCGCGGATCCCTTTTGCCTGCCAAAGATGAGGACCCGCATTCACATATGCAGAATCCAGGCAAAGAAACTGCCGTTTGTTGAGCGGCTGACAGCAAACGAAATCTCGTACAGAAAGAGCAAACTTCACTTATCATGAACGCTTCATTGGCTTCTCACAGCAGCTTTGGCTTTTCCCCGCATTCACGGACTTTCAACCCGCCACGATCAACAAGCGCAGATGCAGTCGCTGATGAGCACGCTTCCCGCGCGTATATCCTGCCGCGACGGACTCGTGGGGATTGGATGGCGCTGGGTGTCATGCTGCTTGCAGCCTGTGCAATATTCTTCATCAACCTTACGGCCTCCGGGTATGCCAACGAGTTTTATTCAGCTGCGGCCCAGGCTGGCTCGGTCAGCTGGAAGGCCTTTCTCTGGGGGTCCCTGGACTCAGGGAACGCCATCACCGTGGACAAGCCGCCGGCAGCCCTATGGTTGATGGCGCTTTCCGTGCGCGTCTTTGGTCTGAATTCCTTTGCCATCCTCCTGCCGGAAGCGTTGATGGGGGTGGCGACCACCTACCTGCTCTATGCCACTGTGCGTCGGTACTGGGGCAACTGGGCGGGTATTGTCACCGGTTTCATCTTCATGCTCACTCCAGTAGCCGCGCTCATGTTCCGCTTCAACAACCCCGATGCCTTGCTGGTGCTACTGATGACCGGTGCTACTCATACGCTCCTCAGATCCCTGGAGTATGCCAACCATCCTTCTGGCAATCGAAAGCGTACCTGGTGGATGGTCCTGGCCGGGGCTCTGATCGGGTTTGGCTTCCTTACCAAGCAACTGCAGGTGCTGCTCGTACTGCCTGGCTTTGCCCTAGCTTTTCTTCTGGCCTCGCCTACAGGCATGGTTCGTCGCATTCTGGATTCACTGGCTGCCATTGGTTCCATGATTGTCGCCGCTGGCTGGTGGGAACTGCTGACGGTCATCGTGCCAGCCAGCGACAGACCTTATATAGGCGGCTCCCAGCGCAACTCCTTCCTTGAGCTCACCTTTGGCTATAACGGTTTCGGACGCTTGACCGGCAGCGAAGAAGGATCCGTCATACCTGGCCACGGCCGCGAAGGTGGCGGCATGCCGGCTGGCGGCGGTCGCGTTGGTGGCATGTGGGGCCAGACTGGCCTCAATCGTCTGTTCAGCGGCGAATTCGGTACGCAGATTTCCTGGTTGGCTCCTTTGGCTTTCGCAGGCATTGTCATCAGCTTGCTGGTTATCGGCAGGGCCGTTCGCATTGACGTGCGCAGGGCCAGCGTTATTGCTTTCGGAGGTTGGCTGACCGTCACCTGGCTCGTTTTCAGCTTTATGGCGGGCATTTTCCACCAGTATTACACCGTGGCTCTGGCTCCTGCCCTAGCTGCCTTGGTGTCCATCGGCGCATTCAGTCTGTGGATCGCCCGGGACAAGCTCTGGGCCAGGATTGTCACGCCGATTCTTATCGTTTTCACGGCCTTCTGGGATTTCAGCCTGGCTGGTCGCTCCCAGTGGCTTCCCTGGCTCAAGTGGGCCATTCTCATAATCGGTCTCATGGGCGCTCTCGGCTTTGTCCTTGCTGGGCTGTTGCGAATACGACGGCTCGCTCTTGCTGCCCTCATTCTCTCAGTCGTTGGGCTTATGTCTGGCCCTGCTGCATGGACGCTGTACACCGTATCCCAAGGACACATGGGATCAATCGTCCTAGCCGGACCCAGCCTGACTTCAGGGAGCATGGGTGGCGGCCCCGGTGGTATGCCCGGGGGTGCTCCTGGTGGCGATCGGCCTGGCGGTAGCCAGCATGGTGGTGGCCAGTCAGGCGGCATGGCACCTGGCAATATGCAACAGCAAGGCATACCTGGTGGTGACGGCGGTCCCATGGGCTTATACCAAATGGGCCAAGACCCAATGAATCAGCAGGGACAGCCGAGCAAGAAGGGCCAGATGCCCGGTGGTAGTTCGGATAGTCAACAGCCTCCCAGCATGGGTTCTCAAGGACCAGGTCCCATGGGCCAGGATTCCTCGGGGTCACAAGGGGAATCCAGCACTTCGGGTGTGCCTTCCGTGCCATCACAGCGCAGGGGCAAATCTGGATTCCATGATGGACTAGAAGGAGGAAGGATGAAGGGAGGAAGTCTGCTTGGTGGAGGCCGGTCCAGTTCCAAGATCGTCGCCAAGTTGGAAAAGTCATCTGACTCCTATCGCTGGGCTGCTGCCGCGACTGGATCCCAGCAGGCGGCGGGCTATCAGCTAGCTTCTCAAAAGCCGGTCATGGCCATTGGCGGGTTCAATGGTTCCGACCCCTACCCCAGCTTGGAACAGTTCAAGCAGTACGTGAAGGATAAGCAGATTCATTACTACATAGCTGGTGAGATGGGTGGCCATCAGATGGGAGGTTCCGACACCGCCACACAAATCTCGGAGTGGGTGGCCAAGCACTATACCGCAACGACTGTTGATGGTGTCACTGTTTATGATCTGACCCAGCAGCAGGCCAGTTGAGCGGTGGGAGTAGCTCTTGCCTAAGAGCTACTCCCACCGCTTGTGATAACAAGATAAGGGCGAGACGAGCTACTGACTTCTAATCTGTAGGTCGAGAGTTTGAATCTCAGTAGTCACCAACTAAATTCCTACTCATCATTGAGAGTAGGGCTATTTCTCTGACTCCACACGGCACTTGGAAACCCGCATGTGTGACCCATAATCAACAAAATGAGAATCAATGGCGAGCCTGAAGGCGATGAAAACGTTGGATGATAATCTGGGCCTCGAACAGATCGGCTGGAGCGGCGAGTAAGACTTACCTGTGCTTGCGCTCCAAGTCTCCTGCTGTCTCTTCGGTGACTCCATACCTGATGACTGCCAGGTCCTCCCCGATCTGATGGCGGATTACTACCAGACCTTCTCTTTCCTGTGGGCTGCTGCACCTGGTCGATGACCTAGTTGAGCTACTGGTGCAGGAGGATGGTCAGCCGCTCCTGCTCGTCATCCGACAGAGGGATATATGAGGGGTGGTTGTAGAGGATCTGGGAGATGTCATTAGGGATATAGACCATAACTAGATGATAGGGCGGGCATCGAGGCGATTTGCGCGTCGCGTCAGCTTGGTGCCTTCATGATTATTCGCTGGTACCTGCATTGAATACCGGACAAGACAGGAGACGGCATTGAAGCTGGTCGGTACTCTCGAATACCGGATTGCGGAAGCCGTGTACGAGGGAGATACCCACCAGATCGCCTGTGAACTCGACGTGATCCTACAAGTGATACATGACTATCAACTGGCATTAGACATGATGCTGACTTTATAAGTCGCATCTTTTCACAACGAAGCAAACCGATCCCGCATGACATCAAGCAGTCCTTTTCCTTTTCAGTTCATGCTTTCGTCAATGAAATGCTCGGCCTCATGGATTAGGTCTGATTGCGTTTCCTTTCGCGGGGGGAACTTACTCACCCATGGTCTGCCGGGGTGCAGAGTGTCCCACCTCGAGCAGAAGCCTCTGATCCTGCCCGAGCCCGGGTCATGGTTGCCGAAACCGTCGATGCATGAATTCCAGACAGGCTTGTACTTTCCGATCATCGCGGATTCGGCCATCGGGACCCATATGTAGGAGAGCACAAGTATCTTCGCGGAGAAATCCTCAACCCGTAGATTATTCGCCTGTATGATGCTCTTGCTGTGCTGTCTAAGGCGGTCATAGAGATTTCGTCCAGTCAGATTACCCGGAATCAGGCCATCGGAGTTCCCCATTCGTGTCGACTGTGTGGCCTTACCTATGTAAATTGGATGACTTCCGGGAGCCGATTTCTCCACGGCAACCAGACTGGAGTATGCAGGAAAATCACCGCAGTAGAAGAGCGCATATATACCAGGGTCTTCAAAAGGTTCAATCGAGTCGAGAGGCATAAGAGCACAATCCATGAGTGCTCCTGTCACCGAATCCGGAAGAGAGCCATAGTCGAGTGGATCGAAGAAGCGCACATCAGTCATGAATCCGCACCTCTCGTCTGGGAACCGGTTGGATGGAAGCGAGTTCGGCTTCCTTGACCGCCATATCCTTCTGCAGCGCCACAACCACTGATGAGGCGACAGTTGCGGCCAGACTCACGGGCACCGCATTACCTATCTGTCGCATGGCCTCGGTCCATGATCCGCTGAATGCATACCCGTCCGGGAATGTCTGGATGCGTGCGGCCTCACGCACCGAAAAGTACCGTACTCGCCCGTTTCGGTACCTAATCATGTTTTCTCCGCCAGGAACTCCATGAACCCCGGCCTTGATGGCTTTCGACGGTGCATCGATATCTGAACCTGTATGCCCGGGATACGAACGTGCCCCTGCACGCAGGACGTGGTTCATCGGCCAGTGGGCGTCATCGTTACTTTTCCCTGCCTTCGGCTTAGGCAACCCCTTGAGCGCATCGCGTATCGTACGCCACGGAAGCAGCCTGGGATCCCCGTTCGTCTTTGGAATGACCGGCTTTCTGCAAGCCAGACCATGACGTTCCCAATACTGCCCCGTCTCCTGTTGACTGTACAGCGCCGCCCCCGAGTGGGTCGGTTCCGGGAATTTCCAGTCGGCATTGATGTCGGAACGGAACCCGACAATGAAGACCCTGTTCCGATGCTGTGGCACACCGTAATCCGCAGCATCTACCAAGGTAGATACGAGTTCATAGCGGAGCTCATCATGAACACCGCTTGTGTGCTCCTTCGACAACCGTTCGTAATGTTCCCTCCAGGACTCATCCGCCCGGGCAGCCAGACATGGGTGCTGCAGACGAAGCAGGATGTAGGAATAGTAGTCGGAGAAGGAATCCCTCAGAAGGCCTTTCACGTTTTCCACGATGAATGCTTTGGGGGAGACTGCAGCCAGGGCTTCGGTCATTGCGGGGAACATGTCGCGCTCGTCAAGCGCGGCACGCGAGAGACCTCCCAGACTGAAGGGCTGGCAGGGAGGTCCGCCCGCGAGAACATCGACATTCCCATACTTGCTCCAATCGACGTCTCTGACGTCACCTTCCAATACCCTTGTCGAGCGTAGGAACGGATAATCTCTGCGGGCGTTGAGACGCAGCATCTCGCAGGAGTTATGTTCCCATTCGATGGCGGCATCATGTTCCAGACCCACCATTGCTGAGCCCAGGAAAAGGCCACCGGCTCCGGCAAACAGTTCAATCGCTCGCATACATCACTTATATTGCATCAGATGGACCTTTGTCTTCATCATCGTCGGGATCGCTATATTCGATACCGTTCTCCTTCGCCACTTGTTTCATTTTGTCCACGAACTTTTCTTCATCACCACAGCTTTCAATCCAAGTATTGATGTAAAGCGCGCGGTTCTTGATTGCGGAACCATCATTGGTGGATTGCACATAAGAATTGTATTTCTCGAATAAGTGATAACTATCTAGCTTGAAATAACGTAAACTAGCAGGGTCAATGCCCCGAATCCCATAGCGTTTTTTCTCAAACTTAGCGAGCAGACTATTCAATTTTTTTGCTTCTTCGGGATTCCAAAGTTTTTTTTCACGAAGAGCCGCATAGAAGAATACGGAAATGTTCCCCAGACTCCTCAGCAAAGGATCATTATCAGTAAAGACAGTTTTAAGAACTCCCAAGACGAATTGTACCTCTTTTTCGATTTTTCCCACTTCATTCTCGCTTCTTTTATCCGAAGAAGGAAAATCCTTGTATAACTTGTCTAGGGTCTGTTTCTTTGTGTCGCGCAATTCATTGCGAGCATTTTGCTGTGCAATCGCAAATAGCTTTGCGAGGACTTCTTCATTTTTCTTTCTCGCCCTGGGCTTCAGTTTCTTCATGAACGGATCTGTTGTGGCTAAAGATCGAACTTTGTCGCGAACAACGCTTTCAATTGCGTCACGTTTCTCTTGGGCAGTCAGAGCGACCCCGGAATTCAACCTTAAAAAGAACTCGTCAGCAGTATTATCATCAACCTGTCTCATAGACACGATGTCGAAATGGTATGACTCGAATTGAATATAAAGATCGCGGTGCTTTTCTTTCAGTTCTGAAAGATAAATCTCATGCTTATCATTATCTTCATGCCGCTCTTGGAACGACCGAGAATTTGCGGGGACACCGTAACGGCCATCCTCAAAATCCCTGACGGCAAGTAGTCTTTGCTTACCGTCGACCACATCATAGTTTATGTACTCATTTTTTCCATCGATAATTTGTATTTTTTCAACCGAGCGGAAATAGAATTTAGGTATATCGAATCCACACAGGATAGAATCAATGAAAAGTTGCTGTTTAGTTCTTGGCCAGATACTCCCTTCACGTTGGAAATCCGGGTCGAGATTCAGCTTTCGCCACATCCTCATCAGGTATTGTATCGATGATTCGGGCGCAGAGAGATGGATGAATTCTTGTTTCATAATTCTGCAGGCTTTCTATCTTTTATCTTTATTATTCGCATGACGTTTAGCTACTTGTTGCGCCAAATGATCAAGATCAGGGTAGGTGCTTGCCGCGTCCACACCTAGGAAATCCAACTCTTCCAGAATTATTTCCTTTTTCTCAGCGGGAATTATGAATTGTCTGATAACTTCTTGTCCTTGGTCATCATACTGGTAAAGTGAATCGGAACAAACCGTGAAACAACCGTTCTGAGCCCCTATCCTAGGGAAATCATCCATTGCAACAACAGCTATGGGCTTATTGCCTGTTGAATCATCATTGTCAGGTAGATAAGGTCGGCATTTATCTTCCCTCTCTTCAAGGAGAATCGGAGAGGGGGCACTGTCACCGAGTGTTTTTCGGTTCATTTTATCCGGTTCCAGAACGAACAATTTCCCGTCCTGTTTTTCTTGGTTGCTGTTGACTGCCGGTTGGCAGGCAAAGTAAAGGGCTTGTAGAGGATTATCCGACCAATCCAAAAGTCTGGTAGGAAGCCCATAATGCTGACCAAGTATAATCCATCCCCATTCGTCAACAGGATGAACACCCGAGACAAGACAAGCCTTCTGCTTGAAATCATTCAGTATGTCTCTTTCGCTCGCCTGCACGTACTCCGCTCGAAAAGCCTTGGGTACCAGAGGGAAAGTAGCATCATCTTGACCGCGGAACCATAAGTTTTCCTCATTATGAGAGATCCATAATTGCCTGAACACATCTGCCACTGATTTTATAAGTTTCAGTGGGCAGGCGTTTGAATCGTCTGGCATGGGCAGTCCCTTCACTTTATCTATCTTAGACACAAATGATTATAAAGCCCGTTAGGGAACGTTCTCATGTTCTGCCCTTTCTTGAGAACCTATAATGCCTGTCTGATGGAGGGTCTAACTCGCATTGATATGTTTATATTGTTCGTTTTTTGAAAACGGTCGGTAGAGCATTAGCACAGTTCAAGGCTTTTGGAACATACAATATCTATTATTTTGTCGAGTTTGAATATGACCTGTTCGCGTCTTCCCAGTCCCAAGTAAGGTGGTGCATAATCGGTATCCTTCTAATCTGTAGGTCGCCAATTTATTACAAGACCTTGCATTGCATGCCAGATCACATCAGATCAAACTGAATAGAGCTATTGATCTCGTTGCACTGGTATGTGTTGTATTCGTTTGCTTTGCACTGCAGTAAAAAATCCTTACAAATAGCGGACTTCTATCGCCAATATATGGATTAAGCCGCAAAAGATACAGCCGGATGTAGCCCTCTTCCATCTACGGATAAGCCCGCTTGAATTCAGTGCTATTCAGTGGTTTGCCATGTTGGCCTGATACCAGAGAACGGCGATGTTGATCCGGTCCCTAACCTTGAGTTTTGCCAGTATGCGGCTGACTGTCTTTTTGACCGAATCAGGCTGCAGCTGGAGTTGCTCGGCAATCTCTGCGTTTGTCAGGCCTTGGCTGACCAGCGACGCGACCTGAAGTTCGCGTTTGCCCAGTTGCGCGAATTTACGGCGAGCCTCAGATTCATCATTGGCTTTTGGCCTTGGAACTCCTTTCCGGATCACTTCGGCCGTGATGCGCGGCGTGAGAATGGCATCGCCTGCATGTACCGCATGGATGGCTCTGTTCAGATCGGCTGTCTTGACATCCTTGAGCAGGAACCCGGAGGCGCCCGCCCCTAGAGCTGTGAACGCATAGTCGTCCTCGTCGTAGGTGGTCAGAATGAGAATGCTTATTTCAGGATGGAGCTTTTTGATACGGCTGGTGGCATCCAGCCCGTCCATGACAGGCATGCGCACATCCATCAGAATCACATCAGGCAAAGGCTGTTGATTTTTGGCGGCTGTGGTCAGTTTATCCAAAGCCTCTTGGCCGTTGGCCGCCTGCGCAACGACATGTAAGGTTGGATCCTTAGCGACCATGAGTGCCAGTCCCATGCGGGTCGGGCGCTGGTCGTCGACGATCATGACGCGGATCATGCGTTCTCCTTCATGCCTATATCGTTAGCTGACGTTGCAGCTAGTGAGGGTATGCGGGCCTGCAAGGTCCAACCATCAGAACCAGGACCCGAATGGAAGCTGCCACCATGAGCTTGCACTTCGGCCCTTAACCTGGCAAGACCTGTACCGCTGCTACTGGTATTGTCAGCTTCGTTATTCAAGATTCGTCCATCATCGCGAACGGTGATACCTATGCCCCTCTGGCTGTCGTGATCCCAGGAGACCACAATACGGTTGACCTCCCGTCCGTGTCGGAGGGCGTTGGTAATCGCCTCCCTGGTGATGGTGAAAGCAAGGTCGGCCTGTTCGGAATCCTGTGGCCGACGGCCTGTCTCCGTCAAGGCAGTGCTGATGCCGACATGCCGGGCATGGTCGAGGATGGGTTTGATGTCATCCCAGCTATGCCTCTCCCCTGTGGCTGGCTGTGGGTCGTTTTTTGGATCTGTTTCTGATTGCAGGGCTTTAACAGCCGTTCGGGTGTCATCCAGTCCCTGCCGTGCCAGGTCGTTAATCATCGAGATAGCCTCATCAATTTCCGGTTTTCCGCTGGCATGATCCAGTCCCTCAGATAGGGCGATAATGGCGGTCAAGTCGTGACCCACGCTGTCATGCAGTTGGGCGACAACCCTGGACTGATGCATGGCCTGGTCCCGCTCATGGGCCAAGGTTAGAGCATGCGAGCGCTCCTCCTCCAATGCCTGCTCTGACAAGCGTGATTGCCTTACGGAGCGTGAGAGGAAGGCGACTGTCAGGCAAAGGGCGAAAGTCAATCCAGTCGGATACAGAAGGTCGGTGAAGTGGACATCACGATGCCAATTGGCAGAGAATGCAATGCTGAGCAGGCCCAGAATGGCGGAACTACCCAGCCCAGCTGTCAATGATGTCACGTTCTTGGCTTCTACCGCGCAGGCGTAGAGGCTGACGAGCCAGGGAATGATCAGGTAGGTGCATCCCGAGCCATAGATTGCGGCAGTCAGGGCAAGCAGGCCACTGACCACCAGCAGGGTCGCCATAGGATATAGGCGGCGCAGGCATAGGGTGACAAGTGCGAGAAAAATAATGACCACGAACAGGGGCAAGCCCCAGCTGGCAGACTTCATGACCTGGTAGAGGGTCTGGTTGGCGCTGCTTGGGACAAGGATCAGCCTGGTCAGCATCCCTGTCTCGTAGAGGGTGCAGAAAAAGACTGCCACGAAGATCATATATGGCCGGGTCCACAACTGAATCCAGCCTTGAGTCTTCTTGCCTGCTCTCATCGGTGAGCCTCTTCCTGATAACTGCCGGTATTCCATTATGCTGTCAGACACTGTGATGTGCGACCTGGCAAGTGCTGCATCCTCACTTAATTGATGTTGTACTTGAGACTAAATGGCTCTGCGAGCCTGGTGCCGAAATATAAGGAGGCTGATCAACACCCAGAGGATTGCCGCCATACACGAACCTGCTATAGAGGCCGTAGACGTAATATTGCCCATGTCGCGGGCTGCGGATGCAGTGGTGATCAAGGCCAGAGGATAAGGCAGCGCCAAGGACGGTGCGGCAACCGACAGCGTACAGCCTGCCAGAGTGAGCAGAAACATGATGCTCATAGTCGAGGCAAAGGATTCGGCTCTGGCGGCTATGGCCTGGGTCAGAGTCATAATGGCCCACACTGCCAACGTCATTGGTACGCCACGCAAGAGATAGGGACCGAGTTCCGCTGGGTCGAAGCCTCCTACAAGAACACCCACGAGTATGAATTCGGATTCAAAGATGGCGACGCTAAGGAGGGAGGCCAGCAGTCCATGCAGCATCTTACCGGCTAGGGCAGTCCCGACCATGCCTGAGGAATTAAGACGCTGCCAGTTTCGTCCCTTGTGCTCGTTGGCTTCAACCTGGGCTGCAAAGGCCGCGACCAGGACTGGCATGAAGACCATGCTTGGCAGAAGGATCGCCTGCCCCCAGACCGCAGCCCAGGTCACCCCTTGAGCCTGGAAGTCCGGTTTGTAGCTCTGATACTGATCCCAACCGTTGAAGATTCCTACGGCGTCGAAGAGCATGGTGGCCAGCCAGTACCAGAGATTGCCGGCCTTGCGAATCTCCCATTTGAAGGCGGCGGCGATCGATGGCTTGTGGCGATGCATCGGGGTGATGGTTATAGCGTTTGCAGGGTATTGCCTGTTCATCGGCCTGACTCCTTGACCTTGACGATGAGTGCTGATATTCCCGACCAGATAATGTATGCCAGAAGGCTGGTCAGGACTTTTGGCCAGGGATTGGCGACCAAGGTCATTCTGGCAAAACCATCAGAGCTGGCTGAAAACAGGAACGGGCTGGCTGCGGAACTGATCCCGGCTGGGAAGAACCAGCCCAGAGCCGGCATATTCATCGGGCCCAGTCCAGTCCCGATCAGACCGGCTATCACACCCAGACCCAGGCCTATGGCCTGCCTTTCGATAGTCAGGGAGAGGGCGAGTTGTATGGCCGTGACAGCCATGGATGAGAAGCAAGCAATCAGTGCCGGAAGGAGTATGTAGTCGGCCAGACTGCCATCGAGATGGAACCCTTGTGCTGAAGCTGACAGCGGTATACACGCCAGAGGAATCACGAAGCATAGCGAAATCACACACCCCGTAACTACGAGCTTGGCAAGAAACCTCCCAGTCGCACTCTGGCCTAGGGATCGCCATTTGAGATCCATGCGCTCGCTGCTCTCCATGACGGCAAGCCGGCTGGTCAGCAGCGCTGCAAGGATGGGTGCCAGCAGACCGACAGTTTGGAATATCTCACCTTGGGCAAGGGCTACGGTACGAGTGGCGGGGTTCGCAGACTCGGCTCGTTTCATGAAGGCCAAGCCCGACCATGCCGAAACCAGGGCAATCATGCCCAAGGCCATCCACCAAAATGAGGAACCTTTCAACTTGCGAAGCTCCATCGAAAGCAGAACAAGCAGCCCTCCTGGATGGGATGAGCGTAGCGGTTTCCCCAATCGAAATTCTTCGGACCGCATGGAGATTGATTCGACAGAGCTCATCGTATGCTCCTCTGTTTATGACCGGACGGCTGCATAGGGCACTGCGCTGCATGACTCTGCGGGTTTTCCACGAGTTCGAGGAAGGCCTCTTCCAAGCTCTTGCGTTCGGAAGCGACACGGTATACCTGCAGACCATGCGATACCAGCCGAGCCACCAGCGCTCCGATTTGCGAATCGGTTATCTCGGGAATACGCAGGGTTGCGCTCTTGCGGGTATATTCGTGGTGAATGCCTTGAGTTTCGAGCATCTCTGACGCGAGCCCAGGATCGGATACCCGTAGATCGATATGACCCTCTTCGCGCAGATTTTCCAATGTCCCTTGGTAGAGCAGATGACCGTCGGCAATGATGCCAACTACAGGAGCCATCTTTTCGGTTTCGGACAGGATATGGCTGCTGATGATGACGGTGACTCCCTCGGACGTAGCCAAGTCCATGATCATCTGTCGCACTTCGACCACAGCCTCTGCATCCAAGCCATTGGTGGGCTCATCCAGGAGCAGGAGCTCCGGCTGCGAAATCAGCGCCATGGCGATACCCAGCCGCTGCTTCATCCCCAGGGAGTAGGCGCCCGCCTTCCTCTTCTCGTATCCCCGCAATCCAACCTTGGTTAGCACTTCTGAGGCAGCTGAAACTGGCAGACCCAGATAATCGGCTACCATGCGGCAGTTATCCAGTCCCGACAGGCCTGGATAGAAGCTGGGTCCTTCAATCATGGAGCCCATACGACCCGGCTGGATCGTGGTCTTCTTTCCGACTTGCTGTCCTAGCAGCCACATGTTTCCGGCAGTCGGTTTTGTCAATCCCAGAAGGAGCTTCATGGTGGTCGATTTTCCGGCTCCGTTTGGTCCCAGCAATCCGTAGACCCCGCCTGCCGGCACCCGTAGATTCAGTCCATCCACGGCTTTGAATCCGCCATAGTCCTTGACCAACCTCTGTGTGGACACAGCCAGTTCCGGGTCATTGTTTCCGTCCGTATATGCCATTGCGCCTCCCCTTCCAATCGGAATTCAACTGATTCCTATGCAAGTTCGACGGGCGCAATCCTTCAACGCGTGAAAAGAAACTGTCCTCTGCAGGGGACACGTCGCTGTTGACGAGGCTAATTTGCACCCATGGGAAAGGAGTCACGCTGGATTTAGTCGTCTTCATGATTGGATAGGGGCTACTTTGCAAACAAACAGAACCAAAAGCGTCCTCCTCAAGAACCTGTTATTGGGTATTGGGATGCTAGGGGCCGACGTGTGCATACACTCACTCACCCATCCCCCAGAAAACAAACGATTTGACCTTGACATAATGGCAGGGTTTAGGGTCAAGGCATGACACGAGAGAGCGAATTCAGTGGCGAGGGCAGCAAGAGCGGCTTGAGCATCGGTCAGATGTCTGAGTTAATTGGGGTCAGTCGGAGAATGCTGCGCCATTGGGAGCAGGAAGGACTGATCTCCCCCTTTCGCGACCAGTCGAATTACCGGCATTATCTGCAGGATGACGTCGCACAGCTGGAGCGAATTGTGACATACAGGGAGATGGGCTTCAATGCCCGACAAATCAAGGCATTGCTCGATTGCAAGACACCGCTGGCCTTGGACGAGTTGCAGGGACAGCGCTCGCGAATTGATGAGAAAATCCAGCATCTTAGGAAAGCTGCGGATCGTCTGGACCGACTCATAGCCCTTGCCGAGGGAAAGTCAGGTAATGATTCAGCTCCTACGAAGATCGATCAGGAGGACCAGTACTTTTCGGAAGCATACGAACGCTGGGGTGCTAGCAGGCAGTGGCTTGAGTATGCGGAGCGAAAAGCTTCCCGCTCCGAACAAGAACAGAAAAAGGACATGTCCCGGCTTAAAGACGTGGAAAGTGAGCTTGCACAAGCCAAACGAAAAGGTCTGGCTCCGTCATCAGATAAGGTTCTCGAACTGATTGACGAACATCGGCAGGCTTTGTCATGGTTCCATGTGACCCCATCTATGTACGTCATTCTGGGGCGGATGTATGTGACTGACCCACGTTTCAGATCCCACTATGAACAACTGGAACCTGGATTGGCGAAATGGATGCTTGTCGCAATCGAAACTGCAGCGCGTGCAAACGGGATAGATTCGGCAACCGTCAAATGGGAGTGATGCAGTCAGTATCTTCCGTCTACGTATCACGTTTTCTGTTTGACTACCCAATTCAAAACACTTCAACTAAGGAACGAGGTAGCCATGGACAACCATGACCAGCCCAAAGCTACTGCTTATGCAGGTGCAGGCATAAGTCCCGTGCCGGAGCCGGGGAAGGATGCGGAACCGCCGGAGCCTTATAGGGGCATCTATCTCATGCCCATGTTCATGTGCCTGTATAGCGACGATCTGGAAGAATCAGAGGTTTTCTGGACGCAGGGATTGGGCTTCATCAATTTATACACCATGCCGGGCACGATGATTCACTTGAGGCGCTGGGCCTTTCAGGATGTGCTGATTCGTAAGAGTGGTTCCAATACTGGCGACCCTGATACGGATATGGAGTCCATAGGAAGCCTGAGCGTAGCAGTCACGGAAAAGCAGATCAGCAAGATTGTGGATGCATGCGAGCGCCTCCGTCCTGGCTCCACTTCAGCTCCATTACGTAAGCCGTGGAACTCACTCGAAGCCAGGATTCACACTCCGGAAGGCCTGGCCCTTACCCTTACGGCTGCCTTGGCTGTCGATAAAAGGCAGACCGAAGTTTATTTGAACTCGCACGGTCAATGATCAAGGATCAAGCCCTCCTCCCCTGTCATGATTTGATTCTAAGAGCAACGTTTAAATGTCTCTTAGGCCTAGAGTTTCGATGGCTTCCGCTACTGCAGCCGTGCGATCGCTGACCTCCAATTTGGCGAAGATCCGACTGAAGTATGTTTTTACTGTTGCCTCGCTGATGTATAAGTGTTCTGCGATTTGCCGATTGGTCATGCCTTTGGCGGCCTCGCGCAGCACACGTGTCTCTTGTTCGGACAGTGCTGGTCTGGTCGCAGGGCGCAGCGCCTTGCTGACTGCTTCCGCGGCGGTCGGATTCAGGACAGTGGATCCTGCAACAGTGTCACGGATAGCTTGGGCCAAGACATGAGGTTCTACGTCTTTCAGCAGATAGCCATTGGCTCCGGCTTCTATGGCCGGCAGAATATCGTGGTCGGAATCGTAAGTGGTAAGAATCAATACCTTGGTTTTGGGATAAGAAGCCAGCACTTTTCGGGTGACTTCAGGACCGTTCATATCAGGCATCCGCAGATCGAGTAGCAACAAATCCGGACGTGTTTTCGCTACAGCCTCTATGGCCTGGGTGCCATTACATGCTTCGGCAACCACTTCAAGGTCTGCATGGCGTTTCAGCATGCTGCGTATGCCCTCCCGAACCATGGGGTGGTCGTCGGCCATGACAAGTCGGATCATCTTTCCTCCTTATCTGGTCGAGTAGTGTTACTTGGTCTTTCGACAGGAATATTTACAGTTATGGAGGTGCCTTGCCCGGGAACGGAGGTTACCGTACAACGCCCACCCGCGTCTTGAGCTCGTTTGGCCATATCTCGCAGACCATAGCCATGCCCGGCCTTTTCCATCTCCTGGAAATCCAAGTTTTGAATATCAAAACCACGACCATCATCCTTGATCCGAAGCTGTAACAGTTCCTGCCCTTTCAAAAGCAAGCTCACCTGTACATGCTGGGCACTGGCATGCTTGGAAATATTAGTCAGGGACTCCTGGACTATACGCAGCAGGTTGACCTCGGTCTGCTTAGGCAAGGGCGGCAAGGTTCGTTGAATCCGACACTGTGATTGAAAACCTGTCTTTGCTGCGGTGGAATGCACTGTCCGCTCCAGGGCCGTCTTCAGGTCCCTGCCATCCAGATCAGCCGGTGCCGAATCCGCAATCATTCTTCTGGTGTCATCCAAAGAACCCTTCGACGTGCTGGCGATCATTTCCAAATGCTTCTGAGCTGCAGGTATGTCGTCGATCAGTTCTTCATGAGCTACCCTGGCCAAGGCCAGAATGGAAGTCAAAGACTGGGCGATCGTGTCATGCATTTCGTCGGCCACACGTTCACGCTCGATGGACGCTCCTTCAGCTCTGCTGAGTCTGCGAATCGTCTCTTGTTGAGACTCCATTTTGTCCAGCAGCATTTGATTATGTCCGTTGGTCAAAGCCAGGACATTAAAGGACTTTCCAATCATTGCGGAGAATACCACTACGAGAATCATGAGCATAAGATTGCCGGATAGATCTGTACTCAAGAACCTTTTTCCAGCCAAAGCCATGGCCAAATAGGCTATATTCAGGACTCCCACCAACCCCAGAGCAGGAAGGTAGGCAAAAGCGATGAAGAGTTGTGGCACGATAAACAGCTGAGCCAGAATGGCGGTACCATCCAACCAGGCGCCCATGGGCAGGCAGCCCAGCGTCAGCAGAGCGAAAATCCAACCATATGCTCCTGTTTTGCTTACCGGCTGATCTGCCGTTTGCCGATCAAATCTTTCAGACTTGTCATATACCCTAGGCAGAACCAAGATCATGAAAAACAAGCAAGGCAATAGGATGAGAAGGCTTGAAACAAGTTTATAGGTCATGGATGCAGTAGAGAAGAAGCAATTGGCTCCTACTACGCAGCCTGCTTCCACAATGAAATACCAGTTCCAGGTGTTATGAAGACGTTGACGCTGGGCATCGGTTCTTGCGGTCGCGTCAAGTTGACCGTCGCCGCAATCACCATTTAGATTCATTGAAAGCTGGTCTTGCTGTTGGTTTTCTCGATTAATTCCCTCAGTGATTTTCACTCATGTCTCCCATGACTTGCACACTTATTCACCCTACTGCCAAAATGCCTGTAGAAATCGTCGGGTTTTCCTGTTTCCGAGCCTCGAAACCGGGATCTTCATTGGTTTTTGATTGTCTTACCAGCGAAAATTTGCTTGCCTTTTCGGGGATACAAGAGAGCCAAGGGAATGAATAGCAAGGACAGACAACCCATTGCTAGGAAGACCTTGCTGCTGCCGCTGGCATAGGAGGCCCTGATCAGAGGCATGATCATATTCCGCATGGATTGGGGCATACTGGCGAATTGTGATTGAGCACCTGCCGAAGTTCCGGATCCAATAGTATCTGCGATGGCTTGCGCTCGGGATGCACTTACTCCGTACTTGCCCAAGGCCTTATGAATATCCAGGGCAAAATAATGGGTGCACAAGGGTCCAAGCATTGCCATGCCTAAGGCGCCGCCGAAGTTTTTGAAGGTCTGATTGATGGCAGTGACTTCGCCATAAGAGGCGTTGATGGCCCGATTGACCGCATCAGTGGATGATGGCGAGAACATGAATCCGATCCCTGCACCCGCAACCACCATGGAAAGTGACAGCCAGACGGTATTGGAGGGCAGTCCTTTATCGAGCGAACCGGCTGTAAGCGACATGAGGGAGAAACCCGTTGCGGCTATCAAGCCGGCGATCAGCAATACCGGTTTCATGCCATGTCTGTTGAAGAGTTGGGCGCCTAACAAGGCGGAAACCAGGAAACCTAAGAAAAAGTAGAGGATGAATAGGCTGGTCATCAATGTTGACCGGTTGAGTGCAAGGAGCCCATAGACGCTGAGGAAGTACATGATGGGTTGGAAGATCACGGCGGCTACCAACATGGCGAGCTGGGAAATGTCGAATGGTGGGTTGCGGAAGATTCTGAGTTTAATGATTGGATTGTCAACGTGCGAATCCCAGAAGCCGAACACCAGGAATAGCACAAGGCTGGCACCAAAACTGGCAATAATGCGCCAATCCGACCAGCCAACGGTGCTGCCCTGTTGAATCGGCACGATCAGAGCTATCATGGCGAGTCCTACGGCCAGGCCGCCAGCCCAGTCAATATGCTGACTACCGGGTTCGGTTGTGGGTGAGTCCTTCGGAATCATCGAGACGATCATGGCGATTGCCGCCAGAGCCAGAGGCAGATTGATGAAGAAGATGTCGCGCCAGGAGTATTGAATCAGCCAAGAGCCCAGAATGGGGCCCAAACATGTCATGGCTCCTGTGATGGCGAAGAACAGAGCCATGTTTCCGGCCCTCTTGTTTTCGGCCGAGTAGGAGAACAGAATACCGATAGCGGCCGGGAACATCATGGCTGAACCAATGCCTTGGAGCGCTCGGGAGAAGATCATCAGCATCAGCGACAGTGAATTTGCAGGAACAAGTCCGCAACATAAACTGCCCATTCCAAAAAGGAATGTACCTGAAAGCATGATGCGCTTGTAGCCCGCTAGATCAGACAGATGCCCGCAGATGGGGAAAGTGGCGGCCGCAGCCAGCATGTAGGCGTTGACAATCCACTGTATGCCGCTTGCGGTCAGACCCAGACCTGATTGGACTGCCTGACTCGATAAGGAGACGATTGTCGAATCTATGTTGGTCATAGAGACGGCGACAATAAGTCCAATCATGATCAGGCTGAGTTTTTTGTGATTGATAGGAGGTTGTGAACCCTCAATCACTGGCAAGGGGTCTTCTTGTCTTTTGACTTTGCAATCTTGCATGCTGTCTCTCTTTCGTGTTTGCGCAATTGATTTCGCCGTAATCAGCTTTGGAGGCGCTACACCATGAGAGTAAAAAGATATTCTCGCTTCTTATGTCATCCCAGTCGCTGTATCTCTGTCCCCCATTCGGATGACATGATGTCAGCCGTGTCAGAGCTGGGGCTAGAAGATCAGCAATACAACAGTTTGCGGAAACAGACTGTGTGAGTTATAGGGCTGTCTGGTGCTGGGAAAAGTACTGTCTCGCAGTTTATCGAGTGATTTTATAAGCCAATTGGTGGGGGGGGGGGAATCGATAGTTATGGCAGGCAGATTACCCAGAAGACTCGCGAGCAACTGCCCTCTCCACTGGCCAATGTGAGCGGTATTCGCCTGACGCTATGAATGAGTAATATCAGCGACAGACAATGCAATGTGAGGACATTCTCCACGCAGTCAACCTGGGTGACCTGTTGTCATTGTTGCCCACCGTTTGGCTATCTGTTGGGCCCTGTAAATTGGTTTATTTTGGTATGTCGCAGACCGAGAAGGCGAAACTCATCAGAGTTCCTACTGACTTACTCTTGTCTGATTTTAGTGTTTCAATGCTTTTGAGATGCTCGTTGTCTTGTACCTGGTTCAGTGCGTACTGTTCACCATCTGAGGTGGTAAAGCGGAGGATGGGTTCTCCCTGCTTGTTGAGCTTGCATGACACGGTGCCCTCATCAACTTTAAGAGGCCAGGTGTGACCCAGATCTTCTTTCGAAATTGTTTGCGGGTTGCTGGTAGCTGCGACTTTATTGTTTCCATCAGTGGAATACTCTTCAGGGTGCTTCATGCCATCAGCGCAGCCGACAACCCCCACTGTCAGCATAACTGTGGCGCATATAAGGAAAAGGGTCCTAAGGCTCTGCTTGATTCGTTTCATAATTATCGACGTTCTTTCATACTTGGAGACGGTTTCTAGCGCTCGCTGGCCAAAGCCATATATCCGTCCTCAAGGTTGGGCGCAGTTTCGACAGAGCCTGCGGGCGGGGTGTCGGTGACTATGCGGTATCTTGTCCCCTGTGGGGTGGGTTCCGCGTTGATGATTGTGGCATTTTCCGGTGGGGCCGCGATAGGGGGCGTGACCCAGGTGTGACCGGCAGCTTCATGGATCAGCCCCTCTGTCGGCCCGTCATACTGGTTGCGTCCGCAACGTAATACACACACCCAAGGGCAGGTTTGTGCAACATCATCGAGTATGTGGGTGGAGAGGATAACGGTTCGATCCTGTCCCAGCTGGGCAAGGAGCGTGCGGAATCGCATGCGCTCTTCGGGATCCAACCCCGCTGTGGGTTCGTCGACTACCAGTAGCTGGGGGTCGCCCATAAGTGCCTGTGCAATGCCAACCCTGCGCCTCATGCCCCCGGATAGCCCCCCGATAGGTTGGTTCATCACGTCTTCCAATCCCACCTGTTCCAGGAGGGTATGCGCCTGCTCCTGCCGCATGTGTTTGTTGTCGATCATTTTCAAGATGCCGATATAGTCAAGGAATTCAAGCGGGGACAGGTTCTCGTAGGGGGTGATGTGCTGTGGCAGATAACCCAGGTGCCGTTTTAGATTTCGCCTGTTGGCCGGCGAAGAGAGGTCTTGTCCATCAATAAAAATTTTACCTTTAGTCGGTTTGATTATTCCGGTGAGAATGCGCATGAGGGTTGTTTTACCGGCACCATTTGGTCCTATAAGCCCTATCATGCCCTGTGGAAGATCAACGGTCAGATCGTTTAAAGCGGCTGGTCTCCCCCGAAAATCCTTGGTCAGATGGTCAATGGAGATAAACATGTGAGCAATTCCTTTCAAAGTCAGATGAAAGTCAGACCCGAGCTTTTATGCGGTTGGAGGCTATGTTTGCACCAGTGAAAAGGAGGAAGATAATACACACCTGCCAGAGCAGGGATATGACTCCTGACTGGACGGTAAAGGGGCCGTTCGCCGGCATGTACATAGGATTGGTATGAAACCATCCCTGTGCAATGGGATCGCCAATGACTGCAAGCGGTCCGCCATTGAGTGTTGGAAGTGGTAAGAGGGGGGTATAGAAAGCCAGCCAAGCCCATGCCAGGACGGCAAGAATTCGGGCTACGATCGTGGGCAACAGGGCTCCTAACAGGGCGGATATCCCCATAGCGATCAGCATTGATGGCGAGAGTATGACAAGTGCTACTGCCGGGGCTACCAGTATTGCCTTACCGTTGCCGTGGATGGCTTGGTGGACCGCGATCAATACAAGGAAAAGCAGGGAAGATGATATGCAGATGACCCAGGCTCCCAAGACATGAGCTGAGCGGATGACTGACATCGGCAAGGGGGAGGTGGATTCAAGCTCGTCCATACCTGTTCGCCTGCCGGCAGTCATAAGGTCGCTAAAAGATGCTGCGTATGCCAACGGGGTGAACATAGCAAGAACCTGTCCGGTAAAGACAAGACCATCTGTGTCGCTGAATCCAGGTGACATAGGAGAAGCATAGGCTAAAAAGAGGGCGAAGAGCGCCAGCGGCATGCTGGCTATCCACAAGGCTTTGCGCCGATAAAACATCAGTAGCGTGATGCGTACAAGGCTCAGCATCCTCATAGGGCTGCCACCTTTACAACATTGCGCTCCGCATCACCGCACATGTTCCATCCGAAGATTGCGCCTGCCGCTGCAAAAAACATTGGGAGGAGTCGTTGCCGGACTGGATCGGTTATGTATGGATCCCATATAAAACATAAAAACAGCCAAATAGCTATGGAAGCCAGCGATGACGTTGGCATAGACATGGTAAGTACGGCTATAAGGAAAACCAGACAGTTGACAATGAATATACTGCCAACCGGGGTAATGATGCTCACCCATCCCATGTCACGTGGCCAAAGTCGCATCATATGCAAGCCGATAAAAAGAAGGCCTGCGGCAGCAAGAAATGCTCCGGTAATGATAAGCAGCCTGGTAACTTGAACTTTCCGCCATCCAGTTGGAGTTGACTCAGCAAGTTCAACGATTGGGTCACCATTGAGCACAAAAGCTGTAGATAGGCCAGCAGCAATTACTGGCACCTGAGTAAGAACCATCATAACCGGCCGTATGCGGCTCAATGACCAGATGCCCTCCAGTACGAAGCCCACAAGAAGAATACCTGCGGTCAGTATGAACGGCAGTAATACCAGCCTATAAAGCCTCTTGAGCTGTATACCTACGAAAGCCAACCTCGTCCACCTTCCTCATATCTGGTTTTGGCCTCGGCCGCCGCCAGACATTGCTCGCTGCTCGTTCCGTCTGCTTAGTTAGTAGCGAGAGAGGATGAAAAGGTTCATTAATTTTTATCTCCACCGGCGAGTTGAGTATGCCAGACAAGAGGGGCTGTAAGGATAACAGCAGATATGAGTCCCACTGTAACGAGGATGAACCCTGCCCAGGCTGCGGCGGTAGTGGGTGCCGAATTGACCCATGCCGGGAGGAAAAATGATGACCTCAAGTTCTGCAAAGTTCTCAATAGTGGTGCAAGTACCCCTAGGAGTAGTGCAATCCAAGAGCATTGCCATATGCATAAGAGGGCCACGATATTCGCCAGGAGTGTTATGGGGGCTATCGTTTGGGCAATAACTGGCAGGGGCCTTATTCCAGGGTTGATTGCAGTGACAATCAATAAGGCTGCTCCCCCGACGACAATGTTGGAGATAAAGGCCAGCAATAGCCTAGAAGCTACTACAACTTGAGGTCCCAGGGGCATACTGAGCATTAATTCACGATCATCTTTAATGGAAAAGACCAGGATCATGGTCAGTGCCATGTTGAGCATGAGCATATTTGAAAAGATATGCGTACCGAGACTGCCGTAACGCGCACCTTGCATAAGGTTGCTAATTAAAACCGAGCACGCTGCTATCGCGATTTCCACCAGTAAGATATATCGCGGTATGAGGCGTAATTGTGCCAGAACAAGCGGGCCACAGGAACGCACTCGATGCATGAATGGTATTGGTTGATCCGTTGCCAACGACGGCTTCTGGTGGATGGCCTTCATTACGCTAGTAAAAGCCGGAACTGCCGGTTGGGCATTCTGCTCTTTTTCCCTAAGCGCCTCTTGAACTTCACCCCGGTATTCTTCAGTGACTGGGCCTGTGCTGTCTGGGCTTGTGCTCTTATATCGGTCTGTCATAATCACCCCTTCAATTATCTCTGGCTCGGCACTTTATGGCTTTTGACTGGAGCGAAGTCGGTCAACTGTGGGCGCAGGATCTGCCTTGCCCGAGCAATACGAGACTTCACAGTCCCAACCGGGATGTCGAGCAGGGAGGCTATTTCCGGGTAGGGTAACTCGTGGAGCCAGGCCAGCGTCACCGTGTATGCCATTTCTGCTGGGAGTGCACCAATCCTTTGCCGTATTATTTCCATCGTCAGATCCTTATTGACCAGTTCTACAGGCTCCAGCTGATCATCGGTTATCGAGTCAAGTTCCACCTGATCCATTTGGTCAGGTGGTTTCGGTTTGCGACGTTTCATATAGATTTGCCGTCGGGCAATGCTGAGTATCCAG
This sequence comes from Bifidobacterium asteroides, assembly GCF_030758775.1. Lineage (NCBI taxonomy): Bacteria > Bacillati > Actinomycetota > Actinomycetes > Bifidobacteriales > Bifidobacteriaceae > Bifidobacterium > Bifidobacterium asteroides. The sequence continues at coordinate 988,659 of NZ_CP132384.1, forward strand.
GTAAGCACCTTGCTGTCTGTGCGGAAGGTTTTTGAGGAACGCCAGCAGCCCAGCCATGTGTCAGCAAAAACTTCACTGGCATCCTCATCGTCGGATATTCGCAGGGAAATAAAGGCTTGGACGGTATGAGCATACTTATTGTAAAGTGCTTCAAAGGCCGATTCATTCTCAGCGGCCACCATTTTGATCAGCCTTATATCATCAGCATCTGGATCAATGCGAGATCGTTTCACTGATGATGTCCTTCTCTGTATTGTCTACATCCTAGATATCGTCCTGCATACTGTTATGCAAGCGGTTATCGCGGTTATGCTCCATTGCTATTACGAATATGTTGGGATGTCGCTTTTAGGGTCGCCCGTACTGTGAATTTAGTCGCAAAGTCGCAGGGCAACCCATTACTGTCTGTGAGTGAAGCTGGCTCTTTTCAGGTGTCCTAGCGCTTATTTGCGTCCTTTCAAGTACTTCCGTATCTTCTTCAGGGCCCAGTCGTAATGGCTGGAGGTTGAAGAGATGAAGGCAGAGCCCAAGGTAGAGTTTCCGGTCCATGGAAGGGCGCCCTTGGTGAATAGCTGCTCGTTGGTGAAGGATTGTGCTAGGGCCATGACCTTCTTATGGGATTCGATAAACAGGTTCAAGGCCTGATCATAGGTGGTGTCATCATGCTTGTCCCGCAGCTTCACATTCATCTCGCCGTAATTGCGCCAGTTGTAGCCCTCAGGAAGAAAGTCGTGGGTCCTGCCCTGCTGGTTGTCCTCGACCCAATTCAACAGCAGCTGATGCCACTCGTAGAGATGGACGAGCACATCCTTGATGTTCCTGTCGCGTGCCCAATGGGCCCCCTTCTCCTTGCTCAGGTCGAAGGAAAAGCGGCCATTGCGTTCTTCCGGTGTGAGCGGCTCAAGCAACGCCATGAGTTTGTCGAAGCCATCATCAGCCGCCTTGATGAGTTCTTCCTTGGTGGTCGGTCGCGCCATGACGATCCTCCATTTGTCTGTTGTTGACAAGATTTGACTGGTCCATCGTCACCTGTCTCGGTTTGTCATCGACTGTACCCTATATGAGCCTTACAAATGCTCGCGTGTAGGAAATCGTCGCGAACTCAAATGCTCACAGTCGCATCTACCTACCAATCAAATTCATCAAGCCGAGCGCTACATATACCGACTTAATTTATTTAACAAGAGCCATGAAGGAATGACAGAGGTGGCAGGCTTGCTATGGCTCAAATATGTACCCGGCTGTATGCAGCGGGACTTTATCACTCGCCGATGGCATGCGATATGACACTGACAGAGTTCTCGAATCTGGTGGTCAGAGCTTGGATTCCTGTGGCTGCGGCACCAAGCACGGATGCGATGAGCACCACTACGATCCAAGCGCCCCATTGCACGCTCATCTGTGCTTTGCCCATGAAGCGTGAGAGCATGAAAGTCAGGGATGAGGTGCAGAGCAATGTGATGACCAGGGAGAACAGTGTGCTGGTAATCATAGTGATGATGCCGTCAAGCGCGCCCAATACTCTGAGCTGGCCGATTCCAGCACCTGATACGTAGGTCAGCGCCAGATCAAGTCCTCTGCCTTTGGAAGTGATCAAGGTGCCTGCAATTGCACCTGTTATCGCGATGATTATTGGCGGTCCAGTGAGCGCCAAGAGACTCGCAAACATGTCTGTGGTCGCCGGAACGCTGCCTGGTGTGTGGGGAAAAGCGACTAGCAAGGTGGTGATCATTGTGCTCAACCCTCCGCTGACGGTCATCAGCAATGATAGACCCGCAGTCATCGGGATTATCGTCGCTCCCTGGCGCTGTATGCTGCCGACAGCCTGTTGGCCTGCCAGCCTCCAGGTTCTGGATGGCAACGCTACAATACGCGTCCATATCGCCGTGAAGCCGGGCAGGAGATATGGCGCGAAAGCTGCCAGCGAAAATATCAGGAGGAACATGCCGCCCATGGCGAAGGCGAGAAATACCGTCATCCGATCTGGAGCGGCAGCGCTGCTCATCTGACTGGCACGAGGGTTAGTTGCAAGTGCAAAAGCTGGAATCAGCAACATGCAGCCAGCACCAATCAAGCATACGATTCCCAGGAGGAAGCGGAAGACGCCTATCCGCTTTGGAGGGTCCTGGGATTGCCTGAGGGCTTCCATTGGTCGTATTTTCGAGAGCGAACGGATAGTCAACAAGGTGCTTATGAAGATGGGCGCAGCGCTGAAAGCGAGGCCTTTGCCTAGCGAATCGAACAGGTGGCTGCCGGCATAGGTCAAATGCAAATCAAATGGATTTGTCACCATGGCGAAGGTCAAGGGCGTAATCACTGGCAGCAAAAGGCAGGTGGCTGCAATGGACAGGATGAATAATCCCATGACTATCAGCAGATTCCAGGCCAGCAGTTGCCAAGGCAGAGCGCCTTGCAAAACCATGAGCGCCAGTTGATGCCGGCGTTGATTCAGTGCTGAATTCATGACCCATAGCAGCACAGCTACGGTGATGATCACGCTGAATGCTAAGGCGGGACCAGTGTATGTGGATCCAAGTACCTGCTCCGGGCCCTGATAGTCCTGATCAATGATCGTGGCGATCGCGATGAGGGAGCAGATGACAGTCTGGGATACGACCATGGCCAGCAAGACGGCGCTCCAGACCATGGGCGCTGCTTTGAGTTCGGACAGAGCGCCTCTCATGCCATGGGCGCTTTCGCAGAGAATGACTGGCTGATACGGCCATCGCGCACGGCAAAAAGCCGATCGCACTGGTCTGCCACCTCATTGTTATGCGTCACCAGTACGATGGTTTTCTTTTCGTGGTTGGCAAGTTCCTTAAGCACCGATATGACCTTTTCTCCCGATTCCTGATCCAAGGCGCCAGTTGGCTCGTCCGCGAATACCACGTCTGCGTCGGATAACAGAACCCGGGCCAGGGCAACACGTTGCTGCTCGCCGCCTGACAGTAGGGTGACGCTTTTCTTTTTCTGATCGATCAGGCCAAAGTACTTCAAGAGGGAATCCGCCGTCTTTCTGGGAAAGCGGGATCCGCGAAGGGTGAATGGCAGAGCCAGATTCTGCTCGACTGTCATGCTGGTGATCAGGTTGTAGGACTGGAATACGAAGCCTAGATGCTGGCGTCTGAACTTGGTCATGGCCGACAGCCCCAGACGGGTTATGTCCTTGCCCAGCAGAAGCACATTGCCGCTAGTGGCCTTCTCCAGCCCAGCCAGGCAGTACAGCAGCGTCGATTTGCCGCTGCCTGACGGCCCTATGATGCCGGTCATCTCCCCCGGATACGCAGTGAATGCTATGTCATTGAGAATGGTCAGCGAATCGCCGCGGCGCGGGGAGACCACCATGGACAGCCCCGTAGCTTCAATCGTTGGTGTCGGGCCTCTGCTCACGCATACGTTGGGGTTATTCATAGTTGCATCTTTCCCTTGGATGATCATCGACGACCTTCCAGACTGAGGCATCTACGCTCAGTAATGCTGATTCGCCTCGCAGATGTCATGTGCCCTCGTTCGTCGCTTGACCCTGTATGACGGTCATCCTTGTCGTCATCAGTCACTTCCATTGATATCAGCGAAAGAAGGGATGAAATACCCTGATTTACCCTGAACTATCCCTGACTCGGCCCTGATTTTTTCGGAATAAGAGGTATGTTCAGGCAGGCATGCTTACGCGGCGCCACCGGTAATGTCAGCAGCGCCGAGAATCAGCTGATTACTGCTGCAGCCTCATTCGCCAACAAGCACCAGGGATTTGATGGCGGTGCGCTGGTCCATGGCCTCATAGGCCTCCTGGATGTGATCCAAGGCAAAGCGCTGGGTGAAGACCTTGCCTGGCTGGATGCTGCCCTTGAGCACCTGGTCAAGCAGCAGATGCCTGTCATATGTGGTGACTGCGGCCGTCCCGCCTCGCAGACCGACATTGCGCCAGAAGAGCTTAGAGGTGTCCATGGTAGCCTGCTGCGGTACGCCGACCCGGCCGACCACTGCGCCGGGCCGGGCCACCCTGACGGCGGTGTCGGTGGACAGTTCGGTGCCCACGCATTCCAGGACCGCATCGGCTCCTGCTCCGTCGGTGAGAGCCATGACCTGCTCCACAGCAGCGTCGCCGCGTTCAGCCACGATGTCAGTGGCTCCGAATTCACGCGCCAACCTCTGGCGGTCCTCATGCCGGCTCATGGCGATGATGCGTTCGGCCCCACGCAGCTTGGCTGCTAAGACTCCGCACAGACCCACCGCTCCATCGCCTATGACCACGACTGTATCGCCCTCTTTGGCCTGGGCTGTGGCGGCTGCATGATAACCCGTGGCCATCACGTCGGAGAGGGTCAGCAGGGAGTCGAGCATGTCGTCGCTGTAGTCCTCAGGTTGGCCTGGAATCTGCACCAAGGCCCAGTCCGCGTTGGTGAATCGCAGATACTCGCTCTGATAGCCGCCGCTCCCCCGCCTGTCCGGATCAAGGCAGTCACCGTCGAAGCCGGCCCTGCAGGCCGCGCAGTGCCCGCAGCCATGGGTGAAAGGCGCTATGACGAAGTCACCAGGTTTGACATGAGTGACATCGGAGCCCACCTTTTCGACCAGGCCGATGGCCTCGTGCCCTACGTGACTGCCTGAGGGCATTGAGGAAATACCCCGGTACCACCACAGGTCGGATCCGCACACGCAGGCCCGTATGACCCGAATCACGGCATCTCCCGGCTTTTCGATGGTCGGCATCGGTGCTTCCTCCAGCTCGATGCGGCCTGGCTTCACAAACTTTGCTGCCTTCATGCTCCTGCTCCCCATTCTTCACTACCTGGCATATTCGCCTGCCAAGTATGCGAATGAAACATAGTCTACGGAGTTCAATCCGCTTGAAGTCAAGTCGATGCCTTATTGTGTGCGATTCACCGAGGTTCGGACAAGATTGTCACACCGGAATACGGTCATAAGATGCAGCCGTATATAGGTGCTTTATAGGGGTGCCGTATCGGGATACCGTCATATGCCTTGTGACTCGGCCGAACCTCAAGGGATCAACTCATTTGGAAGAGCTTTCATGACCGCCAAGTTCCTTAAGGAAGGCGGCATAGGCTTGGGGGTTGCGATGGTTTTTGCCTGCTTGGACAATCAACCCGTGATATTCGCACAAGTCGTTGAGCGGCCATTGATCAACCCGAATAAAATCCGCCTCGTACTCTTCACCCTCCTGGTATGACCGCAGGGAGGCCCAACCCAGACCGTCCAGCATCCGGCGTGCATAGGCATCCCAGATGAAGCAGCGCTGGCCGAAGGCATAGAGCCGTATGACATCCGCCGTCTCGCGTCCGACTCCGGCAATGGTGAGCAGATCGTCACGCAGACCTTCATCCGCGCAATCCTCAACATCGGCCGTGCGGATGCCGTGAGCCAGCAGCCACTGAGCCAGGGCCTTGCATGTGCGTGCCTTGGCCTTCATGAAGCCGCTTGATCTGATCAAGTTCGTCAGCCTTGCCAGATCGACGTCGGCCATGTTGCAGGGGTTGAGCAGATCGGCCTTGCGCAGCTGCTCGATGGACATGGCCGCGTTTCCCCAGGCCGTATGCTGGACCAGCACCGCTCCGATCATCATCTCGAAGTCGGTCTCTGCCGGCCACCAATTCTGCAATCCCAGGCGAGCGAGCAAACGTGAATACAGCCACTTTGAGCAACCGGCATTTATCCTGCCTGAATTGCTCATAACGCCTCCACCAAACTACTTGACGCTTTTCATGGTAACAGCTGGCTCCAGCCGGTGCGGAGCGAGTCAGAGAATGGCAGGCGCCTGGGCGAAGTCAGTGATAGCGCCATCAGCCTCAGAGCGAATGGCATCCCAATCCTTGTCCGAAGACTGGTCGTACATGGCCCAGACCTTCATCCCAGCCCGCTTGGCCGAATCGACGGCGACCAGAAGATCCTCGAACACTGTGCAGTGGTCGGGCGCAACTCCCAGCATCCGTGAAGCCAACAGGTAGATTTCCGGTTCCTCTTTGCCGATGCTTTTGGCATCATCCACGCTGCAGACCTGGTCGAAGCAATCGGTCATCCCAGCGTGCTTCAGAGCAGCCTGTCGTAGGCGCGGCGGAAGGCTGGTTGCCACAGCCAGGGCGGCACCGCTGGCTTTTAGCGCCTGCAGGTAATCGCGTGCATGTGGTTTGGGCTGCACAGCTGTGGCGTAGAGCAGGAGTGCGTCCTCGTTCCACTCCTCCACAAGATCTTCTGGGCGCTCGTCAAGGTGGAAGCGGTCGATGGTGTATCTGGCAATGGCACCGGTCTGCATGGAGGCCACTGCAGATGCGTAATCGTCCGGCATGGGGATGTTGCGGCGAGCAAAGAAACGTTGGTCGATTTCCTTCCAAACTCCCATGGAATCCAGAAGTGTGCCGTCCAAGTCGAAGATGGCGGCCTTGCCAATGTTGACTTTTGTTCTATCTTCGCCCACGCCGCACGTTCTCCTGTCTGTCGAAGTTCTTCATAGTAGCATGACCTAAGAGCATGACCTGCCCAGCGGCTTAGAGCCAAGGCCCTCCCCAATAAGCCTTGGCTGTAGAAAAGTAGGTAAGTTCAACAGTTTAATGTTGCTACACAAGCCATTAATCCGAGTGATTGTCAATTATTTTGCGCTCAGCGAGCTAAAAGCACATAAAAGTTGAAGAGTATATACAATATTGGTTGAAACAATGTTAGCATGCAAATACTAGAGAAAATCATCGAAAAAGGAGACCTATGGCTATTCAAGAAACAACAGCGGCTCTGGCTGATCCCCTGCGTCGTCGTGTGCTGGATCTTTTGGAGCAGGGCGGCATGGAGGCGGGACGCCTGGCCGAAAAACTGGGAATGACGCCATCCAAGCTGTCCTATCATCTGCGGAAGTTGAAAGAAGCAGACCTGATTGTCGGCCACAAGCAGGGCACCAGGGTCATCTACGAACTCAATCTGAGTGTGCTGGACAGCACTATTCAGTGGCTCTACCGCCTGCGGACCAGCGCCAGCGACAAGAGAAGTCTGCCCGAGCCGCGGATTGTGAGCAAGGAAACTGGTTCGACAGCAGTTTCCGAGTCCTAAGGAGACTCTCATGGCTGATGGCGGCAAAGCGGGTCGGTTCGTCCCGACCCTGGTCGTGGCTCAGTGGTTGCCGGGGATAATCATGCTGGGCGTAAGCTGCTTAGTGGTCAATCGTCTGCCGAATGAAAACGTCCCGCTTCATTGGAATGCACAGAACCAGGTGGATCGCTGGGGCTCTCCCCAGGAGCTGGTTTGGATGCCCTGCTTCTGTCTGGTCATTGCGCTGATTTGGACCATCCTCATGTTCGTCCTGCGTGCATATTTGATTAAACGTGGTGATGAAGCGGGGCATACCTTGACCGTTTTTCTGCTTGGTGGTCTATGCATGCAGATTATTGTCGCGGTTTTAGATCTGTTCGAATTAGCTGTTGCTGATTCTCATTGGGGCTGGTGGCCGACGGATTTCGGCATCGATAAGGTCGCCATGCTATTGACCGGTCTGACTCTCATAGTCATCGGCAATCTTGCTCCTAAAACCAGACCCAACGGCATCAGCGGTTTTCGAGTGCCAGGTGCCTACGCCAGCCGCGAGGCTTGGCGCCGTTGTCAGCAGTTTGGCGGGGTGCTATTCATGATTCTGGGCGTGGTCATGATCCTGGCTGCCCTGGCTTATAGCGGAGTCAGGCTCTACTGGATCTGTGGAACCGCTCTGGCAATCGTCCTTGTACTCATATTTGCCTATGGTTCATACGCTGGCAGAAAGTATGCCGGGCAGGGCGGACCCGTGTACCACCGTTAGAGCTTATATGCAATGAGTGGTTTGAAGGAGACTGCAAATAACAGATCTGCATATACGCAATGGGGACTATCCGAATCCTTTGGAAGGATTCGGAGGTTCCCTAAATACAACAAATGTCCAGAAACACAGTTCTTTCTACAAGGATTTGCAGACAAGGCCGTCTAGTCGAGAAGGCAAGGTCCCTGGGCCGACTAAAGAACCGGCCCAGGGACCTTCTTTATTTGCGCTTCTTCTTTTCGCGGATATGCACGGAGATCTGGATGGGAGTGCCCTCGAAGCCGAACTCTTCGCGCAGACAGCGTTCCAGATAGCGGCGGTAGCCATGCTCCAGGAAGCCGGTAGCGAAGATCACGAAACGCGGCGGCCTGGTGGAGGCTTGGGTGGCGAAGAGAATCCTCGGTTGCTTGCCGCCCCGCAGTGGATGCGGGTGTGCAGCCTGAACCTTGCCCAGGAAGGAGTTGAGCTTGCCGGTCGGTATGCGCTTGTCCCATGATTCCAGAGCAGTGCGCATGGCCTTGGCCAGCCGGTTGGTGTGCCAGCCGGTCTTGGCAGACAGGTTGACCCGCTCGGCCCAGGTGACCCGGTCGAATTCGGTCTGCCAGAGCCGCTCAAGACGCTGACGGCCGAAGTCGTCCAGCAGATCCCACTTGTTGAAGACCAGAACGATGGCCCGACCAGCATCCACGGCCTGGCTCATGACCTTCAAGTCCTGATCGGCGATGGGCTGGGAGGCATCGAAGAGAATCAGCGCCAGTTCCGAGCGTTCGATGGCCGCCTGGGTGCGCAGGCTGGAGTAGTATTCGGCACCCGAGATCTTGTGCAGGCGGCGCTTGATGCCGGCGGTGTCGATGAAGAGCCAGTCCTCGCCGTCCACCTGTACCACCTCGTCGACCGGGTCACGGGTGGTGCCCGCTACATCGTGAACCACGGCCCGCTCCTCGTGGGCCAGCTGGTTGAGCAGGGAGGACTTGCCCACGTTGGGCCGGCCGACCAGGGCCACCCGGCGCAGGCCGTCCGGGGTGAGGAATCCCGAAGTCTTGTCGGCTTTGCCGAGCTGTTCCAGCGCGGCGTCCAGCAGGTCGCCTATCCCTCGGCCGTGCATGGCGGAGATGGCATAGGGTTCGCCCAGGCCCAGCTTCCAGAATTCGGAGGCGGTGTAGTCGGCCATCCGGTCATCCAGCTTGTTGACGGCCAGGACGACCGGCTTGCCGGCGGCCCGCAGCATGGTGACGATCCGCTCGTCGCTGGCGGTCAGTCCCACCTGGCCATCCACGACCAGAATGACGGCATCCGCCAGCGATACGGCGACCTGTGCCTGGGAGGCGATGGCGGATTCGATGCCCTCCACATCGCTCTCCCAGCCCCCGGTGTCTACCAGCTTGAATTGGGTGCCGGCCCACTCGGCCTCGTAGCTGACACGATCCCGGGTCACGCCAGGGGTGTCTTCGACTACGGCAGCACGGCGGCCGAGAATCCTGTTGACCAGGGTGGACTTGCCCACGTTGGGCCTTCCCACCACGGCCAGCACGCCCACGGCCTTGGGGCCATGGTCCTGGTCATCCTGGTCCTGGGAGCCGCCCTCCAGCAGAGCACGGTCCTCCTCGTCCAGCTCATAGTCGTCCAGGTTCCGGGCGTACTCGTCGTAGGAGTCCTCCTCCATGGCCGAGGAGACCAGATCGATCAGGGCCTTCAGGGTCTGCTCGAAGGTCAGATCGGAGTTGTCCACGGTGGTCACCCCGTCGGCGGCGCTCATGAAGGAGGTGACCTTGGAATCCCGGGCATCCCGGGCAGCCAGATCCTCGGCGCCTGCTGATCCAGCCTGGGCCTGGCCGCTGCGACGGGCCTGGCGGACCTCTTCGCGGGCTGTCAGCAGCACACGGATCTGGGCATCCGGGGCCACCACGGTGGTGATGTCCCGTCCTTCGGCCACCACACCGCGCTCCTGGTCAGCCATGATGGCCCGCTGGGCGGCGATGAGGACATGGCGCACAGCCGGAATCGAAGAGACTACGGAGACGTGTTCGGAGACCCTGGTGGAGCGTATCGCTTCATCCACGTCACGACCGTCCAGGCTGACAGTGGGATGTTCGGGGTCCAGTCCCATGACCAGGTGGCCACCGGTGATGGAATCGGCCACGGCCTCAGTGATCGCCTCCTGGTCGGGCTGGTCCGTATCCAGGTCCAGCCCGCGGTCCATGCACCAGAGGGTGGCCGCCCGGTACATGGCGCCCGTATCCAGGTAAGCCAGGCCGAAATGCTTGGCCAGGGCCCGCGAGGTGGAGGACTTGCCCACTCCCGCAGGGCCATCGATGGCGACAGTGATCACAGTCCGACCTCCTTATCCAGGGCCTTGATCTCAGCTGCAGAGAGCACCCGGTAGGAGCCAGGACGGATCTCGCCCAGCCGGATGGGGCCGATCTGGGTGCGCACCAGCCGGGTCACCGGGTAGCCGATGGCGCCGAAGATGCGCCGGACTATCCGGTTCTTGCCCGAATGCAGGACCACCTTGACGATGGTGTGCTCGCGGTTGTGGTCGATGATGGCGCAATGGTCCAGCCGGATCAGGCCGTCGTCCAGCTCCACCCCCTGGGTGACCAGCCGTCGGCAGACGTTGCCGCCGATGTGGCCGCTGAGCGTGGCAATATAGGTCTTTTCCACCTCGTAGCGCGGGTGCATGACGTGCTGGGCCAGCTCCCCATCGTCGGTCATGAGGATCAGGCCCTCTGAGTCATAGTCCAGCCTGCCCATGTGGAAGACGCGCTCGTAACGGTCCCCGATGATGTCGCGCAGGGTGAACCGGCCCTTGGGGTCGTCCATGGTCGAGAGGACCTTGCGCGGCTTGTTCAGGGCAAGGGTGACATGCTTGTCGTTCAGATGGATGCGGGATCCATCCACGCGGATCTGCTGATGGGAGGGGTCCACCCGGCTGCCCAGCGTGGTGACCAGCTTGCCGTCGACCTCGACCCTGCCCTGGGTGATGATCTGCTCGCATTTGCGACGAGAGCCGAAGCCGGCCTGGGCCAGCACCTTCTGGAGGCGGATGCCCTCCTCCCCCTGTTCGCGCGCTCTGATCGCCTGTGTGTATGGATGTGGCATCGTTCTCCCAACGTGGCCTGATAGATATGTAACGGATGACGTTCTGGACGACCGCAGCCGCCGAAAGGTCATATCATACTATATCGGAGCCTAGGGAAGTGTTGTTGGCTTGCCCTAAGCTGGAAGCTGTTGTTGTTCATTGTCGTCGAAGGGATTGCAAGGTGGGGAACATGACTATGGAAGCAAGTGCTGAGCCGGTTCTCGAACAGGCCGACGGGCAGGTTGCCGCAAAGCCCGTCCGCAGGCGGATCAGGCCCCGTGATGTTCGTTGGATTCGTGCGGCCGCAGAGCTGGTGGGCACCTTCCTGATCTGCGCGGTCATCTACCTGTCCTACAGCTTCGGCCAGCTGGTCATGGGCCAGCCCAGCGTGGTGCTGCCGGTCCTGGGAACCGCCCTGACCTACCTGGTCGTTACGGCCATGCTGGGCGGCGTCTCCGGCGGCCACTTCAACCCCGCCGTGACCGTTGCCGCCATGTTCACCTCGCAGATCAGCATGGTGGACGGGCTGATCTACATCGTCGCCCAGGTGATCGGCGCTATTGGCGCCGGTGCGCTCGCCGTTGCCCTTGTGCCAGTCAGCAAGTCCGTGCCGGACAGGACCTGGCTCATGTTCTCGGTCAACGGTTTTTCAGGCGGCTCGCCCGCTGCAGCCACCCTGGGCCAGCAGCACATCGCCTTCGGGGCGCCCATGGCCATCGTGGTTGAGCTGATCGGCTGCATGATCGTGGTGGCTGCGGCCATCACCACCCTGCGCTCCGACGGCCGCGCCCGTCGCAACCATGCTCTCTATACCGGGCTGGCCTACGGCGTCGGCGTGCTGGTCACCTACCCCATCACCTGCTCGGGACTGAACCCGGCTCGTTCCACCGGTATCGCCATCTTCGCCCAGTCCAAGCACATGGCCGTCAGCCCGATCTCCCAGCTCTGGCTCTTCTGGATCTGCCCCCTGCTGGCTGCCTCTCTGGTGGCCCTGGTCATCATCATGACCAGCATCATCACCGACAACATGGCCATGCGCGCCATGGGTGCCGCCACTGATGCGCAGCTAGTTGTACAGGTGGATGCAGATGCTCAGGCACAAGCACAAGCTGATGCTTTTGCCCCCGGTGCCCAGGCTCAGGATCAATCGGCCCAGGCATCTCCTGCTCCGGTTCAAACCCCTGGTGCTGATACAACTGACACGGCCGCCCCTGCAGACACCACTGCTCAGACCGTCGATGTATCTTCTCTATCCGATTCCGATGCAGAGCAGGAGGCTGATGCTGGAAAGGATGCTGTTGCCCCAGCTAATGCAGGAACCATTCCCGATCTGCAGGTCGAGCCCCTTCATAGTGCTTCGGAAACAGAAGACAGTGATGATCAATCCGAAGACAAGCCTACTGAAGGCTGAGAGGGGTCACAGCATCAGCTGAATGCTGGTGTAGGTGACCAGCAGGCCGATGCCCAGGGCGATGCTGATGAAGGCATCGAAGGGCACCGACCGGACCTTCCAGGGGCTGCGTTCCTTGAGGATCAGGCGCAGGGCGCCGCAAACCAGGGCCGCGACGGACACCAGTCCAGTCGCGGCCCATGTGTATCCGCAGAAGGCCACGAGCGCGGCGACAAGCACCACGAGAAAGATGATGGCCTCGCAGATAGGGCGACCCTCCTGAGCCTCCGAGACGAAGGGGTGGCCTCGACCAGAAGTCTTGGGCGGTTGCGGGGGCTTGGGGTTCGGGTTTTCGGTCTTAGCCGCGTCTGCCATGTTCTCCTGCCTTCTGCACATGCTCTGTCGGTTCGAGCCTACCAGTGCTGTTGACGCAAAGCGACCGTGCCGCCATCGCCCTTGGACGATGATGGCACGGTCGCTCTTTCAACAAGGAGCCGGAGCAGTCCGATCAGTTCTTGTGCTGGAAGATCAGGTGCTCGTTGGCGAAGGTGTCGAAGCCCAGGCTGTAGAGCTCACGGCCATAGCCGGAGTTCTTGATGCCTCCGAAGGGCAGCTCGGGCATGGTCACCCATCCGCCGTTGATGAAGGTCATGCCGGTCTCGATGCGACGGGCCAGGGCATCCGCATGGTCGGTATCCGAGGAGAAGACCACACCGCCCAGGCCGTAGCTGGAGTCGTTGGCCAGCTCGATGGCCTCATCCTCGTTGGCCACCTTGTAAATGGATGCCACAGGGCCGAACATCTCCTGGTTGTAGACAGGGTTGTTACGGTCGATGTCCGTCAGAACCGTCGGGGTGAAGAAGGCCCCCGGCGAATCGTAGGGCTTGTTACCGTAGACGACCTTGGCTCCACCGGCCACTGCCGTTTCGACCTGCTTGGCCAGGTTGTCGCGGGCGGAGACCATGCACATGGGGGCCAGCGTGGTTTCGGGGTTGCTGGGATCGCCCAGAACCGCGTGCGAGAAGGCGTCGACGATGAGCGAGACGAAGTCGTCGTAGCGGTTCTCCGTGACGATGAAGCGCTTGGAGGAGGTGCAGACCTGGCCGGCGTTCGTCAGCCTGGCGCCTGGGGCCACCTTCTTGAGCAGATCCCAGTCAGCGTCATCCAGGACGATGAAGACGTCGTTGCCGCCCAGCTCCATGGAGGACTTCTTCAGGTTGGCTCCAGCCGACTTGGCCACCGAGGCGCCGCCGCGCTCCGATCCGGTCAGGGCCACGCCAGAGACACGAGGATCGGCGATGGCACGGTCCACCTGATCATAATTGACGAAGAGATTGGTCAGGCTGCCCTCGGGGGCTCCTGCTTCTCTTACGGTCTGTTCGAAGGCTACAGCCGAGCCGGGCACGTTGGAGGCGTGCTTGAGGATCATGGGGTTGCCCAGAATGAAGTTGGGGGCGAACACGCGCATGATCTGGTAGTAGGGGAAGTTCCAAGGCTCAACCATGAACACGATGCCGGTGGCCTGCTTGACGTAGTAGGCCTTGCCGGCGGGGTTGTCCAGGGGGACGGGAGCCAGCAGCTCCTCGGCGTGATCGGCGAAGTAGTCGGCGATGTCGGCGCACAGCTCCACCTCGGCACGGGCCTCGCCCACCAGCTTGCCCATATCCAGGGTCAGGTTGGCTGCCAGGGCATCCTCGTTCTGGCGGAAGAGCTTGGCGACCTGGTGCAGTTGTGCGGGACGGTCTCCCGGGCCCTCCTGCTTGCGCCAGGTCTTGTAAAGGTCATGGCCACGGGCCAGGGCGTTCTCCAGGTCTTCATCGGTGGCATCTGGATACGTCTTGATCAGTTGGTTGTTAAAAGGATTGACTGTCTGATAGGTCACAATATCTCCTTCGAATTATGGGTACCTAGTCAGCATCATCGCTGGTCAGTTCTTTCAGCATATCACCGCATTGGACCCCACGGTCAAGGAATTTGTCGCAGGGCGACATTCGGCCGCAGGGTCCGGTTTCATCAGTGGAAGAAGTGGCGTGTCCCGGTCAGATACATGGTCAGATCGGCGTCCTGGGCGGCCTTGATCACCTCGGGATCACGGATGGATCCTCCCGGCTGCACCACGGCCCTGATGCCGGCCTGGATCAGATATTCCAGACCGTCGGCGAAGGGGAAGAAGGCATCGGATGCGGCCACCGAGCCCTTGGCCCGGTTGCGGCCCTCATCCAGCGTGTTGGCCCGCTCCACGGCCAAATGGCTGGAGTCAACCCTGTTGACCTGGCCCATGCCGATGCCCACGGTGGCTCCCTGGTTGGCCAGGAGCACGGCGTTGGACTTGACCGAGCGGATGGCCCGCCAGGCGAAGGTCAGATCATCCATGGTCGCCTGGTCGGCGGGATTGCCGGAGACCAGACGCCAGGTGGAGGGATTGTCTCCCGGGGCGTCGATCAGGTCGGGTGTCTGCACCAGGGCTCCCCCGTCGATTTGACGGATGATCGGGCGCTGACGCGGGCGGCGTTGCACAGACAGGATGCGCAGGTTCTTCTTGGTCCGCAGCAGGTCCAGGGCCTCGGGCTCATAGCCTGGTGCCACAATCACCTCGGTGAAGACCGGCTTGATCTGCTGGGCCATGGTCAGGGTGACCGTGCGGTTGGCGGCGATGACCCCGCCATAGGCGCTCATGGGGTCGCAGGCGTGGGCGCGGCGGTGGGCCTGGGCGATGTCCTCCCCCACGGCCAGACCGCAGGGGTTGGAGTGCTTGACCACGGCCACTGCGGGCAGGTCGGGGAAGTCCCAGACCGAGCGCCATGCGGAGTCAGCGTCCACATAGTTGTTGTAGCTCATTTCCTTGGCCCCGCCCAGGTGCTCTGCCGCAGCGAAGCCGTCCCGGTCCAGCGGGTCCAGGTAGAGGGCGGCCTTCTGGTGGGGGTTCTCCCCGTAGCGCAGTTGGTTGGCCAGACGCCAGGTGCGGGTCATCGCCTGTGCTGGTTTCTGATCCTCTGCCTTGTCCTGCTTGTCGTCAACCCATGTGCGTGCTGTCCACTCGGCGATGGCCGCATCATAGGAGGCTGTCAGAGCGAAGGCTTTGGCAGCCAGACGTCCGCGCTCAGCCAGGCTGAAACCGGTGCCGGAGGCGATGCGATCGGCGGCCAGGGCATAGTCGTCCGGGTCGGTGATCACAGCCACGCTGGCATGGTTCTTGGCGGCGGCCCGGATCATGGCAGGGCCGCCGATGTCGATGCGCTCCAGGCACTGGTCCGCGTCGGCGCCCTCGAGGACGGTCTGTTCGAAGGGGTAGAGGTTGACCACCACCAGGTCGAAGGGGGCTATGCCCAGGTCTTTGAGTTGCCGGACATGGTCGGGGTTGGTCATGTCGGCCAGCAGCCCGGCATGGATGTGCGGATCCAGGGTTTTGACCCGGCCGTCAAGGCTCTCAGGGAAACCGGTGACCTTTTCCACCGGGGTGACCTGGACGCCCAGATCCTGCAGCTTCTTTGCGGTGCTGCCGGTGGATACGACCTCGGTGCCTGCCTGGCGGAAGGCCGATGCCAGGGCCTCAAGGCCCTGCTTGTGGTAGACCGAGACCAGCGCTCGGTTGATGGTTCGATTCGTGGTGACCATGGAAACTCCTACTCCTATGCTTGAATGCCGAGGCGCCCCGCCACCTTCGGACCTACTTGCCTGGTCTGCGGGTGGACGAGACCTGTCGTGGTGTGTCTGCTCGGTCGGTTGCCTTGGACTCCTTTCTCCCCTGACCGCGTGATTGGTTGTGTTTTTCCTTGTTTTCCGCCTGGGCGGAAGTCTTTTTGGTGTCTGCCTGACGCAGATAGTCAATCAGGACGTCCTTGATGATGATCAGGGCGGCGATGACGAGTGCCAGCAGCCATATTCCCAGCAGGCCGACCCCCAGGGAGGTCCCGATCATGCGCAGGGAGGAGGCTATGGGCACGCCCACTCCGGACAGTCGCTGGCGGCCCAGGGCCCCGTTGGAGAGCTGGAAAAGCAGGGCAAGACCGAGCAGGGCGACCATCCAGGCCAGGACCATGGCCAGGGTTGCCATCAGGAAGCAGACTGCGGTGTCTCGGGACTTCAGCCCTGCTTGGCGCACAGCAGCATGAATTCTGACTCCCCATGGCCCGGTCAGCAGCAGAATGCCCGCAACCACTCCGGCCAGCAGGGGCAGGTTGAGCAGGAGCAGACGAACCTCCTGCCGGGAGACCGGCTCCGGGAACAGCCCGAAGAGGGGCAGCGAGGGCAGGCTTGAGGCGTGTCCGGACCAGAGGGTGAAGGCGGCCAGCTGGCCTATCTTGAAACCGTCACCGAAAAGCCAGGAGGCAGCCCAGATGATCAGATTGGGCAGCCAGGCCAGGGAGGCCAGACTGGTCGTTACAGCCGAGGCGGTGCCCATACGTGTCAGTTCGAACAGGCGGCCCACGTCTCCGTGATAGAGAACAATCCATACAATCAGGGCGATCAGGCCGGCGGCCAGCATGGCGGCCAAGAGGATCAAGCCGGCCGTGAGCCCGAGCCGGATGGTCCTGCGGACCTGAACGGGCACGGCCTCTTTGATTCGTTTGGTGAAAGCCTGGCGGAATGGTTCAGAGCGGACCCAGGCCCAGCCGTAACCCAATAGGAAGACCAGGCCGGTCCGCAAAAGAATGACCGGGGTGGTGTCCACCTGGATGGTCTGGCTGCCCTGCATGAGGATGAGGCTGCAGAGCACCCAGACGACCAGGCCGGCAATGCAGCCGCCGACGGACATGCCCAGCCGGCTGACCAGGGAGCGGATCATCCAGATCAGCAGGCCGGTCAGCAGCAAAGGAATGATGGTCAAGGTCAGGGCCCCTGCCGTGAACCCACAGCCCTGGGTGAGCAGGGTGATGGTTTCCGTCAGGGCCACGGTGGCCATGGACAGGGAAGGCCCGCCCTCCTCGATGGAGATGATGAGCAGGAGCAGGGCCATGCAGGCCCCGAGGGCGACAGTGTAGATAAGTATGGCTAGGTAGGCCTCGAGGGCCCCCCGGAGCCACACTTTCACCCTGTCGGTCATATGATGGCATGCTCCCGTAGCAGGTCGAGTGTCAGCCGGGCGGTCTCGCCGGGTGTAGTGCCCACCTGGATGCCGACGGACTCAAGCACTTCCTTCTTGTCTGCAGCTGTGCCCTTGCCGCCCGAGATGATGGCTCCGGCGTGGCCCATCTGCTTGCCCTCTGGGGCGGTGAAGCCGGCGATATAGGCCACGATGGGCTTGGTCATGTGGGTGGAGGCCCAGCGGGCGGCCTCCTGTTCAGCCGAACCGCCGATTTCGCCGATCATGACGCAGGCCTTGGTCTCGGGATCGCGGTTGAAGGCCTGCAGGGCCTCCAGCATGGTGGTGCCCACAATGGGGTCGCCGCCGATGCCCAGGCAGGCGGTGAAGCCGATGGAGGACAGCTCCCCCATGAGCTGGTAGGTCAGGGTGCCGGACTTGGAGACCAGCCCCAGCGGGCCGCGACCGGCGATGCCCTGCGGGATGATGCCCAGGTCTGCGCCGACGCCGTTGGGCCGGTCGGACATGGTCATCAGTCCTGGGCAGTTGGGGCCGACGATGCGGCAGCCACGTTCCCTGGCCAGGGCCACGCAGTAAGCGGTGTCGGCCACGGGAATGCCCTCGGTGATGACCACGATCAGGGTGATGCCGGCCTCGATGGCCTCGACCATGGCGTCCTTGGCGAATTTGGGCGGGACGAAGACCACGGAGGTACGAGCCCCGGTCGCCTGCCGCGCTGCTGCGCAATCGGCGTAGACGGGCACTTGACGAGCCTGGCCGTCAGGGCCGTCAAAGTCGACTGTGATTCCGGCCTTGCGGGCGTTGACCCCAGCCTGGATGTTGGTGCCTGCCACCATCATGCGGGCCGTGTGGACCATGCCCTGGCGACCGGTCATGCCCTGAACCATGACGGGGGCGCCGTCTTCAACGAAGAGGGTCATCGTCCCGTCTCCTTTCCTGCCTGGGCGGCCAGGGCCACGGCCTGGTCCGCCGCCTCCTCCATGGTGCGGGCCACCTTGAGCCGAGGCTCTTGGGCCTTGGCCAGCAGGTCCAGTCCCTCGGCAGCCTCATTGCCGTCGAAGCGGACCACGATGGGCCGGTCGTCGTTCTGATCTTGCTCGCCCGCAGCGTTCACGGCTGCCAGGATGCCCTGGGCCACCTGCTGGCAGGAGGTGATGCCTCCATAGACATTGACCATGACCGAACGGACCTTGGGGTCGGAGAGGACCACGTCCAGGCTGGTGCGCATGACTTCAGGAGAGGCTCCGCCGCCGATGTCGAGGAAGTTCGCGGGTCCGATAGGAAGGCCCTGACGCTGTCCTGACCCGGCAACCGCGTCCAAGGAACTCATGACCAGTCCTGCGCCGTTGCCGATGACGCCCACCTGGCCGTCCAGATGGACGTAGTGCAGGCCAGCGGCCTTGGCCTTGGCTTCCAGAGGGTCGACTTGCGCCGGGTCCGTGAACCGTTTCCAGCCGTCGTGCCGGAAGGCCGCATTCCCGTCCAGGGAGATCTTGGCATCGAGGGCGTCCAGGTGCTTGGTGGCCTCGTCGTCCGGGTCGCCCACCTTGGCCAGGGGGTTGATCTCGACCAGGGTCGCGTCGCTGTCCTGGAAGGTGTGCCACATGCCCAGAAGTATCTGCGCGGCCTGCTCCAGATCGGCATGGTAGAAGCCGATGCGCTCGGCCATGGTGCGGGCGGCCTGCCTCTCGAAATCCTCCAGGGGGCCGATGTGCAGGCGCCGGACCGATCCGGGATGCTCGCGGGCGATGGTCTCCACCTCGGTGCCGCCGCTGGCCGTGGCCAGGACATCGTAGTCCCGGGAGGTGCGGTCCACCGAGATGGACAGGTAGTACTCGTGCAGGATGTTGCGTGCCTCGGTGACCAGGATCCCGCTGACCGGATGGCCATCGATGTTCATGGGCAGGATGGCCTCGGCCAAGGCTACGGCCTGATCGTGATTCTCGGCTCTCTTGACGGCTCCGGCCTGTCCCCTATGGCCAATGGTGGCCTGGCCCTTGATCATGCAGGGGTAGCCGATGACGTCGGCTGCCTGGCCGGCCTCTTCTGCGGTTGAGGCATAGACGGCCCTGGGTTGGGAGATGCCATGTTCAGCGAGCAGCTGCCTGGCCTGGTATTCGTACAAATCCATGGTGAAGGTCCCCCAATCGTGCTCAGGCAGGCATGTTCATCAGGCAGGTGACCGGGTAGGCACCCAGGGCCTTGCGACCGTCCAGACCGTTGAGCTCCATGACGAAGCTGAAACCAGCCACCTGGCCCCCGGCCTGCTCCACCAGACGCGCTGCTGCCTGGGCGGAACCGCCGGTGGCGATCAGGTCGTCGACAATCAGGACCCGCTGGCCAGGGCGCAGGGAGCCCTGCTCGATTTCGATGCGGGCGTTGCCGTATTCGAGGGCATACTCCTGGCTGTAGGTGGGCTCGGGAAGCTTGCCGGCCTTGCGCATGGGCAGGAAGCCCTTGCCCAGATCGGTGGCCAGCTGGGGGCCGATCAGAAAGCCGCGTGCCTCAAGCCCGGCCACCAGGTCGAAGTCCTCCGGCTTGACGGGCAGGGTGCGCTTCATGGCGTCGAGGATGATGGCCAACCCTCTGGGATCCGACATGGCGGGGATGAAGTCCCTGAAAAGGATCCCCTTCTTGGGAAAGTCCGGAATGGTACGGATCAATGAGATCAGATAAGCGGCGTCATCATCGCCCACCTGCTTAAGTTCTCCAACCTTGATATCGTCCGATTGAGCCATGATCTTCTTTCTGTTTTGCTCCTTGGAAGTGGTTGCGGGGCCATCATACGCGCGCCGCGTTTCCGTTCGGAGTCAGACTGACGGGAGGTGTGGCGCGCGTATGAGGTTCAGGACTTGGCGGAAGTCGAATCCGAAGTCTTGGAAGCCTTGGACGTATCCGATTCGTCAGTGTCGTCGGACTTCTCCGCAGTCTCTTCCTTGTCCGATTCGTCTTCAGGATCCGGCTGGGTATCCGACTTAGCCTCGGCATCATCCTTGCCTTCTGAGGCGGCAGAGTTTTGGGCGGCAGCATCATCGGCGGCGGTTTCCTCACCGTCGGCATTGCCGCTGGCGTTGTCGTCTTCTTCAGCGGCGGTGACCTCGGCGGGCGCATCTGCATTCTCGGGCAGGGGGTTGCCGTTTTCGTCAACCTCGTCATCGTGGATGTAGGCCGGGACGATGGGCGGCTTGGTGATGGCCTGGATGCGCCAGCGGGACTGCGAACCCTCGGAGTCGATGACCACCTGTTCCTTCTCCAGATCCACAGAGACGACCTTGCCCAGAAAGCCTGTGGTGGTGGCTACCTCGTCACCGGGCTGCAGGGACTGGCGGAAGTCCTGGACCGCGGCCTGCTGCTGCTTGCTCTTGCGGGAGCTTCCCCACATCATGGCGATCATCAGGGCGATGATGACGATCATGAAAATCATGGATCCCATGGCTGTTTCCACTCCTTGTTTCGGCGGGTATCAAACGGCGATATGCATTGCTGCGAAGACCCCAGTCTAGAACAGCTTCATGACATCCTCGGGCGGTTTGCGGCCCAGGTGCTCCCAGGCCTTGGTGGTGGCCACACGCCCCTTCGGGGTGCGTACCAGGAAGCCCTCGCGCACCAGGTAGGGCTCACAGACCGTCTCGACCGTCTCCGCCTCCTCGCCCACCATGGCGGCCAGGTTGTTCAGGCCCACGGGTCCGCCGTCGAAACTGTTGACGATGGCCTTGAGGACGGCCAGATCCAGACGGTCCAGCCCCTCGGAGTCGATCTGGTAGAGGGACAGGG
Organism: Bifidobacterium asteroides; assembly: GCF_030758775.1. NCBI lineage: Bacteria > Bacillati > Actinomycetota > Actinomycetes > Bifidobacteriales > Bifidobacteriaceae > Bifidobacterium > Bifidobacterium asteroides. The sequence continues at coordinate 1,009,741 of NZ_CP132384.1, forward strand.
CCTGCTTGACATCGTCAGGGCCGACCTGGTCAAGATCGTGGACTATGGCCCAATCGCGCACCCGGCGCAGGAGGCGGTTGGCGATCCTGGGCGTGCCGCGGGAGCGCAGGGCCAGCTGATGGGCGGCGTCATCCTGCAGGACGATGCCCAGGACCTTGGCCGACCGTTCGACCAGCTTCTCCAGCTCCTCCTCCGGGTAGAAGTCCAGGTGGGCGGTGAAGCCGAACCGGGCCCGCAGGGGCGAGGGCAGCATGCCTTCGCGGGTGGTGGCGCCTATGACCGTGAACCTGGGCAGGGTCAGCGGAATGGAGGAGGCTCCGGGGCCCTTGCCCACCATGACATCCACCCGGAAGTCCTCCATGGCGATGTAGAGCAGCTCCTCGGCGGCCCTGGGCAGGCGGTGGATCTCGTCGATGAAGAGCACCTCGCCGGCTTCCAGGGAGCTCAGGATGGAGGCCAGGTCGCCGGCATGCTGGACGGCCGGCCCCGAGGTGACGCGGATGGGCACCTCCAGCTCGTGGGCGACGATCATGGCCAGGGTGGTCTTGCCCAGGCCTGGAGGGCCCGCCAGAAGGATGTGATCGGGGGCCACGTCCCGCTTTTTGGCGGCCTTCAGGAAGAGGCCCAGCTGGGCCTTGAGCCGGGGCTGTCCGATGAATCCGTCCAGGGTTTCCGGACGCAGCTCCTCGTCGCTGACCGGCTCGCCTTCGATGGGCCGGGCCGAGACCATCCGCAGGGATTCCTCCTGGGCGTCGCCGTTCTGGGAATCGATGTACCCGGTAGACATCTGCTTGTCAGCCATGGGTCAGCGCCCCCTGTCCAGCCGGGTCAGGGCTTGCTTGAGCACCTTGGGAATGTCGGCCGGCTGCAGGGGCAGGGTGTAGCCGCCCTCGCTGCAGGTCTGCTCCACGGCCTGCTCGGCATCACGCTGCAGCCAGCCCAGGGAGATCAGTCCTTCAACCACCTGGTGGGCGCCGTCGTCGGTCTGGGCGGGTCCCTGCTTGCCTGTGCCGGCATCCAGATCCAGCTTGCCGGAGAGCTCGAGGATGATCTTCTGAGCGCCCTTCTTGCCCAGGCCGGGCGCCCGGGACAGGGCCGCAGCGTCGCCGTCGGCCACGGCCTGGGCCAGCTGGTCCGAGTTCAGGGTGGCGAGGATGGACAGGGCCACGCGCGGTCCGATGCCGCTGACCTTCTGCAGCTGGGCGAAGAGGGATTTCGACGTGCGGCTGAGGAATCCGTAGAGGGTCAGTGCATCCTGGGTCAGGGAGAGGGCCGTGTAAACAGTGACCGTGGATTCGGCCCGCATGGAGGCCAGGTCCGACTGGGGCATGCGCACCTCGAACCCCACCCCCGAAACATCGATGACGGCAGAGCCTGTTTCGATGGCGGCCACCCGCCCGGTCAGCATTGCCAGCACTTGATCACCCCTCGATGGAATCGAACGTCTGTTCGAATCAGCTTACATGTCTCGCTGGACTCCCCGATGCTTGCCGTACTTGGCGGAGGCCTGTGCCCACTGCCGTTGGGCCTGGGTCAGATGCTCCTCGCGCTCCCCGCCCTGGATGGCGCCGGCGGGCCTTAGGGCGTGGCAGATGGCCTGGGCCAGAGCGTCGGCAGCGTCGGCGGGCTTGGGCAGCTGGTTGAGCCCCAAGATGCGGGCCACCATCCGCTGCACTTGGATCTTGTCAGCCTGGCCATTGCCGGTCACCGCCATCTTGGCCTCGGTAGGGGTGTGCAGGGCTACGGGGATTCCCCGCTGCGCAGCCCCCAGCATGGCCAGCCCTGCCGCCTGGGCGGTGCCTAGCACGGTGTTGTGGTTGGACTGGGCAAAGACCCGCTCGATGGACACCACGTCAGGGCTGAAACGGTCCAGGGCGGCCGTCAGCCCCTGGTAGATGGCCAGCAGCCGCAGGTCCTGGCTCTGTTCGGGGTCTGAGCGCACGACGTCCACATGAACAAAGGAAAGCCGGCGCGATGCACCGGCTTCAATGACGCCAACGCCGCATCGGGTGAGCCCCGGGTCGACGCCGAGAACGATCATAGGGTCACTCGTCGTCCAACTGGGCCATGACCTCGTCGGGGGCGGTCCAGTTGCTGTAGATCTCCTGCACGTCGTCCAGGTCGTCCAGGTTGTCGATCAGCTTGGAGACCTTGCGGGCGGAGTCCAGGTCCAGGGTGACCTCGCTCTTGGGGTTGAGGACCAGGTCGGCGGAGTCGTAGTCCATGCCCGCGTCCTGCAGGGCCTTGCGGACGTTGACCATGTCGCCGGGGGCAGTCAGCACGGTGTAGCTCTCGCCGTTGTCCTGCACGTCCTCAGCACCGGCCTCGGCGGCCTTCTCGAAGACCGTGTCGTAGTCCAGGCCCTCCGAGGGGACGATGATCTGGCCCTTGCGCTCGAAGTTGAAGCTGACCGACCCGTTCTGGGCCAGGGAGCCGCCGCCCTTGGTCAGGGTGGAACGGACCTCGGCGGCCGCGCGGTTGCGGTTGTCGGTCAGGCATTCGATGATGATGCCCACGCCTGCGGGAGCGTAGCCCTCGTAGACGATGGTCTCGTAGTTGGCTGCTCCGGCCTCCTCGCCCGAGCCGCGCTTGACGGCCCTGGTGATGTTGTCTGCGGGCACGGAGGACTTCTTGGCCTTGACGATGGCGTCGTAGAGGGTGGGGTTGCCGTCGGGGTCACCGCCGCCGGTGCGGGCGGCGATCTCGATGTTCTTGATCAGCTTGGCGAAGAGCTTGCCACGCTTGGCGTCGATGGCTGCTTTCTTGTGCTTGGTGGTCGCCCACTTCGAATGCCCTGACATATGTCTCCTGACGGTACGAATGCGTAAACGAATGGAATTCTAGTTCCGCTCTTCGACAATTTTACGGGTTTTCAGGCCCTTTCGTGGGGGCTTCATCGCAAGGAGAACCAGCCTTCCGGCCCACCAGCCTGCCCAGCAGGCCACGGCGATGATCGGGCCTGGCCGCCAGGGCCCGGGCGTAGACATCCAGAACCTGGTCGGTGACCCGCTCCCAGTCGTAGTCGCTGGCCCGACGCATTCCGCACGAGGCCAGGTCCAGGCGGGCAGGTCGGTCGCTCAGCAGTTCAAGAACCGCCCTGGCGCAGTCCTGGGGGTTTCCGGTGGCGAACAGACGTGCACCGCGGCCGTTCTGGGAGACGTCCTCGAAGGCGGGCAGGTCCGAGGCCACCACCGGGCAGCCTGCCGCCATGGCCTCAACCAGCACGATGCCAAAGCTCTCTCCCCCGGTCTGCGGTGCCACATACAGGCCCAGGCTGTGGTAGAAGGAGGCCTTGTCCTCGTCGCTGATCCGGCCCAGGAAGGTGAAGTGCCGGGCCAGTCCGGGATCGACGTCCTCAAGTATTTTCCGGGCCTCCGCCTGGCCGTCGCCTGCACACAGGAAGCGGGCTCCGGGCACCCGCTGCAGAATGGCAGGTGCGGCCTGGGCCAGAATCCTGAACCCCTTGCGCTCCTCCTTCATCCGTCCCAGGAATCCGATGGTGGGCTCCCGCTCGCTCCCCTGCCATTCCGGGCGCGGCCGGGCATTGCGCAGGGCTCTGGTTTCGATGCCGTTGGGGATGATCTGGCTGGGTATGCCCGGTTCCAACAGATTCTTGGCGTTCTGCATGGCCGAGGGGCTGACGAAGATGGCCTGGCTGATGTTGGCCAGGTATCGGCGCAGGTAGCGCCTGGTCAGCCTCAGGGCCAGCGGGGTCGTATCGAAGGCCGCATGGAAAGTGGCCACATAGGGGCAGGGAATGAATCCGGGCCTCAGGGGCTTGTGGCTCAGGGAGGGCACCTCGGGCTCGTGCAGGTGCAGAATGTCGAAGTGGCCCTGCCTGACCCATTGCCGGGTCTTGTGGCCGGCCACACCGAAGTAGCTCAGGTTGGCCACGGATCCGTTGTAGGGAATGGAGAAGGAGGAGCCGGTGGTCTGCACCCAGAGGGGCATGTCCTGGGTGCGTCGGCCCGGGGCCAGAACCTGCACCTGGTGGCCGCGGTCCATAAGATGCCTGGCGAAGTCGCGGATGTGCAGTTGGACGCCGCCCGGGGTTTCGAAGGAGTAGGGCGAGATGATCCCCACCCGCAGGGGCGCCTTGATGGCGGTGCGCTCTGATTCCTGCTCAGGCCTTTGCTCGGGTGCTTTCATGCCCGTCACCTCCCTTGTTCTTGGATGCCTGGGCCAGGATGAAGTCCGGCAGGTCGTGCATCCGGGAAAGATCCAGATCCTCAAGGAAAATCGGCTGGAGCATGTGCCAGTCCTCGGGATGCTCGCGAATGCCCTGGGCCCACTGGTCCACCCAGGCCTGGGTCAGGTCCTTGATGGCCTGCTCCCGGGGCATGTCCAGGTAGGGCTCGATGGCGATGGGCCCGTCCACCTGGCAGACATAGCCGTAGGGGGTCTTGGCCTGCCGACGGCGCTCCCCCTTCAGCTTTTCCCTGTGCATGTTCACGGTATACAGGGGCAGACGGGCGTCCAAGGCGATGACGGCAGGTCCGGCGGCCACGCGAATCCAGGAGTCGAAGGCCTTGACGAAGACGCCTCGGCGGCTCAGGTCGCGGTCGGCCAACAGGGGCACCACCTGGCAAGGCTTCCGCAGCAGGGTCGTCAGACGGCCGGTGATGTCCTGCTCGCCGGTCAGCAGGATGTTCATGCCCAGGCGGCGACGGATGTCCGCAAAGGTGTTCAGCATCCCAGGATCCCGCAGCCGCTCGGCCACCGTGGTGACCTGGCCGACCGTGGAGCAGGCCCAGAAGCCCGCGTAGTCCCAGTTGCCCTGGTGGCCCATGCCGATGGGCAGGGATCGCAGGCCGATGTCGCTCTTGGCCGGATCCGGGTAGGCGCTGCCGCCGCCGTGTATGCGTGCCAGCAGCTGCTCCTTGGTGCGGGCTCCCACGGTCAGGGCTTCGACGAAGTAGACAAAGTAGGAGCGCATGCCCTGGCGCGAGGTGCGCCGCAGGCTGCGATGGTCGGCCTCTGGCATGACATGGGCCAGGTTGCGCTCCAGCTGTCTGACGCCGCCTATCCGGAACAGCCAGCAGAGGTCGGCCGCCGCCAGGAAGAGGCCGCGCAGCAGCCCCTCGGGCACCAGACGCGCATGCTGCGCCAGAAAGATGAGCAGTCGGTCCGGCATAGGCTCACTCGTGGTTGGGGTTGGCGGGCTGCGGGTTGCGGCTCATGTCCTTGGCGACGTGGCTGATCCGCTGCCAGACGGTGACGATGCCCAGCAGGGCCAGCAGGACCAGGAAGCAGCTGAGCACGGCCAGGGGCAGCCCGGCTCCCGTCAGGGCCATGCCCACCAGGATGATGACCAGCCGGTCCGATCTGGTGGCGATGCCGTTCTTGGCCTCGAAGCCCTCGGCCTCGGCCCGGGCCCGGGCGTAGGAGGTGACGAAGGAGGTCATGATGGCGAAGAGGGCTGCGGCCATGCCCACCTGTGCCCAGATGTCGGGACCCTGGTGGCTGCCACCGGCCACCCAGTCCAGCTCGTGGCGGCGCAGGTAGATGATGACCCCGGCCAGGACGGCCCAGTCGGCTATCCGGTCAAGGGTGGAGTCCAGGAAGCCCCCGAACTGGGTGCCACCGCCGGTCAGCGCGGCCACGGAACCATCCAGGGAGTCGAAGGCCACCAGGATTGCCAGGACGATGGCCCCGGGCAGGAGCCAGCCGGTGAACCCGGTCGCGATGGCTACCAGGGTGGTGCCTACGGCTCCGCTGATGGTGACACCGTTGGCGCTCACGCCCAGACGAACCAGGCCGCGGGCGATGGGGGCGATGATGCGCTTCCAGGGGCGCCGTAGATGTTCGAACATTGGTCAGTCCTGACTGCAGGAGGTGTTCGCTCGGAAGTCGTCTGCCGAGTTGATCTGGGCGCGGACCTTGATGGCCTCGTTGATCCAGGCGCGGGCCTGCTCCACGGGCACCCCGTTGAGCTGGCTGCCGTCGCGGAAGCGGAAGGAGACCGCGTTCTTGGAGGCATCCTCCTCGCCGGCGATCAGGATGAAGGGGGCCTTGGACTTGGCTGCGTTGCGGATCTTCTTGCCGAAGCGGTCGTCGGAGCGGTCGATCTCGCAACGGACCATGTCGTCGCGCAGCTGGTCCAGCAGGTGCTCCAGGTGGGGGGCGAACTCGTCGGCCACGGGCACGGCCTGCACCTGGACGGGGGCCAGCCAGGCCGGGAAGGCGCCGGCGTAGTGCTCCAGCAGGATGGCGAAGAAGCGCTCGATGGAGCCGAAGAGGGCCCGGTGGATCATGACCGGCCGCTGGTGGGAGCCGTCGGCGGCGATGTACTCCAGCTGGAAGCGCTCGGGCAGGTTGAAGTCCAGCTGAATGGTGGAGACCTGCCAGGTGCGCCCAATGGCGTCCCGGGCCTGCACGGAGATCTTGGGCCCGTAGAAGGCGGCGCCCTCGGGGTCGTCGACCAGCTCCAGTCCGGAGTCCTTGGCCACCTCGGCCAGGGTGTTGGTGGCCTCCTCCCAGACCTCGTCGGAGCCGACGAACTTGTTGGGATCCTTGGTGGACAGCTCCAGGTAGAAGTCGTTGAGGCCGAAGTCCTTCAACACCTTGAGCACGAACTGGAGCAGGTTGGTCAGCTCCCCCTTCATCTGGTCCCTGGTGCAGTAGATGTGGGAGTCGTCCTGGGTCAGGCCGCGCACGCGGGTCAGGCCGTGGACCTCGCCGGACTTCTCGTAGCGGTAGACGGTGCCGAACTCGAACAGCCGCAGGGGCAGCTCCTTGTAGGAGCGCTGGCGGGACTTGAAGATCAGGTTGTGCATGGGGCAGTTCATGGGCTTCAGGTAGTAGTCGAAGCCCTGGCGGGTGACCTTGCCGTTGGCGTCCTTCTCCTCGTCCAGGTGCATGGGCGGGTACATGCCGTCCTTGTACCACTGCAGATGGCCCGAGATCTCGTAGAGGTGGCCCTTGGTGATGTGCGGGGTCTGCACGAAGGAGTAGCCGTTGCGCCGGTGCATTTCACGGGAGTAGTCCTCCATGGCGTTGATGACGGCCGCGCCCTTGGGGTGGAAGACGGGCAGTCCGGGCCCGATCTCGTCCGGGAAGGAGAAGAGGTCCATCTCGGCGCCGAGCTTGCGGTGGTCGCGGCGGGCGGCCTCCTCCAGACGGGCGGTGTAGGCCTTCATGTCGTCCTTGTTGGCCCAGGCGGTGCCGTAGATGCGCTGGAGCATGGGGTTCTTCTCGTCCCCGCGCCAGTAGGCGGCGGCAGTGCGCATGAGCTTGAAGCTGCGGATGTAGCGGGTGTTGGGCAGGTGGGGGCCCCGGCAGAGGTCCTTCCATACCGTGTTGCCCTCGCGGTCCAGGTTGTCATACATGGTCAGCTCGCCGCCGGTGGCCACCTCGGTGGCCTCCTCGCTGTTGATCTCGGCCTCCTTGGCTCCGATCAGCTCCAGCTTGTAGGGCTGGTCGGCCTCCTCCTTGCGGGCCTCCTCTTCGGTGACCACGCGCCGGCGGAAGCTCTGGGAGGACTTGATGATCCGCTTCATACGCTGTTCGATCTGCTTGAGGTCGTCGGGGGTGAAGGGCTTGTCCACGTCGAAGTCGTAGTAGAAGCCGTCCTTGATGACCGGGCCGATGCCCAGCTTGGCGTCGGGGCGGATCTCCTGGACGGCCTGGGCCATGACGTGGGTGGCCGAGTGCCGCATGATGGCCAGTCCCTGGTCGCTCTCCAGGGTGATGGGCTCGACCTTGTCGCCCTCGTGCAGGGGCGTGTAGAGGTCGCGTGGCTGCCCGTTGAGGTCGACGGCGATGATGTCCTTGTCGTCAGCAAAAAGCTGGACGCCAGTCTGATCCGCCGCCACCTCCTTCCGTTCGCCCTTGACGATGATGGAGATGCTCGACTGTGTCATGAATGCCGTCCTTGCTATCGGAGCCCGCGTTACAGGGTGCAGGCTGGACATGGTTATCGAGCCACAGCCTAGGTCGTCACTCAGACAAGGAGGGGCCTTTGTTGCCCATGGAGCGCAGATAATCCTCGGCTTCCCGGACCAGCTCTTCGGCGGCCGGCTCGTCCACCTGGGCCTGGTCGACGTCCATCTCCAGACGGTGGACGTAGTTGGCCAGGTCGTCGTTGCAGCGCAGCAGCATTCCGGCCTGGGCCTTCCACTCGGCGGCCTTGCGGGGCAGGTCCCCCTCGTCAAGGCGGACGCCGAGCATGGCCGAGAGCCTTTGCAGCAGCTGCAGGGTGCCCTGGGCGCACTCGTCGCTGCCCAGGTACTGGGGAACGGAGACCCAGATGGACTCGGTGCTGTAGCCGTCCTGGGTGGCCAGGGCGTCCAGGACGGTGGGGATGCCTATGGGGCCGGAATGGCCGTCGGTGTCGGTCTTGGGCTGGTCGCCGGCCAGGTCGTCGATGGGCAGGGGCCTGGTGTGGGGGCAGTCGGCGAACATGGCGCCTAGGGTGATGATGGCCTCCGCCTCGTCGTCTTCGGCCCAGTGGATGCTGCGCCGGCAGAAGTCGCTCCAGTGGTAGTTGGGCTCCGGGCCCATCTCCAGCAGAAGGGTGTGGGTATCATCAATCCGCACCCGGTAGATCTTGGCGGAGGGCCAGATGATCCGCCGCCTGCCCTGCACATGGCAGAGCATGGGCCGTGACATCTGGTAGTCGTAGAACCCGTCGCCCGGAATGCTGCCGATCTCGTGGGACTCGTAGACGTTCAACAGGTGGCGGATGACGTTGGTCGAGGCTGAGCACGCATCGTTCCAGCCATCGAAGGCGGCCACCATGGTGCAGTGCTGCCTGGCTTCTTCACTCATACCTTTCACCCTACCGGTAGGAAGCCCTGTATTTCGCGGCTTTGCCGTCAGCGGAGGGTGGCTCTATGACGCGGCGACACGCGCTTTTTGCCAAGTGCGGAGGTCTACGCTACAGTAGTGCAACGTGCTTCGGCAGTCACCACCACGGTGAAAGTTGAAAGTGCGGGCATAGCTTAGTTGGTAAAGCGCGACCTTGCCAAGGTCGAGACCGCGGGTCCGAGTCCCGTTGCCCGCTCGAGGTTTTCGAGCAGTTTAACCAATACGGTGGGTTAGCCAAGCGGTTAGGCAGCGGCCTGCAAAGCCGTATAGACGAGTTCGACTCTCGTACCCACCTCTCTCTCGAAACGAGAATGACCCGGGCGGTTGGCGCAGAGGTAGCGCACTTCCCTGACACGGAAGGGGTCACTGGTTCGAATCCAGTATCGCCCACAAGGATCACTTCGGTGGTCTTTCCCAATCCGGGCGATTGGCGCAGCGGCTAGCGCACTTCGTTCACACCGAAGGGGTCGCAGGTTCGATTCCTGCATCGCCCACCTGGATCTTCTCCTTCTCCCCTATCTTCCATCTAAAGACAGTTTTCAGTCAGTAATTGATGCCTACAAATCTTCTCAATTATCAGTGATCGTATTCCCCATGATCCCCGACTAATGATTCCTTCTGCAGAAATTTAGGTAATAAATTATTGTTACCAATACAAACGAGGTTTGCTCTTCATGCTCACTTACAGTGCTCGTATCGGCTGTATTGCGCACCAGCTGCCGCTTGCCATGCCGGTTGTCATGGCGGATAGCGAACGGAGTGTTGAGCATGTCCGGGACCTTGTGATAATTTGCTCTTAGCAACAGGTCGGGGGACCTGCCTGAAACGGGAGTACCTGTGCATCCTTGAAGAGGTGATAGCATGAAGAAAGGCCTAGGCCAATGAGGGCACGTAACTAGCCTGGCTGAATCTGCAATACGCCACAGCTTGAGGAAACTGTGGTCTCCCTGTTTTACCTATGCAATACTTGCGTGGTCTGTTTGCGTGGCCACGTTCCGGTTGTCGCCAATGGCGGCGGCCGCGCTGTAAAGCTCCTCCGGCGGCACAGAAATATACCCCCCTCTCCTGCCGCCGGAGGTCTTACTTTTCAGGCCCTATTTGAGGGCCTGCAGGTAGCGGTAGAGGGTGGGAATCGATATCTTGAGCTCGGGGGCTACGATACCTACCGCGCCCTTGATGAGGAAGATGCCCCGGTCCTTGATGTTGCGGATGATGTCCAGCCTGTCCTGCTTGGTCAGCTTGTCCATGGGGATGTTGAACTGGCGGACCTCGTCCCTGGTGATTCTGCGGATGTTCTCTGCGGGTTCCTCGCTCATGTGACTGCGTGAGGTTTCGGTTGAGATCTGCACATCGTCGGAGTCGATCGAGGACAGGGTCTGCAGCACATGCGCCGCCTGCTGCAGCTCGGTGATGTTGATGCTGATGCAGAGCAGGCCAATGACGGTCTGCTCCCGGTTGCGGATCAGGTAGGAGGAGACGCGGAACTCGTGCTTGTTCAGGCGGCGCCCACGGTAGTCGGAGACGAAGTCGGCCCCGTCCTGGTCGGCCCGTGTGGCCAGCTGAAGCGTCTGGTCCGTAACCCCGTCCCCCAGGGAGCGTCCGGAGAGCTGACCGTTGCGGATGAAGACGATGGAATTCTCCGGGCGGGTGATGTCATGCACAACAATCTCGGCCATAGGACCGAAGGAATCGGCTATGAATTCTGCCAGGGGAAATACCTGTTCAAGGTTGTCTACTGTGAAATGCATGGCTGATCCTCAACATCCTAACAGGGCGGCTTGTAGCCACCGGTTGGTGCTGCGGGAAGCGAAAGGCATTGGATGGCGTGATATGGTCCATCACCTCCATACCAGCCAATCGGCCTCCTCTAATCCCGTATATTAGACCTTCTTTTGCGCACTTCAGTCCTTTGCATACGGCCTATTGAGACCGCAGGAGTGCTGAAGTGCCGAAGGGGTTTTCATGGTAACGCATCAAGGCGGCTGAATCTTGCTTTTCGCAAACCCGGCCAGTCGTAACGGACTCGGTGTCGTGGCGAAGCTGCTTTTCCCCAATCCTGCAGGACAGAAAGAGACAAGATGATCGGTAATCATTGTAAACTAAGTAATTCAGAAGCGGGGCATCAGTACCTGTATGGTTCCTAGGACAAGACGCAAGGACAATGTGAGTCTGGTCACATGTTTTGTTGTCGGGTGGATCTGAAAGCGACTTTGCCAAAGATATTGAACTGGCTTATGTGAGGCACATAATGAAATGAGTAAACAGCGGCCGGGCGGGCTGGGGGCTGTTTAAGCCTCTTGGCCGGCCTGGCTGTGTTTCCTCCTCTCCCAGGCGGGGATGGGGGCGTGCATGCCTGCCTTCGGCTGCTGCCTGCGGAAGTGTGGTGGGGGCGCGGGAGGGAAGTGTCGGCTCTCTTGGGGTTTGAGCCTTCAGTGACACGTTTCCTCCCTGCTCCCCCTATGTGGGCCGGGGGCGGGGGGATTGATACGCCGCCCGGCCGCTCTTACTCGTGTGAAGCGTGTGACAGCCTGTGTTGTTCTCTCCTGTGGCGGCGTGAGGCGAGGACCCCGCCCATGCCGGTCATTCCTGTGGCCAGGATGAGCAGGATGCCCTCCCCGCCTGCTCTTGGGAGCACGCCTGCGGGCAGGTACGTGTATCGGAGGGTGGTGTCGGGCGTTTGGGGTGCGCCGCCCAGCGTGTAGTCCACGCTGACCGTGACCGTGCCCGGCTGGTGCGCGGGCGTGGTCACGGTGACACTATTGCCGTCGCCGCGCGTCAGCCCTGATACGGGTGTCTGGTCGAATCTGACGCCGGTGATCACCAGCTGCAGGTTGAACGACACCGGCACAGGAACAAGACTACTAGCGCTAAAGTTATAGTGCCCTGTGGGGATGCTGTCGTTGCCGAGCTGGCCATAGCCGTTGTATCCCCAGGCGTAGGCGTTGCCGTCGCTGCCCACGGCCAGCGAATACTCGTATCCGCCGCTGACCTGTGCGGCTTTGAGCCCTTGGCTCTTGTCGGTGGGGCTGGCGGGGTCGCGCACGCGCACAGGAACAGACGAAGAGCCGGCTCTGCTGTTGTTGCCGAGTCCGCCATAGGCGTTGGTTCCCCAGGCGTAGACGTATCCGTCGCTGTCCACGGCCAGCGAATGCCAGTATCTGGCGCTGACCTGTGTGGCTTTCAGCCCTTTGCTCGTGTCGGTGGGGCTGGCGGGGTCGCGCACGCGCACAGGAACGGATGAATTCGCATAGTCGCCGCTGGTGTTGTTGCCGAGCTGGCCAACGTTGTTGACTCCCCAAGCGTAGACGTTCCCGTCGCTGCCCACGGCCAGCGAGTGCCATTCTCCGCCGCTGACCTGTGTGGCTTTCAGCCCTTTGCTCGTGTCGGTGGGATTAGTGGGGTCACGCACACGCACAGGAACATACGAAGAGCCTCCGCCGTTGCCGAGCTGGCCATACTTGTTGTCTCCCCAGGCGTAGGCGTTCCCGTCGCTGCCCAGGGCCAGCGAATGATCGTATCCGGCGCTGACCTGCACGTAGGTGAAATCCTCTGGCAGGTCCGGGTACGTGCTGCGGTCGGGCGTCTTCACCCTGACCGGCGCATGCCGCTCGCTGGTTGTCCCGTCGCCGAGCCGGCCATTGCTGTTGTCTCCCCAGGCGTAGGCGTTCCCGTCGCTGCCCAGGGCCAGCGAATGAGAGCCTCCGGCGCTGACATGCACGTAGGTGAAATCCGCTGGCAGATCCGGGTACGTCTTGCGATCAGGCTTCCTCACCCTCACTGGCGTAGACCGATAGCTGCCGCTCGTCCCATCGCCGAGCTGGCCATAGTAGCTATTGTCTCCCCAGGCGTAGGCGTTCCCGTCGCTGCCCAGGGCCAGCGAATGAGAGCTTCCGGCGCTGACCTGCACGTAGGTGAAATCCGCTGGCAGGTCCGGGTACGTGTTGCGGTCAGGCTGCTTCACCATGACCGGCGTATGACGTTCCGTGATGCTCGTCCCGTCGCCGAGCTGGCCATAGTAGTTGTCTCCCCATGCGTAGGCATTCCCGTCGCTGCCCACCGCCAAGGAAAAATTGCCGTTGGCTGCTCCGCTGACCTGGCTGAGCCTGATGCCCCGGCTGGCGCTGTCAGGCGGGGTGATGGTGGTGGATTCCCTGCCCAGCTGGCTGCCCTTGTCGGGGCTGATGCTCCACGCGCTGTTCCGGCCTGCGTGCGACCATCTGGCGGTCAGGGTCAGGTTCTTGTCGACGGGCTTGCTGAAATCGTAGGCGATATCGCCGATGAACCATCCGTCGAACAGGAAGCCTTGGCGCGCCGGGTCAGGGGAGGGGCGCTTCACCCTGCTGTTCGGGGCGGAGAAACTCTGGTCTGTGGGTTCTGGTTTTCCTCCGCCTGTGTCGAATCGGACCGTGAGTGTGGATCGTGGTTCGGTGTCTCGTGTCAGCGTCTGGTCGGCCGTGTAGTTGAGGCTCCTGGTGAAGGGCCGGCCGTCTTGCCTGCCGGTGATGAGGATGGCGGCTGGCCCGGGCTTGCTGGCAGGTATGTCCGCCTGCCATGAATCGTTGTTCCTGCTGAGCGTCAATGCTTGGCCGTCCATGCTGGCTGATTCCAAAGCGGGCGACTGTGTGGTGTCGAGCCGGGCTGGCCTGCCTGGCTGGCCCTGCTTGTCTAAGCTCCACGTGAACGCATTGTCCTGCCTGCTGATGGCGGTCATCCTGCTGCCGGTGCTTGCAGCCTGCGTGTACTGCTGGCTCCCGTCGTCTGCCCGGGTGGGTGCTTCGCCAGGCTTCCAAGCCCAGATGTGGCCTTTGGAATCAACCAAAGCTGCTTGTGTTGTATTAATGCTTATTGCTATTACGGCAGAATGGTCAGGCAGGACTAGCGACTCTGTCTGGTTTTGTCCGTTGTCCAGATAGCTGGCCTGGCCTGTTGAGTCCAGAAGTATAAAGCCGTGATCCATAGCTGATATCTGAACAATTCGGTTGGCTAGCTTGACGGGTTGAATCTGATTGGTATTAATGGCATACGGCTTCCGAGTCCAGGCCTGGCCCTTGCTGTCCAAGGCGAGCAGGCGATCAATGTTGGCAGCCGCTTTGACTGCCAATGCCTGCCTTGGCAGGCTTATGGCCTTTCCTGTTGGCTCACCCTTACTGGTCCATGTGTGGATACGCCCTTCCTGATCTACTGCCATAAGTCGGTCAGCAGCCATGGCAATGCTGGTGTAGGTCGTGGGGTCTGCCTCGAGTAGGGCTGGCGTCTCCCCGCTTTTGCTCCAAATGTAGATGCGGTGGTCCCGGCTCAGGGCCGCGTAGCTGTTATCGCCAGCGACTCCAGCTGTGAATCGCACCTCGCCAGACGTATCTCGAGGTGATGGCACCTGAACAGGCATCTTATCGTTCGTTGTCCACGTGAAAAGGTGGCCATCGCCGGTCACGCCGATCAGCTTGCCGTCATGGGCTTCCAAGGTGCTGAACGATGGTGAATCCGAGTTTGGCGGTGTGATGGTGATGCTGGTGCCGACGGAAGCCGGACCATGGTCAGGGCTGAGCGCCCAATCAGTCACCGGGGTCCACTTGGCCTTCAAAACGGTGTCCCCGGTGATCGGGGTGCGGAAGTCCATGATCCTGTCATGCTCCGACCAGCCGTCAAACCTGTAGCCGTCACGCTTCGGATTATCGGCAGGAGGTGACGCTAGCGATCCATCCGGCACAGTTACACGTTCCGCTTTGCTTCCATTAGCAGGATCGAACATGACCGTGTGAGAATCAGCAGCAGACTTGATTACTGCGGTTGAATAAGAGCTGGATGGGGAGATTCCAAGGGACTGGGAAGGGCCAGTTGGAGACTGACTAGCAGAAGGGGAAACAGATGAAGTGGTCAGCGGCGAGGGGGAAGGCAGGCTAGAAGGTTGTAGATGGCTAAGGGAACCGTTATCTACCTGAGTTGTATAGCGACCCCCCCCCCTGTTGACATCTGAGCCGGAGGCGAAGACGGTGCCGGTGGCCATGCCGGTCAGCAGCAGGGGTATCAGCACCATTGCTGACATGAGCGACCGCAGGCCAAACCTATGCGTGCGAGAATCGGCAGACGTCGACGACGAAACCACAACAAACCTCCCCAAAGGATTCAAAACATTTCACTGACCCAGTCCCCCGCAACCATGGGCAGCGCATGAGCAAATCCTATCACGGGGCCATATGAGCGTCGAATCCCCCGGCAATTCACCCAGGCTCAGCTGGCCGCCACGCCCCCTACTGCGGGCAGGGCGCCGACCATGAGCATGATGGCCACGAAGATGGCCAGGCCGATCCGGTAGATGACGAATCCCCGGTAGGAGAAGCGCGAGACGATCTTCAAAAAGGCGATGATGACGATGTATCCCAGCAGGAAGCTGACCACGGTGGCGCAGATGGTGGCCCCCCAGCCGGGGAAGGCAGCGTCCGCGTTGATGTTCTTCAAGGATTTTACCGTCTCGAGGATGCCGGCGCCGAAGACGGCGGGAATGGCCATGAGGAAGCTGACCCGGGTGGCGGACTCGCGGGTGTAGCCCAGGGCGCGGCCGAAGGTCATGGTGCCGCCCGAGCGGGATACGCCGGGGATCAGGGCCAGCATTTGCCCGATGCCGAAGAGCAGGGCGTCGCGGGCGCTCATCTGGCGGATCTCCTTGTTCTGGCGGCCGTGGCGGTCGAAGTAGTCCAGCAGCAGGCCGAAGACGATCAGCACCACCACGGTGATCCAGAGGTTGCGCAGCTTGGTCTCGATTATCTTCTGGAAGAGCAGGCCCGCCACCACGATGGGCAGGGTTCCCAGAATGATGTACCAGCCTAGGGCCGCGTCATGATCCTTGGAGCCCATCCGCTCGCGCCAGGAGGAGCCGTCCTTGCCGGCCAGGCAGCGGAACCAGTGGGTCAGTATGCGGGCAATGTCATGCCGGAAGTAGAGCAGGACCGCCAGCTCGGTGCCGAATTGGATGATGGCTGTGAAGGCCGCGCCAGGGTCCTGGCCCAGCAGGCCGCCCACGATGCGGATATGGGCGCTGGATGAGACGGGGAAATACTCCGTCAGGGCCTGCACCAGGCCGAACAGAATGGCTTCGAAGAAATTCATGGACCCCTCTTGCTATGTCGGACAACAATGGCAAGCATAGCCACCGCGCAGGGCAGGCAGAGCCAAGGGCCGGGCATGTCTCGCAGAATGCCCACAATGGGTCTTGTCGGAATCGACGACTCGACGAATAGGGGTGTGGATCATCATGGCCAAGACCTACAGAAAATCCAGGGGCGGGGCCCCGGCGGGATTCTTCGAGTGCGAGGGGCGTGGGCTTCAATGGCTGGGCCAGGCTCAGGCCCAGGGCGGTCCCCGGGTGGTGGACGTTTACGACTGGGGCCCGGACTACCTGGACATCGAGGAGGTGGCCTCCGCCTCCCCCACGCCTGGTGCCGCCTACCGTTTTGGCGCCCAGCTGGCCCACATGCATGATGCCGGGGCCGACCACTTCGGCTCCGCGCCCGAGGGCTACACGGGCACCTGCTACTTCGGACCCCTGCAGGATCCGCTCCCCATGGACGTGGGCGCCTGGGACGACCCGGCCACCTACTGGGCCAAGGGACGGCTGGAGCCCATGGTGGGCATGGCCATGGATCGGCGAGCCCTGA
Organism: Bifidobacterium asteroides; assembly: GCF_030758775.1. Lineage (NCBI taxonomy): Bacteria > Bacillati > Actinomycetota > Actinomycetes > Bifidobacteriales > Bifidobacteriaceae > Bifidobacterium > Bifidobacterium asteroides. The sequence continues at coordinate 1,026,201 of NZ_CP132384.1, forward strand.
ACCGCAATGACATGAAGATGACCGAAGAGGTGATCCAGGCCCTGCCGGAGCTGCTGGGCGCTGCCGCCAATGACAAGCCAGCCCGGGTCCACGGGGACCTGTGGAGCGGGAACGTCATGTGGACCAGGAACGACGGGAACACCCAGGCCGTCCTGATCGACCCTGCGGCCCATGGCGGCCACCGCGAGGAGGATCTGGCCATGCTGCAGCTGTTCGGCATCCCCTACCTGGGGCAGATTCTGGACGGTTACCAGAGCGTGCATCCCCTGGCGGCCGGCTACCGGAACCGGACCACGCTCTGGCAGCTCTACGCCATCGCCGGGCACTGCGCATTCTTCGGCGGCGGCTATGTGAGCGAGTACCGGTCCATGTGCCGGTCGCTGCTGGGCTGACTCAGCCGGCTCAGCTGAAGATGTCCTTGAGCTTGCCGAAGATCCCCTTGCGGCCCCAGGCTCCGGCAGGCTTGGCGCTCTGCGGGACCTGCCTGGCTTCGGAGTCGTGGCTGTTGGCGAAGTCCTCAATAAGGCGGCGCTGATCGTCGTCCAGCTTGGTGGGGATCTGGACCAGCACGTGGACGATGATGTCGCCGCGCTCCTCCCGGTTGCCGAGCCTGGTTACTCCCAGGCCCTTGATGGTGATCTCCTGGTCGGGCTGGCAGCCGGCGGGGATGTCCACCTGGCGCTGGCCGTCGAAGGTCTCCAGGTCAACCTGGTGGCCCAGCACGGCCCAGGTCATGGGCACGGCGATCCAGCAGTGCAGATCCTGGCCGCTGCGGGTGTAGTGTTTGTCGGGCTTGATGGTGATGTCCACATACAGGTCGCCGGCGGCACCGCCGCCCTCGCCCACCTCGCCCTGGGAGGCCAGCCGCAGCCGGGAGCCGTCAGCCACGCCTGCGGGCACGTTGACGCCCACCTCGCGCCGGGTGCGCACACGGCCGTGGCCGTTGCAGACCGGGCAGGGGTGCTCGATGATGGTGCCGTGGCCCTCGCACCGCTCGCAGGGTGCCTGGCTCATCATCTGCCCCAGCAGGGTCCGCACCACCTTCTGGGCATAGCCCTTGCCGTTGCAGACCGGGCAGGTCACCGGGGATGTCCCCTTCTGGGCCCCCGAGCCGCCGCACTCCTGGCAGAGGCCGTAGGTGCTGATGGGGGTGCGCACCACGCCGCCGAAGATGGCGGTCTTCATGTCCACGGAGACCTGGGCCAGGGCGTCCCGGCCGGGCTGGGTGCGCGGAATGGGCCCCTGGGCGGTGCCCCCGAAGCCGCCGCCGAAGAACTGGTTGAAGACGTCGCCCATGTCGAAGGGGCTGCCCCCCTGGGAGGCCTGCGGGTCGTTGGGGTCCACGCCCGCGTCGTACATGCGCCGCTTCTCGGGGTCGGAGAGCACCTCGTAGGCGCTGTTGACCTCCTTGAACTTGTCCTCGTATTCAGGCCCGGCGATGTCCGGGTGGTACTTGCGGCTCATCTTGCGATAGGCACGCTTGATGTCCTGATCGCTCGCGCCGCGCTCGACTCCCAAAACCTCGTAGTAATCTGCCACCGATCATCCTTTTCGTTTGATGCCCTCTCGACCCATAGTTGCATGGGCCCACGATACCTATGACTTATGCGTTTGCCTTGACGGTCACGGCTCCCCGTCGCCTGCCAAAAAACCGGTCAAATACGAGGCCACGGCACGAACCGCGCTCATGGTCGCCGGATAGTCCATGTGGGTCGGGCCGATGGAGCCCACGAAGGCCACGGGCTCGTCGGCTTCGGAGCCGTCGGTCTGCCTGGACCGGGCATGCCCGTATCCGCTGGTCACCACCGAGGCGTGGGCCAGCTCCGGGGTCCTGGTTTCGGTGCCGATGGCCACGCTGACCCCGTTGCTCTCGCGGGAAAGCTCGCTCTGGGCCCGCATGAGCCGCATGAGCACCACCTGCTCCTCCAGGGCGTCCAGCAGCGAGCCCAGGTCCCCCAGGGAGACGGCCTGGCTGTGGGTCAGCTGGGAGGTGCCGGCCATGTAGAGGCCGCTGGTCTGCTCCCGGGTGGCCATCTCGTCGAAGACCGTGGCCACCAGGCGCAGCATGGACTTGTCACGGCCCTCGGTCAGGGAGTCGGCCAGCATGCGGCAGCGGTCGGCGGCGCGGTCCAGGGGCAGGTCCTGGCACTGCCTGTTGATTTTGTCGGACAGATCCGCCAGGGCATTCGGGTCCTCCTGCAGGGGCCCGTGCAGGGTGCGCTGGACCACCCGGCCGGTGTCGGTGATGACCACCATAAGCACGGTCCCCCGGCTCAGTCCTATGAGCTCGGCCCGGCGCAGGTTCGAGCTGGCCAGGGAGGGCGAGGCCACCACGGCGATCTGCCCGGTGATCTGGGCCAGAAGCCGGGCGGCGTGCTGCAGGGTGTCCTCCAGGTTGACCGACCCGGACAGGAAGGCGTTGATCCCCCGGCGCTGGGCGGCGGACAGGGGCACGATGGTGGCCAGCCTGTCGACGAAGTAACGGTAGCCCTTCTGGGTGGGGATGCGGCCGGCCGAGGTGTGGGGCTGGATCAGGTAGCCCTCGCTCTCCAGGGCCGCCATGTCGTTGCGCACGGTGGCGGAGCTGACTCCAAGCTGATGATTTCTGGTGAGCGAACCCGACCCTACCGGCTCGCGAGAACGGATATAGTCCTCGACGACCGCGCGCAGCACCAGCATGCGTCTGGTATTAGGCAATGTCGCTCCTTCCGTCATGGTTTCATTATTAGCACTCGGGCCATGAGAGTGCCAAAATGTCGCGCGAAGAGCCGAATTGTGTCGTCTCAAACCGATACGATGGAAGCGCAATGTGAAGGTAATCGAACATTTTCGACACAAGTCGAACATGGAGACCTCTAGATTGGAAGGAAAGCAGCACCATATGGCAGATTTCACATGGTCCGAACTCGATGAGCGGGCTGTCAAGATGGCCAAGGTCCTCTCGGCCGACGCGGTCGAGAAGGCCGGAAGCGGCCACCCCGGCTCCCCTATTTCGCTGGCGCCCATCGCCTACGCGCTCTACCAGCACTTCATCCGTCACGACCCCAACGACCCCGACTGGGTCGGGCGTGATCGGTTCATTCTTTCCGGCGGCCACGCCTCGCTGACCCAGTACGTGCAGCTCTACTTCTCCGGGTACGGACTGACCCTGGACGACCTCAAGCGCTTCCGCACCGCCGGCACCAGGACCCCCGGCCACCCCGAGTACGGCCTGACCCCCGGCATCGAGATGACCACCGGCCCGCTGGGCCAGGGTCTGGCCTCGGCCGTGGGCTTCGCCTATGGACAGCGTTACGAGCGCGGTCTGCTGGATCCGGATGCACCCGAGGGGCAGTCCCCCTTCGACCATAAGGTCTGGGTCATCTGCGGCGAGGGCGACGTCGAGGAGGGCGTCTCCTCCGAGGCCAGCTCCCTTGCCGGCGACCAGCGCCTGGGCAACCTGACCGTCATCTTCGATGCCAACCATATCCAGATCGAGGGCGACACCCGCATCTCCCTGGGCGAGGACATCCTCAAGCGCTACCAGGCCTACGGCTGGTACACCGACGAGTTCAGCTTCATCCAGCCCGACGGCTCCTACAAGGAGGACGTCGAGGGCCTGGCTGCCGTCCTGGAGAAGGCCGAGCAGGTCACCGACCGGCCCAAGTTCATCAAGGTGGACACCCTGATGGCCTGGCCCACCCCCGGCAAGACCAACGATCCTTCAGCCCACGGCTCAGCCCTGGGCGCCGAGGCCGTCGCCGGCCTGAAGAAGGCCCTGGGCTACGACCCTGAGCAGAGCTTCCAGATTGACGAGGAGGCCCTGGCCCACGCCCGCGAGGTCGCCCAGCGCGGCCTGGCCGCCCACAAGGACTGGGACGAGAAGTACCGGGCCTGGCGCAAGGCCAACCCCGACAAGGCCGACCTCTACGATCGCATCCATGCCGGCAAGCTGCCCGAGGGCTTCGACAAGGCCCTGGACGACCTGGAGGCTGGCTTCGAGCCCGGCTCCAAGGTGGCCACCCGCAAGGCCTCCGGCGCGGTCATCAACGCCCTGGCCCCCATCATGCCCGAGCTCTGGGGAGGATCCGCCGATCTGGGCGGCTCCAACAACACCAACATCAACGGTGCAGTCTCTTTCGCCCCGGAGGCCGACGAGACCGTCCAGTGGCCCAAGGCCAGCAAGTACGGCCGCCAGCTGCACTTCGGCGTGCGCGAGTTCGGCATGGGCGCCATCACCAACGGCATCCTGCTGGGTTCGGACACCAGGCCCTACAACGGGACCTTCTTCCAGTTCAGCGACTATGAGCGCCCCTCGGTGCGCCTGGCCGCCCTGATGGACATCCCCAACCTGTATGTGTGGACCCACGATTCCGTGGCCCTGGGCGAGGATGGCCCCACCCACCAGCCCATCGAGCACCTGACCGCCATGCGCGCCATCCCCCAGATGGAGGTTGTGCGCCCCGCCGATCAGTACGAGACCGCTGAGGCCTACCGCGCCTTCTTCGAGAAGGACAACACCCACCCCACGGCCATGATCCTGACCAGGCAGGGCGTGCCCACCCTGGAAGAGACCAAGGCCAAGGCCCGCGAAGGCGTGCGCAAGGGCGCCTACGTGCTGGTCGACACCGAGGGCCAGCCCGACGTGCTCATCATGGCCTCCGGCTCCGAGGTGCAGCACGCTGTGGCCGCCTCCAAGACCCTGGCCGAGCAGGGCGTCAAGGCCCGCGTCATCTCCGTGCCCTCGCTGGAGTGGTTCGAGGAGCAGGACGACGAGTACAAGGAAGCCGTTCTGCCTGCCTCCGTCAAGGCCCGCGTCTCCGTTGAGGCCGGACTGGCCACGCCCTGGTACAAGTACCTGGGCAGCTATGGCAAGCCCGTCTCCATCGAGCAGTTCGGCCTGCAGGGCAGCGGCGACGAGAACATGCGCGACCTGGGCATCACCGCCGATCATGTGGTCGAAGCAGCACAGGCCTCCCTGGAGGAAGTCCGTCGGGCCCGCTGAACCCGGCATCGTGATCAATCGGGGGCCGTCCGCGACGCCGGCCCCCTCCCCTGCAGGCACGCCCGAAACGCGGGCCTGCGGGAATACAGCAACAGACTTCCCGGTAGTGCATAGTGAATGTGATTCCATCGGGAACCCAAATAAGGAGTGACAAGATGGCAGAAAATGCAAACACCCAGCGCACCAGCGATTCAGGTGTCTCGATCTGGTTGGACGATCTGAGCCGCACCCGCATCGAGTCGGGCAATCTGCAGCAACTGATCGCCGAGCGCAATGTGGTGGGCGTGACCACCAACCCCTCGATTTTCCAGAAGGCCCTGAGCCAGGTGGGTCCCTATGACGAACAGCTCAAGCAGCTGGGCCGCATCCCCGTCGAGGAGGCCGTCCGCGAGCTGACCACCACCGATGTGCGCAACGCCACCGACATCTTCCGCGAGGTCGCCGAGAAGACCGACTACGTGGATGGACGCGTCTCCATCGAGGTCGATCCTCGTCTGGCCCACAACACCGAAGAGACCGAGAAGCAGGCCGAAGAGCTTTGGAACAAGGTCGATCGTCCCAACGCCATGATCAAGATCCCCGCCACCCTGGAGGGCCTGCCTGCCATCACCGCCACCCTGGCCAAGGGCATCTCGGTCAACGTGACCCTGATCTTCTCCCTGGAGCGCTACAAGCAGGTCATCGACGCCTTCATCGAGGGCATGGTCCAGGCCGACAAGAACGGCCATGACCTGAAGCACATGGGCTCGGTCGCCTCCTTCTTCGTCTCCCGCGTGGACACTGCGGTTGACAAGCTGCTCGAGGCCAACGGCTCTGACGAGGCCAAGTCCCTGGAGGGCAAGGCCGCTGTGGCCAACGCCCGCCTGGCCTACGAGCTCTTCGAGAACGGCCTTCGACAGCGATCCTCGCTGGGCCGGCCTGGAAGCCAAGGGCGCCAAGCGTCAGCGTCCGCTCTGGGCCTCCACCGGCACCAAGAACGCCGCCTACTCCGACTGCAAGTACGTGGACGAGCTGGTGGCCCCTGACGTGGTCAACACCATGCCTGAGAAGACCCTGAACGCTCTGGCCGATCACGGCAACGGCGCTCCCTCTGTCAAGGGCACCTATGAGGAGAGCCACCAGGTGATGCAGAAGCTGGCAGACCTGGGCATCAACATCAAGGATGTGACCGACAAGCTGGAGGCCGATGGCGTCGCTGCCTTCATCGACTCCTGGGATTCGGTCCTCTCCGACGTGCAGAAGGGCATCGACCGCGTCAACGGCTGAGCGCCTGACTGACAGTCGCTGACTGACACTCGCTGCCAATAAAGATTGTGCCCCCGTCCGGCTCAAACCGGACGGGGGCACAATTCGTATCGGTTACTCGGCCTTGGTCTCCTCGACCACCTGCTGCAGGGTGGCGATCAGGGCTGGGCTGTCGTTGGGCATGTTCAGCCTGGTCAGGGTGCCGCCGGCGGACTCGATGGCCTTGGCCAGCTCCATGTCCACGTCGTAGCAGATCTCCAGGTTGTCGGCGATGAAGCCGATGGAGGCGGAGACGATGGTCTTCATGCCGCTCTCGGTGATCAGATCCTTGGCCACCTTGACGAAATCAGGCCCGATCCAGGGCTCCTGGGTGCGGCCTGCCGACTGCCAGGCCAGCACGTACTGGTCCTCATTGAGGCCGGCGGCCTGGGCCACGGCATTGGACAGACCGATGACCTCATCCTTGTAGGGATCCCCTCCCTGGATGATGCGCAGGGGCAGGGAGTGGGCGCTGAAGATCACCTTGGTGTCCGGCCGGTCGGTCAGATCCTTCTTGGCCACCAGCTGGTCGCTCCAGAAGTGGATCAGCTCCTGGTGGTTCCACCAGGACCGCACCGGCAGGTATTCCATGCCCGGATGGGCCTCGATGGCCTTGCGGGCGCGGTTGTGGTAGTCCTCGCTCGAATAGGAGGAGTACTGCGGGGCCAGGGGCAGGCCGATCACCCTGGTGATGCCATCGGCGGCGATCTGGTCGACCGCATCCTGGATGAAGGGGGTGATGTACTTCAGCCCCTCGTAGACCTTGTAGGCGCCGGGGTGGGCCTTGTCCAGCGCAGCCTGGAGGCCGTCGCGCTGGGCCGTGGTGATCCTGGCCAGGGGCGAGGGCAGACCGATGGCCTTGTAGCGGCCGACCAGCTGGTCCATGAGCGGCTTGGGCGGCTCCTGCCCATGGCGGATGTTGGTGTAGTACCCCCTGATGTCGGACTCCTGGTAGGGGGTGCCGTACGCCATGAGGAGGACTGCTGTAGGTTCAGTCATCAGCAACTTCTTTCTGTGAAAATGGAATGCAGTATGTCAGGCCGATATTGACCAGGGCTATGACGATGACCACCAGGAACATGTTCCTGTAGGAGGCCAGACCGGCCTGTCCGCCCACCTTGCCCAATTCAATGGCCGAGGCGAAGAGCAGTGGGGCGATGGTGGTGCCGATCTTCTTGCAGGCCGACAGCCCGCCGATGGCCTGCATGCGGTTCTCGGGCCCGGCCAGCCTTCCGGCGATGACCTGGAGCGGCGAGGACATCATGGAGCCCATGCCGACCCCCATCAGGAAGGACAGGACCATGAAGAGCTGCAGGTTGTGCAGGGTCAGGGTGATCACCAGGGCCATCAGGCCTATCAGCGACGACGAAAAGACCAGCGTGGTCCGGTAGCCGAACTTGTCGACCAGGAGACCGCCCAGCCAGGACCCGACCACGGAGCCGAGCCCGACGCCGACCATGACCATGCCGGCCGAGCGGACCGGGAGCCCGAAGACGGAGTGGACATAGGTCGGAATGTAGACGAAGAGGGAGAAGAACATGCCTCCCAGCGTTCCCAGCAGCAGGGTGAGCCCGTAGGAGGGCAGCTTCAGCAGGCGGATGGGCAGGAAGGGCATGGTCTCCTTGGAGTCGCCCAGCCCCCGCTCATGTACCAGGAAGACCGCGCCGGCCACCACTGTGACCAGGAGGCATCCGATGATCAGGGCCAGATAGGTCGTGCCGTACTGGAGGAAGGTGATCGCCACCATCAGCAGGGCCAGAGCGATGCTGAAGGAGCCCAGGCCCAGGTAGTCGGTCTTCCAGGCGCGGTCGGTCTGGGAGTCGCCCATCATGAACCAGGCCAGAATAAACAAAATGGCCAGGAAGGGCAGCATCATGAAGTAGTAGGCCCGCCATCCGTGGGTGATGCCCAGGAGCATGCCCGAAAGGACCGGGCTGACCATGGCGGAAAGGCCGGCGATGATGCCCACCGTGGAGACCTTCCTGCCCTGGTTGTTCCTGCGGGCGCGCTGCAGAAGGACGTTCATGGACAGGACCATGATGCCGCTGTCTCCCAGGGACTGGATGAACCGGCCCAGCAGCATGACCGCATAGTTGGGCGAGACCGCCGTCATCAGACATCCAAGGAACCAGAAGGCCAGCTCCCAGAGGAAGACCTTCCTGGTCCCGTGGGCGTCGGAGAGGTTGGAGGTGATGGGGGTGCCCACCACCAGTCCCAGGGTGTAGAGTCCGACCACCCAGGAGGAGCCCATGGTGGTCAGGCCGAAGGTCCGTGTGATGGACGGCAGCATGGTCGGCACCGCTCCCCCATCCAGCTGGGTGATGAAGACGATGACCATGAAGAACCATATGGGCGTGGAAAGGATCGATCTTCTCTCTCTTGCAGACATGGTGTTACTGTCCCATCTGGTCCGTGAGCAGCCTGTCAATGCGCTCGGGATCGGTATGGGTGCCTACCAGGAAGTAGGGGAATTCTCCGTAGATGGAGCTGGCTTCGATGTAGCGCATCTCGGTGACGATCTTCTTGAATTGGACAGGGTCGTCGGCGAAGAGGGTGACGCCCCACTCGTAGTCGTCCAGGCCGATGGAGCCCGTCAGGATGATGGAGACCTTGCCGGCGTATGAGCGGCCGATCTTGCCGTGGTCGTGCATATAAGCCTTGCGCTGGTCGTAGGGCAGCGTGTACCAGTTGGCGCCTGGGACGCGGGTCTTGGACATGGGGTAGAAGCAGATGTAAGGCTTGTCGGGCGTCTTGGGATGCAGGCTGGCGTTGACGTAGGACCAGCCGCGGTCCGTGGTCGGCTTGCCCGAGTAGAGGCCCACCTCGGTGACCGACACATAGGAGATGGTCGGCTCCAGGTAATCGGAGATGCGCAGCTTCTCCAGGGAGGTCTCGACCTCCTGCAGCTGGTCCAGGGTCTCCCTGAGGACCATCAGGCCCAGGTCGGCCTTCTGCCCGTTGACCTGGCACCAGTAGTGGCTTCCCTGGCCCTGGGACTGGACCGCGTCCAGCTGTGCGGCCAGGGCCTTGAACTCATCCAGGCATTCCCGGCGTTCGCCCTGGGGCACTCGGCGCCACTTGGCCCAATCGATCTTCCAGAAGAGGTGGAGGCAGAACCAGCCCTCCAGGCTCGGTGCAGCTTGCTCAGCCATGAGCACTTCCTTTCGCTTGCTTAGCTTGCACGGCATTGTGTGATGCGCCGCTCGTCGGGCACACCATTCTCCACTCTATCCGTCAGACGGCTGAATTGTTGGATTATCGATGCATTGTGAATGACATATTCTGGTAATCGTCAAGGAGTATGAGCACTGCACTAAAGTCATTCTGATACAGAAAAACCCCGGTCAATGCCGGGGTCAGAAATTTCAGGTATTGGCGACCGGAATCAGGCCAGCTTGTACTTGGTAATGAGATCCAAGGCGATGATGATGGCCACCCAGATCAGGGCCACGATAATGGTCAGCCGGTTCAGGTTCTTCTCGGCTGCGCCTGAGGTGCCCGCGTTGGAGCCGATTCCACCGCCGAACATATCGGACAGGCCGCCGCCCTTGCCCTTGTGCAACAGAATCAGCATGGTCAGCAGTATGCTGGCGAGGATCACAACGACTTCGAGCACAATCTTGACAATGGTCACGGCACATACCTCCATGTAAGGAACTGGGAACAAGTATACAGACACCCGGGGAAAAACGCATCAGCCCTTGGCGGCCAGTCTCACGATTCGCGAGAACTCCTCCACATCCAGGGAGGCGCCGCCCACCAGAAAACCGTCCACGTCCGGCTGGGTAATCATCTGGGAGGCGTTCTTGGAGGTGACCGAGCCGCCGTAGAGGATGCGCACGGCCTGGCCGGCAGGCTCCCCGAACTTGCTTGAGATATGGTCGCGGATGGCCCGGGCGGCCTGCTGGGCGGTGTCCGGGGTGGCCACCATGCCCGTGCCGATGGCCCAGACCGGTTCGTAGGCCACGATCAGGTTTTCCATGTCCTCCTTGGCCAGGTCGCGGGTGACGTCATTGACCTGGCCAACGGCGAAGTCCAGCTGGATGCCCTGGCGGCGCTCCTCGTAGCTCTCCCCCACGCAGAGGATGGGCTTCATGCCCGCAGTCAAGACGGCACGGACCTGGTCGACAATGTTGGCATCGTCCTCGGGATGGTACTTGCGCCGCTCGGAGTGGCCCACGATGACGTAGCTGCAGCCCAGCTGAGCCAGCATGTCGGCGGACACATCCCCGGTGAAGGCGCCCTGGGCGGTGACTGAGACGGCCTGCGCCCCGTATTCGATGGGCAGGTTGTCGGCCTCCACCAGCACCTGGACGGAACGCAGGGCGGTGAAGGCGGGCATCAGAGCCACCTGGCAGCGCCTGCGGTCGAAGTGGGCGTCGCGCAGGAGCCAGGCCAGCTTCTGCACGAAATAGGTGGCTTCCAGGTGGTCGAAGTTCATCTTCCAATTGCCGGCCACCAGGGGAATGCGTGCCATACCAGACCTTTCCATCCGCGCAACAACAACAATGCCGGGCCGCCGGATGCGAAACCCGGTGACCCGGCATTGCCCGTCTGTCTGCCGATCTTACTCCAGCACCTTAAGGCCCGGAAGCTCCTTGCCCTCAAGGAACTCCAGAGAGGCGCCGCCGCCGGTGGAGATGTGCGAGAAGCCATCCTCGGGGAAGCCCAGGTTGCGCACGGCCGAGGCGGAGTCGCCGCCGCCGACGATGGTGAAGGCTCCGGCCTTGGTGGCGTCGACCAGGCCCTGGGCCACAGCCCGGGTGCCATCGGCGAATGCCGGGAACTCGAAGACGCCCATGGGGCCGTTCCAGACCACGGTCTTGGAGTCCACGATCTTGTCGTGGAAGAGCTTCTGGGAGTCCGGACCGATGTCCAGACCCATCTTGTCCGCGGGGATGCCGTCGGCAGGAACCACCTGGTGGGGCGAATCCGCCTTGAACTCGTCAGCCGCCACGATGTCGGTGGGCAGGACCAGCTCCACGCCCTTCTCGCGGGCGGTGGCCATGTAGCCCTTGACGGTGTCTACCTGATCCTCCTCCAGCAGGGAGGAGCCGACCTCGTAGCCCTCGGCCTTGAGGAAGGTGAAGACCATGCCGCCGCCGATGACCAGGCGGTCGGCCTTGCTGAGCAGGTTCTCGATGACACCCAGCTTGTCGGAGACCTTGGAGCCGCCCAGGACCACAGTGAAGGGCCGCTCGGGGTTCTCGGTCGCCTTGGACAGGGCCTTGACTTCCTTCTCGACCAGCAGGCCTGCGGCAGAGGGCAGGAACTTGGCCACGGAGTAGTTGGAGCCCTGGGCGCGGTGGACCACGCCGAAGCCGTCGGAGACGAAGACGTCGCCCAGGTCGGCGATCTTGCGGGCGTAGGCGTCGCGCTCGGCCTCGTCCTTGCTGGTCTCCTCGGGGTTGTAGCGCACGTTCTGCAGCAGGACCACGTCGCCGTCGTTCATGGCGGCCACCTTGGCATGGGCATCGGGACCGTAGGTGTCCTCGGCCAGGGTGACCTGCACGCCCAGCAGCTCGCCCAGGCGGGCGGCCACGGGAGCCAGGCTCAGCTCGGGAACGACCTTGCCCTTAGGGCGACCCAGGTGGGCCATGAGAATGACCTTGGCACCCTGGCCACGAAGCTGCTCGATGGTCGGCAGGGCGGCGCGGATGCGGCCGTCGTCCGTAATGGTGGTGCCGTCCAGCGGCACGTTGAAGTCCGCGCGGACGAGCACGCGCTTGCCCTTGAGATCACCGAGGCTCTTCAGTGTTTTCATGCGTATCCTTTCTGACTGCGGGTCCATGCGCCCGCTCCCCTGCCATGGTACTCAGGCAGACCGACCTGTGTGAGCTATCTCACTCTTGTTTGGCCTGTTCCTCGGCCCTCTTCTTTTCGACCTTGGTGGCCAGCTGCAGCAGACGGCGGATGCGTCCGGCGATGGCATCCTTGGTGACCGGCGGGTCGGCCAGGCGGCCCAGCTCTTCGAGGGAGGCCTCGCGGTGGTCCAGACGAAGCTGGCCGGCCGCACGCAGGTTCTCGGGGATGTCGTCGCCCAGAATTTCAAAGGCCTTGGTGACCTTGGCGCTGGCCTCGACGGCGGCCTTGGCGGAGCGGCGCATATTGGCATCGTCGAAGTTGGCCAGGCGGTTGGCCTTGCCGCGGGATTCACCGTCGCTGCGCTTGCCGGTCCACTCACGGGAGGACTTGGGGGCGCCCATCAGGTTGAGCATGCGTTCGATGACGTCCGGATCACGCAGGGTGACGCGCTCGGAGCTGCGCACCTGGCGGGCCTTGGCGTTGATGCCCAGACGGCGGGCGGCGCCCACCAGGGCCAGGGCGGCCTCGGATCCTGGGCAGACGATCTCCAGGTAGGAGGCCTTGCCCGGGTCGGACAGCTCGCCATGGGCCAGGAAGGCCCCTCGCCAGGCGGCCTTGACCTGGGCGATGTTGCCGGAGACGATGTCGGCGGGAAGACCGCGAACCGGATGCTTGCGGCGGTCCAACAGACCGGTCTGCAGGGCCAGGGCGCCGCCCGCCCGCAGCACGCGGACCGAGTAGCGGGTCAGGTTGCCGGTGGGGGCCTGCCGCTTGACCTGGATCAGATCGGAATCATGACCGTAGACGTCCCTGATGGTGTTCTGCAACCACTGCGCTGCCGGCAGGGAGTCGAATTGCGCTTCCACCACAATGTGACGCTGAATGATGTGCAGTCCGCCGCCGAAGCGGATCATGGCCGCCGATTGTGCTTTCTTGGCAGAGGGGGGTTCGTTGTCAATCGCGGCCAGCTCGCTTTTGACATCATCAAGTAGGGCCAAGAGCCGTCCTCCTACGAAAAAATACTGAAAAATGAATACTTCTCGGCCGCACGACACACCTGCCGTGGCGACCACCGGATTACTGTGATACCGAATATCTTGGACAAATTGCGCCTTTGGCTATCCGCGGGAACGGTGCGGCAGCTCGCGGGCCGAGACCGTCACCTCCATTCCCCGGGACCGCAGACGGGCGGCCAGAGCGTCGGCCATGGCCACTGACCGGTGCTGTCCGCCAGTGCAGCCAAAGGCGATGGTCACATAGTGCTTGTCCTCGCGCGCATAGCCGCTGAGCGCGGTCAAGATGGCGGTGGTGTAGGCATCCAGGAACTCCTTGGCGCCCTTGCTGTCCATCACATAGTCGCGGACCGGGCCGTCATGGCCGTTCAGGTCCCGCAGCTCGGGGACCCAGTAGGGGTTGGGCAGGAAGCGAACGTCGGCTACGAAGTCGGCATCGATGGGCAGGCCGTACTTGAATCCGAAGCTCATGATGTGCACGCCCACGGTGGTCGGGCCGGAGCCCAGGACCATTTCGTAGAGGCGCGTGGAGAGCTGATGGATGCTCAGATTGGAGGTGTCGATGACCATGTCCGCACGCTCCTTGAGACCGCCCAGCAGGCGGCGCTCCTCGTGAATGCCGTCGATCAGGCGGCCCGAGCCCTGCAGGGGGTGGGGACGGCGGACGGACTCATAGCGCTTGACCAGCACCTGGTCGGAGGCGTCCAGAAAGAGGATGCGGCAACGCACGCCCAGGTCGTCCAGATGGCTGAGCACGGCCGACAGGTCGTCGAAGTAGGAGCGGGACCGGACGTCGATGACGGCAGCCAGGCGGTGCAGGGAGCTTCCGGCGGAGGTCATCATGTCGACCAGGGGGACCAGCAGGCGCGGGGGCATGTTGTCGACCACATACCAGCCCATGTCCTCCATGGAGTCGGCGGCGCGGGAGCGGCCTGCGCCGGACATGCCTGTGATCAGCAGCACCTCGAAGCCTGCGAAGGGCGGTTTTTCCGTCGTCATCGTCATGCCTCCCTCAAGGCTTGGTCCATGGCGGCCACCGGAACAGCGGCCAAGGGTCGGCCGGTCATCAGCGCCACCTGACGCACGGCTTGATAGAGCAGCATGCGTTCACCGCTGATGGCCCGTGCGCCCGGCCGTCGGCAGAAGGCCCTCATGAGCGGGGTGGGCCGGGGGTCATAGACCACATCCAGCAGGACCGGGCCCATGCGACTGCCGCCATCAGCCGTATTGAACAAATCGGCCAGGGGGTCGGCTGCACCCGAAGGCAGGGTGGAGACGACAATATCAGCCTTGGTCAATGCCCTTTCAGCTGCCTCAGCCCGGTCCATGGCGGTCACGTTTGGTTCAGGCAGGCCCAATCGAGAGGAAAGGTCCAGCATGTGGTCACAGTGCTCCGGGTTGCGGGCCAGCAGGTCCGCACGCTCGACCCCCAGCACCTTCAAGGCACAGAAGGCGGACTCGGCGGTGTTCCCGTTGCCGATGACCAGGGCCTGCGCTCCCCCATACGGTTGGTCAGGAAGCCGGTCCTGCCGACCCTGACCGGCTGCCTTAAGCAGGGCGGACAACTCGTCAGGGTCTTCGTCGGCCCGGCAGCGGTCGGCAGCCTCCAGCAGGGCGGCCACGATCCCCTCCACGTCGGTGTTGTACAGGGACAGCCCATTGGCTGGGCCGCCCTGTGCAAAGACTGCTGTGTTGGCCACTTTCAGGGTCTGGGACCAGCAGTCACGAAAATCGCCCAAGGGGCCGACGGCACTCTTCAAGGGCATGGTCAGGCTGAGACCGGCCCAGGACGGGTCAAGGCCGTGGATAAAGTCCGCCAGGCCGTCAGCGTCCATGCGCACACGGCCGTAACGCCAGCCGTCCAGGCCAAGCGCGGCATAGGCTGATCTATGCAAAAGTGGCGAAAGGGAATGGCTGATGGGGTCGCCCAGGACGGCACAACGACGATCAGGCCCATTCATATCTGCAATCACGCACCAATCAAGATCAGGGCATGGCCTTCTGCCAGCCTTCTGAGCCATTTTATCGCTGGCTGTCCCCGGCCTGATCCTGGTCGCTGTGCAGGGCCTGGTAGATGGCCTCGGCCTTGGCGGAGCCGATGCCCTTGACGGCCTCCAGCTCCTCCTGGGATGCCTGGCGCATGCGCTTGACCGACCCGAAGTGATTGAGCAGCTTCTTCTGGTAGGCGGGGCCGATGCCCGGAATCTCGTCCAGGGCCGACCGGAGGGCACCCTTGCGCCGGGTCTGCCGGTGGTAGGTGATGGCGAAGCGGTGGGACTCGTCGCGCACCCGCTGCAGCAGGTACATGCCCTCGGACTGGCGCTTGAGGATGATGGGATAGTCGTCGTCGGGCACCCAGACCTCCTCCAGGCGCTTGGCCAGCCCGCACAGGGCCACATCGTCCACCCCGCAGTCGTGCAGGGCCCGGGCGGCGGCGGTCACCTGGGGCTTGCCGCCATCGACCACGATCAGGTTGGGCTTGTAGGCGAAGTGGCGGGCGGCGGTGTTCTGCTGGACGATGGCCCCCTCCTCCTGCTCCACCAGTTCGGGTGCCTTGTCGTTGGCCTTTCGCTCGGCCTCCATGCTGTCGCCGCTGTCGCCTGCGATGTTGCCGTGGCGGAAGCGCCTGGTCAGAGTTTCGTAGATGGCGCTCATGTCGTCCACAGCGCCCTTGCCGTCCTCGCCTCGGATGGCGAATCGGCGGTACTCGGACTTCTTGGGTACCGCGTCCTCGAAGACCACCATGGAGGCCACCTGGAACTGGCCGCCCACGGTGTTGGAGATGTCGTAGCACTCGATGCGCAGCGGGGCGCGGTCAAGACCTAAAGCCTTGGCCACGTCGTTCATGGCCTGGGTGCGGGTGCCCATGTCGCTCATGCGGCTGAGCTTGCTGCGCTGCAGGGCCTGGCGGGCGTTGGCGTTCGCCCGGTCCATCAGGGACTTCTTCTCACCCCGGCTGGCCACCCGGATGGTCACTGAGGACCCCCGCAGCCCCCGCAGCCACTCCTGCAGGTCGCCGGTCCGGTCGGGCTGGATGGGGACGATGACCTCGGGAGGCACCGGGGAGATGGGGGCCAGCAGGTCGGCGCGTCCGGTCTGATCCTGATGCTGGTGTCGGCTCCTGGTGGCCTTGGCCCGGGCCTCGGCATCCAGGGCCGTGACCCTCTGGGTGGAGCCCATGGCATCCCTGTCCTGGCTGATGGAGACCTGGGTCTCGGAATCCCCAGGCAGCTTGTGCAGCTCGCTGTCGTTCTCATTCATCAGATCCGAGTAGACCTGCACCAAGAGGTCGCTGATCAGCTCGCTGTCGGAGACGTCCTCGACCCGCTCCACGCTCCAGTTGCGTTCGCCGCGAATGGCGCCCGAGCGCACGAAGAAGGCATGGACCGAGGCCTCCAGTTCGTCAGAGGCCACGCCGAAGACGTCCACATCCACGTTGGAGGCGAAGGCGACGGCATTCTGCTCGATGACCGTGTCCAGCATGGCGATCTGGTCGCGCAGACGGGCGGCCTTCTCGAAGTCCAGCTCCTTGCTGGCCTTCTGCATGCTCCTGGTCAGCCCGGCCCGGTAGCTCTTGCCCAGCCTGCCGGTGATGACCCCGGTCAGCTCCGTGCACAGACGCCGGTGGTCGCTGGCGCTGATCCGGCCCACACAGGGGGCTGAGCACTTGCCGATGGAGGCCAGCAGGCAGGGGCGGCCGCTGAGCTTGGCCTTGCGGAAGACGCCGGGGGTGCAGGTGCGCACCGGATAGGTCTTGAGCAGGGCGTCCAGGGTGTGCTTCATGTCCCAGACCTTGGCGTAGGGGCCGAAGTAGCGGGTGTCGTGCCGCTTGCGCACGCGGGTCATCCACACCCGGGGGAACTCCTCGCCCACGGAGACGGCCAGGTAGGGGTAGGTCTTGTCGTCGCGCAGCTTGACGTTGAAGTGCGGATCGAACTCCTTGATCCAGGTGTATTCAAGGGTCAGGGACTCCAGGTCGGTGCCCACCACGGTCCACTCCAGGCTCCGGGCCGTCAGCACCATGGTCTGGGTGCGCGGGTGCAGGTTCTCCAAGGGCTGGAAGTAGTTGGTCAGACGGTTGCGCAGGTTCTTGGCCTTGCCCACGTAGATGACCCGGCCGTCGCCGTCCCGCCACTTGTAGACCCCCGGCTGGGCGGGGATGTCGGAGGTCTTGGGGCGGAAGAGGTCCCGGCTGTCTCCCAGCAGGGGCGCGCCGTTCTTGTTGACGCCGGTCGTGGCGCCGGTGGCGGACTCCTCCTCCAGGGCTTGGGCGGTGCGTCGCCATACCTGCGGCGTGTGCCGCTCGAAGCAGCTGCGGGTCATGATCGTGTGGCCTTGGCTACCTTGGCGGGATCAAGCATGGGCTTCAAGTACTTGCCGGTCCAGCTGTCCGGGTTGGCGGCCACCTGCTCCGGGGTGCCCTGGGCCACCACGGTGCCGCCGCCGTCGCCGCCCTCGGGTCCCAGGTCGATGATCCAGTCGGCGGTCTTGATCACGTCCAGGTTGTGCTCGATGACGATGACCGTGTTGCCCTTGTCGACCAGACCGTGCAGGACCTTGAGCAGCTTGCGCACGTCCTCGAAGTGCAGGCCCGTGGTGGGCTCGTCCAGGATGTAGACGGTCTTGCCGTCGGAGCGCCGCTGCAGCTCGGTGGCCAGCTTGACCCGCTGGGACTCCCCTCCGGACAGGGTGGGCGCCGGCTGGCCCAGGCGGATGTAGCCCAGGCCCACGTCCACCAGGGTGTCCAGGTAGCGTGCGATGGAGGGATAGGCCTTGAAGAAGCGGGCGGCCTCCTCGATGGGCATGTCCAGCACATCCGAGACGGTCTTGCCGTTGTAGGTGACCTCCAGGGTCTCCCTGTTGTATCGCTTGCCATGGCAGGTCTCGCACTGCACGTAGACGTCGGGCAGGAAGTTCATCTCGATCTTGATGGTTCCGTCACCGTGGCAGGTCTCGCAGCGGCCGCCCTTGACGTTGAAGGAGAAGCGGCCTGGACCGTAGCCGCGCACCTGGGCCTCGGGGGTCTTGGCGAAGAGCTGGCGGATCTTGTCCCAGACGCCGGTGTAGGTGGCCGGGTTGGAGCGCGGGGTGCGGCCGATGGGGTTCTGGTCCACGTGGATGACCTTGCGCACCTGGTCCACACCCTCCACCCGGGTGTGCTTGCCGGGCACGATGCGGGCGTTGTTGAGCTGGTCGGCCAGCACCGGATAGAGGATGGAGTTGACCAGGGTGGACTTGCCGGAACCGGAGACGCCGGTGACCAGGGTCATGACCCCCAGCGGGAAGGAGACCTTGAGATTCTTCAGATTGTTCTCGCGAGCTCCCACCACGGTCAGCTGACGGGTCTTGCTGGTCTTGCGGCGGCGCTTGGGCACCTCGATGGAACGGCGTCCGGCGATGTAGTCTGCTGTGATTGAACGCGAGGCCTTGACCAGGTCCTCAGAGCGCCCGGAGAAGATGACCTCCCCGCCGTGCTCGCCGGCACCTGGGCCGATGTCGACCAGCCAGTCGGCCTGGCGGATGGTGTCCTCGTCGTGCTCGACCACAATCAGGGTGTTGCCCAGGTCGCGCAGCCGCTGCAGGGTCTTGATCAGCCGGTCGTTGTCCCGCTGGTGCAGGCCGATGGAGGGCTCGTCCAGCACGTACATGACGCCCACCAGGCCCGAGCCGATCTGGGTGGCCAGGCGGATGCGCTGGGCCTCGCCGCCGGAGAGGGTGGCCGCCGCCCGGGACAGGGTCAGGTAGTTCAGACCCACGTCGTTGAGGAAGCGCAGACGGGCGCGGATCTCCTTGAGGACCTCCCCGGCGATCTTGGCCTGGGCGCCCTCCATGTGCAGGCCCTCAATCCACTTCAGGCTGGCGGAAATGGCCATGTCGCAGACCTGGGCGATGGACAGGCCGTCCACGGTCACGGCCAGGACCTCGGGCTTCAGGCGCTTGCCCTGGCAGACCTGGCAGGGCACCTCGCGCATGTAGGACTCGTAGTACTGCTTCATGGGCTGCGAGTCGGTCTCGTCGTGGCGGCGCATCAGGGTGCGGACCACGCCCTCGAACCCGGTGGTGTACTCGCGCAGGCGGCCCCAGCGGTTCCGGTAGGAGACGTCCACCTTGAAGTCGTGCCCGTACATGACGGCATGGCGGACCTCCTCGGGCAGGTCCTTCCAGGGGGTCGAGGTGGAGAAGCCCATCTCCTTGGCCAGGCCGTCCAGCAGGTGGCCGTAGAAGCGCTGCTGGCTCTTGGTGCCGCTCCAGGGTTCCACAGCCCCGTCCTTGAGGCTCTTCTCCGGGTCGGGCACCACCAGCTCGGGGTCGATCTCCAGGTTGAATCCCAGGCCGGTGCAGGCCGGGCAGGCTCCGTAGGGGGCGTTGAAGGAGAAGGTCCGGGGCTCGATCTCGTCCAGCTCCAGCTCGTGGCCGTTGGGGCAGGAACGCTTTTCGGAGAAGGGCTGGCGGCGCTCGGGATCCTTGGCATCCAGATCCACGAAGTCGGCCACCACGGTGCCCTTGGCCAGCCTCAGTGCGGTCTCCACAGAGTCGGTCAGCCGCTGGCGCATGCCCTCGCGGATGACCAGCCGGTCCACCACCACCTCGATGGTGTGCTTCTTCTGCTTGGTCAGCTTGATGGAGTCGGACAGCTGATGCATGTCCCCGTCGATGATGGCCCGGGAGTAGCCGTCGGAGCGCAGGAGCTCCAGGGTCTCAACGAACTCGCCCTTGCGGCCCTTGACGATGGGGGCCAGGAGCTGGAAACGGGTCCCCTCCGGCCTGGACATGAGGGTGTCGACGATCTGCTGCGGCGACTGGGCCCGCACCTCGGCCCCGCAGACCGGGCAGTGGGGAATGCCTGTCCTGGCGAAGAGCAGGCGCAGGTAGTCGTAGACCTCGGTGATGGTGCCCACGGTGGAACGGGGGTTGCGGTTGGTAGTCTTCTGGTCGATGGAGACGGCCGGGCTCAGGCCCTCGATGAAGTCCACGTCGGGCTTGTCCATCTGGCCCAGGAACTGGCGGGCATAGGCGGAGAGGGACTCCACGTAGCGGCGCTGGCCCTCGGCGAAGAGGGTGTCAAAGGCCAGGGAGGACTTGCCGGAGCCCGACAGGCCGGTGAAGACCACCATCCGGTTGCGGGGTATGGACAGGTTGACGTTCTTGAGGTTGTGGGCCCGGGCGCCCTGGATGACGATTTTGCGGTCGTTGGGCACCGTGGACAGGTCCGCCACCAGGGACCCCTTGGATTCGATCATGCGCGGGTTCTCGATGGCCGCGTCCACTGTCGACTTAGGCTTGTTCTGCTGCTTCACGTGCTTCCCATCCGCTTCCCTGAAGACCCATGGCCAAGGCTGAGGCCAAAGCCTGACCATACTATCGCCGGGGCCGAATAATTCGAACAGGTGTTCGACGACGGCTTAGATGGCCGGGGCGGGCGGATCCAGGGGCGGACGGCCGCAGCCGTTGAGGAAGCAGTCGTGCTGGTGGTCGTTGATCATGCCGGCCGCCTGAAGAAACGAATGGACCGTCACCGGCCCCAGGAAGCGCAGGCCCAGGTCGCGCATGTCCTTGCAGACGATGGCCGACAGGTGGTCGTAGCGCGGTATGGACGGATCGTCCGGGTAGTCGTGGTTGATGGTCAGCCCGCCGGTGAAGGACCAGCAGTAGCGGTCGAATGCCTCCCCGGGAAATCGGCGGGCGATCAGGGCGGCATTGGCGACCGTGGCTTCGATTTTCCGCCGATTGCGGATGATGGACGGGTCAGCCATGAGAGAGTTGATTCGGTCGGCATCGAAGGCCGCGACCGCTTGAATATCGAAGTTGTCGAAATCCTTGAAGAGGGCCTGGCGGCGATGCAGGACCAGCTGCCAGCTGAGCCCGCACTGGAATATCTCCAGGGAGAGCATGGCGAAGAGCCTCTGGGAGCCGTGCAGGGGGCGGCCCCACTCATGGTCGTGGTAGCTGCGCATGAGCGGATCATCCACCTGAGCCCAGTCGCATCGATATAAAGGTTCGGCCACTTCACGCTCCCCTCTGCAGTATTTGGCTTCAGGATTTGGCTTCAGGCTAGCACCGGCGGCCGCCCGAACCGGGTGGTCAATACCACTGAGCCGGGCTGGCCGCTTTAGAGTTGAAACAGAGGCCGGTCGGCCCATGCCCGGGGCCATCCCCATGGCGGCGGTACGGTTGCGGCCGGCAAGGAGAGGAAGCATGTGCCATGACTGACAAGGACAATCCGCGCAGACTCTGGACCGACGATGAGGACCCGGTCGAGAGGGCCAAGCGCACCTCCCCTGCCATGCAGGGCAACCAATCAACCTCGGGCTCGTCATCGGCAGCCCGGAGTTCGAGGAATGAGAGTTCAGCATCTTCCGGTGCGTCGACTTCAAATTCTTCGACTTCGAATTCGTCTAGTTCAGGTTCATCGTCTTCAAGTGCCTCAGCCAAGCAGTCTGGTGATTCGTCGCAGAAGGCCTCGACTGAAAAAACCAGCACAGATGAGACCGCCAGTAGAGGCGAGAAACGCTCTGATAACAACAGCACTAAGGCAGCACAGGAATCAAATCAGACCAAAAGGCAGGGTCAGCCCGAGAAGGAGCAGGAATCCTCCAAGGGACGCGGCTGGAAGCTGTTCGAGGACATCCTGCTCTGGGTGGCCTGGGTGGCCATGGTGGGCTTCAACGGCTATGCGGAGGTCTACCACTTCAATGGCACGACCGTGGGCGGCCTGGCCCGCAAGGTCGATCTGTGGATCATGCCTGCCGGCTACGTCTTCGCCATCTGGGGGGTCATCTACATCGCCCTGGCCATCTGGCTCTTCCGCTTCTGCCTGGCCGGGCCAAGCCGCAAACGCCTGGGCTTCCTGCCCTTTACGCTGAGCGGGCTGCTCTTCGTGGCCACCTGCTGCCTGAACATCGCCTGGCTGGCCCTGTGGCACATGGAGCGCAACTTCTGGGCTCTGGTCATCATCCTCATTCTGACCGTGCTGGCCTGGATGCTCTACGCCCTGGTGCGCCGGGACGCCACCAAGGCCGGAACCCCCACCGCCGCCAAGGCCCTGGACTGGATTCCCCTGTCGATATACGCCAGCTGGCTGAGCGTGGCCACCCTGGTCAACGCCGGATACATGGTGGTCGCCGGGCACAAGGTCGGCAGCGCGGTCCAGGGATTCGCCACCATCATCCTGGTCGGCGCCCTCCTGGCCGTCGCCTACCTGATGAACAGGCACGGCAAGGACTGGGTCTTCGGCCTGGTGGTCATCTGGACCTGCCTGGGCATCGGCATCAGGATCTTCTCCTTCGCTGCCGCCATGGGCGTGCTGGTCATCGCCCTGACCGCCGTGGGCGCCTTCCTGGTCTACTTCCCTTGGGACAAGTTCAGGCTGGTCCGTCGCTGATCCGTCCATGATCCATCCATTGCCCCGTCAGCCGAGACGCTCTGGCGGGGCTTGCTTCTTGCTACCATGATTCCTTGCAAGTTTTGAATCCATAAGGAAAGCGGGGTCGGAGGCGGCATGGCTATTGAGGCGCAGGGACTTGAGATCCGGATAGGTGCCCGACTACTCCTGCAAGCCACCGACTTCCACGTGACCAAGGGCGACCGGATCGGCCTTGTGGGCCGCAACGGCGCCGGCAAGACCACGCTGACCCGGGTCATCACCGGCGACATGCTCCCCTCGGCTGGCAAGGTGCGGGTGACCGGACAGCTGGGGTACCTGCCCCAGTCCACCCATGCGGGCGACTCCGAGCAGAGCGCCCTGGACAGGGTCATGAGCGCCAGGGACATCGCATCCATCATCCAACGGATGCGCAAGGCCGAGACCGATATGACCAGTCCTGACCCCAAGGTCATGGAAAAGGCCATGAAGCGCTACGACAAGGCCCAGCAGGACTTCGAGAACGCCGGCGGCTATGCGGCCCAGTCGCAGGCCATCGTCATGGGCGAGAGCCTGGGGCTGAGCCAGGAGACCCTGCAGCAGGCACTGGGCACCCTCTCCGGCGGTCAGCGCCGACGGGTCGAGCTGGCCAGGATCCTCTTCTCCGACGCCGACACCCTGATTCTGGACGAGCCCACCAACCACCTGGATGCCGACTCCATCGAATGGCTCAAGGGCTATTTGCGCCGGTTCGAGGGCGGCTTCCTGATCATCTCCCACTCCACCGAGCTGCTGGACGAGACTGTCAACCGCATCTGGCACCTGGATGCCCAGCGTTCCTGCATCGACATGTACACCATGGGATGGAAGGCCTACCTGCGCCAGCGGGTGGTGGATGAGGAACGACGCCGCCGCGAACGGGAGGTGGCCGAGAAAAAGGCCGACCGTCTGATGCGGCAGGGCATCCGCCTGCACGCCAAGGCCACCAAGGCCGTGGCCGCCCAGAACATGATGCGCCGCGCCCAGCGCCTGCTGGCCGACACCCAGGAGGCGGAAAAGGCCGAGAAGGTGGCGGACCTGCGCTTCCCGGATCCTGCTCCCTGCGGCCGTACGCCCATCATGGCCGAGGACCTGTCCAAGGCCTACGGCTCCAACATCGTCTTCGCCGGCATCAATCTGGCCATCGACAAGGGCTCCCGGGTGGTCATCCTGGGGTACAACGGCGCTGGCAAGACCACCACCCTGCGCCTGCTGGCCGGCATCGAACAGCCCGATACGGGCAAGGTGACCCTGGGGCATGGGGCCAAGATCGGCTACTTCGCCCAGGAGCACGACACCCTGGATAACGATGTCACCGTTCTGGAGAACCTTCAGCATGTTGCTCCTGACCTGGACAACACCCAGGCGCGGACCATCCTGGGATCCTTCCTCTTCTCAGGGGACGACGCCATGAAACCTACAAAGGTGCTCTCCGGCGGCGAAAAGACCCGTCTGGCCCTGGCCACCCTGGTGACCAGCCGGGCCAACGTCCTGCTGCTGGACGAGCCCACCAACAATCTGGACCCCGCTTCGCGTGACGAGATACTCAAGGCCATCGCCAAGTACGAGGGGGCCATCGTGCTGGTCACCCACGACGAGGGGGCCGTCAAGGCGCTCAACCCCGAGCGGGTGCTGCTCATGCCCGACGGCGATGAGGACCTCTGGAGCGACGACTACCTGGATCTGGTGGCCGAAGAGTAGGCAGCCGCAATAGCGAGCGGGTCAGTCGTCCCCGCCTAGGACCTCCACGCCCTTGACCCCTGGGGTCTGACCAATGGATTCCACCAGCTCGATCACATCCCCCTTGCCTAGCAGGTTGACGGTGACATCAGCGCCCTTCCAGGCATCCCGGTGCAGCTCGTGGATGGTCAGCACCCGGGATTCGAAGCCCATGCGGGTGGCCAGGAGCAGGGATTCGCGCAGACAGCCGTGGCCATCCTGATATACGATGCGCAGAACCGTGTTCTGACGGTTGCGCAGGAACCACTTGAGGATGGGCGCGATGACCAGGACGGCCAGAAAGTAGAAGACGACCGCCAGGATGGCGATGGCGAAGAGCTGGACCCCGCAGGCCATGCCTACGGCGGCGGCCACCCAGATGGCGCTGGCTGTGGTCAAGCCCTTGACCGAGTCGTGGTTGAAGAAGATGACTCCGGCCCCGATGAAGCCGATGCCCGAGGCCACGCCGGCCGCGATTCGCGAGGCATCCCAGGAGTAGTTGCCCACAGCGGCCTGGATGCCGTAAAGGGAGACCATGGTGAACAGGCAGCTGCCCAGGCCCACCAGAATGTGGGTGCGGATGCCAGCGTCGTGTTTGAGGAACTCGCGCTCGAAGCCGATCAGACCACAGAGCACCACCGTCAGGACCACCGCCATAATCTGTCCTTGATTCGGCATTGCGAATCCCTGCATGGATTTCCTTCCTACCCTCGTAAATAGGCAGACCTTATAACGCTTGCAGGACAAGGCCATCGGATAGAGTGGAGCCAGCACGTGGCCGGCCGTGCCGCCGCCACACGTGGACCTTTTGAATGAGGGGTGTGATGCCATGAAGCCGTCACCAGATGAACGCCGCGAAGCCCGCCGGACTCTGGCCACCAGCGCCTATACCGCCGACATGATCCGATCCTTGGAGCAGCCGTTTTTGGATGACGGGGTGCCCCTGATGCGTATCGCCGCCGGATCCCTGGCCTCCGTGGCCGACGTCATGCTGACCCAGGCCGGGCTGGAGCCGGCAGGAGCCCGGATCGTCCTGCTGGCAGGAGCCGGCAACAATGGCGGCGACGGGCTCTACGCTTCGGCTGACCTGGCCGGGCACGGGGCCGACGTGACGGTGGTGGCGACCGGGCGCAGCCTGCACCAGGGCGGATTGGATGCCCTCCTGCGTGCCGGCGGAGTGGTCACGGCCCTGGATCCCCAGGCAGCCATCCCCGGCTGCGAGGCACCGGCCGGCCCGGACCAGGCCTCCGAAGAGCTGGACCAGGCCCTGGAGCTGTGCCGACAGGCGGATCTGATCATCGATGCCATGACAGGCATCGGCCTCAAGGGGGCGCTGCGCGGCATCCCCGCCGCTCTGGCCGCGGAACTGGGCATGGAGGGCAGCCTGCCCGACAGGCCAGCCTGGCACGACCCCGCCGATCAAGACGGGCCCCTGGTGCTGGCCGTGGATACTCCCTCCGGCGTGGACATTGATGAAGGCACCCTGCCCGGGGCCTACATACCGGCGGATGTGACCGTGACCATGGGAGCCATGAAGCCCTGCCTGATGCTGCCTCCGGCCGCCTACGTCTGCGGCAGAATCGTCCTGGTGGACTTCGGCTTCGACACCTCGGCCCTGGTCCCCAGCGTCTCCTGCATGAACGCCGAGGACTGCGCCGGACTTCTGCGGGCGCCCCGGGTGGATGACACCAAGTACACCAGAGGCGTGGTCGGCCTGGTCACGGGATCCGCCCTTTACCATGGTGCGGGGCTGCTCTCCAGCAGGGCGGCGGCCAGCGGCAATGTGGGCATGATCCGTTATTGCGGCCCCGAGCAGGTGGGCAACTTGATCCTGCAGGAGCTGCCCGAAACGGTCCTGGGCCGTGGACGTGTCGAATCCTGGGTGCTGGGATCGGGCGTGCCTACGCAGCAGGCCCTGGAGGCCGCTGGCCCTGAAGGCCAGGACGGCCAGCGGGATCTGATTGCCGACATACTCAACCGTCAGGCCGCGGACCTGGACGAGGACGAGGCCGCGGCAGATCCGCCGGTGGTCGCCGATGCCGGAGCCCTGGACCTGCTGCCGGACCGGCTGGGGCCACGCACCGTCCTGACCCCGCATGCGGGCGAAATGGCCGCCCTGCTCAACTCGCATGGCGAGAACGTGGACGGCAACCAAGTCATGGCGGAACCCCTGCACTGGGCTGTCCGCGCCTGCCAGCTGACCGGGGCCACCATTCTGCTCAAGGGCGCCATCACACTGGTTGTCGGCGAGGACGGCACCGACCGCCCCCGGGTCATTACCACCGGCTTCGGGCCGGCCTGGCTGTCCACGGCCGGATCAGGGGACGTGCTCTCCGGCACCATCGGAGCGCTGCTGGCCCAGAACGCCGGACCGATCCAGGATGATGCCACCCTGATGGCGGATCTGACGGCAGCTGCGGCCTTCCTGCACGGACTGGCCGGTTCTTTGGCCAGCGGCGGCAGGCAGACCGGCTGGGAGCAGCCGCTGATCTTCGACCCCCGCAAGCCCCAGGATTTCGCCGATCTGGTAGCCCAGGACAGCCAGCGGGATGGTCACGGGACTGTTGCAGGACCCATGGGACAACCGATTCGCGCCGGGCAGGTGGCCGATGCCCTGCCCAGGGCCATAGGGCTGGTCATGTCAAGAGCCGAGGGAACTGCCGACCAGAACGACCGATCCGCCCAGGATGGGGACGATGCCTCTCAGTTCTTCGAGAACAGCTCGCTTTGGTTCTAAACACGTCATCAGCAAAGGAGTCTATTCGATGACCGCGCAGCTCATCGTCATGCGTCATGGGGAAAGCGTCTGGACTCAGAAGTCGGTCAACCGTTTCGCCGGTTGGGTGGACGTGCCCCTGACGGAACGCGGACTGGATCAGGCCCGCCATGCCGGACGGCTGCTCAAGGAGTCAGGCCTGCTGCCCGACCTGGTCTTCACCTCCCTGCTGACCCGCAGCATCGTCACCGCAAACACGGTGTTGGACCTGGTTGATCGGGCCTGGATTCCGGTGGAGCGCACCTGGAGGCTGAACGAGCGCCACTATGGCGCCTTCCAGGGACAGACGCGACCGGCCATGCTGGAACGCTACGGCCAGCAGCAATTCGACATCTACCGGCGTTCCTACGATGTTCGGCCGCCTGCCATCGCAACCGATTCGCCATACTTTCAGGGACGGGATCCGCGCTATGCCCTGGCCATGCGCGACGGGCTGGACAGCCGGAATCCGGCCGAGATCCGTGCCGAGTGCCTCAAGGACCTGCTGCTCCGCCTGCAACCCTACTGGCGCAGCAAGATAGCCCCGAACCTGGCCCAAGGCCGGACTGTGCTCGTCGTCACCCACGGGTCCGTGGTCCGCAGCCTGATCAAGGTCCTTGAAGAGGTTGACGACAAGGACATCAGATCCATCAACGTGCCCACTGGCGTGCCCATGGTCTACAGCTTCGTGAACGGCGAAGACGGCAACCCCCAGGTCCAGGGTCCGGGTCGCTATCTGGATCAGGAGGCCGCCGACCAGGGTATGGCTGAAACCGCGGCCCTGGGCCGATAGGGCCTTAGGTATAGATTGGCTTGTATGACACTGCTCCAACTGCGCTACATCGTCAAGATCGTCGAATGCGGCTCGATGAACGAGGCCTCGCACGAGCTCTACATCTCCCAGCCGGCACTGAGCTCATCGGTCAAGGAGCTGGAGAACGAGCTGGGCATCGAAATCTTCACCCGCCACTCCCAGGGGATCGCTCTGACCGTGGACGGGGCGGAATTCCTGACCTATGCCCGACAGATTCTGGACCAGACCGACCTGCTGGAGGCCCGCTATAAGCAGGTCAGGCCCCGCAAGCAGCTCTGCCGGGTCTCCACCCAGCACTACATGTTCGCAGTGGAAGCCTTCGTGGAGATGATCAACTCCATCGATTCCGACGAGTACGAATTCACCATACGGGAGACGCGCACCAGGGACATCATCGACCAGGTGGCCACCCTCCAGTCCGAAATCGGCATCATCTACGAGTCCGACTTCAACAAGCGGGTGCTGTCCAAGATGCTCCGGGAGAAGCACCTGGACTTCCACCCCCTCTTCCGGGCGGACCTACATGTCTTCATCGCACGAACCAACCCCCTGGCCGATCGGGCCATGGTGACCATGAAGGACCTGGAGCCCTACCCCTTCCTGCAGTACGAGCAGGGCGAAGAGGGTTCCTTCTACTTCGCCGAGGAGGCGGTCTGGCCCGACTACTCCCCCAAGCAGATCACCGTGAGTGACCGGGCCACCATGCTCAACTTCATCGTCGGGCTCAACGCCTACACGGTCTGCACCGGCATCGACAACGAGGACCTGAACAACGAGAAGATCGTCAGCGTCCCCCTGGAGTCGGACGAATCCATGCTGGTGGGCTGGATCGTCAACAGCCGGACCAAACTGTCCCATGCCGCCGAACTCTACTTGGACAAGCTGCGCCAGGTGGTGTCCAGCCACGGATACTCGCTGATCGAGCAGGAGCCAGACAAGTAAGAGCCAGGCAAGCGACCGTCCAAGAGGTAACAGTTCCTCCTGTAGCGGTGACGAGTGAACTTCGCCGCTGGTCACTAATCGCCGTTCACTTTACTGCCAGCGCTTTTCCCTGTGCTCCGATGGAGGGCATCTTCCCCTGATGGCCCACATCCTGCGATTTGAGCCCCAGGGCCTTGAGCAGGGCCCGGTCCAGATGTTCCAATCCGCCCTGGCTCTTGGCCGCTGCGGTCAGATCCCAGACCCTGCCGTTGATCATGATGGTGGGGGTCGAGAACTCCCCTTTGGTGTCCTTGGCGTCCTTGCGGGTGATGGCATAGGCGTTGACCTTGTCCACCCATGGCCTGTAGGTTCCCTGGGCGAAACGGTCTGCCAAAGCCCTGGGCACGCCCGCGCCCACGGCCTTGTCGGCCAGACGTGCATCGGAGACCGCCTGATAGGAGCTTTCATTGGGTTGGAAGTCTGCTGCAAAGACGGCGGCAGCGAAGGCCGGCAGATGGTCCGGATCCTCCTGGGCCACCATGGCCAGGGCGTTGTCCACGCGGCTGGAATACTGGTCGCTGGAGGCCGAATCCAGGAAGTTCAAAAAGTTGTAGGTGACGTTGATTTGGCCGGCGCTGATCATGCGCTGCAGCTGGGGATCGATGACCCGGCCCACCTTGCCGCACCAGGGGCACATGGGGTCCATGAAGATCTCAAGGGTCGGTGCGTCGGCAACCTTCTTCTTGCTGCCGACCCCCTTGGCTGAAACAGTCAGCCCTCCCTGGTCGTCGGCCACCGAAGGCTTGACGGTGACCTCTTGCAGGGCCCTGTAGGCCTTGGCATCCCCGCTGGGACCATGGCTGACTTGCGCGGCCGATGCTCCTGATGAGGGCTTTTGGGCTGACTGGCTGCCTGTTGCATGATCAGCCCACAGCATGTATATGCCTGCCGCAAGCACCAGCACAAGAGCCACCGCCACCAGTATCAACGGAACCCTCCGCGAGCTCTGTGCAGGTGCACTTTCTTCAGAGCCGCTCTCCTGAGGCTGACCTGTCCCTACGGGTTTCTCCTCAGTGGCAATTCGCCCTTCAGCAGGTTCTGCAGTATCCGCAGGTTTTGCTGCATCAGCTGAAGTGGCCGAAACGGTAGGCTTGGTCGCATTCACCGCATCGGCCGTAGTCCGGTCCGGTTCCTCATGACCGTTCTGCTCCAGAGGTTTTGTCATGATCCATGGCCTTCCTTGCGATGATGATCCGTCGGCCTGCCCGTCGGACCTTTACCAATCTACACGAGGGTCGGCCGACGGGATGACCGTCCGGAGAATGTGCGCCGATATGAGCTGGTCACTCGCTCAGGCCCCGTAGCGCTCCAGATAGTCCCTGGCGGCATCGGCCGTGCGCTGATCCAGAATGGGCGACCCGTCCGGGCCTTTCATGGAGGCGGCCGCGTCGAAGATCTGGCGGACGTTGACGATGCTGATGACCGGGAAGTGGAATTCGTCCATGATGGATTCGACAGCCGAGCCCTGGCCCTGTCCGGTGCGCTCCATCCGATCCACGGAGAGCACCAGGCCGACGATGGTCACCTTGGCCTGGGACATGATCTTGGGCACCACCTGGCGGACCGCGGTCCCGGCGGTCATGACGTCATCCACCAGCAGCACCCTCATGCCATCCCTTAACTGGGTGCCGACCATGAGCCCTCCGTCGCCGTGGTCCTTGACCTCCTTGCGGTCAAAGGTGTAGCCGACCGGCATGCCGTGCGCCCCGCTCAGTGCGATGGCGGTGGAGACGGCCAGGGGGATCCCCTTGTAGGCCGGACCGAATACCGTATCGATGTCGGCCGGCAGGGTCCCCTGCTTCACGGCCTGCACGATGGTCCGGGCGTAGAACTCCCCCAGCAGGGCGATCAACCGTCCGTCATTGAAGGCTCCGGCATTGATGAAGTAGGGCGAGCGCCGCCCCGACTTCAGAGTGAAGTCACCGAACTTGAGGGCCCCGCTCTGCAGCAGGAAGCTGGTGAAGCCCTCCTGGATGCGGCGGGTCTGCTCCTGGTCATCCCCGTCATGTTCGGCCCTGTTTTCTGCTGCGGATGCGCTCATCGCCAGCACTCCCCTTTCTTGAGCAAATCGGCCAGCTTGGGCCGCTCGTCCAACAGATCGTCCAGCTCCCGGGCCACCCTCATGGGCGCCACAGGATCCACCAGGGCCGCAGCCCCTACTTCCACGGCGTTGGCTCCGGCATAGAGGAATTCCAAGGCCGTGCGTCCCGAGTCGATGCCCCCGATGCCGATGATGGGAACCTCGGGCAGTGCCTGGCGCACCCGCCAGACGAAGGACAGAGCTATGGGCAGGATGCAGGGGCCGGAGACTCCGCCGGTGCCCTGGGCCAGGATGGGCCTGCCTGTGTTGATGTCGATGCGCATGCCCACCAGGGTGTTGATCAGGCTGAGGGCATCCGCCCCCCCATCGACGGCCGCCTTGGCCACTTCCACGATATCGGTGACGTTGGGGGTCAGCTTGACCACCATGGGCTTGTCGGTCAGACCCCGCAGCCTGGTGATCAGCCGGTTCAGGGCCTTGGCGTCGGTGCCTACGGACATTCCACCATGTGAGACGTTGGGGCAGGAGACGTTGATCTCCAGCATGTCAGCCGGGGAGTCGGCCAGCCGTTCCACGACTGTGGCATAGTCCTCGTCGCTGTGGCCGGCCACATTGGTGACCACGTTGGCTCCCAGGGCCTTGAGCCTGGGCAGCTCGTCCACCAGGTAATGGTCCACGCCCGGGTTCTGCAGGCCCACGGAGTTGACCATGCCGGCGGGGCTCTCGGCTGTCCTGGGCGTGGGGTTGCCTTCCCAGGGCACCGGCGAAACCCCCTTGGTGGAGATGGCGCCCATTTGGGAGACGTCGTAATAGTCGCCGCATGCATCCAGGTTGAAGGTGCCCGAGGCCGTGCCCACCGGGTTCTTCCAGGGCGTGCCGGCCACAACAGTGCCATGCCGCCAGGCGTGCGGCTCCAGAGGGTCCATGATCGTCAGCCCGCTCATCGTGCCTCCTTCTTGTCCCCGCCTGCATCCCAGATCAGACGGTCGGCGGCAAAGACCGGGCCGTCCTTGCAGACCTTGAGCCTGCCGTCCACGGTGTCGACCACGCAGGCCACGCAGGTGCCATAGCCGCAACCCATCCGGGACTCCATGCAGCACTGGGCGGGCAGGCCGGTCTGGCGGGCCCAGGCGGCCACGGCCCGCATCATGGGCAGGGGTCCGCAGGTCAGAATGATGGTCCGCTCGGGATCGATGTCGCCGCGCACCCGGTCCAAGAGGGTTATGACATCCCCGGAGGCATTGTCGATGGACTCCAATCGATCGGTCAGCGGGCCCATGATGGCATCGGCGAACCGATGGTCACGGTAGCCCAGCAGGGCGGTGGTGCTCACACCGGACCGGCCTTGAAGGCACTGGGCTGCGCGGATCAGCGGGGGGACGCCCAGGCCGCCGCCCACCAGCAGATAGTCAGCCGGCTTCCCCAGGTCGAAGCCATGGCCCAGGGGCCCCAGCAGGTCCACGGCCATGCCTGGCTGCAGGCGGGAGAACTCATAGGTCCCCTGGCCCACGACGGCGAAGATGATCTCGATCTGCTCGCCTTCCAGGACCCGGCTGATGCCGAAGGGCCTGGGCATCATGGTCATGCGGTCGGCCGAGTAGAGGTTGATGAAGGCTCCTGCAGGAGCATGGGCTGCCAGGTAGGGGTCGCAGATGGTCATCCGCCAGACCTGCTGGTCCAACGGCTCCATGCCGGTGACCTGGGCCGTGCGGCGTCCGGGCATCCGGCCTGCCTGTTGGGCCTGCTCCTCCACCCGGCTGGTGGATATGAAGAGGTTGGGTTTCATCGGGCCTCCTTGATCGCCTGATTGAGATCGTCCTTCATGGCCTGCGCGGCTTGGCGGGCATCGCGTGTTACCATGCCCAGGGCCGCCTGAACGCTGAGCTGCGGGCTGTAGTCAGGATCCTTTCGCCAGGCTGCGATGATTCCCCGAGAGGAATTGACCACAGCGCCGCCGCCGGACCGGTCGAACATGGGCGCCACGTCGGCCGCCGAACCGCCCTGGGCTCCGTAGCCGGGGACCAGGAAGAAGGTGTGGGGCATGGCCCGGCGCAGAAGGGCCCCGTCCTCGGGGTGGGTAGCGCCGACCACGGCTCCAAGCCTGGAGTAACCTGATTGGCCGATGGAGGGCCGTCCCCAGGATTCGACCAATTCGCCCAGGCGCTGATAGATGGTGCCGCCGCCTGAGTCCGTATCCAGGCCCAGCTCCTGGATCTGGCTGCCCGAGGGGTTGGAGGTGCGCACCAGGGCGAAGAGGTCGCCCTGGATGTGCTCGGCCGCCTGCAGGAAGGGTTCCACCCCGTCGGAACCCAGGTAGACGTTGATGGTCAGGGCATCCTCATACCAGGGGAACCTCCCGCCTGTTCGCCCCGGGCCATCCACAGCCTGCTCCGGGGCGAAGGGCAGGGGAAGCCCATCCAGGTGGGCGGCGTAGGCCTCGGCCGTGGAGCCGATGTCCCCGCGCTTGACGTCCCCGATGACGTAGAGGCCTCGATCGGCTGCGGCCCGGCAGGTGCCGGTGTAGGCCCTGATGCCCCAGGCTCCTAGGGCCTCGTACATGGCGATCTGGGGCTTGACTGCGGGCACCAGGTCGGCCACGCCTTCCAGGATGGCCAGGTTGAAGCGCAGATAGGCCCGGGCCAGGTGGTCCGCCCAGACGGCCTGAGCCTGTTCGCCCTGGGTCTGCTGCGGGTCCTTGGGGTCCAGGCCCATCCGGGCCATGCTCCCGGCGGCACGCTGCCGCGCCTGTTCGATCAGCTGGCTGGGCAGCAGTTCCGGTCGCGGATCCAGACCGACCACCGTCGGATTCTGCTTGTCCTGGATGAGCGCGGTCAGTCGATCCATGCTCAGTTCCTTTCCCTGGTGATGACGCGGCTTGCGGGCAGGCGGGAGAAGACCAGACGCCCATCCTTGATGGTGGCCATGACCCGTCCGGTCAGCTCTGCACCGGCAAAGGGGGTGTTCCTTGCCTTGGAGTGGAAGCGGTTGGGATCAACCTTCCACTTGGCCTCAGGGTCCAAAATGACCAGGTCGACGGGTGGCTGGTCAGCCCCGCTGTGCTGATCGACTTCCAACAGAAGGTGACCGGTGTCGGCTTGATTGACCTTGTTGGCCTTGCGCGAGGACAGGTCTTCGGGCAGGAGCCGATGCATGCCCATGAGCTCGGCCGGGGCCAGGGACATGAGCTCTATCAGGCGGTCATGGCTGACGAGCCCGCTTGTGACCAGGATCTGGTTGCAGACCGCGTAGGCAGTCTCCAGGCCGATGATGCCGTTGGGGGCGTCCTTGAGCCCCAGCGCCTTCTCGGCAGCGGTGTGGGGGGCGTGGTCGGTGGCAATCATGTCGACAGTGCCGTCGGCCACGGCCTCAAGCGCAGCCTGCTGGTCAGGGCGGGAGCGCAGCGGAGGGTTCATCTTGGCCATGCTGCCGCAACGCAGCAGGTCCTCGTCGCAGAGGGCCAGATAGTGGGGCGCGGTCTCGCAGGTAATCGGCAGCCCATGGGCCTTGGCGCTTCGGACGGCTTCGAACCCGCCGGCGGTGCTGACATGCTGCAGATGCACCCTGGTGCCGGTGCGTTCCGCCAAGGCGATGTCCCGATTGATGATGGCGGTCTCGGTTGAGGCGGGAATCCCCTCCAGCCCCAGTTGACGGCTGACAGCGCCAAGATTGACCTGACCGTGCTCGTGATGTTCGCAGTGGTCCAGGATGGGCAGGTCGAATTCCCGGGCGTTGGCGGCCACAGCCTCCAGGGTCTGGTCGGTGACGGCCGAGCCGTCGTCACTGATGGCCACTACAGGGTGTGCCCATCCGTGGCCGGGCAGGTGACCCGACCAGTCGTCTGGGTTTGAGGCCCGACGACCTGCCCGGTCCATGGTGGCGGCCACGCAGAGGGCATACTCCACCGGCAGGTGCAGTCCGTGGTCACGCTCATAGGATTCCAGGTAGTCAATGACCGTGCGCCCGTCGGCCATCCTGGCATGACCGTCCATGACGGGCCGGGTGTTGGGCATGAGCAGTATCAGCCCATAGCCTCCAGCTGCTGCGGCAGTGGCGCCGGTGACCATATCCTCCTTGTCGGTCTGCCCAGGGTCGCGCAGGTGAACGTGGGGATCGACCAGGGCCGGAGCCAGCACCAGCCCTGAGGCATCTATCTGATCCACCTCTGCCGACACGGCGCCGGTCTCGTCGATCAGCGCGCTGTCAGCGGCCTGGGGAAGCACCAGATCGATCGCCCTGCCGCTGCGCCAATCGGTCAACCCCAGCAGCCGCATGTCAGTCTTCAGCCTTCTCGTCGCAGTAGTCGCAGCGGTAGACCCCGGCAGCGTCCAGGTGGAAGCGCTGGTCCACGCCGGTCTCCACCGTGGTGACGCAACGGGGGTTGACGCAGGTGATGACGTTGACCAGATGGTTGGGGCGGTCAGGCTGATGCTTGCTGACGATCCTGCCCTGCCGGACCACGTCTACGGTGGCCTCGGGTGCGATGAACCCCAGAGCGGTCAGGTCCAGATCCCCGGTCTGCTCGATCTTGATGATGTCCTTGGACCCGTACTTGCGGCTGTCCGTGTTCATGATCAGGGCCAGCCGGGTTTTCGCCGGATCCACGCGCAGGTAGTGCAGGACTTTCAGGGCTGTGCCCGCACGAACGTGGTCGATGATGATGCCGTCAACAATGCTGGTGACCTTCATGCGGCCACCTCCTTCTGCTTGCGGTAACCAGGCAGCTCGTCGCCCAGCAGGGCGCTCTCCAGGGCCATTCTGACCAGCATGCCATTGCGGACTTGCTGGAAGTAGGCCGCACGCGGATCATCGTCCACCTCCACGGCGATCTCATTGACCCTGGGCAGCGGGTGGAGGATGGCCATGTCGGGGCGCGCGGCCCGAAGCTTGTCGGCATTCAGAATGTAAGTGTCGCGCAGACGCAGGTAGTCGTCCTCGTTGAAGAAGCGCTCCTGCTGGACACGGGTCATGTAGAGCACGTCCAGGTCGCCGATGACCCCATTCAGGTCCCCGGTCTCCCGGTAGGTGCAGTCGGCCGAGGAACGTATTCGTTCCAGAACGTACTCGGGGGTGCGCAGCTCGTCGGGGCTGATCAGGACGAAGTCCACGTGGCCCAGGCGGCAGAGGGTGGTGATTAGGGAGTGGACGGTGCGGCCGAAGGTCAGGTCCCCGCACAGGCCGATGGTCAGGTGGTTCAGCCGGCCCTTGCGCGCGCGGATGGTGGCCAGGTCGGTCAGGGTCTGGGTCGGGTGCATGTGTCCGCCGTCTCCGGCGTTGATGACCGGGACCGTGGCTGTCTGGGAGGCCACCAGTGCGGCACCCTCCTTGGGGTGGCGGATGGCCACGATGTCGGCGTAGTTGGAGACCGTCTTCAGGGTGTCGCTGATGGACTCCCCCTTGGAGACGCTGGCCAGCTGGGCGCCGGCGAATCCGATGACCTGGCCGCCCAGACGGAGCATGGCCGTCTCGAAGCTGAGCCGGGTGCGGGTGCTGGGTTCATAGAAGAGCGTGGCCAGGACACGGCCGTCGCAGGTATGGGCCACCTGACGGCGATGGGTGTCGATGTAGGCCGCCCGATCCAGCAAATCCAGGATCTGGGTCATGGGAATGTCGTCGAGGGTCACCACACTTCGCCCACGAAGCGGAACGACGGCGGAAGAGGTGTTGGATGCGTGATCAACTTGTTGGGACAACGGCTCACCTTCCTCAAGGTGGCCACCTTATGTGACCTGAACAAGCATACGACCCCGGATGGACCCAGGGTCAGCCGCCGTAGAAGAGCCGTTCCATGACCTGCCTGCAGCGGCGCATGGCCGCCAGCAGCTCGTTGACAAAGCGCTGGCCTCGGTGGGCCGGGTAGCCCAGGCAGACTGCAATGCCTCCCAGCACCTGTCCGTCGTCAGGCAGGATGTCCGCCTGGGATACCCTTCCGGACCAGAGGAAGTTGGCGTTGCGGGCTGCTGTGCAGAGCACCCAGCTGCGGCGCAGGGCCTTGGCATCCTTGGCCTTGATAAGTCCCGCAGCCTCCAGGGCATCCAGGGCGGTCAGCGTGCCGGTGACCTGCAGCTCAGGCAGATCGTGGGCATGACGCAGCTGGAGGAGCTGAACCGTCCATTCCACGTCAGACAGCCCTCCCCGGCCCAGCTTCAGATGCCGGTCCCGACGCACGCCGCGCGGCAGCCGCTCTGCCTCCATCCGGGCCTTGAGACGGCGGATCTGCCCCAGCTCCTCCTCGTTGGGCGGCTGCTGAGGGTAGCGGAGCGGATTGGCTATGCCCTCCAGAAAGTCCTTGGCCAAGCCGGCGTCCCCAGCTGCGAACCTGGCCCGGATCAGGGCCTGATGTTCCCAGGTCTCGGACCATTCGCGGTAGTAGCGCTGGTAGGAGTCCAGGGAACGCACCAGAGGACCCTGGCGACCTTCGGGGCGCAGGTCAAAGTCCAGGTCGATGCCGGGCTCCAGGCTGGCTGGTCCAGCCAGGACGGCCCGCAGGTCGGCGGTCACCCCACGTGCGAATTCGGCCGCCTGGTCCTGGTCGGCGCCTGATGACGGACGGTAGACCAGCATGATGTCGGCATCCGAGTTGAAGTTGACCTCCCTGCCCCCGTATCGACCCATGCCGATCACGGCCAGATCGGCTGGTGCGCCAGCCTGTTCCGAGCGGTGGTCCACGGCCCAGTCCAGGGCTGCATTGATGGCTGCATCGTAGACATCGGACATGCCCGCCAGGCAGGCCTGCTGATCGTCCACCCCGCTCATCCAGCCCAGCCCGATCCGCTCGATCTCCTGTCGGCGCATGGCCCGGACGGCTGTGGCGAACTCCTCCAGCGAGTCCGCATGCCGGGTTCGATAGGCTGCGGCGCGCTTGTCCAGAGTGGCCCGATCACGGGGGTTCATGTCCTGGTCATGGCCCAGCCAGGTCACCGACTGGACGGACCGGGCCAGGGCGCCGGACAGATAGCGGGAGTTGGACAGGACATGGCAGAGGCGGCGGGCGGCCGAGGTGGAGTCCCGCAGGAATCCCAGGTAGGTGCTCTTGCCGCCGAAGTGCTCCTCAAGGGTTCGCCAGCCCAGGAGTCCCATGTCCGGATCCTGCCCCTCCCCCAGCCACTGGAGGACGGCGGGCATGAGGATGCGGTTGATGCGCGCCGATCGGGTGACCCCTGTGGTCAGGGCTGTGACGTGACGAATGGCTGCATCGGGGTCGGCGAAGCCGATGGAGGCGAACCTGGCGCGGGCCGCCTGGGGGCGCAGGCTGACCTCGTCCTCGTCCACCTGGGCATTGATGGGCAGCATGGGACGGAAATAGATGGCCTGGTGAAGGTTGCGGACCTCGATTCTGGTGGCCTGGTATTGGGCCAGCATCTGGTCGGCGTGCAGACCGAAGGCCCGGGCCAGCCGCCTCAGATCGCGGTTGCTCTCCAGCTCCTCCAGGCTGGGCGGCCGCTGGCCGAGTGTGCCTGAACGGGTGATTTTCGGGAAGAGGTGGGTGCGGCGCAGCTGCCACATCTGCAGGCGATGCTCCATGACCCGCTCGAAGCGATAGTCATGGTCCAGCTGGTCGCCGTGCTTGCGTGAAATGTAGCCGCCGCGGGACAGGGCCTGCAGGGCATCCAAGGTGGCCGGACAACGCAGATCCGGGTCGCTGGAGCCATGGACCAGCTGGAGCATCTGGACGGTGAATTCCACATCCCGCAGTCCGCCCTGGCCCAGCTTGATTTCGCGCTCCTTGCGGTCCTCGGGTATCAGCCGCTCCACACGCTGGCGCATCCGCTGGCAGTCGTAGACGAAGTTGGGACGCTGACAGGCCCCCCAAACCAGGGGCTCGACCATGGCCGAATAGTCCTGTCCCAGGGCCTTGTCGCCAGCGACAGGACGGGCCTTGAGCAGGGCCTGGAATTCCCAGTTCTCAGCCCACTGGGCATAGTAGTCGGCGTAAGAGGCCAGACGGCGCACCAGGGGTCCGTCACGTCCCTCGGGCCGCAGGGCAGTATCGACCTTCCACAGCGGCGGCTCGGTCGATCCGGGAATGACCGCCTGGCAGACACGCTGCAGGAGGACGGCCATGGCAGTGCCGACGGCAATAAGATCAGTCCCATTCGGGTCCGCCCCCGAAGCCGGCTCCACCAAGTACATGAGATCCACGTCGGACACGTAGTTGAGCTCCTGGGCGCCCAGCTTGCCCATGCCTATGACGGTCAGACGGCATGAATCCGCATTGGGGACCTGACGGCAGGCAATGCTCAGAGCCCCTTGGAGTGCGGCATCGGCCATGTCTGACAGGGCCCTGCTGATTGATGGCTCCAACTCCAGAGGGTCCTCGGCTGCCAGGTCGCGGGCCATGACTGCAGCCAGCTGCAGCCGGTATTCGAACCGCAGTGCATCGGCGTAGGCCGCCAGTGAAGGCGAGGATTCTGAATTCTTCTCCACCTTATCCAAGGCGTCAAGGACCCGCCTCTGCCTGGTTTCCGCCGGGCAGTCAGCCAGGTGGTCGGGGTCGAGGGCAGCCGCCTCTGCCAGTTCCGGCCGCGAGCGCATCAGTCGGCCCATGGCCTCCGAGGCCCCCAACACCCTGATCAGCGACTGGGCTCCCTTTTGGTTTTCCTGCGGGGATCCGGCCAGAAAGCCCGGCCGGGCTCCTTGCGGATACTGCTCCAGAATTCGTATCATCCCAGCAAGGGCTTCGTCCGGATCACAGGCCTGGTCTAGGCTCTGGACCAGGGTTTGCTCCAGAGCCTGGTCGTCCACCAGACGGGCAAGCCGATCCAGCCGGACCCGGGCCTTGTCCAGGTCATGCAGCCCAAGGTGTATCAGGGTCGAAGTGGTCGGTTGCGCCGGATCTTCCATGACTCATCCCCTGCCTTTGCTTAAGGCTCCACAACGACTCTGATGTCTGCGGAACCGGTACAGGCATTATAGGGGTGACGGGTCGTCAGCCCTTGCGGCCCTCCCGGAAGGCGCAGACGGCACAGTATACAGTGACGACGGCTAAGCACACGGAGAAGATCAGTGTGGGCCATGTCAGCAGGCTGCCGTCCCGCACAGCCTCAGCCAGGGATTGGACCAGCCAGATGGCGCAGGCAGCAGCAGTCAGGCCATACATCCGAGAACGAGCCTTGCCGGTGATACGCACGATTGTTCTCCTTTTTTACCAATGTTTTAAAAATAGTTGACGGTATGAGGGGCGGGAAATGCCCGTCTCTCATACCGATAATCGGTTAGCTCTTGCGGCGCTTGGACATGACGTCGATAGCCACGGCCAGCAGGAGCACCAGCCCCTTGATGGTCTTGACGATGGCCGTGTCCACGCCCATGATGGACAGTCCCTGGTTGATCACACCCATGACGAAGGCTCCGACGACCGCCCCGGGAATGGTGCCGATGCCGCCGGTGACAGCCGTGCCGCCGATGAAGCAGGATGCGATAGCGTCCATTTCGAACTCCATACCAGCCTGGGCGGTGGCCGAGGCCAGTCGTGAAAGCATGCAGATGGCTGCCACAGCGGACAGGAAGCCCATGTGGACGAATAGCGTGAAGTCCACCCGTTTGGCATTGATGCCCGAGAGCACGGCAGCCTTGCGGTTGCCGCCCACTGCGTATACATGTCGGCCGAAGACGGTCCTGGTGAGGATGAAGTTGTAAATCAGGACCAATACGGCCACGATGACCAGCATTATGGGCGTCCCGCCCTGGTTCTCATTGCCGGAGGAGGCCAGCAGGTAGGTCACGAAGAGGATGACGACTGCGGCCACGATGATCTTGCCGGTCATCAAGGCCTTGGGCTCGGGAACCAGACCTACAGCCAGGGTCTTGCGGCGGCGGGCAATCTGCGACCAGGCATAGGCCAGGATGCAGATCAGGCCCAGAACCACGGTCAGGCCGTCGAAGGGGCCCCACCATCCCAGGATGTTGGGCAGGTAGTCACGGGCGATCCCCCTGAACTGTGCGGAGGTGATGGGCACGGATTCGCCGACGATGACTGTGGCCAGACCACGGAAGATCAGCATGCCGGCCAGGGTGGTGATAAATCCTGGAATGCCGATGACGGCGACCCAGAAGCCCTGCCAGATGCCGATCAGCAGACCTACGATCAAGGACAGGCCGATGGCCACGATCCAATTGACCCCCATATGTTCCATGAGGATGGCGCACACGCCTCCGATGAAGGCCACCAGCGAGCCCACCGACAAATCAATGTGGGTGGCGATGATGACCATGACCATGCCGATGGCCAGGATGATCACGTAGGCGTTCTGCTGGATCAGCGAGACGAAGCTGTTGGGTTTGAGCAGCACCCCCTTAGTCAGTATTTCGAAGACGACCACGATGACCACCAGAGCGCCGACGATGCCATACTGCCGGGCGTTGCTGGCCAGGGAGGCCAGAATGCCAGGTCCTGCCTGTTCTTGTTCCACCGCCTGGGCGGTGCTCTTGTTGCTGTTGGGCGAGCTCATCTGGCTGCCACTCCCTTCTTTTCCTGGGTCATGCCCTTCATCAGATATTCCTGCGAGAAGTCCCGGCGCTCCACGTCGTTGGTGATGACCCCCTGGCTGACCGTATAAATCCGGTCACAGATGCCGATCAGCTCGGGCAATTCAGAGGAGATGACCACCACAGCCTTGCCCTGGTCGACCAGCCGGTCGATGATCTCGTAGATCTCGTACTTGGCTCCCACATCAATGCCTCGGGTGGGCTCGTCCAGGATGAGCACATCAGGATCCGAGATCACCCACTTGGCCAGCACGACCTTTTGCTGGTTGCCGCCGGAAAGGGTGGAGACGGGCACATCGATGTTGCTGCACTTGATGTTGAAGTCCTTGCGGTACTCCTCCACCCGTGCCCTCTCCAGGTTCTCGTTCATGACCCCATGGCGGCTCATTTTCTTGAGCGAAGCCAAGGAGGCGTTTTCCCTGATGTTCTGCAGCAGGTTGAGTCCGAAGACCTTGCGGTCCTCAGTGGCATAGGCCAGGCCCGAGTCGATGGCCGACTGGACGTTCGGCAGCTCGACCTGACGGCCATGCATCTCGATTCTGCCGCTGATATGGCTGCCATAGGACCGCCCGAAGATGCTCATGGCCATCTCGGTGCGACCAGCACCCATGAGTCCCGCCAATCCGACGATCTCACCCTCGTGAACCACCAGATTGGCATGATCGACCACGGTGCGGGAGGGATCCTGCGGGTGGTGGACAGTCCAATCGCTGACCTTGAGCACCTCCTTGCCGATGTGCGGCACGTGCTCGGGATAGAGGTTGGTCAGCTCGCGGCCGACCATCTTCTGGATGAGCAGATCCTGATCCAGCGGGTGGTCTTGGTCGATTCGCATGCCGCCCACCGTGGAGCCATCCCGTAGAATGGTCACCCCATCCGCAATCTGTCCCACCTCGCCCAGCTTGTGGGTGATGAGGATGCTGGTCACTCCCTGCTGGTCACGCAGCTGTCTGACCAGATCCAGCAGATGATCGGAATCATCGTCGTTCAAGGCGGCTGTGGGCTCATCCAGAATCAGCAGCCTGACGTGCTTGGACAGCGCCTTGGCGATCTCCACCAGCTGCTGCTTGCCCACTCCAAGGTCCATGACCCTGGTGTCGGGTTTCTCGTCCAGCCCCACACGCTCCAACAGACGCGAGGCCTTGGCCCTCGTCGTGTCCCAGTCCATTACGCCATTGTGGGCCTGCTCATTGCCCAGGAAGATGTTCTCGGCAATGGATAGGAAAGGGCTCAGCGCCAGCTCCTGGTGGATGATGACGATGCCGTCGTCCTCCGAATCATTGATGGTCCGGTAGCGGCAGGGCTTGCCGTCGAACAGGATTTCGCCGGTATAGCTGCCATGAGGGTAGACCCCGGACAGCACATTCATCAGGGTTGACTTGCCGGCCCCGTTTTCCCCGCAGATGGCATGGATTTCGCCCTTGTGCACATCCATGTCGACATTGGACAGAGCCTTTACCGGACCGAAGGTCTTGGTGATTCCCTGCATTCGCAACAAGATGTCCTCGTCGGACATGCTTTCACCTCCTGTGCGCCGACCGTCCCTCCCCTTGACCGGAAGCGGGACGGTCCGGCGCGACTGTGATGCCGACCTCACTTGGTCAGCTGATCGAATCGTGCCTGGGTCAGGTAGTTCGCCTTGACCAGATCGGTCAGGTTGTCCTTGGTGATGGCCTTGGGATCCAGCAGCTTCGAGGGTACCTTGATGCTGTTGTTGTCAAAGGTGCCGTTGATGCCGGTAACCTTCTTGCCCTGGGCAATTTCGAGGATCATGTCGTAGACGGCCTCGGCCAGCTTGTTGACGTCCTTGAAGACGGTCTGACCTTGCAGTCCCTTGGAGATGTTGGCCACGGAGATCTCCATGGCGTCCTGCCCGGTGATCTTGGGCCAGCTGTCGGTATTGGGCTGGATGTCGGGCCTCTTGGACTGGATGGCGTTGATGACTCCCTGGCTGATGCCGTCATAGGGACTGAGCACGGCATCCAGACGCTCGCCATGGGCGTAGGTCGAATCAAGAATGGACTCCATATCCTTCTGAGCCTGCTCGGTCTTCCAGGATTGGACGGAGATCTTCTGCCAGTCTGAAAGCTTGAAGTCCTTGGTCACGCCGCCGCCATGCTGGGAGGGACTGACCAGAACGCCCGACTTGAAGTAGGGCTGAAGCAGCTCCCAGGCGCCCTTGAAGAAGTACTTGGCGTTGTTGTCGTCGGGAGAACCGGTAAAGAGCTCAATATTGAATGGACCCTTGGCTCCGTTTTTGAGCCCCAGCTGGTCTATCAGCCAGTTGGCCTCCAGCACGCCGGTGCGCTCAAGCTGGAAGGTCGCATAGTAGTCAACGGCCTTGGTGTTCATGATCAGCCGGTCATAGGCGATGACCTTGGCCCCGGCATCCTTGGCCTTCTCGACAGCCGGCCCAACAGCGGTGCCGTCCTTGGAAGCCACCACCACGATCTTGGCGCCCTTGTTGACCATGTTCTCGATGTCGGCATTCTGCTGGGCGGGCTTGTCATCCGCGAAGGAGAGCACTACCTTGTAGCCTGCCTTCTCCAGTTTGCTCTTGAGGTTGTTGCCGTCCTTGTTCCAACGCTCCTCGGACTTGGTGGGCATGGACACGCCGATGGTGGCTCCTTTGCTGATCGCCCCTCCCTCCTGGGAGGAACTGGAGGCACGTGATCCTCCGCAGGCGCCCAGTCCGGTCAGCATGGCGACGCCGATGACTGCCGCCATGGTTCGTTGCATCATCTTCATGAAGACTCCTTCATCCTTGAATTCTCCGGCAGGCATCTCCGTCTGCCTGGGCCCCTTCATTGCAGGCCCAGTGGTCAGCATACCCATTTGTGTTTACTTTATCAACTCAATAAAGCTAAATATCTATTTATATGTTATGTACATGAATTTAATAATTCGTCCGGATTACTTACTCCCATCGGCGGAAGAGGTGCTATGGGCGGGGGCAAGCCACGATCTTGGCTACACTGGAACCTATGGCACATCGATTGTTCGGTTCACAGTCCTCATTGCGTGAGGCCAACCGTGCACTATTGCTGGATACGATCCGAAAATTCGGCGCCATGACCCAGATCGAACTGGCTGAAAATACCGGGCTTTCAACGGCAACTGTCTCCAACCTGGTGCGTTTGATGGGCGATCAGGGACTACTGGAGACATCCTCCACCACCAGAAACGGCCGCCGCGCCACCCTGGTCATGCTGGCCCGCCGCAAGGGCCTCGGAGTCGGGCTCTATATCGGCCGTCACGAAATGCGGCTGGAAGTTGTCGACGCCAGCCATGCCATCCTGGCAGAGCATGATATGGCGCTGCCAC
The DNA here is from genome assembly GCF_030758775.1 of Bifidobacterium asteroides. Classification (NCBI taxonomy): domain Bacteria; kingdom Bacillati; phylum Actinomycetota; class Actinomycetes; order Bifidobacteriales; family Bifidobacteriaceae; genus Bifidobacterium; species Bifidobacterium asteroides. The sequence continues at coordinate 1,070,806 of NZ_CP132384.1, forward strand.
GGCAGCACAAGCCTGACACAACCCTGGAACGGGCCATGATCCTGATCAAGGAGACGCTGACTTCCATCGGCGCCCAATCGGATGAGCTTGTCGGCCTGGGCCTGGCCATGGGGGCCCCAGTGGACTGCAGAACTCACCAGCTGGCCATTCCCGGCATCCTGCGGGGCTGGGACAAGGAGGATCTGATAGGCACCTTCCATGAGGCCTTCCAGGTGCCGGTCCAGGTGGACAACGATGCCAACTTCTCAGCCATGGCCGAGCTGAGAATGGGCGCGGCAGTCGGCAGACGAAACTTCGTTTACATCCACGCCAATGACGGTGTGGGTGCGGGAATCGTCATCAACGGCGACGTGTGGCGGGGCACCACCGGGCTGGCAGGCGAAATAGGCCATGTCCAGGTGGATCCCTTGGGCGATATCTGCATCTGCGGCAACCGCGGGTGCCTGAATACTGTGGTGGACGAGAGCCGTCTGGTCTCCTTGCTCAGCGTGACACACGGGAACATGACCCTGGAGGATCTGGTGGGCAATGCCGTCAAGGGGGACCCGGGCTGCAGACGGATTGTGGGCGACGCGGCCATCCGCATCGGCAATGTAGTAGCCGATCTGTGCAACGCCGTGGATCCCGAGGTGGTGATTCTGGGAGGCATTCTGAGCACAACCGAAGACGTGTTTCTGGAACCCCTCCGGGAGACCCTTCAGCGCATGCTTTTCCCTGACGCCATGGTTCCCATGGAGGTGCTCCCTGCCCGCTATCCGATTACCGGTTCCGCTTTGGGGGCGGCTATGATGGCTGTCGACAGCGTCAACGAACACATTGATGTGTCCAACAAGTCCGCAGGTCGATCATCGTAGAGGAGGTGACCTGGATTGCATAAAACCGCTGTCTTGATGCAGATGGACGACCTCTGCATCAGGTTCGGGTTCGTTGAGGCCCTCAAACATATCAACCTGGATATCCGCCAACACGAAGTGCTCGCCATCGTAGGCGACAATGGAGCAGGCAAGTCCACACTGGTCAGGATTCTGTCCGGCTTGATCCGACCCGACCAGGGTACCTTGCTCTGGAAGGGCCGACCAACCAGCATTCCCTCGATCAGAGTCGCCAATCAGTTGGGCATTGCAGCCGTTTTCCAGGGGCAGGACTTCTGCGACAACCTGGATGTCTCCTCCAACCTCTTCCTGGGCAAGGAATTGCGCGATCGTCACCATCGGCGTGACGACGAAGCCATGCGTCGGCGCACCCGTCAGGTCCTCCAGTCGCTGTCCTCCCCCATCCGCGTGGGACAACCCATGGCAACCCTTTCCCTGGGGCAAAAACAGACTGTATCGATCGCCAGGACCCTGCTGGACAATCCGGAGCTGATCCTGCTCGACGAGCCGACGGCCTCCTTGTCAGTCATGCAGTCCGCAGAGGTGCTCAACTACATCAAGCGCATGCGTTCCGAGGGGCGCAGCATACTCATGGTCTGCCACGATCTGCCGGACGTTTTCGCGGTTTCCGACCGCATAGCAGTCATGCGCCAGGGACGGCTGGTAGGAGTCCTTCCTACGGCCAAGACATCTTATGAGACTGTAATAGCCTTGATTTCGGGCATTGATCCCGAAGATGTCATACAGGACCAGGAGCAGCTGGATGCCATGGCCAGAGCCAACGCCCGCGTCCACGCCCTGCGCGGCACCAGAAAGGCCTTGCCCGAGCAATCATGAACAAAGGAATCCTAGAATGCAGCTGACCGATATCCTCCTGACCATTGCCTGCGCCCTGATAGGGCTGGCGGTGGGACTGATCTACGGACTTCTGCCGAAGAAAAACGACCGACTGACCGATTCGCAACAGCGCTGGACACAGGTCCTGTCCCTGATCGGGGTCGGCCTGGTGGTGATCCTCATTCTGCTGGGGCGCGACCTGGCCTCCTGGGTGACCATCGGAGGGATGATCCTCGGTCTGTTGATTGGCATGATACCGCCGCTGAACAGGGCTGCGCTCAAGGTCTGGCCATGGCTGAGGCCCCGCACCGACAATCAGGGCCAAAAGCGTCGCTGAAAGCTGGCGATCACGCTTTTGCCGTCATCGATGCGGGGCCTCCCCCTGCTCCTATGCAATTATTTTTGGCTGCTGACCGGCTCTTCCTTGGCCCCCGCCTGATGGAAGAGGTGGCGGACGTTGTGCCAGATGCGCCTGGTGACGCCGGAGTGGTTCATGGAGTAGAGGTGGATGCCGTCCACCCCATGGGCCACCAGGTCGGCGATCTGCTGTGAGGCGTAGATGATGCCCGCCTCGCGCAGGCTGGCCCGGTCGTCGCCCCAGCGCTCCAGGATGGATTCAACCGCCGCCGGGATCCGCGCCTGGCAGACCTCGCTCATGTGCCGGACCTGGCCCTCGTTGGTGATGGGCATGATGCCGGCCTCGATGGGCACTTGGATGCCGGCTGCCCGGGCCCGGTCCAGGAAGTCAAGAAAATCGGCGTTGTCGTAGAAGAGCTGCGAGACCAGATGATCCACGCCGGAATCCACCTTGATCCGCAGATTCTCAATGTCCTCCTCGGGCGAGGCGGCCTCAGGATGGGTCTCCGGATAACAGGCCCCGTATATCGACAGGTTCGGCCGACGGGAGCGGATGTAGGCGGCCAAGTCGCTGGCATGATCGAAGACTCCGGCGGGCTCGCGGCCCTCCACGCTGTCGCCGCGCAGGGCCAGCACCGCTGCCACCCCTGCATCATCGAACATGTCCAGGGCCTGGTCGATCACCTCGCGGTCCGCATACTGGGCGGTCAAGTGAGCCACGGCAGGGATGCCGTACTCGGTATGGATGGTCTTGGCTATGCGGGCCGTGGCTGTGCGGTCCGAGCGCCGGCCGGTCCCGTAGGTCACCGAGATGAAGTCGGGCATCAGCCCTTCCAGCCCATCCAGGGTGTCATAGATGGTGCCCACCGGGGCATCGCGCTTGGGGGGAAAGACCTCCAGGGAAAAGATAGGCTCATGCATGATCCGACTCCTGACTGGACGATAGCTCCGCACGCACCTGATGGGCGGCGGCCACCATGTGCTCCAGGCTGGGCCAGGTCTCCTTGTCGCCTCGGGTCTTCAATCCGCAGTCGGGATTGATCCAGACCTTGGCCGCATCCAGCTTCTTCAGGATGGCGTGGATACGGTCCACGATCTCCTCGGTGGAGGGGATGCGCGGCGAGTGGATGTCGTAGACTCCGGGGCCTGCCTCGGTCTCGAACTTGGCCTCCTGAATGGCATCCAGGACGGTCAGGTCGGAGCGGGAGGCTTCGAAGGAGATCACATCGGCGTCCATGGCATCAATGTCCTTGATGATGTCATTGAACTCCGAGTAGCACATGTGGGTGTGAATTTGGGTAGTGGGTTTGACCCCGGAATGCACCAGCCGGAAGGCGGGGATGGCCCAGTCCAGGTAACGGCTGTGCCAGTCGGAGCGCCTCAGCGGCAGCTTCTCGCGCAGGGCGGCTTCGTCGATTTGGATGATGCGGATGCCCGCAGCCTCCAGGTCCAGGACCTCGTCACGGATGGCCAGGGCCAGCTGGCGGGTCTGCTGCTTGTGATCGATGTCCTCGCGGGGCCAGGACCAGTTGAGAATGGTCACCGGACCGGTCAGCATCCCCTTGACCACATGGTTGGTGCGGGACTGGGCATATGAGGACCAGCGGACGGTGATGGGCCTGGCGCGGGAGATGTCCCCCCAGACGATGGGAGGCTTGACGCAGCGGGTGCCGTAGGACTGGACCCAGGCATTCCGGGTAAAGAGGTAGCCCTTGAGGTTCTGGCCGAAGTACTCGACCATGTCGTTGCGCTCGAACTCGCCGTGGACCAGCACATCCAGGCCGATCTGCTCCTGGTGGTCGATGACCTGGTCGATCTTGCGGGCGATGAAGTCGTCGTAGTCCTCCTGGCTGATCTCCTTCTTGCGCAGGCGGGCACGCTCGGCGCGGACCTCGGCGGTCTGGGGGAAGGAGCCGATGGTGGTGGTCGGCAGCAGGGGCAGACCCAGCTCCTGGGCCTGGATCCTCTGGCGTTCGGGCCGGGCCGGGGTACGCACAAAGTCCTCGTCCTTAAGGCCGGCCAGGCGCTGCTGCACCTGGGGGTCGGGCTGGACGCGGCTGCCGTCGAAGAGCTTCTGGTTGTCGGCAAGGGCCTTGCTGGAGCGGCGCTGGTCCTCGTCGGCATCGGCCAGCTGGGCCAGGTCGTGCAGCTCGCCCAGCTTCTCCAAGGCGAAGGCGAAGTGGGGCCGCACGGTGTCGGCATCCAGCCCATCCTCGTCGGCCACGGTATAGGGCACGTGCAGCAGTGAGCATGCGGTGGACACCACCACGTTCGGGGTCACCTGGTGCAGGGCATCCAGCAGGCCCAGGCTGACTGCATAGTCGTTGCGCCAGATGTTGCGGCCGTTGACCAGGCCGGCGAAGATGGTGGTTCCCTCCGGCACGCTATGCTCCTTGAGGGCCGCCAGGTTCTCATCCCTGCCCTCGACCAGATCCAGACCGATGCCGTCGAAGCCCAGGTCAGCCAGCCGGGCATAGCAGTCGCCAATATGGCCGAAGTAGGTGTTGAGCAGGATACGGACCTTGCCCTGGCCGCTCTGGCGGGCCTTGAGAATGGGCCCATAGAGGGTATCGAAGAGGTCCTGGTCGCCCGGTTCCTTGTCCAGGACCAGATAGGGCTCGTCCAGCTGTACCCAGTCGGCGCCAAGGCCGATGAACCGCTCCAGTATGGTCGCATAGGCCTTGGCCAGGTCCTGGACCAGTGCCGGGTCAGGATCCAGCAGCTCGCCCTGGGGGCCGCGTGCCAGCTTGAGGAAGGTGTAGGGGCCGATCAGCACCGGCTTGGCGGCGATGCCCTGCTTGCGCGCCTCCTGGAACTCCTTGAAAGGCTTGTCGCCCTCAAGGGCGATTTTGGTGTCCTGGTCGATCTCGGGCACCAGGTAGTGGTAGTTGGTGGTGAACCATTTCTTCATGGGCAGGGCGGTCACGTCACCCTGCTCCCCCTGGTAGCCGCGGCCCATGGCGAAGAGGGTGTCCTCAGGGCCCAGGCCCAGCTTCCGATAGCGCTCGGGCACGACGCCCAGGAGGATGGACGTATCCAAGACCTGGTCGTAGTAGCTGAAATCGTTGACGGGAATCAGGTCGACGCCGGCCTCCTGCTGAAGCTGCCAGTGCCTGGCCCGCAGATCAGCGGCCGTGCGCCGTACCTCGTCCAGATTCCGTTCGCCCTTCCAATAGCCCTCGATGGCCCTCTTGAGTTCGCGGTGCGCGCCGATGCGCGGGAATCCGGACACGGATGTAATCGCTGCCATGAAACCTCCCAGTTTCGTCCTGATGTCTTTGGTCAGCCTATCAGCGGCGGGAGGAGGCGGGTAATTGGTGCAAATAAGGTGTCGCCATAACCTGAATCGATAACGGCAGGACAGCAGCAACGGGATTACTGGACGCTAAGACTGCCTATAGAAGATCGTCTACGGCTTGTTCGCCGGTCAGTCTTCAAGGTCCTGGGGGCCCAGAATGCCAAGCAAACGGGCCTGGTGGGTTCCCCAGTCGGTCAATGGCCGTTCAGACCCCAGCACGACCATAGTGGCCGGGGGCAGTCCAAGATTGAGCAGGTCCAAAAGGTCGGGATCGGAGTTGTCCTCGGCCAGCCATTGTGAGCAGATAGACATGGTGGGCTCATGACCCAGGATGAGGACCCGACGGTCACGATCCTCGGTCTGCGCCAGCTCGTCGAAGACCGCCTGCATGCCGGATTCATAGAGGGATTCCCGGTAATCGACACGCGGCCCATCCCCCAAGGGCTTGAGCATGCCGTCCAGGGTCTGACGGGCCCGGGGTGCGCCCGAGCAGATGATGCGGTCAGGCACCAGGCCCAAAGCGGTCAAGCCACGGCCCATGATCCGAGCCTGTCTCTGGCCACGGTCGGTCAGCTGGCGGCTGCGATCGCCCTGCGACCCCTGGCGTCCGGTCTTGGCGTGACGCATGAGCATGAGGGTTCGGCTGCACCGCCGCAGATCCTCAGCCTTCAGACCCTTTCGCAAACCCATCCATGCTTCCTTTCCCGACAATCTCATCAGTCGCCCTTCCCATTATGACAGAGCCCAGTGGATACGCCGGTCATGGGTGATCAGTCTTCCTGATCCTGTCCGCTTTGCACAGTTCGCACCTGATGGTCCAGGTCACGCAGCACCTTGCGCAGCTTGCGATCGGAGACCCGGCGCAGCTCCAGATCCTCGAGATCCTCCAGGTTATCCATCTCGCGCTCGCGATTGGAGCCGCTGGTCTCGGCAGGCCCCCGGCCCTGATCCACGTCTGTCTGGTAGTCCTTGGTGGCCCGGATATGCTTGCGCAGAGCCTGCTGGCCGGAAGCCATGGCCCTGCTGGTCAAGAGGAAGCCGGTGTGCCCGATCATCTCATGCTCGGGTCGGACCGCCAGGCCGTCGGCCTTCCAGGAACGCTCCAGGCTCTCCATGATCTCGGGCTCGGTCCACCGGCCGTCGGCGCGCAGGGCCTCGGCCAGCCGGCTGAGCTGGGTGGTGGTGGTCACATAGGCGGTCAGCACGCCGCCGGGGGCCATGACCCGATAGGCCTGCTCCAGACGGTTCCAAGGGTCCAGCATGTCCAGAACAATACGGTCGAATTCATCCTCGGGCAGGTCGGCGGCAAGGGTGTCGAAGTCGCCGGTGCGCAGGTCCCACTGGGCAGGGCGCTGTCCAAAGAAGACGGTGGCATTGCCCATGGCCACCCGGGCGAACTCCTCCCGCCGCTCGATGCTGGTCAGCTTCCCCTCCGTGCCGATGGCATCCAGCAGGCCCAGGCTCATGGCCCCTGATCCGGCCCCCGACTCCAGGACCCTCATGCCCGGACAGATGTCGCCCAGGAGGATGACCCTGGCCACGTCCTTGGGGTACATGATCTGGGCGCCGCGCGGCATGGAGAGGATGTAGTCCTCCAGCCGGGGGCGCATGACGGTGAAGGCCCATCCCCCTATGCTTCGCGAGGACTTCCAGGGCTTGGCCCTGTCAGGTGCTTCTGTGACAGTGCCGGCATCCTGCTTGTGGCGCATCTGCCGCCACTTGTCAGCCGAAATGGTCACCACCACGGATCCCTCGGGCAGGCCAATCATGGCCTCGTGCGGCAGGAGCCCGTGGTCGGTCTGGGTCAGGCCGCCAGGTTCCAGCATGACCGTCAGCCTGCGGCCACGCCGGTCGGTCAGCTGGACCCGCTCCCCTACGCTCAGCGGACCGCGTCTAAGGCTCATGCCCCCTCAGTCCTCCTCGCCCTTGGTGAACTGGGAGTTGTAGAGGGAGGCATAGGCGCCTCCGCGCTCCAGCAGCTGGTCGTGGGTGCCCTGCTCGACCACCGAGCCGTGGTTGACCACCAGGATCAGGTCGGCGTCGCGGATGGTGGACAGCCTGTGCGCGATGACGAAGGAGGTCCTGCCCTTGCGCAGGGTGTTCATGGCCTGCTGGACCAGCAGCTCGGTCCTGGTGTCCACCGAGGATGTGGCCTCGTCCAGGATCAGGATATCGGGGTCGGACAGGAAGGCCCGGCAGATGGTCATCAGCTGGCGTTCGCCCTGGCTGAGCTCGCTGCTGTCCTCATTGAGGACGGTGTCGTAGCCTTGGGGCAGCTTGCGGATGAACTCGTCCACATGGGTGGCCTTGGCGCCGTCGATCATGGTCTGCTCAGGAATGGTCTGCCCCTCGTCCAGCCCGTAGAGCAGGTTGTCGCGGACGGTGCCGTCGAAGAGCCAGGTGTCCTGCAGGACCATGCCGAAGTGGCTGCGCAGGTCGTGGCGGGTCACCCTGGAGGTGTCCACGCCGTCGATGGTGATGTGCCCGCCCTGGATCTCGTAGAAGCGCATGAGCAGGTTGACCAGTGTGGTCTTGCCGGCGCCGGTGGGCCCGACGATGGCGATGGTCTGCCCGGGCTTGGCCTCGATGGACAGGTCCCTGATCAGCGGCTCGGCCGGATCGTAGGAGAAGCGGACGTGGTCGAAGCGGACGTGGCCCTCGACCTTGCCTCCGGTCTCCTGGCCCAGATGGTCGGGATGCTCGATGTCCGGCACCTCCTCGGCCTCGTCCAGGAAGTCGAAGACCCTGCGGCAGGAGGCCAGGGAGGACTGGAGCATGGTGCCCATGGAGGCCAGCTGGCCGATGGGCTGGGAGGCCTGACGGGTGTACTGGGTGAAGGCCTGCAGGCCGCCCAGGCTCATGCTGCCGTTGAGCACGTGCACGCCGCCGATGATGACCACGATCACGAAGCTCAGGTTGCCGAAGAAGGTAGACATGGGCGTGACCAGGGCCGAGAAGAAGGAGGCCTTGAAGCTGGCCTGGTAGAGCTCCTGGTTGCGCTCCTCGAACTCCTCTTCAGCCTTGTGCTGGTGTCCGAATGCCCGGACCACCATGTGGCCTGAGAACATCTCCTCCACGTGGCTGTTGACCTGGCCGGTGCGTATCCACTGCCTGGTGAACTGGGGCTGGGTCTTCTTGAGGATGATGCCCGCGCACAGGGCCATGACCGGGATGATGATGAAGGCGATCAGGGTCAGCAGGGGCGAGATGGTCAGCATCATGATGAAGGCGCCGATGATGGAGAAGACCGAGAAGAGCAGCTCGCCAAGGATCTGCTGCAGGGTGCCCGAGATGTTGTCGATGTCGTTGGTGGTCCGGCTCATGACCTCGCCGCGCGGGGTCCGGTCGAAGTACTGCAGGGGCAGCCGGTCCAGCTTGTCCTCGATCTGCCTGCGCATGGTATAGACCGCGTCTGAAACCAGCCGGGTCATCAGGAAGTTCTGCACCAGCCTGACCAGGATGGAGATCAGGTAGATGCCGATGACGAACATGAGGATGGTGCCGAAGCGCCCCCAGTCGATGCCCACGCCAACCTGGACGTTCATGGAGTCGATCATCCGGGCGAACTTGTCCTGCCCGCGGGACTGCAGGTAGGTGACCACAGCCTGCTTGGGGGTGCCGGGCTTGGCGCCCATCTTGACCAGCATGGAACCCAGCAGCCCCTCGAAAAGGACGTTGGTGGCCTCGCCCATGACCTTGGGCCCGATGACGATCATGGCCACGGCAATCATGCCGGAGAGGACCATGACGATGACCCTCCAGGGGCTGGCCAGCAGGTAATGGACCAGCCGGCCCACGGTGTGGCGGCGGCCGCCTACGGCCTTCGAGCCTGTATTTGCGCTCAAGTTCCTTGCCATCTACTCGGCCCTCCCCTCGTCAATGCTCAGCTCTTCCACGTCGGGACCCTGCCCGCCCTGGGATTGGACGATCTCCTGGTAGGTGGGGCAGTCCTCCATGAGCTCGTCGTGGGTGCCCCGGCCGACGATGCGGCCTCGGTCCAGGACCAGAATCTGGTCGGCGTCGCGGATGGACGCCGCCCTCTGGGCCACGACGATCTGGGTGGCCTCGCGGGTGACCGGCACCAGGGCCTCGTGCAGGGCGCGGTCGGTGGTCATGTCCAAGGCCGAGAAGGAGTCGTCGAAGGTGTAGATGCGGGGGTTGCGCAGAATGGCCCTGGCCATGCAGAGCCGCTGCTTCTGCCCGCCGGAGAAGTTGGTGCCGCCCTCGGCCACGCGGGCATCAAGGCCCTCGGGGATCTCATGGACGAAGTCCTCTGCCTGGGCGATGCGCAGGGCCTGCCAGATGCGGTCGTCATCGGCATCGGGGTCCCCGTAGTGCATGTTGTCGCGGATGGTGCCGGTGAAGAGGGTGGCTTTCTGCGGGACCGGCCCGAAGATCAGGGCCAGCTGGTCGGGGTCGTACTCGCGCACATCGTGCCCGTCCACCAGGACCTGGCCGTTGGTGACGTCGAACATGCGGTTGGCCAGCCGGATGATGGTGGACTTGCCGGATCCCGTGGCCCCGATGATGGCCGTCGTGGTCCCCGGCCGTGCAGTGAAGGAGATATCCGAAAGGACCGGGTCCTGGGCGCCAGGATAGCTGAAGTCCACATGCTTGAACTCCAGCAGCCCCTGAGGGTGCTCGTTGCGGTAGGGATGCTCGGGAGCGGCGATCTCGCTGGTGGCCTCCAGGACCTCGTTGATCCTTCGGGCGGCCACAGCGGCCCTGGGCAGCATGACCGACATCATAGCGGCCATCATCAGGCCTGACAGGATGATCATCAGGTACTGGATGAAGGCCTGCAGGGCGCCGATCTGCATGGCCCCGGAGTCGATGCGGCGGCCGCCGAACCACATGATGGCCACGTTGGACATGTTCAGCAGGAACCACATGAGCGGCACCATCATGCTCATCAGCCGGCCGGTGGAGATCAGGACGCCGTAGACGTCGCGGTTGGCCTTGTCGAAGCGGGCTGCCTCGGTCTTCTCGCGGACGAAGGCACGGATGACCCGCACGCCGGAGATCTGCTCGCGGACCAGGCGGTTGACGGAGTCCAGCATGTTCTGCAGGCGGGTGAACAGGGGGCCCATCCTGCCCATGAGCACCAGGGCCACCAGGAGAATCAGGGGGATGATGACCGCCAGGGACCAGGTCAGGGGGCCGTCCTGGCGCAGGGCCAGAATCAGCCCGCCGATCAGCATGACCGGGGCCTGCAGGATGATCATCAGGGTCTGCATGGTGGTCATCTGCATCTGCTGGACGTCGTTGGTGGTGCGGGTGATCAGGGAACCGGCCGAGAAGCGCTCGATCTCGTTGAGGCTGAAGCCCTCCACCGAGGCGAACAGGTCCCTGCGCAGCTCGTAGCCCATCCTCATGGCCAGCCGGGTGGCGCAGTAGACGGCGACCACGTTGGCCACGATCTGGAGGGCGGTGATCCCCATCATCTGCCAGCCGATCCTGTAGATGGCATCCTGGTCGCCTACGGCCACGCCCTTGTCGATGATGTCCGCCTGCAGGTTGGGCAGGTAGAGGTTCAAGGCCGTCTGCGCCACCTGAAAGAGCACCAGAACGGCCACCTGCAGCCAATAAGGCCTCAGGTAGCGGGTCCATATCTTGATCACGTCAACATCCTTCACGCAACAGGTCTGCCGCAGTCCCCGGGCAGACAAACCACCACAGTCTATACCCGGGCCTGAGTTGATGAATTGGCTATTCCTTGAGCTGACACGGGCGTGTCAGAACGGGTCCGCAGGCAGTGGCGTTCAGACGGCGAAGGCACCCCAGCGTCCGTCACGGTGGACCACGGTCAAATCCAGCCCGAAGAGCTCGCTCAGGCGCGGACCGGTCAGTCCACCCTCCAAGGGGCCCTGGTAGACGATGGTGCCCGGATCCGGGTCGCCGGTGTCTGCAGTATCGGCAGGACGCCGGCCCATCATGGCTATCCGGTTGAAGCCCAGGGGAATCTCCTCAAGTCGGTGGGTGACGAGTATGACCGTGCGGTCCTTGTCCTCCCTGCCGATGTCGCTCAAGGCCCTGAGCACCAGCTCCCGGCCGCCCAGATCCAGTCCGGTGGTCGGCTCGTCCAGGATGAGCAGGTCGGGATTGGCCATCAGCGCCCGGCATATCAGCACCCGGCCGCGCTCCCCTTCGGAGAGCCGGTACATGCGCTTGCCCTTGAGGTAGGCGATGCCGAACCGGTCCATCAGGGCCAGGGTGGCCTCTTCCTGCTTGGCCGTGAAGGTCTCCCTCCAGCGTCCGGTGGTATCGCTGAAGGCTGTCAGCACCACGTCGTAGGGATCCTCCTGGGGGCTGATGGTCTTGGCCAGGCCGGCCGAGGCCAGACCAATCCGATGCCGGTAGGAGAAGACGTTCACCTTGCCCAGCCGGTTGCCCAGGATCTCCACGCTGCCGGTGCTGGGGAAGCCTCGGGTGCTCATCATGGCCACCAGGGTGGATTTGCCCACCCCGTTGGGTCCGAAGAGGACCCATTTCTGCCCACGGCCCACCTCAAGGTTGACATCGTTCAGTATGACCCGGCCCTGACGGCGGAATCCCACGTGCTGCATGCGCACGGCCTGCTGTTCTGCCACGCTTTCGGTCATGATCACAGGGCCGTTCCGTAAGAGTCCAGACGGGGATTGTCCCGGTTGCCGCCCACCAGGAAAAGCCCCAGCACGCCCAGGCAGAAGACCGCCGCGATGGCGATGGTGGCCCAGATGGGAACGTGGGGCAGCCACATGCAGACCAGGAAGGCCAGGCCGGAGCAGATGATCAGGGCCCAGACCAGGATTCGCAGCCATTGGCGCACGCCGCTGGGAGCCCTGAGCAGACGGGGGTTGCGGTCATTGGGGTCCACGGAGTCCTTCTGCACCAGGTCATCGGTGTGCCCAGTGGGCTTCCACTCGGCGCCCTGGCCAGCCTCCAGCCGGCGGGAGCGCTCCTGCAAGGCCCGTTCATCCATCACTCCGGCCCTGCCCTTGGCCGTCATCCTCCGGTCATCGTTGCCGCCACGGCGGCTCCGCTTGGCCTGCGCCCTACGTTCAGCGCGGTTGGTCATATCCCACTGCCTCCATCCCTTCGATCGGCACCATACCTTTTCATATTAGCGTGGGTGCTTGTCGGCCGCAGGCAGGGCCATGGCGCGCTCATCGGCTCGGATGGGGGCGGGCAATTCAGTGGCGCCAGTCAGATACCGGTCCACGGCCGCCGCGCAGGAACGGCCCTCGGCCAGGGCCCAGACCACCAGGGACTGGCCGCGTCCGGCATCACCGCACACGAAGATGCCGTCACGTTCGGTGGCGTAGTCGGCATTCCGTGCCACGTTGCCGCGCGGGTCCAGCCCTAGGCCGGTCTGTCCGGTCAGGGTGGCCGTCTCGGGATGGGCAAAGCCAATGCTGATCAGCACCAGGTCGGCAGGCAAGACCCGCTCGGTGTCGGGATGGGGGATGATTCGGTCCTGGTCGTCACGGCTGACATCCACCACGCGAACGCCGCGCACCCGTCCCTCATGGTCCTGGTCGAAGCCAGTGGGGGCGCTGGTCCGGTCCAGGTTGATCCGGTCATCGGAGCCGTCGCCCAGGTATTCCAGGCTGTCCACCGCGTACTCGTAGTGGCCGCCCTCCTCCATGGAAGAGGTGGGATTGTAGAGCCGGGCGTAGGTTGGCCAGGGCCGGTTATCGGGCCTGGACGAGGGCTCTTTGGGTCGGATCTGGAGGACGGTGACCGACTTGGCGCCCTCTCGCAGGGCCGTGCCCAGGCAATCCGAACCTGTGTCGCCGCCGCCGATGATGATGACGTCCTTGCCGGCGGCATCGATGTTGTTGATGGGCTCGCGGCCCATGAGTTTGCGGGTGGGGTCGGGCAGGAAGTCCATGGCGTAGTGGATGCCCTTGAGCTCCCTGCCGGGAAGGTCCACCCGCCGGGGTTCGGTGGAACCGATGGCCACCACCAGGGCGTCATAGCGGGCCCGCAGCTGGTCCCAGCCCAGGTCCCGGCCCACCTCGACGCCGGTGCGGAATCGGGTCCCCTCGGCCTCCATCTGCTCCAGCCGACGGTCCAGCAGGGACTTCTCCAGCTTGAAGGCTGGGATGCCGTAGCGCAGGAGTCCGCCAATGGCATCGGCGCGCTCATAGACCACCACCGTGTGCCCGGCCCGGGTCAGCTGCTGGGCGCAGGCCAGCCCCGCAGGACCCGACCCGACCACGGCCACGGTCATGTCGGTCAGCCGCTGGGGCGGCCTGGGCTTGACCAGGCCCAGGGACCAGGCCTGGTCGATGATGGTCTGCTCGTCTAGCTTGATGGTGGTGGCCGGCTGGTGGATGGAGAGCACGCAGGAGGACTCGCAGGGAGCCGGGCAGATCCGTCCGGTGAACTCCGGGAAGTTGTTGGTCAGGCTCAGCCGTTCGTAGGCCTCCTCCCAACGGCCCCGTGACAGCAAATCGTTGAACTCGGGGATCAGGTTGCCCAGGGGGCAGCCGGTCATGCAGAAGGGGGTGCCGCAGTCCATGCAGCGGGCGGCCTGCTCGGCGGTCCAGGGACCGGGGCCAGTGGTCTGGTGCACGTCCCGCCAGTCCTTCAGGCGTTCGGCTACCGGGCGCTCGGCCAGCTCGTGCCGGGTGCGTACCTTGAGGAATCCCTTGGGGTCGACCATATCAGTGCGCTCCTTCCATGACCTGGGCGTAGGTGGCGTCCCAGACGCCGGGCTCGTTGAAGTCCACCTGCTCGCGTTCGGCCTCTTCCATGGCCTTCTTCATGGCCAGATAACGACGGGGAACCAGATGGGTGAACCGGGCCAGCGCGCTCGGCCAGTCCTCCAGCAGCCCGGCCGCAGCCTTTGACCCGGTCAGCCGGACATGCTCCGCTATCAGTTCCTTGAGCATGGCCGCCTGGTCCTGGTCGGGCTCCAAGGCCAGCAGGGAGCCGTCATTCCAGGCTTGCGGATTCAGCCGGGAGGTGTCCATGTCCAGCAGGTAGGCATCCCCTCCCGAGAAGCCGGCGCCGAAGTTGCGCCCTGTGGGCCCCAGAACCACCACCAGGCCGCCTGTCATGTACTCGCAACCGTGGTCGCCCAGGCCCTCGACCACGAAACGGCCGCCCCCGTTGCGTACGGCGAAGCGCTCCCCGGCCCGGCCGGCCACGAACATGTCGCCCGAGGTGGCGCCGAATCCGGCCACGTTGCCGCAGATGACAGTCTGGTGCGGATCGAACCTGACGCCTTGGGCAGCCTGGAGGATCAGACGGCCGCCGGACAGGCCCTTGCCTGCATAGTCGTTGGCCTCGCCGATCACCCGGATGGTCTCGCCCCTGGGGATGAATGCACCCAGGGATTGACCGGCAGAACCTGTCAACGTGATGTCCACGGTGTCCACAGGCAGGCCGGCGGCTCCGTATTGGCGGGTGATCCTGTAGCCCAGCATGGTGCCCACGCTCCGGTTGACGTTGCGCACGGTTGTCTTGATGGCCACCGGTCGGCCCTCGTCCAGGGCGTCGACGGCCTGATTGATCAGGTCCACATCCAGGGACTTGTCCAGTTCGTGGTCCTGGGCCTGGGTGTGGTGCAATACCGTGCCCGGGGTGGGGCCAGGCTTGCGCAGGATGGCATCCAGGTCGATGCCCTGGCTCTTCCAGGTGCGCACGGAGGGGTCCCGGCGCAGGCACTCCACGTGGCCGACCGCCTCCTCCAGGCTGGCGAATCCCAGGGAGGCCAGGATCTCCCGCACCTGACGGGCCATGAACATGAAGAAGTTGACCAGGTCCTCGGGCCGACCGGTGAAGCGCGAGCGCAGCTCCGGATCCTGGGTGGCTATGCCCTGGGGGCAGGTGTTCTTATGGCAGGCCCGCATCATGACGCAGCCCTCCACCTGCAGCGCCGTGGTGGCGAAGCCGAACTCCTCGGCCCCCAGCAGGGCGGCTACGACCACGTCGCGGCCGGTCTTGAGCTCCCCGTCGCACTGGACCACGATCCGCGAGCGCAGGTCGTTCATGACCAGGGTCTGCTGGGTCTCGGCCAGGCCCAGCTCCCAGGGGGTGCCCGCGTGCTTGATGGCGTTGAGCGGCGCCGCCCCCGTGCCGCCGTCCTGGCCCGAGATGAGGACCACATCGGCATGGCACTTGGCCACGCCCGCAGCCACGGTTCCCACCCCGTGCTCGGAGACCAGCTTGACGTGGATGCGGGCTTGGGGGTTGGCCATCTTCAGGTCGTGGATCAGCTGCTTCAAGTCCTCGATGGAGTAGATGTCGTGGTGGGGCGGAGGCGAGATGAGCTCGACACCGGGTGTGGACCGTCTGACCTGGGCGATCCAGGGCGGGACCTTGGCGCCGGGAAGATGGCCGCCCTCCCCCGGCTTGGCTCCCTGGGCCAGTTTGATCTGCAGGTCGGTGGCCGAGACCAGGTAGTCGCTGGTCACCCCGAACCGGGCCGAGGCCACCTGCTTGATGCGGCTGGTCCTGGCAGGGTCTGCAATCCGATCCGGCGACTCGCCCCCCTCGCCCGAGTTTGACCGCGCGCCGAGCCGATTCATGGCCAGGGCCATGGTCTCATGGGCCTCCTGGGAGATGGACCCGTAGCTCATGGCGCCGGTGGAGAAACGGGTGACGATGGACTCGGCGGGCTCCACCTGGTCCAGCGGTATGGGCGCCCTGTCGGAGTGCAGCTCCATGAGGCCGCGCAGGGTCATGCCCTGCTTGGCCGCAGCGTTCACATGGTCGGTGTAGGCATTGAAAAGCCCGTAGTCCCCGCGCTTGGTGGACTGCTGGAGCAGGAAGATGGATTCGGGGTCGTTCAGGTGGTCCTCGCCAGTGCGCCGCCAGTGGTAGTTGCCGCCTGTCTCCAGATCATGCCCGGAGCCGGCGGTCCACTCGATGGGGTAGGCCACCCGATGGCGCTGGGCCACCTCGGCGGCGATCTCATCCAAGCCTATGCCGCCCACCAGGGAGGTGGTGCCGGTGAACCAGCGGTCGATGACCTCACGGCTCAGTCCGACGGCCTCGAAGAGCTGGGAGCCGCGGTAGGACATGATGGTGCTCACACCCATCTTGCTCATGATTTTCAGGACCCCAGTGCTCAGGGCCCGGACCAGGTTGGCGGAGGCCTTTTTCGCATCCACGTGCAGGTCGCCGCTGTTGGCCAGGTTCTCCACGGACTCCAGAGCCAGGTAGGGGTTGACGCAGGCGGCGCCATAAGCGATAAGCAGGGCCACATGATGGACCTCGCGCACGTCGCCGGCCTCCACCGCCAGGGAGACCTGGGTGCGGGTGTGCCGACGGAGCAGGTGGTGCTGGACGGCCCCGGTCAGCAGCAGGGAGGGTATGGGCCCCCAGATGTGGTTGGAATCCCGGTCAGAGAGGACAAGGACATTGCAGCCCTCCTCGATGGCCTGATCCACCTCTCTTTCGATGGCCTCCAGACGCTCCTCAAGGGCCTTGCCACCTCCGGCAACCTGGTAGAGGCCGCGGATCAGACGGGGGCGGAAGCGGCCTTCCAGGACCGGCGCCCGGTCCAGGCGCTTGATCTGCGCCATCTGGACGGAGTCCACCACCGGCAGGTCGATGTGGATCTTCCAGGCGTGCTCGGGGGTGTCCTCCAAAAGGTTGGGCTCGGGCCCGATGGCCGAGGCGATGCTGGTCACCAGCTCCTCGCGCTCCCAGTCCAGGGGCGGATTGGTGACCTGGGCGAACTTCTGGGTGAAGTAGTCGAAGAGCATGCGCGAGCGGCGCGAGAGCACGGCGATGGGCGCGTCATTGCCCATGGAGCCGATGGGCTCGCTGCCGGTTTCGGCCATGGGCCCCAGCAGCATGGTCAGATCCTCCCGGGTATAGCCGAAGGCCTGCTGTCTGCGGTGGACCGAGATGCGCGAGTAGTTGACATGCTCGCGCTCGGGCAGGTCATCCAGGCGGACGGTCCGCTCGGAGACCCACTTCCTGTAAGGGTGCAGGCTGGCCAGCTGGTGCTTGATCTCGCTGTCGGGCACTATCCGGCCCTCTTCGGTGTCAGCCAGGAACATGCGTCCCGGCTCCAGCCTGCCCTTGGCGACGATGGACTCCTGGGGCGTATCCTCAAGGACGCCGGCCTCCGAGGCCAGGACCAGGTGGCCGTCATCGGTCAGCTGCCAGCGGCCCGGGCGCAGGCCATTGCGGTCCAGCTGGGCGCCCACCAGGGTCCCGTCGGTGAAGACGATGGCCGCCGGGCCGTCCCAGGGCTCGATCAGGGTATCGTTGTACTGATAGAAGGCCTTCAGGTCAGGGTCCATGTCCGGATCCTGCTGCCAGGCCGGAGGCATCATCATGGAGACGGCGTGGGGCAGGGACCGTCCTGCCAGGTGGAGCAGCTCAAGGGTCTCGTCGAAGGTGCCTGAGTCTGAGGCTCCAGGGGTGTTGACCGGCAGCAACGGGGCCATGTCGCCCAGCAGTTCCGAGCTCAGCTTTCCCTCGCGGGCCGACATCCAGTTGCGGTTGCCCTGGATGGTGTTGATCTCCCCGTTGTGGGCGATCATCCTGAAGGGCTGGGCCAGCGGCCAGGAGGGGAAGGTGTTGGTGGAGAAGCGGGAGTGGACGATGGCCAGGCGGGCCTTCAAGACCGGGTCACCCAGATCGGGGAAGAAGCCCTGCAGCTGCTTGGTAGTCAGCATGCCCTTGTAGGTGATGGTCCGGCAGGACAGGGAGGCGAAGTAGACGCCCAGCTCGTGCTCGGCCCGCTTGCGGACCCGGTAGCCCAGCCGCTCCAGATCCAGTCCTCCGCGGCTATCCGGCCCGGCGTCGCACATGATGGGCATGAGGAAGCGAGGCATGGAGGCCAGAGCCTGCAGACCCAGTCCGTCAGGATCGGTGGGCACTGACCGCCAGGCCAGGACGCGCAGCCCCTCCTGGCCAGCGATCGATGCTATGGCCTCCTCCTGGCTGGCAGCCTGCGCCGGGTCCCTGTCCAGGAAGGCCATACCCGCCAGATAGTGGCCGGCTTCGGGCAGATCCCGGCAGACCCGGGTGCGCATGAACTCGTCGGGCATGGAGAGCATGATGCCGGCCCCGTCGCCGGTGTTGGGCTCGGCTCCCACGGCCCCTCGGTGGTCCAGGTTGACCAGGACGCGGATGCCCTGTTCGACGATCAGTCTTTCATCCCGTCGGTTCAGGGTGGCCACCATGCCGAAACCGCAGGCATCGTGTTCCGTATCAGGGTCGTAGAGCCCTTGCGGGCCGTGGACATGCAGATCGAGAGGGGCCGTGAATGACACCGCAATCACCTCATTCGTGGACGGGGGCGGGGCCGGCATGCTCCACCCTTGAGGAGCCTTGTCAATGGTGAATCAACAGAATAATGCATCCACAGGTGACATCCGTGTAACGTTCCGCAGTGTCTAACGAATTCCTACCGCCTCCAGGACCTGGTCGATGACCAGATCGTTGAGCAGGCGGCCCCGGCGGGTCACCTGGATTCTGTCGCGCACGGGCAGCAAAAGGCCCTGATCGACCAGATCCCTAAGGATCTTCGGGTCGGCCGGACGACCCGCCTGCCTGGTCAGCCGATCCAGTCCTAGACCTTCCGGCAGGCGCAGGGCCAGCATGACCGTCTCCTCCAGGTCCTGCCTGAAACCCAGAAGCTCGGCATCCTGCCAGGGCACATGTCCGGCGTCCATGGCGGCGGCCCAGTCCCTGGGGTGGGCGATGTCCCAGGAGCGAATGGCCCTGGCACGCCGCTCCCCCAGGCCGGGCTCCGGCGATAGCCACCAGCGTGCCCCGGGATCGGCCTCTTGCGCCGCTGCTGTTCCTGTGGCCCTGAACCCGGGAGAGACGGACGGCATAGGCTCCTGTTCCCGAGCTTCATCCACCGGCGCCATGCCCGTGTCCTGGCCTTCCAGAGCACGATAGTGGGAGTGGGCGCCGGGGCCGATGCCGGCCCAGTCCACGTTGTGCCAGTAGCCCAGGTTGTGGCGGCTCTCCTGGCCGGGGCGGGCCCAGTTGGAGATCTCATACCAGTTAAGGCCTGCCTGGGAGAGCATGTCGTCGGCCATCTCGTACTTGGCCGCCTCGTCGTCGTCATCGGGTGCAGGCAGCTGGCCCCGGCGCACGGCTCGGCCCATCTTGGTGGTGGGCTCCAGGGTCAGGGCGTAGGCGGAGACATGGTCCACGCCCAGGTCCAGGGCCGCCTGCAGGCTGGTCCGCCAATCCTCAAGCCGCTCCCCCGGCGTCCCGTAGATCAGGTCCACACTGGCCCTGAGTCCCAGGTCCTTGGCGGCGGCCACATCAGTGGTCACATTGGCCGGAGTATGGGTGCGGTCCAGGGTGGCCAGGACGCTGGGCACCGCTGACTGCATGCCGAAGGAGACCCGATTGATGCCGCCCCGAAGCAGCTGCTCCAGATAGGCCCGATCAACGGTGTCGGGGTTGGCCTCGGTGGTGATCTCGGCCCCGGGGGACAGACCCCAGAGGTCGGCCACGGCCTCGACCATGCGCACCAGATCCTGGGCCGGCAGAATGGTGGGCGTGCCTCCGCCGAAGAAGATGGTGGACACGGGCGGCTCTATCAGGCCTCGGGAGGTCTGCCAGTCGCGGACCATGCGCATCTCCTGGATGGCCAGGTCGGCATAGTGCTCCCGGCTGGCGCCCCCGCCCAGGTCGCGGGCCGTGTAGGTGTTGAAGTCGCAGTAGCCGCAGCGGCGCATGCAGAAGGGCACATGGATGTAGACCTGGTAGGATCCCACCCGTTCAGCCCTCCTTCCTGGCGGCGGCCCGGATCTTGTCCTTGGTGTCCCGGTCCTGGGCCTGGCCGGTGCTCAGAGCGGCGATGAATGCCTCCTGGGGCACCTCGACATGTCCCAGCATCTTCATGCGCTTCTTGCCGGCCTTCTGCTTCTCCAGCAGCTTGCGCTTGCGGGTGATGTCCCCGCCGTAGCACTTGGCCAGCACGTCCTTGCGCAGGGCGCTGATGGTCTCCCGGGCGATGATGCGCGACCCTATGGCCGCCTGGATGGGGATCTCGAACTGCTGGCGCGGAATCAGCTTGCGCAGCTTCTTGGTCATCATCACCCCGTAGGCGTAGGCCTTGTCCTTGTGGACGATGGCCGAGAAGGCGTCGATCTTCTCCCCCTGGATGAGGATGTCCACCTTGACCAGGTCGGCGGACTGGGTGCCGTCGGGCTGGTAGTCCAGGCTGGCGTAGCCCTTGGTCCGGCTCTTCAGCTGGTCGAAGAAGTCGAAGACGATCTCGGCCAGGGGCATCCTGTAATGCATCTCGACGCGCTCGGGGCTCAGATACTCCATGGTCCCCATCTGCCCGCGATGGTCCTGGCAGAGCTCCATGACCGGTCCGATGAACTCCTTGGGGGTGATGATATCGGCGCTGACCACGGGTTCCAGAATCCGGCGAACCTTGCCGTCGGGGAACTCGCTGGGGTTGGTCACCGTGTGCTCGCTGCCGTCCTCCATGGTCACCTGATAGGTGACGTTGGGGGCCGTGGCGATCAGATCCATGCCGAACTCCCTGCTCAGGCGCTCGGTGACGATCTCCATGTGCAGCAGCCCCAGGAAGCCGCAGCGGAAGCCGAAGCCCAGGGCCACCGAGGTCTCCGGCTCATAGACCAGGGCGGCATCGTTGAGCTTGAGCTTGTCCAGGGCGTCACGCAGCTCGGGGAACTGGGCGTTGTCGATAGGGAATAGTCCGGAATAGACCATGGGCTGGGGGTCCTGATAGCCGGGCAGGGGCTCCTTGGCCGGGTTGGCCTCGGTGGTGACCGTGTCGCCCACCTTGGACTGGCTGACGTCCTTGACGCCGGTGATCACGTAGCCGACCTCCCCGGCACCCAGGGCCTTGGTGGGTGTCATGTCGGGACTGATCACGCCCAACTCGATGGGGTCGTGCACGGTCGCCCGGCCCATCATGCGGATCTTCTGGCGCTCCTTGAGCTCGCCGTCCACCATCCGGATGTAAGTGACGATTCCCCGATAGGAGTCGTAGACCGAGTCGAAGATCAGAGCCCGGGCCGGGGCCTTGGGATCCCCCTTGGGAGCCGGCACCTGGTCCACGATGCGGTCCACCAGCTCACGGATCCCCTGGCCGGTCTTGCCCGACACCCGGAGCACCTCGTCCGTGGAGCAGCCGATCAGGTTGGCGATCTCCTCGGCGTGCTTGTCCGGCTCGGCCGAAGGCAGGTCGATCTTGTTGAGGACGGGGATGATGGTCAGGTCATCCTCCAGGGCCATATAGAGGTTCGAGAGGGTCTGCGCCTCGATGCCCTGGGTGGCGTCCACCAGCAGAACCGCGCCCTCGCAGGCCTCCAGGGCCCGGGATACCTCGTAGGTGAAGTCCACGTGGCCCGGGGTGTCGATCATGCCCAGGGTGTATTCGACGCCGTCCTTGACCCAGGGCAGGCGGACGGCCTGGGACTTGATGGTGATGCCGCGCTCCTGCTCGATGTCCATCCTGTCCAGGAACCGGTCGTGCATCTCGCGCTTAGGCACAATCCCGCTCAGCTGCAGGATCCGGTCGGCCACCGTGGATTTGCCGTGATCGATGTGGGCGATGATGCAGAAGTTGCGGATCAGCGATTGGTCGGTGAATCCTGGTTGGTTCTTGGCTTCCTGCACCGGTCTGCTCTCCTCACGTACGTCTGGTCTAACGATTCTAGACGATGCCCTGGGCCGAAGCGCCCGTCTATGGCGGATTCTTCTCCCGGTCGGGTGCTACTATGGTGGGTTGTCTGTACAGATACATTCATCGTTTGGAGCAACATTGGCAAACATCAAGTCGCAGAAGAAGCGGGTCATCACCAACGAAAAGGCGCACCTGCGCAACAAGGAGGTCAAGAGCGCAATCAAGACCTCCGTGCGTTCCGTGCGCAAGGCCGTGGATGCCGGTGACAAGGAGGCCGCTCAGGCTGCCTACCAGGTGGCCGCCCGCCGTCTGGACAAGGCCGCCGGCAAGGGTGTGATTCACCGCAACCAGGCCGCCAACCGCAAGTCCGGTCTGGCCAACGCCGTCAACGCCCTCTGAACCGGGTGCCCACAAGGGCCGGTGATCCAAGCGCTTGGGTCACCGGCCCTTCTTCGTATCCGGTTTCCGGTCGGAATCCTCGTCGTTGTGCTTGATGGTGACACTGATGTTCGACCGGCCACGCATCAGATGACGGATGGCCCTGGCCAGCTGGGCATCGTTGAGCGGCAGCCGGGCCGAGCGCCGGTCCACCGCCCCAGGCACCAGAATGTTGAATTTCACCGAGATGATGCGCAGGACGACCACCAGGGCCACGATGGCCAGGTCCAGGGCCATGTCGACCCGGGCCGGATAGAGCCCATGCTGCTGGGCGCGCGTGGATGCCAGGGTCAGCATGCAGCCGATCAGGGAAGGCAATGCATACCAATGCTGGTCCTGGATGACCGCAGGCACCTGGTTGAGGAGGATGTCTCGCAGCAGGCCGCCAACCAGGGCCGTGGCCATGCCCATGAAGATGGCCGTCATGCCACCGGTTCCACTCATCAGCGCCTTGGCCGTGCCGTTGACGGCAAAGGATCCCAGGGCCATGGCATCAGTGACCAACATGGACCAGGTCATCCTGCTGATTTCAGGATGGGCGACAGCCACCACCAGGCCGGATGCCAGGGTGACGATGACTGAGCCCTTGTCGGTAATGCCGCTGGGCGGCACCTGACCCAGAAGAACGTCTCGGACCACCCCGCCTCCCAGGGCACTGATCCAGGAGACCAGCAGAATGGAGATGATGTCGTAGCCCTTGCGCACGGCAGCCAGGCCACCCGAAAGCCCGCAGCTGAAGATGCCCAGGTACTCGATGACCATGAAGATCAGGTTCCCCTCCAAGGCCGTCTTCATCCCGCGCTTCTCCTCCCGGAATCGTCCCGCACTCAAGTCTGTCTATAGATTAGCCAAGCACAGAGCTGAACAGGCCGGTGATGTGCGCAAGGCCACAAATATGAAGGAAGGCGGCCCAAGGCGAAACGTCGCCCTGAAGTCGCCTTCCATTCAAGACCTGTCAGGCAGGAATGGGGTCAGCGCTCAGCAGACCTTCCACATCCAGTCGTGCGGGTCTTCGATCTCGCCCAGCTGGATGCCCAGGAGCTCGTTGCGCAGGTCCATGGTGACCTTGCCGGAGCCGCCGTCGGCCACCTGGACGTCGAAGTTCTCGGACTTGAAGCGTCCGATGGGGGTGATGATGGCGGCGGTTCCGCAGGCGAACACCTCAGTGACCTCGCCCGAGCGGATGTCGTCCAGCAGGGTGTCCAGGCGGATCATGGTCTCCACCACATCCCTGCCGTGATCCTGGGCCAGGGCGATCAGGGAGTTGCGGGTGACGCCGGGCAGAATGGTTCCGGTCAGGCTGGGGGTCTCCAGGTGCCCGTCCTTGTGGACGGTGAACATGTTCATGCCGCCCAGCTCCTCCAGGTAGGTCTTGGTGGCCGCGTCGACGAAGCAGACCTGCTCGCAGCCATGCTCGGCACCGCGGTTCTCACCCAGGAGGGAGGCTGCATAGTTGCCGCCGCACTTGGCAAAGCCGGTGCCGCCGGGGCCGGTGCGGAACCACTTGTCCTCCACCCAGATGCTGACCGGCTTGACCCCGCCGGCGAAGTAGGGCCCCGAGGGCGAGGCGATGACGCAATAGTCCACCGCATGCGGGGCGCGCACGCCCAGGAACGGCTCGGAGGCGAACATGTAGGGGCGCATATAGAGCGTGTACTCGCGCCGCTTGGGCACCCAGGCCGCGTCACGACGGACCAGGGCCGCAACCGAGCCTAGGAAGTCATTGGGCTCAAGCGGAGGCAGGGCCAGACGCTTGGCTGAATTGTAGAAGCGCTGAGCGTTGGCATCGGGGCGGAAGAGCCAGATGGAGCCGTCGTCGTGGTAGTAGGCCTTGAGTCCCTCGAAGGCCTCCTGGGCGTAATGGAGCACCGAGGCCCCCGGATCCAGGCTGAGCGGTCCGTAGGGCTCAACCCTGCGATCATTCCAGCCGTCTTCCGAAGTCCATCCCATGTGGGTCATGTTGTCTGAGAAGAGCTGGCCGAAGGCGGGCTTGTCAATCAGCCGGGCACGCTCCTCGTCAGAGGCGGGATGATCGTTGGGAATGACCTTGAAAGCGTCCGCCAACTCATTGAGTGCCTTCGGGTCGTGATGTGATTGCTCTGCCATTGTCTACCACTTCTTCTTGCTGCTGTATTTGTTTGCTCGGGTGCAATGCTTATGGCGATGCCCGGTACACGAACTATCGCATAGGCAGGCCTTGACCTGTTCAGCGCATTTCGCATAGTGACCGTCATAGGCAAAAAGGCCGCAGGATCGTGATGATCCCACGGCCTTAGCAGCAAACGCCTTGGCAGTAACGAACCTCTGGGTTCACTCGCTCTGGGCGTCAGCCTCCGGAGCGGCTTCCGCATCAGCCTGTTCGGTCTCCTCGGCGGGGGTCTCCAGGCTCTCCTCCTTGGGGATCTCGACGGAGACGATGGATTCCTCCATATCGTCGATGATCAGCTCGGAGCCTTCGGGCAGCTTGACATCCTTGGCCAGGATCTTGTCGCCCTCGGACAGGCCCTCCACACTGATGTCGATGCGCTCGGGCAGGTTGGACACGTCGGCCCGGACCTGCAGGTTCTGGGTGTCGATCAGGGCCACGGCAGCGCCCTTGGTCTCGCCGCTGACGAAGACGGGCACCTCCACGGTGACCTTCTCGCCTGCGCGGACCTCATAGAAGTCGATGTGCTCCACCTGGCGCTTGACCGGGTTGCGCTGCACGTCCTTGACCACGGCCGTCTTGGTCTGCCCGCCGAAGCTGATGGAGAAGAGGGCGTTGGCGCGGCGCAGGGCCAGAGTGGTCTCGCGCATGGGCAGCTTGATGTAGTCGGGCTGGGCGCCGCCGGCGTAGATGGTGGCGGGGATCTGCTGGGCCACGCGCATGCGGCGTGCCGCCCCCTTGCCGAATTGGTCGCGGACTTCGCCCTCGAGCTTAATTGTGTTAGCCATGTTGGCTTCCTTCCTTGAGTGGTTCCTCAAAACCGACCTGGGCCGGTCCTGGCGCATCGCCGCGTCGGATTCCGGACCGCCCATAAGGAAAGGCCGCCGATGATCCAGCCGAGTCGATAACGGAGGCCATGAAGCCTCCCTCGCCAAAGCAACGTGCCTACTTTAGCACCGGGCCATCCCTTCTCCAAGTAGGCGGCTATTCTGGACATATCCCGCGATTATTGAAGGAGACAACGTGTCGTTACTAGCATCGGTCAAATCTTTTGTGGCACACCAGGTGGGTCATGGGGAGGGACCGACTGGCGAACAGGCCGCGGATCCGTCAGGTGCCGCCCAGGAAGCCCTCGCCCTGCCCAATACGCATTTCTGGTCAGCTGACTACGCCACCACCACGCGCATGGATCCGGCCTCGGGACTGCTCTCGGCCACCACCGCCGGCATGGGACCGGTGCCTGACGACATGACCGTCTATGACATCTACGCTGATCGGGCCCGCCGTACCCCCGACCAGCCGGTCCTGCACTTCGTTGAAAACGGCAGCTGGACCTACCGGACCGGCCGAGAGATCCTGCATGACATCAGGACCACCGCCAAGGGCTTCATGCACTACGGGCTGAAGAAGGGCGATGCCGTGGCCTTCATGTGCAGGACCAGCTATGAGTGGGACATCGTGGATGCCGCGGTCCTGTCCATCGGCGGGATCATCGCCACCATCTACGACACCGATTCGGCCGAACAGATCCGATTCATCGTCAACAACTCCGACGCCAAGCTGCTGGTGGTGCAGACCACCGAGATGCGCGCCAAGGCCGAGGGGGCCGATAAGGACTGCCCCACCCTGGAGCGGATCGCCTGCCTGGAGTCCGGAGCCCTGCAGGAGCTGCAGGCCTACGGGGAGTCGGTCAGCGATGCCGAACTCGACGAGCGGATCAACTCCATCCGCAAGACCGACCTCTGCTCCATCGTCTACACCTCCGGTTCCACAGCGGCGCCCAAGGGCGTGGAGATGACCCATGAGCATTACTGCCAGCTGGCCAGGAACCTGAACGCCTTCATCCCCAATCTGACCCACGACCCGGATGGATCCATCCTGCTCTTCCTTCCCCAGGCCCACACCTTCGCCCGGGCCATCAGCTACGGGGTCGTCTACGGAACCATGCAGGTGTACATCTCCTCCGGGCTGGCCACCCTGCTGTCCGACCTGCAGGAGTCCAAGCCCACGGTCATCATCGGCGTGCCCAGGGTCTTCGAGAAGGTCTACAACGCCGCATCACAGAAGGCCGGGCATGGCATCAAGGGCAGGATCTTCAACGGGGCGGCCCGGGCGGCGCGCACCTACATGGAGGACATCTCCCGCAAGGGCTGGCCGACCAAGCGCAGCGCCCTGCGGCGAGCCATCTATGACCCGCTGGTCTACGCTTCCCTGCGCCAGGTCCTGGGCGGACGGGCCAAGTGGATCGTCTCCGGAGGCGCTCCCCTGGATCCTGAACTGTTGGGGTTCTTCCGTGGCGCCAATGTTCCGGTCTATGAGGGGTACGGCCTGACCGAGACCACCGCACCCTGCGCCTTCAACCCCCTGGGCACCCCCTACCACCGGGGCTCAGTGGGCATCCCCTTCCCGGGATTCACCATCCGCATCGCCTCGGACGGCGAGGTGCAGATCAAGGGCGTCTGCGTATTCCACCGCTACCACAAGAATGAGGAGGCCACTCGTGCATCCTTCACCGAGGACGGCTGGTACGCCACAGGCGACCTGGGCCGGCTCTCCCGCGACGGGTTCCTCTTCCTGACCGGGCGAAAGAAGGATTTGATCATCACAGCTGGCGGCAAGAACGTCTCCCCCAGGCCCATCGAGGAGGTCATCGAGCGCTCCGAGATCGTCTCCCAGGCCCTGGTTCTGGGCGACAAGCGTCCCTTCATCTCGGCCCTGGTCACCCTGAACGAGTCCGCCCTGCGGCCCTGGCTGGCATCCAAGGGACTGGATCGCAACATGTCCCTGCAGGAGGCGGCCCAGAACGCCGTGGTCCGGGCCGAGGTCCAGGAGTATGTGGACCGGGCCAACGAGGGCGTCTCCCGGGCCGAGTCAGTGCGCAAGTTCATCATCCTGCCCGAGGAGTTCACCCAGGACAACGGGCTGATGACACCATCCATGAAGGTGATCCGGCCCAAGGTCATCGAGCGCTACGCCGACCTTCTGAACACCCGGATGTACACAGCCAAGCGCACCCCGGCACCGCGCCGCTGAGTAGGATCAGAACCCCAGGCGCTCCAGCTGCTTGGGGTCGGTCTGCCAGTTGCGGGCCACCTTGACATGCAGATCCAGCCGGACCTTGCGACCCATGGTCCGGTTGATGGCGGTGCGCAGCTTCTTTTTCACCCGCACCAGGTGCTCGGCCCCCCGTCCAATGACGATGGGCTTCTGGGAGTCGCGCTCTACATAAATGCCGATGTGAACAGTGTCGCGCCCGCCCTCCGGATCCGGATCGATGGACTCCACGCGGACGGCCAGGGAGTGGGGCAACTCGTCGTTGAGCTCCTCCAGGTAGGCTCCGCGGACCAGCTCGGCGATCATGTCTTCGGGACGTTCCTCGGTCAGCTGGTCGTCAGGGTAGAGCTGAGGGCCCTCGGGCATGGCATCCATCAACACCTGGGCCACCTCGTCCACGTTGTCAGCTTCCAAGGCGCTGACCGGAACAATCTGGGAGAAGTCGGCGAAGGCGCCTATCTCCAGGAGCTTGTCCACCAATTGACCCTTGCTCAGCTGGTCAATCTTGGTCACCACGGCAATCAAAGGCTTTCGCCAGATCCACTTGCCGTCCTTGTCCTTGCGGGCGAACTCGGACCGCAGCCGGCTCAGAATGCGGCGATCGCCGGGGCCAATGGCCTGGTCGGCAGGCAGCAGGAATGCAATGGCATCCACATCGGACAGGGAGGCTTCCACAACGTCGTTGAGCCGCTGGCCCAAGAGGGTGCGCGGACGGTGGATGCCCGGTGTATCCACCAGGACCACCTGGGCCTCGGGACGGGTCATGATCCCCCGGATAGCCTTGCGGGTGGTCTCCGGCCGGGAGGAAGCTATGGCGATGGGTCGGCCAACCAGGGCGTTCATAAGGGTGGACTTGCCCACATTGGGTCGGCCCACTACTGCCACGAACCCCGATCGGTGGGCCGGCGCCTTGGCATCGCTCTGTTCTTCCTTGGTCATGAATTCTCCTGACTGTCCTGCTCGGGTTGATCCCCGTCGGCCTGTTCTTCTTTTTGTTCTGCACCGTCCTCCAGGGCGATGCTTGATCCGTTGGCTGGCTCGACCACGATGGTGGCGATCTTCTTGCGGCGGCCGACCGCCTCGCCTGCGGTCAGCCTGATGCCGCGTGTCACCGCCGATGCGCCCGAGACGGGCACTGAACCAAGCAGCTTGGTCAGCAGGCCATAGACTGTGTCCACATCGTCCTCGTCGATGGTGATCTCGTAGAGCTCCTCCAGGTCGGTGATGGGTGTGCGGACCGGCAGTTGCCAGGTGTGCGGGCCGATCTGTTTGGGCTCATCGTGCTGGACACGGTCGTGCTCGTCCTCCAGCTCGCCCACGATCTGCTCAATGGCATCCTCTATGGTGACCAGACCGGCGATGCCCCCGTACTCGTCCACGACCACGGCCAGGTGGTGGCGGGAGCGCTGCATGTAGTGGAAGAGGTCGTCGACCGGCTTGGATTCAGGTACCAGAACCGGCCGGCGAATGATGGAGGCGACCGATCTGTCGCCCTTGCGGTTGAAGGCCAGGGCGCGAACCACGTCCTTCAAGTAGACGATGCCGACCAGGTCATCCACGTCGTCCCCTATAGCGGGAATGCGGGAGAATCCCGACCGGGAGAAGAGCTTCAGGGCCGAATCCAGGCTGGCATCCTTGGAGATGCAGATCATGTCGGTGCGGGGAACCATGATCTCGCGCGTCAGCGTGGTCGACAGGGTCAACACGTTCTTCAGCATCTCGGAGATCTCGGGATCGAAGGCACCGGCCTCCACCAGTTGGTCGACCATAGCTCGACCCTGCTCGATCTGGATCTTCTCCAGCTCCTCGTCGTCGGAAAGGTCGCCGCGGTGGTTTTTGCGGGAGCGGGCTTCGGCCTGCCGCCGACGCTTGAAAGGCGTCAGAAGAACAGCCAGCCCGACCAGGCGAACATGCTTGAGCAGTGCCTCCATGGGCTGGCGGGAACGTCCATGAGGACCCAGGGTGACGGAGATGGCGGCCACCAGGACGGCCATGACCACTCCGCACAGCAGTTGCTCCCAGAGGGGCAGACCGCCAAGGGCAGCCATGCAGGCCACCAGGACACCGACCAGGATGTCGCAGATGATGCGTACGTAGGCGCAAGCGCTGCCCGTCACCTGACGCTGGGAGATCAGACTCTGGGCCCGATGAATGCGGTCGATCCGCTTCATCCTGGAGAACTGGCTGAGCTCCTGGTCGGTCTGCAGGCCCAAAATCAGATTGTTGAGACTGGATCGGGTCACCCTGTTGAGCGCCCCCTGGGCCTCGGCCAGAGCCAGGGAGAGCACGACCAGAGCGATGGCGGCCAGAGCCATGACCACCAAGGCGACTATAGCCCGGTCACTCATGGGATCTGCCTCTCCGGTGGGCACCACGGCCATACCGCTCATAGATCTCCAGAGCGTTGGTGGCCCCGGCCGGCAGCCCGGCCTCCGCTATGGGCCCCTGCCTCAGGGCCAGAAAGGTCAGCAGCAGCTGGCGTTGCAGACCGAACATCTGCTCCTCCTGCTCCCTGCTGGTGTGGTCGTAACCCAGCAGATGCAGGGTGCCGTGGATGGCCAGCAGCAGCATCTCCTCCATAGTGGAATGACCGGCTGCCAGGGCCTGCTGTGCCGCCACCCAAGGGCAGATGACGATGTCGCCCAGGATGCCCTCCTGCCGATGGTTCTCGTCGCCGGGGCGCAGCTCGTCCATGGGGAAGCTCATGACATCGGTTGGGCCGGCCAGGTTCATCCAGCGCTCGTGCAGCACCGCCATGGGCTCGGGGTCGTTGAAGATGATGGTCATGTCGGACTGGGTGCTCACCCGCATCTGGTCCAGCACCCATACTCCCAGGTCGGAGAAGGTCTTGGCATCGATCAGCCACTGGGTCTCGTTGGTCACTTCCACGCTCATGCCTGCTCCCGTCTCCGTCTGCGGGCTTGATCGGCACGGTCGTAGGCCCGGACAATCCGCCCGACCAGCCGATTGCGCACCACGTCGGCCGCCTGCAGGTGCACGAAGGCGATGTCGTCGATGCCGTGCAGCACCTGTTCGATGGTGGCCAGACCAGATGCAGGCCCGCCCAGATCCACCTGGGTGACGTCGCCGGTGATGACCATCTTGGTATTGAAGCCCAGGCGGGTCAGGAACATCTTCATCTGCCTGCCGGTGGTGTTCTGCGCCTCATCCAGGATGACGAAGGCATCGTTCAGGGTTCGTCCGCGCATGTAGGCCAGCGGGGCCACCTCAATGGTCTCATCGGCCAGAAGGCGGTGGAGCCGCGAGGTGCCCAGCATGTCGGCCAGGGCATCGTAGAGGGGCCGCAGGTATGGGTCCACCTTCTCATTGAGGGTGCCGGGCAGAAAGCCCAAGCTCTCCCCCGCCTCCACGGCAGGCCTGGTCAGGATGATGCGCCCGATGCGTCCGGCCCGGAATTCCTGAACCGCCTTGGCCACTGCCAGATAGGTCTTGCCGGTGCCTGCCGGTCCGATGCCGAAGGTGATGGTATGCGTTTCAATGGCGGCCACATAGGCGGACTGGCCAGCGGTCTTGGGCCTGATCGGGCCCTTGGAGGCCTGGGTCAGGGGGCGGCGACGAAGAGCAGCAGGGGCTGCCTGACTCGATAGGTTGATGCCGTCCAGGGCGTTGACCCCCTCTGACCCTGCAATGGCCGTCTCCTGATAATCGCGGTCTGCAGGGATTCGATCCGCCGTTTTACGGCCTCTTGCCTGATGGTCTGCCGAGTTGGCAGCGACGGGCTCCAAGCGTCGGTGATCCAGTATTCGCCCCACCTGATCGGCATCCACAGGGACCTGATCTGCGGTCTGCATGAGTTCGGACAGCAGGTCACGGATCTGGGCCGCCTGCACGTCTCCCTGTCGATCCCGGGCCCTCAGCATGATCCGGTTGCCCCGAACCAGGATGGAGACCGCTGGGAAGGCGCGCTCGATCCTTTCGATGACTGCATCCTCCGGCCCCAGCACCTGAACCGGGTCGATCCCCTCTGGAATCTCCAGGGTTCGCGTAGTTACCGCCACGGATTCCCTTCCTGCACGACGACGATGGTGAACACGAGCCTCACTCAGGCAACACCTGTCCGGTCAGAACGTGTGCGTGGACATGGAAGACCGATTGGCCGGCATCCGCTCCCGTGTTGAAAATCAGCCGGTAGGCTCCATGGAAGTCCTTGTCGGCGATCTGCTGCGCCAGCTGGACGATGTGGGCCAGAGTGTCGGGAGCGGCCTTGGCCAATTCGGCCACGGACGCGTAGTGGTGACGCGGGACGATCAGGACATGGACGGCGGCCTTAGGGTTGGCATCCTTGAAAGCGTAGACGGTCTCATCCTCATAGACCTTTTCGCTGGGGACCTCCCCTGCCACGATTCTGCAGAAAATGCAGTCCTCCTGCCGATCGTCATCGCTCATGACCGCTCCTCACTGTTTGCCGACATTGCTGTTTTGGTATTTTCGCTGTTTTCCATCTTATTGTCGAGGTTGTATATTGCGCGCGACTTCATGCGCTGGGCTCAGGGGCTGCTGACTGCCAGCGGCCCATCATGTCCGCCAGCAGGGTCAGGGCTACAGGTCCGGCCAGGGAAGCCCGGAGGATGTTGCCGCCCAGCCGAACCGGCAAAGCTCCCTCCCTCATCATGGCCTGAATCTCCTGATCGGCAATCCCGCCCTCGGGTCCCACAACCACGGCTACGGACGAACCGGCCGGCAGCTTGTTTACACGTTTACGGACCGCATCCCATCCAAGGTCAGCATCCTGGTGCAGTATCAGGACCATACTTCCCTGGTCGGTCGCCTTCCGGCACCAAGAGGCCAGGCCATGGCTGTCCACCTTATTGAGCAGTCGAGGACGGTAGGCCCTCCGGCTCTGCTCGGTCGCGGCATCCAAGGCGGACTGCCAGTGCCGGTCGTTGCGGCCCGGCCGCCATTTGGCTATGGACCGGTCAGCCTGCCAGGGCATGACCTGATCGACTCCGATCTGGGTGGCCATGTCGATGGCCTGCTCGTCCCTGCCGCCCTTGGCCAGGGCCTGGACCAGAATCAGTTCCTGCTCGGGTGGTGCCTGCCGCCCTACTGCGGTGACCTCCACCAGGCCGGTCGAAGCATCCCTGACCAGAGCGCTGATATGCAGTCCGTCTCCGTCGGAAAGATCCAGTTGGTCCCCGTTCTTTAGCCTCATAGAGCCCAGAGCATGGCGACAGATGCGCTCGGGCAGGGTCAGGCGCCAGCCTGTATGGAGCTCATCGCTGGCCAGTGGGGAATCATCGTGGTCGGGATCCAGCAGGAAGAGGGGTGCAGTCATGGTGTTAGGCTACAGCCCGCCGCCGAAAAGCGCTCTTCCGTGACGACACGCTCCCCCAATCGCCCAGTGCGCAATATCGTCTGAGATGCTATGATTATCTCCGTTGCGATTACGCACCTGTCCGGGTGGCGGAATGGTAGACGCGCTAGCTTGAGGTGCTAGTGCCTATATATATACAGGCGTACGGGTTCAACTCCCGTTCCGGACACTCGATTCCACGTCGTTGGGGACTACAGGGATCTCCATCCTGCTCACATACTCATCGAAGTCATTGGACTCATATTCGCCGATGAGGCAGAATTCCAAGGGATCCCCGTCCACACGGTAGCCCATGGTCTTCAGATCTTCCAGCATCTTGCCATGGATCTGTCTGCAGCGGGCAAAACTGCCCACAAAGGTACAGGAGGCATAGGTGCCGGCTTGCAGATCATAATCACCGCTGAACCCCGGATCGGGGCAGTAGAGCAGGATGGCCTTGGGCGGGAACCAGCCCTTGACCGGGCGTGAAGCATCCACTTGATAGCAGGTCAGCGTATTGAGGATCTGCAACGTCTCATGGTGCAGTGCCGTGTAGTGGGCGAATGCAAAGGGTATTCGGTCATAGTCGATCATGTGATCAGACACCAAAGCGCAGTGGCGCAGGGGACGGTGGACGATGACGGTCCGTGCCGGAGATATGGAGGTCATGGCCTGCGTATACTTCTGCAAGCTGCTCAAGAGGCCTCGCTTGATGGAGGCCAAATATCGCATCTGGCTGTCCACATGTTCCACCTCCTCGTCAATCAAGGACAGTGTGGCATCGAAAGTGCGATTGTCCAAGTAGTGTCCGATGCGGTCCAGACTGAAATCCAGCTTCCGAAGGGCCTGAATGACGTTCAGCCGAGCGAAGTCATCTGGTCCATAGAGACGGTAACCATTGACCGGATTGCGACGAGGGACCACCAGCCCGATCTGCTCATAGTAATACAAGGTCTCGGTCGTGATGTCATACAAGCGCGCCGTCTGACGGATGGTGTAGCCCTCCTCCATCAGGCTTGCTGTTTCGTCAGCCTTGACTTCCATAACTACCTCCTGCAAGGGTCTGGTCCGACCCTAAGGTTTTTCATGCCCCTCTCACCTTGACCTTTTATGGACGCAATCCATCATATCAGCCTGGAAGCCTTGCACTGCAAGGGTTTTGCCCTCTACCTACATCTTCAGATTCAAACTTCCGCAATGACTGTTTGCTCGATTTGACCCTCGCCTGACACCAGGCCATAGGGTGAAATTCATCCAGGGTCGACGGGGACACAACCGCCGACCGAGCACTACCTCGCGGAAAGGAAAATCATGCCAACCGTCACCACAGAATTTGGCACCTACCATGGCATCACCACCCCTCAGGGGACCGTCGCCTACTTGGGCATCCCCTACGCCAAGCCTCCCGTCGGCTCCCGACGCTGGAAGGCCCCGGAACATCTGGATCCTGAGCACCGGGACTACGACTGCACCCACTTCGGGGATTCCGCCCTGCAGAAGTACGACCCGGTCATGTATGCCTCCCGCCGTCAGCAGAGCGAGAACTGCCTGAGCCTGAACGTCTGGGTCGGCCATGAGGGGGCCCAAAAGCTGCCCGTCATGGTCTTCATCCACGGCGGAGCTTACGTGGAGGGCGGTTCGTCCGACCCCATGTATGACGGAAGCAACTTCACCAAGCGCAACGATGTTGTCTATGTCACCATCAACTACCGGGTCAACCTCTTCGGGTACATGAACCTGGCAGGACTGCCCGGAGGCGACGAATACCGGCAGTCAGGCTATCTAGGGCTCATGGACCAGGTGGCTGCCCTGCAGTGGGTCCAGGAGAACATCGCTGCCTTCGGCGGAGATCCTGACCGGGTCACCCTCTTTGGCGAATCCTGCGGTTCGGGCTCCACCATGCTGCTGACCGTCGCCCCAGCCGCCAAGGGACTCTTCCAAAGGGCCATTGGCGAATCCGGCCCCATCCAGCTCTACAACACCCCGGAATCCACGGCTCCCTATGCCCAGGAATTCATGGAGATGATGGGCTGCAAGACTGCCCAGGAGCTGGCGGCCCTGCCCGTCGGCGACATCATGATGAAGTTCACCGGAGATTTCTTCGCCAAGCATATCCATGAGATCTCGTTGATCTTCGCTCCCACCACCGACGGCGACTACCTTCCGGCCAAGCCTCTCCAGGCATTCAAGGACGGTGCCGCAAAGGACGTGGAGATCATGCTGGGCTGCAACGCCGACGAGTTCGCTTACTGGAAGCTCTACTTCAAGGACTTCGCCAACGAAATGCCCGACTTCTGGCACCACCAGGCCATTTTCCACTTTGACGGCAAGCTGGACTCCGAGCGCTACGAGAAGCTTTGGGAGCAGGCTCACCCCGGAGAAGACCCCGCCGAGCGCTATCTGGAGTACACCAACCAGATCGGCTTCAGGGTTGGCACCAACCTCATGTGCGAGTACCAGTCCAAGTACAACACCGTCTACCAGTATTTGTTCACCTACGCCTCCAAGATCCCCGGCATGGGCTCCTGCCATGCCATTGAGCTGCCCTTCGTGCTGCATAACACCCAGCGGCCTGACCTGCCCGAGACCTTGACCGGCGAGGTACCGCCCATGCACCTGTCAGATGAGATGAACGACGCCTGGTGCTCCTTCGCAACCACCGGCCGTCCTGTCAGCGGCGCCGGGGATGCCTGGGAGTCCTACAGCGTCGACCATCCAGACACCATGGTCATCGACGAGAACGGCTGGAAGCTGCGCCGCGACGTCAACAAGGAGAACATCGACCTGCTTCGGCCGGCATTCGAGGAGTGCCTGCTGGACGGAGACCGTCACTAGGCCGCCTGTTCCACGTAAATCGTGGAGGGAGAGAACATGAATACTCGAAAATCATCCAATTACCGCTGGGTCATCGCGGCCGTGGTCTGCCTGATCGGCATTCTGTCCAACTACATGCAGTACCAGATATCCGCCCTTGCGGTCTACCTGATGCCCATGCTGCACATCGACCAGGCCGGATTCTCGACCCTGCTGCTCATGCCCATGCTGACCGCAGTATTCCTCAGCATCCCCATGGGCACCATCGGTGACCGTGTCGGCCCCAAGAAGGTAGTGCTGACCGGTCTGGCCATCGCCGTGGTCGGCGCCTACATCAGGACCTTCGGCCTCAACTTCCCCTTGCAGATGCTCTCGATGTTCCTGTTGGGGGCTGGCATCGCTGCCCTCAACGCCAACCTGGTCAAGATCTTCAGCGTCTGGTTCGGCGATCAGACGCAGATCGCCATGGGATTCTTCTACGGCTCGGCCGGCATCGGGGTCATCCTGGCCCAGATGGTTGCTCCCCGGTTCTCGGTGCGCACCTCCTATCTGAGCGCAGCCATCATCCTGACCGTGGCAAGCCTGCTCTGGGTCTTCCTGATTCGTGACGCTCCTGAAGGAGTGCAGCTGCCGCCAGCCACCGATTCTCCGCTCAAGTACTTCAATGTCGCGGCAAGGAGCCGCAATGTCTGGCTGATCGCCCTCTGCTACGGCTGCTCCATGGCCGCGTCCACCGCCTTCGCTGGATTCATTCCCCAGACGCTGATCAACAACAACGGCTTCAACAAGACCTCAGCCGGTCTGGTTGCCTCTGCAGCTGCCTTGGGATCCATCGCAGGATCCATCATCGGACCCATGATCAGCTCTCGTCTGGGCAAGTGGAAGGGCTACCTCTTCGCCACCATTCTGGTGGGTACTGCACTCATGGTCTACTTCTGGGCGGTGGTGCTTATGCTGAAGAAGGCCCCGGTCGTGGGTCTGCTCTGCTGCATCATGTTTGTTTCGGGCGCCTTCGGTGCCATAAACGGCCCCATCGTCCAGGCTATGCCCTTCGCCCTGCCTGAGATTCGCGGCAAGTATGCCGGAAGCGCCGGCGGTCTGGTCAGCACTGTTGGCCTTCTCTGCGCCTTCCTGCTGCCCATCATCATCTCCTCGGTCAGCAAGGGCAACTACGTGCTCAACCTGGGACTGGAAAGCATGATCTTCCTGCTCTCCGATGTCTTCGTTCTGCTCCTGCCCGAGCTCGGCCCTCAAGGCGAGATCGCCAAGCGCATCGCTGCCTCCGACCGTCAGGCTGCAGAAGAGAAGAAGTGATAGCTTAGCAGAGCTGAAACTCCGACTGCCTTAGGCGGCGCGACCGTATGTTTTCGGTTGCGCCGCCTATGCTGTTGTCAGAACGAGAAGGAGGAGCGGCAGGCGTGCTCAGGGTGAACATCGACTCCATAGAGGATGACAGAATCGAGGCCTACACCAGGCTGACCGAGCCTCAGCTGCGCAATCGTCTGGAGCCAGCCAAGGGCCTGTTCATCGCCGAGTCCCCCAAGGTCATCGCCCGCGCCCTGGATGCCGGGGTCGAGCCCATCTCCTTCCTGGTGGAAGAGCCCTGGCTGGAGGGGATGCGCCCCATGTTCGACCAGGTGGACGCAAGCTTCGGGCCCAACGTCCCTGTCTATGTGGCCAGCCCCGCACAGCTCAAGGCCATCACCGGCTACCGGCTGCATCGGGGCGCGCTTGCCGCCATGAGACGCTGGCCCCTGCCAACCGTGGAGCAGATCTGCCGCTCGGCAAAGCGGGTGGCCGTCATGGAAAACATTGTAGACCACACCAACATTGGCGCCCTGATGCGTTCGGCGGCAGCCCTGCAGGTGGATGCGGTCCTGGTCACTCCCTCCTGCTCCGACCCTCTTTACCGCAGGGCCGCACGGGTCTCCATGGGCACGGTCTTTCAGGTTCCATGGACCAGGATTGGCGGCGACGACATCCACGCCTGGCCCGACCAGGGTATGAGCCAGCTGCATGATCTGGGCTTCACCACGGCGGCCATGGCCCTGAACCGGGACGCCATCAGCCTGGATGAGCTGGCGGAACGGCTAAGGCCAGGTCCGGACCGGATCAATCGCCTGGCCCTCATATTCGGTACCGAAGGCGACGGGCTGAGCCACAGAACCATCGCCCGGGCGGACCTGACTGTGCGCATCCCCATGAGCCACGACGTGGACAGCCTGAATGTGGCTGCCTCAAGTGCCGTGGCCTTCTACGCGACCAGACCCGAACAGGCTGGCTGAGCCTTGCCAGCTGCACAAACAGGCAAACCTTGGCATCAGGCATCTTCGAGTATCGGGCAGCTGCGGAAAGTCGGGCAAACCTGACGCAATCAGCGCTCTTGGGAGACGGCCTGCGAATCCTCATGAATGTAGTCGTCCGGGTCGATAGTCCCCCGCCAGCGGCCGATGGCCTTGAGTCCGTGGTACATGACCAGCGTTGCCACAGAGCCGATGGCGATGCCGTTGAAGCTGACCCCGGCCACAGCAAAAGTGAAGTCCGCGATGCCCACGATCATGACGACGGCGCCCACGGTCATGTTGACGGACTTGCCGAAGTCCACCTTGTTTTCCACCCAGATGCGGATGCCCAGCATGCCGATCATGCCGTAGAGCATGGTGGTGACCCCGCCCAGAACGCCAGTGGGAATGGTGTTGATGATGGCCCCGAACTTGGGGCAGAGGGAGAGCAGGAAGGCGAAGATTGCGGCGCACCAGTAGGCGGCCGTGGAGTAGACCTTGGTGGCGGCCATGACGCCGATGTTCTCCGCGTATGTGGTGGTGCCCGAGCCTCCGCCCAGCCCGGCCAGCGTGGTGCCCAGACCGTCGGCCATCAGGGCGGTGCCGATCTGGTCGTCATAATCGCGGCCGGTCATCAGGGCCACTGACTTGACATGACCGATGTTCTCGGCCACCAGGACAAGCACTACGGGGATGAACATGGCCAGGACTGATGGGTTGGCCTGAGGAGTGTGGAAGTGAGGCAGACCGAACCAGGCGGCCTTCTCCACAGCCGCGAAGTCGACCTGGCCCTGGGTGACCGCGAAGATGTAGCCGACGATGACTCCCAGAAGGATGTTGAGCCGGCCGATCAGGCCCTTGAAGAGGACGGCTATCAGCATGACGGCCACCAGGGTGACCAGGGCGGTCAGCGGGGCTGATTTGAAGTTCTTCCAGGCTGAGGGCGCCAGATTGAAGCCGATGATGGCCACGATGGCGCCGTTCACCACTGGGGGCATGATCAGATCGATCCATCGCGAGCCGGCGAAGTGCACGATCAGGCCGATCAGGAAGAGCAGGGCGCCGGTGACCATGATACCAAAAGAGGCTACAGCCAGACCCTTGTGGGCGGTGGTCACTGCCAGGACGGGAGCGATGAAGCCGAAGGAGCTGCCCAGGTAGGAGGGCAGCCGGTTGCGGTTGATCAGCAGGAAGAGGGCCGTGGACATGGCCGTGAAGAAGAGGGTGGTTGAGGGATCGAATCCGGTCAGAATGGGAACCAGGAAAGTGGAGCCGAACATGGCGATGACATGCTGGGCACCGATGCCAGCCGTACGTGGCCATGTGAGTCGCTCGTCGGGTTCCACAACCTCGCCCGGAGCCAATGTTTTCCCGTCGCCGTGCAGTTTCCAGCCCATGGACAATGCCATTTCACTGTGCTTTCTCTCATGCGCCGTGCCGGTCACGGCGGACCGGAATCATCAGTATATTCGCATGGGAGGACCCGGGTTGGTCTACCGGAGGGACGGTCTCACTGATAGGTGGGCATGTTCTCGAAGTTGAAGCCGATGGCGGCCAGCTGCTCGCGACCCTCAGGGGTGATCATATCCAGGGTCCAGCGCGGCGACCAGGTCCAGTCGATGCGGAACTCCTCGACCAGGCCCGCCAAGACGCTGGCGCACTGGTCTTCAATCAGGTCAGTCAGCGGGCAGGCCGGCGTGGTCAGGGTCATGGTGATGATGGCCCTGCCCAGTTCGTCGATTTCGATGCCATAGACCAATCCCAGATCGACCACGTCAATGCCCAGCTCGGGATCGATGACCTGGTGCAGGGCCTCCCTGACATCCTCAGCAGTGGCCCGGCCGATGTCGTCGACGGCCTTGAGAGGGATGGCCTCCTCAGCGGCGGCCTCAGCATCAGCGGCATTCTGGTCCGCAGCCTTCTCACCATTGGCGGCCGACGCACTGGCCGGGTTTTGGGCACTCGAGCCTTGGTCCGCTGACGGGCCTTCAAGGGAGACTTCAGAGTTAGCTGTGTTAGCACGCTGATCGTCAGACTTGGCCGAATCGGACTTCTTGTCAGCCTGGCCATCGACCTGACGCATGGAACCACCCTCGGCCGACTTCAGCACCGTTTCCGCGCCCAGGGGATTGCTGGCCAGGGCCTGTGCCGTGCCGGGATCGCTGATGGCCCTGCCCACCGAGGCCAGGATGGAGTCCTGGGGCTCGGGCACCAGATTCGTATTGCCGCTCATGCCTGCTCCTCCTTCTCACCTTTGTCGCCCTCTCGCCCAGCTGACAGGGCCTGAGCCACCGAGGCCTTCATGCCCTCCCAGCCCAGTAGGGCGCACTTGATTCGCATAGGATACTTGGACACGCCCTGGAAGACCATGGCATCACCGAGAGCGTCCTGCTTCTTCTCGTCCTCGATTCCAGCTCCCCGCGATTCCATAAGCTGGCGGAAGTCTGCAGCCAGATCCATGGCATGGTCAACGGTCTGTCCCTGGACCAGATCCACCATGATGGACAGGCTGGCTTGGCTGATTGAACAACCCGAACCCTGCCAGACGATCCGCTGGATGAGGTCGGGACCGCCCTGCTCGCCGGGCGCCACCTCCACATGAATGGTGGCCTGATCCCCGCAGGTGGGATTGAACTGGTGGGACTCGGCAGCCAGGCAGGCCTCGTGCTCCACCCTCATGGTCACGCCGTCGCCATCAGGGTCTTCTCCCCCATCAGCCTGATCCCCTACACGCCCGTGAGGATCCCGGGCTGCATCCAGGATCACCTCCTGGTACATCTGCTCCAGTTCTTCGTCATCCATCCCGAAATCCGCCATGTCCTCAAACCTACCAGTATGTCTTTGCCAAATCCGTCTATGCGCTGCCGGTGAAGACCCTCAGGCCACCCGGAAGAACTTGCGGACCCCGGCGACGGCATCCAGCAGGGCATCCGTGTCGGCCACGGTGTTGTACACGCCGGTCGAAGCCCGGTTGGAGGCCATCAGGCCAAAGTGCCGATGGACCGGCTGAGCGCAGTGGTGTCCTACGCGGATGGCAATGCCGCGCGAATCCACATACTGGCCTACGTCATGGGGATGAACCCCTTGAACGTCGAAGGCGACTGTGCCGATCCGGTCCTCGGGAGTGGTCGGCCCCAGGATGCGTACCCCGTCCAACTCCCCCAGCCTCAGCAGACCTGCAGTGATGGCCTTCTCATGTTCGGCCACGTTCTCCATGCCCAGATCCATCAGCCAATCGGCAGCTACGCCAGCGCCGATCATCTGGGCCACCGGCTGGGTGCCGGCCTCGAACCGGGCCGGAGGATCCATATAGCTGGCTGGGCGGTCCAGATAGGCCAGCTCCACCATGGATCCGCCGAATGATGCCGGAGGCAGGGCTTCCAGCAACTCACGGCGGCCGTAGAGGAAGCCCACGCCGGTGGGGCCATACATCTTGTGAGCACTCCAGGCGGCGAAGTCCACATCCATGGCATGCAGGTCCACAGGCAGGTGAGGCACCGATTGGCAAACGTCCAGCACCACCAGGGCGCCCACCTGGTGGGCACGACGGACGATGGGCTTGATGTCAGTGACGGCGCCGGTCACATTGCTGATGTGGGTAACGGCAACCACCTTGGTTCGCTCGGTGATGACCTGGTCGGCGGTATCGGCCAGAACACGACCCTCCGGATCCAGATCAAAGTATTTGAGCACTGCTCCGGTCCGGTAGCAGAGCTCCTGGAAGGGCAGGAGGACCGAATGGTGCTCGGCCTTGCTGACCACGACTTCATCCCCCGGCTTCAGGGCGAATCGACGTGCCGCCTTGCCTCCACGACCGAGGCTGGCGTTGCCGAAAGCGGTGGCCAGCAGGTTCAGAGCCGCTGTGGCCCCGGCGGTGACGACAATCTCCTCGCCGCCCTCCTGGCCTTCTGCGCCTACCAGGGCGGCCACGCGGGAGCGGGCATGCTCGAAGGCCATGGTGCTGCGGGCGGCCAATTCGTGTGCGCCCCGATGCACCCCGGCGTTGTCCTTCAGGTAGAAGTCCCGAACGGCATCGATGACCGCCAGGGGCTTCTGAGCCGTTGCGGCCGAATCCAGATAGACCAAGGGGTGGCCATGCACCTGCTGGTCCAGAATCGGAAACTGCTGCCGAATGCTGTCATCGATGACCATTGCGGACCTCTTCTCTTATCCTCAGGCCAGGGCTGATTCCGAGTCGGCGCCCTCGGGCAGATACTGGTCGTACCCGGTCTCCTCCAGGGTGTCGGCCAGCTCGGGGCCGCCGGTCTTCACAAAGCGCCCGTCGGCGAAGACATGGACGATATCAGGCTTGATGTACTTGAGGATCCTGGTGTAGTGGGTGACCATGAGCACGCCCATGCCGGTGTTCTCCTTGGCCCTGTTGACCCCCTCGGAGACGATGCGCAGGGCGTCCACGTCCAGACCGGAGTCGGTTTCGTCCAGGATGGCAAACTTGGGCTTGAGCAGCTCCAGCTGCAGAACCTCGGCCCGCTTCTTCTCGCCACCGGAGAAGCCCTCGTTGACCGAGCGCCGGGCGAACTTGGAATCCATGCGCAGCCGCTTCATGGCATCGTTCAGGTCCTTGGTCCACTGGCGGATGGCCGGGGCCTTGCCGTCGACCTCGGTCTTGGCAGTACGCAGGAAATTGGTCATGGACACGCCCGGCACCTCGACCGGGTACTGCATGGCCAGGAAGAGCCCGGCCTTGGCCCGCTCGTCAGGGGTCATCTTGAGCAGATCCTTCCCATCCAGCAGGGCCTGGCCGGAATCCACCTCATACTTGGGATGGCCGGCCAATGTGTAGGCCAGGGTGGACTTGCCCGACCCGTTGGGCCCCATGATGGCGTGGGTCTCGCCGGAGTTGACGGTCAGCGTGGCCCCCTTGAGGATCTGCTTGCGACCCTCCTTGGTCTCCACTGAGACGTGCAGATCCTTGATTTCCAATGTGGACATGTCAGTTCTCCTCCAAAACGTGCTGCATCTCTTGATCCTCGCCGGCCGCCAGCCTGCGGTCGATGACCCCCATCAGGTGCCCGGAGACGCTGGGGACGTCGATCTCCTCCACCAGTTCGCCGAAGAAGCCTCGGACCACCAGCTTGCGGGCCTCCTGCTCG
Organism: Bifidobacterium asteroides; assembly: GCF_030758775.1. Classification (NCBI taxonomy): domain Bacteria; kingdom Bacillati; phylum Actinomycetota; class Actinomycetes; order Bifidobacteriales; family Bifidobacteriaceae; genus Bifidobacterium; species Bifidobacterium asteroides. Next base: position 1,113,914 of record NZ_CP132384.1, read on the forward strand.
GGGATGCCGCGGGACTGCAGGTAGAAGAGCTCCTCGTCGTCGAAGCGGCCGACCGAACTGGCATGGCCTGCCCCGATAATGTCGCCATTCTCGATCTCCAGGTTGGGCTCGGAATCGGCGATGGCCCCGGGGGTGAGCACCAGGTTTCGGTTGAGCTCGTAGGAGTCGGTTCCTGGCGCGGTGGGCTGAATGAGCGCGTTGCCCACCCAGGTGGTGTGTGCGCCTATTCCGTCCAGGGCCCCCTTGTAGACCACACGGGACTTGCAGTTGGGATGGTTGTGCACCACCATGGTCCGGTGCTCCATGTGCTGGCCGGGATCGACGAAGTAGATGCCCAGCATGTTCAGGTCGCCCTGCTCGCCGCCGAAGTCCTGGTCCATGCGCAGCCGCACGACATCGCCTCCCAGACTGACCACCGAGTGACGCAGGGAGGACTCGGCTCCCAGGTGGATGCGGTGGTTGCCTACATGCTTGCTGCCCTTGTCCCACTCCTGGATGAAGGTGGTCGACATCTGCGAATTGTCGCCAATGTCGATTTCAACCCCCTCGGCCAGACGTGCCTGGCCCTGGTGTTCGACCACCAGATCGGCCTTGGTGCCCGCTTCGGCCTTGATGACCAGGTGGAAGGCATCCAGTTCGGGGCCGCCGCCGTTGACACGGACCAGCACAGGCTGATCCAGGGTGCCCCTGAGGTTGACCACAGTCGCCTGCTTGCCGCTGGCCCACTCCACAGCTGCCGCTCGGTCGCTGGGTTTGAGGACGGTGCCGCAGGGGGCCTGATCCATGGGAATCCGGCTGAAGCTGACCTGATCTGCAGGCGGTTCAGACCCGTCGATCATGGTGACTGAGACCTTGGTCAGGCCGCTGGGCTGGAAGACGGTGAAGAACTCCTCCATCCGGTCGATGGGGGTGAACCGCCAGTCATCCTGCTTGCGGGTGGGCATGGGGAAGTCGTCAGGGTTGAAGGAGCGGGGCTCCTTGTCGGCGCTGGACGGCATGGTGGCCGGGAAAGCATAAGGATCCTTGGGATCCGCATGCGGAATGGTTATTTCGCTGTTTTGTGACATCAGCCTACCGAACCCTCCATCTGCAATTCGACCAAGCGGTTGAGCTCCAACGCGTACTCCATGGGCAGCTGCCGGGAGATGGGTTCTACGAACCCACGCACGATCATGCCCATGGCCTCCTTCTCCTCCAGGCCACGGCTCATCAGGTAGAAGAGCTGGTCCTCGGAAACCTTGGAGACGGTGGCCTCGTGGGCCATGGAGACGTCGTCCTCGCGGACGTCCACGTGCGGGTAGGTGTCCGAGCGGGAGTAGTCGTCCACCAGCAGGGCGTCGCAGACCACCGAGGAGGAGGACTTCTCGGCTCCCTTGATGATCTTGACCAGGCCCCGGTATGCGGCCCTTCCCCCGTTGCGGGAGATGGACTTGGAGACGATAGTGGAGGAGGTGTGGGGTGCCAGGTGGATCATCTTGGCGCCCGTGTCCTGGTACTGTCCCTTGCCGGCGAAGCCCAGGGAGAGGGTCTCCGCCTTGGCATAGGGCTCAGCCAGGATGCAGGCCGGGTACTTCATGGTCGCCTTGGAGCCGATGTTGCCGTCAACCCACTCCATGGTGCCGCCCTCGCGCACATATGCACGCTGGGTGACCAGGTTGTAGACGTTGTTGGACCAGTTCTGGACCGTGGTGTAGCGCACGCGGGCGTGGGGCTCGACCACAATCTCCACGTTGGCCGCATGCAGGGAGTCGGTGGAGTAGATGGGGGCCGTGCAGCCCTCCACGTAATGGACGTAGGAGCCCTCGTCGGCGATGATCAGCGTGCGCTCGAACTGGCCCATGTTGGGCGTGTTGATGCGGAAGTAGGCCTGCAAGGGGATGTCCACATGGACGCCCTTGGGCACGTATACGAAGGAGCCGCCCGACCAGGCCGCCGTGTTCAGGGCGGCGAACTTGTTGTCGTCCGGAGGGATGACCGTGGCGAAGTACTTGCGGAAGAGGTCCGGGTACTCTTTCAGGGCCGTGTCCGTATCCAGGAAGATGACCCCCTGTTTGCGCAGATCGTCGCGGATGGAGTTGTAAATGACCTCGGACTCATACTGGGCGGCCACGCCGGAGACCAGCCGCTTCTTCTCGGCCTCGGGGATGCCCAGCCGGTCATAGGTGGTGCGGATGTCGTCGGGCAGGTCCTTCCAGTCTTTGGCCTGCTCCTTCAAAGGCTTGACATAGTACTTGAAGTCGTCGGCATCGAACCCGCTCAAATCCACGCCCCACTTGGGCATGGGCTTCTCCATGAAGGCCCGATAGCCCTTGAGACGCATCTGCAGCATCCAGTCAGGCTCGCCCTTGTCGGCCGAGATGGCCCGGACCACGTCCTCGTCGATGCCCTTGTGGGCGTTGCGCCCGGCATCGTCGGAGTCGTGCCAGCCATAGGTATAGTCGCCGAACTCGGAGATGATCTGGTCGTCTTTTTTGATTTTCTCTTCATTGACGCGGGAGCGGTCGGCCACATACTGGCTCATTTCCACATCCCGCGATGTGTCTGTCCGCTGCGAGGTGCTGTCCACGAGCTGAGACCTCCTAACACACGCACGGCCGCCATATGCGGCCGATCACACCTTTACAGAATAACCAGGACAGTAGTAAACCGCCAGACCTGGGCTTACGCTCTCTAAGGAATCCAGCCGACCCTCTTGACAAAGCCGTCGATACGGACAATCGCCCGCTTCCCAACAAGAGGGAAACGGGCGATCATACCGAAAGAGTCCGAAAGGAATCGACCTCAGGCCGCCTCCTGGCCTCCGTGCTCCAGGCTGGCCTTGACCAGGCCGGCGAAGAGGGGATGCGGCTTGGTGGGCCGGGACTTGAACTCCGGGTGGGCCTGGGTGCCCACATAGAAGGGGTGCTGGTCCTGGGAGAGCTCCACGAACTCGGTCAGCTGCCCGTCCGGGCTGGTGCCCGAGATGTGCAGACCGGCCTTGTCCAGCCGCTCCTTGTAGGCCACGTTGACCTCGTAGCGGTGGCGGTGGCGCTCGGAGATCTCGGTGGAGCCGTAGAGCCGGGCCACCAGGGAATCGGGCTTGAGCACCGCCGGGTAGGCGCCCAGCCGCATGGTGTGGCCCATGTCGCCGTGGCCGGCCACGATGTCCTTCTGCTCCTCCATGGTGGCGATGACCGGGTTCTCGCAGTCAGGCTCGAACTCCGAGGAGTTGGCGTCCTCCAGCCCCAGGACATGGCGGGCGAACTCGATGACCATGGACTGCAGGCCCAGGCAGAGGCCCAGGGCAGGCAGGCCGGTCTCACGGGCGTAGCGCAGGGCGCCGATCTTGCCCTCGATGCCGCGGATGCCGAAGCCTCCGGGGACCACGATGCCGTCCACGCCCTCCAGGGCCTTGCGGGCGCCGTCCATGGTCTCGCAGGTGTCGGCGGCCACCAGCTTGACCTGGACCTGGGAACGGTTGGCGAAGCCGCCGGCCTTCAGGGCCTCGATGACCGACAGGTAGGCGTCAGGCAGGTCGATGTACTTGCCCACGATGGCGATGGCCACCTTGGTGCGGGGGTTGTGGACCCGGTCCAGCAGATCCTCCCACTCGTTCCAGTCGACGTCGTGGAAGGGCAGTCCCAGCTTGCGCACCACGTAGGCATCCAGACCCTCCTTGTAGAGGATCTTGGGCACGTCGTAAATGCTGGGCGCATCCACGCAGTTGACCACGCCCTCGGCATCCACGTCGCACATCAGGGAGATCTTGTCCTTGATGCCCTGGTTGAGCGGCCGGTCCGAGCGCAGCACCAGGGCGTCGGGGGCGATGCCCAGCTGGCGCAGGGCCATGACCGAGTGCTGGGTGGGCTTGGTCTTGAGCTCGTGGGCGGCGGCCACGTAGGGCACCAGGGAGACATGGACGAACATGCAGTTGTCCGGGCCGATGTCCCGACGAACCTCACGGGCGGCCTCCATGAAGGGCTGGGACTCGATGTCGCCCACAGTCCCGCCGATCTCGGTGATGATCACATCCACGTCGTCGCTGGCCTGGGCCCGCATACGGCTCTTGATCTCGTTGGTCACGTGGGGAATGACCTGGACGCACTGACCCAGGTACTCCCCCGCCCGCTCCTTGCGCAGAACGGACTGGTAGATCTGGCCCGTGGTCACGTTGGCCTTCTGGGAGAGGAAGACGTCGGTGAAACGCTCATAGTGGCCGATGTCCAGATCGGTCTCGGCCCCATCCTCGGTCACGTAGACCTCGCCGTGTTGGAAGGGGTTCATGGTCCCCGGATCGACGTTGATGTAGGGATCCAGCTTCTGTTGAAGAACGCGAATTCCGCGGCTTCTCAGCAGTCGGCCCAGAGAGGATGCGGTCAGTCCCTTGCCCAGTGAAGAGACCACGCCGCCGGTGACGAAAATGTGTTTGGTGATATGCCCTTGCGAATTTCCATGTTCTCTGACCATGGAACTTCAGCCTATCAGGCAGGAGCGACCAGAAAGCGGCCAACACTCGAGGAGGAGGGACGGATTCAGGCACGGCTCAGATGCAGGTGGTCGGCCAGGTAGCGGCCGGTCACTGAATCCGGGTTACGGGCCACTGATTCAGGGTCGCCCTGGGCTACGATCCTTCCGCCACGGTCGCCGCCGCCCGGGCCCATATCGACCACATGGTCGGCGTTGGCGATCATGTCCAGATCGTGCTCGATGAAGACCACTGTGGCCCCCTTGCTGACCAGGCGCTCCAGCACCCCGATCAGGACGCGCACATCCAAGGGATGCAGGCCGGTGGTGGGTTCGTCCAGGACGAACATGGAGCCATTCTGCCTGCGGCCCAACTCGTTGGAGAGCTTCAGCCGCTGGGCCTCCCCGCCAGACAGGGAGGGGGTGTCCTCCCCCAGGGTCAGGTAGTCCAGGCCCAGGTCCTTCAAGGTCTGCAAGCCTCGGCGGATGGCCGTGTACTCGCGGCCCTGCGCGAAGACCTCCAGGGCACGGCCCACCTCCATGGCCAGCAGATCGGGTAGGCTCATAGACTCCGGGTGTGCCGGCGTGGATAGACGGTACTGCTCGGCCTCCGGGCGGTATCGACGACCCTGGCAGCTGGGGCAGGTGATGGGGATGTCGGGCAGGAACTGCACGTCCAGGCTGATCTGTCCGGTGCCGTCGCACTGGGGGCAGCGCAGGGATCCGGTGTTGTAGGAGAATGCGGAGATGCCCAGCTTGTCTTTTTTCGCCTGGTCAGTGGCCGCGAAGAGGCGGCGCAGCCGGTCCATCAGCCCCGAGTAGGTGGCCACTGTGGAACGCACGTTGATGCCTATGGGCGAGGAGTCCACCAGGCGAACCCTGTCGATGCCCGCAGGGTCCAGACTGTGCACATGCTTGGGCATGGGGTCGCCTTGGATGCGGGCCTGCAGGGCCGGAACCAGGGACTCCAGGATCATGGTGGTCTTGCCGGAGCCGGATACGCCGGTTACAGCCGTCATGCATCCGCGAGGAATGGCCAGATCCAAAGGGTGGACCGTGTGAATGGGCCCTGACTGCATGCGGATCCACTCATGCTCTGCAGGCATGGGATGCCGGTCCCGTACCAAAACGGATTCACGTCCATCCAGAAAACCGGCGATGCGTGAGTCCGGGTCTGCAGCGATCCGCTCAGGGGCTCCCTGGGCCAGGATCCTGCCGCCGCGCTCCCCTGCACCGGGACCCATTTCGATCAGATAGTCGGCTGATTGCAAAACCTTGACGTCGTGGTCGACGAAAACCACCGAATTCCCATCGGCCAGCAGGTCGCGCATGACCCCTATCAGCCCCTCCAGGTTGGCAGGATGCAGGCCGGTCGAGGGCTCGTCCAGCACATAGAGCACGCCTGTGGTCTCGTTGCGCACGGCCCTGGCCAGCTGGGCCCGCTGCCGCTCGCCGGTGGACAGGGAGGCGCTGGAGCGGTCCAGGGTCAGGTAGCTCAGCCCGAGCTGGATCAGCCGCCTGCCCATCTCATCCAGGGTCTTGCAGAGGGCCGAAGCCATGGGCTGCATGGGTTCAGGCAGCGTGGGCGGCAGCTTCCGACCCCAGTCCAGCACCTCATCCAGGGGCCAGGAGGTGACCTCGGCCAGATTGTCCCCGTTGATTCGGGGCAGACGCGCCCGCTGGTTGAGGCGGGTGCCCTTGCAGTCCGGGCAGGTCCGCTCGGTCAGGAACTTGGTTACCTTGGCCAGACGCTTGTCGTCGTTGGCCCTCTTGAGCTCCTCGGTCACGGTCAGCCGTGCGTTGCGGAAGGTGAAGTCCAGCTCGTGGACCCCCTTGATCGAAGTAATGGTGATGTGCTTCTTCTCGGCCGGCCCCTCGAAGACGATCCTCCGCTCCCAATCGGTCAGGTCCCGCCAGGGCACGTCGGTGCGGACTCCGAACTCGCGAACGATGTCGGGCTGGACGTTGAAGCCGAAGGTCCGCCAGGGCACCACGGCCCCCTGGTCGATGGTCAGGCTGTCATCGGGGACCAGGGTGGCATCGTCCACCTCGCGCACGGTTCCGGTCCCCTGGCAGGTGGGGCAGGCTCCCAAGGAGTTGAAGGCCAGCTCCTCGGCGCTGGGAGGCTCGACTTTAGCACCGCAGATGGGGCAGGTGATGGGCATCTCGGCTGCGACAGCCAGGGTGGGCTCCTGGCGATGGCCATTGGGGCAGACATGGCTGGACAGCCGGGAGAACATCAGTCTGAGCACATTGAGCAGCTCGGTGGCGGTGCCGAAGGTGGAGCGCATGCCGCCCACGCCCGGCCGCTGACGCAGGGCCAGCGCAGGGGGCAGGAAACGCACCGACTCCACCTGTGGGCGCTGGGCCTGGGTCATCCGCCTTCTGGTGTAGGTGGACAGGGATTCCAAGTAACGCCGGGACCCCTCGGCATAGAGGACCCCCAGAGCCAGGGAGGACTTGCCGGAGCCGGAGACCCCCGCGATGCCCACCAAGCGATTCAAAGGAATGTCGACATCCAGATTGCGCAGGTTATGGACCCTGGCGCCGCGGACAAGGATGGCCTCGGGCGGTGCGGAGAGTTTCTCGCTGGTCTCCCCGCTCTCGCTCATGCGGTCTCCAGCAGGTGGGCCACTGCTTCCAGGGCCAGCCGGTAGCCGTAGAAGCCCATGCCTGTGATGGTGCCGGTAGCCACCGGCGAGATGACGCTACGCCGGCGGAAGGCCTCCCTGGAGGCCGGATTGGAAATATGGACCTCCATCAGCGGCAGCCCTGCCTGGGTGACCTGGACGGCGGCATCGGCAAGCCCATAGCTGTAGTGGGTGAAGGCGGCCGGGTTGAGCACCACCGCGCTGCCCTGGTCCACAGCCTGATGCATCCAGCGGATGACCTGGCCCTCGTCGTCCGACTGCAGCACCTGAACATCCAGACCCAGCTGCTGACCCCAGTTTTCGCAGTCCCGGGTCAGCGTCGCAAGATCCTGTCGACCGTAGACATCAGGGTCGCGCACGCCCAGCCGACCCAGGTTGGGTCCGTTGACCACCAGAACCGTCTGCCTGCCCTTGTCGGCATCCGCCATATGTCATTCCTCCTTGCGTATGGCCTGGAAGGCCTCCTTGAGCGCCGAGACCGGCGGGTCGTCCAGGTGGGTGGGTTTGCCCAAACCATCAAGAATGATAAACCGCAACTTGTTGCCACGGGCCTTTTTGTCCCGATGCATGAGGGCCAGCACCTGGTCGAAGTCGCCCCCGTTCCACCAGGTTCTCAGTCCCAGGGAGGATAGCAGCTGCCGGTGGTAATCGACCGCATCCTGATCCAGATGGCCGGTGATCCTGGCCAGCTCGGCTGCAAAGACCATGCCCACGGACACGGCCTGGCCATGCCGCCAGGTGAAGTGTTCGATCTTCTCGATGGCGTGGCCCAGGGTGTGGCCGTAGTTGAGGAACTCCCGCAAGCCCGACTCCTTGAGGTCGACTGAGACGTGCCGGGCCTTGACCTCGACCGTACGCTCGATCAGATCCTGGACCACTGTTCCCAGCCACTGGTCGGACTCCTGTCCGTCGAAGGCGCGCAGGGACTCGGCCCGCTCCTCCAGCTCGCGCAGGATGCCTCCGTCCATGATGAACCCGGACTTGGCCACCTCGCCCAGGCCTTCTACAAAGATGTCATTGGGCAGGGTCCGCAGGGTCCGCAGATCAGCCAGGACGCCGGCAGGGGTATAGAAGCTGCCGACCAGATTCTTGCCCTGCTCCAGGTTGATGCCGGTTTTGCCTCCGGTGGAGGCGTCGACCATGGCCAGCAGGGAGGTGGGGCAGTTCACATAGCGGATGCCCCGCATCCAGGTGGCGGCGATGAACCCGGCCTGGTCTGTGGCCGCTCCACCGCCCAGCCCCACAACCGCGTCGGAACGGGTGAAGCCCTCGGTGGCCAGACGCTCCCAGATGCCCTGGCTGACCTGGATGGTCTTGCCGGCCTCTGCGTCGGGAATGGTAAGATCCACCACCTGATACCCGGCCTGGCGAAGCAGGGCCCGGGCATGGTCGGAATGGCGCTGGACCGGCTGGGTGTGGATCAGGGCCACACGCATGGTCTGGTCGCCAAGCAGCTCGTGCAGCCGCCCCGTCACCCCTGCTCCGATCCTCACGTCGTAGGGGTCGGGACCGCTGACGTGAACCACCCGCTCAGTCAAGGCATCGGCCAGCCGTCTGGCCAGGGCCCGGGGGGTGGTGTTTCTGGATTTAAGGGTGATGGTGGCCAGCTCCTGGTAGACGCTGCGACGCTCACGATAAAGAGCCATCCAGCGCTCCGATGCGCCGCCGCGTAGAAGGGGGCGATGATCTGACCGAGCTGCTCGGCTGACCCCCTCCTCGGGGTCGACTTCCAGGTAGACCACAGCGCCTCCTGCCAGCCGATAGTCCTGCAGCGCCTGGAAGACCTCGGTGCTCATGGGAGCGCCTCCTCCCAGGGACAGGATGCCGCCAGGAAAGTCCTTCAAGAGGTCCAGGACCGTCCTGGTCTCCATGCCGCGGAAAGCCTGCTCGCCCTGAGTATCGAAGATCTCGCTGACCGATCGGCCTGCTTCCTCCTCGATGCACTGGTCCGTATCCCGGAAGGGCGCCTTGATCAGGGCAGCCGTCTCCCTGCCCAGCCGGGTCTTGCCCGCACCGGGCATGCCGATGACGACGGCCTTGGGCATGCTGCTACTTTCAATCATGGAAGTCCGCCCCTCACCGCAGATGCTCGGGCCAGGACTGGAGGTAGGCTTCGGCGTTGCGCCGAACCTCCTCAAGCGAGTCGCCGCCGAACTTCTCCAAGACGAATCGCGCCAGGGTCAGGTTCATCATGGCTTCGCCGATCACTGCTGCGGCAGGCACGGCGGTCACGTCGGAACGCTGATGGATGGCCTGGGCAGGCTGGCCGGTGGCCACATCCACCGTGCGCAGGGCCCGCGGCACCGAGGAGATGGGCTTCATGGCGGCCCTGACCCTGATGGGCTGGCCGTTGGACGTGCCGCCCTCCAAGCCTCCTGCGTGATTGCTGAGTCTGCGGATGGTGCCGTCCGGACCGGGCTCCATCTCGTCATGGGCCTGCGAGCCGGGGCGATCAGCCTCGCTGAAGCCATCGCCGATCTCCACGCCCTTGATGGCCTGAATGCCCATGAAGGCGCTGGCCAGGGCAGCATCCAGACGGCGATCGTCCTCCACATAGGTGCCCAGGCCTGCCGGCACACCATAGGCAATAACCTCGAAGACCCCGCCTGCGGTGTCGCCGTCCTTCTTGATCTGGTCGATCCTGGCCATCATCCGCTTCTCGGCGTCCTTATCCAAGGTCCTGACCGGCGAGGCGTCCAGTGCAGGTCCGTCCTCAGGGCCGGGCGTGACTTCATGGCCCTCCCGGCCGACCCCGGCTATGGAAATGACATGGGAGACGGTCCGTATGCCCAGAGCCTGCTGCAGGAAGTCGGCAGCCACCGATCCCAGGGCCACCCGGGAGGCGGTCTCCCTGGCCGATGAGCGCTCGAGGACCGGGCGCGCATCCGTAAACCCGTACTTGCGCATGCCGGTCAGATCGGCGTGGCCGGGCCTGGGCCTGGTCAGCGGGGCGTTGCGGCCGGTCGCCGGAGGCTCCTGGTCGGCAGGCAGCTCGTCCACGCTCATGATCCGCTCCCACTTGGGCCACTCCGTATTGCCGATCTCGATGGCCACCGGAGAGCCGAGCGTCCGTCCATGTCTGACCCCGGTCAGCAGCCGAACCCGATCCTGTTCGAAGCCCATCCTGGCTCCGCGTCCATAGCCCAGCCGACGACGGGCCAAGGCCGATTCAATATCCTTGGTGGACACGGCGACCCCTGCGGGCAGACCCTCCATCATGGCCACCAGGGCCTCTCCGTGGGATTCCCCTGCCGTCTGCCAGCGCAACATATTCAAGCTCCTCGTTCGTTCCTCGTTTGCCAGGTTAGGGCTACGTATGATTATCTTAGAAGATGGTCTACCTCATCCCAGCGCCGGGACTGCTAACCGCCCTCCTCCTGGCCCTGATCGACATCCGCACCCGGCGGGTCCCACGTCTTCCAGTGCTCTTGGGACTGGTTCTGCAGACTGTGACCCTGCTGGTCTTTTCACTGTTCCAGGCTCAGCCGATGCTGCTGGTGCGGTGCCTGCTGCTGACTCTGGCCTCTGCAGGCCTTCAGCTCACGCTAGCCCTGATCCGACCCGGTGCCCTAGGGCTGGGCGACGTGACGGCCACAGGTCTGGTGGCCCTGAGCCTGTCGGTTCTGGGATGGACAACGATCCTGGTCTGGTGGGTGATGATGGGACTGCTGGGGCTAATTGCCTTGGCTCTGGCCTGGTTGGCTCGTCGGCGTGGATCGGCCGGAACACGCAACCCGCTCTCGCTGGCCTACGTCCCGGTCATCCTCGCCGCAGCAGTAGCGGCCCTGATCATTGACGCCGTCTAGGCAATTGCGGCCCCAGAGCAGGGCACTAGTTGTTCTGCTCGTTGTGCTGAGATTCCCAGGCCTTGTATTCCTTGACATCTCGGTTGAACTGATCCTGGTTGTCGCTGAACCTGGTCTCTCCCGTGTCCAAGTTGACAGTCACGAAATAGAGCCAGTTGCCCGACTCCGGGTGCATGGCCGCCTGGATGGCCTCGTCTCCCGGGCTACCGATGGGGCCTGGAGGCAGGCCCTGGTGGACCCTGGTGTTGTAGGGGTCGTCGGCGTTCTGGAGCATGGCATCGGTCAGCTTCAAGGCCGATACGTTGTTGGAGTAGGCCACCGTGCTGTCCATGCCCAAGGGCATTCCCTTGGCCAATCGGTTGTCGATGACCTTTGCCACCTTGCCGTAGTATTCCGATTTGTTGACCTCGGCTTCGGTAATGGAGGCTGTATTCAGGATGGTCTGCCGTTCCTGACCGCCGGGTACGCCCAACTGATCCAGATGCTCAATACGCTTGGAGACCAGGTTGGTCAGGATGGCCTTGGCTGACCCGGCCTTGCGCACATCGTACTCCCCGGGCTGCAGCCAGCCCTCGAAGTCTCCCTGGGCCTCCTGGGGCAGAATCCCCTCCCCCTTGGCTTGAACCAAGGCATCGAATTCGCTCTGCGGCACCCCAGAAAGCTGAGCGGCCCTGGCAATCACATCACGTACTCGCTCGCCGGCCCGCACCTGCAGGAAGCCGCCGGCCTTGTTCCGGTCAGTCAGAATGGTCACGACATCGGAGGCTTTCATTCGCAGACGCAGATCGAAGGTGCCGGGCACCAGCCTGGACTCGGATTGGGCGCTGGTGATGGCGTGCAAAAAGGCCTCCGTGGACTTGACCACTCCAGCCTTGACCAAGTTGGCACCGACCTGATCAGCCCCCTGGCCGCTCTCGATCGTGAACTCCACCGGCGCTCCACCAGGGCCGGGATAATCAGGGGCGACCTCCTTGGTGGCTACGATCCTGGGAGTTCCATGGCGTAGCCCGCCCACCAGAATCACCACGCAGGAGGCAGCAACCACCACGGCCAAAGCGATGAGGAGAACCATAATCCGCTGACGGCGCTTGCGACGTTCACGCCGACGACGCATCTCACGACGCGAACGAGGAGGACGTGGCGGCATGGCGGAGACCGGGGCTTGCCCATCGGCCACCCACTGGACCTTATCCTGGAAGAATTCCTGCATGTCGTCGGCCAATTACCACTCCTTGTCGGCACGTTGGTTGTCCAGGGCCGACTGCAGCAGCACAACAGCGGACTGCTGATCGACCACAGGACGATGTCTTCGCCCGTCCACGCGAGCATCGTATAGCTGACGATGGGCGCTGACGGTCGTCAGTCGTTCGTCTCGCAATACTACACTGGGCAGCTGCTCAGGGGCAATGTCGGCATCCCGGGAAGCCTCCTGAAGGCGTCCGGTCAAGGCGCGCACCCAACGGGAAGCCTTTTTGGCGCTGCGACCAGCCTGACCGCTCAGGAGCAGAGGGTATCCGACTACGACCTTGGACACACATTTATCCATAATCAGGTCTTCCACCTGGTCCAGAGCCTGGAAGTAGTCGCCCTGAACCCTGATGTTGCCAGCGGGAAAGGCCAGGGTCAGCTCCGGGTCCGACAGGGCCAGACCCACCCTGGCTTCCCCAAGATCCACCCCCAGCCATACGGCTGTATGTGATCGCACGAGAAGCTCAGCCCTCTCGGACCTGATCACTCAGGGCCTTCAAGGCCCGATCAATAGCCGAGGCATCCTGACCGCCGCCCTGGGCGAAGTCAGGCTTGCCTCCTCCGCCGCCTCCCAGGACCTTGGAGGCTGTCCTGACCAGGTCGCCGGCCCTGAGACCGCGATCACGGGCAGCCTGATTGGTGGCTACGAAGATGACGGGCTTGTCATCCTCGCTGACACCGGCCAGGGCGACTACCACAGGGTACTCCTCGCCCATGCGGGCCCGCAGGTCGGTCACCGTCTTGCGCAAGGCATCCACAGAACCGAAACGGCCCATATTCCGGGATGCGATCTTGACATCTTCCGGGGCATGCAGGGCCTGGCTGGCCAGTTCGGGCACAGCCTGGGCCATCTGCTGCTCATAGGTGGCCGCCAGTCGGCGGTCAGACTCCTTGAGCTTGGCCAGCAGGGCCGAGATCCTGGATTCCAGCTCATCGGGGCGGGCGTTGAGCTTGTCGGAGAGCTGGGAGACCAGAGCGTGCTCACGGGCGTTGTACTCGTAAGCCCCCTGGCCCACTACAGCATCGACACGACGGACGCCGGTGCCCACCGAGGCCTCGGACATGATGGAGACCGCACCGATCTTGCCCACGTGATCCACATGGGTTCCCCCGCAGAGCTCACGGCTCCAGCCGTCCTCACCTATGGAGACCACACGGACCACGTCGCCGTACTTCTCCCCGAACAGGTGCATGGCGCCCAGGGCGATGGCATCGTCGTACTTCATCTCCTGCGCGGTCACAGCCAGGTTGTCGCGCAACCGGTCGTTGACGCGGGCTTCCACCGCATCCATGGCCTGGCGGCTGGGGGCCTGCGACCACTGGAAGTCGAAGCGGAGCCTGTTGGGCGCATCCTCGGAGCCGCGCTGCGTGGCCTGGGGACCCAATTCCTCGCGCAGGGCCTTGTGGACCATGTGCGTGGCCGTGTGCGAGCGGGCAATGGCGCCGCGCCGGTTCCGGTCGATGTTGGCCGTGACCTTGGCCTGCAGGGTCAGCGTTCCCTCGGTCAGGCGGCAGCGGTGGATGGTCAGCCCTTTGATGGGCTTCTGCACGTCATCCACCTCCAGGACGGCCCCATCGTCGGTCAGGATCTCTCCCTGGTCGGCCAGCTGACCGCCTGCCTCGGCGTAGAAAGGCGAACGGTCCAGAATCACCTCGACCTGGGCAGGGGCCTTGACGGCCGGAACCGCTCCCTTGCCCTCCTGGATGATGCCCAGGACGGTCGAGCGGCTGGAAAAGTCGGTGTAGCCCAGGAAGACCTGAGGCTCTTTCAGGCTCTTGCGCATATCGTCGTAGACGCTCAGGTCCACGTTGTGCCGCTTCTTCATGGCATCGGCGCGGGCCCTGGACTTCTGCTCGTTCATGAGCTTCCGGAACTCGTCCTGATCCACCTTGACGCCCTGCTCGGCGGCCATCTCCAGGGTCAGCTCAATGGGGAAGCCGTAAGTGTCGTGCAGGGTGAAGGCATCCTTGCCGGAGACCTCGGGATCGCCCTTGCCCTTCTTGGCCTTGTTGACGGCCGTATCCAGAATGGTGGTCCCCTTGTCCAGGGTCCGGCGGAAGGCCAGCTCCTCGCCATAGGCCGACTCGGCCACCTCGGAGAAGGTGTCGTTGAGCTCAGGGTAGCTGGGGGCCATGGCCTCCTTGGAGACCGGGAAGAGCTGGGGCAGAACCTCCTGGTCCACGCCCAGCATCTTCATAGAGCGGATGGTCCGGCGCAGCAGACGACGCAACACATAGCCGCGGCCGACGTTGCTGGGGCGGACGCCGTCGCTCATGATCATCAGGGCCGAGCGGACGTGGTCGGCCACCACGCGGAAGCGCACGTCAGCCTGGGCATCGTCGCCGTAGTGCCGGCCAGACAGGTCCTCGGCCGCCTGGATGACGGGGTAGACCTCGTCGGTCTCATAGATGTTCTGCTTGCCCTGGAGCAGGTAGGCCAGGCGCTCCAGTCCGGCGCCGGTGTCGATGTTCTTGTGCTCCAGCTCGCCTACGATGTGCAGGTCGGTCTTGGAGCGGACGTTGTCCACCTCGTAGTTTTCGAAGACCAGATCCCAGATTTCGATGTACCGGTTCTCATCTGCCGAGGGACCGCCCTCCTTGCCGTAAGCAGGGCCGCGGTCCACATAGATTTCAGAGCAGGGGCCGCCGGGGCCGGGGCCACCAGTGGTCCAGAAGTTGTCCTCCATGCCCAGGATTTCCATGTGCTCGGGATCGAAGCCCTCGTTCTTCCACAGGGAGCGGGCCTCGTCATCGTCGGTGTAGGTGGTCACCCAGATCGTTTCGGGATCGAAGCCGTAGCCACCCTGGTCCTGGGGCTTGGTCAGCAGGTCCCAGGCGTAGTGGATGGCCTCCTCCTTGAAGTAGTCTCCGAAGGAGAAGTTGCCCAGCATCTGGAAGAAGGTGCCGTGACGGGTGGTCTTGCCCACCTCGTCGATGTCCAGGGTGCGCACGCACTTCTGGTTGCTGGCCATCCGGCTCCTGGGCGGGGTCTGCTCCCCCAGCAGATAGGGGATGAAGGGGACCATGCCGGCGATGGTGAAGAGCGTGGTGGGATTGGGCGAGATCAGGGAGGCGGATGGAACCACCAGATGATCCTTGCCCTGGAAATAATCGAGGAAACGCTTGGCGATTTCCGATGTGCGCATGCTGCTTCTGCTCCTTCAGACCCGGTGAACGCCGACGGGATTACGGGTTGTCCAAATGACTCTGTTGTCCGGGGCGCGAACATGTCGCCCGCACCCCGGACTCATAGCTATAGCTGAATATGGTGATTTTACACCGGCCAGGCGCATCTGTCCTGGCCTGTCCGCCCCAGGCTCAGCCCTAGAAACGGTCCAGATAGCGGCGGTCCAGCTCCTCCTGCCGCTGGTGCATTGTCTGGGTGAACTGGTGCACCAGGCCGGACAGGGTCCGTGAAGCCACCTGATCCTGGTCCTCGCCCAGCACGAATTCCCTCGCACGCTTGGGGGTGTTGGCCCTCACATAGGCCTCGGCCTTGGTCACCAGGACCACGCCTGCAGTGACTCCCAGCCCCATCCAGAAGATCCGTTTGAACATCAGCGGGTCCTCCCCTCGTTCCCTTGGCCCTCATTGGCCTTTTGTGCGGTGGTATTTGGTGCGGTGGAGGGCTTGGATTCGGCGCTGTTGCGGCCTCCTGAAAGGAATGACGAGATCGTCTTGCGCAGGGCGTAGAAGAAGGCCGCCACTTTGATGACCGGCTTGCCCAGCATTGATCCATACAGGTCGGTCAGGGCGCCAACGTTGCCTGCCGTGGTCGAAGCCGCTGCGGAGATGCGATTGACGTCAGTCAGAGTCTGGTTGAGCTGGGTGACCGTGCTGGTGGACTCGTCCAGGGTGGGCACGACATGGTCGCCCGCCTGCTTGATGGTCTGCGCCAGCTGATCGAAGAGCTTCCCCAGACGAATCAGGGGATAGATCAGAAACCCCGCCAGGATAGCGAAGGCAATGGCCGCTATCAGGCCGGCAATCTGTCCTACGTCCATCTGCTACCTCTCTTCCATAGGTACGATACTGGGGACAAGGCTAGCACGCGCCGTCTATCAGTCCAGGCCATGACTGGCCTATTGAAGCCGGTTCATTGATTGAAGGACCGAACCTGCAGGGCCCGCTCAAAGGGAGCCTCCGTATCGAAGTCAAATATGGTGACACTTCCGTTGCTTGGGCGGCTGCTGGTGTCGTAACGCCCGCCGCCGAAGCGGTTGACCAGACTGAGCAAGGTGTTGCCGTGCGAAATCAGCAGGACGCGGTCGCCATCTTTCAGATGGGGATCAGCGGCAATCAGGGCGAATCCACCGGCAATGCGAGTCCAGTACTCGCTGTCGGACTCGGCATCGCCAAAGGGATCGGCCTGCTTGAGGAAGTCCCTGGTGGCGGCCAGACCAAACTGGTCCACGATCTGCTGGTAGGTGCCTGCTCCATGGGGAGCGCCTGCAGCCCACCAGGCCATGGCCATATCCTGTCCCTCGAAGTAGCCATAGAACTGCTCGCGGAAATGACTGTCGCTGACTGGTTCGGGCTTTTTCTCCGACTGGTTCTGGGCCAGGATCCTGCGGACTGTCTCCTGGGCGCGTGTGGTGTCCGAGCAGTAGGCTGCCGCAAAGCTCACCTTGCTCAATTTCTGGCCCGCACGATCGGCATCCTCCAGCCCCGATGAGGTCAGGGGCGAGTTGGACCAGCCCTGAAGACGGTTGTAGCGGTTGAAATAGGTCTGCCCATGGCGGACGGCATACAGATGGAGCAACATGCCTCCATTATCCCACCCACAATCCGGCAGGGGTGGCAGATCCTGACACGCAAAGGGCCCCGGACGAACCGGGGCCCCAAAGTTCCTGGTGGTCAGCGAGCGTAGAACTCGACCACGTACTGGATGTTGATCTGAACCGGGATCTCCTCCGGCTCAGGCTTGCGGACCAGGCTGGCCTTCAGAGAGGCCAGGTCCACGTCCAGGTAGCCGGGGACTGCGGGCAGCACATCCCGATGGACACCTTCGGCGGCAATCTGGAAGGGCACCATGGTCTGGCTCTTGGGCTTGACCTGGATGGTCTGGCCGGGCTTGACCCTATATGAGGGGCGGTCCACGATGTTGCCGTCGACCAGGATGTGGCGGTGGACCACGTACTGACGGGCCTGGGCGGTGGTGCGGGCGATGCCGGCGCGCAGAACCAGGTTGTCCAGGCGGCACTCCAGCTCGCGAAGCATGGCGGCACCGGTCTGGCCGGACTCGTGGGTGCCCCGCTCATAGGCGGCGCGCAGCTGCTTCTCGGAGACGCCGTACTGGGCGCGCAGCCTCTGCTTCTCGCGCAGACGGACGGCGTAGTCGGACTCGGTGCGACGGCGGCTGCGGCCGTGCTCGCCGGGGCCATAGGGGCGCTTCTCGAACAGGCGCTGGGCCTTGGGAGTCAGGGCGATGCCCAGAGCGCGGGACAGGCGGACCTGGCGACGCGCACGCTGAATGTTAGTCATTGATGCAATCCTTACTTGCTTCTGTCGTTATCTGAACGAAGACGGCCGGAACCGTCGAGTCAGGCCTCTCCAATGCTTCACCGTGCCAAGCACGAACGACCTTGCGGCCGCCGACCCATTGATGGGCTGAGACTCCAGATAGGTTCGCGCACAACCGCGCAAACCAAGTGTTCATTAAACCACATGCGGCCGACCGACGGCAGTGCGTATGTCGTGACATATTCATACCAACAGTCGGTACGATATTCAGTCACGGCTGGCAGACTCCCCCAACCAATCAACGACAACTCGTCTCAGCGACCGGAAAGGAAGACGATCATGGCCCGCAACGCACACCCTGAGCTGACGCAGGAGCGAATCATCTAAGCCGCCACCGAGCTCTTCTCCCCCAGGCGAGCGCAAAAAAGACTGGAGGCCGCGAATCTGATGTGCCGCAAATTCAACCCAAAGGCCAATCCCAAGATGATCGGCATGGAATTCACCGCCCTGGTGGATGAGCGGGACGACTTTGTCGACCTGATCACACAGGGCAATCAGGACGGCTCAATGCATGTAGAGCATATAGAACAAACCGCGGAGATCATCCGCCTGCTGGCCAACATGTGGCTGCTGCCTTTCTTCCGCCGGGGAACACAGGCTGAGCTGCGCACCAGAGCAGCTTGCTTTTTCTCAATCATGCAAGGCTTGGGCATCCCCCTGGAGGACCAGGGATTCTCCGACCTGCTCGCATCCTTCGGCACCGACGCCCAAGGCGAAGCCGGGATATGAGCTCGCCCGATCAGGCCCAAACCTCAAGCAAAGGACTGCTGACACCGCCATTCATTGCTCTTCTGACGACTGAGATTCTCTCCAATCTAGGGCAGACATGTTTGGTCTTCGCCCTTCCACTTCATTTGCTGAACATTTCAGGATCAGCATCCCTCTATGGCATGGCCTCCGCTCTGGCCGTCCTTCCATTCATACTCCTGACGCCTCTGGGCGGAGCTCTGGCCGACCGGCTGCACAAGCAGTCCACCATGGCAGTGCTGGACATTCTGTCAGCGTTGACTACATCATGCAGGTAGTCGGGGTTTCCGCCCTGGCCTGCCTTCTGTCGGCTGCCTGGATCAGGATCGCCGTCAGAATTCCCGAACCAGCACAAAGCCACTTCCAAGGCCCAAAAGCACTGGTGAGCCATCTGGTCGCTGACACGAAAGAGGCTGCACAATTTCTGGTCAGGCATGGCAACCTCAAAGTGGTCATAGGACTCAGCCTGGCGGCCAATCTGATCTTTGCCTCCTACGTCAACGTGGCCCTGCCCTTATATGGTCACTCGCACGCTGGGCCTGAGCAATGCCATGCAGGGGCTGGCCGAAGGAATACTTGCCTGCGGAAGCCTGCTTGGAGCCATTCTGGTATCCATCCGTCCAACCTGGTTCCATCTGCGACGGATACCCTTGCTGCTCTCGGGCAGCGCCCTGGTTCTCCTTCCCATTGCAGCAGAACTGCTCATGCATTCGCCTACACATGTCCTCTTCGCACTGGTAACCGGATGCATGGCTCTGGCTGCGGGAATGGTGCAGACGGTCAACATCACTTCCCTGTCCTATGAACAGATTCACATCCCCGCAAGGCTGATAGGCAAGGTAATAGGACTGACCAACAGCTTGTGCATGTGCGCGATCCCGCTGGGACAGGCCGCCTTCGGCCCGCTGATCGACCACAGCCCTATGACCCTGATCATCACTGGGGTGTTCTGGTGACACTGCTGACATGTCTAATCGCCAGGCTGGCCATGAAACCGGACGAATAGTCAGCGAGGCGAAGGCCTTTTGAATGCCGCGCCGGCGCTTTTTCGTCATTGATGACCTAGGATCCGTCACTTAGCGACGTAGACACAAAAGTATCTCAATAAGGCTGATGGCCTTAATTTGCTGAGGGCACTTTATTGCATATCTTCTGAGTGAAGGCCTTGCGGCGTTCAGGTGTATCAACCTTCGAGTCGATGCGGCCCAGAATGCTGGCCCCTGTGAATTTGATACCACAGAATTTTAAGATGGAGTACTTCCATCGGGTCACGGTGGAGCCATACATCTTGGAGACGAAGGCCGGCCCATGGCTGCTACTGATGATTTGCGCTGTCTTGCCTTTGAGCAGTCCCTCCGATTTAAGGCTGCTCTCATATCGGTAGGCAAATTGGGGCGTGAGTACCCTATCCAGCCAGCCCTTGAGGATGGCCGGTTCGCCCGCCCACCAAATGGGGAAGACGAAGACCAGATGATCAGCTCGGGCAACCATGTTTTGATAACGCTTAGGCGCTGATTCGTCCTCCATGTGCTTGGCATAGCCGTAGCGAAGCACCGGGTCAAAGTCTTCCTGGCTAAGGTCGATCATTTCGACTGTGTGGCCTTTACGCCGGGCAGCTTGCGCATAAGCCTGGGCGTTGGTATGGCTAAAACTACCTCCATAGGGTGATCCTTGAATAACGAGTATGTTCATATCATTTACTTCTTCAGTTGTGTTGCATTTGGTTTTTGCTCTATTATCCAAAATTATTTTATATTCGGTAGATTACCGTAAGCAAAACCGTTGACAGAAAGATGATATGAATCCGGAAAAACTACCCGATCATACTGGGGTCGGAGCTGACAGGAGCGACCAGGGTGGCCCGGGTGCGTGTCAGGCGTGAGACCATAAGGCCGACACAGGCATAAGCCAGCGCGAACAAGGCAACCACGGTCAGCGGAAGGCCCCAGGAGGCCAAGCCTGCTGCGCTCGAATCCATGATTGATTGGACTGCAGTGTTGTACCACCAGCCCGGCGTCAGTTTGCCGATCGTCTGCATGACCGGAGGCAGGGGGCCGCCGGAACTTGACCCGGAGGTGAACATAACCACCAGGCCGAAGGTGACCCCGACGGAGTTTATGAGCGAAGAAGAAGGATTGAACTGAGCAAGCATGAATCCAAAGGATGCCGCCGATACAGCGAATACCAGCATGACGAAAAAGCTCAGCAGCACCCTCCCCCAGCCAAGCGAAGCCAGGGAAACCCCCGATGCCGCCATGCTGAAGGCAACGAGTGCCACGTAGTATACCCAGGAGAAGCCTGCCAGGATGAGGGCTGCCGTGAGCTCCTGTCCATTCAGGCTGCTTGACCGCACTGGAGAGGCAAGCAGGCGTCGATGTCGGTCGGGAGAACTGAAGGCCCCGAAGAGTGTGGCAACGCAGACCGTCAATGCCGTCATCAAGGGAAAAGCAGCCAGGCCGACTGTCGTAGCGAAGCCTTTCAACAAAGCTCCATGGTTATCAGTCTTGGGGCTGGCATGGATGCCCATATGTGGCTGGTTGCCGGCATAGTGGGCTACTGCATAGGCAGCCGCATCCTTGACCGCCGCAGATGAATGCAGCTCCATCGAACCTTTTTGGCCTAGACCCGTAAGCAAGGCAGTACGAAGAGCATCAAAATAACTGTCCACCTGCAATTGTGCCAGACTGCCGCGGCTGGAATTATAGGAGGCAGCCGTTTCAACTTTAGGAAAACTCGGTGTCTTACCGCCGCTGTGAGCTTGGGCAGCAGTGTCGTCAAGCGCATCAAGGAACCGGTTGCCATATCCGGCTGGGATGATAACGGTCAAATCGCTTTTACCGGATACATTGGCGTCCTGCAGGGCTTGAGGCTCATCTTTGACTGTCACCAATTGGGCCGACTTGCCCAGATACTGCTCCAGACCCTGGCCCATCGCGCAACCAGCCTGGTTATCGCAGTCTCGGTTGATGACGACTATTTTCGCCTGCGCAGGTTCAAAGCGACCAACCGAGCTTGAGGTATTGGCACGTACCGCGGCCTGCATGTTCGTGGAACCGATGACAATCATGATCAGGCTCATGCCCACTAGATACAGGAGGAGGTAGAACTTATGCGCCCAGATGACGCGCAGTGCTGTTTTACAAGTATTCATACCGTTGTTTCCTTAGGAGCAGACCACAGATGGCCAGGAAGATGGCAGCCATAGTGACCAGAATGCCGCAGGTGCGGGCGAAGGGTGCCAGGCTGTCGTAGTAGACGATGTCGTAAAAGAGGTTGGAGACCTGCTTGACCGGGTTGAGCAGGTGAAGGATGGGAGCATGCTCCTGGATGGCATTGTTCAGGTCCATAGCCAGGCTGCCGTAGAGGCCGATAAAGGCACTCAGCGTGCAGTCGATTCCTATGACCAGGCCAACCTTCGTCTCGGTGGGGAGTTTGGGAATCGCGCCCATCATAGAGCCGAAAGCGGTGGCCATAAAGGTGCCTACGGCGATGGCTATGAGGGCTATCGGGTCGCGACCACCGGTTTGCACTCCACAGACTGTGCGGACGAAGATGTAGGCAACCAGGAGGCTGACTGCGGAGAAGAGCCAGGAGGCCAGAAAGGCGCCCGCTGCCTGCCGCCACTTGGGACTGGGAGAACTGGCTCGTCGGGCTCCCAAGGCTGAAAGGTTGGGCTGAGTCCTGGCAATCATCTCGGCAGCGGTGCTGGCACCGATAAGGCAGGCCATAGCCAGCACAGCGAAGAAGTAGGGCGCGGTCATAGATGGGTGGATGTGCGTCAGGCGGATCTGCCTGGTGTAGGTCGGTCCGCCGGATTGCAACAGAATTTGATTGCTTGGTGAGGCAATGGCTGCCCTTGCGGAATTGGCTTGGTTGAAACTGCCCAGCGAGGCGGACAGAATGGAGACCGCTATGCCTTCTGAGGCGGTTGCATCGGATTGGATGCTGGCGGCTTCGCGGTCGGACAGGACCATGTTGACCAGTCCGTCAGAGCCCGCGTACAGGTAACCAATATCCTTCCGGCTATCCAGACGCGTGTTCGCTTCCTCCCTGGAAGCCACTGTCGTCGGGATAAGCAGCTGAGTGTCGTCAGACCCAGCCTTGGGCTTCTTCGATAGCGATGAGACCAGTTCGTCAGCACCTGGGCTGGCTTTCCAGTTGGCGTCCGAGACTATGGCGAAGTGCTGTGCCTCGGCAGTGTAACTGTCTTGCAGGTTGCCCATGATGCCCAGCATCAGAGCGGCCAGAATGACCGGGAAGGCCAGAACCCAGAATAGGGAGGAGGTGTTGCGTATCGAGGTTTTGACGTTGATCAGGAATGAGTTCCACATGGATAGGTGCTCCTTACGGCAATCGAGCCTATGGACCGCGCTCAGTCGCGCAGTTCCTTGCCGGTCAGTTCCAGGAACACGTCGTTCAGGGATGGCGGACGGCTGGTCAGGTGGCCGTAGCTGGTCTTGGTGGATTCCAGGACCGTCAGCACGTCCTGGAGGTTGTGCTCGCCCTGTCTGCAGTGGATAACCAGTTCCTTGCCGTCATAGTCGACGGACTGGGCCAGGGGCAGGGCACGGATCTGGGCCAGAGTGGAGTCCTGAAGATCCAGGGTCTCGACGGTGACCTGCTCGCCGGCCTGGACCATGCCCTTGAGCTCCTCGGCAGTGCCCAGGGCGATCTGACGGCCGTGATCCATGATCATGATCCGTGTACAGATCTGCTCCACCTCCTCCATGTAATGGCTGGTGTAGACCACCGTGGCCCCCTCGGTATTCAGCCGTTCGATGCCCTCCAGGATGGCGTTGCGGCTCTGGGGGTCAACAGCGACGGTGGGCTCGTCAAAGAAAATGAGGTCAGGCTGGTGGGCGATGCCGCATGCGATGTTGAGCCTGCGCAGCAGACCGCCAGACAGTTTGCCGGGTCGGAACTTGCGGAATTCGCCCAGCCCCACGAAGTCGATGGCCTGCTCGACCAGATTCTTGCGGTCGGCCTTCTTGGGCACATAGAGGGAGCAAAAATAGTCGATGTTCTCCTGCACGCTCAGTTCGTTAAAGACAGCCACATTCTGCGGAACCACGCCGATACGACTTTTCAGGTCGTAGGAGGTCGGGGTCATCTCCTGCCCGAATATGCGAACCGTCCCCGATTCAAAGCTGAGCAGGGCCAGTATGCAGTTGATGGCGGTTGACTTGCCTGAACCATTGGGGCCAAGCAGTCCGAATACCTCACCGCGATTGACTTCCATGTCGAAGTGGTCCAAGGCCACCATGTCACCGTAGCGCTTCACCAATGCGCTGACCTTCAAGGCCGGCTCTTGCTCACGTGAACTGTTCATAACTCCATCATCCCAGCCTGGGCTGGCCCAACACCATGACAGCCGTCATCAAAGTTGTGGATGCTCAAATCAAACCTATGACATTTGTCACGGGTGGTCCTGCCTGCGCCTAGGCTCAGGAACGGGTAGCCCGAGAATTACTATTTGAGGCAATAGGTAACAGGGCAAGGAGGCATTCATGGGCAGGATAGCTGGCTGGCTGATCCTGCTTGGTCTGGGGACCTTGTGCGGATCGTGGTATGGTTCAGGGGTTTCAGGAACCCTGATCGCCGGGCTTCTGGCCTCAATAGCCGCAGGAGCCCTGTGTGAATGGCTGCTGCCAGCGCCAGGTTCCATCTGGGGCGGCGCTCTGGTGTCGCTTTTGGCAATGTTCATTCAAGACTGGCTTTTCTTCTTGCCGGCTCTGGCCTTCGAGGCGGGGGTCGGACTCGGAGCTATGGTTCCGGCTATCAGATCAGCCGGCATGAAAGATTCCCGAGCCAAGGACTCCGGGCTTGCCCGGCCCAGGCTGCTCTTGGCCTTGCTGCCGGCATTCTTTTGGCTGATACCGGCCATGGCCGACCTCATACTGTTCACAGGCCTCACCCAGCGCTATGCCCTGCTGACTTTGTTGACATCAGCACTGGCGCAAGGCGGCGGACTGGCATGTGCACACTTGGCCGTGGCTAAGGGTCGTGTCTGGCAGATTGAAGACACCGAGCGCTACCGGATTCGCCAACTGCACGGCCGCATCAACGACTTGGACGAAGAGCGGGCCCAGGCGACCCGAATGGCGCACTTATCCGAGCGGACCCGGATCGCTCGGGATATTCATGACAATGTGGGTCACCTGCTCACCCGAGCCATCATGCAGATCCAGGCTGGCCGGGTGGTTGCGCAAAGCAAGGGCGATCAGAGTACCGAGCAGATATTGGGTGATGTCGGCAAGACCTTGGATGCAGCCATGACCACAATCCGTCGTTCGGTGCATGACTTGGAGGATGAAGGCACCGACTTCGCATCCCAGATGGAGGATGCCAGCTCCGAGGCTTCTATGGGGCGGCTGAAGGTCGATCTGAACAACGGCATTGAGACAGCGCCTGCACCAGTGTGCCGTTGCCTGGCCACCATTGTTCGCGAGGCCCTTACCAATACGGTCCGCCATTCCTCAGCCAGGTCGGCGCAGGTCATTCTGCGCGACCTCCCTGCCTTCTGGCAGATGGTGGTGCAGGACGACGGCGGAATTCAGC
This sequence comes from Bifidobacterium asteroides, assembly GCF_030758775.1. Classification (NCBI taxonomy): domain Bacteria; kingdom Bacillati; phylum Actinomycetota; class Actinomycetes; order Bifidobacteriales; family Bifidobacteriaceae; genus Bifidobacterium; species Bifidobacterium asteroides. Next base: position 1,138,890 of record NZ_CP132384.1, read on the forward strand.
ACTCGCAGCCTGACAGCTCGCCCACTCAAGAGTCAAGGCTCCAGCGCGGCATGGGACTGGCTGATATGGAAGCCAGGGCCAGGGCCTTGGGCGGCACGGCCAACAGCGGCCCCAACCGACAGGGTTGGAAGGTCTTCGTATCCTTGCCCAAGGAGCCCTGGTCCAACCACAGCGCAGCTGAGCATGGAGAGGATAGGAAGGTCATGGCATGAAAGTCGCTATCGCTGATGACGATCCGATTGTCTGCTCGTCCCTGTCAACGATTTTGACGGCAACCGGTACTGCAGACGTGATCTGGACAGCCAATGACGGCCAGTCAGCCCTGGATTGTTTCCAAGCGACTGGCGGCTGGCCTGACGTGCTGCTGCTCGATGTACAGATGCCTGGCATGGACGGCCTGGAGGCGGCGGAGCGCATCATCGCCCTGGATCCGGCTGCTCGGGTGCTCTTTCTGACCACCTTTGCAGACAAGGAATATATTTCCCGCGCCCTGGCCTTGGGAGCCAAGGGGTATGTGATCAAGCAGGACGTGGCCTCAGTGGTGCCGGCCCTCCAAGCCGTCATGGCAGGGCAGACGGTTCTTGGAGCCGAGGCCGTGGCTAACCTGTCACTTGGCAAGCAGGAGGAGCAGACGCGAAAGGACCCAGCTGAGCCTGCTCCCCGGCGCTTCCAAACCCTGACTGACCGCGAGCGTGAAATCGTCGTTCTGGTGGCCGACGGCCTCGATAATCAGGCCATCGCCAGGCGTCTCTATCTCAGCGAGGGCACCGTCCGCAATCACATCTCAGCCATCCTGGCCAAGACCAACCTGGCCAACCGCACCCAGCTCGCTGTGGAATGGCTGTCTGCACAAGAGTCGTGAGCATACAGTTTTTGGAGTCTCAGTCCTTTAGAGCTTTTCGATCGGCGCCAAACGCAGCATCAGCCTCTTGGTTCCCTCGGAACCGAAGTCCACAGTCAGGACCGAGTTGTGACCCTTGTCCTGAATGTCGACCACCTTGCCCAGGCCATACTGGTCGTGGGCAACCCTGTCACCCAGGGAGAAGTCCTGAATGGACAGGCCGTTCGACTTGGGCTGGACCGAGGCCTTGCCAGCGTGCGAGGTTGACGACGGGCTTGTCGTGCTCCGCCGAGTCGTGACCCTTCCATTTCTGGAGGAGGAGCCGCGGGAGCCGTAACCCGATGATCCGAACGACCGCTGCGAGGAGGCCCGCGAGCGCCCGTACCCATTGCGGGAAGAGCCGAAGCCGGAGCCGAACCCGCCGAATGAACGATGACCGAATGCACGGCCGTCGCTTTCATCCTCGAAGCCGCCGAATTCGTCCTCGTCGTCACCCAGGTCCCAGCCTGCGCGCATCCGCTCGTTGCCGGCCTGCCGACGCTTCCAGTCGATCAGATCGTCAGGGATGTCATCCAAGAACTGGCTGGGCAGCATCTCATTGACCTGCCCCCACTGGGAGCGGACGGCCGCCCGGGTCAGGTAGAGACGCCGCTTGGCACGGGTCACGCCCACATAGGCCAGTCGACGCTCCTCCTGCATCTCATCGGTATCCTCCAGGCAGCGGGAGTGCGGGAAGGTTCCCTGCTCCATGCCGGTCAGGAAGACCACCGGATACTCCAGGCCCTTGGCCGTGTGCAGGGTCATCAGCGTCACCTTGCCCGAGTCGTCGCCCAGGCCCGGCAGCTGGTCCGAGTCGGCCACCAGTGCCGTGGTCTCCAGGAAACCGGCCAACGTAGCGTCAGGAGTCTTCTGCTCGAACTCGGCGGCCACGGACTGCAGCTGGCCAAGGTTCTCCAGCCGGGAGGCATCCTGCGGATCCACCGACTTGCGCAGCTCGTCCAGCATGCCGGAGTCCTCCAGAACCTTCTCAACAATCTGGGATGGCTTGGTATCGTGCTCTGCGGCAAAGTCGGTCAGGGAGGTGATCAGATCCCTGAAGGCCTTCATCCGCTTGACCATCAGCGTGGAGGCCCCGGGCACCTCCTCGATATGCTGCACCCCCTCCCAAAAGGAGACCTGATGCAGATCCGCATAGGAGGTCGCCGCCGCCTCGGCACGTGCGGCCAGGCCCCGCTTGGGCACGTTGAGTATCCGTCGCATGTTCACATCGTCCTGGGGATTGGCGATGGCGTGCAGGTAGGCCAGGGCGTCCTTGATCTCCTTGCGCTCGTAGAAGCGGGTCCCGCCCACCAGCTGATAGGGCAGGCCGGCGTTGATGAGCCCCTCCTCCAAGGCGCGGGACTGGGCGTTGGCCCGGTACATGATGGCCATGTCGGAGTAGGGAATGCCCTCCTCGCTGCGCAGCCGGGCGATCTCGGTGGCGATCCAGGCAGCCTCCTGCTGGGCGTTGTCGGCGGCATAGCCCACGATGGGCTCCCCCTTGCCCAGGGCGGTCCAGAGCTTCTTGGGCTTGCGGCCCTCGTTCTTGACAATGATGGCATTGGCCGCATCCAGAATGGTCTGGGTGGAACGGTAGTTCTGCTCCAGGAGGATGGTCCGGGCTCCAGGGAAGTCCTTCTCGAAGTCCCTGATGTTGCTGATGTCAGCCCCTCGGAAGGCATAGATGGACTGGTCCGAATCGCCCACCACGGTGATCCAGGCCTGGTCCTGCTTGTCGGCATCGGCACCGGCCAGCTCGCGCATGAGCACATACTGGGCATGGTTGGTGTCCTGGTACTCGTCCACCAGCACGTAGCGGAACCGATGGTGGTAATACTGGGCCACCATCGGGGACTGCTGGAGCAGCTGGACCGTGCGCACGATCAGATCGTCGAAGTCGACGGCGTTGGCCTGAGCCAGCCGATGCTCGTACTCGGCGTAGACCACGGAGTAGAGCTCCTCCTCGTTGCCGAAGCGGGCGGTGATCTGCTGGCCGCGCTGCCCGGGCCGGTAGTCGGGGGCGTACTCCTGCAACTGTGTGCGCCAATCCTGCAGGTTGTTCTTGTAGTCGGATATGCGGCTCAAAATGTTTCTGGGGGTGTAGCGCTTCAGATCGATGTTGAGATCCTTACCGATCAGTTTGATCAGACGTTCGGAATCGGCCGTGTCATAGATGGTGAAGCCTGATCGCAGGCCGATTTCCTTGCCGTCCCGCCTCAGAATGCGCACGCAGGCCGAGTGGAAGGTGGACACCCACATGCGGTCGGCCACGGGCCCGATCAGCCTGCGCAGACGTTCACGCATCTCGGAGGCCGCCTTGTTGGTGAAGGTGATGGCCAGAATCTGGCTGGGCCAGGCGCCGAACTGACTGAGGATCCAGGCGATTCTGCGGGTCAGCACCCTGGTCTTGCCCGAGCCTGCGCCTGCTCCGATCAGCAGGGCCGGGCCCTGGTATTGCACCGCCTCGGCCTGCCGATCGTTGAGCCCCTTGAGCAGCTCCTTGGCGCTGCGCTGGATCAAGTCCGGTTCCTCGTTCACAAGCCACCTCTTGCCATCTGGTCTCGGTCACCGTCTCAGGCCGGATGGCGCACACCCGGCAGACAACTATTTCTACCACAAAGCGGTGTCATCGATCTTGGCTCATGGGTTAGCCGGCAGACATACCAGCAGACATAGAAGACCCCGTCCGCCTTGAGAATAGGGAAAGCGAACGGGGTTTAGTCGGGGAAGTCGAGATGACCCAGTCAGTTGCGCACTTGGTCCTTGGCGTTGTTGACAGCCTCGGTTGCGCCCTGCTCAGCCTTGGCCTTGCCGACCTTGGCATCGGCCTTGGCCTGGTCCATCTTGTCGGAGGCGGCGTCCTTGGCGTCGCCCATCTTGTCCTGGGCAGCGTCCTTGGCGTCGCCCATCTTATCGGCAACGGCGTCCTTGGCATCGGATGCCTTGTCCATAACGGTGTCTTTTACATCGCCAGCGACATCGGAAATCTTCTCGCCGGCAGACTTCATGGCATCCTTTGCATCATCCAGAATCCCCATATGGTCCTCCTTAGGTCCTTGAACGCACCGTGACGATGCGTGACCATTGCGGTCAATTTTCACTGTAACAGTCAGGGCCTTGAATCCGCGGATTGACGGGCTGACACGCCAGGAAGACACTCCAATCCGCTGGAGGTGAAACCTGGCGGATCAGGGCAGCCGGACCACAGTCCCAGAACCGGGTTATCTTGGTGTCTATCCGTCGGGACCATAGGGGCCCCGCATTCATGACGACAAGGACGATGACATGCAGGAACTTGAGGAGCGAATCCGCCGCCAGGGCACGGTCAAGCCTGGCAATGTACTCAAGGTGGACGCCTTCCTCAACCATCAGTGCGACGTGCGGCTCTTCGACCACATGGGCGCTGAATGGGCCCGCCTGTTCGCTGGACACAAGATCGACAAGATTCTGACCATCGAGGCATCCGGCATCGGCATCGCCTGCCTGGCCGCCCGCCACTTCGGGGACGTGCCGGTGGTATTCGCCAAGAAGACCCAGTCCATCAACCTTGACGGCGACCAGTACACGGCCCGCATCTACTCCTTCACCAAGCAGCGTGAGTACCCCGTCATCGTGGCCAAGCGCTTCCTCAAGGAGGGCGAGCACGTGCTGATCCTTGACGACTTTTTGGCCAAGGGCAACGCCCTGCACGGTCTGATCGACATCTGCCATGATGCCAAGGTCGTCATCGAGGGCATCGGCATCGCCGTGGAGAAGGGCTTCCAGGAGGGCGGCCGCACCCTGCGCAAAGAGGGCTACAACCTCAAGTCCCTGGCCATCGTGGAAAGCATGGACCCGGACCGGGGCACCATCACCTTTGCTCAGAACCCAGCCTGAGCAGGTCGGCGCCCGGTCCGGGTGGCATAAACCATGGACTCAGTCCACCTGATGCTCGCTGGTGCCGCCCTCCAGGATGGTCTTCACATCGTTCAGGGAGATGTTGACCATGGCGTTCACGGCGGCATCGGTGTAGAAGCCGATGTGGGGCGAGACCTCCACATTGGGCATGGCCTTGAGGGTCTCCAGGGCCTGGTTGTCGACCTTGGTTCCGCTCAGATCCTTATCGAAGATGCCGGCCTCCCCCTCGATGGTGTCGATGGCGGCACCGGCGATGGACTTGGTCTGCAGGGCCTTGATCAGTGCCGGGGTGTCCACAATAGGGCCACGGGCGGCGTTGATCATGAAGGCTGAGGGCTTCATGGCATCCAGGGCCTGCGCATTGATCAGATGATGGGTGGTCTCGTCCAGCGGCGTATGGACGGTGACGATGTCGGCCCGCTTCAAAAGGGTGGGCAGATCCACATAGTCCAGGGTGTCTGCCAGCTCGGGGCGGTGAACCGGATCATTGGCGATCACGGTGGAGCCCAGGGCCCGGAAGATCCTGGCCACGGCCGATCCGATCTTGCCGGCTCCGATGATCCCCACGGTCAGATTGTGGATCTCGTGGGCCTGAAGCCCAGCCCAGGTATAGTCATCCTTGGCTTCGCGAGCGCTGGCCTCCCCCAGATGCCGGACCAGACGCATGACCTGGGCCAGGACCAGTTCGGAGACCGACCGGGGCGAGTAGGCAGGCACGTTGGTGACGACCAGCCCGTTCTCCCGAGCGGCCTGCAGGTTGACGATGTCATAGCCCGTGATCCGCAGGGTCAGCTGCTTGAGGCCATACTCCTTGAGCCGCTGGTAGAGCTCGGGCTCGGGCAGGGCCGCGTGCTGCTGGATGACGATACCGTCGTATCTCTTGATCATGTCCACGGTCTTCATCCCCAGATCGTGGTCGGTGGTGTCCACCTGAATGTCATTGGCTTGCGCCCAGGCCTGAATGGCCTCCTGCTCGTCGGGGCGTACTGAATACATGAGAATACTGGTCATTTTCTAGTCCTTGGTAACTGTCTTCGTTGATGGTTGATAGAGAGTGGTTGTTGGATGAATCCCAGGGGAATCATCCGCGATTTTGACGCATATAGTCGCTGATTCGCTCCACCGCGGTGTGCAGATCCTCCATGGAGGCAGCATAGGAGATGCGGACGTAGCCTTCTCCCCCAGGCCCGAAGCTTGCTCCGGGGATTACCGCCACCTTGGCCTTTCGAGCCAGGTCGTAGACGAAGCTCCAGCTGTCGCGCATGCCCTCAGGCAACCGGGCGAAGATATAGAAGGCGCCCTTGGGATCGATGACATCCAGACCGACCTCGGGCAGGGCCTTGACCAGATAGTCCCGCCGCTTGCGGTAGGCCTCGCGCATCGGATCCGTGTCATTCATGCCCTTGGTCAGAGCCTCCTGGGCCGCATACTGGGCGTTGGTGGTCACCGAAGTGATGGTGAACTCGTTGACCTTGCTGAGCTGGTCAATGACGTCGGCCGGGCCAGCGGCGATGCCGACCCGCCATCCAGTCATGGCATGGGACTTGGAAACCCCGCCAAGAACGACCGTCTGCTCAGGCAGAATGGTGCCCATGGACACATGGGTGCCCTGGTAGGTCAGCTCGGCATAGATCTCATCGCTGAGCACGAAGAAGCCGTGCTTGCGCGCCACCTGGGCCAGTGCTTCCAGATCCTCGCGGGCGTAGGTCACCCCGGTGGGGTTGGTCGGATAGTTGAGCACCAGGGCCTTGACCGGACCATCGCTGTGTTCGATGGCGGCCTCCAGCTTGTCCGGCCTGAGAATGAAGCCGTCATCGGATGTGTCGACGAAGACGGTCTTGGCGCCGCTCAGCTGGGCGATGGGGATATAGAGAGGGAAGATGGGCGTGGGCAGAATGACCGTGTCGCCCGGGTTGATCATGGCGGTAAGGCCCGAGAAGATGCCCCCGGTGGCCCCGGCCGTAATCACCATCTGCGTGTCAGGGTCGTAGTCCAGCCCGTACTTGGCGTGTAGATAGTCGGCTGCCGCCTTGCGCAGACTGGGCATGCCGCGACTCTCGGTGTAATGACTGTGGTTGTCCTGGATGGCCTGAATGCCCGCCTGCTTGACGTGCTCAGGGGTGAAGAAGTCCGGTTCCCCCAGGGTCAGCTTCACGATGCCGTCTATCCCGGCGATCTCCTTGTTGAACTCGAGAATGTCGCTCGGCGCCAGAGCTTTGACCCTGGCATTCATATGATCCGCCAATGTCATTGGCTTGTCCTTTCCCATGCGGTTACTTCAACCATTGTCGCTGGTGCTGCCCTACCGACTATGCGGTGACGATGCACGGGAAATGCTGTCGACGACTGCAGGGCCGGTGGGTTCCGATCCATGCAACCGTTCCTACAAGGCACGCGGCGTCACAGATCGAATCCGTGCCACCAATAGGTAAATCGTGTGCCCTGCATGCTGAAACCTCCTGCGGAATCTACAATCAGCATTGATAGTAAGCGTACAGCGGTGTTTCAACAATCATACGAGCGCGACCATTATTTGACCAAACGCTTGTGTACTGGCAAGCAGCGCAATTCCCTCGATTGCAGAGGTTCGCCTATTCCTCCAACAGACGCATGGCAGCCTGCGAATCCGTAATCAGCACGTTGGCATAGCCGCCCAGAAGCGCCGCACGCATGGATGCTATCTTGGGAGGCCCTCCCGCCACCAATATGGAACATGGCTTCTTGCGCAACCGATCAAGCTGTATCCCCACCGTTCTTGCGTCAATGCCGTCATCCGCAATGGAGCCGTCAGGAGCTATAAATCGTGAAAGCACATCGCCGACAGCCTTGTGCTGCAGCATGGCAATCTCCCTACGGGAGAGATATCCCAGCTTGAAGAGCATGGCATCGTCACGAACGGTTCCGCAGGTAAACAAGGCGATATCGGTCCGATCGCCCTGACGAACAATCCTGTCTATAAAACGGTCCTTGAGCACAATATCCCGAGTCAATGCGTTGTCGAAGATGACCGGCAGGGGCAGCACTGTAGTGGTGGTGCCGAAGGCCATGCCGAATTTCAAGGCGATATCCGCGGCATAGTTGTTGAAGTCAGATGCGGAGACACTTCCCTTCAACTGCACCACCGATACATCCTTGTGCTCATTAGGGCGCAGATGATCGGCTACAGCCTTGAGGGTTCTCCCCCAACTGATGCCCAGCCGGTCGTGATCGCCGACGATCTCAGCCAGGTAATCTGCTGTAACAGCACCCAGTTTGTCCCTGATGGCATCTTCATCGCCGGTCGAGTCATAGGCCAGCCTGACCTCGCGCAGGCCGAAAGCCACCTTGAGTCTTCTGGCCAGGGACTGCAGATCAGCCTGGGGATCAGTGATGAGCACGCGGACAAGCCCTTCTTGCCTGGCGTAGGCCAGAAGACGCGAAACCGTCGGGCGAGAAACGCCCAGTCTGCGGGCGATGGCGTTTTGACCCAAGCCCTCCTCGTAATACCAGTGACAGACTGTGACAGCTTGATTCCTATGCTGTTCATCGTCGATCATGAAACTTCCTCTTCTCCTAGTCGTGCGGAAACAGCAGCCAATGACAGCGTCAGGTCATGTGATGTTCGAGCTTCAGTTTTGAACATATGTTCATTTTAGCATTTTACTTCCGTGCATTGACTGTTACAGTGATGCCCACAAGGAGGTAACAATCATGCAGATCAATCGCCTAATCGATCACACGCTGCTCAAGCCGGAGGCAACACTCGCTCAGATCGACCAGGTCATCGACGAAGCCCTGAACAATCATTTCTATTCGGTCATGGTCAATCCCTACTGGGTTTCCCACGTCCATGAGCGGGTCAAAGGTTCGGATGTCCTGACTGCCTGCGTCATCGGCTTCCCCCTGGGTGCCAACACCACAGCCAGCAAGGTCGCCGAAAGCCGGGAAGCCATCGCAAACGGAGCCGATGAGCTGGATATGGTGATCAACATCGGCGAAATGACGGGCGGTCGAGAGGAGCTCGTTGCCAAGGATATTCGTGCAGTCGTCGAGACCGTGCATCAGGCAGGAAAAGTCATCAAGGTCATCATCGAGACAGCTCTGCTTGACGATAAGCAGATCGCGCGGGCCAGCAGGCTGGTGGCCGACGCAGGCGCTGATTTCGTCAAAACATCCACTGGATTCGCCAGCCGTGGCGCCAGTGTGCACGACATCGAAGTCATCAAACAAGCAGTCGGCGACAGAATTCACATCAAGGCCGCCGGCGGCATCCACACCAGGCAAGAGGCTGAGGCCCTGATCAAGGCAGGTGTGGAACGGCTGGGCACCAGCTCCAGCATGGCCATCATCGGCAAGGCCTGACCTCGGCGTCCGGGGGCCGGCCCCCCGGACCGACTCTTATATTCTCGGCACACGCAATGCGGCGGCCACCGAATGCAAACCCAAGGAGGGGTTCATGCAATCAACAACCTTACAGAAGCGTCCAAAAGCATCCTTTCATCCATTCAGACTGCGCGCGCAGGAATTGGATGATGGATACCTGGACAGGACGCCGATGCTCCAGTACATCCTGCTCTCCTGTCTATTCCCCCTTTGGGGAGCGGCCGCCAGTCTCAATGACATACTCATAACCCAGTTCAAGACCATCTTCACCCTGTCCAATGTCGCCAGCGCCTTTGTACAGACAGCCTTTTATCTGGGCTACTTTCTGATCGCCATACCGGCTTCGCTCATCATCAAGAAGACCTCATACAAGGTCGCCATCATGATCGGCCTTTCGCTGTACACCATCGGCTGTTCGATTTTCTTCCCAGCCTCGCGCATGGCCACCTACGGCTTCTTCCTGATCGCCCTGTTCGCCTTGGCCTGCGGTTTAAGCTTCCTGGAGACCTCGGCCAACACCTTCAGCTCCCTCATGGGACCTAAGAAGTATGCCACTCTGCGGCTTAACATCTCTGAGACTTTTTACCCGCTCGGCGCCATAGCGGGCATATTGCTGGGCAAATACCTGATCTTCGGTGCAGGCCAGAGCCTTGAAAAGCAGATGGAAGGGCTTCACGGACAGGCCCGCATCACCTTCGGCGAGCGCGCCCTTCAACATACGCTTTTGCCTTACAAATACATCATCTTCGTCCTGCTGGTCGCCCTAGTGCTTTTCGCATTGACGCAGTTCCCTTCAGGCAAGCCCAGGGTGGATTCCACCAAGCAGCAGCCTCAAGCGCGCATCGGCGAGACACTGGCCTATCTTGCGCACAATCGCCGCTTCCTTTGGGGAATTTTCACCGAATTCATGTATATAGGAATGCAGACGGCTGTATGGTCCTTCACCATCAGATTGGCCATGGAGCTCAATTCCTCAATCAATGAACGTTCGGCATCGACTTTCATGATCTACAGCTATGTCGCCTTCTTCGTAGGCAAGGTGATCGCCAACTTCATGATGAAGTCCATGCACCCCTCCCGGGTCCTGCAGTGGTTCTCGGCATTCGGATTGGCTGCCCTGGTCTACATCCTCCTGGTGCGCAACATGAGTGCCGTCTATGCGGCCATTATCGTCTCGGGCCTGTTCGGACCCTGCTGGGCCACCATCTACTCCCAGACCTTGGAGACGGTAACCGATAAGCGCCACACGGAAACAGCGGGCGCCATCATCGTCATGTCCATCGTGGGCGGGGCTTTCATCCCTGTTGTGCAGGGATTCCTTGCAGACATCTCGAACATGTCCCTGTCCTTCCTGGTCGATGTGGTCTGCTTCGCGGTCGTCTGCGTCTATTCCACAGCAAAGATGCGCGCTTTCAAGGCTGAAGGCGCTCGAGAAAACCAATGAAAGGAAAACCAATCATGCAACAGCTTCACCTCAATCATGACATGTTCGGCCCGGCCGAGTTCACCCTCTATCAGGACGACGATTTCAAAGCCGTCACCTTCACCTACCCATCAGGAGTTGAAGCGGTCCGCATGGAGAACTCGCGCGGCCAGCTCACCGTCCTGCCCTACATGGGCCTGATCATCTGGGATGCGGTCTTCGACTCCATCAGCCTGAAGATGAAGGACATGTTCTCGCAACCCCTTCCCGGCACGGCCATAGCAGATACCTACGGCTGCTTCCAGTTCACGTCAGGACTCCTTGGCGGCGGAACCCCGGCCCCGGAGGACGACTACCAACTCCACGGCGAGGCTCCGACCAGCCGTATGGACAGCGCCTGGCTGGGATTCGGAGATGGGACCATGTCAATACATGGGCAATTCGAATATGTCAAAGGGTTCGGCGACCACTACCTGAGCCGGCCAGCCGTAACCCTGCACGCTGATTCCGGACTCTTCGACATCGGCCTGGAGGTCACCAACCTCTCCAACTACCAGACCATGCCTCTGCAATACATGTGCCATATGAACTACGCCTACGTGCATGACGGGCACATGGAGCAGAACGTGCCTGACGAGGCTTTCCGTCTGCGCCAGACCGTTCCCGCCCACGTCCATCCCACCCCGCAATGGCTGGCCTACAACGAAGAGCTCAAGGCCAGCGGCGAGCTGATCAACGACCTGAACGACGAGAGCCACTACGATCCTGAGATCGTCTTCTTCTCCCAGAACCTGACCAAGTTTACGGATGTGGCCGAGTTCCGGCTCCATCTGAATGCCGAACACAACTTCCTGACACGGTTCAGCACGGAGCAATTCCCCATTGTCACCCGCTGGATCCTGTACAACGCCGACCAACAGGTGGCGGCCTTTGCGCTGCCCGGCACCAGCACGCCTGAGGGCCGCGCCGCCGCTGAGAAGGCGGGCACCCTGATCCATCTGAAGCCCCAGGAAACACGTTCATTCCTGGTAACTACCGGCCTGGAAAGGTAAGGACAATATGGCTGACATCACCGTCATCGGTTCCAACATGTATGAGCTGACCACCTTTGTCGATCGCATGCCGGTGGAAGGAGAGACCGTAGAGGCTCCTGAATTCGAGATGGGATTCGGCGGCAAGGGGGCCAACCAGGCCATCGCCGCCGCCCGTCTGGGTTCACAGGTCAGCTTCATCACCATGGTCGGCAGGGACGAATTCGGCAGACAGCAGCTGGAGAACTATCGCAGCAACGGCATCAGCTCCGATGGAATCGGCATCGCCGATGGAAGCAGCGGCGTGGCGCCCATCTTTGTGGACACCAGCGGCGACAATCGGATCCTGATCGTCAAAGGCGCCAACAAACAGCTCACACCAGCCGCCTTGGACGATAAAAAAGACCTGATCAAGGGATCGAAACTGGTCGTTCTCCAACAGGAGATCGCCTTGGAGACCAACTACCATGCCATTGAACTGGCAGAGGACTACGGCGTGCCTGTACTGCTGAACCCTGCTCCAGCAAATGACGATCTGAACATCGACTATGTCTCCAAAGTGGCCTTCTTCGCACCGAATGAGACCGAGCTGGCCACGCTCACAGGAATGCCCACAGGGACATTGGATGAGATCAAGGCCGCAGCACGGAACTTGGTAAGGCGCGGAGTAGGCAACCTGATTGTCACCATGGGCGGCAAGGGCGCCCTATGGGTCAGCGCCGACCAGGAGCTGCTGGTGCCTGCTGTCACGGTTGAAGCCGTGGATACCACTGGCGCCGGAGATGCTTTCATCGGCTCGTTCGCCCACTACTACACGCAGGGCGAGGATGTGCCAACCGCTCTGGGGCACGCCAACAGATACGCTGCAATCAGCGTCACGCGCCGTGGCACCCAGAAGGCTTATCCAACAGCTGCCGAGCTGAACGACCTCCTGCTGGAAAGGGTGCAGGCATAAGATCTTCGCTATGGTCGCATTGCCAGGCGTGGACGGGTAGACCGCCCTCGTCTGGCTTTTTTATGTCCTTGCAACGAAATGCTGTCATATACTGTGCCTCAAAGAAAAGCAGGAGCCACGATTCACAGACACCAGCCAGAAGGGGTGATAAGTATGACCAATCGAGTGGCGCTGGTCACTGGAGCCACCAGCGGCATCGGGTATGAAACCGCTGGCCTGCTCGCCGATCATGGATACCAGGTATATGCGGCAGGACGACGAGTCGAACGATTGAAGCCACTGGCCGACAAGAGGGTGACGGCCGTGCAGATGGACCTGACCGATTCCGCCTCCATTGAGAAGGCCGTCGCACGAATTCTGCAGAAGGAGAAGCGGGTCGACCTACTAGTCAACAACGCCGGCTACGGCTCATATGGCCCAGTCGAGCAGGTTTCCATCGACGAGGTCCGGCGACAATTCGAGGTCAACCTCTTCGGCCTCGCCCGACTGACCCAGCTGGTGCTGCCAGCCATGCGCCGGGCCAGACGCGGCCGGATCGTCAACACCTCATCCATGGCTGGCCGGATGGTCACCTATATGGGTGCCTGGTACCATGCCACCAAGTACGCCCTAGAGGCCTTCAGCGACGCTTTACGCATGGAAACCCGCCCCTTCGGCATCGACGTGGTCCTGATCGAGCCTGGAGCCATCGCCACCAACTGGGGCGCAATCGCCGCCGACCATCTTCAGAAGGTCACCCGCAAGAGTGCCTATCGAAAGTCAGGGTTCCAAGCTGCTGCTGGATTGCGCAAGCTTTACTCCAGCAGGCATTTGACCCGACCATCAACCATTGCCAAGGCCATCGTCCGTGCTTCGACGGTACGCCATCCCCGTCCGCGCTACCTTCTGGGCTTCGGAGCCAAACCTCTGGTCGCCCTTCATGCCCTGCTCCCCGCCCGTGCCTGGGACTGCCTGATGGTCCATGCCAAGGACCTGTAAACGCTAAAACTACGCACCAGAGCAGTGTCTTCATTGAAACCAGATGCGTGCATGAAGCTTAAGCTCCCCGAAGTCAAATACTGTCCCAGCTATTGTGAAATACCAACAGTCTCATTTACCTCGATTTCCTTGCCAAGGCCGGTATTGACCAGGAGAGCCATGCGAACGACGCTGGGTTGGGGTATTGCAAGTACCTTGCCCCGCCTATTCATTGATATTTGGTTGAGTTTCTGACTGCCCACAAACAAAGCAATTGCTGTAAGCGCCTTTGAGTATCGGACAGTTATAATCTAATTAATTATCGTCATTTATTAGCGTGCAGCCAGCATGTCCTTCGATAGGGGGTTTCATTGAAGCCTGAAGAATCTGAGCTCAACGCCGATCCGGACTCGCCTTTGGCATTTTTCCTGAACGGAATAAGGAATGGCGTCAATAAAAGCAATGCCGCTATTAAAGACATAGTTCATGCACTGGAACGCGAATCCTCCGGATTCGCCTTGGCATATAAGGCCAGGAAAAGTGATTTTCGCCTGGTGGTAGATGCTCCAAAAAATACGCTTGACGCCATCGCCAATGGTGACATTAAGCTGACTGCCGATAGAACAGGCAATACCTTTGCCCAACTTTTGGATCCTAACGGACGATATGGAAAGAAACTGCCCATCAAGCGCGAGGATTTCAGCGGGGGAATTGATCCCGTTCAAGCGGCGAACGCCATACAACTCAGGGCAATCCAAGGTCAGCTTGAAGACATCGCCCACCAGATTGCAGTCATAGATGTGCGCGTGCAGGAAGTCCTCGAGGGGCAGCAGAGCGATAGGCTCGGCCTCCTACAGAGCGGCATGCGCCTTTATCTGCAGGCTCGTGAAGTTGATGACGACACTCTCAGAAAGCTCCTTGTGTCTCAGTCCTTACGCGCTCTATCGGACGCAGAGGCCCAGCTCGAGCTGAAGATGGAGTCTGACGTGAAATATCTCGCTAATGGCGACTATGAGCATGAAAAAGGCAAACGCACAAAACTCATCGATGAAAGAATGGACAGCATCAACAGTTGCTTTCCTGCCATACACCAGGCGTCGATTGCCAGAGCAGCCATTTTTTGCGAGCAAGGAGAGCCCAAGGCCATGGCGAAATCCCTGGAAACATATTCGCACTTCATAAAGACGACTGTGGGAGACCATGCGGGCCTTCTAGCGGAATGCGATCGCTCTGATACAGGAACAGAACAGGGAATTTGGCGATCTCGAGCCGCACTTCAACTTGACGTTTCCAATCTAAGCGAGGCCCTAGCATTGCCTGAGAAGCACCTGTACCTTAAGGTATCTGATGAAAAGGATGAGAGCCATGAAGAGCGTTAGAGGCTGCACCAACCAGGAATGCGACTCTTACAAAAAGAACGACAAATATAAAAAAGACTATGATTACTGCCCAAAATGCGGCTCAAAACTGATGGCCGTATGCAACTCCCGTGGATGCCACACTTTCTTGGATAACCCGGATAGCATCTTCTGCGCCCGCTGTTTGGCCAAAAGAAAAGACCGTGCGGATCATGTGAAGAAGAACATGTCCACCATCGGCGGAAGCGTGTTAGTAGCAGGTGGTTTCCTCGCAAAAAAAGGCAAGACAATCGCCTCAGTTTTAGCGACGGCAAGCAAATTCATACCAAAATGAAGGCCTTCATGGACCGGAACAACATGCCTTGGGCGCGGTGGCTGGCATCCAACATGTACTCCACCCCATATGCGTGGCCAGATGACTGAGTCGACACCATACCAGCTGTTTGCTGACCGGCCAGGGAGCAACACGCTACGCCCAGATCAGTAGGTTCGAAATATGCAACATACTGACGGATAGAGCCAGAAGGCGTTGGGAGTTGAGAGCGGCCAAGGCCGCGACATCAGAGTTTGACGACACAAAACGTGCGATTAGTGATTCCATGATGTTGTTATATAGTTGTTATGAAAGTGAGTCATAGGCGATTCATGAAAGCGTTGAGGTATCGGCGGCTTCTGTGACGAAGACTCTCGCGGCTGGATTCTAAAAGCGATCAGAACTTCAGCGGCCAACAATGAGCACCAGGAATTTTGAGAGGAATAGCCATGAGCTTGACGAATGACAAGAATCCGAGGGTTGAAGTCACAAAGATATTTGCCGACTACGAACACCCCATGACTGCGGCAGTGGAATGGGCCCAAAGCATCGCCACTTCCAGGGGAATAAATCCCAGCAAGGATCAAGTTGTGTTTATCCGTGAACTCAGGCGTGAGGAGCCGAGTCTAAGTCTGAAATCCGCCGTGTACCTTGCTCAGATGACAGAGAAAGCTGTCCGAACCGAACACAACGCAGATGAAACAGGCATCAAGAGTCTGCTGCACACTGATAGCATTATTCCGTGATCCCCACCAGTCCCATTCAAGCGAACTGGGGGTATGGGTATACCTCGAAGTCATCTAAGTGACGATATATTGGGCTCAATATGATTGGGGTCCTTTTGTTGAAGCCAACCTCTCCCCCAAATAAGATAGTGCTTTCAATTTTCTCAACTGCTATGTGGCGATGAGCCACCTGCCCTCTGGTCGGGTATAACACCAGTGTGGCCATACTCTGATCTTAATGATGGCGGTGCTTCCCGAAACGCTTACGTGGATTGCCAAAGATCGGGTCAGACTTGGCTTGAACCACTTCGCTAACCTTGCCCCTCGCATTAATCGGAGCCGATAAAGCGCCCTCTAATCGCGCAATAGAAGACTTCGAGACACCATATGTTTCCCTACATATTTATCTCTTCAACAATTATGTTGGCTTTTTGTTTTTCTGCAGCTAATGCACGGCTATGCCATTTGGCATACATGTCAACCAAAGGAAACTGATATGCAGTCATAGAACACACACAAGGTACTGGCCCTAGTGCAAACAAGCGCGTCAGCGGCACTGATGTTGGTGTTACCGGAACGGCTAGCGTTCCTGAACTCATTACAACTGCGCAGAAGCCAATGATTGAACAGCTCCAAACCAGAGAAAATGGTTCATCGCTCAGCACTGCAGAACTTGATCAATTGGCCGATTGTCTGGATCAGCTTCCTACAGAGATTAAAAATGCCGACTCCAGGACCATTCCGCATTTCGCTGAAAACTGGATAACTTCTTAGCTGACGGAACCTTCTTTTATAACTGACCCTCAGATAACCAGATCCAACCGAGGTTTGATTTGGGAGGGTTCATTTTCCAGACAGGAATTGTCTTTATACAATACGGTGTCCCGGCCTATAGGATCGTCAGCGGAATCAGCACGCTCGGTAAAGTCTGGGGCGGAATTTCCGGTATCAAATGGGCGCTGCGATCAGGTCATGCTGAGCTCTGATTGGAGGAGATGTTGCCAGAGTGCTGTTGTGAATAATTGGGATTGACTGTGTAATAAGGGAATGCTTCGGCTGATTTATGCTCTGAGTATTTGCAATTCAGGTGACTACTGACACCATAAATGTTGATGGTCGCCAACTCTACTTGTAATTAAAGGAGTGTCGAATGAAACCTGGAAGAGACGCGGAACTTGTTCCGGGTCCATTTATCGATATCTGGATTGTCAGTATCATCGTTAGCGACGTTGACGGGTCGATATTTACACTGGTCTTTCTCGTTGTAACCATTATCGAAAACTGCACATATAAGTTCAACAATTCTCGTTGATATCCAGCTGATAATCGTATTCCTTGTTGATTCCCTAGAAGCCCTGAATATATTCGTTCAATCAAAAAACAGAACACCGAAAGTTCCTCAGGGCAGTAGTTTCAGCGGGAAACATGGTTATTACACTGGTTATCACTTCTCCTATGGCAGTTTTTATGCTCGGATAGGCTTTATGCTCGGATGGGGGCCATCTTCATGGCTCTTGATTCTCGTGCTCATCGCTGGAAGCTTGCCATCGAATTACTATTTCCATCACCGACTGCTTCTAAAAAGAAGTAACGATAATCATGAGCAAGAAGACCGTCCATTATTCTTGACCATTCAGTCAAATAATGCTATCTTGGCGTGTATGGGTCGCAAGAGAAGTTTCGATGATGATGAGGTACTTGCCCGTGCCCGCGAGGTTTTCCTGGAGCATGGCTATGAGGGCACTTCGATTGATGCTCTCGTCGAGGCCACGGGTCTGCTCCGGGGCAGTCTCTACGGTGCCTTCGGCAGCAAGCGTGGCATGTTCGTGGCTGCGCTACGTGATGCAACGGATTCTGAGTCGAACGATTCAGGAGTGCTCAATCTGGTATTGGTGGCACTCATGGAGCTGTCAGATCATGATCTTGAGGTTCGCAGGCTGGTCAGGGATTACCTTGTAAAGCTGTCCAGCTCAGGATCTGACGATACCAATGCTGTGACCGTTGATGTCGCCACGCTCCTTGGTGAGACGCTGCTGCAGCGTGCACATATTCGGTTGCAGTCTGATGATGAAAGAAGCAAGTCATGAACAACAAGGTGGCAATTGTCGGACAAACGCTGGAGATTGAACCGCAAGGCTTGGATAAGATGTGGTCGTTCAAAGGGAAACTGGTGGTGCCGCTCGAGCATGTTCTCGGTGCCAGCGAGGATCCGGGCATTCTTGATGATGCCAAGGGGCTGCGTGCGCCCGGCCTTCATGTTCCCGGTAAATGGGCCGGCACATACATTGAGCATGGGGAAAAGACATTCTGGAATGTCACCAGACCGGAAAGTCCCATTGTCATCCAACTCAAGGGTGAGCGCTATGACCGACTGGTGCTCGGGGTGGAACATCCTCGTGAGCTGGTTGACCAGATTAACGCGGCCATTACAAAGCAATAAACAATAAATTGCTGGACCTGAGTTCTTCTATCGACTATCGGAAATTCAATAGCCCGAGAACCAGATAACTGGGCCGACAAGTCATATGTGACCATACCGTCTTCGACGTATCGCCGTATGGCTCGTCGGCCCAAATGCTCACTCCCATTCGATGGTTGCCGGAGGCTTTGAGGTGCAGTCCAGGACCACGCGGTTGATGCCCGGGCACTCGTTGGTAATGCGAGTGGAAATAGTAGACAGCACATCATAGGGCAGCCGTGTCCAGTCAGCGGTCATGGCGTCCTCGGAGGAGACCGGACGCAGCACGATCGGCGAGCCATAGGTGCGCTCGTCGCCCTGCACACCTACCGAATGCACATTGGCCAGCAGCACCACCGGGCACTGCCAAATCTGCCGATCCAGCCCAGCCTTGGACAGCTCCTCGCGGGCGATGGCGTCAGCCTCGCGCAGGGTCTCCAAACGTTCCTGGGTGATCTCGCCGATGATGCGGATGCCCAGACCAGGGCCCGGGAAGGGCTGACGCCAGACGATCTGGTCAGGCAGGCCCAGTTCGGTGCCGATGGCCCGGACCTCGTCCTTGAAGAGGGTGCGCAGAGGCTCGATCAGCTGGAACTTGACGTCCTTGGGCAGACCGCCCACATTGTGGTGGGACTTGATATTGGCCGCTCCGTCTCCGCCGCCCGATTCGACCACGTCGGGGTAGAGCGTGCCCTGCACCAGGAACTTGACTTCCTTGCCGGTCTTGCCGGCCTCCTCAATCACCTGCCGCTGGGCCTTTTCAAAGGTGCGGATGAACTTCTCGCCGATGATCTTGCGCTTGCGCTCTGGTTCGGAAACACCCTTGAGGGCGGTCAGGAAGTCCTGCGAGGCATCCACGGCGATCAGCTTGATGCCAGTGGCGGCTACGAAATCATGCTTGACCTGCTCGGCCTCCCCCTTGCGCAAGAGCCCATGATCCACAAAGACGCAGGTCAGCTGGTCGCCGACGGCCCTGTGGACCAGAGCGGCCGCCACGGCTGAATCGACGCCGCCCGACAGGCCGCAGATGACCTGGTCGTCACCCACCGTGCGACGGATCTTCTCCACCTGCTGTTCGATGATGCCCGAGGCGTTCCAGTCCGACGGTAGTCCGGCGCACTGGTGCAGGAAGCGGTCGATCAGGTCCTGCCCCAGAGGGGTGTTGGTCACCTCGGGATGCCACTGGACCCCGTACAGCCCCCGGGAAGGATCCTGCATGGCCGCCACCGGAGCACCCTCGGTATGCGCCAGGACCTCAAATCCCTCAGGCGCACGGTTGACAGCGACGCCATGGCTCATCCACACATCCTGCCTTGCGGGTGAATCCTGCAGGATTCCCTTGGCGCTGTCGATGAAGGCCTCGGTCTTGCCGTACTCTCCCAGGGCCGCCTTGTCCACCTCGCCGCCCAGCTCATGGGCCATGACCTGGAAGCCGTAGCAGATGCCCAGCACGGGCACCCCTGCCTCGAAAATCCTCTTATCTATGGAAGGTGCCCCATCCACGTAGACGGAGGCCGGGCCGCCGGAGAGGATGACCGCCTTGGGATCCTTGGCCAGCATCTGATCCAGGCTCATTGAATGAGGCACCAGCTCGGAGTAGACCCCCGCCTCCCTGACTCGACGAGCGATCAGCTGGGCGTACTGCGCACCGAAATCGACCACCAGGACGGGACCCTGTGCCATAAGACTCCTTATATATACGTATGCTGTATCTGCCATGGATGCCCGAGAGCGACGATTCAACGCCCGCGGACAAGTCCAGTATGGTTGCAGTTTTCGACAATGCTACCGTCATTGAGCCCTGGTCGGCACCCCCGGCGGAAATTCAAGTCTGCAAGCAGACAATTCCCTCGCATTTTCTCACAAGAGCGAACACACACTGCAAGAAAACGTTCAGAAAAGTCTGCTCGTTCACGTACCATGTAGGCATTGGGTACGAACCCGACGGATGCCTGAAATGACACCGTACGAGCCCGTAACCGAGGTAAATAAACAATCGCACTATAGTGCAGGAGTACACATGACGAATCCTGTTATCGGCACCCCTTGGGCGAAGCTGGAGACCCCAATCGCCGAGGAGACCCTCGAGGCCGTCGACAAGTATTGGCGGGCGGCCAACTATCTTTCCATCGGACAGATTTATCTTCGCAGCAACCCCCTGATGAAGGAGCCCTTCACTCGGGAGGATGTCAAGCATCGTCTGGTCGGCCACTGGGGCACCACCCCCGGCCTGAACTTCCTGCTGGGCCATATCAACCGTCTGATCGCCGACCATCAGCAGAACACCGTAATCATCATGGGCCCCGGCCACGGCGGCCCCGCCGGCACCTCGCAGTCCTACCTGGACGGCACCTACAGCGAGTACTACCCCAAGATCACCAACGATGAGGCTGGCCTGCAGAAGTTCTTCCGCCAGTTCTCCTACCCGGGCGGCATCCCCTCCCACTTCGCGCCTGAGACCCCCGGGTCCATCCACGAGGGCGGCGAGCTGGGCTATGCCCTCTCCCACGCCTACGGCGCCATCATGAACAACCCCAGCCTCTTCGTGCCCTGCATCGTGGGCGACGGCGAGGCCGAGACCGGCCCTCTGGCCACCGGCTGGCAGTCCAACAAGCTGGTCAACCCCCGCACCGACGGCATCGTCCTGCCCATCCTGCATCTGAACGGCTACAAGATCGCCAACCCGACCATCCTCTCGCGCATCTCCGACGAGGAGCTGCATGAGTACTTCCATGGCATGGGTTATGAGCCCTTCGAGTTCGTTGCAGGGTTCGACGACGAGGACCATCTGTCCATCCACCGTCGCTTCGCCGACATGCTGGAGACCGTCTTCGACAAGATCTGCGACATCAAGGCCCGGGCCGAAACCGACGACATGACCCGTCCCTTCTACCCCATGATCATCTTCCGCACCCCCAAGGGCTGGACCTGCCCCAAGTTCATCGACGGCAAGAAGACCGAGGGATCCTGGCGCGCCCACCAGGTGCCGCTGACCTCCGCCCGCGACACCGAGGCCCACTTCCAGATCCTCAAGAACTGGCTGGCCTCCTACAAGCCCGAGGAGCTCTTCGACGAGAAGGGCACCCTGCGTCCCGAGGTCACCAGCTTCATGCCCAAGGGCGACCTGCGCATCGGCGAGAACCCCAACGCCAACGGCGGCCGGCTGCTCAAGCCGCTTGAGCTGCCTGACATCCACGACTACGAGATCGACATCAAGAAGCACGGCCACGGCTGGGGCGCCACCGAGGCCACCCGCGTCCTGGGCTACTACACCCGCGACGTACTGGCCAAGAACCCCACTGACTTCCGCATCTTCGGGCCCGATGAGACGGCTTCCAACCGTCTGGCCGCTGCCTACGAAGTGACCAACAAGCAGTGGGATGCCGACTACCTGTCGGAGCTGACCGACGAGCATATGGCCCACACCGGCCAGGTCATCGAGCAGCTCTCCGAGCACCAGATGGAAGGCTTCCTGGAGGGATACCTGCTGACCGGGCGCCACGGCATCTGGAGCTCCTACGAGTCCTTCGTGCACGTCATCGACTCCATGATCAACCAGCACGCCAAGTGGCTGGAGGCCACCGTCCGCGAAATCCCGTGGCGCAAGCCCATCGCCGGACTGAACCTCCTGGTCACCTCGCACGTCTGGCGTCAGGACCACAACGGGTTCTCCCACCAGGATCCCGGCTTCGTCGACATCCTGCTGAACAAGAACTTCAACAACGATCACGTGGTCAACATCTACTTCCCCGCCGATGCCAACATGCTGCTGAACGTGGGCGAGCGTTGCTACAAGTCGACCAACTGCATCAACGCCATCTTCGCCGGCAAGCAGCCCGCCGCCACCTACCAGAGCGTGGACGAGGCCGCCGCCGAGCTGGAGAAGGGGGCCGCCCGTTGGGATTGGGCCTCCAACGCCAAGGATGCCGAGGATGCTGATGTCGTCATCGCCACCGCGGGCGACATCCCCACCCAGGAGGCCCTGGCCGCCGACGACATGCTGCAGAAGCTGGGCCTCAAGGTTCAGTTCGTCAACGTGGTCGACCTGCTGAAGATCCAGGACACCGAGGAGAACGATCAGGCCCTGTCCGACGAGGAGTTCACCGAGCTCTTCAGCAAGGACAAGCCGGTCCTGTTCGCCTTCCACGCCTACCCCGGCTCCATCTACCGCCTAATCCACGGACGTCCCAACCACGACAACTTCTCCGTGCACGGCTACGAGGAGCAGGGCTCCACCACCACGCCATTCGACATGGTGCGCGTCAACAACATGGATCGTTGGTGCCTGGCCGCCTCCGCCCTGAAGTTGGTGGATACCGGCAAGTACGCCGACCAGATCGACAAGTGGACCAAGTTCCGCGACGAGGCCTTCCAGTTCGCCGTGGACAAGGGCTACGACCACCCCGATTACACCGATTGGGTCTGGCCCGATGCCAACCGCGCCGGCCAGGAGACCATCTCCGCCACCGCCGCGACCGCCGGAGACAACGAGTGATACGCTGATCCGACCCTGAAACCGCCCGTCATGCGCAGCCCGCATGGCGGGCGGTTTCTGTATACTGGACAAGGTTGTGAACAAAGCAGTCATCAAGGCAACCACATCCGGACAGGAGAAGACACAGTGAGTCTTGCAAGCATCACCATCATCAGCCCAGAAGCCGCCAACGGCCGCAATGTCGTGGCCTACGGCCTGACCAAGGCCCTGAGCGCCAAAGCCAAAACGGCCGTATTCAGGCCAATCGCCTGCAGGAAGCACCCATTGACCCCGGAACTGGTTGCAGCCAGCTCATTCCCCGATACGGATCCAGAGATCTGCCGTGGCAAGTGCCCCGGGCACGCCACTGAAGATCCCATGCAGACCCGGGCCGATGTCCTCAACGCCTATGACGGGCTGGTGGAGGCCACCCATCCCGAGCGCGTCCTGATCGTGGGCAGTGATGCCTCGAAGCTCTTCGACCCCGGCCTGTTTGCCCTGAACGCGCAGATCGCCGCCGACCTGAGGTCCCCGGTCATGCTGGCCGTCTGCACCATCGGCAGGGAACCCGGTCAGGTCATGAAGACCGTGGCTGCCTGCCGCCGGACCATCGAGGCCCAGGGAGCCGTGCTTGCCGGAATCTTCATCACCGGATGCCAGCCTGAACAGAAGGCGCCTCTTGCTCAGGCCTTCCAAGAGTATGATCTGCCGACCTGGACCGTCTCCAAGATGGACTTCGACACGGATCCGTCCGCCGATCAGGCCCGCCAGGCCACCAGCCAGACATTCCAGCAGGAGGTGGACGTCGACCAGGTGCTGAAGGCCGCCGACGCCGCCAGCCCCAAGGCCACCACTCCTGTAGCCTTCCAGAACGATCTGCTGGCCAAGGCCAAGGCCAACAGGAAGACCATAGTCCTGCCCGAAGGCGGCGAGGACCGCATCATCAAGGCGGCCGACTACCTGCTGGCCCGCAACATCGTTGACCTGATCATCGTGGGCGACAAGGATTCCATTCTGGCCCGCGGCAAGGAGCTTGGCCTCAACAACCTGGACAAGGCCTCCTTCCAGCCCATGGACGACGAGCAGGTGCTGGCACCCATGGTCGATCGCCTCTGCCAGCTGCGCGCCAAGAAGGGCATGACCCCGGAGCAGGCACGCAAGCAGCTGGCGGATCCCTCCTACTTCGGCACCATGCTGGTGGTGCTGGGCAAGGCCGACGGCCTGGTGTCCGGCTCCATCAACTCAACCGCCAACACGGTCCGCCCAGCCCTGCAGGTGATCAAGACCAAGCCGGGCGCCTCGCTGGTCTCCGGAGCCTTCCTCATGTGCTTCCCCGACCATGTGGCGGTCTTCGCCGACTGCGCCATCAACCTCAACCCGTCGTCCGAACAACTGGCTGACATAGCCATTCAGTCGGCCCAGACGGCCCGCTCCTTCGGCGTGGAACCGCGCGTGGGCATGCTCTCCTACTCCACCCTGGGCTCGGGCAAGGGCCCGGATGTGGACCTGGTGGAAGAGGCCACCCGCCTGGCCAAGGAGAAGGCGCCGGACCTGCCCATCGTGGGCCCCATCCAGTTCGATGCGGCCTGGTCCCCCACTGTGGCGGCCACCAAGGCCAAGGGCGATCCGGTCGCCGGAACGGTCAACGTCTTCGTCTTCCCCAGCCTGAGTGCCGGCAACATCGGCTACAAGGCCGTACAGCGCACCTCGGGCGCCCTGGCCATCGGACCGGTGCTGCAGGGGCTGAACAAGCCGGTCAACGACCTCTCGCGCGGTGCCCTGGTAGCTGACATCATCAACACCGTGGCTCTGACCGCCGTCGAGGCCCAGGACTGACGACCGTCTTATAACGTCTATGCAAACCTCTGGGGCTGCTGCTGGATCCTATCTTCAAGAAGGTTCCGGCAGCAGCCCCAAAATCATGTCGGCCTGGCTATATACCGCGCCTTGTAAGGGCCGACGAGTAATCTTGAAGACTGATTGAGGAGCGCAGGCTCTATACAAGCACATCAGGAGGATGCCCCAATGGCGAAAACCGTCCTAGTCATCAATTCGGGTTCAAGCTCGATCAAGTACCAGCTGGTCGATCTGGAGACCAGCCAGAGCCTGGCCTCGGGTCTGGTCGAGAAGATCGGCGAGCCCACCGACGGCCACTACAAGCACGAGGTCAACGGCGAGAAGCATGAGCTTGAGGAGCCCATCCACGACCATGAGACCGGACTCAAGCGCGTCCTGGGCTTCTTCAAGGAGTATGGCCCTGATCTGGACAAGGCCGGCATCATCGCTGTTGGCCACCGTGTCGTCCAGGGTGGAGCCATCTTCCCCAAGCCTGCCCTCCTGACCAAGAAGACCCTGAGCCAGGTCAAGGATCTGGCCGTGCTGGCCCCCCTGCACAACGGACCCGAGGCTGAGGGCGCCGAGGTCATGAGCCGGCTGATGCCGCAGACCCCCCAGGTCTTCGTCTTCGACTCCTCCTTCTTCTTCGAACTGCCCAAGAAGGCCTCCACCTACGCCCTCAACAAGGACATCGCCAAGCAGTACCACATCCGTCGCTATGGCGCCCACGGCACCAGCCACCAGTATGTGGGCCAGCTGGTTCCCGGCCTGCTGGGTAAGCCCGCAGAAGGCCTGCGGCAGATCGTCCTGCACATCGGCAACGGGGCTTCCGCTTCGGCGCAGGTCTCCGGGCATCCCGTCGAGACCTCCATGGGCCTGACCCCTCTGGAGGGCCTGGTCATGGGCGGGCGCACCGGCGACATCGACCCTGCCGTTGTCTTCCACCTGATCCGCAACGCCCACATGAGCGTTGACGAGCTGGACACCCTCTTCAACAAGCGCTCCGGCATGACCGGCCTGACCGGCCACGGCGACATGCGCGAGGTCCACAAGCTGATCGCCGAGGGCGACGAGGATGCCAAGCTGGCCCTGGATATCTACATCCACCGCATTGTCGGCTACATCGGCAACTACACGGCCCAGATGGGCGGCCTGGATGCCATTACCTTCACGGCCGGAGTGGGCGAAAACGATGAAATCGTGCGCCGTCGGGTCATCGAGCAGCTGGCACCCTTCGGCGTGAAGCTGGACCAGGAGAAGAACGACCAGCGGTCCAAGGAGGCCCGAATCATTTCCACCCCCGACAGCACGGTCGCCGTCTGCGTCATCCCCACCAACGAGGAACTCTCCATCGCCCGCCAGGCCGAGGTCGTCGCCAGCCAGGGCGATGCCTACGGCAACAAGTTCCAGGCCTGACCGTTGACCGGACCTTTCCCCTCAATCTGATTGATGATTGAATGAGGGATGATTGAGTTCAAGGTTTGGTTCTAGGAACCTGGTCCTAAGAGCAGAAAGAGGCCGGCGACCACAGCAATGCATGTGGTCACCGACCTTTTTCTATATATCGTTTGGGTCAGTCCCCCAAAGCCGCCAGTGCCTCCTTGTGCAGAAGACCGTTGCTGGCTAGACCATTGCCACCCCATGGACCCGGGTTGCCTGCCAGGTCGGTAAAGCTGCCGCCTGCTTCGGTCACGATGGGAACCAGCGCACCCATGTCATAGAGGTCAAGTTCCGGCTCGGCCGCCAGGTCGATGGCACCCTGGGCCAGGAGCATGTACTGCCAGAAGTCGCCGAATCCGCGCAGACGCCAGATCCGGTCAGTCAGGTCGAGAAGCCGCTCCCGGCGGCCTATGGCCTTCCACCCTGTCAGCGATGACAAGGACATGGAAGCGTCTTCCATCCGATCCACTCTTGATACGTGGATGGCCTTGGGGGCCTCGCCCTGGCGCGCCATGTAGGCTCCCTGACCCTGCGCAGCATACCAACGGGTGCCCAGCATGGGGGCCGATACCGCGCCGACCACCATCTGGTGGTCTACCTCCAAGCCGATCAGGGTCGCCCAGACGGGGACCCCGCGCACATAGTTCTTGGTCCCGTCAATCGGATCGATGATCCACCGCCTGCCGTTGGACTCCTGCTTTCCCAGCTCCTCGGCATAGATGGTATCGTCCGGCCTAGCCCGGGCCAGCACGCGACGAATCACCGCCTCCGCCTCTTTGTCGGCCTGAGTGACCGGGGTATTGTCCGACTTGCGTTCCACGTGAAGATCCGGCGACTTGAAATAGCCCATGGTGACCTGATCCGCCTGGTCGGCCATGGCGATGGCCAGGTCCAGATCCTCCTGCCAGGTCTGCCCTTCAGCCTCGATGCTCATAACACGGCTCCTTTCGCTCGAATCACTGTAGCTCAGCCTTGGTCCTCGCCTGCCAGCATCCGCTTCCACATCCCCGGGAAGTCGGGCATGGTCTTGGCCGTGGTGCCGATGTTGCGCACCCTGATGCCAGGTATCCTGAGCCCGATCATGGCGGCAAAGGTGGCCATGCGATGGTCGGCATAAGTCTCCATGACGGCCCCGTGCATGCTCTGAACAGGCACAGGCTCGATGGCCAGGCCATCATCCAGTTCGCGAGCCTGACCGCCTATTCTGGTGATTTCGGTGGCCAATGCCTTCAGCCGATTGGTCTCATGACCGCGCAGGTGGCCGATGCCGTGCAGGCGGCTGGGTCCGTCGGCAAAGACCAGGATTGCTGCAATCGAGGGAACAATCTCGCCCGCCGGGGAAAGGTCGAAGTCGCCGAGTCCATGGATGGCTTCCCTACCGGTCACCCTGCAGGCGGGACTGCCCTGCCCGTCGGGAACCATGTCTACCTGCGCACCCATGGTCCCCAGATACCCGGGCAGCAAGCCACCTGGCTGGGTGGTATGCTCTGGCCAGTTGGGCACGCTGACCTGCCCGCCTCCGATCAGGGCCGCTCCCAGGAAGGGGGCCGCATTCGACAGGTCGGGCTCCACCTGGACCTGATCAGGCAGCCCTGTCCCTGCAGTCCCTCTGCCCTCAACGCTCCACCTGCAGCGGTCGGGATTGGCCCGGACCTGGACTCCGGCCTGACGCAGGTCCTCAACGGTCATCGCGATATGCGGAAGACTGGGCAGAAGCTGACCAGAGTGGACGATGGTCGTCGGGCCATCAGCCCTGGCAGCCAGCAGCAGGAGGCCGGAAATGAACTGCGAAGATGCAGATGAGTCGATGGTCACCTCCCTGCCCACCAGGCGATCCGGCGGTGTGAGCACAAAGGGCAGGAAGCCCTCCTGGCCCAGGTACTCGATCCTGGCTCCCAGCTGGGTCAGCCCCTCCAGCAGAGGTCTCATGGGACGGCGATAGGCCTGCTCGTCTCCGTCAAATCGTGTGGGGCCATCAGCCAGCATGGCCAGGCCCGGCACAAAACGCATGACGGTTCCGGCCAGTCCGCAGTCCACGCGAGTGCCACCGCGGAATCGCCCGCCTGCCGGTGGAGTGACGGTCACATTCGTAGCCTTGTTCGGGTCAACCCGACAGTCCACGCCGAGAGCCTCCAGGGCCTGAATCATCAGGTCCGTATCACGCGATCTGAGCAAACCAGTCAGCCTGACCGGACGACTTCCCAGGGCCGCCAGAATCAGATACCTGTTCGAGAGGGACTTACTCCCCGGTATGGTCACCGTTGCATCCAAAGGACTATCGGCCTGCGGTGCCGCCCATGTCTCTTCCACTGTCATGGTCACAATGGTAACCGCAGGCGCAGAGCTGTTCTTGCTCCCTGCTCACCCCCACAGGACCGGCCGGGACCCGACCCTGTGCTATATTGATACATTGTGCCCATACGGTGATGCCTATGGGTGCCGGGCTATAGCGCAGCTTGGTAGCGCGCCTGCTTTGGGTGCAGGATGTCGCCGGTTCAAATCCGGCTAGCCCGACTTTTGCCTTCGTCCCATGTCGGGAGTTGGATCCCTGGCGTTCATGCCCAGCAATCCCACAGAGAAAATCGCCAGAGCAAGAAGGCCCGTCAGGCTCGCATAAATCGACATGGTGATGGGGATGCCGACCAGATTGCCCAGCGTCAGAAAGACCATCTGCCCCAGAGGCGCTCCGATCATCATGACAGTCTGTACCACTCCCATAGTTGCAGCCAGGTGGTCCTCACCCACTGTGCTGATGAGCATGGTCATGAACCGAGGGTTGATCTTGCCCAAAAGATAGTTCATGACCAGGAGCGGGAGGAACAGCAGGGCAGGAATGTGCAGCCATACCAGGTTGATCCCTACCATGGCGGCTGCGGCCATGACTCCGGTCAGCAGGTGGGCCATGGGCAGCCGCCTGAGTGGATCTGCGGCAAGGAGTGCGCCAAGGATAAGTCCCAGCGAGGAGATGCCGTTGACGGCGGCTATGGTCGTGCCGTAGCTTCCCCACCAGACCTCGGGCATGGAGATAAGCCCCAGATTGAGCAGGGGCTGCAGAGCCGTCCCCAGAAGGTTGACCAGACAGCCGAAGCCTACCATCATGACCAGGAATGTAGAGCTGCGGAACTCCCCCAAGGCCATACGGAGGCTGGAGGACAGGCCCACATGCTTGCCCACAGGTGAACCATTGCCTGTGACCTCCGCCCTGGCGAATGCCTTATAGCCAATGGCCACCAAAATTCCCGCCAGCAGAAAGGTGGCAGCATTGATCAGCGCGAATACAGCGAATCTATTGCCCAGGATAGCGATCAACACCGCACCTCCGCCTGCACTGATGACAGCCGCGACATTGGATGCAGCGGAGGTGATTGAGGTCGCCTGATGGAGCTGGCCTGGCTGGACCAGGTGTTTGAGGACCGGCATCCACAGACTGCCTGCATATCCCTCCAGCATGGAGGATGCCATGTCCATGGCAACTAGCAGCACAAAGACGGGCAGGCTCTTGGACCTGCCGATCATTATGGCCATAACCAGATAGATACACACTTGAATCAGCTTGATCACAACTTGCATCCGCGTCTTGTGCACGGTCCTGTCGGCCAGGTATCCGGTCAGGATGGCCGTCAGAGCTGGAGCCACCCAGGCCATTGAGGCTATGGAAACAGCCAGTCCGGCAAAGGGCATGGTCTGGGCATAGACGATGAAGACGATGTTGAAGAGCTCGCCTCCCACCGTATTCAACAGACTGGCCAGAACCATGGTCACAAAAGGCTTGTTCTTCAGAAGCTCCTGCATGGTCAGCCGTCGATCAGGGCAGTTCAATCTTCATGAGGGTCCGATGAAGCAGCCACCATGCCGGCAGGGAGGCCAGAAAGATGATCAGAAGTAGCAGAGCAGACAGTAGCGGGGACAGGGAGAGCAGGTTGCCCACTACAGCGTCCAGCAGGAGCAGGACCGCGAACATGATGGGCAGCGAACGCTTCCAGAAGCCTATAGAGAGGGCGATGCCAACCAACCCCACCAGTCCGGCAAGGCTGGTAACCAGCATGAGGAGAACCTGTTCAAGCAGACTGCCTGGCGAGCCCGTTCCAAGCGAACCCACAAGACGGTCGATCAGTAGCATGACGGTCAGGGTGATGGCCGTCCCAGACAAGTAGGAGAGCGCAGTGAAGAGGCCGACGAAGATCAACTTGGCCAGCAGGATTCGGCTTCGCGATATGGGCAATGAGAGGGTGAGCGCCAGGTTCCTCCCCGTATAGGGCTCAATGAAGACCAGGTTGCAGAGGGCAGCAGCCACCAGGGAGAAGCCCACCAGAAGGATGACCAGGGCCATCTGCAGCACGAAGGCCAGGCTTGACAACCGAGGATCTGACCGTCCGCTAGTGTGGCCAATGGCCAGGAACATGCCTCCCAGAGCCAATGCTGCAGCTACTACTGCCAGTCCTCCGAAGATGCAGGGCCAAAGCCTTGTCTTTTTCAGTTCCAATTTCAACAGCGTCTTCATATCAACCCTCCATAGCCTTGATCAGAGTTCGCTCGGCGGCCTCCTGGCCCTGATTGATCAGTTCCGGCATACTGGCCCGCAGGCTGACTCTGCCGTCCGCCACGACCATCACGTGGTCGGCCGTGCGCAACACTTCGGAGAGAATGTGGCTGGAAAAGAGGATTGCACTCCCCTGGGCTGCCAGGCTGCGCAGGCTATCTCGCAGCTGTCCGATGGCCACAGGGTCCAGTCCGTTGAGCGGCTCGTCCAGTAGGTAAAGGTCAGGATGATGGCCCATGCACCTGGCCAGGGCCAGCCTCTGCCTCATGCCCATGGAATACCTGCCGACAGGCGTGGCTGAGTCGGCGGCCAAACCGACCTTCTCCAAAAGTTGGCTGATCCCCGTAGGCTCGGCATCCCTATGCTCCCGGTCTGCCAATGACAGGTAGGTCAGGTCAATCTCAAGATTCTCCCTAGCGCTGAGGGACTCATAAAAGACCGGCTCGTTGATGAACACTCCCATCCTGGCCAGATTGCCCGGGTAGTCTTCGCTCAGAGGCCTCCCCAGAAAACAGACTCTGCCGCCGACAGGCCTCTGCATTCCGGTCAGGATCTTCAACAGCGTGGACTTGCCAGCCCCGTTGGCACCTAGCAAGCCCAGAATCTCGCCCTGCCCCAGGGTCAAATCCAGTCCGGACAGCACCTCCCTGCCTTCAAACACTTGGACAATTCCGTCCGCCTCCAGCAGCTCCATAAAACTCCTTTCAAAAATACCAATGGTATGTTTGGTGGAAACAAAAACCAGTACTCGTTGAGTGCCCGAATCTTGCTAGTAGCCAGAGCCCTCTGGCCTTAAGAGATCTATCAGCTCTAAGAGACCCCTTGATCCCGATTCTTGTCAGATTTCTCTTGCGTGGACTCCCCGCCGGTGGCAGTCAAAGGATTGCTCTTCAGATGCGCATGCAAGTGCACGGCCGCATGAATAACCCGATCATCGATGAGCGGCGCCCCTATTCCCTTGAGCATATCGGCCAGCAGGGTGAACTTGGAGACCACCTGGTCCCGGGTCATGGTCGAGAATCGAATCCCTATCCACATGTTGAGCAGGATATAAAGCACCTGGGCCAGATCCTCAGGATTGCAAGGGGCGATAGAACCGTCCTCCATGCCTTCACGGACATAGGGGGTGATCACGTCCACAATCCTGTCCATGGATTTCAGGTACATCTGGCCTACCATTCGGGGACTCTTCAGCAGGGTTCTGGCGGAAAAGGTGACATCGAGACGCGAGTAGGCCGACAAGGAGGCAATCAGCTCGTTGCGCAGCTTGTCCAGCCCGGTTTCGCCCGGCCAGTCCCCCAGCCAGTCACCTTGGGATGAGGACGAGGCCATGCGCTCGGTAACTGCGTGGAAAATAGCCGTCTTAGAGGGGAAATGGTAGTAAACCGCTCCCTTAGTCATGCCGCCCAGACCATCGACGATGTCCTGGATGCTGGTTCCGTCGTAACCCTTTTCCAGAAAGAGCCGCTGCGCTACATCGAGGATCTGATTGCGATGTCCTTCAGGATCCTTCGGCGTGCCCATGCAGTGCTCCTCTTCCTGTCAGCGCAACAATGCCTGATCATTCTGACCTGACCATCTTTTCTGACAAGAACCTATCATACCACCGGTATGTTCTACTCGCCCAATCACAGGCGTTGATGCCTGGGACCTTAATCCTTCTGCAGGCGACGGATGGCCTCATGCTGAATGGCCACCACTGCCTTGGCATCGGCGACTCCAGCTGCGCAGAGCTCCTGCCAGGAGACCCAGGCCGACTGGATATGCTCGCCCGGGTCGAAGTCGGTGGATCCTTGATGCCAGCGACGCAGATGCAGGACCACGATGTGGCCGAGCTCGTCGCTCATGCCTAGGGAGGAGTAGACATCGGGAGCAGCATCGATCCAACCGTCTTCAGGATTCAGATGGCTTTCTGAGGCCGGTGCGCCCTCAGGTCCAGGCACCAGACCAGTCTCCTCACGCAGCTCGCGCAGGACAGCCTTGACAGGGCTCTCCCCCGGGTCGATGAAACCGGCTGGCAGGCCGAAGACATAGGCCTGGGCGCCCACCCGGTATTCGCGGGTCAGCAGATAGGCATCGGCAGCGCAGTCGTGTACCAGCATGACCACGCAGGGGTCGTGACGGATGAGCTGCCGATCGATGGTTTCCTTGGAACCGTCGCGCCGGAACATAGCCACCTGCTGCTGGTCGATAACGAATATCGGGCCGCGGAAGACCTCCCTGTCATCCATCAACTCGGGAGCGCGGGTCATATCGATGCCCTTGGGTCCCTGTCCATCGCGGCCGTCCAGCCTGGCAGCCAATCGTGCCTGCAGATCCTGTGCTTCATCGCTCATGAAATCACTCCTCCTCAACCATCAACCCTCAGCTGTCAACGCATCACTATGGTCCAGGGATCGGTGACGATGGACGAAACCTCCACCTGCGGGCGAACACCGGTGGCCGTCTCCATAGCCCCGGCGATGTCTCCCTTGGCGTAGCGGAACCAGAGGCTCTCAATTGCCGAGTGCGGGGTGTTGATCAGCATGGGTCTGGGTTGATTGGGCCGACCGGCCATCCGGGCCTCATAGAGCGCCTGTTGGTAGGCATCCGTGGCAGGGTGATGGCGCAAATCGCTGGTGATGTAGACATCGGCCCCCGTGGACCGAACCAGGTCGAACTCGGAGTCCCCCGAGCCGGGCAGCAGGGCGACTGTGGAGACCATGGCATCGGACGGACCGACCGCCTGAACACCCAGAGCCGTCCTGGGCAGGAGATTCGCCACCGTATGAACCAAATTCTCAAATGGCATGGGCTTGGGAAGCCGTCCCCAACGACCCAGGCCTACCTGGATCCCCTGATCGGCGTGCAGGTCGCGGTTTGAGACCGGCTGAGGGGCCAGCGGTCGCGCATCCTGCAGGCCCAGGGCATCGGCAGCCGCCTGGGCCACGCCACGGTAGGCGGCATCAGCGTTGGTATGCCCCACCCAGAGCCCGCAATAGCCCTCGATCAGCCTGGTTATCATATCCCCGCGGAAGCCCAGGCCGGAAACCTGGTGGACTGATCTGAAGAAAAGCGGATGGTGAGTGATCAGCAGGTCGGCCTTGTGATCCAGGGCCTCCTGAACCACATCGGGCCGAGGGTCCACAGCGCACCAGATCCGTCTGACCGGCCAGGACGGATCCCCCGCCACCAAACCCGGATGGTCCCATTCCTCCGCGTAATCCAGTGGGTAAAGCCCCTCTAGCAGATCCACCACCTGACCCAGGGGCACTGAAGGCCTCTGGGCCTCATCCTGTTCATCAGACATGACGATCCCTCCTCGGATCCTGCTGGGCCCAGGCCACCCCCGTGTCAGGTCAGTGAGCAGCCAGCTCCCAGTCCTGGCCGATGCCGGTGGACACGTCCAGGGGCACAGCCAATTCAACGGCATGTTCCATGGAATCCTTGACCAGCTTGGTGGCCTTGTCGGTCTCTCCGGGAGCTATTTCCACCAGCAGTTCATCGTGGATCTGCAGAGAGATGCGGCTCTTCAGCCCCTGGTCGGACAAGGCACGGCTGGCCTTGATCATGGCGATCTTCATAATGTCGGCAGCCGACCCTTGGATGGGCGCGTTCAGGGCGGCCCTCTCGGCGGCCTCGCGGGTGGGACGGCGCTTGGATCGCAGCCCAGGGAAGTAGCGCCGCCGCCCGAACATGGTCTCGGTGTAGCCCTTCTCCCGGGCGTCGGCCACCAGGGACTCCAGGTACTCATGGACCTTGCCGAAGGTGGCGAAGTACTTGGCGCGCAGCACGTCGGCCGCAGCCGGGCTGATCTTGAGCTGCTGGGCCAGGCCGTAGGTGCTCAGTCCATAGGCCAGGCCGTAGCTCATGGCCTTCACGTGGGAGCGCTGGTCTCCCGTGACCTCCTCCATGGGGATGTCATAGACCAGGCTGGCCACGTACCGGTGGAAGTCGGCGCCAGACTTGAAGGCATCGATCAGGGCCTGGTCCCCGGAAAGATGGGCCATGATCCGCAGCTCCACCTGGGAGTAGTCCGAGGAGAGCAGCGCCTCGTAGCCGCTGCCAGGCACGAAGGCCGAGCGGATCTCGCGGCCCCGGGCATCCCGGTTGGGGATGTTCTGCAGGTTGGGATCCACCGAGCTCAGCCGACCAGTGGCGGCCACGGTCTGCTCGTAGGTGGTGTGCAGCCGTCCATCCCGGAGATTGACAGCCTCGCGCAGGGTCTGCACGATCTGCTTGAGCTTGTTAGTCTCCCTGTGCTTGAGCAGGGCGCCCAGGAAGTCGTTGGCCCGCTCGTTGTTGACCGACTTGATGTACAGGTCCTGCAGGACTGAGACGTTGGTCGAATAGGAGCCGGTCTTGGTCCTGTGGGTGGGCACCAGGCCCATGTCGTCGAAGAGCACCTTGCTCAGCTGCTTGGGGCTCTGCAGGTTGACACGGCTGCCGGCCCTATCCCAGGCGATTTCCTGGGCCTGGCGGGCCTCGGCGGCGAACCGGTCGTGCATCTCCTTCAGGCGGGCATCATCCACCTTGGCGCCCTCGGTCTCCATCTGCGCCAGGACTGCGGAGGTGGGCAGCTCTATGGTGCGCAGCAGGCCGTACTGGTGGCGCTCGTCCATCAGCTCCTGCAGCCGCTCGGAGACCATCATGACGTACTGGGCCTGACGCAGAATCCGGGTCCCCCGCCTGCGTTCGTCCTCTTCCTCTCGCCCGTCCAGTGCCAGGGCCCCCTGGGTAGCCTCGGGCTCCTCCTCTACTGGGATGGCCAGGAAATGGGCGACGGCCTGTTCCAGGTTGTCGGCATGAAAATCAGGCTCAGCCAGATAGCCTGCCAGCTTAGTGTCGAACAGGGGTAGGGGCATGTGCAGCCCCTGGCTCTCCAGGAGGTGCAGGTGCTCCTTGTAGCCATGGACCACGCAGGTGCCGATCCGCTGGTCGATCAGCTCCTGGATGGCCCCACGCATGTCTTCGTCTATGTCTTCTGCCATCAGGACCAGGCCGTGCCCGTCCATGGAGAGAATGGCCAGCTCCTCCAGGCCATAGTCGCCGTGCTTGGCCCAGCCGATGGCGTGGAGAACCCAGTGCTCCTTCATGGCCTCGCTGCAGCGCATGGCATTCTGGTCGGAGTCGCCGATGTCCTTGATTTTGTCCAAGGAATCGGCCATGGCCTTGACATGGTCCGCCGAACGCCGGCAGAGAGCCTTGTCCGGCAGATGCTTCTGGCACCAGTCCCGCAGCTGGTCGGCGGACTCCGCCTTATCGCGCTCGGGCTGGACGAACTCCTCCTGCTTGTTGCTGACATCAACCAGTGCCGAGGCTGGAGAATAATCGTAATCGGCTACCGTGTTGAATCCGCGCAGGATCTTCTTGCGAGTCTGCGGGCCGAACTGCAGCTGCTCGAAGATGGGCAGCACCTGATCCGTATGGATGGTGCCGAAACGCAGATCCTCCACCTTCACGCCCAGATCCAGATCCCGCACCAGGGCATTGACCTTCCGGTTGAGCCGCACCTGGTCGGCGTTCTCCGCCAGGGCCTGGCCCTTCTTGCCGCCGATCTCGTCGGCGTGCTCCAGAATGGAATCCAGCGATCCGTACTTGTTGATCCACTTGGCGGCATAGCCGTCGCCCACGCCCGGCACTCCGGGGATGTTGTCGGCCCCTTCGCCGCGCATGGCGGCCAGGTCCGGATACTGCTGCGGGGTCACCTTGTAGCGGTCCATAATGGCCTGGGGGGTCATGTGCTTGAGGTTCTTGAAGTGGTGGCCGGGGTAGAGCACGGTGATGTCGTCGTCCACCAGCTGGAAGGCATCCCGGTCCCCTGACAGGACCAGGGTCTTGAATCCGGCCTGCTCCCCCATGGTGGCCAGCGTGCCGATGATGTCGTCGCCCTCGTAACCGGGCTTTTCGATATAGGTGATGCCCAGGCCCTTGAGCAGGTCCTGGATCAGGGGCAGCTGGGTCAGCAGCTCCTTGGGGGCGGCTTCACGGGTGCCCTTGTACTGGGGCAGCATGGCATTGCGGAAGGTGCCGCCCTTGACGTCAAAGGCCACGCCCATATGGGTGGGCTTCTCCTTGGCCATGACATCCGCCAGCATGGTGGCAAATCCCCACACCGCGTTGGTGGGCTGCCCGGTCGAGGTGGTGAAACTCTCGACGGGAAGGGCATAGAAGGCCCGGAAGGCCAGCGAATGTCCGTCGACGACCAGCAGGGTGCGGCCGTCCTTGTCCTGCTTCTTCGTCTGGTCTTCCATGGGAGGGCTAACGGTCGTTCTGGTTGGCCACGTTGTTGATGACCACGTCGGCCACCTCCTGCATGGTCAGCCTGCGGTCCATGGAGGTCTTCTGGATCCAGCGGAAGGCCTCGGACTCGGTCATGCCCATGCTCTCCATGAGCAGACCCTTGGCCCTGTCCACCCGCTTGCGGGCCTCGAAACGGGCCTTCATGTCGGTGACCTCGTCCTTCAGGGCGTTGATCTGGTCAAAGCGCGAGATAGCCACCTCAAGGGCCGGCAGCAGCTTTTCAGGAGCGAAAGGCTTGACCACGTAGGCCATGGCTCCTGCATCAGCCGCCTTCTCAACCAGGCTTTGCTGGGAGAACGCCGTCAGCATAACCACCGGAGCCAGGTTCTCCTTGCCGATCTCAGTGGCGGCGGTAATGCCGTCAGTGCCGGGCATCTTCACATCCATGACCACCACGTCGGGCCTCAGCTCGCGAGTCAGATCAATGGCCTCCTGGCCGCTGGCCGCCTGGCCGACCACGTCATAGCCGGCATCCTCGAGAGCTTCGACGGTATCGAGCCTGATCAAAGCCTCGTCCTCCGCCACAACCACGGTCCGCCCTTCGGGGGAATCGCTGCGGTTCTTACTCTCTGAAGCCACTTTCAACCTCATTTCCTGAAAGTCCAACCGATCTTCACCTAAAACCGATGAGGGACGGATGGGGTTCGCTTTATCGTGCCCCCGGTGAGACTCGAACTCACACTGCACGGATTTTGAGGCCGTTTCCTCTACCAGTTGGGATACGGGGGCTTTTCGTTACCACAGAGAATCTACCATACTTTGGCGACGACGCAAGGTTATTCGTGTTGAATCTGCCTTAGAATGAAGACAGTTATGTATACAGGCACATCAGCAGTCGAAGGAGAGCATGATGACCACTCAGATCTATCGACGGTTCGATCCTTGGCGCACCTCCCCCGTCCAGGAGAAGGCCCGCAAGCA
Organism: Bifidobacterium asteroides; assembly: GCF_030758775.1. NCBI lineage: Bacteria > Bacillati > Actinomycetota > Actinomycetes > Bifidobacteriales > Bifidobacteriaceae > Bifidobacterium > Bifidobacterium asteroides. The sequence continues at coordinate 1,176,742 of NZ_CP132384.1, forward strand.
GATTATGGACAGCCACTACTTCAGCGTCGACAGGGTCACCTTTGAATCCAGCGACAATCAGACCTTCGATCGCAGCATCGTCAGCGAGAAGCATGGAGACACCATCGCCGTCCTGGCCATCACCGACGACGGGAGGATACCGCTGGTCGAGCAGTACCGTCTGCCCACCCACCGCTGGACCCTTGAGCTGCCGGCCGGGCATCCGCTCAACGACAAGGAAGCCCCCATCGATGTGGCCACCAGGCGGTTGCGCGAGGAGGCCGGATACAAGGCTGCCTCCTTTAACCAGTTCGCGAGGTTCATCAACACCCCCAGCTTCTCCACCCAGCACACCACGCTCTTCTACGCGGAGGGCCTTACCCCGGTCCAGCCGGCCAGCCTGGCACCAGAGACCCCGCACCAGAACGTGCGGCTCTTCACCGTGGATGAGGCCTACGACATGGTGATTGCAGGGACCATACTGGACGCCAAAACCACCATTGCCATCCTGCGGGCCAAAATCGGACTTTCCGACCTGCACTGAGACAGACACCCTCACACAAAGAACCGGTGGCCTCTCCCCCTGCATTTACCAACGGGGAAAGACCACCGGTTCACTGCTTCATCAGCATCTTGGGAATCTCAGGGTCCGCCTGACTGACTCAATCGACAGTCAGGCGGCAAATCCGAGAATCACTCGTTGGAGCCCACGGTGTGGACGTAGATGCAGTCGGTGTTGCCCGGCTCATGCTCGCCCTGGGCGCAGCTGAGCACCACCAGGCAGTCGCCGTCGGAGACCTTGCCCTGCTTCTTCAAGGTGGAGTCCACGAAGTTCATCAGGTCTGCGCGATTGAAGTCGTGGTAGTCCTGCCCGCAGAGGAACGCCTCGGTGCCCCAGCTCAAGGCCAGCCAATGATAGGTGTGCTCATTGGTGGTCAGTGCATAGATTGGGGCAGCCGGACGCTCGCGAGAGATCCGGTGCACGGTGTTGCCCGTCTGAGTGAAGGCCACGATGGCCTTGGCGTTGATCTTGTCGGCCAGATCCACGGCGGCGGAGGAGACGGCGCCAGAGTTGGACATATCCAGGTTGTGCATGGCCGGGATACGGTCGAAGCCGTGCGTGGTGGCGTAGTCGGAGATCCGGGCCATGGTGGAGACCGTGGTGTCGGGGTATTCGCCCACGGCGGTCTCATTGGAGGTCATGGTGGCATCGGCGCCGTCAAGAACGGCGTTGGCGCAGTCTGAGGCCTCAGCGCGGCTGGGGATGGGCGAATGCACCATGGAGCCCAGGACCTCGGTGGCGACGATGACCGGCTTGGCGTACTGACGGGCCAGCTCGATGCAGCGCTTGGTCACCAGTGGGACCTGCTCGAAGGGCATCTCCACAGCCATATCGCCGCGGGCCACCATGATGCCGTCGAAGGCCTTGACGATCTCCTCCAGGTTCTCAACAGCCTGGGGCTTCTCGATCTTGGCCACGATGGGGATGCGGCGACCCTCCTCGTCCATGATCTCGTGGGCGCGGTCGATGTCGGTGGCGAAGCGGACGAAGGACATGGCGATGATGTCGGAGCCGGTGCGGATGCCCCAGCGCAGATCCTCCTCGTCCTTTGGGGTCAGCGCCGGCAGGCTCACGGCCACACCAGGCAGGTTGATGCCTTTGTGGGAGGAGACAGGACCGGCCACGACCACCTTGGTGTGGACCTGGTTGCCCTCGACCTTGGTGACCTCCAGGCGGACCTTGCCGTCGTCGATCAGGATGGGATCGCCGGGGTGGCAGTCCCCGGGCAGACCCTTGAAAGTGGTGGAGGTCATGTGCTCGTCACCCTCGACATCGTCGGTGGTGATGATGAACTCCTGGCCCTCCTTGAGGACGACCTTGTCTTCGCCCTGCTCGTTCTTCTTGAACCAGCCACAGCGAATCTTGGGACCTTGCAGATCGACCAGGGCCGCCACATTTCGTCCAGTCTCCTTGCTGGCCTGACGGACGTTGTTGTAAACCTTGAGGTGATCTTCAGGGGTGCCGTGCGACCGGTTGAGCCTGGCCACATCCATGCCGGCCTTGACCAGCTTGGTAATGTTTTCCAGAGACTCCGAAGCCGGCCCGATGGTGTCGACGATCTTGGCTTTGCGCATATGCTACCTGCCTGTTCTTTTTCCTGTTTACCGTTCTATTGTACAGACTCGGCCTGATGGGAACCACTATTTCCCGTTAGCGCTAACAACCCTTGTGATTCAAAGGATTGTTTATTGGTTTTTCCCCTGCGAGGCGGTTTCAAGGGACTGACGACGGCTCTTGAGCACCGAAGCCAGAGCGGCGATGCCTACGGCCAGGACGATGACCAGCAGGGATGCCCAGGTCGGTATATCCGGCACGGCTGTCAGGGGCCGTCCGCCGTTGATGAAGGGCAACGTGTTGCCGTGCAGAGCCTCCAGGATCAGCTTGACGCCGATGAAGGCCAGGACCACAGCCAGCCCCAGGGGCAGATACTCCAGCTTGTCCAACAGGGATCCCAGCAGGAAGTAGAGCTGCTGCAGGCCCAGCAGGGCGAAGACATTGGAGGTGAAGACGATGAAGGGATCCTTGGTCAGTCCGAAGATGGCCGGAATGGAGTCAAAGGCGAACATGACATCGGTGGTGCCGATGGCCAGGAAGACCACCAGCATGGGCGTGAAGTAGCGCTTGCCCTCGAAGGTGGTCCGCAGACGCTCACCGTCGTAATGGCTGGTGATGGGGATGACCCGTCGCAGGGCCTTGATCAGCCCGTTCTCGTGGTACTCCTCCTGCTTGCCCCGGCTGGAGACCATGTTCCAGGCGGTATAGAGCAGGAAGAAGCCGAAGATGAAGAAGACCCAGGTGAAACGGGTGATCAGCGCCGTCCCGGCCAGGATGAAGACGCCGCGCAGCAGCAGGGCGATGGTGATGCCGACGCTGAGCACATAGCGCTGAAGCTGCAGGGGCACGGCGAAATTGCTCATGATGATGACGAAGACGAAGAGGTTGTCGATGCTGAGCGAGTATTCGGTCAGCCAGCCCGAATAGAACTCGATGGCCGGCTTGGATCCGGCCACCTTCCAGATCAAAGCACCAAAAATCAGAGCCATGACCACGAAGAAGCCGATGTGCCTGACGCACTCGCCGGTCGAAGGCACGTGCGGCCGGCGCCCAATCACCAGAAGATCGACCACGAAGAAGACGGCCAGCACAACCAGGCTCACAACCATGAACGGCAGAGGTGTCTCGGACATATCACCAGACTCTAGCGGCAAGATATGACGTGTTCGTCTCCCCCGTCTGCCCGTAGGACATCCTCACAGGCAGCGGTCTGCAGGTCGGGCCTGTGATGCTCTTGCCTCCACATCACAGGCCGAACTTGCTTTTTGGCCTACTTACTTTTTGGCCTCGGTCATCTGCCGCAGCTCCTTCTTCAGATCCTTGATTTCGTCGCGCAGACGAGCCGCAAGCTCAAACTGCAGCTGTTGCGCAGCTGTGTGCATCTGGTCGCTCAGCTGACGGATCAGGTCGGCAAGGTCCTGCGCCGGCAGACCGGCCTGGAGTATCTCCTGATGCCGCTTGTCGGCCTCCTCCTTGTCGTAGAGGGGCACGCCCAAGTGGGAATTGCCGGCCTTGTTGGCGTTGCGGTAGCCGCCTGCCAGCAGGGTCTGGGTGTCCACATCCTCCTTGGCCAGCATGTCGTTGACGTCGCTGATCTTCTTGATCAGCGGCTTGGGATCCACGCCGTGCTCCTTGTTGTAGGCGATCTGCTTGGCCCGGCGACGGTTGGTCTCGCTGATGGCCTTGTCCATGGAGTCGGTGACCTCGTCCGCGTACATGATGACCTTGCCGGACACGTTCCTGGCCGCACGGCCGATGGTCTGGATCAGGGACCGGTAGGAGCGCAGGAAGCCCTCCTTGTCCGCATCCAGGATGGCCACCAGGGAGACCTCGGGCAGATCCAGCCCCTCACGCAGGAGGTTGATGCCCACAATGACGTCGATCTTGCCCTCGCGCAGCTCCCGCAGGAGCTCCACCCGCCGCAGGGTGTCCACGTCCGAGTGCAGGTACTCCACCTTGATGTCGCGCTCGAGCAGGTAGTCGGTCAGATCCTCGGCCATCTTCTTGGTCAGCGTGGTCACCAGAACCCGCTCGTGACGTTCCACCCGGGCCTTGATCTCGTCCAGGAGGTCGTCCACCTGGCCCTTGACAGGCCTGACCTCCACCTCGGGATCCAGAAGGCCTGTGGGTCGGATGACCTGCTCCACCACACCGTCGGACAGGCCCATCTCGTAGTCGCCAGGCGTAGCCGACAGGTAGACGGTCTGGCCCACCTTGTCCAGAAACTCGGGCCACTTCAGGGGACGGTTGTCCATGGCCGAGGGCAGACGGAAGCCGTGCTCAACCAGGGTCCGCTTGCGGCTGGCATCCCCCTCGTACATGGCTCCGATCTGGGGAACCGTCACATGGGACTCGTCGATGACCAACAGGAAGTCGTCGGGGAAGAAGTCCAGCAGGGTGTGGGGCGGGGAACCGGGTTCGCGCCCGTCGAAGTGGCGGGAATAGTTCTCCACTCCGGAGCAGGTGCCGATCTGGGTGAGCATCTCCAGGTCGTAGGTGGTGCGCATGGTCAGCCTCTGGGCCTCCAGCTCCTTGCCCTGCTTGCGCAGCTGGCCCACACGCCAGTCCAGCTCCTCCTTGATGGTCTTCAGGGCGCGTTCCATCCGCTCGGGACCGGCCACATAGTGGGAGGCTGGGAAGATGTGCACGGAGGTCTCATGGGCGATCTCGTCCCCGGTCAGCGGGTGCAGTGTGGAGATGCGGTCGATCTCGTCGCCAAAGAATTCGATGCGGACGGCCAGCTCCTCATAGACGGGGATGATCTCGACCGTGTCGCCGCGCACGCGGAAGGTGCCTCGGGTGAAGGCGATGTCGTTGCGCTTGTACTGCATGTCCACGAACTTGCGCAGCAGGTCGTCCCGATTGATCCGGTCGCCCTCGTGCAGGAAGAGCATGCGTCCGGCGTATTCCTCGGGCGTGCCCAAGCCGTAGATGCAGGAGACGGTGGCCACCACCACACAGTCGCGCCTGGTCAGCAGGTTGGCCGTGGCGGCGTGCCGGAGCCGCTCCACGTCGTCGTTGATGTTCGAGTCCTTCTCGATATAGGTATCCGTTTGAGGGATGTAGGCCTCGGGCTGGTAGTAGTCGTAGTAGGAGACGAAGTAGGAGACCGCGTTGTCGGGCATGAGCTCGCGGAACTCGGCGCAGAGCTGGGCGGCCAGGGTCTTGTTGGGCTCCAGAATCAGAGTGGGCCGCTGCAGGCGCTCGATCAGCCAGGCCGTGGTCGCGGTCTTGCCGGTGCCGGTGGCGCCCATGAGCACCACGTCGTTCTCGCCGTTCTCGATCCGCGTGGCCAGCTCCTCGATGGCCTCTGGCTGGTCGCCGGAGGGCTTGTAGGGAGACTTGACCACGAAGGGCTTGTCGGTCCGCTCAATGTTGAACCCCATGAAACTCCCTTCCAGGATGCGTCATTCGCCAAGGCCCCTCAGTCGCTGTGCGAGGACCCCTGGGCCAAGGATTTCAGCTCTTCATATATCCTATCAACAGACTCGAACATTTGTTCGATAGGCTGGGATCCGTCCACCAGCAGATCGGCCTGGGCGCGTCGCGAACTGCTGCTGGCCTGGGAACCGATGCGCTCAACAGCCTGGCTTGGCGTCATATGCCGCTGATTCACCATACGCGCAATCCTCGCCTGGCTTGGGGCCTCCACCAGCAGGACCCTGTCGAAATGAAAAGGAATGGCTGATCCCACCTCGATCAGCAGGGGCACCTCATGGACCACCACCTCGGAACCCTCCAGCCAGGGCTGCTCGGCCTTGGCGGCCAGCTCATAGACCAGCGGATGGATGATGTCATCCAAGTCCTTGCGATCCCGGTCGGCCGTCGGCCCGCCGAAGACCCGTGCCGCCAGGGCTGACCTGTCCACTCCACCACGACCGTCCCCGCAGTCTGAACCGAACCGCTCCAGGACCGGCTTTACGCCGGGTCCGCCTGGGGCGATGACCTCATGGGAGAGCCGGTCGTAGTCAATGACCTTGGCTCCGTCCTGAGCCAGCCGAGCCGCCACCGTGCTCTTGCCAGCCGCTATCCCGCCAGTCAACCCCACACGTATCATCCCGACCTCCCGCATAACCCTTATGGCAGCAGATACAAATGGAGGGGCCCGACCGAGGCCGGACCCCTCCATTCACCGCTTGATGCTCACTTCTTTTCCTTGAGCAGCTGCTCACGCAGGGCGGCCAGCTGGTCGTCGGAGGCCAAGGTGCCCTCGGAGCTGGACTCCGAGCTGTAGTTGGTGGTCTCCTCGGAGCTCTGACGGCGGGAGCGCGAACCGGAGGAGGGCGCCTGGGAGGACCGGCTGTCCTCGGCGGCCGAAGCCTCGGCGTTCTCCAGCTCCTTGGCCACGAAGGCCTTGTGCTGCTCCCAGAGGTCGTGGGCGGCCGCATACTGGGACTCCCACTCCTCCCGCTGCTTCTCGTAGCCGGCGATCCACTCGTTGCTCTCGGGGTCAAAGCCCTCGGGGTACTTGTAGTTGCCCTCCTCGTCGTACTCGGCGGGCATGCCGTAGATGGCCGGATCGAAGTCCTCGGAGGTCGGGTCGACGGAGTCGTCGGCCTGCTTGAGGGACAGGGAGATGCGGCGGCGATCCAGGTCGACGTCGATGACCTTGACGAAGATCTCCTCGCCCTGCTTGACCACGGTCTCGGGGTTCTCCACGTGGCGGTTGGCCAGCTCGGAGATGTGGACCAAGCCCTCGATGCCGTCCTCGACGGAGACGAAGACGCCGAACTGCACGATCTTGGTGACCTTGCCCTTGACGATCTGTCCGGGCACGTGGGTCCGGGCGAAGCGCTGCCAAGGATCTTCCTGGGTGGCCTTGAGGGACAGCGAGATGCGCTCGCGGTCCATATCGACATCCAGCACCTCGACGGTGACCTTGTCGCCCACCTTGACGACCTCGCTGGGGTGATCGATGTGCTTCCAGGAGAGCTCGGAGACGTGGATCAGGCCGTCCACACCGCCCAGGTCGACGAAGGCGCCGAAGTTGACGATGGAGCTGACCGTGCCCTCGCGGATCTGGCCCTTCTTGAGCTGGGCCATGAAGGTCTCGCGCACCTCGGACTGGGTCTCCTCCAGGTACTGGCGGCGGGAGAGGACCACGTTGTTGCGGTTCTTGTCCAGCTCCAGGATCTTGGCCTTGATCTTCTGCCCGATGTAGGGAGACAGGTCGCGCACGCGGCGCATCTCGACCAGGGATGCGGGCAGGAAGCCACGCAGGCCGATGTCGACGATGAGCCCGCCCTTGACGGCCTCGATGACGGTGCCCTCAACGACGCCGTCAGCCTCCTTGATCTTCTCGATGTCGCCCCAGGCGCGCTCGTACTGGGCACGCTTCTTGGACAGGATCAGGCGGCCTTCCTTGTCCTCCTTGGTGACGACCAGAGCCTCGATGGTGTCACCGACCTGGACCACATCGTCGGGATCGACATCCTTCTTGATGGAAAGCTCGCGGGAGGGAATCACGCCCTCGGTCTTGTAGCCGATGTCCAGCAAAACCTCGTCATGGTCGATCTTAACGACCGTCCCCTCGACCAGATCCCCATCGTCGAAGTTCTTGATGGTGGAATCGACTGCCTTGATGAAGTCTTCCTCGGACCCGATGTCATTGACCGCGACCTGGGGGACTTCCTTCTTGTTCTCTGCCATTAATTAAATTGTTTCTTGTATAGTTGGTGGATATTTTTTCCGTATTGAGTTATGTGTTCCCGCCGGCAGGCGCGAACATTCTCCATGATAGGAGACACCACGGTCATTGTCGCCGGGAGACCTCGGGCGTGTCGCAAGCAAGGATTCCGGCGGCCCGCTCAGCGGATTCGACCACATTGACCAGGAGCATGGCCCGGGTCATGGGCCCCACCCCGCCGGGATTGGGCGTATAGGCGGCTGCAGACAGCCTGGCGGCCGGATCGATGTCGCCCTTGATCCGCCAGCGCCCCTCCTGCTGATCCCAGATCCGGGAGACGCCTACATCCACCAGGACGGCACCCTGGCCAACCTGGTCCGGGCCAACCAGCCCTGCCCGGCCCACGGCTGCGATGATCACGTCAGCCCTGCGCATATGGGCATCGACATCCCTGGTGCGGGTATGGCAGAGGGTCACGGTGGCATCCACTCCGCGGTTGGTCAAGAGCAGCCCGATGGTGCGGCCCACGGTCAATCCTCGGCCCAGCACGCAGACCTCCTTGCCGGCCAGGTCGATCCCGTAATGGTCCAGCAGGTGCAGGATACCCCGCGGGGTGCAGGGCAGGGGGGTCCGCACCCGGCCCTCGGTATGCAAGACCAGCTGGCCCAGGTTGTAAGGATGCATGCCGTCGGCGTCCTTGGCCGGATCGATGCGATCGATGATCTCGGTGGGATCCACGCCCTCGGGCAGGGGCAGCTGAACGATGTAGCCGGTGCATTCAGGATCCTGATTGAGCTGATCCACCGCAGCAAGAATCCGCTCCTTGCCGGCATCGGCGGGCAGATCAATCCTGATCGACCGGATGCCCACCTGGCTGCAGTCCCGGTGCTTGCCCTCTACGTATTTGACCGAACCGGGGTCATCCCCCACCAGAATGGTCCCCAGGCCAGGAGTGCGTCCCATGGCCGTCAGCCTCGCCACGCGAGCGCGCAGGTCCTCCTTGAGTTCCGCAGCCGCCGCCTTGCCGTCCAGTTTCACTGCAGTCAATACATCTCCATCATCCAAGCGGGCGCAAACCCTTGTCGAAATCGTCTGGGCCAGATTAGCGCAGATTCCTCCCCCGACGGGACCAGCGTCCATTGGCCGGTCTGGGAGGACTCGACTGCTGAAGTTGCGTGCTGTCCCCTCCCCAGCGATAATGAGAATCATGCTCAATAAGAGCAGGTTCACCATTTTGAGCCCGTGCAGGAAAGGAAGCCATGGATACGGACACGGATAGAACATCCACGCAGGCCTGCATCGTCTGCGACCATGCCGCCATCCGCCGTTCCGGGCGGCTGATCTGGTCGGAGGGGACCTTCACCATTCCCTCGGGGACCGTGACGGCCATCGTGGGCACCAACGGCACGGGCAAGACCAGCATGATGCAGGCCGAGCTGGGCCTGCTCCCCCTGGACGCCGGCAGCCTGCGGGTCCTTGGGCAGCCGGCCGGCCAGGCCAACGACCGCATCGGTTACGTACCCCAGAGCTACACCTCGGACATCGACTCCAACCTTACGGCCGAACAATCCGTCCTGCTGGGGCTGACCGGCACCCGGTTCGGCATTCACCCCGTCACCCGGCAGGACCGCGAGCGCGCCAGAGAAGCCATGCGCTTCGTCGGCGTTCAGGACAGGGCCCACCTGCGCCTGTCCCAGCTCTCCGGCGGCCTGCGGCAGCGGGTGGCCATCGCCCAGGCCCTGGTCTGCGATCCTGATCTGCTCATGCTCGACGAGCCCCTGGCCAATCTGGACCTGGCCGGGCAGCGCGCCACCGTCCACCTGCTGGCGCAGCTCAACAGCCGTCTGGGCATGTCCATCCAGGTGGTGGCCCACGACCTGAACATGCTGCTGCCTGTGCTGACCGGGGCGGTCTATCTGCTGGACGGGCACCCTCATTACGCCCGCATGGACGACGTGCTGGACTCGGACCTGCTCACCCACCTCTACGGCACCAAGGTGGAGGTGGTCACCACTCCCCAGGGGGACATGTTCGTGGCCCCCGACATGGACGAGCCGATCGGGCCCGTCCACAATCGCTACCAACCCAGCCAGGTGGCCCGCCTGCACGGGACGGACCGGGAAAGGAACTCATGACCACGCCAGTCTTCGACCCCCATTGGACGGAGATTCTCGCCGCCCCCTTCATGCGCAATGCCATGGTGGCCGGATTGTGCATCGCCGTGGCCGCCGGAGCCATGGGCTACTTCACCATCGCCAGACACTCCACCTTCGCCGCCCACGCCCTGGCCCACATTGGCCTGCCCGGCGCCACGGGGGCCGTCCTGCTAGGGCTGCCGGTCTCTGCCGGCATGGGCCTGTTCGCCCTGGGCGGGGCGCTGGTCATCGGAGCTCTGGGCAAGCGGGCCTCCCAGAGGGAGATCGCCACGGGCACGGTCCTGGCCTTCGCCACCGGCCTGGGGCTCTTCTTCGCCAGGATGTCCAGCTCGGCCTCCCAGCAGATGCAGGCCATCCTCTTCGGATCCATCCTGACCATCACCCGGGGCCAGGTCGTCGGCTTCATCATCTTCGATGCGATCCTGCTGATCCTGTTGGCCCTGATCTACCGGCCCCTGCTCTTCAGCTCCCTGGATGAGCAGGTGGCCCAGGCTCGCGGCGTGCCCATCGGGCTGATGAACCTGACCTTCATGGCCATCATGGCCGGCGTCATCACCATCGCCGTGCCGGCAGTGGGGACCCTGCTCATCTTCGCTCTGGTCGTCACTCCGGCGGCCACGGCCAACATCCTGGTGGCCTCTCCCCTGCGGGCCATGCTTCTATCAGGATTGATCTGCCTGGCTTCAATCTGGGGAGGCCTGGTGATCTCGGCCATGGTGCCGGCCCCTCCCAGCTTCGTCATCGTGACCCTGTCCACCCTCTTCTGGGCTCTGGCCAAGGGATGGGCGGCCCTGCGCGCCTGATGCCGGTCAGTCCACCAGGGCGGTGGCCATGACGGCGATGCCCTCGTTGTGACCGGCAAAGCCCATGCCGTCAGTGGTGGTGGCAGTCAGCCGAACCGGTGCCCCGACAGCCTGGCTCATGGCCTGCTGGGCCAGGTGACGACGCGAGGAAATTCTGGGGCGCTGGCCGACGATGACCAGGGAGGCGTTGAGCAGCCTGCGACCGTGCTCATGCAGACAGTCCATGGTCTTCTCCAGCATGGCCGACCCATGCATGCCCGCTCCAGGGGCCTGCGCTCCCAGGCCGAACAGGGTGCCGATATCGCCCAGATCGGCGGCTGACAGGATGGCATCGATCAGGGCATGGGCGGCTGCATCGCCGTCAGAATCGCCCAGCAGTCCGGGGGTTCCGTCATTCCAGGACAGACAGGCCAGCCAGAGGGGACGCTCACCGGTTGGATCAAAGCGATGGGCGTCAAAGCCCAGTCCAATGCTTGGATGGCCCATGACCGGCTCCGGTCTCAGCGCTTGGCCTTGGTCTTGCCCTTGCCCTTGGTCTTGGCGGCCTCCTGGGCCACCCGTGCCAGGGTCTTGGAAGCCGGCTCCTTGGGGGACTTGGTATGGTGCTTGTCGTCGCCGGGCATGGGCTCAGCATAGCCCAGGTTGACGTCCAGCAGGCGCTGGGCCTCGTCCTCGTCCAGCTTCTCGGACAGGGCGATCTCGGAGGTCAGGATCTTGCGGGCCTTGATCAGCATCCGCTTCTCGCCTGCCGACAGCCCGTGCTCGTCCACGTCGCGCTGGGAGAGGTCGCGCACCACCTCGGCGATCTTGTTGACCTCGCCGGTGGCGATCTTCTCCACATTCAGCTTGTAGCGGCGCGACCAGTTCATCTCCTTCTCCTCGACCACCGGGGTGCGCAGGATCTCGAAGACCTTGGCCACCGCCTTGGCGTCGACGATGTCCCTGACGCCCACCTTGGCCGCGTTCTCGACGGGGACGTTGATGACCAGTCCGTCCGAAGAGAGCACGGACAGCTGCAGGTACTTGCGGGTGACGCCCTTGACAGTCCGTTCGGTGATGGCGTCCACCCTGGCGGCCCCATGACGCGGATAGACGACCATGTCACCGACCTTGTAACCCATATGCCCTCCAGAACGAGTCGAGAAAATACCATATAATAATGCCATTGCGCATGGACTTGCTGACGGGCGCCCTGGGACGACGCGATTCTCCGCGAGCACACTTCCCCTGGAGGCTCTGAAGACTATTCTGGAAGAAACGACGGTGGTGGAACGAATGCCGACAAGGCTCCACCCCGCATGACGAGCATCGTTTTGCGGATCAGTGATCGAAAACAGAGGTAGGCATGATCAGAAACACAAGCCGCTACACTACACCCAGCACCATCCTGGTGGTTGAGGACGAACCCACCCTGGCCACTGCCATAGCCCAGCGCATCACCGCCGAAGGGTGGACGGCCCGGGTGGCATCGGACGGTGCCAGCGCCGTGCAGGCCGCTTCCCAGATCAAGCCCGACCTGGTCATCATGGACATCATGCTGCCCGTCATGGACGGACTGGAGGCCACCAAGCGGATCGTGGCCGAGCGGCCGGTGCCGGTGCTGATTCTGACCGCCAGGGACGACGAGGCCGACAAGGTGACCGGTCTGGGCGCCGGAGCCGACGACTACATGACCAAGCCCTTCTCCATGCGCGAGCTGATCGCACGCTGCAAGGCCCTCCTGCGCCGGGTGGAGCGGGCCAAGGTCATCGCCAAGAACTCCGAGAACGAGAAGGTGCTGGACTTCGGATCCCTGGTCATCGACCCGGCCCAACGCATCGTGACCCTGCGCGGGGAGCAGATTCACCTGACACCCACCGAATTCGACCTGCTGGCCACGCTGGCCCGCCGGCCCAAGTCCGTGCTCACCCGCGAGAAGCTGTTGGAGGAGGTCTGGGACTGGGTGGATGCCTCGGGCACCAGGACGGTGGACTCCCACGTCAAGGCCCTGCGCCACAAGCTGGGCTCGCAGATGATCCGCACCGTGCATGGCGTGGGCTACGCCTTCGAGCCACCCGAGGATCAGGAACAGGACCAGCGGTAGCAGCCGCGGATGCACGCTATGAGCAAGGACGGCAGAAGCCGGCGCAAGGGGCCCGGTCTGAGTGCGCGTGTGGACCGGGAACGGCCCATTGGATCCTTCGCCTCATTGAAAGTGGAGCTGAGCGTACTGATCATCATCTCCACAGCCATCGCCTTCGTCATGGCCTGGTTCCTGCTGAAGATGGGCTGGAGCGGCTGGATCGCCATGCCGCTGACCCTGGTGGTGGCCCTGGGGATCACCTACTTCTTCTCCCGAGGGCTCACCGCTCCCCTGCGGCAGATGCGGGATGCGGCCGAGGCCATGGCCGACGGGGACTACACGGTCCGGGTCCACGCCACCACGACCAGCCATGACGAGGTGGGGCTCCTGGCCCAGTCCTTCAACGAGATGGCCGAGGAGCTCCAGCACGCCGACCAGATGCGCCGGGACATGGTGGCCAATGTCAGCCACGAGCTGCGCACCCCCGTCTCGGCCCTGCAGGCCATGGTGGAGAACATGGCGGACGGGGTGACCGAGCCCACGCCAGCCAACCTGGAGGGGATCCTGGAGCAGACCCACCGCCTGTCCGACCTGATTGCCTTCCTGCTGGACCTGTCGAGGATGGAGGCCGGGGCCGCCAGCCTGCAGATCGAGGACTTCGACTTCGGGGACTTCATCGACGAGACCCTCCAGCCCCTGGCCATAGCCGACGCCGGGCATGCCCATGACATCCAGGTGGATCTGGAGAAGGGCCTGAGAATGGAGGGCGACCAGGATCGGCTGCGCCAGCTCTTCACCAACGTCATCAGCAACGCCCTGAAGCACTCGGCCGACGGCACCACGGTGCTGATCCAGGCCCACGAGGATCAGCAGCAGGAGACCATAGTCACCAACGTGGTCAACTTCGGCTCGCAGATACCCCCCGAGGCCCGTACCGATATCTTCCGGCGCTTCGTCAAGGGCAAGGCCGGCCCGGGCACGGAGTCAGGCGGCACCGGGCTGGGGCTGTCCATCGCCCGCTGGGCGGCCCAGTTGCATGGAGGCCAGGTGCAGGTGGTGGACGACCCGCGCGGAGCGGACTTCGAGATCACCCTGCCCAGATATCACCGCGACCCCGACGAGGACGAGGGGGACGGGGACGGCTCCGGCGGGCCCGACGCGCCGCATTGACGGGGAGGCGCACTTCGGCTCATAATGAAATCGAACATTTGTTCGAATGCCATCGAGTTCGAGGTGTGCCATGGTCGCTACCATTCATGGGTCGCCGGAGGCGGCCCCTGCTTCCCTGCCGGAGTGCCGGGTCGATGCCCTGAGTCCCTTCCGAGGGCACCCCAGCCCTGTCCCGCAGGCCCTGGAGGCTGTCCACGCCGGCTTCCCCTCAGTGGCCCAGGACTACTTCAGCGGCGACTTCAGCTTCGACCAGAACGTCATCGTCCACCCCGACTCCACCTTCATCATCCATGTGGCCGGCGATTCCATGACCGGAGCCGGCATCTTCGATGGGGACCTGTTGGTGGTCGACCGGTCACTGGAGCCACGCGAGGGGGACATCGTCATCGCCATCCTGGACGACGAGCTGCTGGTCAAGCGGCTGGCCAGGCGCAAGGGACGGACCATGCTGCGGGCCGAGAACCCCGACTACCCCGACTTCCTGCCCCAGGAGGGCGAGGAACTGGTCATCTGGGGGGTGGTCATCGGCAACTACCACTGGCAGCGGGTGGACACCAAGGGCGAATCGCGGAGCGGCTCTCCCCTGCCCCAGGTCACCTATCCCGGACATACCCCGCACGGACGCAGGCGCACGGGAAGCCAGGGCCGGAAACCCGCCTATCCTTCCACGGGCTGGGGGTCGGCATGAGCGCGCAGAGACCAGCCCAGCCGGCACCCGGGACCGCTCTGACAGGCCGGGTGGTCCTGGCTGATGCCAACTCTTTCTTTGCCTCATGTGAGGCCGTCTTCGACCCCTCCCTGGCTGATCGCCCGGTGGTTGTGCTGTCCAACAACGACGGCTGCGTGGTGGCCCGCAACCGCCCGGCCAAGGCCCTGGGCATCACCAACGGCACACCCTGGTTCACCATTCGCGACCGGGCCCTGCAGGACGGAGTGGTGGCCCGCAGCTCCAACTATGAGCTCTATGCCAGCCTCTCAAGGCGCATGATGGCCATCATGGCCCATTTCCTGCCCAACCAGGAGATCTACTCCATCGACGAGTGCTTCATGGACAGCATCTGGAACGACAAGCGCACCGTCGAGATCTGCCGGGAGCTGCGCGCCGCGGTCCTGCGATGCACCGGCATTCCCGTCAGCGTGGGTGTGGCGCCTACCAAGACCCTGGCCAAGGTGGCCAACCACTGGGCCAAGGACCATCCCTCGACCGAGGGGATCACCCTCTGGAGCCAGGTGGAGTCCCAGTATGGCGACCAGGCTCTGGCATCAGTGCCCATCGACCAGGTCTGGGGAGTGGGCCGGCGGCTGACCGGCAGGCTCATGGGCATGGGCATCACCACCGCCCTGGATCTGCGCGATGCCGATCCCTCCCTGATCCGGCATCGGTTCTCCGTCATGCTGCAGCGCACCGTCCTGGAGTTGAGGGGACGACCCTGCATTGAGCCCGAGGCGGATGCCGCCAGGGGCGTGCGCACCGATCAGATTCTGTGCTCGCGCATGTTCTCCCACCCCATAGAGGGCTACGCCACCCTGGCCCAGGCGCTGAGCATCTACGCCCAGAAGGCCTGCCGCCGCCTGCGTCGACAGCACGGCCTGTGCGGCAGGGTGCGGGTCTTCTGCTCCACCAGCCCCTATGCGCCCCAGCAGTTCTGCTCAGCTGGCCGGACCGTCGTCCTGGAGGATCCCAGCGACGATCCGCTGGTCATCGCCGGCGCAGCCAGCCGGGCGCTCAAGGGCCGAGTGGATCCCCACGCCCGTTGGATCCGGGCCGGGGTGGTTCTGCTGGACCTGACCGATGCCGACCACTTCCACACCTTGGAAGGACTGGATGCAGCCCGGGACACCCATGGTCTGGGGGACGTCCTGGAGGACGCCACCCGTCGTTTCGGCCCCTTCCGCGTGGGCGTAGGCTACGGAGGCATCCGCGGCCAGGGCCGGGGCGACGAGGATACGGGGGCCGACTGGGCCATGAACCGGGGCATGCTCTCCCCCAGGGCCACCACCCGCTGGGACGAGATGGCCGTAGCACAGGCCCGTTAGAGGTCCTCATGGCCTGGAGGAACAGCCGCCAGAGCCAGGGCAGCCAGAGGCAGAGCACCCGCAGTCTCCAGGGCACGGGCGCACTGGCGGATGGTGGATCCCGTGGTGATGATGTCGTCCACAACCAAGACAGGATGACCGGACAGCCGTGATGGATCCACAACCGCGATCCGGCCTGCCAGCCGACGCGAACGGTTCCGACGGCCGCCCGCCTGGACAGACTTGGTCCTGACGGAGTTCATGATCAGAGCAGATTCCACACGGGCGGTCAGGCCCTGCCGCTGCAGGGCCTGGACCAGAGACAGGAGGATCGGCTGCAGATGAACCCTCCCCCGCCTTCGCAGGGATGAGGACGAGGAGGGGGCGGGAACCACCAGAATGGCCCCGGCAGGCTTGGGCCGGAGCAGAGGATCGATCAGCCTGGACAGGGCTGGAGCCAGATCGGCCATGACCTGGCCCAGCGGCCTGTCCAAGGGCCGGTTGTCATGGTCCTTCCAGGCCAGAATGATCCGCCTGACAGGTCCTCGATAGGGCGCGCAGGCCAGGGCCAGACCTACGGCATAGGCGGGCGCAGGCACCGACAGGGGCCGGAAGAGCAGGGATCTGCAACTGGGGCAGAGCAGAAGGTCAGGGCGGCCGCAGCCGGCGCAGGCTCGAGGAGCCAGCAGGTCCAGGACCGAGCCCGCCAAGGCCGAGGCGACAGCACAAGCGGCCTGTCGGAGTCGATCAAATGCCAATGAAGGGTTGCGCATACCGCCCAGCCAACCCCAATACGCAGAGGATAGGCAAGCAGATCAGATCCATGTGCATAAACAGGCTGTCTGTTCACAGAATTGTCTGCAGACAGGTTCAGACCAGATCTGCCTCCATGGCCTGAATCAGGTCCAGGGCATCAGCAGGATTGTGCACCCGCAGAGCCATGGCCCCGGCCAGGGCCGCCGGATAGTCGTTGCCGTCAGGATCCATCCGGTCGCCCACGAAGGCGATATCGCCGACATCCACACCCAGTATCCTGGCCAGGGAGGTCACGGCGTAGGCCTTGTCAATGCCCTTGGCCGAGATGTCCACGCTGGTGGAGCCGCCGGAGCGCACCTGCAGGTTGGGCAGATCAGCGGCCACGGCCCGGGCCAGGGCGTCCTTGCGGCTGTTGTCCGGATCCCAGGCCTCCTTGGCTTCTACGGGGGCCTGCTGACCCAGGGCGGAGAAGGTAATCTGGCTGCCACGATCCTCGATGCGCGGCCCCCAGACCTGCTCCTCCCAGTCGCCCAGCTGCTTGGCCCTGCGCTCCAGGCTGGCCTCGGCGGCCTGCCGGTCCTGGGCGCTCAGGTCGTGGGCGTAGACGCAATCCCAGCTTCCATCCTGCCAGCGGTAGTAGCGGGTGCCGCTGGTGGGCATCAGATGCAGTTGGCCGAAACGGGTATCGTCAGGCAGGGCATCCAGCACCTGGTCGCGGAACTGGCTGAACCGCCCGCCAGAGACGATGGCTACGGGCCGAAGCCGGGTCAGGGCGGCGAAATGAACGGCCATGGTCTGGTCCATGCGGGTCTTGGACAGCGCCAGGGTATTGTCCAGATCGAAGGCCAGCACCCGTGCCCGTGCGCAGATGGACCCTATGTCTTGGCTGCCCCACCAGGCCACGTTCACCGCACCGTCCTCCGCCATGATTGCTCCCATCCGCTTGTCGATCATCGCTCCATGCTACAAGACACCCTGAATCGAAACTGCCACTGGATTGAGGGGCTATGGTGAGTGTCATGATCAACGATCAGCCGCCTTGGTCCCGCAGCGTCTACCGGGACAGTCATGGCCGGGGGATTCGTCGGCCCACCTTCGGCACCCGCCTGCCCCGCTATCGCACCAGATGCGGGATCTTCGACGACCTGACCGCGGCCCAGATCCGGCGTCTGGGAGCCGGCTGGCCCCAGCTGGTCAAACCCGTCCAATTCGCAGTCGAGGATGTGCCGCCCTCCGACCCCACCCCCTGGGAGGACAGGGCGGATCTCTTCTCACGCAGTTTCCCGGCAGGCCGCGGCATCCCCGCCAGAATCGTCCTCTACCGGCTGCCCATCCAGAGCAAGACCCGAGACCGCACCGAGCTGGAGCTGATTATCCGCGACGAACTGGTTCTGCAGCTGGCTGACCTTTATGGGCGCGACCCCGAGGAAATCGACCCCATGTGGGGACGCTGACAGCCGACTTTCAGGGCAGGACAGCGGAATCCGGGCCGGAGCGGATCAGCGTGGTGGCAGGCATGAGCCCGTCAGGAGCCATGACCGCCAGACCGGCCAGGCCAGCCTGGTTGACCGCGTCCACGCTCAGGCGGGCATTCCAGATCAGCCGGGAGGAGCCATGCCCGGAATCCTCGTTCAGCCGCACGGCGGCCACCTGGTCGCCCAGATCGTGGGCTGAAAGCTCATGGGCCCGACCCGGCTCAACCGTCAGCGAGCGCTCATCCAATTTTTTGCCCTTCTCGTCGAACCCGACCAGTTCGGCCTTGATCGGATCCGTCGATGGGTTGACCAGGGTCAGCGCAGCCTGGGCAGGCTGGGATATGGTCAGGGCCGAGGAGGCGGCAGCAGCACCCGCAGGAATCAGGGCCAGATCGGACTGCGACTGGTCCTGGCTGCCTTGGCCGGTCACCTGCAGGACCGCTCGGACAGGCTGGTCGGCATGCACCTGCAGAGCCAGCTTGCCGTCAGGCACGCCGCCCAAGTCCACCGCAGCAGCCCTGGAACCCTGCAAATCCACCCGCCGCAGGGATTCCCGACCGTCTTCATCCATCCAGGAAAGCTCCACCGCAGTGGCCTTGGAACCCTGCAGAAGCAGGGTGGCCTGGTCTGCCCCGCGCAGGCCGGGAATAACCAGATCATGGCCGGGCGCCGCCAAGGCGGTTGCCTGATCCGACCCGCGTGGATCGAGTCCAGCCATGACATTGACCGAGACCGACATGGCCACTGGCGCCTGGGAGCTGCGAGCCCGGACATAGATGGCCTGCTGTCCGGGAGCCGCCGCAGACAGGTCGTATGAGGCATAGCCTCCAGGCGCCACAGTCATGGTGTTCCCGGTCTCCAAGGACAGGTTGCCGGAAGAATGCGAACCCTGGATCTCAAGACTGATGACCGTAGCCTTGGATGACGGGTTGTAGGCCACCAGCCGCTGTGTGGCCCCTCGGCCGGTGGCGGGCAACAGGAAGTCGGCATCCATGGCGGCCCGAGGGCAGGCCAGCGCCTGGATCCCTCGCAGATCGCCCTTGGTGGCCCAGGAGACCATGCCGACGGCAGCCCCTGTGCCCGGCTGGGACTTGAGCATCCGGGAATCGAATGCAGTGGCCGAAGTGCCTGGATCGAGCGAGGCGGCCATCGCCTTCTGCCCGTCCACAGGATCGGGATCAGTCATCATGGTGCGTCGCCCGCCTGCAAGCGGGGTCAGGCTGGCACTGCCGATGGCTCCAAAGGCGGCGGCTGTGACACGGGCGCTCAGATCGCCCTCCGAGGCCTTGAACTGGTCATCGCCGACCTTGTCCTCATCCGCTACCGTCATTCGAGCCGGGCAGTAGGACGCTGCCTCACGTTGGCTGACCCGGGTGGCAACGACTGCCGAGCCCTGGGCCCCGTCGGCCAAAGAGGCTGGAGGCGTCCATACCGTCAGAACAGCAATCAAAACCGCCACCAGAGGTGCCGTGACCAGAGCAGCCACCAGGGATCCCTTGCTTCGTGCACTCATAGTTGCTCCCCTCCAAAGTAGCCAGGACGCGGCAGAGCCACCAGGCAGTATCCCAGCAGAACCAAGCCCAGGGCCCAGAGCCAGACCCTCCTCCAGGTGCTGGCCGCCGCCTGACGGGCCCCGGCCATGTTGACCCCCACATCCCTGCCGGATTGCGAGCTCAAACGGAAATAGGTTCCCTGGGCATTGGTCGCCACCTGCTGGGCGCCATCGCTGGCGGTGATGTTGGATACCAGGTCATCGTTGGGCGTGGATCCCATGCCGCCGGCACCAGAACGGTCGGCAGGCACATAGATTCCTCCGAAGCCCAGGCCGGATACAGCCGCTACAGCCTTGGAGTCGGCATTGGCCATCAGAGCCGCCGCCGAACGCGAGAGGACATCCTGACCGGCCATCTTCCCGCCGTTCACCATCTGGGCGCGCAGGGCAGGCGAGGCATCGATCAGCTCTCCTCGTGAGGTGTGCAGACCCGTGTAGGCCACGCGGCCATGTGAGGGCGAGGTCAGCACCAGCACCCGGTGGGACGGATCCTTGTTCAGATAGTCCACCGCCACTGCCGGAAGCTGCCGGTCATCAGCGGACAGGGGCCCTCCGACTGGCGCCGCCAGACCAGCCGCTGCCACGCCTGCCGTGACCAGGGTCAGGATCAAACCCAGCAGGAGCCTGAAAATCCGTCCTCCGCCATCAGCCGCAGCTGCAGAGGTTGAAGAGGACTGCGCAGGAGGCAGGGGCGGACGATCACCATCGCCGTCTGGAACCTGACCGTGCCCGGGAGCAAGGGGCGAGAAGGGACGGACGGCCCGGCCAGCCAGGAGGCCCAGACAAGCCAGCAGTCCCATGAGTGCAAGCATCACACCGGGCAGGACCGAACCGGCCACTGGACCGGTCTCGTCCAAGCCGGTGCAGACCGCCTGGGAGATCAGCGCCAGAATCAGGCCCAGCAGAACGGTAATCCAAAGAATCCTGGCAGTCTTGAGCGCCCGAGGCACAACCAAGGCGATAAAGGCCAGCAGGGCCACCACCAGCAGACAGCAGGCCAGGGTGGTCGGGCGCCAGAGCTCAGGTCGCCACCTGACGGGCCACAGGGCCGAAACGTCCAGGCCCAACAGGCGGGCCAGCAGTTGCCCCAGGCTCCCGGTTCTGGGCTGACCGGCCAGGCCCGTCGAGGGGATCAGAAGATCTGCGAAAAGCTGTCTGAAAAGCCCTTGATGGGCATGGTGCAAGGAATTGACCAGGGTGGGCGCCAGGGCCAGCGCCGAGGGCAGGGGCATCAGGAGCAGCATGACCCGATGGGAAGGTACCAGGCAGATCGCCATGATGAAGAGCGGGATCATGGCCAGCATGAGCTGAGGTTCGGCAGCCAGGACCGGCAGGAAGCAGATAGAGGCCAGAGCCGCCTGCTGCACCGAAGCCTTGGGGCGCACGGGAGCCTCGGTCTGATACAGCCCCACGGCCTTGAAAACAAAGGCAAAGGCGGCAGGCATGAAGGCCATGACCGTCAGCATGGGCAGCTGCAGGCCATCCACTATGCCCAGGGCGAATGCCAGACAAGCCCAGAGCAACCCCAGCAGGACGCGGACGGGATTGGACCTGGTGACCACGCCGGCCAGAGCCCAGAACGACAGAGCGGCCAGTCCCGTCTCCGCCAGGAGCATCAGGGCCATGGCTTGGGCTACGTGACCGCCGGTCAGCAGAGCGAAGGGCAGAAGCACCAGGAGGAAGGGGGCAGGAACTGCAGGCTGCCCAACGCCTCCGGCCAGGGACCAGGAGGTGGTGGCCGCCGTCAGCAGCTGGGACCAATCGGCTCCTGACGAGGGCAGGGAGGGCGCATGGATGGCCCCTCCCGAGAAGATAGCGCGACACAGGGGCCAATGGGTGACCACCAAGGCCGCCAAGACCGCTAGGGTCATCCCTGTAGCCCAGGCCATGCGACGCAGGAACTGCTGCCGCAGATGAGCCAGGGCCAGGTGGCTGAGCATGGGATGCTCACGCTGATCATGAAAGGCCTGCCTGCGCTGCCGCCACTGCCGGATCTGCTGGCCGTTGGCCTGAAGAATGTCCAACCGGCGGGGACTGCCATGGCAGGCGGAGGTCAGACGGCGGCGCATGGTCAGCAGCGCTGCAGGTCGAGCCAGGATCCGCCAGGGCGCGCACAGACGGCAGAGGGCCCTGTAGGGCCGCTTGCCGATAAGATCAACCGCCATGAGCCACAATGCCGCCAGAACTCGCCAGAGCCAGACCAGCGGCCACCAGGGCAGGGCAAAATCGGTCAGCAGGTAGCGTTCCCGGGCCAGTATGGGACTCATGGAGGCGTCCAAGGGGCGGTCGGGCTGCACCGCCCGCCCGTTCCGATCACGCAACCCGCTCATCCGGGCGCTGGCATGGGCCATCCGGGCTCCCGGCACGATTACCACCCGTCCCCCTGACAGGCAGATACGGCGGCAAAGATCGTCGGACTGGCCGAAAGTGCCAGCCCAGGCGCCTGGTCCATCCAAGTCCTTCATGGTCTGCATGGGCACCAGGGCGCCAGCCAGGCTCACCGCGAAGACATCCTGACGCGCGTCATACTGCTGCTGGTCGGGCTCGCTGTCCACTACCAGGCTCACCGTTCGGTGACGGTAGGCGTAACGACCCACGTCACGCAGCCCCTCGCCCTGCCAGTCATACTGCTTGGCACCCAGCAGGGAGGCAGTGGGATTGCTGTGCCAGGTGTCCACCAGCTCGTCCAGACAATGATTGTCCAGTGGACGGCAGTCGTCGTGCAGAAGCCAAAGAGCCCGGATCCGACCAGGCAGGCGGGCATAGCCAAGCGCCTTGTCCAAGGCATCGCCAAAGGAGGAGGCGCCTCGCGCGCGAACCACCTGCACTTCCACCCGCGCGGGCCCATCCACCGGAAACTGCGCATAAAGTGGCTCTGCGGTGGACCCCGAACAGTCCGCGATGACCAGGACCCGCGGCAAGAGGCTCTGCCGCAAGAGGGCACGCAGGGTGTCCGGCAAATAGGTCAGATCATGCTCGACCGTGATCACCGCCGCCACGGCATCCTCCACATGAGGACTGGCGGCGGGTGAACATTCGTTCATGACCGAAGAGAGGACCTGCCGGACATCCTGGGCTTGAGGCGCGACGAAACTCATGCGTTCCAGTCTACGCAAACCAGGTCACCGAATGCCTCGCTCGGGCATCCGCGGCGATTCAGACTTGACGCTGTGCGCGCATCCTCTTCTTGTAACGGCGGCGCTCCCGTTCACTCATGCCGCCCCAGATGCCGAAGCGCTCGTCGTGTTCGACCGCCCAGTCCAGGCACTGCTTGCGGACGGTGCAGTCGGCGCAGACCCTCTTGGCCTCCTGGGTGGAGCCTCCCTTGCCCGGGAAGAACGCTTCCGGATCGGTCTGCGCACAGAGCGCCTCGCTTCGCCAGGATGGTCCGACGTTGACTTCGAACCACTGCATCAGCGGCGTCAGTCTGTTTTTAGTTGTACTGCTATACCGAGTGTCAACAAATCCACTCATAGCGACCCCCCAGTCCCTAGTGTGTTTACACACTTTCATTACAGCTGCTGCAGGGGCCTTCTGTCAACCCCTAA